>NZ_JBICTD010000014.1:0-220656 GCF_043197455.1 Nocardia sp. NPDC049149
CCATTCCGAACCCGGAAGCTAAGGCCACCTGCGCCGATGGTACTGCACTCGACAGGGTGTGGGAGAGTAGGACACCGCCGGACAATCATTCACGATAGGGGACCCAGATTCTGGGTCCCCTATCGTCGTTTCAGGCACCTTGCCGTGCCCGGACGACGTCGCCGTGTCGGCCCCCACCACGACACGTGATTGAATTTGTGGGGCCCCCGACCACCTCTTGCGGACCTCAGAAAGGAATCACCGTGTCGGAACAGAACGACGACCGGAAGTCCTTCCGGCGCGGCGAGGGATCCGATCGCCCCTCCCAGGGCAGCGGCGATCCCAAGGACCGCGCCGACCGCGGTGACGGCCCGCGCGGCGGCTTCAAACGCGGTGATTCCAGCCAGCGCAGTGGTGGTTTCAAGCGAAACAACGACTCCGATGACCGCAGCGGCTCCGGCCAGCGCGGAAGTTCCAGTGACCGTGGCGGATCCGATCGCCGCGGCGATTCCGGAGGTCGCGGCGGTTTCGGCCAACGTAGCTCCGATGACCGTGGTGGATACCAGCGTCGCGAGGGTTCCGACCGTGGCAGCGACTCGCGTGGCAGCGGCGGATACAGCAATCGCGGCGGCTCCGGTGGTTTCAACCGTGGCGGTGATTCAGGTAGCCGCGGCGGTTTCAACCGTGGCGGCGACTCGAACGAGCGCGGTGGTTTCAACCGTAGCGGCGGTTCTAGCGACCGCGGCGGCTCGAACCGCGGCGGAGATTCCGATAGCCGTGGCGGCTTCAAGCGCAGCGGCGACTCAGCCCGCGGTGGTTTCAACCGCGACAGTGGCTCCGGCGAGCGCGGCGGATACAACCGCGGCGGCGATTCGACAGGCCGAGGTTCCGGCGATCGCGGCGGTTTCAACCGCAGTGGTGACTCTGGCGGGCGTGGCGGTTCCGGCGAGCGCGGTGGTTTCAACCGTTCTGGTGATTCCGATAGCCGCGGTGGTTTCAACCGCAGTGGTGACTCAGGTGGCCGCGGTGGTTTCAACCGATCTGGTGATTCCAGCGGTCGTGGTGATTCCAGCCAGCGCGGTGGTTCGAGCGATCGCGGTGGCTTCAATCGCGGCGGCTCGAGTGACCGCGGCGGATTCAATCGCAGTGGTTCGAGCGACCGTAGCGGCTCAAGCCGCGGTGGTGATTCCGATAGCCGTGGTGGCTTCAATCGCGGTGGCTCCGGTGACCGTGGTGGTTTCAACCGCTCTGGTGATTCCAGCGATCGCGGTGGTTTCAATCGTGGCGGCTCTGGTGATCGCGGCAGTTTCAACCGGTCTGGTGATTCCAGCCAGCGCGGTGGTTCGAGCGATCGCGGTGGTTTCAACCGTGGCGGTGACTTGAGCAATCGCGGTGGTTCTAATCGTTCCGGTGACTCCGATGATCGCGGCGGCTTCAACCGCAGCGACTCGGGTGACCGTGGCTTCAAGCGTGGCGGCGACTCGGGCGGTCGTGGTGGATTCGATCGCCGCGATTCGCGCGGCGACGGACCGGATGATCGGCGTCGTGGAGGTGAAGGCGCGCGTACCGGCGCCGGCGGCGATCGGTCGCAGGATCGACGCGCAGCGCGCCCGGAAGAGCCAGACCTTCCCGATGACGTGCAGGCAGCGGACCTGGATCCCACGGTCCGCCGCGACCTGCTGAGCCTGGACAAGACGAACGCGGAGGCCGTGGCCCGTCACCTGGTGATGGCTGTGCGCCTCATCGACGACGATCCGCGCCTGGCTCTCGCCCATGCCCGCGCTGCCCGCCAACGTGCAGGCCGTATCGCTGTGGTCCGCGAAACCGCAGGCGTCACCGCCTATCACGCGGGCGAATGGGCCGAGGCCCTCTCCGAGCTGCGCACCGCCCGCCGCATGTCCGGCGGCTCCGGCCTGCTCGCTGTGATGGCCGACTGCGAACGCGGTCTCGGCCGCCCCGAACGCGCCATCGAACTCGGCCGCAGTGACGAGGCCCGTGCCCTCAGCGGCGACGAAGCCACCGAACTCCGCATCGTCGTCGCAGGCGCCCGCATGGATCTCGGCGAGTACGACCAGGCCGTCGTCACTTTGCAAACCTCCGACCTGGACCCTGCCCGCACCGGCTCCGCCGCCGCCCGCCTCTTCTACGCCTACGCCGACGCCCTGGTAGCCGCAGGCCGCACCGACGAGGGCCTCACCTGGTTCCTCAACGCAGCCTCCGCCGACCTCGACGGCGAAACCGACGCCGAAGAACGCGCCGACGAATTAACCGGCGACAACCCCAACCCCTAGCCCACTCGCAGACCTGCCTTTAGCGCTAGCCCTCTACCCCAGCCAAAGCTGGAGCAGAGGGCTAGTTTGCGTTCGCCACTATGGGTCCGACAACCAGAACGCTGCGCCGTGGCAGGGAGACGGCCCCGAACCGCCTACCCGGATTACGTTCTACTGCAACGCAATCCGGGCCGCCCGAGCTGCGGAGCAAATCGCCTTGCGGGCCGTTGGACGGAGCAACGCTCAGGACTGGTCTATAAACAGTTCGTCGACGGTGGCGATCGTCAGGAGGCGCTTGAACCAGCGGTCAAGGGTATCGCTGTCTCGGCAGGCCAGGATGCGTTCGCGGGCATCGTCGGGCACGTGGACTTCGCGGAGTTCCAAAATCTCCACGACGCACTTCGCGCGGGTGGCGACACCGCCCTCGGCGCGCAATGCGTTGGACGTTTCGGAGCGGAAGAACGAGAGGTCCATGGTCATCAGTGTCCTCCAGTATTTGAGAGCTGGGCTATTGGCCAGGCCTTGCTCGGTGAGTTCGGCGAAGATGGCGTGTTCGCGGTGGTCGCCGATGCTGCGGAGGGCGGCCGCCAGCGTCCTCAGTATCGCATTGACGTCGGGGTCTTTGGCGTGGGTGATGGCGGAGAGGGTGGCCAACGGGATGTCGGATTTGGCCGTGTCGATGTCGGTGATCGACGGGACGTTGTGGGGGCCGAGGATCAACGGGCACACAATGAGACTTGGCCATTGCTCCATGCCGATGCGCAGTGGGCCGGTTGCCCATTCGGCGGTTGTCTTGTCTTGGCAGACGACGAGCAGGACTACCGGCAGCGTGTATTTCGCGTAGAGGTGGGACAGGTAGTAGGCCCAGGCTGGCGGCCGGGTTGCGTCTTCTTTGCTTTGTGCTTCGACGAGCAATAGGAATGGGCCGGTTGCGGTTTCGATGCGGAGGATGGTGTCGGCTCGGCGTTCGACGGGGGTGGGTTCGGTCAGGTCGGTCGATAGGAGGATCACCTCGGTCGGGTCGGGGAAGGGGAGGTGGAGGGCGCGAAAAGCGCGGGCGAAGGTGCCCGGGTCGTGCTGGAAGAGGCGGTGCATCGCCTCGTGTTGGGAGCTGACCATGGGCGCCACCGTACGCACGAAAATCGAAAATTCGTTCGAGGGTTGTTGATTGATCATGTTTGCTCGGCGTGGCTTTGGACACGCCGTGGCGGGTGTCGCGCGAACCTCTGTGGAGCTGGACGTTGGTACAAGAAATCGCGAAGGGTGGTGACAGGAAGTGTTGTCCTGTAACAGATTACGAAAGCAGAACTGGAACGTTCCTAACTGGAATGGTCCAGTTGGCGCGGTAGGGCGGGAGCCGGTTGACGCCGTGCGATTCCTGTCGGTCCGCTGGCGTAGTGTTCGGATGTCCTGAGCCGACGGTGCGATCCGAACGGCGATGGACGGAAGGTTCGGCACGGCGCCGATCGGTGACACGGAGAGTGGTGTGAAGCGGCTACGAGATCGCTACGAAGCCTTGCTGCTTGATCTGGACGGCACCCTGTATCGCGGGCATGCGGTGATCGAGGGTGCGCCGGAGGCGTTGGCCGGGGTGGAGCAGCGGCTGATGTACGTCACGAACAATGCCAGCCGCAGTCCGGAGACGGTGGCCGCGCATCTGGTGGAACTCGGCTTTCCCGCGACCGTCGATACGGTCGTGACGAGCGCGCAGGCGGCGGCTCGACTGCTGGCCGAGCGGCTGGAGACCGGCGCGACCGTCCTGGTGGTCGGCACCGATGACCTGGCCGCCGAGGTCACCGCGGTCGGCTTGCGCCCGGTGCGCCGCTTCGACGGCGATGTGCCTGCCGCTGTGGTGCAAGGACATTCGCCCCAGACCTGCTGGGCCGATCTCGCCGAAGCCGCCTATGCGCTGCGCAAGGACGCACTGTGGGTCGCGGCAAACACGGACAAGACTTTGCCGAACGAACGCGGCCTCGCGCCGGGTAACGGCTCGATGGTTGCGGCGTTGCGCACGGCGTCCGAGCGGGAACCGATCGTGGCGGGCAAGCCCTACGCACCGCTGCTCGAAGACGCCCTCGTCCGCGCGGGCACCCGCAGTGCGCTGGTGGTCGGCGACCGGCTCGACACCGACATCGAGGGCGCGAACACCGTCGGCCTGGAATCGCTGCTGGTGTTGACCGGCGTGAGCACCCTCGACGAGCTGAAAGGTGCGAGCGCCGAGTCCATTCCGACCTACGTGGCCGACTCGCTGGACGCACTGAATCATCCGCCGGTCCCCGCCGAGCCCGGCAACGATGTCGCAGACCTGGCCGACCGGTTGCGACGCAACCAAGGCAGAGCCGTAAGGGTGCGGGCGTCCGCATCGGAAATCCGATAGCGTTGACGCCACGATGACTACTCCCATGCCCCGCCCAACCGGCCCCGGAATGCACCAGGCAGCCGCGAACGAGCCTCGTCCAGGGGTTCCGCTGCCCGGCCAGCATCTGCCGGGCGCGCCAGGGCGTCCGGAGCCGGCCGACCCGGAGCGCATCCGCAGCGAGATCGACGGTCTGCTCAGCGAACTCGCCACCCGCACCAACTGGCCGGGCGGCCCAGCGCACACCGGCGATGCCGAAGCAGGCGCCGACATCACCCGCCGGGCCCGCATCCTCGAGCAGGCCCACGACGTGCTCGTGCAGGCCTTGGCCACGGTGGACAAGATCTGAGGTGGCCAGACGCGCACGCGTGGACGCCGAACTGGTCCGCCGCGGACTGGCGAGATCGCGGGAACACGCGGTCGAGCTGATCGGCGCGGGTCGCGTCCTGATTGCTGGAACGGTCGCCGTGAAACCGGCGACCGCGGTCGAAGCGGGCACCCCGCTGCTGGTGCGCGCGCAACCGGATGAGGTGTCGTGGGCTTCCCGCGGCGCGCACAAGCTGCTCGGTGCGCTGGCCGCGTTCGAACCGGCCGGGCTCTCCATTGCGGGCAAACGCTGCCTCGACGCGGGCGCGTCGACCGGCGGCTTCACCGATGTGCTGTTGTCGCGGGGCGCTCGCCATGTGGTCGCGGTGGATGTCGGTTACGGCCAACTGATTTGGCGCCTGCAGAACGACGACCGGGTCGAGGTGCTCGATCGCACCAATGTGCGTTCGGTCGACCTCGAGATGATCGGCGAACCCGTCGACGTGGTGGTCGGTGACTTGTCGTTCATCTCGCTCAACTTGGTCTTGCCTGCGCTTGCCGCATGCAGCGCGCCGGGCGCAGATCTGCTGCCGATGGTGAAACCCCAGTTCGAAGTCGGTAAGGAACGCGTCGGCGCGGGCGGCGTCGTCCGCGATCCCGGACTCCGCGCCGAGACGGTCCGCACTGTTGCCGCCGCGGCGGCCGACCTCGGACTGCACACGCAGGGCGTGGTGGCCAGCCCGCTGCCCGGTCCCTCCGGCAATGTCGAATACTTTTTGTGGCTGCGCAAGGACGGGCAGTCCGAATACGACGAAGAGCGGGTAACGGCTCTCGTCGAGCGTGCGGTTGAGGAGGGTCCACAGTGAACGCGCCGACCAGCTCTGAGGGCCGGGAGATTCTGCTGGTCTCGCATCCGGGCCGGGCGGAGATCATCGAGACCGCGCACCGGGTGGCGAAGATCTTCGCGGACGCGGGCATCTGCCTGCGCGTCCTGGCGGATGAGGCGGACAGCACCCGATTCGAGGCCGAGCCGGGTGGTTATCCGGTGAACGTTGTCGAACACGGCCCGGACGCGGCGGTCGGCTGCGAGATGGTGCTTGTCCTCGGCGGCGACGGCACTTTCCTGCGCGCCGCGGAGCTGGCCCGTCCGGCCGGGGTGCCGGTGCTGGGAATCAACCTGGGCCGCATCGGCTTTCTGACCGAGGCCGAGGCCGAGCATCTGGATGACGCGCTGGCCCATGTGGTTCGGCGCGACTACAACATCGAACATCGGATGACCATCGACGTTTCCGTCCGCGTGGACGACGAGGTGGTGCAGACCGGCTGGGCGTTGAACGAGGCCAGCATCGAAAACGCTTCGCGGATGGGCGTATTGGAGTTGGTGCTGGAGGTGGACGGGCGCCCGGTGTCGGCGTTCGGCTGCGACGGCATCCTGATCTCGACGCCCACCGGTTCGACCGCGTACGCGTTCTCCGCGGGCGGCCCGGTGGTGTGGCCGGAACTCGAAGCGCTGCTGGTGATTCCGAGCAACGCGCATGCTTTGTTCGCGCGGCCGCTGGTGACCAGCCCGGAATCGCGGATCGCGGTGGAGTCGGTGGCGACGGGTCATGATGCGATAGTTTTCCTGGATGGCAGGCGCACCCTCGAGCTGCCGCGCGGCGGCCGGTTGGAGGCGGTGCGTGGCGCCAAGCCGGTGCGGTGGGTGCGGTTGGATTCCGCGCCGTTCGCGGACCGGATGGTGCGCAAGTTCCAATTGCCCGTGACAGGCTGGCGTGGCCGCCCGTCTGTGCGATCAGGCGCGGAGGCGGCAGCGCGCGTAACCACGGAGCGCCCGAGCGCAGGCGAGATTGAATACCGCCGAACGGAGAGCACGCATGCTGACAGAGATCAGGATTGACGGCCTTGGCGTCATTTCCACGGCCACCGCGCAATTCCACGAGGGTCTCACCGTCCTCACCGGCGAGACCGGCGCGGGCAAGACCATGGTGGTCACCAGCCTGCACCTGTTGAGCGGTGCGCGGGCGGATGCGGGCCGGGTCCGGCTCGGCGCCGCGCGCGCTGTCGTCGAGGGCCGGTTCACTGTCGACGACGTGAACGACGCGGCACGGGCCGAGGTGACGCAGGTGCTGGAATCGGCTGCGGCCGAACAGGATGACGACGGCAGCATCATCGCGATCCGCACGGTCGGCAGCGATGGCCGCTCGCGTGCGCACCTGGGCGGGCGCGGCGTGCCCGCCTCGGTCCTCGCCGATTTCACCGCGCCGCTGCTGACGGTGCACGGCCAGAACGATCAGCTGCGGTTGCAGCGCCCCGATCAACAGCTGTCCGCGCTGGACCAGTTCGCCGCCGACACGATCGCGCCGCTGCTGCGCAAATACGGTGTGCAGCGGCGTTCCTGGCTGGACGCGCGCACCGAACTGCTCGAACGGACTGCGCGCAGCAGGGAATTGGCGCAGGAGGCGGATCGGCTGCAGCATTCGCTGTCCGAGATCGACGCCATCGCACCGGAACCCGGTGAGGATGTGCGCATCGTGGACGAGGTGCGCAGGCTCAGCGACCTCGATTCGCTGCGTGAGGCGGCGGCGACCGCGCATGACGCGCTTGCGGGTCCGGCCGATGCGCCCGAAGACGGTTCCGGCGCACTGGAATTGCTCGGCGTCGCCCGGTCTCGCATCGAGTCGGCCGACGATCCGGCGCTGATCGGCTTGACGCCGCGACTCGTCGAGGCCATCGAGGCGGTGGTAGATCTGACCACCGAGCTCAGCGGCTATCTGTCGGATCTGCCGTCGGATCCCGGTGCGCTCGACTCGCTGCTCACCAGGCAGGCCGAGTTGAAGTCGTTGACCCGCAAGTACGCACCCGATATCGACGGCGTGATCGCCTGGGCCGACGAGGCGCGCTCCCGGCTCGGTTCGCTCGATGTCTCCGAGGAAGCGTTGGCGGCCTTGGCCGCTGAGGTCGATATCGCGGCCGAGCGGGTCAGGGAGGCGGCGCGCAAGTTGAGCACCGCGCGCACGAAGGCGGCGGGCAAGCTCGCCTCCGCGGTGAGCGCCGAGCTGGGTGGTTTGGCGATGGGGAAGGCCAAGCTCGAGGTCGAGGTGCGTCCGGTGCCTGCGGGACCGCAGGATTCGGCGCCGCTGACCATCGACGGCAAAGACGTGCATGCCGGGTCGTCTGGCATCGACGAGGTGGAATTTCGGCTGTCCGCGCATTCGGGTGCGCAGTCACTTCCGTTGAGCAAGAGCGCATCCGGCGGTGAGCTCTCCCGGGTGATGCTCGCGCTCGAGGTGGTGCTCGCCCGCTCCGATCACGGGGCGACCATGGTGTTCGACGAGGTCGACGCGGGTGTCGGCGGCCGGGCCGCGGTGGAGATCGGCCGGAGGCTGGCCCGGCTGGCGCGAACCCATCAGGTGATCGTGGTGACGCACTTGCCGCAGGTCGCGGCCTTCGCGGACACCCACCTGGTGGTCGACAAGTCCGACGACGGCAAGGGCACCGTCAACAGCGGGGTCCGTGCGCTGACCAAGGACGAACGAGTAAAGGAATTGGCCCGCATGCTGGCCGGTTTGGACGACACCGAAACCGGCAGGGCGCACGCCGAGGAACTCCTCGAAACCGCCCGCTCCGAAAAGACCGAAGCCACCGTCTAACTCGGCAAGCGCCGACCACGAGTGGCACATGGCTGCGGGAAAGTGCGAGTAGCACACACGGTGGTGTGCCACTCGTCGGCGATCTCGGCTACTTGACGGCCTTCTGCGCGGCCTTGATGAACTGGGTGATCAGGTTCTTCAACCCGAATTCGAGCACCTTGGCGGGCACGGGCAGGCTCGGGTCGGATTCCATCGTGTAGGACACCAGCGTCCCGTTGTCCGCGTCGCTGAACGTGACGACGCCGACGTGCCGCTTCACCGGCGCGCCCTTGACGATCTTGTATTCCATCCGCTCGCCGGGCACCAGCTTGGTGATCTCCTCGGTGACGCCGACCGGTCCGACGCCGAGCAGATGCTGCGCGCCGACCCCTTCGCGCTCGGTCAGGCCCGGCTTGGTCAGCTTGACCTGGATCGGGAGGTAGGGGTTGATGCTCTCGCGGTCGGCGAAGAGCCGGTACACGACCTCACGCGGGGCGGCGATGACGGCGTCGACGGTTGTGCTGGCCATGGGGGTCTCCTCTTCGAGTTACCTGTGACCCGCAGCATATAGGTATCACCGGGGCTGCCCGTGCGGGTGTGTTATCGGCGTCACAGACAGTTCGATTGTCGCATCGTGGCGTCGCGCGTCAGCCCGCTTGCTTCGGCAGGGTGACGGTGGCGCGGTAGGCGGGGCAGTGCTCCAGTTCGCCGTCGCGCGGACAGGTGAGCAGGTAGTCCAAATAGGCGCGGGCGATGTCGAGTTCGGCCATCTTCCGGTCGATCGAGGCGAGGTGGTTGGTCACCGTGCCGCGCCAGTCCGGGTCGGTGCTGCGCGCGGTAAGCAGGGATGCGATCTCGTCGAGGCTCATCAGACCGGTGCTCTGCCACTGCTTGATCAGGGCGATCCGGTAGAGCTGGTCCTCGTCGTAGCAGCGACGGCCGCCGCGGCGGTGCGGCGTGAGCAGGCCGCGGCGTTCCCAGTAGTGCAGCGTGGACAGCGGGATGTGGAAGTGGTCGACCACGGTGGAGATCTCGGTCAGCTCGGGCATATCACCAGTTGACCTCAACTCGGGTTGAACGGGCAAGGTAACCCTTACCTTATTTGATCAATTCCGGAGGGTGGACGATGTATTCCATTGCCGACGCTGCTCGCGCACTGCGTGCGGGCGAAACGACGAGCGCGGCGCTGATCGAGTCCGCGATCGCGCTCGCCGACCGGCACGACGCCGACCTCGGCGTCTATCTGACCCGTTTCGACGAGGCCGCGCGACGACAGGCCAGGCAGGCCGACGACGAGCGGGCGCGCGGGCTCGATCGCGGGATCTTGCACGGCATTCCGATCGCCGTGAAGGACAACATCGCGGCGGCCGACGGGCCGACCACGGCACAGAGCCTGGTGCACGACCGTGCCTGGGGTATGGGACTGGACGCACCGGTGGTCGCCAGGATGAAGGCGGCCGGTGCGATCATCACCGGGAAGACCACGACAATGGAATTCGGTTGTGGTGTACCGGATTCCGGCAAGCCGTTTCCGTTGCCGCGCAATCCGTGGGAGCCGACCAGGTGGGCAGGCGGTTCCAGCTCCGGTACGGCGAGCGGCATTGCCGCCGGGCTGTTTCCGGCGGGCCTCGGCTCCGACACAGCGGGCAGTATTCGGATGCCCGCCGCCTTCTGCGGCATCACCGGTCTGCTGCCGACCTTCGGCCGGGTGCCGAAATCAGGTTGTGTGCCACTGGGTTACAGTCTTGATCGGGTCGGTCCGCTGGCGCGCACCGCGGCCGACTGCGCCGCAGTGCTGGAGGTGATCGCGGGTGCGCATCCGAGCGACCCGGACAGCGTGGACGGTGCCTTCACTTCGGGTCCGCCGATGCCCGACCTGGTCGGGTTGCGGGTCGGGGTGGCGCGACAGGAGGACCTCCCGTTGCCCGCCGATCCTGAGCTGTCGGGCGTATTCGACCGTGCGATAGGGGTACTCGTCGCCTGCGGTGCGGACGTCGACGAGATCGCGCTGCCTTACCGGCGTGAAACCACCACCGCGACCTTCGTCACCGCCGTTGCCGAGGGGCTTGCCTATCACCGGACCGATCTGAGGCAACGCTGGGACGACTACTTCGTTGCGGCACGCGGGCTGCTGGCCAAAGGTGCCCTGATATCCGGTGCGGATTATGTTCAGGCGCAACGGGTCCGTCGGGTCGCTCAGACGGCGATGAGCGAGCTGTTCGACCGGATCGATGTGATCGTCTGTCCCACCGCCGCTATCACTGCGCCGCGTTTCGACCAATTGGTCGATGCGGCAGGCCATCAGGACGACGCCGGCGTGTTCGGGATGCTCGACACCGCGTACTGGAACGCTCTCGGCACGCCAGTCTTGGCGCTGCCCATGGGTTTCGGCGCAGACGGGCTACCACTGTCGCTACAGATCGCCGGACCTGCGTTCGGTGATGCGACGATCCTGCGCGTCGGAGAAGTGTTTCAACAGCACACCGATTGGCACACTCAGGTGCCGCCCATCCGGACGGCGGTGGTGGCGTGATCAAGCATCAGCGAGTGAACGTGCCAGTGCGCGCGACCGACCCGAGCTTCAGCGAGGTGCAATCGTGAGTACCTCCGAGAAGCGCGGCACCGAACTGCCGGACATGGCAGTGATCCGTGGTGCAGAGGACCCCGTCCGAACCCTGCTCGCCGCCGCAGGCTTACCGGCCGATGCGGCCGAAATACGCGGCCAGGCAGCCAAATACCACGACTTCCGCGCGGCAGTCGACGCGCTCTACGCGATTCCCGCAGTGCGATACGCGGATCCGGCGCTGCGCTTCGACGTGCGTCCAACCCGTGAGGGGTGGGGCGACTCGTGGGCGACGGCGGGACTTGATGCGCCCCCGTGTGATGAGGAGCGGGGCCGGTGAGCGCGTTGACGACGAAGCACGTCGACAGACGACAGGGCAGTGCGCGGCAGTCGCAGCTGGTGCTTGCGCTGGCTTGCCTCGGATCGTTTTCCGTGATTATCGACGCCACCATCGTTTCGATCACGTTGCCCGACCTGCGTGCCGATCTCGGCTTCACGCCTGCGACGCTGCCGTGGGCGGTCAACGCGTACATGTTGGCGTTCGCCGGGGGTCTGTTGTTCGGCGGCCGGTGCGCGGACGTGTTCGGCCGTCGGCGAATTCTGTTGGTGGGGTTGGGGATATTCACCGTGGCGCGTGTCGCGGTGGGGTTCGCCGACTCGCCCGTGTTCCTGCTGATCGCCCGTGCGGTGCAGGGGCTCGGCGGTGCGCTGCTGATGCCGGTGACGTTGTCGATGCTGACCGCCGCATTCGTCGAGCCTGCGGCTAGAGCCCGCGCGCTGGCCATATGGAGTGCGGTGGGAGCAGCGGGCGCCGCGGCGGGACCGGTGCTCGGCGGTGTGCTCACTCAGGTGGCGGGGTGGCGCTGGGTCTTCTTCGTCATCGCGCCATTGGGGGTGATCGGCATGATCGGTGCGATGGTGGTGCTGCCGCCTCGGGACACCGCGGTCGTGCGGCCGCGGCTGGACGTCCTCGGCGCGGTGCTGGTTACCGCGGGGATCACCGGCGTGGTTTTGGCGATCATGCGTTCGGCGGCAGCGGGTTTTGGTGATCCCACGGTGTATGTCGCCATGCTCGCTGGTGTTGCGTTGATCGCGATGTTCGCTGTGCACCAGGCCTTCTGGTCGGCAGAGCCGCTGGTGCCGTTGAGTATCTTCCGGCTGCGTTCGGTGACAAGCGCCAACGTGGTGATCTTCCTTCTCGGCGTCGGCTTCCTCGGCAGCCCGGTTCTGCTATCGCTGTACATGCAAGACGTGTACGGCTATTCGCCACTGCTGGCCGGAGTGGGCTACCTGCCATCCGGGGTGGCGATGATCTGCGGTTCCCGCTCGGCCGGATGGCTCACCGTCCGGTTGGGACCGCGCCGCGCCGCCGCGCTGTGCTGTGCGATCGGCGGTACCGGGTTCGCATGCACCGCAGTCGGAATCGCGCTCAACGCACCGTACTTCTGGTCGGTCCTGGTGGCAGGCATGATCTTCGGCTTCGGCACCGCTGCCGCGTTCACCCCGCTCACCGTCGCCGCGACCGACGGAGTACCGCCCGAACGCAACGGCCTGGCCGCGGGCGTCCTCAACACAGTCCGCCAGACCAGCGGCGCGGTCGGCCTCGCCGCACTCAGCGCGGTCGCGTTGAACGCCGGCTACGCAACCGCTTTCGCCGTCTGTGCCGCATGCCTCGTCGCCGCCGGTGTGGTTGCCCGAATCCTCATGCCGCACTGAGTGAAACGCGCCGCAGCGGATACAGATCCTGAAAGGCACGCGGCCGTGTGCAGGGGCGGGGTTCGTATCGAGGGGGTACTGGTGCAGGTGGCTTGGGCGATGCCTACACCAGTTCCCCATGATCGCTTGACCAACTCCGGAAGGGGCGGGATTCTGCGGTCAGTCGCGTTCGGGGCCGAGGCTGATGCCGCGGGTGGCCAGCCAGGGGAGGGGATCGACGCGGTCGGTGCCGTTCAGCCAGACCTCGAAATGGCAGTGCGGGCCGGTGGTTTCGCCGCGGTTGCCGACGGTGGCGATCTGGTCGCCCGCCATGACGTGCTGGCCGATCGACACCAGTGCGGTGTTGATGTGGCCGTAGACGGTGATGGTGCCGTCGTCGCCGAGCAGGCGCACCCACATACCGAACCCGCTGGCCGGGCCCGCGCTGATGACGGTGCCGTCCTCGACGGCGACGATCGGGGTGCCGATCGGTGCGGCCACGTCGACGCCGGCATGTAGTGCGCCCCAGCGCATTCCGTAACCCGAGGTGAAGACGCCGGTGGTGAACTTGGTGAACAGCGGGCGCAGCTTCGCGTCGGCCGCCGCGGAGATGTCCTCGGCGACCTTGTCGCCGTTGTGCAGCATGTCGGCGAATTGTCCGAGGCCGACCGGACCTTCGTCGAGCAAGCCAGGGTCGACGCTGTCCGGTGCGGTGTCGGCGACTTGCCGTTGTCCCATCGCCATCGGTTCGACGCTCTGCGCCGGTGCTTGGTGGTCCGTGCTGGCCGCGGCAGTTTGGATCGCGGCGACGAAAGCTCCCGCGGCCACCGCGACGACGGCGGCCCGACCCTTCAGCGCGGACGGCGGTGGCGGCATTCGATGCCTGCCGCCGCGGCGTGTGCGCTGCACCGGCCGATCCGTATTCGACCAATGCGCAGGATCATTCGACCCGGACTCCGCGTCACGCGGCGACGGCCACGGATCATTCGAGGACAGCCACTGATCATCTGCCGACGGCCACTCGTCATCGAACGATGCCCACCGGCCATCACCCGAGGCCCAATGATCGTCCGCTGACGGCTGGTTGGCATTCGACAACGCCTGCTTGCCGTCATCTCGTGATGGCCGTGGGTCGTTGGACAACGGCCACCGATCATCTGGTGACGGCCGGGGGTTGTCGGCGGACGGCCGCCGATCACTGGATGATGCTCGCGGGTAGTCGGATGTCGGCCATCGCCGGTCCGACGAAGCCGGGTTGGTGGATGGCCAGCGATTGTTCGATGACGACCGCTGGTTGTCGGTGGATGGCCGCCGATCGTCGGACGAGGCTCGCCGAGCAGCCGACTGCGGCCAGCGATCACTCGACGAGGCTCGTTGATTGTCCGTCGAACGGCGAGCGCTGGACGCGTGCTGATTATCCTTCGGCCGCCGAGCAGCCGGTGGCCGCTGATCGTCTACTAACTGGCGATCGTTCGCCGGTGTCCTTTGGTCTGCCGCCCGGCGATCATTCGCCGATGTCCATTGGCCTGCCGCCTGGCGATCGTTCGCCGATGGCCGCTGATCGTCTATCGCCTCGCGGTCATTCGCCGATGTCCACTGGTCGTCTAGCGACTGATACCCCTCCGACAGGCCCCATTGATCCCCCGCCGCCCACTGATCATCGGCAAAACCCCACCGATCGCCCGCCGCTGGCCACTGATCTTCGGCCGCCAGCGGATTGGCCCTCCGCGCGTGATAGCCATGACTTTGCTGAGCGTCGCCGGAGGTGCGCCGCTCGAATGCGAGTTGCTGATCGAACTTCAGCTGCTCGTATCGACTCATCGAGCCGACCGCGTTTGTCGGGAATGTCCAGAACCCGCCCATATGGGGGAAACGTCTGGTCTCTGACGCAACCGTCCGATATGTGTGGTGTTTCCGGGGAGCATCACGCAGTCGTCCTTTACGGCGTCACATCGAGGGGTTCGTGGATATCGGTCGACGGTAACGAAACGGTAGCGGTCTCGCTCGTTAGGCACGCGAAATAGGCACAGAACTGTGATGGTCGCCATAGTTTGGTGTCGGAAACGCCGCACGCACCGCTCTCTCGGCCGAGTTTTCCCAGCGTGTCACGCGTCGTGTCGTTGTGGTCACAGTGACGAATGTGGTAGGCGGTACGGCGCGCCTCCACCAACGGTTGAGGGTTTGCGTGCAGCATCGGGGCCATGAAGATGCTGGCGCTGTTGTCGCGGAACACCGAAACGCTGCCCGGCCTCACCGGGATCGCCCGGGTGGATCGCAATACCCGGCGCCTGCTGAAGCGCGTCGGACCGGGGGACGTCGTCATTCTCGACGAGATGGATCTGGACCGGCTCACCGCCGATCGCCTGGTCGAGGCGGGGGTGGTCGCGGTGATCAACACCTCGCCGTCGATTTCCGGCCGCTACCCCAACCTGGGCCCGGAAGTGCTGGTGGCCAACGGGATTCTGCTGCTGGACACGGTGAGCTCGGACGCGTTCAGCCGGATCAAGGACGGCGTCAAGGTCCGCATCGACGAAGGCGTCGTTTACGCGGACAAGGTGACGAAGAAGGAGCCGGAAGCCCTGGTCAAGGGCATCGAGCTCACCGCAGCCGATATCGCGGAGCGGATGATCGAGGCGCGCAACGGGCTGGCCGATCACCTGGAGGCGTTCGCGGGCAACACCATCGAGTTCATCCGCACCGAGAGCGCGTTGCTCATCGACGGCATCGGCGTGCCGGAGCTGCAGCTGACGATGAAGCACCGGCATGTGGTCGTGGTGGCCGATGGTCCCGATCACGTCGAGGATCTGAAGAAGCTCAAGCCGTTCATCAAGGAGTACGTGCCGATCATGGTCGGCGTCGGCCGCGGCGCGGACACCCTGATGAAGCACAGCTACCGGCCCGACCTGGTGGTCGGCGACCCGGACGAGATCAGCACCGCCACACTGAAATGCGGCGCCGAGGTGATCCTGCCCGCCGACACCGACGGCCACGCCAAGGGCCTGGAACGCATCCAGGACCTCGGCATCGGCGCGACCACCTTCCCGTCCTCCGGCTCGCCCGCCGACTTGGCGCTGCTGCTCGCGCACCATCACGGCGCGTCGCTGATCGTCACCGCGGGCGCGGCCGCCACCCTCGACGACTTCTTCGACCGGAGCCGCCGCGAGAGCAACCCGGCCACCTTCCTGACCAGGCTCAAGCTCGGCACCAAGTTGATGGACGCCAAGGCCGTCGCCACGCTGTATCGGAATCGGGTGTCCGGCATCGGTGTCGCGCTGGTGGTGCTCGCCGCCCTGGTCGCGGTGATCGTCGTGCTGCTCGCCTCGAACACCGGCACCGACGCCATCGGCTGGGCTGCAGACACCTGGAATCGTTTTGCACTGTGGGCGCAGGGCTTAGTCGGCGCCGGCACTCAATGACCAAGGGAGAACGATGATTTCGTTACGCCAGCACGCCGTCTCGATCGTGGCGATCTTCTTGGCGCTCGCCATCGGCGTCGTGCTCGGCTCGCAGACGCTGGCCGCGGATCTGCTGTCCGGTTTGCGCGCGGACAAGTCGGATCTGCGTCATCAGGTCGACACGGTGTCCGAGCAGAACCGGCGCCTCACCGACGAGTTGAACGCGGCCGACCGCTTCATCGCGGGCTCCGCGGGCCGCATCCTCGGCGGGACACTCGCCGAGCGCACCGCCGTCGTGTTCACCACCCCTGACGCCGACCCCGCCGACATCGATGGCGTGACGAAGTCGCTGGAGACTTCGGGCGCGGCGATCACCGGCCGCATCGCGCTCACCGATGCCTTCACCGACGCCACCGAGGGCGACCGGATGCGCACCACGGTCACCAACGTGATCCCCGCTGGCGCCCAATTGCGCACCGGCGCAGTCGATCAGGGCAGCATGGCAGGCGACCTTCTCGGCCTGGTGTTGCTGCTCGATCCGGCCAACGGGCAAACCCGCGGCACCCCACAGGAATTGGGCCTCGTCCTGGAGACCTTGCGCGGCGGCGGCTTCCTCGCCTACGGCGACACCCCCGTGCGCCCGGCCCAACTCGCGGTGGTGATCACCGGCAACGGCGCCAAGTCCGCCGAGAACAGCCAAGGCGCCAACGTCGCGCGCTTTGCAGGTGCCCTCCGCGGCCGCGGCGCGGGCGTCGTCCTCGCCGGCCGTTCCGGCGCCGCCGAAACCCCCGGCCCCCTCGCCGTCGTCCGCTCCGACGGCGCACTCGCCACCACGGTCAGCACCGTCGACAACCTCGACCGGGAAATCGGCCGGGTCACCACCGTCCTCGCCCTGACCGAACAGCTGAACGGCGGCACCGGCCGATACGGAACCGGCAACAAAGCGACCTCCCTCACTCTCGCCTCAGCTCCGCGTTAGGCGGCGCCGCGGCCATCTCACAGCAAACGAGCGTGGCGTTCGATCTGGACGACTGATCCGTGTTACCGTGAAGACCCGTGGGTCATACACGGAATCAGGCGCGAACGGCCACGAAGCACATCTTCGTCAGCGGTGGAGTCGCCTCCTCATTGGGTAAAGGTCTTACCGCCTCCAGCCTCGGTCAGCTGTTGACGGCGCGTGGACTGCGCGTCACGATGCAGAAACTCGACCCTTACTTGAACGTCGATCCCGGCACCATGAATCCCTTCCAGCATGGTGAGGTCTTCGTGACGGAAGACGGGGCCGAGACCGATCTGGATGTCGGTCACTACGAGCGGTTCCTCGACAGGGACCTGACCCGGGACGCGAATGTGACTACCGGGCAAATCTATTCGACCGTGATCGCCAAGGAGCGTCGCGGCGAATACCTCGGCGACACGGTGCAGGTGATCCCGCACATCACCGACGAGATCAAGAGCAGGGTGCTCGCCATGAGCGCTCCTGACCCGCAGGGTCAGACTCCGGACGTGGTGATCACCGAGATCGGTGGCACCGTCGGCGACATCGAGTCGCAGCCGTTTCTCGAAGCGGCTCGCCAGATCCGCCACGACGTCGGCCGGGACAACGTCTTCTTCCTGCATGTGTCGCTGGTGCCGTATCTGGCGCCGTCCGGCGAGCTCAAGACGAAGCCGACGCAGCATTCGGTGGCGGCGTTGCGCAATATCGGCATCCAGCCCGATGCGCTGATCTTGCGCTGCGACCGTGAGGTGCCGCAGGCGTTGAAGAGCAAGATCGCGCTCATGTGTGACGTCGATGTCGACGCCTGCATTTCCACGCCGGACGCGCCGTCGATCTACGACATCCCGCGCGTGCTGCACCGGGAGGGCCTCGACGCCTACGTGGTGCGCAAGCTCGGCCTGCCGTTCCGCGACGTGGACTGGACCGTGTGGGGCGACCTGCTCGATCGGGTGCATTCGCCGCGCGAAACGGTCGAGGTCGCGCTGGTCGGCAAGTATGTCGATCTGCCTGACGCCTACCTGTCGGTCACCGAGGCGCTGCGCGCGGGCGGGTTCGCTTCGCGGGCCAAGGTCCAGATTCGCTGGGTGCCTTCGGATGAATGTGAGACTCCGGCGGGCGCGCAGGCCGCGTTGCGTGACGTGGACGCGGTGCTGATCCCCGGCGGCTTCGGCATCCGCGGCATCGAGGGCAAGGTCGGCGCCATCCGCTATGCCCGCGCCCGCGGGATTCCGCTGCTCGGCTTGTGCCTCGGCTTACAGTGCGTGGTCATCGAGGCGGCGCGGTCGGTCGGTCTGGTCGAGGCCAACTCGGCCGAATTCGAGCCGGACACCCCGCATCCCGTCATTTCCACCATGGCCGATCAGGAGCAGGCCGTGGCGGGCGAGGCGGATCTGGGCGGCACCATGCGGCTCGGCGCCTACCCGGCCACCTTGGCGAAGGGTTCGGTGGTGGCGCGGGCGTACGGCAGCGAGCAGGTGTCCGAGCGGCACCGGCATCGCTACGAGGTGAACAACGCCTACCGCGACAAGATCGCCGAGAGCGGTCTGCGGTTCAGCGGCACCTCGCCGGACGGGCACCTGGTGGAGTTCGTCGAGTTGCCCGCCGATGTGCACCCGTTCTTCGTCGCCACCCAGGCGCATCCCGAGTTGAAGAGCAGGCCGACTCGTCCGCATCCGCTGTTCGCGGCATTGGTGGCGGCGGCGTTGACCTACAAACTGGCCGAACGCCTTCCGGTCGACATTCCGGACGAGGAATTCGCGGGCGCGACCGAGCAGGCGTAGGGCGATGAGCGACGAGGGACCCGCCCAACCGGGCGGCCACGCTTTCGAGACGGTCTCCAGCGAGACCGTATACAGCGGCGCGATTCTCGCGCTGCGGCTCGATCAGGTCCGGATGCCCGGCGGCAAGATCGCCGAGCGCGAGGTGATCGAGCACCACGGCGCCGTCGCTGTCGCCGCCATCGATGATGACGACAACGTGGTGCTGATCAATCAGTACCGCCACCCGATCGGCAGGCGGCTGCTCGAGCTGCCCGCGGGCTTGCTCGATCTGCCCGGCGAGGATCCGCTCGTCGCCGCGCAGCGCGAGCTGGCCGAGGAGACCGGGCTGGCCGCCAGGGAATGGGCGGTGCTGGTGGATGTGGCGTTGTCGCCCGGGTTCACCGATGAGGCACTGCGGGTGTATGTCGCGCGTGGGCTATACGAAACCGACCAGCCCGAGCCTGAATTCGAGGAAGCCGACCTGCAGATCGTGCGGATGCCGGTCGCCGAGGCGGTGCGTGCGGCGCTGGCCGGGGAGATCGTCAATGCGACCGCCGTTGCCGGGGTGCTCGCGCTCGCCGCGGCGCGTGCGAATGGTCTCGAGCTACGGGCGGCCGACGCGCCGTGGCCCGGGCAGCCCACCGCGTTCCTGCGCCGCAAGGCGGCTCAGCGGTCCGCGGACTGACGCCGGATGCCGGTGCTCCCGCGGGAGTTGGACGCCTATCTCGACCATTTGACGGTCGAGCGTGGTGTCGCGCGCAACACCCTCGGTGCGTACCGGCGTGACCTCGGACGGTATCTCGACTTCCTGACCGGGCGCGGCATCACCGCGCTCGATCAGGTCGCCGAGGGTGATGTCGCCGAGTTCACCATGGCGTTGCGGGCTGGTGGCGCCGAGCATCCGCCGCTGGCCGCGAGTTCGGTTGCCCGCGCGCTGATCGCGGTACGTGGGTTGCATCGTTTCGCCGCGGCCGAAGGCATGACCGTGACCGATGTCGCGCATGCGGTGAAGCCGCCCGCCCCGGGACGCAGGCTGCCCAAGGCCTTGCCGTACGCCGAGGTGCTGAAGTTGCTGGAGGCGGCGGGCGGTGCCGCGGTGGACGATTCGGCGGTAACGCCGGGCAACGACGGCGGTCCGCGCGGATTGCGCGACCGTGCCCTGCTGGAACTGCTCTATTCCACCGGTGCCCGCATCTCGGAGATGGTCGGCCTCGACGTCGACGACATCGACACCGACGATCGTGCCGTCGTGCTCCGCGGCAAGGGTGGAAAGCAGCGCATGGTGCCGATCGGCAGGCCCGCGCTCGCCGCGGTCGACGCGTATCTGGTGCGCGGCAGGCCGGTGCTTGCCGCGAGCGGAAAAGGCAACGCGGGCGCGCTGTTTCTCAATGCGCGCGGCGGACGGCTGTCGCGGCAGAGCGCATGGCAGGTGCTGCAGACCGCGGCCGAACGCGCAGGCATCGCCGCCACTGTCTCACCGCACACCTTGCGGCATTCCTTCGCCACCCACCTCCTCGAAGGCGGCGCCGACGTCCGCGTCGTCCAGGAACTCCTCGGCCACGCCTCGGTGACGACCACCCAGATCTACACCCTGGTCACCGTCAACACCCTCCGCGAGGTCTGGGCCACCGCCCACCCCCGCGCCCGCTAGCCGCCGCGCTCGATCCCCACCCCCTCCCGTTCTGACGCGCCCCTGACCCGCTGCGGGCCAACGAGTCTCACAGGCCTTGCATACGGTTCACAGGGCGTACAGCCTCTGTGAACGGTACGGACGGTCTGTGGTCTGCGCCCTATCTGTCGCTTGTTCAGGGCGCGGAAGAAATCGGACTGAGGTCCGGTTGGATTGCTGTGCTGAGGGCTGCGCTGTGTGGCCGGCATGAGTGAGGTGAGTTGAATGGCAAAGTCTTTCATCGTTCAGGCGGCCGATGTCGAAACGGTGCAGTTGCCCGGGGGCGGGTCCTTCCAGCTGCTGGAGGACAGTGAGAAGTCCGAGGGGCTGTTCGGGGCCAATCGTCTCGTGCTCGCCGCAGGCGCGAATGGCACACGGCCGCACCACCACACGCAGTCGACCGAAATCTTCTACATCCTCGACGGCACCATGGAGTTTCTCGTCGACGGCGAACTGAGCTCGGTGCACAAAGGCGGACTGGTCGTCGTGCCGCCGGGCGTCGTGCACGCCTTCGGCGCGTCGGCGGACGGACCCGCCGAGTTTTTGGCAGTGCTGACACCGGGTATCGTCCGATTCGAGTACTTCCGGCAGCTGGGCCGGATTGCCCGCGGGGAGGCGGAATGGGACAGCATGGACGACTTGCACGACCGCTTCGACGTGCACTTCGACGGTGACGCGGAGTGGCGCTGACCGAAACGCGGTAGCGTTCTGCTGTTCGCGGCCCGGCGTGGTGCCGCGAACACGCCGCGCGCGTCGCGGCACTTGCGCGCTCGTAAGCGGTAGCGTCTATCGAGAGCTGGACCGTACGAAAGCGAGGTCGGGCCTGATCGGCCCCGCTACGCTCGGCGAGGCAACGGGCAGGAACGTATAAGGAGCAGCGGATCGTGACATCAGCCGGAGCGGCAGAGCCGCCGATGGGTGCTGGGGCGGAGCCGCATCCGGGTCCGAAATCGGTACCGGCGGCCGAAACCCTATGGGGCTTAGGCGCCGATCTCCCCACCGAGGACGCGGCGCTCGGCCCGACCGGGCGTCCACTGCGCTTGGTACCGGACCCGCCACCGGTCGAGCGGCACGGCGATGCCCTCATCGTCGCCATGTGCAATCAGAAGGGCGGCGTCGGCAAGACGACCTCCACCATCAATCTCGGTGCCGCGCTGGCCGAATACGGGCGCAAGGTGCTGCTCGTCGACCTCGACCCGCAGGGTGCGCTGTCGGCGGGATTGGGTGTTGCGCACCACGATCTGGACCTGACCGTGCACAACCTGCTGGTCGGCTCCAAAGGATCGATCGACGATGTGCTGATGCAGACCCGGGTCGAGAACCTGGACCTGCTGCCAAGCAACATCGACCTGTCGGCCGCGGAAATCCAGCTGGTCAACGAGGTCGGTAGGGAGCAGTCCCTCGGCAGGGCACTGGAACCCGTGCGCGACCAGTACGACTACATCATCATCGACTGTCAGCCGTCGCTCGGATTGCTGACCGTCAACGCGCTGGCCTGCTCCGACGGTGTGATCATTCCGATGGAATGCGAGTACTTCTCGCTGCGCGGGCTAGCGCTGCTCAATGACACCGTGGAGAAGGTGCGCGACCGGCTCAACCCGCGGCTGAGCCTCTACGGGATAGTGGTCACCATGTTCGATGCCCGACTACTCCACTCGCGCCAAGTGATGGCGCGCGTCGTCGAGGTGTTCGGCGACCTGGTCTACGACGCGGCGATCTCACGGACCGTCCGATTCCCCGACGCCAGCGTCGCAGGCGAACCGATCACCACCTGGGCACCGAAATCCGGTGGGGCCGAAGCATATCGGGCGATGGCGCGGGAAGTCATCCACCGGTCCGGCCGGTGATCGGCAGCAACGAACCCGCGCCATCCTCCACCACCCATACGCCCGGCTCGGGGTTCGCCATCGGCGACGACCTCGCACCGGGCGACCTGCTCGAGCGGGCCGCCGCCCGCCCCGACGATTCGGACGAGGCCGATGCGGTGACTTCGAGCGATGGTGAATCGGCTGCCGCGGCAACCCCCACCGACGCCAACCCCGACGTACCCGACACGTTCGCCGCGAACCGCGCGGTTCCCGCCGAGTTCGACGCCGCCGCCGTGGCAGCCGAGGCCGAGCCTGATGCCGCGATTGCGGTGGACGAGGCTGCTGTGTCCGAGGATTCGGTCGCCGCGAATCGTCCGGTCTCTGGCGGGCACGCCGCCGCTGGCGTGGCAGGCGATGCTGCTGGCGATGCCGTTGACGCCGTGGCCGGTGCCGCGTTCGCGCCGGATGAGGTTGCTACGTTCGAGGATATGGCTACCGCGAACAGTGCGGACTCCGACGGGCATGACGCCGCCGGTGTAGCAGGCGCTGCCGAGGCTGGGTTGGCCGCTGCCGCTGCGGTGGGCGAGGTAGCCGCCGCAGGGCACGACGCTGCTGACGTGGCTGGTGATGCTGCTGTCGCCGCTGGTGATGGTGCCGCCGCGATCGTGGCGGCCGAGCGTGATGTCGCGAGCGTGGGCGATGTTGCTGTGACCGGGGATTCGACTGCCACGGGCGAGGCGGCCCCTGTGGGGCATGACGCTGCTGGCGTGGCAGGCGATGGCGTCGACGATGCTTCCGTCGCGGGCGAATCTGCTGACGCTGCGGGTGATGCCGCCGCGGTCGTGGCGGGTGAAGCCGCCGACGAGACTTCTGTTGTAGGCGATGGCGCCGACGCGGCTGGTAATGGTGCGGGCGCGGGCGATGGTGCCGCGGCCGGGGATTCGGGTGCCGCTGGTGATGGGGCGGGGGAGGCAGGTAAGGAGAAGTCTGGGTTTCATCTGCGGCTCAGTAATTTTCAGGGGCCGTTTGATCTGTTGTTGACGTTGATCAGTTCGCGGAAGTTGGACGTCACCGAGGTGGCGTTGCATCAGGTCACCGATGAGTTCATTGCTTATACGAAGGCGTTGACTGCGGCGCTGTCCGACAATGCGGCGACGCAGGCGTTGCGGGCAGACAAGATTCTGGACCAGACGACCGAATTCCTGGTGGTCGCAGCCACGTTGCTCGATTTGAAGGCGGCGCGGTTGCTGCCGTCGGGCGAGGTGACCGACGCCGACGATCTCGAACTGCTCGAGGCGCGCGACCTGCTGTTCGCCCGGCTGCTGCAGTATCGGGCGTTCAAGCAGGTTGCCGAGTTGCTCGGCGAACTGGAGGCCGTTGCGCTGCGGCGATACCCGCGCGCGGTCGGCCTGGAGGAGCGCTTCGCCGACCTGCTGCCCGAGGTTACGCTGGGAGTTGACGCGCATGAGTTGGCCGCGATCGCCGCGGCGGCCTTCCGGCCTCGCCCGGTGCCCAAGGTCGGCCTCGACCATCTGCACGCGCACGCCATCTCGGTCGCCGACCAGGCCGCGCTCGTGCTCGAACGGCTGAAGCTGCGCGGCAGAGGCGGCTGGACGACGTTCGGCGAACTGGTCGCCGACTGCGACGTGCCGATCGAGATCGTCGCCCGCTTCCTGGCACTGCTAGAGCTGTACCGAGGCAAGACGATCGAGTTCGACCAGCCCGACCCGCTCGGCCAGCTGTCGATCAGCTGGATCGGCGAGGAAGCACCGGGCGAACCCACCGAAGTCGTGACAATCGAGGAGGACTACGGGTGACCGAGCGCAGCGAAGGTGCGGTCGTCAACGACGAGACCGTCGACGCCGCACTCGACGAACCACGCGAGTCCGACACCATCGAGTCGGAAGGCGCCGCCGAGTCCGACACCGAGCGAGCCGCGTCCGCGAGCCAGGCCGCGTCGAGTGGCCGCGTCGCCACCGCGTCGAGCGGACGGGTCGCGACCGCGTCGAGCGGCAAGGTGCGATCGGCGCCCGGCACCGATCGGACGCAGGCCGCCGAGCAGTCGGCGGCTGCCGCCTCGTCGACGCAGCCCAGCGACGGCGACACGACTGCTCGCAATGAAGTAGCCGAATCTGGCGACGCCGAGCAAGAAGCCGCCGGTTTCGTCGACTCAGCAGCAGCGTCCGATACCGAATTGTCGGTCGCACCGAACGACAACAGCAGCACCACCGCGCGCGAGGCAGCGGAGTTGGATGACGCTGCGGGAACGTCTGCCGAACTCGGGGACGCGGCTGACAATGTGGTGCCGAGCCGCGGCCAGGGTGCCGCTGGCGAACAGTCCGAGGACGCCCCGTTGTCCGTGGACCGAACTGACGACGACTCGACTCAACGCAACACAGCTGACTCGTCCGATGCCCGCTCGGCGTCCGGAGACTTCGACGCTGCGGACGCTTCTGATCGTCCTGCAGATAGTGCCGAGCACACCGCCGCCGCCGACTCGGCCGATGCGCCGGCTGTCATCGGCTTGTCCGATGCCCCAGCCGCCGATGACTCGGCTGAGGTTCCGGGTGCCACCGACGACTCATCCGACGTTGCCGACGACACAGTGTCGGAGTTCACCCCTGAGCGTCTCGAGGACGACGAGTTCCGCTCCGCGCTGGAGGCGATGTTGCTCGTGGTGGACGCTCCGGCCCCGGTAGAGCAGCTGGCGGCGGCCCTCGACGACACCGCCGAGCGGGTGGACGGCGTGTTGCGGGAGGTGTCCGCTGAGCTGTCCGCGCGGGGTAGCGGGATCGATCTGCGTTTCGTGGGGGACGGGTGGCGCTTCTATACTCGCAGCGAGTACGCGCCATATGTGGAGCGGGTGCTGCTCGATGGCGCCCGCACCAAGTTGACGCGGGCGGCGTTGGAAACGCTGGCGGTGGTGGCATATCGTCAGCCGGTGACCCGGACCAGGGTCAGCGCGGTGCGCGGCGTGAATGTCGACGGGGTGATGCGCACGCTGCTGGCCAGGGGCTTGATCGCCGAGGCAGGCATCGACTCGGAAACCAACGGGACGATGTACGCCACGACCGAACTGTTCCTGGAACGGATCGGTCTCGCGTCGCTGACCGACCTGCCGCCACTGGCGCCGCTGCTCCCCGGCGTCGACCTGATCGACGAGATCAACGAGAGCCTGGATACGGACCCCCGCTACACCAGGCTGAAGAAACCCGCCGAGGCCGATTTGGACCTCGGATCCGAAGAATGACAGGACAAAATGAATACGCCCGCTCGCCGAGATGGCACACCGGATCGTAGGAAACGCAGCGACCAGCCCGTCAGGGGCGGCGCAGCCCGAGACGCAGGCACCCGCGGTGCGGCTCGAGGAACAGAACGCGGCGCTTCGCGCGGCGACTACCGCGGGTCCGCCCAGGGCAGTGCCCAGCGCGGCACGCAGAGCGCGCCCGGTTACCGGGGCAGCGCCTCGTCAGCCACCTCGCGCGGCGCCGCCTACCGCGGAAACTCGCAGGACGGCAACGCTTATCGCGGCGGCTCGCGCAACGCTGACGCGCAGGGCGGCAACGCTTATCGCGGCGACGCTCGCGACAACGCCTATCGTGGCGGCTCGCGCAACGCTGATGCGCAGGGCGGCAACGCTTATCGCGGTCGCACCGAAGGCGACTCCTACCGCGGCCGCACCGACACCCCCAAGGGCGGCACCGCTCAGCGCGGAAACTCGCAGGGCGGCAACACTTCTCGCGGCTCCGGTCGCGGCCCGGCACCGGGCGCGACCCAGTGGGGTGGCGGCATCCCGCAGCGCCGCGCCACTCAGTCGGCGCCGACCGGCAAGAAGAAGAACCCCAAGCCGCAGCGCCAGACCACCTCGGCACCGCACCTTAGCAACGCCAAGCCTGCCAAGCGCCAGCACACCGAGCCTGCCGCTTCGGAAGGCCACGTCAAGATGCCGTGGGGCGAGGGCGAGCGTTTGCAGAAGGTCCTCGCCAAGGCCGGCGTGGCGTCTCGCCGCGCCGCCGAGGAGATGATCGCCCAGGGCCGCGTCGAGGTCGACGGCGCCATCGTCGTCGAGCAGGGCTTGCGTATCGATCCCCAGGTCGCTGTCGTCCGCGTGGACGGCACCCGCGTGATGGTGCGCGAAGAACTGGTGCATGTGGTGCTGAACAAGCCGAAGGGCTGGCAGTCCACCATGTCCGACGATCTCGGCCGCCCCTGTGTCGGCGATATCGTCGCCGAGCGCATCGCGGCGGGCCAGCGCCTGTTCCATGTCGGGCGTCTCGACGCCGACACCGAGGGCCTGCTGCTGCTCACCAACGACGGTGATCTCGCGCACCGGCTCATGCACCCGTCTTTCCAGGTGTCCAAGACCTATCTCGCGACGGTGAACGGCGAGGTGCACAAGTCGATCGGCAAGAAGCTCAAAGACGGCATCGAACTCGAAGACGGTCCCGCGAAGGTGGACAGCTTCCAGGTGCTCGAATTGGGCGAGGGACGTTCTTTGGTGAAACTCGTGTTGCACGAAGGGCGTAAGCACATCGTGCGCAGGCTGCTCGACGCGGTCGGCCATCCGGTGACCCGGCTGGTGCGCACGAATATCGGTCCGGTCGCGCTCGGCGACCAGCGCCCTGGCACGTTGCGCGTGCTCGGTCGCTCGGAAATCGGCAAACTCTACGAGGCGGTGTCGTTGTGATGGGTGTGGAGATTCCGGTCGAGGCCCCGCGTCTGTTGTCGGGGACGAGTCCGCTCGTCGTCGCGATGGACGGCCCGTCCGGTACCGGCAAGTCCAGCGTCTCGCGCCGTCTTGCCACTCGACTCGGCGCCCGCTATCTCGACACCGGCGCCATGTATCGGGTGGCGACGCTGCGCGTGCTGCGGGCAGGCGTCGAGCTGACCGATGCGGCCGCCATCGGTGCCGCGGTCAAGGAGCTGCCGCTGTCCATCGGCACTGATCCGCGTCGTGAGGTGATCCAGCTCGACGGCGAGGACGTGTCCTCGGAGATTCGTGGCGACGCGGTCACCAAGGCCGTTTCCGCGGTGTCCGCAGTGCCTGAGGTCCGTGATCTGCTGGTCGCGCTGCAACGCGAACTCACCACGGCCGCACAGCGCATCGTGGTCGAGGGGCGCGATATCGGCACCGTGGTGCTGACCGACGCGGACGCCAAGATCTACCTGACCGCTTCGGCGGAGGCCCGTGCGCACCGGCGCAACCAGCAGAACATCGCCGAGGGCCGCGGCGACGATTACGAGGCCGTGCTCGCCGACGTGCAGCGTCGCGACACCCTCGATTCCACCCGCAAGGTGTCCCCACTGCGTCCGGCCGACGACGCGGTGCTGGTCGACACCAGCGACCTGAACATGGATGAGGTCATCGACGAGCTGTATCGCGTTGTCGCGCAGCAGATCTCGACGAGTAGGCCGGGAGGCGCGCAATGACGGAAGACGTGATGGCCGGCGACGGCATCTGGAGTGACGAAACCGAGTGGGAGCTCGTCGATTTCGACAGCGAGTTCGACGGTGACGAGCAGCTGGCGATGCCGACGCTCGCCGTGGTCGGGCGGCCGAATGTCGGCAAGTCGACGTTGGTGAACCGCATCATCGGCCGCCGCGAGGCCGTCGTCGAGGACATCCCCGGGGTGACCCGCGACCGAATTTCCTACGAGGCCAACTGGTCCGGTCGTCGTTTCCTTGTGCAGGACACCGGCGGCTGGGAGCCCGACGCCAAAGGCCTGCAGCAGTCGGTGGCCAGGCAGGCCGAGGTGGCCATGGAGACCGCGGACGCGATTCTGCTCGTGGTCGACGCCGTGGTCGGCGCCACCGCCACCGACGAGGCGGCGGTGCGCAAGCTGCGCCGCTCCAAGATCCCGGTCATCTTGGTGGCCAACAAGGTTGACGACGAGCGCGTCGAATCCGAGGCTGCCGCACTGTGGTCGCTCGGCCTCGGCGAGCCGAGGATGGTCAGCGCCGCGCACGGCCGCGGCACCGGCGATCTGCTCGACGACGTGCTCGCGGCGCTGCCGGAGACCCCGCGCGAGGGCACCGGTGGGCGGGGCCCGCGCCGCGTTGCCCTGGTCGGCAAGCCCAATGTGGGCAAGTCGAGCCTGTTGAACAAGCTGGCGGGCGACGAGCGCTCGGTGGTGCACGATGTCGCGGGCACCACCGTCGACCCGGTCGACTCGCTCGTCGAATTGGGCGGCAAGATCTGGAAATTCGTCGATACCGCCGGTTTGCGGCGCAAGGTCTCCCATGCCAGCGGCACCGAGTTCTATGCCTCGCTGCGCACCAAGGCGGCGCTGGAGGCGTCCGAGGTCGCGATCATGCTTGTCGATGCCGCCGAGCCGATCACCGAGCAGGATCTGCGGGTGATCAGCATGGTGGCCGACTCCGGTCGCGCGCTGGTGCTTGCCTTCAACAAGTGGGACCTGGTCGACGAGGACCGTCGGCTGCAGCTGGATCGTGAGGTCGACCGGGATCTGGTCCGGGTGCCGTGGGCGCAGCGGGTGAACATCTCCGCGCACACCGGCCGCGCGGTGCAGAAGTTGGTGCCCGCCATGGAAACCGCGCTCGAATCGTGGGACAAGCGCATCTCCACCGGCCGCCTGAACAACTGGCTCAAAGAGGTCGTCGCGGCGACGCCGCCGCCGATGCGTGGCGGGCGACTGCCCCGCGTCATGTTCGCGACTCAGGCGTCGACCCGTCCGCCGACGTTCGTCTTGTTCACCACCGGATTCCTGGAGGCGGGCTACCGCCGGTTCCTGGAGCGCAGGCTCCGTGAGGAATTCAACTTCGACGGTTCGCCGGTGCGTATCTCGGTGCGCGTCCGGGAGAAGCGGGAACGCAACAAGAAGTAGGTCGAGAGATCACGAGCCCCGGGCGGCAATCGAGCATTGCCGCCCGGGGTTTTTCGTGCCGATCGTCCAGCCAACGGCCGCACACCCGGGTCGGAATCAACCCGTCGAGTGATCCGCGTCGCACCTCCGGCGCAGTGTGTGTTGCACAACACTCTGACCGTGCCGCCGTGCGTGCGGCGGGGCCGACCTGGCAGTATCCGCACATGGTCATTCCCAGCGTGCTGCCGGAACGTCCGACCACCGTGAGCCCGTTCGAAACCGGGTGGCCGGTGCGCCTCGCCGACACCGACGGCAACCAACGCCTTCGGCTCGACGCCATCGCCCGCTATCTGCAGGACATCGGGTTCGAACACCTCGACGCGGTGCCGGATGGCGATACCCACCGCGGCTGGGTGGTGCGCCGCACCGCGATCGACGTGCTGAAGCCGATCCAGTTCGGCGAGCGGGTCACCCTGCGCCGCTGGTGTTCCGGCTTGTCCACCCGCTGGTGCAACATGCGGGTGCAGATCTGTGGCAGCAGCGGCGGGCTCATCGAGACCGAGGCCTTCATCATCCATTTCGGCACCGAATCCGGCGTGCCCGCGCGGATGAGCGACCGCTTCCTGGAGCCGATGCTGGCCCACACGACCGAGCACCGGCTGCGCTGGAAGGCCGCCTTGAGCGATCCGCCGCCGGTCGACGGGGACGTGCGGCCCTTCCCGTTGCGCGTCACCGACATCGACATGCTCGATCATGTCAACAACGCGGTCTACCTGAGCGGCGTCGAGGAGGTGCTGGCCGACCACGCCGACCTGAAGTCGGGTCCGCATCGCGCCGTCATCGAGTACGCGAAACCGTTGCGCACCGGCGACAGCGTGCATCTGGTCGCCACGCGCAGCGGCTCGGCACTCGACATCTGGTTCACCGTCGCCGACGAACCGCACGCCGTCGCCCGGATCATGCCGCGCTGAGCGGTCAGCCGGCCAGTTTCGCCACCGTGGCGTGAGCTCCGTTGGCATACAACGAATCCAGCGCCGCGACGTAGGCGCGCACGAACCGCGGTTCGTCGATGAGATCGCCGAATACCGAACGGTCACTGAGGAATGCGGTGCGATCCTCGCGCTGTCGGCGCGCCAGGGGGGTGAGCCGCGCGTGCAGCCGGTCGACGATGTCGATCGGCTGGCCCTGCTCGTCGATGCCCTCGGCATAGCGGGCCCAGCTGGCGACGATCGCTGCCGCACAGGTGATCTCGCCGTCGTCGGCGAGCCGGTGGCGAATCACCGGCAGCACCCATTTCGGAATCCGGTCCGATGATTCCGCGCACAGCCGCGCCACGGTATCGCCGATCGCCGGGTTGGCGAAGCGCTCGATGAGCGTCTGCTTGTACTGATCGAGATCGACGCCGGGCACCGGCAACAGGGTAGGTGTCGCCTCGATATCCATGTACCGCAACAGGAATCGGCGAAATGCCGGATCCTGTGCCGCGTCGTGCACCAGTCGATACCCGCTGAGATACCCGAAGTAGGCCAGCGCCTGGTGGCTCGCGTTCAGCAGTCGCAGCTTCATCAGCTCGTAGGGCGCCACATCCGCGACCAGCTGCACGCCGACCGCGCCGTAGTCGGGACGGCCGAGGGTGAACGAATCCTCCAGCACCCATTGGGTGAACGGCTCGGTGACCACCGGCCACCGGTCGAGCACCCCGTAGCGCCGCTCGACCTCGGCCGCGGCACTGGGCGGCGTCACCGGCGTGATCCGATCCACCATCGAGTTCGGGAAGCACACCTCCTGCGCCACCCACTCGCCGAGATCGGGATTGCGCAGCCGGGCGAACGTGCCGAACGTGGTGCGTGCCACGTGCCCGTTCCCCTCGATGTTGTCGCACGACAGCACCGTGAACGGTGCGATGCCGCGTGCTCTGCGCCTGGCCAGCCCCTCGGTGATCAGACCGAAGATGGTGGCGGGCACCGCATTCGGCGCGAGGTCGGCCTGGATCGCCGGATCGTCGGGGTCGAACGCGCCGGTGGTCGCCGAGAAGTGGTACCCGCCTTCGGTCACGGTGAGTGAAACGATGCGGGTGGCCGGGTCGGCGAGCTTCGCCAGCACCGCCTCGGGATCGTCTGGCGCGTACAGGTATTCGACGATCGAGCCGATCACCCGCGTGGTCCACGAGCCGTCCGGCGCGAGGACGGACAGCGTGTACAGATCGTCCTGCGCCCGCAGCGCGTCCCGCATCCGCTGGTCGGCAGGCAGGACGCCGACTCCGCAGATGCCCCACTCCCTGGCGTCGCCCGCGCTGAGCAGCCGGTCGAGGTACATCGCCTGATGTGCCCGATGAAACCCGCCGACCCCGAAATGCACGATGCCGGTGCTGATTCCGGTTCGGTCGTAGGCCGGTGTCGCGATGCGGGAGTCGAGCTCCCGCAGGGTAGCGGCGCGCAGCGGCACAGCTGTGTCCCAAGTCATGCTCACCCCACAAATGTTGTGTACGTCACAAATCGGATGCTACCCTCTATGAGCAGTAGATCACATGCTGAGCAGATGCTCAGTCACTGCCTGGACTCGATGAGGAGGCCATGTGGCCACCGTCCCATCCCGGCCGAGCGCCTCGGATGACGTCAGGCTCGCGTTGCGGGCCGCGCAGCTCTATCACCTCGAGGGCGCCACGCAAGCCGAAATCGCGGCCAAACTGGGTGTTTCGCGACCGACAGCGGGCAGGCTCATCGCACGAGCCCGCGCGCAGGGATTGGTGCGCATCGAGATCAGCGTCCCCGACGACCTGCGCGCGGCCGTGCACACCGACGTCGAGTCGGAGCTGGAGGCCGCGTTCGGCCTCACCGAGGCCGTCGTGCTCGGCGAAATACCCGACGGCTCGCCGTCCGGCCTGGTGCCGTTGGCCCGTGCGGCGGTCGGCGTGCTGGCCCGCAGGCTGCAACCCGACGACACCCTCGGATTCACCTGGGGCCCGGAGACCATCGCCGTCGCACACGAACTGCGCACGAAGTCCGCGCGCTGCGCCACCGTCGTGCAGCTGGACGGATCGATGACCTCGATCGACTACCAGACCGGCGTCGACTACACCCTCGGCCGCTGCGCCACCGTCCTGCAGGCCACGCCGGTCCGGCTGCTCGCCCCGCTCTACGCCGATTCCGCGACCGTCACCGCGCTGGCGCAGGATTCGGTGCTCGGCCGCGCGATGGCGCTCGGGCGCGCCGCCGACGTGATGATGTTCGGCGTCGGCACGGTCTCCACCGCGACCACGCTGTTCGAGGGCAGCTACCTCGACACCGCGATCCTCGACGAACTGCACGGCCTCGGCGCGGTCGGCGAGATCGGCGGCCGGTTCTTCCACGCCGACGGCAGTGACATCGCGGGATCGCTTGCCGCACGCACCGTTTCGGTCGGTCTCGACGCCGTGCGCGCCTGTCGCTCGACGGTGCTGATCTCCGGCGGTGCGGCCAAACATCACGCCACGCTCGGCGCACTGCGCGGCGGGCTGGCCAAGATCCTCGTCACCGACCTCGAATGCGCGCGGTGGCTGCTGGAACAGAAGGAGGGCGCGGCCGATGAGCAGGCATAGCCCAAGGAGAAAACGCACACTGGCACTGGCCGTTTCGGCCGTCCTCGCCGCGGGTGGTTGCGCGGGCGCAGGCACCTTCACCTCCGGTGGCGGCGATCCGGTCACCATCGCCATCGTGTCGAACTCGCAGATGCGCGACGCGATCACGCTGTCGAGCGCGTTCGAGCGCGAAAACCCAGGCACCACACTGAAGTTCGTTTCGCTGTCGGAGAACGAAGCTCGCGCCAAGATCACCGCGTCGGTCGCGACCGGCGGCGGTGAATTCGACGTGGTGATGATCAGCAACTACGAGACGCCGCAGTGGGCTGAAAACGGTTGGCTGACCGATCTGTCCGCCTACGCGCGGAACACGCCGGGCTACGACGAGCAGGATTTCATCCCGTCGCTGCGAAAGTCGTTGTCCTATCAGGGTTCTATGTATTCGGTGCCGTTCTACGGCGAGTCGTCGTTCCTGATGTACCGCAAGGACCTGCTCGAACAGGCCGGGCTCACCATGCCTGCCGAGCCGGCCTGGGATCAGGTGGCTGCCGCGGCGGCGAAACTCGACGACCCGGCGGGCGGGCGCTCCGGCATCTGCCTGCGCGGCAAGCCGGGCTGGGGCGAATCCCTCGCCCCGCTCAACACGGTGATCAACACCTTCGGCGGCCGCTGGTTCGACGAGAACTGGCACGCTCAGCTCACCAGCCCCGAAGTTGTTCGGGCCGTGGAGTTCTACGTCGACCTGGTGCGCACGCACGGCCAGCCCGGCGCGGCGACCAGCGGCTTCGGCGAATGCGCCACGCAGCTCGCCCAGGGCAACACCGCGATGTGGTACGACGCGACCTCTGCCGTCTCGGTGTTGGAGGATCCCGCGTCGAGCAAGGTGGTCGGCAAGATCGGCTACGCGCTCGCCCCGGTGCGCGAGAAGCCGAACTCCGGGTGGCTCTACACCTGGTCGCTCGGCATCCCGAAGACCAGCGACAAGCCCGACGCCGCATGGAAATTCGTCTCGTGGATGACCGGCAAGCCCTACATCAGGATGGTCGGCGAGCGGCTCGGCTGGTCGCATGTGCCGCCGGGCAGCCGCCAGTCCACCTATCAGATCCCCGAATATCGGGAGGCTTCGAAGGCGTACGGGCCGCTCACGTTGTCGGCAATGGAGGGCGTCGACCCGGAACACCCAGGGACCCGGCCGGTTCCGTACACGGGCATCCAGTTCCTCACCATCCCGGAGTTCCAGGATCTCGGTACCAGGGTGAGCCAGCAGATCAGCGCAGCGGTCGCGGGCCGGATCAGCGTCCGCGCCGCACTCGACCAGGCCCAGCAGTACGCCGAGGTGGTCGGTCGGTCGTATCGAGAGAGTCAGTAGTCATGTCTGAAACCACCACCGCGCGCACCACCCAAGCCGCACCGGCCGCCGCGCCGCCGCGCCTCGTCTCTCGCCGGGATCGGATTTCCCGTGCCGAAGGCTGGCGCCGCCGAGGTCCGCTGCTGCCCGCGCTGATCTTCATGCTCGTGGTCACCCAGTTGCCGTTCGTGTTCACGCTGTACTACTCGACGCAGTCGTGGAACCTGGTGCGACCGGGCTCGCGACATTTCACCGGTCTGCAGAACTATGCGGATGTGTTCCGGGACAGTCAGTTCCGGCAGGTCGCGCTCAACACCGTGCTCATGATCGTCGGCACCGTCATCATCTCGGTGATCCTCGGACTGCTGCTCGCGTTGCTGCTGGATCGGGCGTTCTTCGGCCGCGGCGTGGTGCGCACCCTGCTGATCACGCCGTTCCTGGTGACTCCCGTTGCGGCAGCACTGATCTGGAAGACGACCATGCTCGACCCGGTCTTCGGCCTGGTCAATTTTGTGCTGAAACCGTTCGGCGTCGGCCAGATCGACTGGGTGAGCAGATATCCGCTGCCCGCGGTGATGGCCGACCTGGTGTGGCAGTGGACCCCGTTCATGATGTTGCTGATCCTGGCCGGGCTGCAGTCGATGCCGCGCGACATCGTGGAGGCCGCGCGGGTCGACGGCGCCACCTCGTTCGCGGTGTTCCGGGAACTCACGCTGCCGCACCTGCGCCGCTTCATCGAACTCGGAGCCGTGCTCGGCGCCATCTACCTGGTGAACACCTTCGACGCGGTGTACATGATGACCTCGGGCGGACCCGGCATCGCGAGCTCGAACCTGCCCTTCTACATCTATCAGCGCGCCTTTCTCGGCTTCGACATCGGCCAGGCGGCCGCGATGGGTGTGGTCACCGTCATCGCCACCACCATCGTCGCGACCTTGGCATTGCGCCTGCTGTTCAAGTCGTTCACCGGAAAAGAGGAGGCGGCATGACTTCCCATGCCCTCGTCGGGAAACCCACTGTGGCGGACGGTGTTCCGGTGCGCAAGCGACGCAACCGGACCGGCATGGTCTGGAGTGCGCTGGCCTGGCTGGTCGGCATCGGCTTCTTCTTCCCGGTGCTGTGGATGGTGCTGACGGCGTTCAAACAGGAGGGCGACGCCTACACCGACCCGCCGAAGCTGATCTTCACCCCGACCCTCGACCAGTTCTCGGCGGTCCTGGACAGCGGCATCGGCACCACCCTGCTGAATTCCACCTTCGCCACCGCGATGTCGACGATTCTGGTGCTGCTGCTCGGCCTGCCCGCCGCGTTCGCGCTCTCGCTGCGCCCGGTGCGCCGCACCCAGGACGCGCTGTTCTTCTTCATCGGCACCAAGATGCTGCCGGTGGTCGCGGCGATCGTCCCGCTGTACGTGATCGTCGGCGATATCGGTCTGCTGGACAACATTTGGGCGCTCGTCATCCTCTACACCGCGATGAACCTCCCGATCGCGGTCTGGATGATGCGCTCGTTCTTCCTCGAAGTGCCGAGTGAACTGCTCGAGGCCGCGAGCATGGACGGGGCTGGTCTGTGGACCGCGGTGCGCGAGGTGATCCTGCCGCTCGTCTCGCCAGGCATCGCCGCGACCGCGTTGATCTGTGTCATCTTCTCGTGGAACGAATTCTTTTTCGCGGTCAACCTGACCGCCGTTCAGGCACAGACGATTCCGGTGTTCCTGGTCGGCTTCATCACGGGGGAGGGCCTGTACTGGGCCCGGTTGTCCGCGGCAGCGGTGCTCGCCGCGCTGCCTGTTGTCCTTGCCGGGTGGATCGCGCAGAACAAGCTGGTGCGCGGTCTCTCGTTCGGCGCCATCAAGTAAGGAAAGATCCATGGCCACCATTCGTTACGACTCGGCGTCCTGCGTATATCCCGGCGCGGACACCCTCGCGGTCGACTCGCTCGACCTGGACATCGCCGACGGCGAATTCATCGTCCTGGTCGGGCCTTCCGGCTCGGGGAAGTCGACGGCGCTGCGCATGCTCGCCGGCCTGGAGGAGATCGATGCCGGAACGATCCGCATCGACGGCGCGGACATGGTCGGTGTGCCGTCCAAGGATCGCGACATCGCCATGGTCTTCCAGAACTATGCGCTCTATCCGAACAAGACCGTCGGCGAGAACATGGGTTTCGCCCTCAAGATGCTCAAAGTGCCGCTGGCCGAACGCAAGCAGCGGGTGGCCGAGACCGCGGAGCTGCTCGGTCTCACGCCGTTTCTCGACCGTAAACCCGCGAAACTGTCGGGCGGCCAACGGCAACGGGTCGCGATGGGCCGCGCGATCGTGCGGGAGCCGCGCGTGTTCTGCATGGACGAGCCGCTGAGCAACCTCGACGCGAAGCTGCGGGTGCAGACCCGCACCCAGATCGCCGCACTGCAGCGCAGGCTCGGCACCACCACGGTGTACGTCACCCACGATCAGGTCGAGGCGATGACCATGGGCGATCGCGTCGCAGTGCTGCGCGACGGCAGGCTGCAGCAGTTCAGCACGCCCGCCGAGCTCTACGACCGGCCTGCCACCGCGTTCGTCGCGGGCTTCATCGGCTCGCCGTCGATGAACCTGCTCACGGTCCCGATCGTCGCGGGCGGCGTCGAGATCGGCGGCAGCACAGTCGAACTGCCGCGGGACCGGATCACCGCGCTGGCCGATGCGGGCCTGGACACCGTGACCGTCGGCATCCGCCCCGAGCAACTCGCACTGCGCCCACTGGCTCCCGTCTCGGAGCGCCGCGACGGCGCCGGTTTCACCGTCACCGTCGAACTGATCGAGGAGCTCGGCAGCGAGTCCTATGTCTACGCCAGGACTCCCGGCACCCAGGTCACCGGCCTTGACGGCGAAGCATTCACCTTCGTCGCGCGGTCGGGGATGCGGGCACCGGCCAAACTGGCCGAGTCGATCAACTTGGAGGTCACGAATCCAGGCACAGTCCACTTGTTCCACCCGGTGACCGGTGCCCGAATCGCCGATTAGGCGATACCGTGCTCTGGCGGGACGAACCGCCCCGCTTCGGCATGACTACCGCACCGGAGGCTTTGCGTGACTGTCGACTCCCCAGCGGCCGGTAAAACCGCCCTGCACAATGTTCGCGTCTTCGACGGCTACGGCCTGACCCAGCCGACGACGGTGGTGATCGACGGCGCCGTGCTCGGCACCGATCCAGGCGGCGCCGAACCGGTCGACGCGCGCGGTGCGGTCCTGCTGCCAGGTCTCATCGACGCCCACGTGCACCTGTCCGGTCCGGAGTCGCTCGACGCGTTCGCCGCGCACGGCGTGACCACCGCGCTGGACATGGCCACCTGGCCTGCGGGACAACTCACCGAACTGCGTAACCGCCAGGGCGCCACCGACATTCGCAGCGCGGGCCCGCCGATCATCGGCGCTGGCGGCATGCACGCCAAGATGCCCGGCTTAGCCGAGGCCGCCGTCATCCGCGGCCCCGAGGAGGCCGAGGCGATGGTCGCCGAGCGCGTCGCGGCGGGCTCGGACTATCTCAAGCTCGTGCTCGAGGCGCCAGGCGACGGCGGCCCCGACGAGGCGACCGCCAAGGCGGTGGTGGCGGCCGCGCACGCCATGAACCGCCGAATCGTCGCGCACGCCGCATCTTTGGGCGCGTACGCGCTCGCGTTGGATGTCGGCGTCGACTTCGTCACGCACGTGCCGGGAGACGGGCAACTCCCGGCTGAGCATGTCCGCCGGATGGCCGCCGAGGGCCGCGTCGCCATCCCCACCCTGGTCATGATGCAAGGCATCGCAACGGCTTTGGGCCGCCTCGGGTTCGCCGACTGCCTGGCCACCGTCGCGTCGCTGCACAGTCGCGGTGTCCCGATCCTCGCGGGCACCGACGCCAACAGCACACCGGGCGTACCGTTTCAGCCGCAATACGGTGCCTCCCTGCATCGCGAACTGGAGCTGCTCGTCACCGCGGGCCTACCCCCGGCGGAGGCACTACGCGCCGCGACCATCCTGCCCGCCGAGCATTTCGGCCTCACCGACCGCGGCGTCATCGCGCCGGGCAAGCGCGCCGATCTCGTCCTCCTGGACGGCAATCCGCTCGCCGACATCCGCGCCACCCGCCGCATCACCGCCGTCTGGTGCGCGGGCACATCGATCACCCCGGCAGGTCGATAACACGTGACCTCGCAGACGTGTGTCATGTCAGATTTCACGCGTCTCCACCGCGTATGCCCGTACGCACCAAGTACGCGGAAACGCGAACGGCGCCTGAGTAGTCCGCTACTCAGGCGCCGTTCGGGGTGCTCTTCAGAGCGACATGGCTCCGTGTGAGCGCAAGAGCCTGGTGAGATTCGCGCTCACCACGCCGGCCGCACGCAACACCGCTTCCGCCAACGCCGGGATGCGTTGCATCTCGCTCAGCGTCCCCGCCAGCGCGGCGACCACCTCACCGGAGGGCCCACGCACCGGCGCCGCGACGCACGCCAACCCGAAGCGACTCATGTCGGTGTCGAAGGCAAGCCCGCGTTCGCGCACCAGGGTGACCTGACGATTCCACTCGCGCAACGAAAACCCCTCAGGCGCGATCGTCGTCGGGTAGCCGATCGCGAGCACCTGCTCGGCCGCAGTGCCCGAGGGCAGCAGCACCCCGGCGCGCAGCGGAAAGATCTCATCGATCTCGCGCCCGATCCCGCCGATGAGCATCGTGTTTCCCCGGTCGGTGACCGACAGGCTGAACCCGCCTCGATCCGAGGCCGCCGTCAGTTGGCCGAGCGGTCGTGCCGACGCTGCCCGCAGCAGTCGGGCAGGCTGCCAGGTCTGGCCGAGTCGATAGACCCGGGGACCGATCTGATACCGCCCGCTCCGCCGTTGCACCGCCCCCTCGACGACCAACTGATTGAGCAGCCGATATGCGGTTGCTTTCGGTAGTCCGGCGTCCGACGCCAGCTCGGTCAGTCCCTTCTCATCACCGTGCGCGAGTACTTCCAATAGGGCGAACGCCCCTTCGAGCACACCACGGCCCCCCATGGCCGACGCCTTCTCCATCGTCGCTTCGCTCACTCTCTGTCCTCCCATGCAGATAACGCAACGAACCGAGCACGTGCGTTGTTTATCGCTCGTGGTCCAACAAATGGAACGCCCGGTTCGCTCATTCGACCGACACCTTCCTCCGAGCGGTGGACCAGCGACAACATGGGTCCGTCGCGCCGAATTGGCGAGGGGAGTTCCTGTACATCGAAGAGTCTTCATCCCCCGCCCTTCACCCGCGTTTCATCGACGTCTCATGGGCGTGCGGTGTGCAGTTCGGCGCGACGGAAACGACTCGGGGGAAATTTCGGGCAAACGAAATCGAGGGAGATCAGATGGTCGACAGTCTTTTCGCGGACGTGTCATATTTTCAGGTGCCGGTAGACGATTCCTATCCGTTCGGAATCCTGAGTTTCCGCTCCAACGATGGTGACTTTCGCGATCCGAACTTCGCCGCCAATTACGCATGGGCATGCCAGGCTGTGGATTCCGGCCGGTTGGCATGTTTCATCGTCTACTTCTACTGGCGGCCGAACTGGTTGGAGACCGTCGCCGTGCATCGCGAGATGGTGGAACGGGCCGGCGGCCCACACCGGCGCATGATCACCATGATCGACCTCGAGTCCGGGGGGAATCCGCGGGGCAACCAGTCCGACGGCATCAACGGAGCGTACTGGCAGCTAACCGACTGGCTCGGTGACCGCCGTCGCGTGATCGGCTATGCGAACCAGGGCGATTTCTTCGACATGTGGCCAGAACGCCCGGACGGACTGCGCATGGTCGGGGCCGGATACGGCCGCAACCCGAACCTGCCCGGTCAGCTCGCGCACCAGTACACCGACGGCCAGGGCTACGGCGGCGGCCTGCCCGAGGGCTGCCCACCGTTCGGCGACTGCGACATGAACATCGCCTACGCCATGTCGCCCCAGGATTTCGCCGCGGCGTGCGGCGTCGGAATAGAGGAGGAATTCATGTCCGCACTGAACGAGTTCGAGCAGCGCGAGCTGCTGGACAAGACCCGCGATATCTGGATCCAGCTGCGCGGGCCGGAGGGCGAAGGCTGGCCGCAGCTCGGCAAGGACGAGCACGGCAAGAACCGCACCCCCGTCGACGCGCTCGCGGCGATCGACGACGCGCTGGAAGACCAGCGGAAGTAGACGTGCGAAACGCTGCGGTGCCGGTGACGTGATCCGTTGCCGGCACCGTGTTCTCGTCACGGCCGAGCAGGCAGGTGCCCTCGGCAATGGGGTCGACACCGCCACCGCAGCTGTGGGTCCCTCAAGCCTGGCGCGGCAGGATTGTCAGAACGAGTGCGAGCCCGGCCACGATGCTGACGGCCGCGACGGACGTCGCGGCGACGGACGCGGTAAGCGCCGCGACCCCGACGATCAATGCCAGACAGGTGGCGGCGGCCAGCCATGCGGTGCCGTGTTCGACACCGGCGATTTTGGTCGGTTGGTGATTCGTCATTGCCGTACCTCCTTCGCGCAGGGCGGCGTGCGGTCATCGAGACCCGCACGCCGCACGAGCGGGCTACTTGCCCAGCGCGCTCTTCGCCTTGTCCACCGCGTCACCGATGGCGTCCTTGACCTCGGTGACGGCGCCCTTGATCCCAGCTTCGGCCTGATCGGCCTTGCCTTCGGCGCGCAGCTCGTCGTCACCGGTCGCGGCGCCCGCGGCCTCCTTGGCTTTGCCGGAGAACTCGTCGACCTTGTTGCCGATCTTGTCGCGCAGAGACATCGAAACCTCCGTTATGTCGTGGCACATCCGGGTCGGATGCACACGTTGTAAGGACACGGCGGCCGAGGAAAGGGCACGCAGCAACCGCTGAGACAACGGTCACGTCATACTGAACGTGACGGTTTCCGATCCCCGGTGTCTATCCAGATGAGCGGTGGAGGAGGTGCTGTGACCACACAAGAAGCGGTTGCCGAGACCGCGCCGGACGATGCGACCCTGGTGAGCAGGGCGCGTGACGGCGACATGAGGGCCTACGAACAGCTAGTGCTGCGCTATCAGGCGAGGATGTTTCGGCTCGCGGTCAAGATGCTCGCCGACCGCGCGGATGCCGAGGATGTGGTCCAGGAGGTGTTCCTCGGTGCGTGGCGCCGACTACCTCAGCTCAACGATGACGCCGCCTTTGTCGGCTGGCTGTATCGCATGACGACCAATCGCTGTTTGAACGTGATCCGGGGCCGCCGCCCGACGGTCGAGGTAGATCCCGAGATCACCGAATCGCGACGCTCGGACACCCAGCCCGAGCAAGCAGTGCAGGTGAGCACGCAATTGGCCGCGCTGACCGCGGCGCTGCAGCTGCTCACGCCCGAACAACGCGCCTGCTGGCTGCTGCGCGAAGTGCACGGGCTGTCCTACGAGGAGATCGGCGACATCGTCGAGGTGAACACGACAGCGGTGCGCGGCCGCATTGCCCGAGCACGAGCTCATTTGTCCGAGGTGATGAATCCATGGCGGTGAACGGCACGACCGAAGAGGACTACCGGCTGCCCTGCGGCCGCGAAATCGAACAGGTCTGGGATCGGCTCGACGCCGTCGAGGCGGGCCTGGGCGACGAACACGAGAAGACCTGCCCGCACTGCCGTTCCGCCAGAGGCAGCCTGCTCGCCCTGCGCGATGCGACCAAGGAGCTGATCGACGAACCGGATCCGGCGCCGCTCGATCTGACCAGCCGGATCATGTCCGCGGTCCGCGCCGAGGCCAGGCGCGGCCGGACCTTGCGACTGCCGACCGCCGCGCCTGGCACCGTCGAGGTCAGCGAACAGGCCATCGCCGCGGTGCTGCGCTATGCCGCGGATTCGGTGCCCGGCGTCCGCGCCAGGCACTGCCGAGTACGCAGCGTCGGCATGGGCATGGACGGGGAGAACCGGGTCGAGGTCGAGATGTCGGTCGCGATCGGATTCGGGCACACCACGATCGGTGCAGCGCTGCCGATCGTGCGGGAACGGGTCATGGCCGCACTCGACGCGCAGACCGGACTGGAGCTGGCGACGCTCGACCTGGTAGTCGCCGATGTTTACGACACCGAGGAGGACGCCGGCCGATGACAACCGAGGCCATCTCCGAGGTGGTGATCGAGGCCCCGGTCATCGCCGCGGTGGCCGCACAGGCGGCGCGCGCGACGCCGGGGGTGGTGCGGCTGGAACCCGGTGTGCGCGGGCTGGTCTCGACGCTCGTGCGGGTCGGCAAGCAGCGCCTGACCAACGCGGATCCGGCCGCATCGGAGGGCGTCCGGGTGCGAAAGAACGCAGCGGGCGAGCTGAGTGTGCAGGTGGATGTGGTGATTTCGGCCGCCCGCGCGGCGGCGGTGGTCGGTCATGCAGTGCAACAGGAGGTTTCGCGGGTGGTTTTCGAGCAGACCGGGCAGCAGGTCGATGAGGTGTCGGTGTCCATTCTCGATATCGAGCCGGAGCGGCGGTGAGTGCTGTCGACGTCACCGCCGCGATTCTCGGCGCGCTGGACGCTATCGACGGTATCCGCCCCGCCACCTCACTCGGTGTGGAGAGCGCGTCCTGGTTTCCGTGGGACGCACGAGGATTCGCGGTCGACCTGCGATCAGGTCTGGTCGAGGTGCGGGTCGCCGCCGCGGCGCTGCCGTTGGCGCCGCTGGTCGAAAAGGCAACGGCCGCCGTCCGTGCCGCGTTGGCCGGGACCGAATGGGCCGACGCCCGCCTGCGACTGGTGGTCGTCGAACTCGACGCCATCGCCTTCGGTGGCGAGGAGGTTACCTGACTCACACCGTCCGGTCCGTGCCGATCTGCCACGACCGGGTGTCTATCCATCAGATATCCGCTGTACCCCAAGGGAAACCAGGAGGAAGCCGATGAACGCGACGACCACCACGGAGAAGACGACCGACACCAAAACCCAGCCGAAGAACGGGACCGCGGCGGTCGACAAGGACAGCAAGCTGGCCAGTGATCAGGGCACCACCACGATCGCCGATATCGTCGTGCAGAAGGTGGCCGGGCTCGCGGCCCGCGAGGTGCGTGGCGTGCACGATCTCGGCGGCGGCGCGGCCAGGGCGTTCGGCGCTATCCGGGATCGCATTCCCGGCGCGTCGGCCAGTATCGGCCAGGGGGTTTCGGTCGAGGTCGGCGAGACACAGGCGGCCGTCGACCTGGAACTGGTCGTCGAATACGGCGTCGCCATCGCCGAATTGGCACGTGCGGTGCGCCGCAACGTGCTCACCGCGATCGAGCAGATGACCGGTCTGGTGGTGGTCGAGGTGAACATCAACATCAATGACGTCTACATCCCCGGCGACGACGACGAACCGGCGCCGAGCAGTCGGGTGCAGTAGATGAACTCCACTGCGATCTGCCTCGCGATCGGCATTGCCCTGGGATTCGCGGGCGCCTTCGGTGGATTCGGCGCGTTCACCATCGTGCTGCTGTTCGCGATCCTCGGCTTGGTGGTCGGCCGATGGCTCGACGGTGAGCTCGACCTGGCCGGACTGCTGCAGTCGGCGCAGCGCAGGGGCAGGCGATGACCGCCGTCGCGGTCGACTGTCCCGGCGCCACCACGGTCGCGCCGCGCGCGGTCCGGCGGATCGTGGCGCAGGCGGCCCGTGAGGTGGCGGGCGTCGGTGCCGACGTGCGCGTCGACGCCCAGATGTTCGGGGACCGTGCGGCACTGGAGGTTCGGCTGCCGATCACCTATCCGTCGCCGGTCGATCGGGTGGCCAACGCGTGTCGCGCGCATCTGGTCCGCCGCACCGGCGAGCTGACCGGGCTCGCGGTCACCGCGATCGACATCGTGGTGACCGAGCTGACCGCGGAAACCGTTGCGGGCAGGAGGATTCGATGAAACGCAGGCCGCGCCGGGTGATTCCGGCGATCGTGGTCGCGGTGCTTGTCCTGGCGCTGTGTGTCGCGGTGGCGGTGTCGCTGATCCAGCGTTTGGTCGGGGCACACGAGTTCCTCGCCTACGACACCGTCGCGACCGACCTACACGGCATGACCTGGAACGAGGTACCGGTGCTCGTTGTCGGGATCGCCGCGATGGTGCTCGGTTTCGCGTTGCTCGGCCTCGCGCTGTGGCCGGGCAGGCCCGCCGTGCTGCCGCTCACCGCCGAAGACGGGTTGACCGCAGGGGTCACCCGTGGCGGCCTTCGCACGGCGCTGCACAGCACCGCGCGCTCGGTGGACGGTGTCGGATCGGCTCGAATCCGGCTGCGGCGCAATGCGGTCAAGGTGTCGGCGCGCACCGATCGAACCGTTGCTGATGGCATGCCCGAGGCGATCTGCGACACGCTGACCCGTCGCGTGCAGGAGATCGGCCCGCAGCCCGTCCGCCATGTGCGCGCGAAGTTGCACGGCCCGAAGACAGGACAGGCCTCATGAGTCGCGTCAACCGTCCCGCTGGACTGAACCGGACCGTGCTCGGTCTGACCGGACTGCTGCTGCTCGCAGCAGGCGGGCTTGCCGTTGCCGCGCACTACGGCCGACTGCGGTGGGTCCACGCAGGCGACACCCTGGTTCCCGGCACCGCGGCGCCGCCGACCTGGGTGCTGGTGGTCGCGGTCGCGGCCGCCGTGCTGATCGGTGTGCTGTGCCTGCGCTGGCTGCTGGCACAGGTGTACCGGATGCCGAAATCGCGCACCTGGCGCACCGGCGGCAGCGAACCCGCGGGGACAACGGTGTTGGCGTCGTCCACCGCCGCCGCACCGGTGGCCGCCGATATCGAGAGCTATCCCGGCGTGCGCTCCGCGGCCGCCTGGTTGTCGGGCGAACGCACCGCGCCCGAGCTACACCTGGTTGTCACCGCCGAACCGAGCGCCGACATCGCCGACCTGCGTCGGCGCATCCTCGGCCACGCCGTGCCCCGCCTACGCGAGGCTTTGGCGGTCGATGCCATTCCGGTGACCCTCGAACTCGATTTCGCCGAGGATCGTCGACCGGCCCGGGTGCGCTGAGCCGGACCCGCCGCGCGTGGAGGCGGACGCGGCAATGGTCGGCGGCCTACGGTAGTTTGTCGCGATGGAGAATCTCCGCGCCGGCTCGAGCAACGTGGCCGGATTCGAGCAGACAATGCTCGGATGTGCGGCGAAGTCGACGCGTCGGAGGTAGCGAAGTGGCGATGCCAGGCAACCTGTTTGGTGGAGCGGGCTCGGTTCGGCCGAGCCCTGAGTTGGCAGTGAATGGCATCGGCGTTCGGGCGGGTGCCCGATGAGCGCGGAGGGGAAGGCAAGGGCGTTGGAGGCCGAGGTGCGCTCGGTGGACGCCACCCGCATCCTGTCCATCACCGGCGAGATCGACATGGCATCGGCCCCGCAGTTCCAGGCCGCGGTGGCGCAAGCAGCAGAGGATCGGCCGGAGATCCTGGTGGTCGACCTGTCCCAAGTGGAGTTCTTCGGCTCCGCCGGTCTGAGCGTGCTGCTCGTCGCCGCGGAGTCGGTGCCAGCGGGCAGCCTGCGCGTGGTGGCGTCGCCGCCGGTGCGGCGGCCGATCGAGGTGACCGGCTTGGACAAGTTGCTCACCGTATTCAACAGCCTGGCAGACGCGCTCGCGGTCGAGGAGCCGCGCAGGCCTGCCTGATTCAGTGCTGCCGAGGTAGCCGCACGACCTGGACGAAGAAGTCGTCGATGTGCTTGATGGCGGCGACGAATTGGTCCAGGTCGACCGGCTTGGTCACGTACGCGTTGGCATGCAGCTTGTAGCTGCGCAGGATGTCCTCCTCGGCCGCCGAGGTGGTGAGCACGACTACGGGAATGTGGGCGAGGTCCGCATCGGCCTTGATCTTCTCCAGCACTTGACGGCCATCGTATTTCGGCAGGTTCAGGTCGAGCAGGATCAGATCCGGCCGCGGCGCGTCCGCGTGCTCGCCGTGCCGGTACAGGAAATCGAGCGCCTCCTGCCCGTCGTGGGCGACATGCAAAGTGTTGCCGATCTTGTTGTCCTCGAACGCCTCTCTGGTCATCAACTCGTCGCCGGGGTCGTCCTCCACGAGCAGGATGTCGATGGGCTGACCAGAATTACTCACGCCGGATCTCCTTGTGATGGTGGTTCGTTTTGCTGAGATGCGCGGACCGGCTCGTCCGATTCCGCGGGTGAATCGTCCACGGGCGCGTTGAGAGTGAAGACGAAGCGGGTGCCACCGGTGTACTCGGTGTCAAGCCAGATCTTGCCGCCGTGATGTTCGACGATCTTCTTGCAGAGCGCGAGCCCGATCCCGGTTCCGCTGTACTCCTCGCGGCTGTGCAGTCGCTGGAAGATCACGAACACCTTCTCCGCGAACTCCGGCGCGATGCCGATGCCGTTGTCGGACACCGAGAATCGCCAGCCGCCGGTGTCGCCGTCCGGTGTGCAGTCCAGCCGGACGATCGGCGCCCGATCGGGGGCACGGAACTTGATCGCATTGCCGATCAGGTTCTGCCACAGCATGGTCAGCAGCGTCGGGTCGCCGGTGATCTCCGGCAACGTGTCGGGACGTTCGAGCCGCAGATCGGTGTCCTCGGCGGCGGCCGCGAGGTTGGCCATCGCCTTGTCCAGCGTCTGGTCGAGGCCGATCGGCACGTTGCCGTCGATGACCCTGCCGACCCGGGAGAAGGTGAGCAGATCGTTGATGAGGACCTGCATGCGCTTGGCGCCGTCCACCGCGTAGGCGATGTATTGGCCTGCGCGCTCGTCCAATTGGTCGCCGTAGCGCTTCTCCAGCAGCTGGCAGAACGCGGCGATCTTGCGCAGCGGTTCCTGCAGGTCGTGCGAGGCCACGTAGGCGAACTGCTCCAGCTCGGCGTTGGAGCGGCGCAGTTCGACGGTCTGGGCGTCCAGTTCTGCCGCCTGCTGTTCGAGTGCCGCCTCCTGGACTCGGGAGGACGCCAGTTCGGCGACGACGCGGCGGCGCATGGCCTCTACCGCCTCGGCCACGGTGGCCAGATCGGTCGGGCCGCGCGCGGTGATGTGATGGTCGAAATCGCCGTCGGCCACCTGCTTGGAGGCGGCCTCCAGGTAGTCGAGCGGGCGCGCCACCAGCTTGCGCACCAGGATGGTCAGCGCGACTGCGGCGAGCAGGAAGGCGGCGACCATGCTGCCGAGCACCCAATCGCGCACCGCGCGAACATCGTTCAGCTCGGCTCGGTCCCGGGCGACCGTGTCGGCGAGTTCGGTGTTCTGGGTGGTGAACAGGGTGCGCAGCCGGTCGAAGGTCGTCTTGCCGCGCTCGGCGGCCGCCGCGTCGACGGCGGTGGTCCCGCGCGCCGAGACCGCGGCGATCAGCGGCTCGGCATAGCCGTTGCGCCACTCGGCGGCCGCCCGCTCCACCGCGTCCAGCTCGGCGATCAGCGGCGGGCGATCGGCGAGCAGCGCGCGGATCGCGGCCACGGACTTCGCCTCGTCCTGCTGCCCGTCGAAATACGGTGCGAGGAACTGGGAATCGGCGCTGATCGCGTAGCCGCGGATGCCGGTCTCCTGGCTGAGCAGCGCGCTTTGCAGCCGGAAGGTTTCGGCGACGGCAGGCTGGAGGCGGTCGGTCAACCGGTCGGCGACGCTGTTGGTCTTGCTGAGCTGGTGTGCGCCGAGCAGGGCGCCGACGAGCACCAGGATCACCATGAGGGCGAGCACCAGCAGGAACCAACCCTGTACGGTCAGCCGACCGGCCACGGACTGTCGTCGAGGCAACGTCGTCATCGGTTGTCCTGGTTGGGGTTCCGGTGATGCCACTGCAGATACATGACCGCGACATCGTCGGCCAGCCCGCCGTGCGCCTCGGCGAGTTCCTCGGCGCGCTGGATCAATTCGTCGACGAACAGCGCCGGTGTGGGGGTCGTGATCGTGCGGGCCAGCTCGAGCAGGCCCTCTTCGCCGAGACGGTCGGGCCCTTCGGCGGTGTGCCCTTCGAACAGGCCGTCGGTGAACAGCATCAGCCCGGAGTCGAGCGGGAGCGTCATCTTGTGGGCGGACCATTCGGCGCGGCCGGGAAAGAAGCCGAGCGCGGGACCGCCGGGCACCTCGACCCACTCCACGCTGGTACCGGTGCGCAGCAGCATGCCGGGATGCCCGGCCCTGGTGACCAGTACCCGACGGTCGTCGGGGTGCAAGGTCATGCTGGTGAGGGTGGCGAAGGTCTGGTTGCCGCTGCGTTCGGCGAGCAGCACCTCTTCCAGCAGCGATAGTTGCCGGACCCCGGAGATGTCGCTGAGCACCAGCGTGCGCCAGGCCAGACGCAAGGCGACGCCGGTCGCGGCCTCGTCCGGTCCGTGGCCAGAGACGTCGCCGATCAATGCGTGCACGGTGCCGTCGGCCTGTTGCACCACGTCGTAGAAGTCACCGCCGAGCAGGGCATTGGTGCGGCCTGGGCGGTAGCGCGCCACGATGTCGACGGCGCGCTCACCGCGCATCAGCGGAGTGGGCAGCAGACCGCGTTCGAGGCGGGCGTTCTCCTGGGCGCGCATCTGACTCGCGCGCAGCGCAGCGGCAGCCCGCTCTGCCTGCTTACGCTGGATCGCGTAACGCAGTGCGCGGCCGAACAACTCGGGCTCGACCCGGCCCTTCACCAGATAGTCCTGGGCGCCAGCTGCCACGGCGGCCAGCCCGGTCTGCTCCTGGTCGAGGCCGGTGAGCACGACCACCGCGACCTGATCGGTGTATTCCTGGACTCGTGCGAGCGCCTCCAAGCCTTGCGCGTCGGGCAGGTGCAGGTCGAGCAGCACACAGTCGGGCAGGCCGGTTGCCAGTCGTTCGCGTGCCTCGGCGGCGGAACGGACCCAGCGCATCGGCAGACCGGGGGCGCCGTCGGCGATCAGTTCCTCGACGAGCAGCGCGTCGGCCTGGTCGTCCTCGACGAGCAGGACCGATAGTTCCTGCCAGTTCCATACCGCGTTGGTGCGCGGATGGGCGCCACCGCCAAGCAGGCCCGCAGGCCAACTCTGCCCGGAAAGCATCGACCCGGTCTCCTTTCGTCCGCGTTAGCTACTCGTTGTCGCGACGCACGACTTACGCGGAATACCCAGAATTCCGGAGAGCACCCTGACATCTGTCGGTCTCACGATGCCATACCGGTGTCGCCTTCCTCACCAGCCCGCGCACGGGAATGTCGTACCAGCTCTGTATATTTTGCTTCAGCAACTAGTTGCGCGGGTCAATTAAGTCTGTGGGTGGGTCCGGCCGGCGTCGTTATGCCTCGGGACTGACCGCCTACGGTGCAGCGGTAGGCTCGCCGCACTGTTGCACGCTGAGATATCGACCAGCAGTAGACAGCAGTTCGCTTGTGGCACATGGCCGGGCCGAGCGCCGGGCCGATCCGATCGACGGCCGCATCGGTGCCGGCGGCCACCGCCGAAGGGGTGCACACCGCTTCGAGACAACTCCACAAGAGCTAGCCGACCAGAAATAAGGCGCACATGACGAATTCGACCACCCAGGCAGCGGTGCCGGGCGTGGATGCGGGCGAGGCACTGCGACCACCCACCCCGCAGGCTGCCGCCACCCTGTCGCACCGGCAGATTCTGACCATCCTGTCCGGGCTGATGCTCGGCATGTTCCTGGCCGCCCTCGACCAGAACATCGTCAGCGTCGCGATCGTGCGGATCGCCAACAGCCTGCACGGATTCGACGAACAGGCGTGGGCCACAACGGCCTACCTGATCACCGCGACCATCACCACGCCGCTGTACGGCAAGCTCGCCGACATCTACGGGCGAAAGCCGTTCTACCTGATCGCGATCGGGCTCTTCCTCGTCGGCTCGGTGGCATGCACGTTCGCCACGTCGATGTATCAGCTCGCCGGTTTCCGCGCGTTCCAGGGGCTCGGTGCGGGTGGACTGATGTCGTTGGCGTTCACCATCATCGGCGACATCGTGCCTGCCAGGGAACGGGTGCGCTACCAGGGCTATTTCATGGTGGTCTTCGGCGGGGCGACCGTGCTCGGCCCGGTGCTCGGCGGATTCTTCTCCGACTACGACACCCTCGGCGGCATCGACGGGTGGCGGTGGGTGTTCCTGGTGAACGTGCCGGTCGGGGCGCTCGCGGTGCTCGTCGTCGGCAAGGTGCTCAATGTGCCGCACCAGCGGCAACGCCATCGCATCGACTGGTTCGGCGCGGCAACCATGACCCTCTGCGTTGTGCCGTTGCTGATCGTTGCCGAGCAGGGCAGGCATTGGGGATGGAGCTCCGATCGGTCGCTGCTCTGCTACGGGATCGGCGCGGGCGGGTTGCTGTTGTTCCTGCTCGTCGAATTCCTGATGAAGGACGCGGCGCTGATTCCGTTGCGGCTGTTCAAGAGTTCGACGTTCAGCGTCACCATTCTCGGCGGCTTCATCATCGGTGTCGCCATGTTCGGTGCGATCACCATGGTGCCGCAGTACCTCCAGGTGGTTCGCGGGTTCTCGCCGACGAAAGCGGGCTTGCTGATGCTGCCGCTCGTCGTCGGCATCACGATCGGCTCGCAGCTCGCCGGTCGGATCACCAAATGGACAGGGCGCTACAAGATCCTGCCGGTGGCAGGCTCGTTCATCATCGCGGCAGGCTCGGCGCTGCACGCGCAGGTGCAGTACGACAGCCCGCTGTGGCAGCCGCTGGTGTACGGCGGCGTCATCGGGCTCGGCCTCGGTGGCTGCATGCAGACGCTGATCATCGCGGCGCAGAACGCGGGTCCACGCTCGGACATGGGTGTGTCGACCGCGTCGGCGACGTTCTTCCGGCAGATGGGTGGCACGCTCGGGGTCGCGGTGTTCCTGACGATCCTGTTCAACCTGTTGCCGCGCAAGATCATCGATGCGTTCGGCGGGCAGTTGCCTGCCGGGTTCGATGCGGCGCAGCTCAGTGCCATGCAGAGCAATACGAGCGGTGTCGCCGCTATGCCCGAGGAGCTGAAGATACCGATCCTGACCGGTTTCACCGACTCGATGGCGTGGGTGTTCTATGTCGCCGCCGGGATTGCGGTGCTGGCGGGTGTGGTGCTGATGTTCATGAAAGAGATTCCGCTGCAGGATGTTCCGCAGGCGGCGGCGCCCACGGACGAGGCGCCTGCCGAGTCGGGCTGGGACGAGGACCAGATCTGGGAGGGTGCCGCGCAGGTGATTTCCGAGCCGGAACCGGAATTGGTCGGCGCGGGTAGTAGGCAGGGGATGGCCGAGCATCATGGCAACGGTTCGTATCAATTCGCTACGGCGGAAGCCGGTTCCGCGGTAGCCGTGCTCGATACGGACGCCTTTGCCGACCCCGACACCTTCGCCGAACCCGACGCCTTGGCTGAACTCGAGGACCGCTCGATCGGCGGGTACATCCGTCGCGAGGACGGGCATCCGGTGCCTGGCGCGGCGCTCACATTGATCGACCAGCGCGGGCATCAGGTGTCACGGTCTGGCGGAGATGCCGACGGCGGCTACGTCATTCGCGTGCCGGAGACCGGCAGCTATGTCCTGATCGTCTCGGCGACGGGCCACCAACCGGCAGCCATCACGGTCACCGTTGGACAGCAGACGCACCGAATAGATGTGGCGCTGTTGGGTTCCGGTGAGTTGTCCGGTGTGGTTCGGTCGTCCGTGCGCGGCACGCCGCTGCCCGGTGCGAGGATCACGCTGACCGATTCGGATGGCGATGTGGTCGGCACCGCGACCGCGGTCGCCGACGGCGCGTACACCTGCCACGGCATCGTCTCCGGCACCTACACCCTGGTGGCGGTGGCCGAGCACATGCGTCCCGGTGCGATCACCCTCACCGTCCCCGACAGCGGATTATTGCGCCAGGACATCGAATTGGCGCCGATGGCGGTGCTCGCAGGGTGGGCGCTGGCCGACGGCGGACGCGCGGTCCCCGACGCTCAGATCAGCGTCCTGGACGCGACCGGCGACCTGACGGCGTCAGCGCGGACGGACGACAACGGCCACTACGTTGTCACCGACCTTCCTGAAGGCCGATACACGGTCGTCGCCCGCGGCTATCCGCCGGCCACCAGCCAGGTCACCGTCGCAGGCGGCGAGGTCAATCACGACGTGAAACTCGGCTACCAGCCCAACGATTCACTTTGAAAGACTCTTGAAACGGGAGCACAGCCAAGTGACCCGGCTGGGCGAGAGAACGCGTGATCGACTGCGGAGGTCAGCCGGGTACGGCAGACGACGCCACCACGCTAATCCGGTGCAAACCCTTGGCTGCCGTACTCGTCAGGAGACCGTAGACCCGAAGGAGCTTTGCCTTCGCCGAGCCCAAAGCGGCACGGCTGCAATCTAACCCGGCCCGTGGGGTGCGGTCTTGGGCGGGTGCGGTCTCGGACGGGCGCGATCTCGGACGGGCGCGGTCTCGGACGGGCGCGGCTTTGGAGGGGCGCGGCTTTGGAGGGGCGCGGTCTCGGACGGGCGCGGCTTTGGAGGGGCGCGGTCTCGGACGGGCGCGGCTTTGGAGGGGCGCGGCTTTGGGGGTTGGTGCGGGTTTTGTAGGGCGTGTTGCGTTTGGGGTGGTGGTTTATCCGCGGGTTGAACGGTTTCCTGGCGAGCGGGACGGTCCCGGGGTTTGCACTGGATAGCGTGGTGGCGTCGTGTGCCGTACCCGGCTGACCTTCCGCAGTCGCTCACGCGTTCTCTCGTCCCAGCCGGGTTACTTGGCTGTGGTCCGGTCCAAAGATCTTTTCGGGGAAGTGATCTCGAGGGAGGTTGACGGGAGTCCTATGGTGGCCGTTTTCAGGCGCACGGCAACCATAGGACTCCCGCCAACGACGGTCAGCAACCATTTCACTCCCGTCAACGGGTCAACAACCACTCCACTCCCGTCAACACGGGCAGCAACCGCCCCGGTCATCGGACACTGGTCCGGCTCAGCGAACATCACAGCGATCTTGAAGCGTTGACCTGAGAGAAAAGGCGCGTGTCGCGACACGCGTCGCAACCCCTTCACTCACGCCAATCAGGTTCAGCAACCACATCTCTCACGCCAATAAAGCTCGGCAACCATTCGACTACCGCTCAAGGCGGCTCAGCAACCACTTCTCTCACGCCGACAGGCTCAGCGACCAGTTCTCTCACGCCGACGGGCCCAGCGACCAGTTCTCTCACGCCGACGGGCCCAGCGACCACATCTCTCACGCCGACGGGCCCAGCAACCACTTCTCTCACGCCAATGCGAGGCTCACCACCTCAAAGTGGTTCCAGCGCGAGAGTTGGTGCAGCCATGTCCCGTTCGCGCGGATAGCGGTTCACGAGTGGTACATGGTGGAGGCGTTTACGGCGTGTCGCCTCCACCATGTACCACTCGTGCGGGCGCATCTCACCGAGTGGGACGTGGCGGTGGTTTCGGCCTGTTCGATGCTCTGTGCGGGGCCTCGGAGTCAGCGCGGATCCAGGGAAGAGGTGCGGATTTCGGTGTGTTGGGGGTCGTAGCCGAAGTGCTTGGCTGAGAGCAGGTTCGGGTTACGGGAAGATGAGTGCGGCTACGGTTTCCGGGGTCCAGCCGAGCTCGGCTCCTGGGCGGGTGGCCAGGTAGGTGGCTGTGGTGTCGATGGACCAGCCGTGTGACTCCATCAGTCCGGCGGCCAAGTGGCGTAAGTAGATGGGGGAGGGCGCGTTTCCGGGGAGGTCGCCGTGTTTCCACGGTGCGGTGCAGGTGAGGATCGGGTAGCCGTCGAAAGAACCTGCGCACGAGAGGGTTTCGTAACGGCCAGGGCCGAGCGGGACGCGCCCGCAGGCGATCACCTCGGTCAGATCGAGATCAACGCCCGGCTCCCGATACATCTCCTGGGCTGCGATATCGGAAAACTGTGCGACGGTGAGCAGGTAGGCGCGTGCCGCGGTCTCGCCAGGCCCGTCCGGATCGTAGAACGCCCGCCCACCGGTCCACACCAGCGATTCGGTCGCGAAATACAGGATGCCAGGCAGCATCATCGGCATCGAACGCGCAGGCTCGGCCCGATCGCGGCAACCGGGCACCGATCGCGCGCCACCCTCCGGCGTGCCGCCCGTGAGATAACACCTCAGCCTGCTCGCATGCATATTCGACCCGTACGCCGCATACCAGACCAGATCCGCGCCGCGGCGGTCTTCGCCGTTCTCGGTCATACCCACCATCGTGCCGCCACCACACCAGGCGCGCCGCGACACCTGTCAGTTCACTGGAAACGCCGCCCGCGTGCCGACGCCGCCGCCCGCGTGCTGTCGCCGACACCGGGCGCGCAGCGACACAGTCAGTTCCGCTGGAACACCGCCCGCTAGCGGACCGAGTCGGGCGCGCTCGTTGGTGGCACCTGCTCGATCTGCGCTGAGCGGAGGTCGTTGTTTGCGAACGCGTCAATCAGCTTCGCGGGAACATCGTCCGCCGATGCTTGGCGCGCAGCGGCACCGTCAGCTTCGCTGAACACCGCCCGCCGACACCGGGCGCGCAGCGGCACCGTCAGCTTCGCTGGAAAACCGCCCGCCAGCGGACCGAGTCGGAACGCGTCGATCGGCTTCACTGGAACACCGAGCGTGTGCCGATAACGCCGGGCGTGTGCCGGCAATACCGCCCGCGTGCCCGATAGCGCCGGGCGTGCGCCGACAACGTCGCGAGTGTGCCGCCGACATCGCCGCGTGCCGACTCCGACACCAGGCGCGCAGCGGCACTGTCAGCTTCGCTGGAACACCGCTTGCCAGCGGACCGAGTCGGGCGCGCTCGCCGGCGTCATCTGCTCGACCTGCACCGAGTGGCGGCCGTTGTCTATGAACGCGTCGATCAGCTTCGCTGGAACACCGCTCGCTAGCGGACCGAGTCGGGCGCGCTCGTTGGTGGCACCTGCTCGATCTGCGCTGAGCGGAGGTCGTTGTTTGTGAACGCGTCAATCAGCTTCGCGGGAACATCGTCCGCCGACGCCAGGCGCGCAGCGGCACTGTCAGCTTCGCTGGAACACCGCTCGCCAGCGGACCGAGTCGGGCGCGCCTGCTGGCGCCACCTGCTCGACTCGCACTGAGTGCAGGCCGTTGTTTGCGAATGCGTCGATCTCGGTGCGGGTCAGTGGCCACGGTGGACCGTCGACCTCCTCGCCGTCTGCGCGGATACCTGCGATCACCAGTAGGTCGCCGCCGGGTGCGACCATTTGTGCGACGTGGGCGGTTGCCTCGGCGCGCAGCGAGACTGGGAGAGACTGCACTGTGATCGACTCGACGACCAGGTCGAAGGTGCCGTCCCACTCGGTGGGTGGAGCGAGTAGATCGGCGACCACGTAGTCCACGTTGGATGTCGGGAAACGTTCTCGCGCAGTTCGTATCGCGGTCTCGGACACATCGAAGGCGGTCGTTTCGAATCCGAGGGTCGCCAGGTGCTCGGCATCGCGCCCCAAACCGCACCCGACCACCAGCGCTCGCATTCCACCGTCGGCGCGTTCGTGCCGCTCGAGCCAGTCGACCAGCAGCGCGTTCGGTTCGGGGATATCCCACGGCACCACCGCGCCGCCGTCGGCGGCCGCCGCATACAGTCGCTCGAACCACCCGGTCGGATCACCCTGCGCCAGCGAATCGGCGGACAGTCGCTTCGCGTCCGCATCACGAGAATCGGTCACTCGGCGAGTCTGTCAGCCGCACCCCGGGTTCGGACAGTCGGTGTCAGGAACGTCGCTGTGGGGGAGCACGCCCGAATACTGGCGCCTGAGCGCACCAGGCATGATCCTCGGCATGACTTCAGTACGTCGCCCGATCGCGGTGTTCGATGCCGGGCTCGGCAGCTACTCGGCGGTGGAACTGCTGCATCGGAGACTGCCCGACCGCGACATCGTGTACCTGGCCGATCGCGCGAGCTTCCCCTACGGCGCGAAGGACCGGGCAGAGCTGTTGGCCGTGGTCGGTCGTGCGGTGCGCTTTCTCGCCGGATACGAGCCGAGCGCGATCCTGTTGGCGTCCAACGCGCCGTCGGTGACCATCCTGGACGACCTGCGCAGCCCGGTGCCGATCTTCGGAGTGCGCCCGCCGGTGCAGGCAGCGTTGGCGGTGGCGCGCGAGGTCGCGGTGCTCGGGGTCCGCTCGCTGGTCGAGAGCGCGGAGCTGACCGAATTCCTGCGGCAAGAGGCAGGTTCGGAGCTCGGCCGGGTGCACGCGGTGAACGCGTCGGCCCTGGTGGAACTGGTGGAGAGCGGTGATTTCCTGTTCCGCCGAGAGCACACCGCGCAGGTGATCGGCGACTTCCTCGACACGCTGCTCGAGACCCACCCCGAGATCAACGCAGTGACTCTCTCCAGCACCCACCTGCCCTGGTTGCGCGACTACATCGAACGCGCACGACCCGAACTCCAATTGTTCGACCCCATCGAAGGAGTGGTAGACCAAATCCGTCCGCTCTCAACCCCGGGCACCGGCACCGTCCTCGGTTTGGTCACCGAAAACGACCGCTACCCAGCAACCGAATTCCGTTCCATGCTCGCCCGCCTCGAAATCGATCTGGAACTGGAATCCGTCGTAATCCCTTGACCCATAACGCTATTGAGGTCACGATCCCACCCGGCCGGGCGACTCCCGCCAGGCCGGGTGATGACCACTCCAGATGTAGTCAGCCGGGCAAGGATCAGCCTGAGCGAGCCTCGGGCGACGATCATCCCGGCTGTGGGCCTGGCTGGGTGACGGCAGGCCAGACGGTGGTAGGCCCGGCCGTGGCAGGCCAGGTGATCGGTGGGCCGGGTGATCGGTGGGCCGGGTGATCGGTGGGCCGGGTGATCGGTGGGCCGGGTGATCGGTGGGCCGGGTGATCGGTGGGCCGGGTGATCGGCGGGCCGGGTGATCGGCGGGCCGGGTGATCGGCGGGCCGGGCGATGGCAGGTCAGGTGATGGCCAGACCCGGCGACGGCTAGCTGGGCGGGAATCAGCCCGAGCGAGGGCAGCGGGTCGGCGATCAGCCCGGGTGATGGTCAGCCGGGTGAGGATCAGGTCGGGTGACGGCCAGGTTGCGTTGTGGCCAGACCGATTGGTGGCCAGGCCTGTTGGTGGCCAGGCCAGGCGATAATCAGGCCGTGTGGTCGGCTCGGGTGGCGGTCAGCCCGGGTGGCGGCTCGGCTGGCGTGAGGGCCAGCCCAGGCGATGGTCAGCCCCGGCAGTGTCCAGGTGCGGTGACCGTCAGGCCCGGGCGATGACCGGGCCTGCGGGGTCTGCTTTATCGGCCTGCGACTCGCTTCACGCCATTACCTCCAGTTCGTCGAGGAAGCGGTCGACGCCTTGGGACTTGGCATGGGTGGAGTTGAGGCGTTGGCGCACTGTGTATTCGGTTCGTTCCAGGACTGCGACGTGCAATCCTGCTCGTAGTTCGTCGACTGCCTCGCGGCGTGCGCGGACGATGCGCTCGAGGCCGTGTCGCTTTGTGCGGGCGGCCAGCTCTTCGGCTGCTGCGGCCGCGTCGGTGCGAATTCCGGTCGCGGCGGCGTGTGCGTCTTCCGCGAACTGGGCCGCCGCCAGTCCAGCCTGGGCCAGGGCCGCTTCGTGGGCTTCCTCGGCCGCGACCACCTGGGTGGCTGCGCGTTCGCTTTCTTCGAGCTCCTTTCGAATGTTGTGCTGCGTCTTGCGCATTGCTGCGCCGACTCGCGGTGTCACCCATCTGGTGAGGGCGCAGACGAGTACTGCGAAGCCGAACAGCTGGCTGAGGAAGATCGGCCAGTCCAGGACGATGTGCGACATCCGGCTATTCCTTTCCTACGCGGATGTTTTCGGCGAGCACCCGATCGGCGAGGGTCTGCGCGAGTGGTTCGACGCTCGCCCGAAGGTCGGCCGCCAGCCGATCGGTCTCGCCTCGCAACTCGGCTACGGACCGCGTCACCAGTGCGTCGGATTCGTCCTGTGCGGCGCGGCGGCGCCGCTCGATGATCGAACGACCTTCTGCGTGTGCCTGATTCCGGATTCCGGCGGCGGTGGCACGTGCTTTGCCGAGGGCCGCCTGGTAGGCCGCCTCGGCGTCGGCACGCGCCTGCCGTGCCGACTGCTGATCGGCCGCCGTCTTCGCGTTCCGCTCATCGCGTTCCGCCAGTGCCCGGTGGATCGGCGGGACCACAAACCGCCAGATCACACCGAGCACGGTCAGGAAGATCAGCAATTCGGCGAAGAACGTGCCGTTGGGGAGCAGAAAGTTCTCTCCAGCAGTGTTTTTCGTCGACATGGTGCTACTTGCCCGGTGTCGCGAAGGCGAACAGTGCCATGAAAGCGAGGTTGATGAAATACACCGCGTCGATCAGGCCGACCGCCATCAGATAGTTTCCGCGCAACCGGTTTTCGGCCTCCGGTTGGCGGGCAACGCCGGTGATCAGCGCCGAGCCTGCCATGCCGTTGCCGAACCCTGCGCCGATCGCGCCGCCGAGCATGATGAGTCCGCCGCCGAGCAGTGCCGCCGCCTGGATGATGCCTGTGTTGGTGATGTCCGACATTTTCGGTACTTCCCTTCTTCGTTGAACAGGAACGTTTTTCGGCGGTTGGTCAGTGGTTCTCGTCTTCGCGCGTCATCGACTGGGCGAAGTAGAGGATGGTCAGCAGCGCGAAGATGAATGCCTGGATGAGTCCGACGAACAGGTCGAGGAACTTCCAGATCGCGTTGGGGCCCCAGCTGATCCAGGCAGGCAGGAGGGTGATCACCGAGAGCATCACGCCGCCGGCGAACATGTTCCCGAACAGGCGCAGCGACAGCGAGAGCGGTTTGGCGATCTCCTCGACGATGTTGACGAATATCATTGGGCCCCAACCAGTGTGGCCCTTCAGTAGCATCTTCACGTGGGTGAGCGGTCCGCGCCGGACGGCACCGGCGACCTGATAACTGACGAAGACGAACGCCGCGAGCGCGTAGACGAAGTTGACGTCGGCGGCCGGTGGGTGGATGAGTTCGCCGTCGCCGTATCGCACCGGCAGCACGGCTAGCCAATTGGACAGCAGGATGAAGGTGAACAGGGTGACCGTGAGCGGTAGCACGAATGGTGCGATCCGCATCCCGATCGCGTTCTCTACCTGGGCGCGCAGCTGGACCGTCACGGTCTCGAAGAAGAGCTGAACCCCGTTGGGCACACCGGAAGTCACCGTTGCCCGCAGGTAGAACGCCAATCCGAGCACGATCGCCGCGGCGACTGTTGTCGACAGGATCGTGTCGACGTTGAACTCCAGGCCGAGCCATCGCACGGTTTCGTGCTCGCCGACCTTGATTGTCGTCATGTCTGTCCTCGCACTATCGGTCGCGCGTAGCGGAGCAGTGTGGCGGTGTGGAATAGCGCAAGTCCGAAGATGATTCCGACTCCGGCCGGTCGCACCAGGTAGGCGACGGCTACCGAAATGGCGGTCAGGACAAAGAGTCTCGCGAGCGAGAGGCCAGCTACTCGTCCAGCGCTTGCGCCCGAATCCGTGATTCTGGCGACGGCGCTCCGTGTGAATCGAGAATTCCCCCAGCCGAGCGCCGCTCCGGCGCAGATGAATACAACAAGCGATATCGCCATGTGGGCCTCCCCGTTGAGGTCGTTGTACTACGTAGCATAGTTGCTACATCTGATAGTCGCAATGCTATTGACCTGGGGTGGATTCATGGGGTTAGATAGAGAGATGCGCTCTCTGCGCATTCGCCGGGTCGGTATCGTGGCAACTGTGGGGCAGTCTTCGTGGCTGGGCAGGGTTTGGAAGAGCCGAAGAGCGAAGAGCCAAAGACTTCTCGGCTCAACGGTTTTCTAGCGAGTCCCCGTCGATGGGTTGGTAACCGTTGACTCCCGTCGGCGGCCTCGGCGACCATTCGACGTCCAAAGCCGTTGCAAACAAGTCCAATTCGTCGAGGACGGCCTCACGAGGGGGCATGGTGGAGCCGTTTGCGGCGTGTCGCCTCCATCCAGTCCCACTCGTGCGAGCGCGTCTCGCTGAGAGGGCACTGGTGGCGGTGGCTTCTCGCACGATGCCGCCACCAGTGCCCGGTGATCAGTCGACCAACTCCAGACGTCACGCGTTGATCGCCGCGGATCCCGAGGGCTGGGTGATCATCGACCGCGGCGCGAGGGGACCGAGGCCATCATGCGCGCGTGTGCCGCGAGCGTGCAGCACACGCGCGGATTCGTCGGGAGCGAAAGCTGGCGTCGTCCTCGGATTGGTACGCGGGTGAGTTGCGCTTGGTGTCGACCAGATCGACTACAGTTAGTGAAGTGAGATCTGGCGAGGGTGGAGGTGAGGCGGGTGACGGTTGAGCCGATGGATGCTGCGTTGGCTGGGCAACCTGCGGTGCACCCGGTCGGCGCTACCTTCGACCTGCTCGGCGACCGGTTGACGTTGACGATCCTTCGGCATGCGTTCGTCAACCACACGCGCAGGTTCAATCAGTGGATCGAGCGCACCGGCGCACCGCCTGCGGTGTTGACCGCGCGGCTCACCGCGCTGGTCGATGCGGGGGTTTTCGTTCGAACTCCGCAACCCGGGTCGCCGGATCGATTCGACTATCTGCTCACCGATCTGGGGCTGGCGACCTGGGAAATCCTGGTGTCGATCTGGGGTTGGCAGCGTGAGTGGACTGCCGCTGGCGCACTGCATCCTGACCTTGTGCACGACGCGTGCGGGCACCGAGGTCCTCCGGTGTTGATGTGCCGCGGCTGCGGGCGCACCGTGACGCCGCGCGACACCGAGGTCACGCTCGGCGATGATGCGTTGTGGCGCTTCACTTCCAGTGGCAGACGCCGGGCAAGGGTCACGGAGTCCACGCAGGCCGGGATGCAGTTCGACGAGATCATGGAGGCCATCGGCGACCGATGGAGTGCGACGGTGACCGGCCTCGCGCTGGCGGGCGTGCGGCGCTTCAGTGCGTTCCGCGCGGCCATGAACATGTCACCGACGACGTTGACCGAGCGGCTTTCCCGGCTGTGTGACGCCGAGATATTGCGGAGATCCGGTGACGGCAACGGCCGCGAGTACCGGCTGACCCCGCGCGGGCGCGCACTGTTCGCGGTGTTCGCGTTCCTGCTGGCCTGGTCGGAATTGGCGCATCCGGGAGCGCCCGAATCGGGCCTGCGCATCCGGCATCGTAAGTGCGGCGCGGTGCTGACGCCCGCACTGCGCTGCCGCGGCTGTGATGCCGGGCTCGACCGTGTCGACGTTCGATTCGAACCGGTGTCGCGTGCTGGGCTGGACCGCCTCGCCTGAGCCGACGTCCGGTTCGAACCGGTGTCGCAAGCCGTGCTCGACCGCCTCACCTGAGCCGCCGACCAGGGACTCTTGACACCCCTCACTGAGACGCGTATCACTTCATTAACTGTAGTGAAGGGTTGCTCATGACGCTCAAGGAAGAACTCATCGCACCGGCTGCGGCGGCGCTGACTAATCCGTATCTCGACGGTCCGTACGCACCGACCGCCGAGGAGATCACCGCGACCGACCTCGCCGTCCTGCACGGCGAACTGCCCACCGACCTCGACGGCGTCTATGTCCGCAACGGGCCCAACCCGCAGTTCGCGCCGATCGGGCGCTACCACTGGTTCGACGGCGACGGCATGCTGCACGCGGTGCACTTCGAGAACGGCAAGGCCACCTACCGCAACCGCTACATCCGCACCGCCGAGTTCGAGGCCGAGCGCGCGGCGGGAACAGCATTGTGGCGCGGCGTAATCGAGCCGTGGGACGACAACCCGGCCGGCGACCGCCGAGAACGCAATTCCGCCAACACCGATGTCGTCTTTCATCACGGCAACCTGCTGTCGCTGTGGTACCGCGCGGGCAAACCGTACGCGCTCGACCCGATCAGCCTGGAGACCCGCGGCGTCGACGACTTCGGCGCCACCTTGCCCGGCGAGGTTTCCGCGCACGCGAAAGTCGATGAAACCACTGAGGAATTCATCTTCTTCGACTATGGGATCAACGCGCCGTACCTGCGCTACGGCATGGCCGACCCGTCCGGCGTCGTCACCCACTACACCGGCATCGAACTGCCAGGCCCGCGACTGCCGCACGACATGGCGATCACCGAAAACTATTCGATCCTCATGGATTTGCCGCTGTACAACGATCCGAGGGCAGCCGCGGCGGGCCGATTCAAGCTGTTCTTCGACCGAAACCTGCCGAGCCGTTTCGGCGTGCTGCCCCGGCGCGGCGACGGCAGCGCGGTGCGCTGGTTCGAGGCCGCGCCCGGCTACATCTATCACACGGTCAATGCCTGGGAAGAGGCCGACGAGATCGTCATGGTGGTCTGCCGGGTGTCCAAGCCGAGCCCCGTGTCGGATCGCGCGAACCCGCTTGCCCAACTGCTCGCCTACCTCCGCCCCGAGGCGAAACTGCACCGCTACCGCTTCAACCTGCGCACCGGCGCGACCATCGAAGAGCCGATGGACGACGTCAACACCGAGTTCCCGGCGATCGATCAGGGCCGCACGGGGCAACGCGGTCGCTGGTCGTATCAGATGCGGTTATCAGTAGACGAGACAATGCTTTTCGATGCGGTAATGAAATACGACGTGCAGACCGGGGCCAAACAGACCCAGCCGTTCGGCGACGGATTCTTCGGCAGTGAACTCACCGTGGTGCCGCGCCCCGGCGGAACCAGCGAGGACGACGCCTGGCTGACGATGTTCGCGTTCAACAGCCACACCCAGCTGTCGGAGGTATGGATTTACGACGCCGCAGACCTCGCCGCTGGCCCGGTCTGCCGCCTCGGCCTGCCGGTGCTGGTACCGCTCGGATTCCATGCCACCTGGGTGAGCGGGGAGCGGATGCGCGCGGCCGCAGACCCGGTCGGGTGAACAGCAGCGACCGTCCGTCGCTGAGCGTGAGCCTGCCGTATTGGCAGGACCGCGACCCGATGGACGCACTCGTCGTCGCCGAAACCGCGGAAAAGCTGGGGTACCACCGGGTGTGGGTCGGTGAGATGGCGACCTTCGACGCCTTCGCCCTGGCCACCGCGCTCGGGCTGACGCCAGGCCGAATCCCGTTGTGCCTCGGCCCGCTTGCGGTCGATGTCCGCAGCCCCGCCACCATCGCCATCGGCGCCGCCAGCGTGGCTGCGCTTACCGGCCGCAGCGTCGACGTGGCCATCGGCAGCTCGAGCAGCGTGGTCGTGTGCGACTGGCACGGGCGCGAAAGACGAAGCACCGCTAGGCATCTAGAAGATTCTGCGCGCATTCTGCGAGGACTGCTCGCGGGGGAGAAGGTCGATTTCGCGGGCGCGGTGGAACGCACGAAGGGCTATCGGCTGCGCCTCGCGCCGCCGCGTTCGACGATCACCGTTGCTGCCTTCGGTCCGCACGCTCTGGCAGCGGCCGCTCGCACCGCAGACAGAGTGGTGCTGAATTTGGTCACCCCCGAACAGGTTTCGCGCTGTGCAGCACTTGTCCGGGCGGCGGCCGACGAGGCGGGACGCCCGACCCCGGCGCTCTCGGTGTGGGTAACCGGCGCCGCCGACCCGACCAAGGACCTGCTCGCCTCCGTCCGCCGCGGCATCGTCGGCTACCTGCGCGCCCCAGGCTACGACGCGATGTTCACCGAAGCGGGCTTCGGCGAGGTGGTGCGCCTCGCCCACTCCGGCGCACATCCGCGCGAGATCTTGTCAGCCGTACCCGACGAATTACCGGCCGCAGTAGGCATGTTCGGCAACGAAACAGTCCTGGCAGGCCGCCTCGAACAATATCGCCGCGCAGGAGCCGACGAAATCGTCGTAGTCCCAGCCACCTCAGCCGAAGACCCAGCAGGCCACCACACACTGGCCACCATCGCAAGGCTCGACCATGACTGACGCTTCGCCCGCTGTGGATCAGACCTGCCCGCGGGCCACCGCCTGTCGCGAGGCTCGGACCATGACTGCCCCTTCGCCTGTCCGCTTGCCTGCGGCCCTGACCCGTCGGCGCCCTAGCGCCCGCTGCGAGGATCGACCGTGAGTGATCTTTTGCTCTTTGTTTCGGCTGCGGCCCTGACCTGCTGGCGCTCCGACGTCCGCTGCGGGGGTCGACCATGAGCGTCCAGTCGCCCGGAGCGTATGTCTATGACGCTGTCCGTCTGCCGCGCGGTCGGGTGCGTAAAGGTGGGGGCACGCTTGCCGAGGTGCCGCCTTGCGAACTGTTCGGTCAGCTGCTTGTTGCGCTCGAAAGTCGTTCGGTGAGTGCGGATTCTGTTGCGGACATCCTTGTCGGGATCAGTACGCCGGTGGGGGAGCAGGGCGGGAATCTTGCGCGTGCGGCGGCGTTGTGGGCGGGCTGGCCGGATTCGGTGCCGGGTGGGGTGGTGTCGCGGCTGTGCTGTTCCGGGCTGGATGCGGCGGAGAGTGCTGCGGCCAGGGTCGCGGCGGGGTATGCGGACGTGATTGTCGCTGGTGGCGTCGAGTCGATGTCGCGGGTGCCGATGCTGTCGGATCGGCCTGCGATCGCTACGGACGCCGATCTCGGGGAACGGACTGGCTTCGTGACGATCGGCGTCTCGGCCGATCTCACTGCCGCGACCCACGGCATCACCCGTGCCGAACTCGACGCTTATGCCGTCCAGTCGCACCGGAAGGCAACGGCGGCTGTGGTTTCGGAGTCTGTGGTACCGGTGCGCAAGGGTTCGGCGGTGCTGCTCGCCGCCGATGAGGGCGCGCGAGCCGACGCTACCGAGGCCGCGTTCGCCGCGTTGCCCGCGTTGTTCGGCGACGATCCCGCCTGGGCGCGGGTGGCCCGTCGGCTGCCGGGAGCGCCGCATCCGGCGGACGGGCTGCACACGATCGCGACGGCGCCGCAGCTCGCCGACGGTGCTTCCGCCGTGGTCGTCGGCAGCCTCCACGCGGAAGAAACGTTGGGGCGCAAGCCGATCGCCCGGATCGCGGGCATCGCACAGACCGCAGTGCGGTCGCCGCTGCTGACCGCGCCGGTCACCGCGGCCCGGTTGGCGTTGCGCAGCGCCGGGATCACCGCGGCCGACCTCGACGTGCTCGAGGTCAACGAATCCTTCGCCGTCACACCGCTTCTGCTCACCAGAGAGCTGGGTGTGCGCCCGGAGCTGGTCAACCCGTCCGGCGGCGCGCTCGCGGTCGGGCATCCGCTCGGCGCGACGGGCGGCAACCTCATCGTCCAAGCGCTCGACGCACTCACGCGCACGGGCGGCGAACACGCGCTGGTCACCATTCCCGCGGCCATGGGGCTCGGCTCCGCCATGGTGTTGCGACGCCTGAACTGAAGGAACATGTCATGTCCGAGTCTTCGACGGTCAGCCGGGTCGGCGTGCCGACCTGCCATCCCGAGGCGAAGGTGCGTGAGTATCTCGAACGCGGCTGGTGGCAGCCCGAGACGCTGTCGGACCTGCTGGGCCAGCGGGTCGAGGCCGCACCGGAGGCCGCCGCGATCTCCGATCCGGACAATCTCGCCGCACTGACCGGTGCGACGCCCGAGACGCTGTCGTGGCGTGAACTCGGCGAGCGGGCCGCCGATCTGGCGGCGGTGCTGTACCGCAACGGCATTCGGCAGGGCGATGCCGTCGCGGTCCTGCTGCCGAACTCGATCGCGTTGGTAGCCACCTATTTCGCGCTGTGGCGGCTCGGCGCGGTCGCCACACCGATGCCCGTTTCCTTCCGCAGGCACGAGCTGTCCGGCATCGTCACCGCCGCGGACGCGACCGCCATCGTCACCGCGGGCACCTTCGCCGGACGCGAACTCGCTAGCGAGGCACTGGAAGTGGCGGACAACCGCACCGTCTTCGTCTTCGGGCCCGGCGTACCCGATGGCGCTATCACGCTGGACGAGCCCGCCGACGCCGCCGACCGGGAGCGGACACGGTTCTACGTCCGCAGCCTGACGGTCTCGGTGAACGACCGGGTCACCGTCTGCTGGACCAGCGGCACCGAGGCCGCGCCCAAAGGCATTCCGCGCTGCCACGGCGACTGGCTCGCCATGGGGTGGGGCGTGCAGGACGCGCTGCACATCACGCCGGAGTCGGTGCTGCTCAATCCTTTTCCGATGGTGAATATGGCGGGCTTTGCCGCGGCGCTGCTGCCGTGGCTGCTCGCGGGCGGGCACCTGGTGCAACATCAGCCGCTCGATCTGCCGGTGTTCCTCGGTCAGATCGCGCAGTATCGGGTGACGCACACCAGCATGCCGCCTGCGTTGTTGACGATGTTGCTGCACAACGAACCGCTGCGCGCCTCGGCGGACCTATCGTCGCTGCAGCGGGTTGGTTCCGGCGGCGGGCCGCTGTCGCCGAGTGTGGTGCGTGGCTGGCAGGAACTCCTCGGCATCGACGTGGTCAACTTCTTCGGCTCCAATGAGGGTGTCTGCCTGCTCGGTTCACCGATCGACTTCCCCGATCCGGAAGCCCGCGCGGAATATCTGCCCCGCTACGGCGCACCGGGTGTCCGCTGGGCCACCCGTCTTGCCGACAGCACGGCGGTCAAACTCGTCGACGTCAGCACCGGCGCGACGGTGACCGAAGTCGGCCGCTCCGGCGAGCTGCGGCTGGCCGGGCCCGCGGTATTCGGTGGCTACCTGCCGGGCACGGCGACGGTCGACGCGTTCGACGAGGACGGATTCCTGTGCAGTGGTGACGTGTTCGAACTGTGCGGCGTGGACGGCCGGTATCTGCGTTTCGTCGATCGGATCAAAGAGATCATCATCCGCGGCGGTATGAACATCGCCCCCGCCGAGATCGAGGGGCTGCTCGCCGATCATCCCGGCATCGCCGAGGTGGCGGTGGTCGGCTACCCCGATCCGGTGCTCGGCGAAAGGTGTTGTGCCTTTGTGGTTCCCGTGCGCGGGGCGACGGTGACCCTGGACGGGGTGGTTGCGCATTTGCGTGCGCACGAGGTGGCGTCGTTCAAGCTGCCGGAGCGGCTGGAGATCGTCGACACACTGCCACGCAACCCGGTGGGCAAACTGCTGCGCCGTCACCTGCGAGACACCCTGCGCGACACCGGGGATCGCTGATCCGCGGTCAGCATCGACCTTCAGGAGCATTCATGCCCATTCATCTACTCGGCGGCAGCCAAACCGATTTCGCCGTCAACTGGCACCGTGCAGGCCTCGGGTTCGACGCACTCGTCGGCGCGATCCTCGAGCAGACGTTCCTGGCGACGGAGATCGATCCCGGCGAGGTCGGCGTGATTCACGTCGGTAATGCGTTCGGGCAGTTGTTCACCGGTCAGGGTCAGCTCGGCGGCATGCCTGCCACGGTGCTGCCCGAACTGTGGGGTGTTCCGGCGAGCAGGCACGAGGCGGCTTGCGCGTCCGGCAGCATGGCGTTGCTCGCGGCGATGGCGGACCTGGAGTCGGGCCGGTACGACTGCGCGCTGGTGCTCGGCGCCGAACTGGAGAAGACGGTGTCGGGCGAGACGGCCGCAGGCTATCTCGGCGCCGCCGCCTGGGTCGGCCACGAGGCGAAGGACGCAACGTTCGTGTGGCCGACCATGTTCGCCGAGCTCGCCGACGAGTACGACCGCCGCTACGGGCTCGACGACACGTACTTGCGCATGATCAGTGAGCTCAATATCACCAATGCCCGCGCCAACCCGCTTGCCCAGACCAGGAATTGGACATTCACGGCAGCCGGCTTCGACGCGGACGACACCGCCAACCCGCCGGTGGCGGGTCGGTTGCGCAGGCAGGATTGCAGCCAGATGACCGACGGCGCCGTCGCCGTCGTGCTGGTGTCCGACCGATTCCTGGAGCGGCGCAGCGACTTACGGGCCGACCGCCGCGCGCTGATCACCGGGTGGGGCCATCGCACCGCTGGTCTGCCGCTGGCGCAGAAGCTCCGCGTCGCCGCCGACGATAGGTATGTGTTCCCGCATGTGCGTCAGACGATGCTCGACGCGCTCGGCCGTGCCGATTTGCCCGATATCGAGGCAGTGGACGGCGTTGAGGTGCATGACTGTTTCTCCATGTCGGAGTACATGGCCATCGATCATCTCGGCATTACCGGCCCTGGTGAGAGCTGGAAAGCCGTGGCATCAGGCGACATCGCGCGGGATGGTCGCCTCCCTGTCAACCCGGGTGGCGGTTTGATCGGGGGTGGTCATCCGGTGGGTGCTACCGGCGTGCGGATGGTGCTCGACGCCTTCAAACAGGTCACCGGACAGGCAGGAGCGTATCAAGTCCCCGGCGCGCGCCGATTCGCCACCCTCAACATCGGCGGGAGCGCCACCACCGCAGCGAGTTTCGTCGTCGAGGGCGCGACACGCCCGCATTAGTGAAGGCGAATCATTCCTGATTCGGTATTGCCGCGACGTCGCCGAGACAGACCGCGGAGCCTGTTCTATGCTGTCCCGAAACGCGTGTCGCGGCGCGCCGCATTCACCCGGCAAATCGGCCGTTTTCGGTCGCAACGGTGCGTCGGCCGGAAATGCGATGTAGCCTTCCCACGCGTGATCACTTGTCTGCCATCGAATCTCCTCTTGGAGCCGAAATGACCATCCAGCATCCCATCGAGGACGAGGTCACGCAGCTGGCGAGGCGGGTCGAGAAGGCCCGTGGCCGGCTGGCATATCAATTCGATCCCGCGTTGACCGAAGCGCTCTCCGAGGACGAGCTGCACGCGGAACGCGAGCTAGCCGAACGGATTCGCGGCCAGGACCGTGGGCAGCGCTGGAAAGAGGCCCAAGCCGCCGCATCGGCGGCCGACCGCGCCAGGCAGACCACCGAAGCGATCGAGAAGGCCGACATGCGAGATCTGTTGCTGGCCCGCAAGGCAATTGCCGCGCAGCGCCGCGAGTCGAGTCCGCACGCCAAACTGGCCTCGCTATATCGGCACCGGTCCTGGTCGCTGCGCGCGCTGGCCGGTGTCGTCGGTGCAGGCATGTTGTGGTCCGCAGTCAACGTGCAGCAGAACATCGCCCCTGGCGGGCCGAACGACCCGCTGTTCTGGTTCAGCTATCTGCTCGAAGGCATGATCAGCGTCTGCTTGATCATCATCATGATCGGCACCAACAAGGTGGCCGAATGGGGGGTCGTCGATAACCGGCGCCAGGTCGTCGCTGCCGAAATCGCGCTGCTGTCACTGACAGTCACCCTGAACACCTACCCCTACGTGCGGGCCGAGCAGTGGTACGACGCCGCCGTGCACGCCGTCGCGCCGGTGATGATCGGTGTGGCGCTGCTCATCCACGACGCCGCGAGCGCGCGCTACGGCCTCGCCATCCACCGGGCAACCGACCAGGTGCGCGATTTGCCCGACCCGGCCGAGCAGATTCGCCGGACGCTGCCCGCGATCGCCAGCTACCGCCTGCGCCGCCCGACGCCAGAGGTGATGGCGTCGAGCCATGTCGCCGAGCTGACCGTCGAGGCCGAGCCGGATCCGCTCGCGGAACTGGACGCGGGCTCGAACATCGTCGACCCCGACATCGAGGTCACGTCGACCACCGTGCAGGAAACCGAGGTCACCAACCCGTTCCGGGTCACCGAACGGATCACCCCGGCCAAGTCCGAGAACGGTCGCGTCGCCGCCGATTCCGAGCGCAGGACCACCAGCGCCAGGAACGGCAGCGGGAGCACCACGGTGGTGACCAAGCCCGTCGAGAAGCCTGCCGCCGAGCGCAAGCCCGCGGCGACCGTCAAGGCGGCTGAGCCGGTCGTGCCGCCGGTGGCGAAGAGCAAGCCGGCTACGACCGATCTGTCCGCTGTCGACCAGCCGATCGCGGAAAAGCGGAGCGTACCTGCCGATCTCGACATCAAGCCGGTCGCGCCCGCGAAGCCGGCCCCCGCGCCCGTGAAGCCTGCCCCGGTGGCGGCGAAGCAGGTCCCAACGCCGGTCACCCCGGCCGCACCGCAAAAGCCTGCCACGCCAACCAAGATCGCGGCTCAGCCCGCGGCGGCGAAGCCGACCACCCCTGCCGCGCCCGCCCGCACCGACAAGGTCGCCGTCGCGTCGACAACGGCGCAGTCGGCCACCGCAACCACTGCCGCCATCAAGGGCAAGCCTGCCGCGGCCGAAAAGCCGTCCACCACACCGGACCCCAAGACCGCCAAGGAAACCCCGGCCATTCCCACCCCCGAAATCCACGACACCGGCCAATTCCGGATCGCCGAAATCCTCGAACAGGAACTTGCCGAACTCCAGGCAGCCCGTCGCCGCGCCCGCACCAGCCGCAAGGCCTCGACCCCGGCCGCAAGCCGCGACCGCTGATCGCCGTCCGGGCAACGAGTGGTCTCAGGCGAGCTGCCCTAGGCAGCGTCCTGTTCGGTGGGATGGGCTCGCACGAGTGGTACATGGTGGAGGCGACACGCCGTAAACGCCTCCACCATGTACCACTCGTGAACCGCTATCCGCGCGAACGGGACATGGCTGCATCAACTCTCGTGCTGGAACCAGTTTGAGGTGGTGAGCCTCGCATTGGCGTGAGAGAACTGGTTGCTGAGCCTGTCGGCGTGAGAGATGTGGTTGCTGAACCTGGTTGGCGTGAGAGAAGTGGTTGCGACGCGTGTCGCGACACGCGCCTTTTCTCTCACGTCAACGCTTCAAGATCGCTGTGAAGGTCTCCTGGGCCGGACCACCGGCCGATGACCGGGACGGTTGCCGCCCGTGTTGACGGGAGTGAAATGGTTGTTGACCCGTTGACGGGAGTGAAATGGTTGCTGATCGTCGTTGGCGGGAGTCATATGGTTGCCGTGCGCCTGAAAACGGCCACCATATGACTCCCGTCAACCTCTCTCGAGATCACTTCCCCGAAAAGATCTTTGGACCGGACCACAGCCAAGCAACCCGCCCTGGGACGGGAGAACGCGTGAGCGACTGCGGAGGTCAGCCGGGTACGGCACCCGACGCCACCACGCTATCCGGTGCAAACCCCGAGACTGTCCTGTGCCTGGAAACCGTCGAACCAGCGGATAAACCACCACCCCAAACGCAACACGCCCTACGAAACCCACACCAACCCCCCCAAAGCCGCGCCCGTCCGAGACCGCGCCCGTCCGAGGCCGCGCCCGTCCGAGGCCGCGCCCGTCCGAGGCCGCGCCCGCTTGAGGCCGCGCCCGCTCGAGGCCGCGCCCGCTCGAGGCCGCGCCCGTCCGAGATCGCGCCGGTCTCGATGAGGTGCAGCAGAATGCCGCGGCCCGCGTAGTAGGCGTCGAAGGATTCCCACCTCACTACGGCGTTGCGCTGCGAACGGTCGGGCCAGCCCGAAGGGTTGTGGAAGGTGATGTGGTCGTCGGTGGCTTGGGTGGCCAGGACGAGATGTCCGCCCCGCTCGACCTGAATGGGCAGACCGTCGGGAGCCAGATCTCGGATTGCGGGATTGACCGACACCATGGCGAGGTGGCCGTCGCGGAGGTGATCGAGCAGATCAGCGTTGGTCAGCGGCGCCGCGACTGTTGCGCGGAACGGCCACTGCCGACCGTTGACGTATTCGGCGAACGGTGCGTACTTCAGACCGATGACGCGGTCACCGTCGCGTTCATAGCCTCCCACCGCGAGCAGGTCGTTGGCCAAGGTCATTGCCGTCGGAACGTCAGTGCCGCAGCCGGCCAACACCATTCGCAAGCAGGCGACTCCGCACAGGCGTCGGGCCCAGAATTCGTAGTCGTGCGGCGAGGCGGCTCCGGACCGGGCCCACCTCGGATCGTCGCGCGCAGCAAGCTGTCCGGTGAGAATATCGCCGACCAGGTGCGCCGACTCCCACTGGGCCAGGTACGGCACCTCGGGGCGTGCGAATGTGGGCATCAGGCAATCACTTTCGATGAGATTCCACAGCTACCTCTGGAGAGGTATCCGCTGTTCGAGGGACTGTAGGTCGCTCGCGTCGCGAGGACACTTGGGACGGCCGGGCCCGATGGGCACGGTTCAGCAAACCTCACCACAGTAGTTCAGGAGTCCGCATGATGCTCTCCCGCTTCACCTCCCACCCTTTCCGGATCGCCACCACCGCGCTCGCGACGGCCACGATCGCTTCGTTCGGTGTTTTGCTGGCGCCGACCGCCAACGCCGCGACGTATCACGTCAATCTCAGCGAGGTATGCAAGCAGCAGTACAACCGGCAGGGGGTCAAGGTGCGCCATGTCGACGACGTCAATGCCAATCCCGCCGTGACCACGCCCGGCGGCCCCGGCGCAGATCAGGTGCACAACTCGAAGCGGAAGACCCCGTTCGGCTACTACTGCGTGGAATCCGTGTACTCGAAACACCTTGGTACCGACGGATTGAGCGGAGAAGTCACCGAGAGCGAGCTCGGTGGCCTCGATGTCCAGGCCTACTGCACTCGCAACCATCCGGGAACGAAAGCCCGAGGAAACTATGACGGCGACAAGACGTGGGATTGCGTCAGTTAGCTCGAGCTGAGGCATGGGCCGTGCCGATGGCGCGATCGGGTGTGGGCAGGCACCCGGTTTCGGCAGTGCCGACCAGCTGAGTTCTTAAGCCGTGGTGCGTAGGGCGTCGATGAGCCAGTAGTAGAACGCGCCCAGTGTTGGTTCTGGGCCGGTGATTTCGGCGGTGCTGCGCCAGTAGCGGCGCAGGCGGGGGTCGTTGTCGGGCGCCCCGGCGAGGAGTCTGTGGCGGAACTGGGGAGTGTCGCGTTCGCGGCGAGCGGTGGCGTGGGCATGTACGAACTGGTCGAGTTCGGCTCCAGGACGTGGGGTTTCGTTGGCGGCCACCAATGGGGCCACGACTGCGTATACGGCGGGAATCGCCGTCACCAGATGATGCCGGTCACGGATCGCAGCATGGTCGGAACGCCAGATCTGGCGCGCCATAGCTGTTTTGACCTGAGGATCGGTGGCGAGTGCGGTGAGCTCGGCGTAGGCGACCACCTGAGACGGATCAGGTTCGCTCGGCAGCGGCGGCAGGGTCATGTCGATGAATCCGTCGAACTGCTCTCGCGGCAACGGCGCGAGTATCGGCCGCCAGAATTCCACGACGGTGTCGAGGACGGCACTGCGGTCGTGCACGGCGGCAAGCAGTTCCAGGCGCTGTGGACGTTGCGTGACGGGCGCGCTCTCGACCGCGAGCAGTGCGGCGCGCCGCCAGCGGAGGGTGTCGAGTTCGGTATCGAGCGCGGCACGTTCGGCGGCGACCGCGTCGCCGAGCGATGCGGTGCCGTCGAGGACCGGAACTATCGCAGTAAGCGACAACCCGAGTGCACGGAGCCTGCGCACCAGCAGCAATCGGTCGATCGCGGTGGGGGAGTCGAAGATGCGATGGCCCGCGCTGGACCGCTGGTACCGCAAAACCCCACTGTCGCAATAGAACCGGATGGTGCGGACGGGAACACTAGTGCGACGGGACAGTTCCCCGATGCTGACGATCTCGCGCACCTGGGCATGTGTGTCCTCGGTCACTTCGGCTTGCACCTCCACTCGGGTGGAGTTCCTAGCGTAGTGGAACCACGAACGAGAGAGGTCGACCGATGAACCGCACCGAATCCACGACGGCCGAGGACGTCTGGCGTGCCACCGCCGCCGAACGATCGAGCCTGGCCGATCTGCTCGCCGGACTATCCGAGTCGGAGTGGGATCACCAATCCCTCTGTGCCGAATGGCGGATCCGCGATGTCGTCGCACACACGACGCAGTGCACCCACGCTCATCTCGGCTGGATTGTGGCGAACCTGATCCGGGCACGCGGCAGCGTGGATCGCGCGTTGCGTGATGCCGCCATTCGCCATGCCGACCGGGTCGGCACCCGGCAGCTGCTCGACGAATTGCGGGCCAGCGTCCCATCCCGGTTCACGCCGATCGCCACCGTGCCCGCCGATCGGCTCCTCGATGTGCTCGTGCACGGGCAAGACATCGCGATACCGCTCGGCATCGACCGCAAAATGCCAACGGGCGCTGCGCGTTCGGCGCTCGACCGGGTATGGGCGACCGCGTCCCGATTCGGGATCGAGCAACGGCTGGCAGGCTATCGCCTCGCGGCCACCGACATCGAGTGGTCGGTCGGCAACGGCCCGCTGGTGCAAGGCGCCGCGGGCGCGTTGCTGTTGCTGGCCACCGGCCGGGCCGCGGCCGCGCCGCAGCTCTCCGGTCCCGGCGCCGACATGTTGTTCAGGAAGGTTTGACGGCCTGCAGATAGCGAATGCCCTGGAACATCTGCGCGAAAGGCCCAGGCAGTTCCGGAATCGAGCGGCCGTAGCGGGTGGCGAGTTCTCCGGCGGTGGACGCGGCCGTCGTCCACCCTTGCCCGGCCAACCAGACGGCGGGGTCGGCGCGCTCGTCGGTGTAGAAGAGTGAGCGGACGTCGAGCTTGCCGAAGGGGGAGTCGCTCGCGTGTTCTGCTTGATAGTCGGCGAGCTGCTGGAAGTCGATGGTGTCGGCGGTGGTGTCGGTGGCCAGTCGGCTGCCGGGCGCGGAGAGCAGGTCGATCCGGCTGAACAGGGCGTCCTGGGCGGCTCCGGGGAGGTAGGGGAGCAGACCTTCGGCCGACCATGCGGTGGGCTCGGCTGGGTCGAAGCCCGCGTCGATGAGGGCCGCGGGCCAGTCGTCACGCAGGTCGACGGCCACCTCCCTGCGGTCGGCTTTGGGCACCGCGCTCGCATCGTCGAGGACCTGCCGCTTGAACTCCAGCACCTTCGGTTGGTCGACCTCGAACACCGTCGTGCCCGCGGGCCAGTCGAGCCGATATGCGCGTGCGTCGAGCCCGGCGGCCAGGATCACCGCCTGCCGCACCCCTGCCGCACCCGCGTCGATGAACAGGTCATCGAAGAACTTGCTGCGTAGTCCCATGAAACCGTTCGCGAGCGGGGTGCCCGCCCAGTGGGCTGGATCGTCGATCGCCCTCGTCGTCTCCGCGTCGCCCGCGGCCGCCACGAACAAGGCGGCGTATTCGTCGTGGACCAGTGCGTCGGGCCGCTGTGCCTCGACCGCCCGTGCGGCCGCGACCTGGAGCGCGGTCATTCCGACGCTGCTCACGATGTCCCAGGTGTCGCCTTCGGTACGCATAGTGCTCTCCTCGAAGTGTGGAAAAGACCTTCGACAAGCCGTCCGGCATCGCAGGACCCGGCGGTCGATCTCGCCCGGGCAGCACGAATCGTCTTGTCGACGTGGTAATTACGCTGCTGTCGATGGGGGTAGAGCGTTCGCAGTGTTAGCTAAACTAACAATGTAGATCATACGACCGATCGCGGTGGAATGGCAGTGTCTGCGCGGTCGTCGCCGAAAATGCGGCGGTACGTGTCGCCGCCGTGGCTGGTCGGCAGTGGTTTCTGCGCGATCAGCTGGAACGTGCGGGTGCCGTCGGTGCGGCGTTCGGCGCGCAGGAACAGGTCGTCGGGTCGTCGGTCGGTGTAGAGCCCGTCGGCGAGGTCGAACAGGTGGGTGACCAGGACGATCTTGATGCCCGCGTCGAGCATTGCCCGCAGGATGGGCCCGGCGATCTCGGCCGCCTCGCGCTCGTCGGTCGACGAGAACGGCTCGTTGAGCAAGACCAATGAGGTGGGCGCGATCCGGTCGGTGAGGTCGCGCATCCTGGCGAGTTCCTCGACGAATTTGCCGTGCGTCATGGTGGCGTCTTCCTCGGCCCGGAAATGGGTGAAGATCCCGGCGCGCACGTCCGCTTCGAAGGTCTCCGCGACGACGAACATGCCCGCCTGCATCATCACCTGGGCCACGCCGACGCTGCGCAGGAAGGTCGACTTGCCGCCGCTGTTGGCTCCGGTCACCACGACGAGGGACGCGTGCCCGTCGACCGCGTTGCCCGTGACCCCACCCGTGGTCAAACACAGCGCCGGATCGCGTAATCCGGTGCAGCGCATGGTGTTGTGCGCCGCCAGGGTCGGAGTGCACACCGGATAGCCTGCCGCCGTGAGTCGATCCATCAGATTCAGGCAACCGAGATAGAACCCCAGCTCGGCGCGCAGACTTCGGAAGAAGTCCTGGACCGCATCCGTGGCAGCGGAAACGTGGTCGGCAAGCGTCTGGAGGCCGGTGTTGATCAGCGCGTTCAGGTAGTCGGTGCCGAGCTCGTCGTCGTTGGCGACTCGAAAGTGGTGTCCGGCAGGCCGATCCACGCCGAGCAGGCGTCGTCGCCGCAGCGGTTCGTGCAGGATCACCTCGACGGCCTTGTTGCCGGGGCCGAGGCCCGCGCTGATCTGCAAGCCGTGCTCGAAACCCAGTTCGCCGATGTGCTTTTCGACGCTGTCGAGGTACTCGTCGCCGAACTGTTCGGTCAGCCGCGCACCCAATCGCATGAGACCGTCGGACCGGAACAGCGGCGCGTAGCCCGCATACGAAACCCGCAGCCGCCGCACATACCCCACGAGTTCGGTCAGCGGCTCCAGCGACAGACTCAACCTGCTGCGGGCATCGCGACCGGTCCACCGTCGCACTTGGGCTGCGGCCGTGGCCATCTCGTAGAGGTGTCGCACGGCCGCCGGATTGGCCAGGCAGTCCGCGAGGATCTGCTGCCGGTAGCGGATCGCCTCACCGGTGCCCAGACTGCGAGGCACCACGGTCTCGACGATCTCTCGGAGAAACGGATCGCCGCCCGCCATCGCCTCGAAAAGCGGTGCCAGTGCGAGATCTTCGACGAGCGCGCCGCCGTTGGGAGCGGCGTAGTGCTGCTGATCGTCGTCGGGGATCAGCAACGCGGCCTTCATCGCGCGATCCGCTCGGCGATGCCGTCGTAGGTCAGTCCGAACCGGGTGGCCAAGGCTGCCGCGTGTGCGTGACCGTCGGCCCGTCGGCGTTCGATGCAGAAGGTCCGCTCGGTCGGGTCGGCGCCGACCCCGGCAACCATGCTGACCACCGCCGGATCGAGATCGGCGAGTTCGTCGAGGAACGTCACGTAGACCGCGACCGCGCCCCGCTCGATGATCCGGCGCAGCACGTCGGCGCCGATCACGCGCGCGTCCGCAGCGGTGGTCGAGCTGAAACTCTCGTTCATGATCACGATGCTTCGGTCGGTGGCCTGCTGCAGTGCGTCGTGCATGCGGACGAGTTCGGCCTGCAACCTGCCTCCCTGATCCGTCGCCTGCTCGAGTCGCTCGAAATGGGTGGACAGGTTGTCTGTCAACAGTATTCGGGCATGCCGGGCCGGCACTGGGCAGCCGACTGCGGCCAGATGGGCGAGCTGGCCGATCATGCGCGCGAAGGTGCTCTTGCCGCCTTGATTCGGCCCGGTCACCACGAAGACGCGCTCGTTGCCCGACAGTCGAAAGTCGTTCTGCACGGGTGTCGCTCCGGCGTCCAGGAGCTTCAACCCCAGCGCCAGATCGTAGGCGCCCTCGGCGTGCACGCCGTCGAACGAAGCGGTGACCTCGGGGTAGCAGAAGTGCAACCCGCGGGCGGTCAGCCGGTCCACGAACACCGAATACAAGAGATAGAACAGGATTTCGTCCGCGAACGTGTCGATCGCGGTGTCGAGAAAATCAGGAAACCGTGCGTAATATTCGTCCAGCGCGCGGAATTGATCCGGGTGCTGCGCAACCACTCGATCGAGGATCTGCTCCTCGACGTGGTTCATGTCCGGCCAGTTCGCCGCCATCGGCTCGGTGCCGGTGCGTTCGGTGTTCTGCAGTGGGGCAAAGGTTTCGGCGATTCGCGCGGTGTAGTCGGGACCACCATCGTCGGTGTCGACATAGACGTTCAGGTCTTTGATGGCGACGCGATATCTGATCTCGCTGAGTTGCTGTTGTCGCGCAGTCGATTCCGCGACGAGCCGCTGGAACTCGGCGCCGGCGAGGTAACGGGTCAGCTGGTCGAGCCACGCGCGCAGGCCGCGCGCGGTGATCGCCGAACGGTCGACCGACTCGTCCAATGCGACGACGGCCCGGCAGTAGGCGAGCGCGGCATCGAGGTGGCATCGGCGTTGCTGGTATGGGTGATAGATGGTGCGCGACTCGGCGATGGCGCGCCGCACTGCCCACAGCGCTCGCACGAACGTGATGAACGGTTCCCGGACCGAACCGTGTTCGAGATCGCGGAAGATCTCGTGCCGATAGTCGATGCTCGCCACGTCGCGCAGCGGTGTCCGCAAATGCTCCCGCAACGGCTCCTGGTCCCCGTCGGGCAGCACCGCCGCGATGATCTGATCCAGGTTGAGATCGGTCAGCATGTCCGGAAGGCAGTGGCGGGCAGCGGATTCCGTGTCGCGCCACAAGACGCTCGGAAACTGCGTCATCCGGAAACCTCCCCGCCTGGTCGTATCGCCGCATCCCGCCTCAGCGAACGTAACACGCCGTTGTGCGGCTACGGCTCCAGTCCGAGGCGGATCGCGCGCTCGACCGGCGAATACGCACCGTCCGCTCGATCCAGCACGCACGGTGCGCGCAGCAGCAACGGCGGCTGCGCCAGGAACCGGGGATCCTTGCCTCGGTGCCGCTGCGCGGCGTGCACCAGGAACGGGTGGCACAGGTAGACGTCCCCGGCCCGGCCGGTGGCCGATGCCTCGGGCAGGTCGGCGGTCGCCTGCCCGTATCCGAACTGTCCCAGCTCGGCGCCGTCCGCCCCGAACGGCGCGAGCAACGCCGGTATCCGCCGGTGCGAGCCGACCCGAATACGCGTCGGCGCATCGTCCGCGCCGACATCGGAGAACAGGAACAGCATCAACAGCGCACGGCCTTTCGACCAGAGATTCACCCGCCAGGTGAAGTAGTCGGCCGGATCGGCACCGGGAAAACTGACGTCGAGATGCCAGCCGTCGTCACCGGGTTCGGCGCGGACGGGGAAGCGAATCGGAAAGGTGCCGAGGCTGTTCCGCGGCAGCCAACGCCCCGCACCGACGAGCTGATCGAACGCCTCGATCAGCGCAGGCGACGTCACCGCCCGCGCGAAGGGTGCGTCGGCGAAGTCGCCGAGCCGGACCACCGGCGTGGTCCACGTCGAACGATCGTCCGGATCACATCCGGTTGCCCGCCAAAGGATTTCGCGCCCCTCGGCGGCGGTCTCCGGCGAAAATGCCTCGGCCACCTTGACGAAACCGTCGGTCACGAACGAGTCGATCTGGGCGTCGCTGAGCATGCGTTCCTTTCCTCCGTCGGCGTGCAACCGAGGATGGACGAACGGATGCGGACTCCGCCACCGGTTTTCGCCGCCGATCAGGAAGCGGCCGGGCCGAGCTGTGCTTCGCAGGCCTGCCATGCCGGGGCGGACAGCAGGCCGCGACACCGGGCGAACAAGCGGCAGAGCGCGGCGCCGTGCTCGGCGGCCAACTCGGCGTTGTACGCCAGCACGTCGAGCTCGTTCGCGACCGTGATCTCCAGGAACGCCCGCAGGTCTGCCTCGGCCGGCGCGTGCTCGAGCCCGGTGAATCGGTCCCGGAAGACGACCGGCCGGCTGCCGAGTCGCGGGTATACCGTTGCCCGATCACAGGATCCGTAGAGATAGACGAGCGCTTCGGCGCGTTCCCCGGCGAGCGCGGCGAGCGTCGGTCGATCCAGCGGATCCACCAGTGCCTGGCGAAAGCCGTCCGTACCGTAGGCCGCGTGACAGAGCCCGGCGGCCTGCACGTCCGTGTCGGCACCCCATTCGGCCAGCTTGTCGGCGACGCGCCGCAGGTGCGCGAGCAGCGTACCGCCGGGATGCGCAATGGATTCGGCGCCGCGCTCGGCGATGAACCGGTCGAGCCGTGCCCGTCGCGACAGATCTTCCCCAAGATCTTCCATGCCCCCAGTCTGGCCCGAACGTCGCGGAATAGCCAGTGCGGCAGCGCTCTTCGTCCCGGCGGGAGCCCGACACGACGACACGCGCCCGGCGGCGAGGATCTCCTCGACCGCCGAGCGCGTGCCAGTGCTTCGGCTCAGTTACCGAACCAGTTGAAACCGGCGCTGACCAGTTCGCGCACCGGGGGTGCGTTCAGGCGCTTGGCCGCGTTGTCCCAGTCCGAGCTGTCGTCCTCCGCCGCGGGCTCCTCTGCCGCGGGCTCTTCCGGCGCAGGCTCCTCGGCTGCGGGCTCCTCGGGTGCAGGCTCGCTCCAGGCGTCCCACCCCGCGTTGTTCTCGTCGGAGGGCTCTTCGGCGTTCTCCTCGGGCGCAGGCTCTTCGGCCCTGATGTCCTGGTTTTCCTCGTCGCCGGACGGCTCCTCGGCACTCCATGGCCGCCACGAATCATCGCTCTCGCCGGACTCGTCCCAGCCGGGCTGCTCATCGCCCGTGCCCGCGTCGTCCTGCCAGTTCTCATCCTGGCTGCCCCATGGCAGGTTGCCACCGCCGAGACCGGGCCAGTTGCCCCAGTCGCCCCAGCCTCCGCCGGGCTTGCCCGGGTTCGGGAACCAGTTGCCCCAGTCTCCCCAGTTGCCCCAATCACCCCAGGGATTGCCGGGGTTGGTCGGCTTGCCGGGCTTGCCTGGTTTGCCGGGCTGTTCGCCGCCGGGCTTACCTGGCTTACCTGGCTTGCCAGGCTGTTCGCCGCCGGGCTTGCCAGGCTGCTCGCCGCCGGGCTTACCCGGCTGCTCGCCACCAGGCTTACCAGGCTGTTCGCCACCCGGCTTTCCGGCGTCGGGCTTCTCGTTGGTCGTCCCGAAATCCTGTGTCCAGTAGGGGGTTCCGTTGCGGGCCTTGGCGTAGCCGACGCCGAGGTCCTTCAGCCCACAGTTGAGAATGTTCTGGCGGTGGCCGGAGCTGTTCATCCAGGAGCGGACGACTTCCTGGGCGCTGCGCTGGCCTGCCGCGATGTTCTCGGCCCAGGTCGTCGCCTTATAGCCGGACGCCCTGATGCGACCGCCGACATCGCCGTGATCCAGGAAGTTCCTCGAGGCCATTTCTTCGGTGTAGCTCTGCGCGGCCTTGGTGAGCCGCGCCTCGGACTTCAGCGGCTTGCACCCGGCCTTCGCACGTTCGGCGTTGGTGAGGGTGAGCACCTCGTCGGCGGGGGACCCCTCGGCCGAAGCCTGCGGCGCGCCTGCGATGGCGGCGGCGGCGAGGGCGGAGAAGCCTACGCCAGCGGACAATGTACGGATTGTTCCTTGCGAGAAGCGCATTTAGTCTTTCCGTGAGTTGGAGCGGGTAAAGCGGTAAAGCGGTACTGAGGTGTTGCAGTAGTGCTGACCGGTCATCAGCACTGGTCGGTCGATGGTCGCGGTCGGTTCTTACACTTTCGGGCCGAGCGAGAGCGGGGCCCAGGTGGCGTCGTCGGTGTCGGGCGCTTCGACAACAGGGGCGGCTTCGGCGCGATCGACCGCCCGGTGGCGAGGTTTGGCGGCGGCATCGGTAGCAGCGTGCCCGGACTTTTTCTGCTTAGGCGTGTTGGCGGCTTCGGCCGCGCGGTGCTTCGGCTTCGGCTTGGCCTTCGGCGCGGGCGCGGGGGCAGCCGGTGCGGGCGGCGGCGGAAGCAGCTGAGCGATCGCCTTGGCCAGCTGATCGCCGATCGGCGCGGCCGAGGCGCTACCGCTTGCTACGCCGTTGGCTCCGGTGCCGAGCGCCGCGGCGATCGCGCCGATGGCCTCGCCGATCGGGCCGACCTCCGGTATTCCCTTGGTGGCCTTACCTATTGCGGCACTACCACTGCCGAGTCCAGCGCTTCCGGTGCCGAGTGACTGCGCAATGGGTGCAATGCCATTGGCGAGTCCAGCGCCTCCGGCGGCGACTGCCTGTGCCAGCGGTGCGATGCCCTGCGCAATCGGAGCGATGCCCTGTGCCAGTGGTGCGATGCCCTGTGCCAGTGGTGGTGCGATGCCGTTGGTCAGTGGTGCGATGCCGTTGGTCAGGCTCGCGCTTCCGGTGCCCGCGTCGCTCTTCGCGGAGTCACCGACCGCACCCTTGGCGTCGGTGGCGACTGCGCGCGTCCGAATAGAGGTACCCGGGGAGGCGCCTTCCCGGATGCGCTGCGCGGCGACCTGGCTGACCACCGAGCGAGTTACCTTGGCGGCCACCGGCTTCGGCGTGGGGGCGGCGCTATCGTCGTTCGTGCTTGCTGCGGCATCGGTGTTGGCGTCGGCGGACGCGTTGCCCACTCCGTGGTTGGCCGAGACGACCATCGTGATCAGCGTTGCGGTCGTGAGCATGGCCAATCGCGCTGGTACGACATGATTTCGCGGTGCGCTGTGTTTGCCCATGGAGTGCCTTCCTTCGGAATGATCGCCTCGCGTGCCGAACCGGCACGAGTGGTGCGGTCACGTTCAGAACTGCTGGTTGAGGCCGATCAACGCTGGTCCTGACCTCGGGTGTGGGTGTCGCCGGATGGCTGCTGCCGTTTTTGACCGTATAACTCCGCGCAGCGGGAGGCGAGCCGCTTGCACCATTCTTAAAACATCTTCGGATGCAGTTAACGGTCGCATAACGCGCAGATCTCGGGGTAGTCACTGTGGCGAGTGGATCCGAGGGTTTCGCGCGCCGACGTAGCCCACCGAAATCCGGCCGGATATGGTAGAGGCTAATTCGAACTTAAGATGAGTTAAGGTGCAATTGAAAACAAAACGTACCGGTTTTGTTGTGCAATCTGCCCATTTCGTGCATGTTTCCGACATGGGTCGCCAGCGATTCCTTCTATAGGACCCCAACTGGCTGCATAGTCCCAGCCAAACGGCTGGACGGGACGAGTCATACGTTCAACTCGGCGAACGTGACCCAGATCACGTAGGGCCGACATACTTCCAGATTGACGCATCTGTGACCGTACCGATACCATCGGTACACCGAATCAGCGTACTTATTGCAAACGTTATTGGCTCGCCGATTCAATTCGCGGATGAACGCAAAGTAAATCAATGGAAATCAAGAGATTGCACCCGTCTGCGCCGATCGACGTAAGCCACTACTCGGCTAGGTCCCACTGTATTTTTCAGTAACGGCACCCAGACGTAGCAGATGAGCCGGCGGCTCGACCTGAAAGTTGCCGATGTCCGAATATTCGATGTCCACCTCGAACTCCATCACGCTCCGACAGTTCGACTATTTTGTGAACACAGTCCAGCTGGGTTCACTCTCCGCAGCTGCGAGAAAGCTGGGGGTCACCACCTCCGCGATGTCGCAGCAGCTGGATGTATTGGAAGGGTTGCTAGGCAGGAAGCTATTCGATCCACAGTCACGAAGGTCGAGTCTGACCAAGTTCGGCCGAGAGTTCTTCCTCAAGGCCTCCAACGTCTTGGATTCGGTGGACAAAGCGTTGGCCATGGCGCAAACGTTCAGTGAAGGCGTGATGGCCGTCGGAACAACACCGACGATCGCCAACAAGCTACTGCCACCGCTCATCTACCGGATGCGGTCCGAGCAGAACATCGACAATATAGAGGTCCGTTCGTTCACAAATATCCGCGACCTGTACGAATCGCTGGATCGTGGCGACATCGACCTGGCTGTCGGCCCACTCGGCCGGTCTGCCGCGAAGTTCGTCTACCCGGTCGGCGAGGAAGAACTCGTCGCGGTGTGCCACCACAGCCAAGGCAATAGATTCGACGGCTCGTGGGAGCGATTGGCCGAGGCGCCGTGGATCCGATACGGCTCCGACTCCGATCTCACCACGATTATTTCTCGCGAATCGGACAGGGCGCAGGTGCGGATCCGCTATGCGGTCACCGCTCCTGATGTCACCGCGGCGCTCAGCCTGGTCGAATACGGCCTCGGCGTCGCCCTGGTGCCGAAGATGTCACTGCACGGCTCATCGCGCCTGATTTCTCCGGTTCGTCTGCCTAATCCCATTCGACGAGAACTGATTGTGCATGCGCGAGATATGTCGCTGCATGTGGAAAAGTTCCTGGAAGTGATCACGGGCTCGGATCTGGTGCGCAAGTTCGGTGCTGCGGGGCTTTTGGAAAGCCCGTCGCAGGCAAGCCGATCACTGTCCGCATCCTGACCGAACTACCGAGCTCCTGCACGCCGCGTGCGGTGTCAGGTCGGCGACACGCGCTCAACGGCGAGCGCGTGTTCAGCCGCTGTGCGGAGCTCGGCGAGCCGAGCTCGCTGCTCGGGCGTGTACTCGCGCGCTTGATCGTCGAGGACGCAGACCGTGCCGAAGACGCTGCCATCCGGATTGTGCACCGCCAAGCCGAGATAGTTGACCAGGCCGAACTCCACCTCGTCCTCGTTACCGCTGAAGTCGGGGTCGGTGCGTGAATCACGCACGAACAGTTCGGCATCGGTGTCGACCACCCGCTCGCAGTACAGTTCCTGCGCTTCGGTGAACGCGGCGCCCTTCTTTCCTTCGCCGCCCACCGGGTAATGCGCCTGTGCCGCACCGGCGGTCGCCTCGACCGCCATGTGCGTCGGCGTCGAACGCATCACCAGGACCGATTGCACGCCGAGCGCGGCGGCGGTCTGTTCGAGAAGCGATTCGAGCGGCCGGAACCGGGCACTGCTATCGGACATGACGAGCTCTCCTGACCTGAGACGCCGGGCAAGTCACTCACTGTTCTCGGCGCACCATCCGGTCACCACGATTTCGCGCACGCTGCGCCGAACCGGCGCGGTCAGGCGACGATGCGGGTATATGCGGTCCGGATATGGGTTTCGGCATCGGTCAGGTAGTCGGCGAGCATCTGCTCGGCTTCCGTGCCGCGCCCCGCGATCATGGCCCGGTAGATCTCGTGATTGCGGACCAGGTAGGGCTCGTGGAAGGTGAGCGGGTCGGCCATCACGTGGAAGACGAGGCGCAGCTCGTTCCACACGCTCCCCATCATCTCGTCCAGGCGTTTGCTGCGATTGAGCGCGGCGATCGCCTTGTGGAAGTCGATGTCGGCGGTGCCGACACCGGTCCAATCCTGCTCGGCCGCACAGGCGTCCGCCCTGGCCAGGGCGGCGGCGAGCGCGGTCGGCGCGGTCACGGCGGGATCGAATCCGTGCACAGCGGCGCCCTCGACGATCCGTCTGCACTGGTAGAGCTCCGCGACATCCGCCGAGGTCGGGATGCGGACGAAGGCGCCGCGGTTGAGCTCGTGATTCACCAGGCGTTCTTCGATCAGGGACCGGAACGCCTCGCGCAGGGTATTGCGGGAAACCCCGAGCGCCGCACAGATATCGGGCTCGGACAGCCGGGTGCCGGGCCGCAGCGCACCCTCGAGAATGCTCGCCCGCACGATGTCGGCGGTCTGTGAGCTGCGGCTGGATCGGGTGAGCAGATCCTTGTGTTGCGACAGTGCCGTGTAGACGGGGTCGGGCCGATCTACCGGTGTCGTCATCCAAACCCTCCGTGGACCAGTGGCTTTGCTTCTCGAGCATAACGCACCGATCGAAGTGCCAGCCGACGATCCCATCTAAGGATTGCAGAATCGTTCAACGATCCGTAGTCTACTGTGACGTACGTCGCTCCTCTCGGAGCTCTAGCATTGCGAGGCACCCCATGAGCCTTTCCACAGACCTGCCGGCGGAGCCCGCCGAGCGGGCCGTCCCCTTCGACTGGTTCCGCACGTTGAGCGCCAAAGGCAAACGCGCCTTCATCGGCGCGTTCGGCGGATACGGCTTGGATGCCTACGACTTCCAGGTGCTGCCGCTTGCGCTCGGCGCCATCTCGTCGTACTTCCTGATCAGCTCCGGCCAGGCAGGCCTGCTGACCACGGTGACGCTGGTGGTGTCCGCGCTCGGTGGTGCGCTGGCCGGCGTGCTCGCCGACAAGATCGGCCGGGTCCGCACCCTGCAGCTCACCGTCGCCACCTACACGCTGTTCACCGTGCTGTGCGGCTTCGCGCCCAACTTCGAGACCCTGCTGATCTTCCGGGCATTCCAGGGTCTCGGCTTCGGCGGCGAGTGGGCGGCGGGCGCGATCCTGGTCGCCGAGTACGCGCATACGAAGTATCGAGGCAGAGCGGTCGCGTACGTCCAGAGTGCGTGGGCGGTCGGCTGGGGTCTCGCGGTGCTGGTCTACACCTTGGTGTTCCAGTTCGTCAGTGAGGACCTGGCCTGGCGCGTGCTGTTCTGGACCGGTGCGCTGCCCGCGCTGCTGATCATCTGGGTGCGCCGCAACCTGACCGACTCCGAAACTGTCACCCAGCGCCGCGAATCCGCGGGCAAGCGGGCAGGCTCGTTCGTGGCGATCTTCCGCGGCGACCTGGTCAGGACAACCTTCTTCGCATCAGTGCTGGCCACCGGCGTGCAGGGCGGCTACTACACCCTGGCCACGTGGCTGCCGAGCTACCTGAAGAAGAGCAGGCACCTGAATGTGGTTGGCACCGGCGGCTATCTGTTCTTCCTGATCGGCGGCGCTTTCCTGGGATACGTCACCGGCGGCATCCTCGCCGACCGGCTCGGCCGCAAGCGCACCATCCAGCTGTTCGCAGTGTTGTCGGTCGTCTTCCTGGTCGCCTACATCCAGGTGCCAGAGGGCGCGAACACGATGGTGCTGTTGCTCGGGTTCCCGCTCGGCTTCTGCACCGCGGCCATCTTCTCGAGCTTCGGCTCGTTCCTGTCCGAGCTGTACCCGACCGCGTCGCGCGGCACGGGGCAGGGCTTCACCTACAACTTCGGCCGCGGCGTCGGCGCGGTGTTCCCCACGGTCGTCGGGTATTTGGCGTCCACCACGTTGGGTCTCGCCGGCGCCATGATGTTCGGCGCCTTCGGCTACCTGCTTGCGGCGATCGCGTTGTTCGGGCTGCCGGAAACCCGTGGCCGCGAACTAGCCTGAAGGAGCGTGCATGTCCGTGCTCACCGCACCGACGGCGTCCCTGCGGATACTGCCCGCGGGCGACCGATCGTTGCTCGTCGCGCCCGACGAGCGCGCCGACCTGGTCGCCTTCGTCGACCTGCTGCGACGGGAGGTGCCCACCGGCGTGCACGATGTCTTGCCCGCAGCGCAGACGATCCTGCTCACGTTGACCGAGTTGGCGGACAGCCGTGCCGTCGAGGCGCGGTTGCGGGAACTGTTCCGCGCGTTGCGCGAACCCGGCGGTAGCGGGCTCGCCGCGCCGCCGCCGGAGGTGATCCGCACCATCCCGGTCCGGTATGACGGGCCCGACCTCACCGATGTTGCGGCGCTGCTCGGCATCTCGGTGCGCGCGGTGATCGCCGCGCATACCCGCACGCTGTGGCGCTGTGCCTTCCTCGGGTTCGCGCCGGGGTTCGGGTATCTCGAAAGCGCCGAGCCCGGCCTCGCGGTGCCGCGCCGCGCGGAGGCGCGGACGTCGGTGCCCGCGGGTTCGGTGGCGCTCGCCGACGGCTACAGCGCCGTCTATCCGCGCCGCTCGCCCGGTGGCTGGCAACTGATCGGCACCACCGACCTGCGGCTCTGGGATCTCGAGAGAGACCAGCCGTCCCTGTTGCGTCCCGGTACCCGAGTCCGTTTCGTCGAGGAGGCGTAGTAATGAGTCCGGCCTGCCGCACCACTGTTCTGCGGGTTGTCGCCACCGGCCCGTCGAGCACCATCCAGGATCTCGGCAGGCCTGGCTGGTTCTCGATCGGTGTCGGGGTATCGGGTGCGGCCGATCGTGGGTCGCTGAAGCTGGCGAATCGGCTGGTCGGCAATCCCGAAGACGCGGCAGGCATCGAAACCCTGCTCGGCGGACTGGAACTCGTCGCGCTGGCGCCGGTGCTGCTCGCGGTGACCGGTGCCGATGCGCCGATCACCGTGGATGGGGTGGCGCAGGCGCGGGCGTCGGTGCTCGCCGTGCGATCCGGACAGCGGTTGCGGATCGGGATGGCCGCGGCCGGGTTGCGGGTGTACGTCGGGGTGCGTGGTGGGATCGCCATCGATCCGGTACTCGGCTCGCGCAGCAGGGATACCCTCGCCGGGCTCGGGCCGGAACCCTTGAGCGCGGGAATGGAACTCGGGGCGCACGAGTCGGGGAGCTATCCGTGGCCGAACGTCGAGGTCGCTCCGGTGGCCCCGGTGGATTCGGGGGTCGTCACGGCCAGGGTCGTGCCAGGACCTCGTGATGATTGGTTCACCGACCCGCAGGCCTTGTTCGCCGGAGCCTGGCAGGTGACCGATCGCGCCGATCGGGTGGGTGTGCGGCTGGCCCGCGTCGGTGATGACCCGCCGCTGACCCGGATCAACGACAAGGAACTGCCGACCGAGGGGGTGCCGCTCGGCGCGATCCAGGTGCAGCCGAGCGGTGAGCCGGTGGTGTTTCTCGCCGATCATCCGATCACCGGTGGGTATCCGGTGATCGCGACTGTTGTCAGCGAGGATGTCGATTTGCTCGCGCAGGCGAGACCGGGGCAGCAGCTTCGATTTCGGCCTGCTGGGTAGGCGTGGCGGCGGGGTTCACCTGCCGTTCATGGGAGAGTGACGGCAGTCACAGTGCGTAGTGCACAGTGGCCCAGCCCTAACTCTGGGTAGATGTGTAGTGACGTAACAGACAACTGTCGTGTGCAATGAGGACTCGCTTGGTCCGTCGGGCGCTCGGATGGTGTCCGGCTGGCGGTCGCTGCAGTGGGCGGCCCCTGGCTCTGATGTCGTCTTCGCTCGAGAGGTACCTGGAACGTGCTTGGTCTTCGCTCTGCCCTCTTTGCTGTAGGTGTCACGCTCGCTGCTGCACAGGTGATCACGGGGACGGCGCTCGCCGATCCCGCACCGTCCGGGTCCGGCCAGGACGGGTCGCAACCCGCATGGCCGACCCGGCCAGGGGAGAACCAATTCCCCCGCCTCCCCAGCGAAACCGACATCTACCCGTTCATTCCGGTCCCGCTGCCGACGGACGATCCGTGGTACGCCGACCCGGCCGATCTCGACAACCTCGCCAACGGTGACGTCATCCGCAAACGCGTGGTGACCACCTACCTGCTGGCCGTGCCGTGGCCGCCGGTGCACACCGAACAGATCCTGTACCGCAGCACCGACAGTCGCGACCACCCGATCGCCACCGCGACGACCGTGCTGATTCCCGGCATCCCGTGGCTAGGCCCAGGTACTCGGCCGGTCATCTCCTATCAGGAGGCGATCGACAGTCTCGATCCCGCATGCAACCCCTCGCACACCCTGCGCGCGGGCACCATGAAGGAAACCCAGCTGCTGCTGCAGTTCCTCGGCGAGGGCATGGCGGTGTCGGTGCCCGACTTCAACGGCAAGACGAACACGACACTCGCGCCGAGCGAGGGCCGGATGGTGCTCGACGGTGTCCGCGCGGTCCGGCGGGCAGGCATCGGCATGGACAACTCGGCGGTCGGACTGTGGGGCTACTCCGGAGGCGGTAGTGCCACCGCGTGGGCCGCCGAACTACACCGGAGCTACGCGCCCGACTTGCCGATCAAGGGCAGTGCCCAGGGCGGTGTGCCCGGCGACAAACACGCGATGACCCAGTTCGCGATGGACGCGGGACCCGGCATCGCGGGCCAAGCCGATTTCATCGGCTGGATCTGGCTGATCGGTCTGTCCCGCGAATACCCAGACCTGTTGCCGTTGGACAAGTTCCTCACCGCCGACGGCATGACGGTGGCGCACGACATCGAGCGTCGCTGTCTCTACACCGCGGCCGCCACCGGTGCGTGGCGCCCACTGAAGAACTACCTGAAGGACCAGAACGCCTTCCTCGATCCCGACGTCCAAAACGTCCTGCACCGTGACAGTCTCGGCTATGCCGATACCCCGGACATCCCGGTCAGCATGTGGGCCTCTACCACCGATCCGATCGTTCCGATCGCGTCCATCGAACCGGTGGTCAAGTCCTACTGCGCGGCGGGCGCGAACCTGCGCTTCTTCAGAGTCCCTGCCACCGAACACATCTCAGCGGAACTGGTCGGCTACGAGCCCTCGCTGCTCTGGCTCACCGCAGTCCTCGCAGGCGCCGACCCCGGGCCGACCACCTGCTGAGGTTCATGGTTGGGTCGAGCGGACCCAGCGCCGGCTGGGTTCCAGGCAGCGGCGCTGGGCTCGGGCGAACAGGTCGACGCTTTCGGGACCTGGCCAGTCCAGCGGGAGCATCGGCTGGGGGAGACCCGGGTCCAGGTAGGGGATGCTGCGCCACTCGTCCAGCAGAGGCACGAAATGCTCGAATGACTGTTGGTCGCTGAGTTTTTCGAGGGTGAGCAGGCCGCGGTGGTGGTCGATGAAGCTGCGGTGGCGCCGGGCAAGGGCCGGCAGGTTCCACCATTGCGCCGCCGCGGCGCGCAGTGAGTTCGGCGTGCTCAGGGTGGTCGCGCGGAACGTCGTGATGTAGTCGTCGAGCTGGAGCGCGGCGATGATCGCCCCGGCCTCGGGCGCCAGATATTCGGGGCAGATCCAGAGGCCGGGGGAGACCGTGCCGCACCCGATCGCGGACAGTCGGCGCCGGAGCTGGTGGCGCGCGGCGCGCTCCGACTCCGGGATGCCGAACGAAATCAGGTGCCAGGCATCGTCTTCGGCCATTTGCCGGAAGCCGAAGATGCGCGGTTCGCCGCGCAAGTACATCGCTTCGGCGGCGTCGGTGATCCGGTAGCCGCTTTGCCCGCCCCTGCTCTCGGCGTCCAGCACGCCCTTGCTCTTCAGCCGGGCGACCGCGGTTCTGGTGCTCTGCTCCGGAATCCCCAGTCGCGCAAGCAATGCGCTGAAATCGGCGATCGCGATCCAGCCACCGAGATCGCGGACGTACGCGCCGAGCACCGTCCTGGCCAGCGAGGTGACGCTGCCCGGCCGCGAATCGATGTCGTCGAGGACGGCACCCTTGGGGTCAGTGCTAGCCGAGCTCATCGCGGATCGCCGCCACTCCAGCGAGCACCTCGGCGTATGTCGTGCTCAGCGGGCTCAATCCGATCCGAATGCCGTGCGGTCGCCGGAAATCCGGGATGATGCCGCGCTGCCAGAGGCGGGCGGTGACATCGCGGAACTCGGGATGGTCGATCGTCACGTGGCCACCGCGGCGGGCGGAGTCCGTCGGCGAGGACACCGTGACGCCGAGCGGCACCAGCCATTCCTGCACCAGCTCGAGCGCGAATTCGGTGAGGGCGACGGACTTTTCCCGCACCGCGGGCATGCCTGCCTCCTCGATCAGATCGAGCATGTCTTGGATCGGCAGCATGCCGATGATCGCGGGCGTCCCGCTGATGACCCGGCGGATCCCTTCGGCGGGCACGTATCCCTGCGCCATCTCGAACGGGCTCTCGCGCCCCATCCAGCCCCAGATCGGCTGCGTGAAATCGGCGAGATGCTCGGCTCTGACATAGGCGAACGCCGGTGCGCCCGGCCCGCCGTTCAAGTATTTGTAGGTGCAGCCGACCGCGAAATCGACTGCCCAGGAATCGAGTTCGATCTCCACCGCACCTGCCGAATGGCACAGGTCGAGCAGCAGCAAGGCGCCGGCGTCGTGCGTGACGGCACAGATCTCCTGCGCGTCGAGCAGGTAGCCGGACCGGTAGGCGACATGGCTGAGCACCACGAGGGCGGTGCGTTCCGAGACGACGGCTGCCACGTCCTGCGCGGTGACACCGCCGGTGAACTCCGGCTCGATCCATCGCAGGGTCAGTCCGAGCTCGCCTGCGATCGCCTCGAGCAGGTAGCGATCGGTGGGAAAGTTGTCGCGGTCGAGCACGATCTCGGTGCGCCCCTGCCGCAGCGCGAGCGCGCCGCGCGCGATCTTGTACAGCAGCACGGTGGTCGAGTCGCCGATGGTGGTCTGCCCTGGGGCGGCGCCGAGCACCGCGGCGCCGATCCGCTCGCCGATCGTGACCGGCAGGTCGAACCACTGCTCGTCCCAGCCGCGGATGAGCCGTCCACCCCACATCTCGGTGACGAAATTCGTGAGCCGGTCGGCGCTGGCCTTGACGGGCCTGCCGAGCGAGTTGCCGTCGAGATAGGCGACGATCTCCGGATCGTCGCTGCCGAGGAACCGGCCAGGAAAGTCCCGCAGCGGGTCTGCCTCGTCGAGAGCCTGTGCGCGGGTGGCGAAGTCGACAGGGGTGGTGGTCACGAGGTCAGACTCCGATCTCGGTGCGTACCGCGAACAACTCGGGGAAGAAGGTGAGATCCAGTGCGCGCTGCAGGAAGCCGACCCCGCTGGATCCGCCGGTGCCCTTCCTGGTGCCGATGGTGCGCAGCACCGTGCGCATGTGCCGGAACCGCCACAGCTGGAAATTCTCCTCGAGGTCGACGAGCTCCTCGAACGTCTCGTAGATCGACCAATGCTTCTCCGGCGCTAGATAAATGGACTTCACCAGCGGAATCAGGTCGGGGTCGAGGACGTAGGCCTTGGTCACGTCCCGGTCGAGCGTCGACTGCGGCACCTCGAATCCGCTGCGCGAAACATGATGCCAGAACGCGTCGTAGAGGCTCGGCTCGGTCAACAACGTCTGCAGGTCGTCGTGCGCCACCGGGTCCGAGGCAAAGACCTTGAGCAGCGCGGCGTTCTTGTTGCCGAGAATGAACTCGAGGGCGCGGTACTGATGCGACTGGAAGCCGGACGCGCTGCCGAGCACGTGCCGGAACTGGGCGTACTCCGTCGGCGTCAGCGTCGCGAGGACCGACCACTGCTCGGTCATGGACTTCTGGATCTGCTTCACCCTGGCAATGCATTTGAGCGCCATGCCGGGGTCGTCGGCCTCGAAACCCGCACGCGCCGCGCGGATCTCGTGCAGCACGAGTTTGAGCCACAGCTCGGTGGTCTGGTGCTGGATGATGAACAGCAGTTCATCGTGATGCTCCGGTCGCGTCCGCGGATGCTGGGCGCTGAGCAGAACATTCAGGTCGAGATAGTCGCCGTAGTTCATCTTGGCGCTGAAATCGGTGACGATGTCGTGTTCCAGTGCGCGGGTATTGCGCTCTACGGTCATGCGAAAACCCCACTCGTTAGGTGCTACCTACCTCCCACCGTATGACATTATCGTGACGCACGCCAGGTATGTGTCATAGAAGGGTAAGGTGGCGCATATGTACGTCGTCTTCGGGCCCGATGCGGTCAAGGACTGGCGCACAGCCGCCGAACTGCTCGCCGAGGCCTTCGCCGCGCACGAGGTGACCGGCGAGCTGGTGCCGACGAGTGATCCGGCCGAGTTCGCGGCCGCCGTCCGGGCCGTGGCCGACGACGCGGAATTCATCGTGGTCCCCGGTTCGGCCGCATTGCCCGACGTCGCCGATCGGCAGGTGATCCGGGTGGATTTCGGACGGTGTCCGCTGGACACGGCGCCCGGAGTCCGGGCGCACATCCGTGGTCGTGGCCTCGACGGCCTCCGCTATGCCGTCTCGAGCTGGTACTTCCGCCGATTCCACGCACCAGTCGTGCACACCTACGGCACGCATCGGCAGCAATGGGCTGACCTGCGCATGCCGCCAGGTCCTGGCCCATTTCCCGTGGCCGTGCTGATCCATGGGGGATATTGGAAGCCATGGTGGGACGCCGACATCATGGACGCCCTTGCCGTCGACCTCACCGCACGCGGGTACGCCACCTGGAACATCGAGTACCGGCGTCCGATCGAATCCGATTGGCAGACAATGGCGGACGACGTTGCCGCCGCGTACGCGGCGCTCGCTGACATTCCGGCGGCCAACCGGCTCGATCTGGATCGGATCGTCGTCGTCGGTCACTCGGCGGGTGGGCAGCTTGCGCTGCGCTTGGTCGCCGATGCGCCGACGCCGCGGCCCGCGCTGGCCGTGAGCCTGGCCGGTGTCCTCGACCTGCACCCGGCGTGCGAGCGTGCGCTGGGCGACAACGCGGTCTCGATGGCCCTCGGTCGCCGCTACAGTGCGGAGGTCCACCGGCACAGCTCGCCGATCGAACGGCTCCCGATCGGGATCCCGCAGCTGGTGGTCGTCGGGCTCGACGACGATCCGGACCTGCTGGAGATCAGCAGGCATTACGTGAATCGCGCGACGGCGGCGCACGACCCTGTCGGCTTCATCGAGCTGCCGGGCGACCACTTCGCGGTGATCGACCCGAGCGCCGAGATCTGGCGGCACACTATGGAATCGGTGTCGCACACCCTCGGCGTCGGCGGTGAAATGTCGGATTCGGCCTAGCATTCCTGCCGATTCTCGGTCGCCAGGCGGAAAATGTCCGTTTTCCTGCCGCTTGTATTGCCCCGAGAACTGTTGGCTTTCGGCGATTTTCGGCGCTACATAGGCTTGCCCGCACACAATCCGCACGACTCCGAGTGAGTCCTGCAGGTTCGGACAAAATCCGAAATGTGTGGACACATATGGCAATTCCGTCGACATCAGCGGCGGCTGGCCGGAAATATAGTGCTAGGTGGTACAACAGAATGAAGGTTGGCGTCACAGGTGGGTCGGGGTTCATCGGCTCGTATGTCTGTGAGGAACTGGTGCACCGCGGTCACGAACCCGTGATCTTCGACCACCGACGCCATGCGGGGAAGCAGCCGTACGAGGTCATGCTCGGCGATATCCGCGACGGAACCGCGATGACCGAGCTCGCCGCACACTGCGAAGGCATCATCCACCTCGCTGCCGTGCTCGGTACGCAGGAGACGATCAAGCAACCTCGCCCCGCGGCGGAGACGAATCTTGTTGGCGGACTGAACTTCCTGGAAGCAGTGGCGCAATACGACCTGCCCGGCGTTTACATCTGCGTCGGCAATCACTGGATGAACAACAGCTACTCGATTTCCAAGACCGCCGTCGAGCGGTTCGTGCACATGTTCAACGCCTATCGCGGCACCCGTGTCACCAACGTCAGGGTCGTCAATGCCTACGGGCCGAGGCAGACCGCAGCGGCGCCGTTCGGCGCGGGCAAGGTACGCAAGTTCACCCCCGCGGTGATCTGCCGTGCGTTGTCGGGATGGCCGGTGGAACTGTATGGCGGCGGTGTGCAACTCTCCGACATGGTGTGGGTGGGTGACGTTGCGCGAGTGCTTGTTTCGGCGCTGGAGGCGGCGGACAACGGCGTGGTGCCCGACGCGGTGATGGAAGTGGGGCCCGCGCATTCACAGTCGATTCGCTCGGTGGCCGAGCTGATCATCGATCAGTGCGTCGCACTCGGATACCCGAGGGTGCCGATCGTCGATCTGCCGATGCGACCCGGTGAGGAGCCCGGCGCCACGGTGCGCGCGGACCCGATGACGTTGCCCGCCATCGGTGTCGACCCGGAATCGCTGCTGCCGTTGGCGGACGGCATGCGCCGCACGATCGAGTGGTTCGTCGAAACCCGTGGCACGCACTGGACGGCGCCGGAATCGCGCGAAACAGCAACGGCGTGACGTGATGGTGAGCGTCACCGTGGTGGTGCCGTGCCGCGACGAGCAAGACAATGTGGTTGCGGCGCATCGGGCGATCGTCGACGAACTCGGCGAGCACGACGTGGAGGTGTTGTTCGTCGACGACGGCAGCGTCGACGAGACCCTGCCGTTGATCATCGGACTCGCCGCCGAGGACGCACGGGTGCACTACATTTCGTTCGCCCGCAACTTCGGCTTCGAAGCCGCCTTCGCGGCGGGCTACAAGTACGCGACCAAGGCGTGGATTCTGCACGTGGACGCCGACCTGCAGAGCCATCCGAGCCAGGCGCATCAGCTGATCGCGGCGGCCACGGATCGGGTGGACGCGGTCTTCGGCGTGCGGGACCAACGCAAGGATCCGCGGCTGCGGCGTTGGGGATCGACCCTGTCGGACGTGATCGCGCGCCGTGTGCTCGGCATCGAAATGCCGCAGGGGGCGACGACGTTTCGGCTGGTGCGTGCGGGCATCGCGCGCCGAATTGTCGAATTGCGGCGTCCTGCACCGTATTTCATGGCGTCGCTGCCCGCGGTGACGAATCGGTATGTGACCGTGCGGACGGCGCATCAGGCGCGGCGGGCAGGTTCGTCCAAATTCACCGTCGTTCGGCTGGCCAGGCACGCGCTCGACCTCTACGTCGGGCATTCCACCGCACTTGCTTCCGGCGCGACGCTGCTGCTGGCCGCCGCTACCGTCGTCGGGGCGGTGGCGCTGGTGCTGCTCGGCGCCGGGATCATCGGGACCGCCGCGGCACTGTCGGCGGTGCTGCTCACCCAGGTGGCGGCGTTGCCGACCATCGCGCTGACGCTGCGGTACTCGGTCATGGTGGCGCGTCGCACCGATCGGGCGCTGTACTACGTGCGGGCATCCGACCTGGCCATCGATGATGCCGATCGACTGCATCTGGAGCGTGCGACGATCGGTGGTGGCGTGCGATGACTCCTACCTTGGTGATCCTCGGTGGCGCCGATGGTTCCACGTCCACCTTCCGCCGTGCCCGCGAACTCGGGTACCGCACCATCTGCGTCGATCGCCGCGGTGACGCGGTCGCCCGGCCACTCGCCGACGAGTTCGTGCAGGCCAGCATCCGCGATCCGCAGCTGATCGCGGCCGAACTCGACGGGCGCACCGACATCGCCGGCGTGTTGTCCCCGGCCAGCGATACCGGGCTACCCGCCCAGCGGTGGCTGGCGCAGCTGTGGCGGCTGCCCGATCCGGTCGCGGCGACGGCGGTGCTTGCCTCGCAGGACAAGTCGCACTTTCGTGCGGTGTGCGATCGACTGGGGTTCCCCGGCTACGGCTATGTCGCGGGTTCCGCCGACGGTGACCTCGTGCTGCGGGCCGCCGCCCTTCGGTTCCCGGTGTTGGTCAAACCCCTTGATGCACAGAGCAGCCGAGGCATCCAGGTGTGCGCCGACGTGTCCGATGTTGCGGCAGCGGCGCGGGAGGCGGCGCGTTATGCGAGCGCGGGGGAGGTGATCGTGGAAGAACAGCTGGCCGGAAACCACTACAGCGCCGAAGCATTCGTCGACGCGGGACGGATCGCGTTCGTCGGGGTCAGTGCACGCACGCTGACTCCCGCGCCACATTTCGTGACGACGGCACACCGCGTGCCCGCCGATCTCGCTGCCGCACAGCAGCACGCGCTGATCGGGCTCCTCGACGAGCTGGTGGCCGAGTTGGGTTATCTGCGTGGACCATTGACCATTGATCTGCTGATCGATCCCGCGGGTCGGCTGCACTTGATCGAAATGGGCGCCCGCGTCGGCGGCAACGGGCTCGGCGAGCTGGTCCGGCACGCCTACGGTGTCGACACCGTAGCCGCCTCGATCGCTGCCGCGACCGGCGGTGCGGCCGACATGGTTCCGACGCGGTCGCGGGCGGCGGTCTCGGAAGTCCTCTATACCGACGAGGCGGGGGTGGTCGCCGACGTGGTCGGCGCCGACGCCGCCGCGACCGTACCGGAGCTGGTGGAGTTGATTCTGTTCGCACGTCGAGGGCAAGCGGTGCTTCCGTACCATAATGCCGCAAACAAGTTGGGGCACTTCGTCGTTGTCGCCGACAGCCCGGACCGGGCGGCGGCCGCCGCCGCAGCGGTGCGCGCCACGCTTCGCTTCGAACTGAGCGGTGCCGCATGAGGCCGGCGGTGCGCAGCGCGGTGCTCGCGGCACTGGCGATCGTCGCCGCGGGCCTGGTGTGGCTGGCGTCGGGGCGCGAGCAGAGCATCCAAAATCTCTGGACACTGCTTGCCTCGCTGGTCCCCTTCGTGCTGGCGGCCGAGACGATCGCAAGCCTGCGGCCGCACTGGTTTCAACGCGGGCGAGTCGTCGAACTCTGTGCTCTCGGTGCGTTTCTCGTCGTGTTCTGCTTCCTCGTCCCGAAGATCTTCGCCGCCGCGATCGACAACAACTTCGACAAGCTGTACTCGTGGATGCGGATCCTGGTCCCGCTGCTGATCCTGTGCCTTGCCCTCATGCTGCGGTTGGGTGGTGCGGCACCGGCCGTCGCCCGCCGGGTCAGCTACGCGGGCATCCTCGTCATGCTCTCGGGGATCGAGGATCTCGCGTTCCAGCTGCTGCGCGGCAAACCGCTGGCCGCGCAGTGGGATTGGGCCGACCACATGACGGTGCGGCTCGGCCACGTCGCGAGCCGCAACGAGGCGCTGGCGTTCATCGTCGTGCATCTGCTGCTTGCCGGGCTAGTGCTCTTCCTGCCCGACCGGTTCTGGCATCGCCTCGGTGGTGGGTTCCGCCGTCGCACTGTGAGTTTGCGACGCACTGTGAGTTTGCGACGCGGTGTGAGTTTGCGACGCGGTGCGAACGGCCAGCGGGGCAGTGGCGCCAGGCAGCGAGCGGACGCGCGCACCCGCTGATGGTATCGACTCCTGCCGCGCGGTCGACGCTGCCCGCGGTGCGCACGGTGGTGTCGCTGGTGCTCGGGCGCGGCGGATTCCGCATCGCCTACCACGGGATCGGGCTTGTCCTGTTGGCATGGTGGGGCGCAGAGGTTTTCGCGATCTATGCGAGCGCGGTCGGTGCGACGGCGTGGCTTGCGCTGCTGAGTTCCGGGCCGGAGAAGGCGGTGCTGAAGCTCGTCCCTCGGTTGCCGAGAACCGGCGGGGTGGTCGCTCGCACCGCGGTGCTCACCTCAGCGCTGCCGCTGGCTGTCGCGCTGGTGTTGGTGCTCGCGACCGCAGGTTCGGCGGTGGTGGTCTATCCGCTCGCGGCGGCGTGGAGCGCGGCGCTCGGGTTGCTCACGGTGCTGGTCGCGGTGCATCGCGCGGCGGGGCGGCCGATGCGCGACAGCCGAGGGTTTCTCCTGCTCGCCGTGCTGCTTGCGGTGGCGGTGCTTGCCGGTGTTGGCGGCGGACTTTCGCCCGCCGGGCAGTTGGTGCTACTGGCCGCGGTCACACTGGGTGTCGCGTTGTGGTCGGCGCGGGGTGCCGTGCCGGTCGGCGCGCTGCGTCCGCGGCGCGGCGCCACCACCGCGATTCTGCGTGCCGAGCTGCTGCTCGGGTTGTACGAACCGTTGGGAAGCGCAGCCGTCGGGGTGTTGTATGCAGTGCTCGCGCTCAGCGGCCAGCGGGAGGCGAGCACGACCTTGTATCTGGCGCTGCTGGTGTCGAGCGTGGTCGGCTCGTTGACGCTGTACCTGTTGCGGATCTACCAACCCGTTTCGTCGCTGCGGCTGCGCGGTACGGGCGCGCGGGCCGGTGTCGATATCGCCCGCAGACTGCTGATCGTCGGCCTCGGCGCGGGTGTCGTCGGCTGTGCTCTCGTCGGCGCGGTCGCCGGGCAGCTGTCGGCCGCGGCGCTGATTGTGCTGCTGCTCTGCTTCGAGATCCCGATCCATGCGGTCGTCAGCCTCGCGCTGTTCCTGTTGGAGAACGCCGGACGGCAGCAGCTGACGGTGGCGGCGGCAAGTGCCGCAACACAATTCGTTGCGGTCACGGTGCTTGCCGCTGTGCTCGTGCCCGCGCACGGACCGCCCGCGGCGCTCTGGGTGCTGGTCGCCTCCTACGTCGTGCTCGCGGCGACGACGCTGCCGCGACTGCGGTCGGAACAGGGGAGATGATGCACGTCGAGACCTTCGACCCGCACCGGGAGCCAGCACCGCCGTGGTGGGAGGACTGGCGGCAGTCGGCCGGACTGCGCGCGACCTGGGCGTGGGACGTGCTGGCCGCCGCGGGCCCTCGGCTCGGCATCGCCGTCGTGCGCGACGGCGGCGATATTGCCGCGATGGCCGCGGCGCGCTGGATGGTGGTCGCCAATGTCGCCGCGCCGGGCAGCACCGGCCAGCCTGGCTGGTGGGTGGCCGAGCCGGGAAGGGAGACAGAGCTTTTCGCGGTGCTCGCGCGGGGCCTGCGCACCCGCTTTCGCTATGCGGTGCTCGGCACGCTGTGGCGCGAACTCGATCTCGGCCAGGCCGAGGCATTCGGCGGTGTCCGGATCGCCAGGACGGTGAATCCGACTGCGGTGCTTCCGGTCGCGTGGCCCGACGAGCAGGGCTGGCTGCGCACGCTGTCGTCGAATCGACGCCGGAGTCTGCGGGCCGAGGCCAAGTGGTTGGCTCGCGATCAAGACCTCGTCGCGGGCAGTGGGCCCGCCGCCGCACTCGACGCCGATCAGCTGATCGAGCTGTTCCGCCGGACCGAGGCGAAGTACGACGGCCTCGGCCGGGCGCCGCGCATGTCCGACGAATGGCTGCACCGGCTGCTGTGCCGCCCCGACGTGTACGCGGTGCACTATCACGACTCGGCGCGAAAACTGCTGGCGGCGTTCACGATTCTCGACCATCCGAGCTGGCCGCTGGTGCATCGGTGGGGCGCGCTTCCTGTCGCGGAAGGCGGTCGCAAGCACCTGTACTTCGACGCCTTCCGGCGCACCGTCGGGTGGGCAGCTGCCGCCGAGAAGCAAGGGCTGATCTGGGGCAAAGGGCTACCCGATGTCAAAGTGCGTCTCGGCTGCCACCTGGAAGCGCGATATGCCGTCGCCGTCGCCGGGCGCTGAATAGTAGTAAACGCAGCCATAAACAGTACGTCTTTATCGTCGCGGTAAATTGCGCCGTAATCGGCGCGTGCCGTTCCCTGGATTTCGTGAATGTTTTTGTAGGGTGAAATAGTGACGGTGCTGCTGAGTCGGGGGCAGGACAATGTGCTCGAAACCGAGCACATCATGGTTTCGGTGCGGCACAGCGCGGCGGTGGATCTGTCCGCCTTGCTGCTCACCGCGAAAGGCATGGTCCGGACGGACGCCGATCTGGTCTTCTACAACCAGCCTCTCGGCGAGGGGGTGCGCCTGGTGCGCACCGCCGGTGAGCCGAGCGCCTTGGTGATGGACCTGCGCGCCATCCCCGCCGACATCGACCACGTCCGAGTCGTCGTCACCCTCGATGATCAGCAGGACGGCTTCGACAAGTACGCGGCACCGGATCTGCGAATCGACGACGCTGCGGGAAATCGCCTGTGCGACTACGTCATCGACGGTGTCGGCGCGGAATCGACGGTGGTCGCCGTCGACTTCGCCCGCAACGAGTACGGCTGGCAACTCCGCCCCCTCGGCCAGGGTTACGCAGGCGGCTTCGCCGACCTGATCACCGCGCACGGCGTCGAGGTCGGCCACGCACCCAGGTTGGTGGTACAGCCTCCCTCTGCTGAGGAGCTGCCGGAACCACTCGGCCCGAGCGAGCTGACCACTCGCCCCGAAATCACCTTGTGTGCACGGGGCGGCACGGAACTGTCCCATGTGAAAATGGCATTGGGCTGGGACCCGGTTCGCGAACCAGGGCGATTCGGATTGCGCGAAGCCGATATCGACCTCGACGCCTCGGCGTTGGTCTTTTCCGGCCGAGAACTACTCGATGCGGCGTTCTACGGTCAATTGTCCTCGAAAGACGGTGCCGTCCGTCATCAAGGCGACAATCTCACCGGTGCAGGCAATGGTGAAATGATCTCCGTCGACCTCACCCGTTTGCCTGGCCGGGCCTCGACCGTTTTCTTCGTTGTCACGTCGTACGCGGGCCACACCTTCGAACGGGTGCACAACGCGTACTGGCGCTTGGTCGACGGCGGCACCGACCTGGAGCTCAGTGGCGGCAACCTCCGCGTCGGCGGCAACCACACCGGCATGGTGGTGGCGAAAGTCCAGCGGACCGACGAGGTCTGGCGGTTTCGAGCGCTTGGTGCGCCCATTCAGGCGGGCCACCCGGTCGAGGCCGCCGAGCAGGTGGCTCCCTACCTCTGAGCTGTCTTCGGATCAGCGACCGGCTCAGTCGACGAGCGCGCCGCAGGACAGATTGAGGATCGCGCCGGTCATCGCGCCCGCACCGTCCGATGCGGCAAACACCGCCGCCTCGGCGAGCTCGGCCAGGCGGGGGAGCCTGCCGAGGCGGGTATCGGCGATCAGTGGTTGCAGCTCCGGATCGTCCGCCGCCAGGCCGGGCACGGTCTCCGGCGTGAAATTGGGTCGCAGGCACACCACTCGCACACCCTGCCTGCCGACTTCGCCCGCGAGGCTGCGCGTCAATGCCTCGACTCCGGCACACGCGATATTGAAGCCGCCCATCCGATGCCGGGATTCACCGGCCGCGGTGCTCGACAACAGCACGATGGCGCCGGATCGCTGCGCGGTCATTCTGCGCGCGGCCGCCGTCGCGGTGATGAAATGTGCCCGCGCACTCTCGATGATGGGCGTCATGAAGTCGGTCAGCTCCATGTCGACAAGGGGTATGTCCTGAACTTCATTGACATTCACCGCATTGAACGAGATGTCGAGGGAACCGCCTTGTTCGACCACCTGGTCCGCGTGTGCTGCTACGGACGCTCGATCGTGCACATCGACCTGAGCGACGGTGGCCCGCCCACCACCGCCGATTATCTCGTCGGCTACCGCCTCGAGTGTCTTCTCGGTCCGCCCAACGAGATACACGTGCGCGCCCTCGCGCGCGAAGGCCCGCGCCACTGCGCCACCGATGCTGCCTGCCGCGCCGTAGACCACAGCGTTCTTGTCGTTCAATCGCATAGCGGTACAGACGGTGCGCACCCGCCGAAATCATCGGCGGAGTCGTTCAGCGCCGATGTTGTGCCGTCGACGCATTGATCGGAACGCATCGGCCGGGGAGTATGGAGGACGTGGGCAAAGGTGCGGGGACCAGGGGGAATCCATGGGTAGCGCTGCGCCCTGACGAGGACGCCGAGCAAGTCGGCACCGATGTCTCCGCCGCACACGCCTCCTTCGTCGAACGCGGTGCGGCACACGCGCCGGTCCGCGACGTCATCGAGGCGTCCTGGCTCCGCAGCCGCGGCAACGGCGTCGACCCGGACCGGCAGATCGGCCGGACCGCCCTCACCGGAACCGAATTGGAGCGCTACCGGCGCACCCACCCGATGTCCTCGGTCCGCCCGGTCGTGCAGACCCTGCTGGTCGAAGACGCCGAAGACACGGGGCTCCTGGTGGCGCTCAGTGACGCCCGCGGCCGATTGCTCTGGGTGGAAGGCGATTCGGCCGCCAAGGACCGAGCCGCCGCCATGAACTTCGTCGACGGCGCCGACTGGAGCGAAGCCGCCGTAGGCACCAACGCCCCGGGAACGGCCCTCGCCCTTGACCATTGCGTCCAGATCTTCGGCGCCGAACACTACAGCCGCCTGGTGCACCCATGGAGTTGTGCCGCAGGACCGGTCCACGACCCGGTCACCGGCCGAATCATCGGGGCCATCGACATCACCGGCGGCCCCCGCGTCGCAGCTCCGGAGGTCCTGTCGCTGATCAGAGCCACCGTCGCAGTGGCCGAATCCGAACTCCGAGCCCACCCGATCGCCTGCCATGAGACGCCGCGGGTGGAACTACTCGGCGCCGCCCCCGCCCTGTTGTTCGGCAACGAGCGAATCACGCTGTCGCGCAGGCACTCCGAAATCCTGCTCCTGCTCATGGAGCATCCAGAGGGTCTGGGGACCGAACACATCGCCGTGCTGTTGGACGAACGAGACCTCGACGCGGTCACTGTCCGTGCCGAAATCTCCCGCCTCCGTAGGATTCTCGGCGGCAACACGCTCGGCTCCCGCCCCTACCGGCTACTGGCAGAACTCGATTCGGACGTCGGCGAATTGCGTAACAGCCTGCGCCGCGGCGATATCGCCGCAGCCATCGCGTGTTACCGCGGCCCGCTGCTCCCCACCTCCCGCGCACCCGGCGTCGGCCGCATCCGCGAATCACTCCGCGCTCGCCTGCGCGCTGCCGTCCTGAAATCCCGCGACCCCGCCATCCTCAACTGGTGGATCGCCTCCGTGGAAGGCCGCGAAGACCGCACCGCCTGGTCGGCCTACCTGGCTTCCCTCGACCGAGATTCCTCGCTGTACGCACAGGTACGAGCCCAGCTCGCCGTCTTGGACCAAGAACTGACCGCCCAATGAACCGTTCGGATGATCGAGGAACAGCAGGCAGTCATCTCCGGTGATATCTGGCATTCTGGCCGCTATGGACACGGATGCCTTGTCTCAGCGGTTGTTCCAGAACCTCACGGGTGCACTGGAGATGTACGCCATCTACTTGGGTGAGCGCCTCGGTTACTACCGGGCGCTCGCCGATGGCGGCCCGATGACCGCCGCGGAACTGGCCGCTACTACCGGAACAGCGGAACGCTACACGCGCGAATGGCTCGAACATCACGCCACTGCCGGGTTGCTGGAGGTGGACGGCGGCCATCGATTCACGCTGCCGCCGTCGCACATTCCGGTGCTGGCCGACCGGGACAGCGTGCTGTTCGACACGCAGCACAGCATCAACCTTGTCCGCGTCGGCCGTCGGATGGCCGATCTGGTGGAGGCATATCGGACCGGTGCTGCGCCGCCGCCGATTCCGTGGGAACCCGAGGGCCGGGCCGAGTCGAACCGGCCACTGTTCCTCAATCTGCTTGGCAAGCAATGGCTTCCTGCCATTCCGGAGATCCATGAGCGACTCTCGTCCGGGCCCGCCAGGGTTTGCGACATTGCCTGCGGTCTCGGCTGGTCGAGCATTGCCATGGCGCTGGCGTATCCGACACTGACCGTCGACGCCCTGGACCTGGACAAGATGGCCATCTCCGCCGCGCAGCAAAACGCTGCCGCCGCAGGCGTATCCGATCGGGTGACCTTCTCCGCGACGGACGCCGCCGGCTTGGCAGGCACCGAGAGGTACGACCTCGTCACCATCATCGAGGCACTGCATGACATGACGCACCCGGTCGCCGCATTGGCCGCCGCGCGGAAGTTACTGGCGGAGAAGGGATCTGTCCTGGTCATCGACCTGTGGACGGAAGACGAGCTCACCGCTCCCGGTTCCGTACGAGAACAACAGGAATACGGCTGGAGCCTGACCGCCTGCCTGCCAGGCGCCATGGGCGACCAGACCTCGGCGGCGACCGGCGCCGTCATGCGCCCGGCGACACTGCGGACATACGCCCGCGAGGCAGGCTTTACGAACGTGACGATCCACCCGATCGACAACGACAAGTTCCGGTTCTACGAACTGACTTGACCGGAGCAGGGTCTTCGAACGGGCACCGGATCGCGTCGCACGTGGTCCGGTGGGCTGATCGCGAAACGGATGATAAGTCAACAAGATCGGGTACGGCCGTCGCCGATAGGCTGGCGGTGAGTCCGGACGGTCGCTACGAAGCCGTTACGCACGACGTGAACGCCGTGATCGACACCCTCTGCGGCGTCCGGCTGCGGGAGCGCAACGGCCTTTTCAGCAGGCAGGCCGAGGTGTGGACGGCGCATGAAGGTCAGCGATGTCCAGCGCGTGTGTCCTTCACGGGAGACAACACGATCAGCATCGTTGATGCGCGCGGCCGGGAAATCACGGCACACTTCGACCCCGACCGAATGCAGGTAGTCGCGGGTACCGATGCTGTCGGATCATAGTGGGGCCGAGTCGGTTTCGTTTGTTGTGACTCAATCCGTGACGCGCTGCATCCATTGCGGTACCCAGACCGCACCGTCGGGAACGTCGGCTCGCCTGGAGCCGAGGTAGTTGCGGAGGGTGGCGAGTGCGGGGTGCGGGTTGTCGGCACGCCAGATCATCGATATCGGGTAGAGCAGTGTCGGATTGCGCACGGGGATGCGCCGTAGGTCGTAGCGGTCCGGCCACAGGTACTGCGAACCGGCACCGATGAACATCGCCAGGTGGGTGGAGTTGGATATCTCTTCCAGCACAGACTCTTTCGCGAAGACTGGACCGAGGCTGTCGATGGTGAGTCCGAAGGTCGCGGCGAGTTCGGCGTAATAGTCGGCTACCTCGCCGTCGGCGGGGAGGCCGGGCATCCAGATCCGTTGTCCGGCAAGTTGCTTGGGTGTGATGGCGGGAGCGTCGGAGAGGGGGTGACGGGGGCCGACCAATAGCTGGTGCGGTTCGTCGATCGCTCGGACAGTACGGATTGTTGTGGGCAGAGGGCGGTGGGGCGGAACCGCGTGGAAGGTGGCGTCGATGGTTCCCGCGTCTACGGCGGTGATCGCGGCGTCGAGGTTGGTGTAGAGGAGGGTGAGGACGTCCAGCTCGATGGTGGGGTGCGCGCGGTGGAAGTCTTGAAGTAAGGCTGACGAAACGATGCGCCGGGCAACGACATCGACGCGCAGCGGCCGGCGACCCGGGCGTACGGAGGCGTCCGCGCGGTCGGCCACTGCGAGCAGTTCGCGCGCGTGGGGCAGGAATGTCTGTCCATCGATCGTCAGCTGGGCGCCGCGGGGCGTGCGGTCGAAAAGGCGCACGTTCAAGTGTTTCTCCAAGGCGGCGATGCGTTTGGAGACTGCTTGCTGGGTGATCGCCAGCTCGGCTGCGGCCTCTTGGAACTGGCCCGCCTCCGCGGCGGTGACGAAGGTGCGCACGGCGTCGAGGTCCACCTGGGAGAACCTACTCGTACAACCGGTGGTTGTGGCTCGCCGATCGTGCGGTTGTTTGATTGCGGCGCTGCGGCATTGCTTTGATCTCGGCGGTCGACAGTGGGTTGCCCGGAGGAGGTACGGAGCGTGGTCGCCAGACGAGCCTTGGGGCGGCAGTTCGGATGGTTGTGGGCGTCCTACGCGGTCAGCGCCTATGGGTCGGGGCTGGGATTCGGTGCGCTACCGCTGATTGCGGTGTTGGTGTTGCATGCGGACCCGCTGCAAGTGTCGGTGCTGTCGGCCGTAGGGCCCGCAGTGGGCGCATTGGTCGCGTTGCCGCTGGGGCCGTGGCTGGAGTTTCGCCGCAAGCGGCCGGTGATGATCTCGATGGACCTGGTGCGGTTCGCGGTCATGCTGTCGATCCCGGTTGCGTATGCCTTCGGCCGGTTGAGTTTCGCGCACTTGCTCGTCGTCTCGGCCGTGCTCGCCGCGGCCAAGATCGCTTTCGGTGCGGCAAGCGGGGCGTTCCTCAAAAGTCTTGTCCGCCAAGAGGATCTGCTGGTCGCCAACGCGCGGTTCGAGTCGACGACCTGGAGCGCCATCGCGATCGGGCCGCCCGTGGGCGGTGCGGCGATCGGGCTGTTCGGGCCGGTGGTCACCGTGGTGGCCGACGCGCTGAGCTACCTGCTCTCCGCGCTGGGTATCACGGCGATCCACGGCGGCGAACAACCTCCGCAACGCACCGGTGGGCACGGCGTGCGGGTCGGCGAGGTGCTCGACGGCTGGCGGCACCTGCTGACCCATCCCGGTCTCCGCGCGCTCTACCTGAATCAGCTGCTCGTCAGCGGGCTGATCATGGCCACCGAACCGATTCTGGCGGTGCTCATGCTCCGCGATCTCGGGTTTCCCCCTTGGCAGTACGGCTTGGCCTTCGCCAGTCCGTGCGTCGGCGGACTCATCGGCTCCCGGCTGGCCGGCCGTGCCGTGGCTCGTTACGGGCAGCACCGGATCCTGCGAGTTGTCGGCACATTTCGCGCGGTCTGGTTGATCGGACTGGTCTTCGTTCAGCCCGGTGTCGTCGGCCTCGTGACCGTGATCGTCGTCGAGCTCGCGATCATCGTCAGCATGAGCCTGTACAACCCGGTGCTGGCGACCTATCGACTCCAGAACACACCTGATGACCGCGTCGTTCGCACCCTTTCGGCGTGGTCGATCAGTAGTGGCGCCGCCATCGCCGTGCTCGCTGCACTGGGTGGGTTGCTCGCGAGCGTCACCAGTCCACGGGCTGCCCTCGCGAGCGCAGGACTGCTGATCCTCGTAAGCCCGCTGCTGCTCGTCCGCCGCAGTGATTCCCCGCTTGGACCCGATATTGAGGCGGCAACAGCTCGAATCAGGCCAGGAAGCGCTGGGGACGAACTGGAGGACAAGGCCACCAACAACTTTCGAGAACGTATCGGAGACCGCGGTTGAGCGATCTCACTTCTCGAGTTCAGCCACGCAGGGTGGCGATTGCCTTCTCGATGCGCCGTTGGCGCGTGTCAGCCTTCTTCGCGCTCTCGATGGCGTGCACGTGCTCGCGCTTGCGGCTGTAGGCAAGGTTGTCGTAGGCGGCACGGGCGATGGGATCGGCGTCCAGGGCTTCGGTGAAGTCTGGGGGTTCGACGACGACGCGTGGCTCGGTGTCGAGTTCGAGCTCGACTTCGACCTTGTCGCCGATCGCGACTCCCGCGGCCTTCCGGTTGGCGTGGCTGAGGCCGAGCAGGTAGCGGCCGCGCATGAGCGCGACGCGGCTCTTCCAGGAGTGCCCGTTGATCGTGATCGTCACCGGCGGCCGTGCGCCCTCGCCGAGCGCCGTTACCACCTCGGGTGGAACTTCCAGGCCTCGCATGGGCTCGGGTGGCTCGACGAGGGTCCAAAACTTCATGATCTTCTCTCCTGTTGTTCTGCCTGCTCGGGATCGTGGTTACTCGGCGTAAGGCTGGTCGGTGCCCTGGGCGCTGTAGCCGAGACTCCAGATGTAGCCATCGGGGTCGGCGAAGGTGCCGCCGTACCCGCCCCACGGCAGCGCGCCTGCGGGCTCGAGGATCGTGGCGCCTGCCTGCGCGGCCTCCGCCATGATCTCGTCGATCCTCGCCTCACTACGGACAACGTAGGTCAGCACCAGACCGCTGAAGCCGCTGCCTTCCGGGTCCGTGCCCACCTGGCCGGCCAGACCCTCGCGACTGTAGAAGCCGACCGGCGAGGCGCCGTCCGAGGCGAAGAATACCGAGATGCCGTAGTCGTTCTCGATCTTCCAGCCGAGCCCTTCGGTGTAGAACTGCTTGGCCCGGTCCATGTCTCGTACACCGAGAAGAATCGAGCTGACGTGCGCTTTCATGGGTTTACTCCTTGCATTATGGATGGATACGTTCGGGGCATTCGGGTCAGGGCCTGGCTGCCTATGGGTGGGGGTTAGCTCAGGCCGTCGCTTCCCACACGAACCCGTCCGGGTCGGTGAAGGAACCGATGCCGCTGTCCATGACGATGCGGTGCGAGCCGCTGCCTTCCAGGGCGACCCCTGCTTCCTTGGCGGCAGCCTTGCGTGGGTACAGCGCCAGGGTGACCGGGGAGCCCGAGCTCGCGAACTCGGCGTACTTGCCGCCGAAGCTCTTCGACACCGTCAAGCCGCGATCGGCGTAGAACTGCTTGCTGGCCTTCACATCCGACACACCCATCAGCAACACCAGGTCGTCGATCTCGCGGGTGAGCGGGCCGACATCCTTCTTGTTCGAGGTCGCGATCTTCCAGATCGTCCCCTCCGGCGCCTGTACCACCGCGCTGTAACCCCACAGGCTCTTCTTCGCGGGCTTCAGGACAGTGAACCCGGCGTCGACCGCGGTGCCGACGAGGCTGTCGACGGTCGAGGGCTGCGACACCACCAGCGACAAGATGAATCCACGGAACCCGGTCGTCGGCTCCTGCGCAGCCCGGAACCCGAGCCGGTCACCCAGTCCGAACGCCGCGTCGTAAATCGCGGCAGCGGCCTGAGGGTCGGCCACCTCGAGCTGAACGTTGATATCAGTGCTGATGTTTGCGGTGATTTCCATGCTCATAACGCTAAACACGGACCGTCTCGGTCACATCCGTGCCAACCACGGAACCCACCACTGAGCTGAGACCCCGTGGGACCACGGGCCGCTTCCCTGGCACCGAGCCACGTCGGCCCGCGGCGTGACCGGATATTTGGGTCAGCGATGTCGGTACAGCGCGGTGCCCACCGCACGGACTTGGGGCGGATACCAGGAATACAATGCATATAGGCGGGGGGTGTTCAAGCGCAGCTATCGCGTTGTCGTCGAAATCGATGACCGTGTGCTGACTCTGGAACCGAAATCCGTTGAGGCAAGCAGATTCCTCAACGGTGGGCCAGGAGAGATCGATAAGTCGTTCTGCAGGTTTTTCTCGAGGGGGAACGGGTCGCTCTGTGTGGATTGGAAGACGCCGGCCACGACCGAAGTGCTCGGACGCGCCACCGAACCACCACAGCCCACAGCCGAGGACGCGCTGATCGGGTTCGCACTCGCAGCGGCATTCGGTGTCGGTTCACTGTCGGCGGTACCGTTCATCCTCGAGTTCATTGGGGCATTCGGCTGAGCATATTGTCCGAGATGCGTTGCTGGACAGGCGATCAGGAGGCACTGAGGTAACTGGCCTCTCGGGCGATGCCGCCAACAATGCCCCCTGATCAACTGACCAGCCGCAGTCGCCGCGCGCTGTAGCGCAGTTGTCAGGTGTTGGTGAGCCAGAGATCGTTCTATCGTCGCTTTGTGGCGGCGTTGCGTACTTCGGGATCGGGGTCGGTTGCCAGTCGGGTCAGTAGTTGGCGGGCCTCGGTGCCGCGGTATCGGTGCAGTGCCCAGGCGAGGGCGGAGCGGACCTCGGGGTTGGGGTTGTCGACCAGATAGGCGACGTCGGCGACATCACCACGACTGCGGCGTCCCAAATCGTAGAGGGTGACGATCAGGTCTTCGTCGTCGGCCGCGTTGCGTAGTTTTTCTAGCAGTTGAGGTTTCGTGAGTTCCGGGTCGTTCATGGGGAATCTGCGGCGGAGGTCAGCGGCCTTGAATTCTCCGCGTCCCAGGCAGGCGGGGCAGGTGCAGGGTCGGCGACCGTGCCCGGCGGATTCGTCGAGCGTTCTTCTCCGGCGTCAAATGCACTAGCAGAGCCACAGCACGAATCGTAGTCGCGCGCACTGCCACTCAATGGCGCTGGCAACGGACTCCCCGGCGCGAGCGCTAACCGAACTGATCCGCAGCGGGCGCACAGACTTTCCAGCGATCACCTTCTTTACGGAAATGCAGCCGCCGGGGCTCGCTCGGGGGACGTGCGACCAGAGCCGAGGCGACCTCGCCGCGGATGGCAACGTCGGATATGTCGACGGGCCTGCGTTCCTGATCAACATCCGATTGGCCGCCTGCGTCGGGTTCCTCGCCTGCGGAGACGCGATCGGTGAAGGTCGCGGCTTCTTCTTCGCACAGCAACTCGGTGACCTGCGCAGTGCTGCCCGACTCCACCGCGCTGGCGAAATCCTTGATCACCGAGCGTATTCGAGCATCGTCGCTGCCCTCGGGTTGCGTCTGATAAATCACCAGCGCGACAGCGCATCCGATGCCGGCGAGCACGAAGGCCGCAATGAGCGCGATCATTCGCGCAGGGGTGAGCTGAAAGCGAGACGGCGGTGGATCGGTCACGGCTACCTGCTCCCCCCGGAGATGAAGGCGTTGACTTTCACGGTAGCCCATAGGCGTAATGCAATGCTACCGTTGATATTACGGAGGGGTCCATGTCGCGTCGGCTTGATGAACGCATCCGCCTCGGCACCATGATGATGGCGGCGCTACTGGTGTGCGCCTCGCTGATCGGTGCTCCGCCAGTCAACGTTCCGGCAGTCAACGCTCAACCCCCGCCGGTGCCGACGTCTCCGCTGGCTCCTCCGCCGCCACCGAAACGGTTGTGCGAAGCGCAGGAACTGGCCGTCCAGCGTGCCGATCAGGACATAGTGCGGCACAACGCGCAACGCCATTTGTTCGAATTGCCCCGCGAGCAAGCGGCATACGACGCGTACAACGTCGAAGCCAACGCGGTGAATCAACAGCTCGCCACCGCGAAGGCCAATCTGCGCAGATGCCTCGACGTGCTGCAACGGATCGTGGACCCGGGGCTGCTCGCCCAGGTGACTCCGCGTCAGATCGACAAGACGACCACCGCGAAAAACCAGGTGCCGCAGGGCTATACCCTGCCTTACCCGGCTGGCGGCAAGCAGGGGTATGCCGTGCCGAAACAATCACCGGCGCGCGAACTCTACGATGTCGTGCGAAAGATCAGCCCGCCGCGTAAGACCAAAGTGACCGGTCCACTCCAAGGGCAGCAGCGGCCTGCCGTCGGTGACCATGACCCAGCCTATCCTGGCGGTCGGGTAGGCAAGGACGCCAAGGGCGGTTCTGCGGTTTCGCTGGACCACGTGGTATCGCTGGCCGAACTGTTCCACATGCCGGGCTTTCTCGCCCTGTCGCCGGAAAACATGATCATGGTCGCCAACACTGCGGTCGGTCTGCAATGGCTGACGTTCACGGCCAACCGGGCCAAGCAATCACGCAGCGCAGGTGACATACTCGGGACCGACCCGAACTGGCAGGCCGCGCAGGTAGCCCTGGAGAACCAGGTCCGATCTCAACTGCTGCGCTTGATCCAGGATCTCCTCGAACTTCAGGGAGGCCCGTAGTGCCCCGGATCGACCAGGACGACATCGTTACCGCGCTCGAAGAGGACCGCCCGGTCGAATTCATCGACGCCACCACGATGGACAACGTCCTGGTGCCGGCACGCTGGCGTCCGATCGCGGAATCCGGTGATCCTGCCGAACGCACTGCGATCGCCCGCTCACTGTGGAACAGCGATTTCGTCGAGCTGGTGCCGAATTTCGCTGCGGCCCTGGACGAACAACTCGCCGATGTCCGCGTTTGCCTGCTGCGCGAGGAGTGTGTGCTCGTCTACGCCGCCGCCGGTGTGGACGAGCCGTGGGTGGTATGGATCGGCTGGGACCCTGCCGCCGCACGCGATGTCACGCCACCGCTGTGGGAGAGCGTCCCCGGCCCGGTCCGCACTTTTCTGCGTGAGGTGCACGCGGGCTACACCGCCGAGGACTGGGAATCCTATGGATTGCTGTCTCCTCGTCATATGCGCACCTTCGCCGCGGAAGCGGGCTTCCCCGACGGAATCCCGGGCTGGGACAAGGACGTTGCAGCAACCCGCATGCTTCGCCTCGGCAAGACCTACAGCGGTGTCACTTACTGGGTATCCCCGGACCTGCCTTCCGACAAAGTCGTTGTCACCTATGAAGGGGACTTCGACATCGAAGACTTGGCCCCTGAGTTGGACAATCTGCTGTCCTATCGCATCGCATGACCGCCCCTCGAAGCACCGGCTCACCGCGGATTTCGAGGCCGGAACAGCCAGCGTGACAACAGTTTCGAGCTGTCGCGCCCGGTGAACGCCCAGTTTGCCCTGTGTTACTGATTGCCATACCCCTTCCGCTTCGACGGTGTCATACTGTCCTGTTTCGGGTTTCACTATTGCGGGGGATTCATGGCCATCAACTACACCGAATACGGTCGCGGAGCAAGCATTCCATCCCCTACGACATCGTCGTTCCGCTCGATACGCGGGCTGGGGTTCGTCGTTGTCGCCGGCGCTGCAGTGGCCACGGGACTGCGCGCGGTCGAGCTGTTGCTCACCTGGGAGCTGGTCGAGCGGTTCGGGGATTGGGAGCGGGATACGGTCGATGCCTCGGCGTACCTCGCGAATCTCGAGGAGGCAACGCAATCCATCAGCGGCGTGGCGTGGACTTCGGTGCTCGTGCAACTACTGGCCAGCGTGTTGTTCGTCGTCTGGGTCTACCGCGCTCGGGCCAACGCTGAATTGCTCTGCTCCGCGCAGCATCGCCTTCCCAGGGTGTGGGCCATCGTAGGTTTTCTCCCACTGGTGAACTGGGTGGTTCCGCCCATCCTGGTCGACGACATCCAGCGCGCGAGCCATCCGGCCACACCGCGAAACGCTGTGCGCCTCTTTCCTTCCCCGATGACGTGGATTGTCGTTGCGTGGTGGTTGTCCTTTGTGCTCGGAGCCTGCGCGCTTTTCGTGGCTTACCTGCTCTCTATCGGCGTCCGGTACGGATTCGCACCTTCCTCGGGTCCCGCGCGTGCCGGGTTGCTGGTGCAGTCCGCGAGCCTGGTCCTATGGACCACCGCCGTTGTCCTCCTCGCCGTGCTGCTGGCCCGAGTCGGACGATGGCAAGCAGACCGAGCGGACGGCATCGGCGCAGAGCCGATGGAACAGCCGTCGGCGCCGAGTAGTCGACCCGCGGTCCAGGCCGCACCGAACGGCGGTCTTGGCATGGTCACGGCCGTGCTGAGCGGTACCGTCGTCATCGGGCCTGCGTTGATCGCCATCGCCGCGCCCAAATATCAGGCGGTGCGCGACGCTCCCGATGGCTCGGCAGCGCAGGAAGCGGCAGTGGATGCGTGGGCACCACTGACGCTCCTGGGGATCGCGGTCTGGGCTTTCACATTGTTCCTCGCCGGAGTGTCGTTCTTGGCTTGGCTGTGGCGGGCCAGGCTCACTGCAGAGCGGATGGCACCGGGCGGGCACCTGCTGAAACGTGGTTGGACAATCGGCGGCTGGTTTGTCCCCCTGGCCAATCTCATCCTGCCTGCCCTTGTCGTCGGAGACGTGCATCGAGCCAGCCGCACACCCGCGCACGCGGGCGGCGCCACAGCGAGCTACAGCCTGTTGGTGGCGGGCTGGTGGCTCAGCTGGCTCACGACCTGGATTTGGACCTGGCTCGCCTTGCTGCTCCTGCAGCCGGTCTTCTGGTGGGGCACAACCGCATTCTTCGCGCTGACCGCGGCCTTGCTCGTAATGATCATCCGGCAGGTCGACCGCGGGCAGCGGCCGGCATCCTTTCCCAACGGTGATGCAACGTTGGGCAACTAGTGTCGTGGATCACAGTGTGACCGTTGTGAACGCTAGGAGATTTGATGACTGTTTTTGCCCGTCCGGGGTCGCCGGATTCCCCGGTTTCGTTCCAAGCCAGGTATGACAATTGGATCGGTGGCCAGTGGGTGGCGCCGGTCAAGGGGCAGTATTTCGAGAACCCTACGCCGGTTACCGGTGAAACCTTTTGTGAGGTAGCGCGTTCCACCGCCGAGGACATCGAGCTTGCCCTCGATGCGGCACACGCCGCTGCGCCCGCCTGGGGGAAGACGTCGGTGGCGGAGCGGGCCGTGATCCTGAACAAGATCGCCGATCGCATCGAGGAGAACCTCGAGGCGATCGCGGTGGCCGAGACGTGGGACAACGGGAAGCCGATCCGTGAGGCGGTGGCCGCCGATATTCCGTTGGCGGTGGATCACTTCCGGTATTTCGCGGGCGCTATTCGGGCACAAGAGGGTTCGTTGTCGGAGATCGACGCGGACACCGTGGCCTATCACTTCCACGAGCCGCTGGGGGTGGTCGGGCAGATCATCCCGTGGAACTTCCCGATCCTGATGGCGACATGGAAGCTGGCGCCCGCGTTGGCGGCCGGGAACTGTGTCGTGCTCAAGCCCGCCGAGCAGACGCCTGCGTCGATTCTGTTCCTGTGGAACATCATCGGTGATCTGCTGCCGCCCGGTGTAGTCAATATCGTCAATGGTTTCGGTGTCGAGGCGGGCAAGCCGCTGGCGTCGAGCAACCGGATCGCCAAGATCGCGTTCACCGGTGAGACGACCACCGGCAGGCTGATCATGCAGTACGCCTCGCAGAACCTGATCCCGGTGACGCTGGAGCTCGGCGGCAAGAGCCCGAATATCTTCTTCTCCGATGTGATGTCGGCCGACGACGACTTCCTGGACAAGTCGCTGGAGGGGTTCACGATGTTCGCCCTGAACCAGGGTGAGGTGTGCACGTGTCCGTCGCGTTCGCTGATTCAGGCCGACATCTTCGACCGGTTCCTCGAACTGGCGGCGCTGCGGACGAAGGCGGTGCGGCAAGGTGATCCGCTCGACAGCGAGACGATGATCGGTGCGCAGGCTTCCAACGATCAGCTGGAAAAGGTGTTGTCCTACATCGAGATCGGTAAGGGTGAGGGCGCACAGTTGGTGACCGGCGGGGAGCGTGCGCTACTCGGCGGCGACCTCAACGGCGGCTACTACGTGCAGCCGACGATCTTCACGGGCCGCAACTCGATGCGGATCTTCCAGGAGGAGATCTTCGGTCCGGTGGTGTCGGTGACCTCGTTCACCGATTACGACGACGCGATCTCGATCGCCAACGACACCCTCTACGGTCTCGGCGCGGGTGTGTGGTCGAGGGCGGGCGACACCGCGTACCGGGCAGGCCGCGATATCAAGGCGGGCCGGGTGTGGACGAACACCTATCACCAGTATCCGGCGCACGCGGCGTTCGGTGGCTACAAGCAGTCCGGCATCGGCAGGGAGAACCATCGGATGATGCTGGATCACTACCAGCAGACGAAGAACCTGCTGGTCAGCTACGCGCCGAAAGCCATGGGATTCTTCTGATGTCGATGGACGTCGCGGGAGGGGGCGCCACGATGCGTGTCGCCCCGCCCCGTCTGGTCGCGACCGAGGCGGCGGCGGCGTTGCTGCGCCGCCTCCGTGCGAGCCACGGTGCGCTGATGATGCACCAGTCCGGCGGATGCTGTGATGGTTCGTCGCCGATGTGTTATCCGTTGGGGGAGTTCATCATCGGCGATCGCGACGTCTTGGTCGGCATCATCGATCTGCGTCTCGCGGTCGGCGAGGTGCCGACGACGCTGCCGTCCGCGGATGTCGACGCCGTGCCGGTCTGGATTTCCGGCCCGCAGTTCCAGGCGTGGAAACACACGCAGCTCGTGATCGATCTGGTGCCAGGCCGCGGTTCGGGATTCAGTCTGGAAGCACCTGAGGGTTGGCGATTCCTCAGCCGGGCAAGGGCTTTCAGCCCGGAGGAGAATGCCGCACTGGCGGCCGAACCGCCGCTGCTCGGCGCCGAGTACGCCGAGGGCGCCCGGCCGCCGGTGCCGGACGCGGCCCAGGTGGTTGCGGCGGCGGTGGACGCCTGCCCCGTTCCCGGGCCGCCGATCGGCTGATCAGAAGATGCCGCTGTAGGCGTTCAGCGCAGGCTGGCCGCCGAGGTGCGCGTAGAGGACGGTGGCATCGGTGGGGATGAGCCCGTTGCGAATCAGGTCGATGAGCCCGGCCATCGACTTGCCCTCGTAGACGGGGTCGAGAATCATGCCCTCGAGGCTGCCGCTGAGCCGGATGGCATCGACGGTGGAGTCGACGGGAATGCCGTAGAGATCACCGGCCCAGCCGTCGAGCACGGTGATCTCGTCGTCGCGCAGGTCGCGGCGCACGCCGATGAGTTCGGCTGTGCTGCGGGCGATCTTCTCGACCTGTGCGCGGGTTTCGGCGAGCGTGGCCGTGATGTCGATGCCGAGCACCCGGCGCGGCCGGTCCTGATCCGCGAAGCCGGCGATCATGCCCGCCTGCGTGCTTCCGGTGCCCGCCGCCACGATGATCGTGTCGAAGAAGACGCCGAGCTCGCGTTCCTGCCGTTGCACTTCGTAGGCCCAGTTGGCGAAGCCGAGGCCGCCGAGTGGATGGTCGGAGGCGCCGGCCGGGATCGGATACGGCGTCCCTCCGGAGTTTTTGACGTCGTCGAGCGCCTGATACCAGCTGTCCTTGAAGCCGATTCCGAATCCGGCTTCGACAAGGCGCACATCGGCGCCCATGATCCGCGACAGCAGGATGTTGCCGACCTTGTCGTTGACCGGATCCGGCCAGTCGACCCAACTCTCCTGCACCAGTACGGCTTTCAATCCGGTCCTGGCCGCGGCCGCGGCGACCTGTCTGGTGTGGTTGGACTGCACGCCGCCGATGCTGACCAACGTGTCCGCGCCCTTGCTGAGCGCGTCGTGCACCAGGTATTCCAGTTTGCGAGTCTTGTTGCCGCCGAAGGCGAGTCCGCTGTTGCAGTCTTCGCGCTTGGCCCAGATGCGGGCGCCGCCGAGATGCTCGCTGAGCCGTTCCAGCGGATGGATCGGGCTCGGGCCGAACAGGAGCGGGTAACGCTGGAAGGAGTCGAGAGACATAGTGCTTCCTAGGGTGGTGCCAACGGGATTGCGTTCAGGGAGTCAGGGTTTCGAGCAGCGGGAGCAGCGTCTGCCAGTTCACGCGCACCGCGGCCACCGCACCTTCGATGTCGCCCGCTGCGCAGCGCTCGATGATGCGGTCGTGCTGCGCCACCGAACCGCGGCCGCTGAGCGAGGCGAACCGCAGGCGTTCCACCCGGCGCAGGACCGGGGTGTACTGCTCGAGCACGGCGCGCAGCGCGTCATTGGCGGAGGCGGTGGCGGGGACATCGTGGAAGTCGTCGTCGGCGGCGAGTGCCGCGTCGACGTCGTTGCGGTGCAAGGCATCGGCGAATCGGGCATTGGCCGCGCGCATGGCCGTGAGCTCGCCGTCGCACAGGTTGGGCACTGCCTCGCGGATCGCGAGTTCGTGCATGGCGCCGGTCACCGCCTGGGCAGCTCGGATGGCGCGGACGTCGAGGGGGCTGACGATGGTGTAGCGGCCGGGTTTGGTCTGCACCAGGCCCGCCTGTTCGAGCCGCATCAGCGCCTCGCGCACCGGAGTGCGGCTGACGCCCAACCACTTCACCAGATCGCCGTCGTTGAGGCGCTCGCCGGGCGCGAGGGTGCCGTCGACGATGGCGTCGCGGATCGCCCGGTAGGCGTTGTCCCGCAGCAGTGACCTGGAGACGAGACCTTCATCGTGCGGAACCGGCATGCAATATATTGCATGCCACCGCCGGGTCGATGTCAAGAGGTAGGCGACGGATTGGCCTGGTATTAGGGGGAATTCGTCCTGATCGGAGGGGTGGGCGCGCATTCTCCGGGACATTCCCTGAGCGGGCATCATCCCGACGGGGGAGGGGAGATCCCCTCTAGAGGTGATGTTCTGGTTCGTCAGCGTCCCTACCATGGCGGTCGTGACTGTCGCCCGCGCCGTTCGCCGTCGCGTCCTGCTCGTCGCGGGGCTGTGGCTCCTGCTGCTGTCGGCCGGGGCGGCGCCTGCGTTCGCCGACTCCGCTGCGGCCGGTGGGGATCTTTCGGTCGCACAGTCGCTCGGCGACCGAGAACTGACCGTCGTGTTGCGCCGGGTGACGAGTGTGCCTGGACCGCTGCGGGTGGATGTCGTGACCCATACCGGCACGGCCGCAGGGCGTCTCACTGTCACGGCGACGCCGACCGGTGTGACGGACGGCAATTCGTCGCTGCCCGCGCCGGGCGTATCCACTGCACAGTCGTTCGTCGAACTCGGTGCCGCACCAGGGATGTACTCGGCCACCCTCGACATGGACCGGCCTGGCCCGTGGGAACTCGCGATCGGCGACGGCACCCGGGTGGCGCGCATTCCGTTCGTGGTGCCCGCGCAAGTCACCTCGCCGCCGGAACGCTTGGTCTACGTTGGCTTCCTGATCGCCGGTGTGCTGCTACCGGTTTCGGTCCTGGTCGCGATGCGCGCCCGGCGCACCGCGTTGGCATTGCTGCCCGCCGGCGGCATGGTCGCCGGTGTCGCGGTATCGGTGACCGCCGCGCTGCTCTCGGTGTCGTTGCCGCTACCGCCGCAGCCCGGCGGTCAGCTCGACCCCACCGTGGACAACGTCAGCGATCCGTATGCGCTGAATCAGCCGATGGTTTCGGACTTCTCCCGCCCGCCCGTGCTGCTCACCGTCGAGGGCGGACCGCTGCCCGCCGGGCGGCCCGGCGATCTGGACCTGGTGCTGATCGACGCCGCCACCGGCCTGCCCGCCGATGATCTCGTCGTGCACGACAGCGCGCTCATGCACCTGCTGGTGGTCGGCCCGTCCGGCGGGCTGTCACATCTGCATCCGATCCGGACCGGACCTGGTCGCTATCAGGTTCATCTCGCGGCACCTGAGGCCGGGCGTTCCGCGCTGTCGGCCGAAGTGGCCCGGCGCGGTGGCGGTGTCCAGATGGTGCGCGCGGCAACCGGTTTCTTGGCGACACCCAATGATGGTGCGCCCGCGAGTAATTCGCCCGGCAATGCGGGTCCCCCGTTGCATCTCGGCGGCAGCGACACTGCGGCGTCGACCACGGTGAACGGCACCGCGATCACGGTCCGCACTTCCAGCGCGGTCGCTGGGACCCCGACTACTCTCATCGCCGAGATCGGTGACAGCGCCGACCTGCAGCCGTGGCTCGGCATGGTCGGGCACCTGATCATGGCGGGGCCGCTAGCGGAGAATGCGACGGATATCGCTGCGGGCGTGCAGGACTCGGCGATCTGGGGGCATGCCCATTCGATGGGGCCGACAGCGATGGGCAGCATGCCGGGCATGAGCGGGCACGATATGGGCAGCATGCCGGGGATGAGCGAGCACAGCATGCCAGGGATGAGCGGGCACGGCATGCCAGGGATGAGCGGGCACGGCACGTCGGGGACGAACGAGCACGGCATGCCCAGCGCACTCGCCCCGGCACGCGGCGTCATGCTCATGCCGCCGGTCAACGGCGAGAGCGCCCCCGACGAAACCGTGGCCGCCTACGGCCCCGATGTCCCGTTCACCTACACCTTCCCGATCGCAGGCCGCTATCGACTCTGGATCCAGGCCGAGAGGCAGTACACCGTGCTCACCGTCCCCGTCGTGCTGGATGTCGCGCCTGCGCCGGGAGCGCGCCGATGAGTACCTTCACCGGGAAACGCCTGCGTTACCTGCTCATCGCGGTCGCCGTCGTGCTCGTGCTCGTGGTGGCGGGGTGGTCGGTGTGGCCGAGTAAATCCGGTCCGGTCGTCCTGAAAACCGGTACGCCGCAACACCTTGTCACCGTCGCGATCGACAGCCTGCGCATCGGCGACACCGCGGTCGACGTCAGGGTCACCGATCGCGCCGGTGCCCCGATCGATCATGCGGCAGTGCGAGTTCAAGCCGTTCAGCAGGTGATGGGTCATGCCGGAGAACCCATTCCGATGACCGCCGCGGGAGACGGCCACTTCCGTGCTCCCACACTGTCGCTGATGATGGCCGGACCGTGGGAGTTGCGGCTGTCCATCGACGCACACCATGGCATCGATGACGTGACAGTGCCGCTCTGGGTCGGCGGCTGACCACATCCGAGCGCACGAGGACAACAGAAAGAACGTCGAAGCACAGGAGGACCGCTCGCCATGAATGTCTCAGCACCGTCCGATGCGAGCGAAGACCGCGCCGGGCCGATAAACAGCACGGCCGCAGTGGAATCCGACAACAGCACCGCGGCCCGCGTCGGCGCCTGGGTGGTCTTGCTCGGCACCGTGGTGACGTTGATCGGCCTGAGCTGGGACATCCAGTGGCACAACCAAGTCGGCCCGGATACCTTCTTCACCCTGCCGCATCTGTTCTTGTATGCAGGCAGCGCGATCTCGGGCTTCGCCTGCCTGGCCATGGTTTTCATCGCGACCTTCGCGCAACGGGCAGGCAGGCCGGTGCCCCGGCAAGGCGGCCCCGCCATCCGTGTCTTCGGCAGCAACCTGACGGCGCCACTCGGCTACATGATCGCCGGTGCTGGTGCCGCCCTGTTCCTGGTCTACGGCTTACTCGATCTGGAATGGCATTCGATCTACGGTTTCGACGCGGTGCTCAACACCCCCTCGCACGTCGCGCTGTTCTTATCGATCACCCTCACCATGATCGGCAGCATCATCGTCTTCGCCGCGCATCGCGACCACGGCTGGGGTCGATTCGGCATCGTTCTCGCGATCCCGGTGCTGCTCACCTTCGCGCCGATTCCGGTGCAGGGCTTGGAGAATTTCGACCTGCCCGTCGATCCGACCACCCTCGGGACCGTGCTGTTCGGCCCGCTGCTGCTGGTGCTCGGCGCAGCGGTGCTGGCCCGCGCAGGCGTCCCGATCGCCATCGCGGTGGTGCTCGGCATCATGCAGGTACTGCTGTGGTGGTTCTCGCCGTGGGCCGCCGAAACCTACGCCTCGGCCATCGGTTTGCCGCTGCGCGACGGTCTCACCGACCGCGCGCCTGCTCTTCCCGCCCTCATGCCGATGTTCCTCATCATCGCGGCCGTCGCCGTCGAGGGCCTGTTCTGGCTGGCCCGCACGCGCGGATACGACGCCAACAAGATCGTGCTGGCCGCGGGCGCGGTCACCGGTGTCGTTGTGGGCGTGACGTTCCCGCTGCAATTGAAACTCACCAACATGGCCTCGCACGTCTCGCTCGAGATCCTGGTGACGATGGGCCTGCTCGGCATTCCGCTCGGCTTGCTCGCCGGCTTCTTCGGTGGCCGCTTCACCCGCATGTTGCCCGCGCCCGCGACGGAGGCGCTCCGATGACCGCCCTCCGTAAGGTCGCCTTCACCGTATTGGCCACGGTGACAATGGCATTGGTCTCGATCGCGCCCGCATCGGCCTACGCTCCCGTCGATATCGTGCACACCGAGCGTGTGCAAGCAGGCCCCTACGCCCTCACCGTCGGCTTCTCCACCTGGCCGATCCGCGCGATGAAGTCCCTGGACTTCACCTTCGTGCCGGACGGCGGCATCGCCGACAAATCCGGAACCTTGAAGATCGAGGGTCCAGGACTCAGGCCCGGCAGGCGCCCCCAACCGCTCGTGCGTCATCCACGCAAGCGCGACAACTGGGGCCTCGACGTCCGAGCCTTCGACGACCCGGGCGACTACAGCTTCACCTTCGCCATCGACGGCCCGCTCGGCCACGGCGAAGGCACCCTGTCCGGCGTCCACATCCTCGACCAACCAGGACCGCCCCTTGCCCTCAGCTGGACCATCGGCTCCCTCCCGTTGATCGGCCTCATCGTCTTCCTCGGGGTGGCCTGGCGACGGACGAAGCCAGGCCGTCGACCCTTGACGGTCTGACTCGGTTCGGTCGTTCGGCTGCCAGGTGAGCAGCGAAATGATCGGGAAATGACGTGCGTGCGGGAACGGCCGCGCACCCGGCGTCGATGAGCCGGGTGGTCCGTGGTGCTCGGGCCGAAATCCTTCGAGGAGAGGCCGATTCAGGATGCAGAACGCCGAACGCAACCCCAACGATGCTCATCCGGGTCGCGGTGACAACCGTGTTGATCGCGGCGGCGGCCCAGTGATCACCGCGTCGGCCAGGGCCGCTTGGGTGTTGCTGATCGGCGGGCTGGCCGGTTGGCTGGCCGCGGTCGCGTTGACCATCGAGCGATTTGCCCTGTTCACCGATCCGAAGCACGTGCCGTCGTGCAGCATCAACCCGATCCTGTCCTGTGGCTCGGTGATGGAGGCCGAGCAGGCCGCTGTATTCGGGTTTCCCAACCCACTCATCGGCATCGTCGGCTTCTCCGTGGTGGTGACGCTCGCGGTGCTCAGCGTCGCGGGTGTCGGCTTCCCGCGCTGGATCTGGGTCGGGCTGTGGCTCGGCACCGTGGCCGGTGTCGGCTTCATCGGATGGCTGATCTTCCAGAGCATCTATCGAATCAACGCGCTGTGCCCGTATTGCATGGTGGTGTGGGCGATCATTACGCCGCTGCTGGCGGTGGTCTCCAACCAGTTGTGGGGCAACTCGAAAGGACCGCTAGGGGTCCTCGTAGCGTGGCGCTGGGCATTCGTCGCGCTGTTCGCTGCCGTGGTCCTGCTGCTGATATTTCTGCGATTCCAGAACTATTGGCTCTCGCTGGTCTGACATCTATTGTGCGGCACAGTCTTTGAACGGTGCCGGAGTCGGTTCAGCGGGGAGTGCAGGGACACTTGGTTGTTCGTCCGTGGTGGTGCGGTCGAGGGTGACGGTCACCGTGCCGTCGTGGTCGATTTCGGTGCGGCGATTGCGGGTGTTGTCGGCTACCAGGACGGTGGCCAGGTTGCGGCGAGCCGGGGGCAGGACGCGGACGGTGACGCGCCCGCGCTCGGTGCCGTTCAGTTCGCGGATGACGACGTCGCGGACCAGGGTGGCGGTGCGGGGTGCGGCGGTGGCGAGGCCGCCGTCGTCGAGAAGTATCACCTCGATGCCGCGCTGGCGGGCGGCGCGCGCGGCGGCGAGCAGGTCCGCGGTGGACAGCTGCGGCGCGCGGAGTTCGTCGCGGAGTTCGGCCTCGAGCAGACGACACTCTTCGCGTTCCTCGGGCGTGCACGGCACCGCGGTGGCAATGCGCTCGAGCATCGGGCGGGCCAGGCGGTCGAGGCGGTCGAGCTGGCGTCGGCGTTCGGCGTTCTGGGCATCGAGCCTGGCCTGCTTCGCGGCGCGGGCGGCCGCCTCGATCTCGAGGTCGTGCAGCGACCGGAGGGTCGGTCGCATGATCGCCGAGAAGGTGGCCGCGACGGCGACGGTGACCAGGGGCACGATCGCCTGCACGTAGACGGTCGGTCCGCTGCCCGCGGCGAGCACGACGGCGAGCCAGGTGGCCGCGGTTCCGCACCAGGCCACCAGGTTTCGGCCGCGCACCACCAGAATCGCGAGTGCGATGCTCGCGGTGTAGGCGCTCCACACGTTGGTGTGCGCGTGCAGCTGCGCGCTGACCTGCTCGTGGACGGTGAGGGTGGCGAGCGGGCCCGCGGCGGCGACGAAGATCGCCGACGACGTGTGGATCGGCGCCGCCGTGTCGAGGATGACGACGAGCGTGGCGGCGACGACGAGCGCGGCGGCGAGGTACATGGTCGCCGACAGCGGAAGCTCGGCGCGCCGCACCGAGCGGATCATGACCGCCGCGTCGGTGGCGAGCATGAAGAGGATGACCGTCGCCATCGTGGAGCGCCGACCGCTGAGTACCCTGCCGAGGTCGCCGTCAACTGTCATTCGGGACAGCCCATTCCAGGGTGACGCGGGTTCCGGCGCCGGGGCGCGAGTCGATGATCGCGCGGCCGCCTGCTTCGCGCATGCGCTGTCGGATGCTGACGGTGAGACCGAGCCGGTCGGCCGCCGCCCGCCGCGGGTCGAAGCCTGCACCGTCGTCGCCGACGACGACGGTGATGCCGCGGGCCTGCGCCACGATCGTCACTTCGCGCGTGACCACCCGGCCGGGCACCGCGGCATGGCGCACGCTGTTGCGGACGGCTTCGGCCGCGGCCTGCGCGAGCGCGGCGACCGCGAGAGAATCGATGCACAGGTCGTCCGAGCGATAGTCGCGCCGAACCCGCACGCGCAGTTCGGTTTCGGTGGCACCGGCCACCTCGCGCGTGATCGCCTCGATCGCCTCGACATCGGTGCACAGTTCGCTGACCCGCCCGAGCGCGGCGAACTGACCGAGCGCCGTCTCGGCCTGCCTGGCCAGCATCGTCGCGTCGCCGCCGCGTGCGGCGTCGAGGAGCGTGGCGAGTACCTTGTCGTGGATCATGCCCGCGAATCGAGCCCGCTCGCTGGCGCGCGCCTCGGCGGCCAGTTCGTCCTGCGGGCGTGCGCGTGCGCGTTCCGCGTCGAGCAGGCGGGCCGCCCGCTGCGTCAGCTCGGTGAGGTAGACGAACGCCGCCGCGATGCCGAGGATGCGCACCGCGGTGAGCGCGAACTCGGTCCAGCCGATGTCGCCGGTCGCCTGCCCGGTGGACGCGGCCGCGAGCAACCCGACCCCGATGAGGTAGCACGACATGGCAGGCGTCCGCCAGACCAGCGTCGCCGCGACACCAGCGAGCGGGACCAGCCGATAGACCCACGCCACGTCGTCGGTGATCTGCCCTGGCCCGACGGCGAAGCCGGAAAGCGCGATGGCGATGGCGAATACCACGGCGTGCGCGGTCGCGATCTTTCGCACCGTCGGCAACGTGACCTGCAGTGCGGTCGCGGCCAGCAACAGTGCCGTGCCGAAAACCCCTGCGAGGGCTAGCATCGTCCACCAGGCCGAGAAATGGTGCGACTGCCTGGCGATCTCCGCGGCGTTGCCTGCGCCGAAGATCCAGGTGCCGAGGCCGAGCGCGAACGCGAGCATGCGATCGACGCATTCGGCGGCGGCGCGCGGGGTCGTCGAGCCCTGCAGCCAATGGTTCGGCCGGAAGGACGTCGCCCGCGCCAGCAGTGACGGCGCCGTCGGCGTCATCCTGGCTCGCTGGCCTCGTGGTCCGGTTGTTCGGTTTCCCCCACCCGATCATCAATCACTGACGATTCCTCCCGTGGTCGCCATCGAAGGCGGAGCGTTCGTCAGTGGATCGCAGTATTCAGTTGGACGAGTCGCTGACGAGCAATCTGCCTGAGCGGATGCTATGTGGAGAAACGCTATTCGTCATGCCCGCAGAAGTTGGGTGGTTTATTCTGAGCGGTTGTGGCGACGTACGATCGTTGCCCCCGTTCGGACCGTGGTCAGCACCGCGATCAGCATGATTGTGACGAGTTGCAGCATGTTCCACGCGACGGGATCGACGGTGGGTTCGGCGATCTCGCGGCGGGTGATCGGGGCAACGGGCACGGCGGGTGGGACGCGTGGTGCGGTCGGTGCGATCGCGTCGGCGGGTTCGTCAGGGGGCTCGACGACGGGGATGACCGGCGCAGGCGGCGGTTCGAGCAAGAGCGGCAGGCCCGGCAGCGGGACCTGGATCGGTGGCAGGAGCAGCAGGCAGGTCAGCAGCGCGCTGCCGGACAGTGCGCTGCCGACGGCCGCGCTGCCGAGTGCGGAACCGCTCGACCCACGGCCGCTGCCGGTCACGATGCCGAGCATGATCATCGCGCTGCCTGCGACGGCGCTGCCCGCGCACGCGTTCTCGACGCTGCCGGTGGTGATTTCGGGTGTGGGGAGCGGGTCCTCCGCAGCGGGACCCACTGCGAGTGGTTGCGCGTCGGTGTAGGCACCGCCTGTGGTGGTTGCGCCGGTGCTGCCGAGGTCCCCGCTGCCGGTCCGCGGCGCCAGGCCGAGGCCCAGATCGCCTGCTGCCGTGGTTCCTTCGGCGCTGCCGAGGTCCCCGCTGCCGGTTCCCGGCGCCACTCCCATGCTCAAACCGCCGCTCGCAGAGCCGGTCTCGTTGGCACTGGGCGACGCACTGCCGCTGACGATCTCGCCGATCGATGGCAACGGCGGGTCGGCTGCCGACACCGGCGGCCGACCCGCGAGGAAGACGGCGGCCAATGGCACCGCCGTTGCCGCGGCCACAGTTCTTGCTAGCCTTCGTGTTCGCCTGTCGTGGCTGCCTGACGCCATCTGCTGCCGTCCCGTCCGTTGTCGGTTCTGCCGGAAGAGTTCGGCTAGGTGATGTGCTGATAGCGCGACAGCGCCAGTTCGAAAGCGTCCTTGGAGACGATGTTTCCGCCGGAGAAGGGCCGATCGAGGTTGTAGATGGCCAGCACCGCGGTGCCGACCACGACACCGAGCAGTCCGGTCATCAGCACGCTGCGAAGGGTGACTGCTGCGCCGGAAAGCACGCCGCTGAACAGCAGCAGCACGACGGTGAACCACAGTGCGGTGTAGAGGAATCCGGGCATACCGAGGTTGGTGTCCAGCGCGCGATCCTGACGGGCCTGCGCCACCGCGTCGAGGCCTGCCAGTGCCGTCGCACGCAGATCGGTGACGTCGGAGTCCGGTGATTGGACCGCGGCAACGGTATCGCGCAGGCTGTCGAGGATGTCCTGGGTGGACTGACTCATCTTGTGGTCGCGGTCCATCGTCGTCCACTCCTCGGTGACGACGCTTTCGGTGTAATCCTTGATCAGGCCCTGAATCCGGCTGTGGTCGGGCTCCGGCATGCCGTGTGCGGCCCAGTAGACGTCGACCAGGGCCTTGGACTCGGCGACGGTGTGGTTGTGCGCGTTGTCGTACTGCTGCCAGCAGATCACCACGACGAACGCGGCAACGGCCAGGAAGAGCGTATTGATCAGCTCCACCACCAGAGCACCTGGCGAATCGTCCTCGGTGTGCCGCCACGCGGACGGCCGCACCCGGTCCCCGACCACGAAAACGATGACCGCGAGGACTGCGGCCGCGATGGGCACGGCTAGTTGTAAAACCATGGAGCGACACCACCTTTCGAGACGATCGACGAGCTGAAGCGGAGAGCGGCGCCGCCCTAGGCGGTGCGGGCCACGGCGACATCGGCGACGTAGCGCAGCGCCTGGATCGCCACTGCGGGTAGCGGTGCGTCGTTCAGTGCGTGCTGGGCTTGCGCCCACCTGGTGCGGATCATCGCCTCGACGTGCGGGCGGCCGGCGGCGAGCACGTCGCGGCACACGGTGGCTCGTTGCTCGTCCAGCTCCGGATCGCCGAGTGCGGCTTCCAGCAGATTGGCCTGCGCCGGATCCGCGTGTTCCAGCGCCAAAGCCACCAGGGCGGTGTGCTTTCCGTCGCGCAGGTCATCGAGGTTGGATTTGCCGGTGGTCGCCGGATCGCCGTAGACGCCGAGCAGGTCGTCCTGCAGCTGGAACGCCTCGCCGAGCGGTCGGGCATAGGCCGAGAGTGCCGCAAGGACTTCGGGATCGGCGCCGGCGAGCACGGCGCCGAGTTGCAGCGGGCGCTCGCAGGTGTAGGCCACCGTCTTGTATCGGATGATTTCCAGCGCACTGCCGAGATCGCTGGACGGGCAGGCGGTGGTGAGCAAGTCGAGGTACTGGCCGTACATCACCTCGGAACGCATGCCGTCGAGCACCGTGAGCGCGGCCGCGAGCTGGCCAGCGGTCAACCCCGCGGTGTGCAGCAACTCGGCCGACCACACCATGGCCAGGTCGCCGAGCACGATCGCGGCGTGCGCGCCGAATTGCCTTGGATCACGGCGATTCTGATGCCTTGCGGCCAGCACCCGGTGCACGGTGAGTTGGTCGCGGCGGGTATCGCTGTTGTCGATGATGTCGTCGTGGATCAGCACGGCAGCGTGGAACAGTTCGAGGGACGCGGCGGCCCGCACGACCGATGCCGGCACGTACCCGTCGCCACCGGCGGCATGCCAGCCGAGGACGCAGAGCAGCGGCCGAAACCGCTTGCCGCCTCCGGTGACAAAGCCGTGCAGGGTCCCGGTGACCTCGTCGGGCAGTGCCGGTTCGGCGTCGGGGCCCGCCTTCGCGCGCAGGAAATCGTCGAGCGTGGCATCGATCCTGGTCCGGATCTCGTCCATGCCGAGTGCCGCCGGTGCTATCGGTTCGACACGTGTGCCGGTCATGAGATCCCTTCCTGAGCCTGATCGATGTCCTCGGTGAGCGTCATGGCCTCGGCCAGCAGGGTTTCCACGATGAGGTGTTCGGGGACCGTGCGAATCACCTTGCCGCGGACGAAGATCTGCCCCTTGCCGTTGCCGGAGGAGACACCGAGGTCCGCCTCGCGCGCCTCGCCAGGCCCGTTGACGACGCAGCCCATGACGGCGACGCGCAGCGGATACGGAAAACCCTCGAACGCCGCCTCCACCTGGCTGGCGAGCCGATGGATGTCGACCTGGAGCCGCCCACAGCCAGGGCAGGACACGATTTCCAGCTTCCTCGGCCGCAATCCGAGCGACTGCAGGATGTGACAGCCCGCCTTCACTTGGTCCACCGGCGGCGCGGAGATCGACACCCGGATGGTGTCGCCGATGCCCTCGCCGAGCAGGATCGCGAAGGCGACGGCCGATTTGATGGTGCCCTGGAACAGCGGCCCTGCCTCGGTGACCCCGAGGTGGAGCGGGTAGTCGCAGCGTTGCGCGAGTAGGCGATTGGCCTCGATCATGGTGCGCGGGTCGTGATGCTTGACCGCGATCTTGAGGTCGGTGAACCCGTGCTCCTCGAACAGCGTCGCCTCCCACAGCGCGGATTCCACCAGCGCCTCGGCGGTCGCCGCGCCGTGCCTGGCGAGCACTCGTCGATCGAGCGAGCCGGCATTGACCCCGACTCGGATGGGAACGCCCGCTGCCCCAGCGGCTTTCGCGATATCGCCGATGCGATCGTCGAACTCCTTGATGTTGCCCGGATTCACCCGCACCGCCGCGCAGCCCGCATCGATCGCGGCGAAGACATAGCGGGGCTGGAAGTGGATATCGGCGATGACGGGCAGCGGCGAGCGGGCCACGATGGCGGGCAGCGCGGCCGCGTCGTCCGGGGTCGGCACCGCGATCCGGACGATATCGCAGCCCGCCGCGGTCACCGCCGCGATCTGTTGCAACGTGGCGTCGATGTCGGCGGTGCGGGTGGTGGTCATGGTCTGCACGGAGATCGGCGCGCCGCCGCCGACCGGCACCCCGCCGATATTCAATCGGCGAGTGCGGTGGCGCGGCGGCGCGGTAGCCAGGATGAGATCGTCGGTGGTCACTGGTTGCCTCTCTCGATCGGTGTCGGCAACTGCCTGGCCCGGACCACGGTGTCGACGATGCCTGTGGCGCAGAGCCCGGATTCGACGAGAATGTCGCGACGATGGCCGTGCGCGAGGAAGCGGCGCGGCAGCGCAACCGGGTGCACGGGCACCCGGGAGCCCGCCGCCGTGAGGGCGTGCGTGAGCGCAGCGCCGACGCCGCCTGCGCCGATGTTGTCCTCGACGGTGACGATCACCCGATGCGCGGTCGCGAGGGCGATCAGTTCGTCGGCGATCGGCAGCACCCAGCGCGGATCGGCGACGGTCGCGGCGATCCCGCGATCGGCGAGCAGCTGCCAGGCCGCGACGCACTCGGTGGCGGTGGGTCCGACGGCCACCAGCAAGACTTCGGCGGCCGGGGCGCGCAGCAGAATGTCCAGCGCCGCAATGCGTTCGACTGCAGGGACGGCATGGCCGATGGCCGCCTTGGGGAATCGCAGTGCGGTCGGTCCGTCGTGGTAATCGACTGCCTCACTGAGCAACTCGCGTAATCGCTCGGCATCTCGTGGCGCCGCGACGCGGAGCCCGGGGACCGTGCCGAGCAGGCTGAGATCCCACATGCCGTGGTGGCTCGGACCATCCGGGCCAGTGATGCCCGCACGATCCAGGACGAAGGTGACCGGAAGCCGATGCAGGGCGACATCCATCAGGAGCTGGTCGTAGGCGCGGTTCAGGAAGGTCGCGTAGATGGCGACCACCGGATGCATGCCCGCCGTGGCCAGACCCGCCGCACTGGTCACCGCGTGCTGCTCGGCGATGCCGACATCGAAGCAGCGCTCCGGAAAGCGGTCGGCGAAGGTGGTGAGGCCGGTCGGCCCCGGCATGGCGGCGGTGACGGCGACGACATCGCTACGGCGAGCGCCGATCTCGGCGAGTTCGGCGGCGAAGACGGCCGTCCACGTCGGTGTCGGCCTGACACCCGGCTGGGCGGTGGGGCCCGCGGTGTGCAACTTCTCCGGATGCGCGCAGGCCGGGGCGTAGCCCTTGCCTTTGCTGGTGCGCACGTGCACGACGACCGGACAGCCGAGTCCGCGCGCCTGGCGCAACACGGGTTCCAACGCGCCGACATCGTGTCCGTCGACCGGGCCGAGATAGGCGAAGCCGAGGTGCTCGAACAGATTCGGCGCATCGCTGCGACTCGGCAACTCCCCGAGATGGGCGGCGACAGCGCCGACGGTGGGCGAATAGGAATGCCCATTGTCGTTGAGCACCATGATGACCGGCCGATCCTTGGCCGCGCCGATGTTGTTGAGCGCCTCGTAGGCCATCCCGCCGGTGAGCGCGCCATCGCCGACTACGGCGACTACGGCACGATCTCCGTCGCCGATGATGGCCCGCGCCTTGGCGATTCCGTCGGCATAGCTGAGCGCAGTCGAGGCGTGGCTGTTCTCGATCACGTCGTGGACGGACTCTTCGCGGAGCGGATAACCGGACAGCCCACCGGGTTGGCGCAGCGTCTCGGCGAACGCGCGCTGTCGTCCGGTCAGGATCTTGTGCACGTATGCCTGGTGGCCGGTGTCGAACAACAGTGTGTCGCGCGGTGATTCGAAGACGCGGTGCAGTGCGATGGTCAGTTCGACGACACCGAGATTCGGGCCGAGATGACCGCTGACGACGGTGACCGTATCGATGATCATCGCGCGGATCTGCGCGGCAAGGGCAGGAAGCAGCGCGAGCGGCACAGCGCGCAGGTGCTCGGGGTTGGCGATCGCCGACAATCGCACGGCAGCAACGGCCGGCGTGGCCTGGGTGGTCGGTAGTGGAGCGTTCATGGCAGGCGCCTGACGGCCGTCGGTGCGGCGAACGCGATGTCTTCGACGGCCGTGACGTGTTCACGGACGGTGACCGGCCCCCAGGTGCGCAGCGCTTCGATGACCGCATCGACCAGCGCCGCCGGTGCGGACGCACCCGCGGACAAGCCGATAGTCGTCGCGGCGGCGAGCCACTCCGGCGCGATCTCCGTGGCATCGTCGATGAGGTAGGCGGGGACGTGGTGGCGCCGGGCGACCTCGACCATGCGCTGGGAGTTGGACGAATTGGCGGAGCCGAGCACCAGCACCAGATCGCTGCGGTCGGCAATGGCCTCGATCGCGCGCTGGCGGTTGGTGCTCGCATAGCAGATATCGGAGCTGGCCGGCTCGTGCAAATCGGGAAAGCGTTGGCGCAGTGCCCGAATCGTCTGGTCGGTCTCCTCGATCGACAGGGTGGTCTGGGTCAGGATGGCGACCCGGCTCTCGTCGGGGACCTGGAGTGCGGCGGCTTCGGCGGGCGTGTCGATCACCACCGTCACCTCGGGAGCCTCGCCCGCGGTGCCCTCGACCTCTTCGTGGCCCGCATGCCCGACCAGCACGACGGTGTCGCCCCGCGCGGCGAAACGTCGTGCTTCCGCATGGACTTTCGTGACGAGCGGACAGGTGGCGTCGACCACGGTGAGTTCGCGCTGTCTGGCTTGTTCGCGCACGGCGGGGGAGACGCCGTGCGCGGAGAACACGACCGTCGCGCCCGGCGGCACCTCGTCGAGTTCTTCGACGAACACCGCGCCGCGGGCGGCCAGGTCGGCGACCACGTGGGTGTTGTGCACGATCTGCTTGCGCACGTAGACCGGGTCCTGTCGATTCGGCGCGGCGAGCAGGCGTTCCACGGTGTCGATGGCGCGCTCGACCCCGGCGCAGAAGGAGCGCGGCGAGGCGAGCAATATCGTTCTCGCGCGGAAGAATTCGAGCCCTGTCATGGTGCAACTCCCTGCTCCGCCGGGATCCGGTCGAGCGATCGCTGGAGTCCGTCGATCCGCAGGGCACTGGTGCCGATGCCGGTGGGATGGCGGAAATCGTGGCTCGGTCGTGGCTCGGCCGCGGGTCGATAGCGTTCTTCGAGCTGCGCCTCCGGGTAACGGCCGCTGTGCCGGTGCCAATTCAGGATCGCGGCCATCCAGTCCTGCAGTTCCGCGGCGCGTCGGTCCAGTGCGGCGCATGCCTCCGGGGTGAGGTCGTATTCCGCATAGAGAGTGGGCAATTCACTCGTGACGATGCGTTCGAATTGGTGCATGCGGGCGGTCATCAGATCGTTGACCATGCCGACCGCCTCGTCCTTGCCGCACTCCAAGAAGTTCCGCAGCACGGTGACCGCGTTGTGGAAGTCGCCCTCGTACTGCGTCTCCTTCTGATACGAGAACAGATCGTTCAGCAGGGTGGCGTAGTCGCTCGCGGTGTGCTCCAGGTCGGCGATCGTTTGGCTGCGATAGACCTTCGGCGGGACGAGTTGGCCGTGCGAGAACCTGGACAACGCCATCGTGAGATCCGAACCGAAAGTGCGCCTGCGCATTTCCACGTAGTCCACCGGATCGGGAATGCGATTGGTGATGTCGTTGGCCACCTCCCATTCCGAGGCGGCAAGGAAAACCTCGACGACACGGCGGAATTCCTGTTTCTGGTCGCCGTCGAGTACGGCGGTCGTCCGACCCCAGAGTTCGGTGAGCGCGCGTTCCATGGTGTTGGTTGCCGGCGGTGCGGGGTCGGCGTCGAGTGGCATGCAGGCGGCGAATCGCTGGCCCTGCTGTTTGGCTCCGATCATGTCTTTGTGGCTGCCGAACACCTGCGGGTAGTAGTCGTCGACATAGGTGCCCCAGGCCAGCCAATTCGCCGCGAGGTCGAGCTCGGCGATCGTGGCGTCGGGATCGATGCCCGCCGCGCACAGGACCAAGTCGCATTCGGCCAAATCCTGTGGCCGCCACAGCGGCCGGCCACCGAGCTGGGCTATCGGCTCGTGCAGACCGATGCGTGCACCCCAGCTGAGCAGGTTCTCGCGTGCGGTGTCGAGCAGCGGATTGAGTCGTAACTGGTAGGGCATGTAGATCTCCGGCAGTGCGGTCGGGCCGACCTGCTCGAACCGGGGACGCACGAAACTCTTCACCCGGGTCGGGCTGAGCACGGCGGTGACGACGGAGAACGCATAGGCCGCAGCGGTGCCGAGGCCGACCGGCTTGCCGAGCAGCACCGGACTGTTCTCGGTGGTGCGTCCCTTGTTCATGTAGCGGCTGGACCGCATGTGCCACTCGTGCCCGCCGGATTGCCAGTCCTGCAACCCTTTTGCATAGGCCACCACCGCAGCCTGTTCGGCCGGATCGACCGTGTGTTCGGCGAACAGCATCGGCAATTCGGTGAGGGTGGTGTGCTCGAACTGCTGCAACCGTGAGGTCAGCAGATCGTTGACGACATCGGCTGCATGCTGGGTCTCATAGCCGAAAAACCGTTCGACAACGAGGATTCCGTTGGCGTTCTCGCCCTCCTTTTGCACCTCGCGCTCGTAGGAGAAGATGTCGTTGCGCAGGTGCACCGCGTCGGCGAAGGTGTCGCGCAGCACCTCGAGCGGCCTGGTCGCGGCGAGGCGGGCAGGCACCTCCGCGCCGACCGCGTGTTCGACCAGGTTGGCCGACCACGGGGCGCCGCCGACCTTGCGGCGCATCTCGATGTATTCGATCGGGTTGGCGATCCGGCCCTCGGTGATATTGGCCAGCTCCCACAGTGATTCGTCCAGCAGCGCGGTGGTGGTCGCGGCGAACCGCTGGCGCCAGTCCATCGACATCGCGGGCACGGTCCTGGTCCACAGATCGGCCAGGCCGCGCTCGACCGGGTTGGTCGGCTCCGGCATCGGGCCGCCGTCGAGTGGCATGAAGTCCTGCAGCCTGGCCAGGTATTTCTTGGCGCCCGCGGTGTCCTTGGTGCGCTTGAACAATTCGAGGAAGTGGTCGTCGAAGTAGAACACCCACACGTACCAGTCGGTGATGAGATCCAGCTCCGTGCTGTCGCATTCGGGGTGGGTGTAGGCGCACAGCAGGCCGTAGTCGTGCTGCTCGAGGTCGGTGGCATCCCAGATGTGGTGGCCCTCTTGCGGTTCGAAGAAGCCCATGCCGGCGGCCCAGGTCCTGGTGTGCGCGCGGGCGATGTCGACGTGTGGATTGAGACGGGCCGGATAAGGCATGTAGAAATCGGGAAGTTCGAAGGGCTGCATGTCATCTCCTCAGGTCGGCATCAGCGGTTCCGGCGGGACACCATGTGCGCGAGCACCACCAGATCCGCGGCCGCGGCGGGGTTGGCCAGTGCGGCGATCGCCGCGTGCACCCGGCGTTCGGCGTGCCGCAGGGTGCCGTGCCGCCCGCCCGCCGACTCGACCAGGGCCGCCGCGCGGGCGACATCCATGCCGCCGGTGGCGGACTCGTCGGCGTACATGGTCGCCAGCTCGGTCGCCGCCGCCGTTCCGGAATCGAGCGCCGCCACCACCGGCAGCGACATGGACTGACGCGCAAGGTCGTTGGCCGGCTTGCCGGTGACTTCGGGGTCACCCCAGATGCCGATGAAGTCGTCGACGAACTGGAAGGCCATGCCGAGCTCGCGCCCGAACGTGTCCATCGCCGACACCGTCGTTCGATCCGCCTTCGCGCACAGGGCGCCGAGCGCGCAGGCGCACCCCATCAGCGCGCCGGTCTTGCCCATGGCCATCCGTGCGTATTCGTCGATACCGACCCGCCTGCCCGACCCGAAGCGGCAGTCCTCGTGCTGGCCGCGGCACATCTCGATGATCGCCTGCTCCAGGGTGGCGATCGCGGTCATGGCGGTGGGTCCTGGCAGCCCGGTCACCAGAACCCGTGCCGCCAGGGCGTGCAACGCGTCGCCGAGCAGCATGGCATCGGCGACGCCCCACACGGTCCACACCGCGGGCCGCCCGCGTCTGATCCGATCGCCGTCCATGATGTCGTCGTGCAGCAGCGTGAAATTGTGCACCAGCTCCACGGCGACGGCGGCCGACAGCGCGGCGCGCGGGCCTGCGCCGCAGGCCACCGCCGCGCTGACGGTCAGCGCGGGCCGCAACGCCTTTCCAGCAGGCTCGTGCACCGGGGTGCCTTCGGCATCGCACCAGCCGAAGTGATAGCGACCCATCAGCCCGAGGGGTTCGGGCAGCGACGAAACCGCCTCGTGTAGTAGGGGATCACACATCCGCCTGACCCGTGCCAGGATCTCCGCGGCCTGTCGGGCTGCTGCCGTGGAGGTACTCTCGACCATCGCCACGCACATACCTTCCCTTGTCACTGGAAGAACGGAACCGCTTGCGGGCATGCCGATCTCGCCGTCGGTCGGCTGGCCGCCGACGGCGTGCACCGTGGTGATCGGATCGGAACGCCGTTGCGGGCGCCGCACCGCGGCGACCGCCGTTCCGTGACGGGTCAGCCTGCCTGGCGGGCGACCGAGACGTTGTCGAGGATGCCGAGGGCGTCCGGCACGAGCACCGCGGCCGAGTAGTAGCAGCTCACGAGGTAGGAGATGATCGACTGGTCGTCGATGCCCTTGAACCGGACGTTGAGGCTCGGCTCGTATTCGTCGGGGAGTCCTACTTGGTGCAATCCGATGACGCCTTGGTCTTTTTCGCCGGTGCGCATCGCGAGGATCGAGGTGGTCTGGGTGTTGCTGACGGGGATCTTGCCGCAGGGGAAGATCGGTACGCCGCGCCATGCGGGTACGCGGTGGCCGTCGACATCGACCGGGTCGGGGTAGAGGCCGCGCCTGCTGCACTCCCGTCCGAACGCGGCGATCGCTTTCGGGTGTGCGATAAACAGTTTCGTGCTGCGCCGCATGCTGAGCAGCTCGTCCATGTCGTCCGGAGTCGGCGGACCGGACTCCGTGTAGATGCGCTGCTTGAGGTCGCAGTTGTGCAGCAGCCCGAAGTCGGCGTTGTTGACGAGGTCGTGTTCGCGGCGTTCGTAGAGTGCTTCGATGGTGAGTCGCAGCTGCTGTTCGGTCTGGTTCATCGGATCGTTGAACAGATCAGCGACACGGGTGTGTACCCGGAGCACGCTCTGCGCCAGGCTGAGTTCGTATTCCCTTGGGCTGGCGTCGTAGTCGACGAAGGTACCGTCCAGTTCGGGCTCGCCCGCATGGCCAGAGGTGATCTGGATCGCCGCCTCGCCCTGCTTGTTCTGCGGCTTGGTCGCGGCGTCCGCCACGCGCGAGAGTTGCTCACGAAGTGCAGGCGTGTTGTCGAGGAGTTCGTCGAGTGATTGCCTGGGGAGCACCAGCATGGTGGTTCTGGTGACTGCCTTGACGGTGACCGGCCAAATAGCCGAGTTGTCGGTGAGGCTTTGGTCGCCGAAGTAGTTGCCGCCCGCCAGGATTCCGACCATCGTCTGTTCGCCGTATTCACCGGTGCCGATCTTGTTCAATTTCCCGTGCACGATCAGCATGACCTGATTCATCGGGTTACCGAATTCGGCGACGACGGTGCCCGGATCCAGATCGCGCTGCTCGAACCGCTGAGCCAATGCGGCAAGTACTTCCTCGTCCTCCAGGTCGTGCAACTGGGGCAGCTCGCGCAGTTCCGCGGGGATCACCCTGGCCTGCGAGCCCTCGACGATGTATTCGACTTCGCCGTTGCCGACGGTATGGGTGAGGCGTCGGTTCACCCGGTAGATACCGCCGCTGACCTGCGTCCACGGCAGCATTCTTGTCAGCCAGCGCGAGCTGATGCCCTGCATCTGTGGCTCGGACTTGGTGGTGGTCGCCAGCTTGTGGGCGGCCTCGGTACTCAGACTCTTGCGGACGTGATTGGTGGTACTGACAGACATTTCGATTGTCATGTTTTATCCTCACCTCGAAATGATCACCGGGACAGCCGAAAGCAGAAATTGGGGTCGGTGATTGTTCAGATTCGACGGCTTTGTCGACGACAAGACAGTAGGCGGCGGGTAGTCGACAGGCGCTATGCGCTCGAGCGAATTTTGTTACACGACATGGGGTTTAAGACGTTGCTAATGGTAGGCCGCTGCACCGGCCGCCCGCAGTGAAAACTCGAATATCCATGAGTTCCGTTCGGATGGTTACGACATGTATCCGATCGGATCAACGGTGGATAACGTTCCGATTGGAGTCGCGTAAATACGGACAGATCGCTTGTGCGCAGCTATCTTCCAGCTGGCGATATCTGGACTGGTCGGCCTCGTCGCGCGCTTGCCCATGCCCATGAAACTGGGGTTGTGCGCGAGCCGAAAATTGCGCAGGCTGTTCACGCTTTGCTGGTCTGCGTGCGTTGCCTCCTACCTGATGAAGGAAGAACAACTCCATGGCTGTCGTCCTGCATACGGGAGAACAGCGCGGTGCCGCTCCGGTCGAGAAGACTCGTGCCCCGCGTCCGATCGCGGCGCTCGCCGCCGCGATCGGGTTCGCCGGCGGCTCCGTCGGCGTCTGGTTGGCCCTCATCGGTCCACACTGGGAGATGTACTGGCACCAGGTCGATCTGCAGGTGTACCTGTGGGGCGGCTCGATGGCCGCGCTGCATCCGGAACTGCTGTACGACGGGCGCGGCCCCCTCGGTCTGCCCTTCCTCTATCCCGTGTTCGCCGCATGGATCTGCGCGGAGCTGGCCCGGTTTCCGATCAACTACATAGGGACCGCCTTCACGGTGCTCACCATGGTGTCGCTGTGCGTCGCCGTGTGGAGCACCGCGACGCTGCAGCGGCAGCGGCGCGGGATCGGCATGCTCGCGATGGTGATCGCGGTGAGCGGGGCCGCGATCTGGGTGGAGCCGGTCCAGCAGACGTTCCAGTTCGGGCAACTCAGCGTGCTGCTCATGGCATTGGTGCTCGCCGATCTGGCCCTGCCCAAGAACCGGTGGTACCGCGGCATTCTCATCGGGCTCGCCACCGGAATGAAGCTGACCCCTGCGGTTTTCATCGTCTATCTGCTCATCACCCGCCAATTCCGTGCCGCCGCAACGGCAACCGCGGCCTTCGCCGGCACGGTGGCGATCGGCTTCTGGTATCTGCCTAAACAGGCCGTGGAGTTCTGGGCGACGACCATGATGTCGCAGAACCGGGTCGGCTTCGCCTATGTGCAGAATCAATCGATCAATGGCCTGTTCGGTCGATTGCAGTGGGCGACAGAGGCGGACGCCACACCCGCACTCGTCTGTGCAGGCCTGCTCGGCATCGCGGGTATCGTGGCCGCTCGCATCGCCCACCAGCGCGGTGACGAACTGCTCGGGGCGCTGCTCGCGGCCACCGTGATGCTGCTCGCCTCGCCGATCTCCTGGACGCACTACTGGGTCTGGATCGTGCCTGCGCTGATGTGGATGTGCCATGCGCTGCGTCGTCGGCCGCTCGTCGTCCGGATCGGGATTCCCGCGGCCGTCTACCTTTTCGTGTTCGCGTGGCCGCTGCGCGTCGATCGGGTCGGCGCGTGGGACCCGACCACGCCGATGCTGCCGCAGGGTCTGGTGTGGCTGGTCCCGCAGACCGAGGGGCGCGAATTCCGCTGGGAGCCCTGGCAATTCCTGCTCGGCGACTCCTACGCCCTGCTGGCGGTCGCCGCGCTGCTGGCGGCGATCGGCTGGCTCTACGGGGCGGTCCCGCCGTCAGTCGAGATCGACGCGGATGGTCAGCAGGTTGTTTCCGACCGCCCATACTCCGGCGCTGTTGATGCGCGGCAGGCTCATTAGGCGGCGACGGGCGTCGTCCTCGGGCATCAGGTGCGCGGTGCCGCGATACCACTGCCCGCCGAGCCGGACTCGAACGGCCGGGTTGGCCTTGATGTTTCGGACGTACTGAGACCGCTCGCCGTATTCGGAGACGAACCAGAACTGCGCGCCGGTGCGTCGACCGCCGATCGGGGTGATGCGCGCCAGCCCGCTCTTGCGTCCGACGGTCTCCAGGAGCGCATGACTGTTGAAGCGCTGCGCGACCGGGTTCACGACGTTGCGTTGGATCACAGCCATGAACCTCTGCTTCGGATCGGCTGGTGGCGGCACGGCCCCTCCAATGAGATAGGTGAGACAAATGACGTTCGATTGTCTCGATGCTATCGGCTGCGGCCTCGGTCGGCAAGGGACCCGCGGCCGGAGGTCAGGGCAGGTCCTGCAGTGCGGTGCGGAGCACGGCGAGAAACCAATGTTGCGCGGGGCTGCGACCTGGGGTGCGCCGGGTGTAGGCGGCGACCTCGGCGGGCTCGATGGGCCACGGCAGCTCGAAGGTGCGGACCGGGTGGGTGCGGGACAGGGCGCGGCCGATGCGTTGCGGGACGATGGCGACGAGCTCGCTGTCCTGCACGACGTAGGGGAGAGTGGCAAAGCGGGTGACGCGCACCGCGATTCGTCCCTCGAGGCCGTGCGTGCGTAAGGCTTGGCGTGGGGCGGTGTGCCCGGTGGTTCCGTCGACGACGATGTGGCGTTCCTCCCGCAGCTCGGCGTCGGTCGGGGTGCCTCGGCGCAGGCGCGGGTGATCATTCGAGACCATGCCGATGTAGCCCTCGGTGAACAGCGGAACCCGGTTGACCCGCGTCGAATCCAGCAGCGGGCTGGCCACGATCGCATCCACCTGGCCGCGAGTCAGCTGATCGACCGCGGTGTCGACATCGAACGCGTGCACCTGCAGGGTGGCCGCCGGTGCGCGCGCCTCGAGCTCGGCGATCACCAGCGGCAAGACGTTGACCTCGCCGAGATCGGACAGCCCGAGCGCGAAGCTGATCGGCCCGGACGCATCGAAATCCTTTGCCGCGCCGATGGTTACGTCGAGCTGCTCGATGGCGGTGCGCAGCGGCGGATAGAGCCGCTCGGCCTCCGAGCTCGGGAGCAGGCCGCCGGGGCCGCGCACGAACAGTTCGTCGCCGAGCTTGCGACGCAGCTTGCCCAGGCCGTAGCTGACCGTGGGCTGGGTGACGCCGAGGACGTCCGCGGCCGCCGTCACGCTGCGCGTCTCGTAGAGCAGGACGAAGGTCCTGATCAGGTTGAGATCGAACTCGGCACCCATAGAGCTCCTCTATATAGATCTCAAAAAACATCTATTGGATTTCTGATGCTCCCGATCGTAGCGTGAGGGCCATCACAACTGCACACCAGGAAATGAACACCACCATGAAGAAGTTGATGTCGTGGTCAGCCGTACTTTGCTGGCTCATCGTCTTGCTGGAGGGCTACGACCTCGTCGTGCTCGGGGCCGTCATCCCCACCCTCATCGACCAGCACCATCTCGGCTTCACCGCCGCCAGTGCGACTTTCGCCGCGACCATCTCGTTGGTCGGCGTCGCCATCGGCGCGACGGCGTCCGGGCCGATCGCCGACCGCTATGGTCGGCGCCGGATGCTGCTCGGCTCGATCGCCCTGTTCTCGTTGTGCACCGCCATCGTCCCGGTCGCGGGGTCCGTGACGGTGTTCGGTGCGTTCCGGCTGATCGCGGGCATCGGCCTCGGCGCAGGCCTGCCGACCGCGCTGACCTTCATGGCCGAACACATGCCGCCGGAACGCCGGGCCTTCGCCAGCACGATCACCATGACCGGCTATCACACCGGCGCGGTGCTCACCGCGCTGCTCGCCCTGCGCGTCATCCCGCACTGGCAGCCGCTGTTCTACGGCGGCGGCCTCGCCGGACTTGTGCTACTGCCGGTGATCTGGGCGAAGCTGCCCGAATCCGAGGCGTACCTCGCCGCCAAGTCGGCGCCGACCAGGGTCTCGCCCAAGGTCTTGCTTCATCCGCTGTATCTGCGTGCGACGCTGGGGGTTTGGGTCGGATCGTTCATGGGTCTGCTGCTCGTGTACGGCCTGAACACCTGGCTGCCCAAGCTGATGCGCGACGCCGGATACAACATGTCCACCTCGCTGACGGTGCTGTTGATGTTGAACGTCGGGGCGGTGATCGGCCTGCTGACGGCGGGTACGCTCGCCGACCGGCGCGGCATCAAGCCGACGGTGCTGCTGTGGTTCGGTGCGGCCGCGGTGTTCCTGGCGTTGCTGAGCATCAAGATGACGAGCAATCTGGTGCTCAACGCGCTGGTGCTGATCACCGGCATCTTCGTCTTCTCCGCGCAGGTGCTCATCTACGCTTATGTGACCCAGGCCTATCCGGCCGAAATCCGGGCAACCGCAATGGGGTTCGCGGCGGGCGTCGGCCGCCTCGGTGCGATCTTCGGCCCGACGGTGACCGGCTGGCTCATCGTGGTCGGGTCCGCCAATCCCTGGGGCTTCTATCTGTTCGCCGCGGTCGCAGGCATCGGTCTGCTCGCCATGGCCGCGGTGCCGAGGACAACCATCGACGGGCTCGCACCGGTCGAGCCGGTCGTCCCGGCGGCGACGAGAGGACATCCGGCGTGAACACGCTGCGCACTCAGGTCGCGATTGTCGGCGCAGGCCCGGCCGGTCTGCTGCTGTCACATCTGCTCGGCCGCAGTGGCATCGAGACGGTGACCATCGATCACCGCACCTACGACGAGATCGCAGGCACCATCCGCGCGGGCATCCTGGAAGCGGGATCCGTTCGGCTGCTGATGGATTCGGGAGCCTCCACGCGGGTACTCACCGACGGCCACCGGCACGACGGCGTCGTGCTCCGGTTCGACGGAGAGAACCACCGGATCGACTTCCAGGGACTGGTCGGCGAATCCGTGTGGCTGTACCCGCAGACCGATGTCTTCATCGACCTGGCCGCACGGCGCAGGGCCGATGGTGGCGACGTGCGGTACGGGGTGTCCGACACCGCCGTCGACATCTCCGGTTCCCGCCCGACGGTGACCTATACCGAGCCGGACGGCAGCGCGACCCGCCTCGAGGCGGACCTGCTCATCGGCGCCGACGGCTCCCGATCGATCTGCCGCCACGCCTTTCCCGACGGCGGCCGTGGTGAATGGTTCCGTGAGTATCCGTTCGCCTGGTTCGGCTTTCTGGCCGAGGCCGCGCCCTCGCACGACGAATTGGTCTACACCCGTTCGGATTACGGCTTCGCGCTGATCAGCCAGCGCACGCCGACGGTGCAGCGGATGTATTTCCAGTGCGCGCCGGACGAGCGACCGGAGGAGTGGGACGACGACCGGATCTGGACCGAGATGCGCCGCCGCGTCAACGGCAACGGCTTCGAGGTCGAGGAAGGTCCGATCACCGCGAAGATGGTGCTGCCCTTCCGATCCTTTGTCACCGCACCGCTGCGGCACGACCGGTTGTTGCTTGCCGGCGATGCCGCGCACACCGTGCCGCCGACCGGCGCCAAGGGCCTGAACCTGGCGCTCGCCGACGTCGCGATCCTCGCGGAGGTGATCGCCGACTTCTACGCTGCGAGGGATGCGGATGTGCTCGACCGGTACACCGAACGCGCGCTCGAACGGGTGTGGCGGGCACAGCATTTCTCGTACTGGGCGACCACCATGCTGCACATGGTGCCCGGCGCGACGCCCTTCGATATCCAGCGCCAGCGTGGCGAGCTGGCGTTGATCACCGGATCGCGGCACGGCTCAACATATTTCGCCGAGGCGTACACCGGATGGCAGCAACCGAAACAGTGATTGTCCCGACGAAACGTAAGGAGTGACGGTGGCGCGGATATCCACCCTGGCCGACGCGGTGGCCGAGCTTGTCCAAGACGGCGACACGGTCGCGCTCGAGGGCTTCACCCACCTGATCCCGGTGGCCGCCGGGCACGAGATCATCCGGCAGGGCATCGGTGAGCTGACCCTGGTCCGAATGACGCCGGACATCGTGTACGACCAGTTGATCGGTGCGGGCTGCGCGACGAAGCTGATCTTCTCCTGGGGCGGCAATCCCGGAGTCGGCTCGCTGCACCGGTTTCGGGACGCGGTCGAACACGGGTGGCCGCGCGCGCTGGCGATCGAGGAGCACAGCCACGCAGGCATGGCCAACCGCTACGTGGCAGGTGCGTCCGGATTGCCGTTCGCGGTGCTGCGCGGTTATGTCGGCACCGATCTGCCGACGGTGACCGAGACGATCAAGCCGATCACTTGCCCGTTCACCGGTGAGCAGTTGACCGCGGTGCCCGCGCTCAATCCCGACGTCACGGTGATCCACGCCCAGCGTGCGGACCGAGCGGGGAATGTGCAGCTGTGGGGGCTGCTCGGGGTACAGAAGGAAGCCGTGCTGGCGGCGGGCCGCAGCCTGGTCACCGTCGAGGAGATCGTCGACGAGCTCACGCCGGTGCCCGGCGCGATCGTGTTGCCCGCGTGGGCGATCACCGCAGTCGCCCTGGTGCCAGGGGGTGCACATCCGTCCTACGCGCAGGGTTACTCCGAGCGTGACAACGCCTATTACGCGGCATGGGATGCGATCAGCCGCGACCGGGTTCGGTTCACCGATTGGCTCAACGAGCACGTATTCGCCTCTACCACGGGGAGTTTGGCATGACAAGCAGTCAGATCGGTGCGGTGGACACGACGCAGTACACCGCTGACGAGACGATGACCATCGCGGCCGCGCGCGCATTGACCAACGGCACACGGTGTTTCGTCGGCATCGGCCTGCCGTCCACCGCCGCGAATCTGGCCAGGACGACGCACGCGCCCGATCTGGTCCTCATCTACGAGTCGGGCACGCTCGGGTCCAAGCCGAGCAGGCTGCCCGCCTCGATCGGCGACGGCATCCTCGCCGAGACCGCAGACGCGGTGATCAGCGTGCCCGAGGTGTTCAACTATTGGCTGCAGCCGGGCCGCATCGACGTCGGCTTTCTCGGTGCCGCGCAACTGGATCGATTCGGCAATATCAACACCACCGTCATCGGGGACTACCACCATCCGAAGGTGCGGCTGCCCGGTGCGGGTGGCGCGCCGGAGATCGCCGCGTCCTGCGGTGAGGTGTTCGTCGTCATGCGCCAATCCCGCAAATCCTTTGTCGAGCAGGTCGATTTCATCACCTCGTTCGGGCACGGGCGCGGTGGCGGCGAGCGGGAGCGGCTCGGGATGTGGGGGACCGGGCCGACCAGGATCATCACCGATCTCGGCATCATGCAGCCCGACGACCGCGGCGAGCTGGTGCTCACCGCCGTGCACCCCGGGGTGACCGTCGAGCAGGTGCGCGCCGCGACCGGGTGGGAGCTGAAGGTCGCCGCCGATCTGGTCGTCACCGCGCCGCCGAGCGATGCCGAGCTCGCGGCGCTACGCGCACTACAGGCGGCGTCATGAGTTGGCGCACAGCGGAAATGGCGGCCCGTTGCAGAAGGGCGGGGGTGCGGGCATGACCGGCGCGTTCCTTTACGACGGCGTGCGGACGCCCTTCGGCCGCTACGGCGGCGGGCTGGCAGGCGTGCGCCCGGACGACCTGGCCGCGCACGTCCTGCACGCGCTGGCTGAGCATGCGGAGCTGGATCCGGCGACCGTCGACGACGTGCTGTTCGGCGCGGCCAACCAGGCAGGCGAGGACAATCGCAACGTCGGCCGGATGGCGGCGCTGCTCGCGGGCTGGCCGACCTCGGTGCCGGGCAGCACCGTGAACCGGCTGTGCGGGTCGAGCCTGGACGCGGTGATGCAGGCCGCCAGGACGATCGAGACGGGTGACGCCGAGGTCGTGGTGGCGGGTGGCGTCGAATCGATGAGCCGGGCGCCGTGGGTGATGACCAAGCCGCCCAAGGGATTTCCGGCCACCGATGCCACACTGCACTCGACCACGCTCGGGTGGCGCATGGTCAACCCGGCCATGCCTGCACCGTGGACGGTGTCGCTCGGCGAGAGCACCGAGCTGCTCGCCGAGCGCTTCGGCATCGACCGCGCGGCGCAGGACGAGTTCGCGGCGCGCAGCCACCACCTGGCGGCTACGGCCTGGGACAAGGGGTTCTACGACGACCACGTGGTGCAGGTGCCGGACACCGACCTGGTCCGCGACGAACCGCTGCGACCGGACACCACGGCGGCGAAGCTGGCAGGCCTGCGGCCCTCGTTCCGCGAGACGGGCACCGTCACCGCGGGCAACGCCTCGCCGTTGAGCGACGGCGCTTGCGCGCTGCTGCTCGGCGACGAAGGACTCGCCGACCGGATCGGCAGGGCGCCGCTGGCGCGGATCGCGGGCCGTGGTGCGGCAGGCGTCGACCCCGACGAATTCGGCATCGGACCGGTGCAAGCGGCGCGAATCGCCTTGCGCAGGGCCGGGATCGGGTGGGACGACCTCGGCGTGGTCGAACTCAACGAGGCGTTCGCCGCCCAGTCGCTCGCCTGCCTGGCCGGGTGGCCGGAGCTGGACGCGGGGATAGTGAATGTCAACGGCGGCGCGCTCGCGCTCGGCCACCCGCTCGGTGCGTCCGGAGCCAGGCTGGTCAACCAGCTCGCCCGCGAGATGCGCCGTCGTGGCAGCCGCTGGGGGCTCGCGGCGCTGTGCATCGGCGTCGGTCAAGGGCTCGCCGTCGTTGTGGAGGCAACATCATGAAGACTCGACCGCTGCCGACCGGCTACCGCCGCGACCCCGAGGGCATTCACCCGCCGCTGGACTTCCCCGAGTACGCGTCGACGACGCTGCGTCATCCGCGCGAACCGCTGATCCTGTTGCCGCAGCGGCTGACCGAGCGCACCGGCCCGGTGCTCGGCACCGACCGGGTCGGCCCCACTGACAACGATCTGACCGCACAGCACGCGCAGCAGCCGATCGGCCAGCGCATCATCGTGCACGGCAGACTGCTCGACGGCGACGGCAAGCCGATCCCGAACTCGCTGATCGAGATCTGGCAGGCCAACTCCGGCGGCCGCTATCGGCACGACAGCGACCGCTGGGATTCGGCGCTGGACCCCCACTTCGACGGCGTCGGCCGCACGCTGACCGACAACGCGGGGCGCTACGAATTCACCACCGTGAAGCCGGGTGCGTACCCATGGCGCAACCACCACAATGCCTGGCGTCCGGCGCACATCCATTTCTCGTTGTTCGGAACGGCTTTCGCGCAGCGGCTGGTGACGCAGATGTACTTCCCCGACGATCCGCTGTTCTTCCAGGATCCGGTCTACAACTCGGTGCCGGAGCATGCCCGCGAATTGCTGGTCAGCCGTTTCGATTACGAGCGGAGCGAGCCGGAACGGGCGTTGGCCTTCGCCTTCGACATCGTGCTGCGCGGGCCGGACGCGACACCGTTCGAGGGGGCCGACCACGATGACTAGCTTGCGGAGCACACCGTCGCAGACCGTCGGTCCGTACCTGCACATCGGACTCACCTGGGACGACGGCCCGTTCGCGGTGCTGTTGGGCACGCCTGGCGCGGTGTGGATCACCGGCCGGGTGTTCGACGGTGCTGGCACGGCGATCGACGACGCGATGGTCGAGACCTGGCAGGTCGATCCCGAGGACAGCTGCAGCCGACGAGGATTCGCCCGCAGTGACACCAGGCGTGGGCAGTTCGCCCTGTATACGGTGCTGCCGCAGCCGGTGTCGGACGAGGCGGGCGACGACGAGGCACCGCACCTCGACATGTCGGTGTTCGCGCGCGGGCTGCTGCACCGGGTGGTCACCCGGGTCTACTTTCCGGAGCACGCCGACCGGCATCGGGTCGATCCGGTGCTGGCGACAGTCCCGCCCGCTCGGCGCGGCACCCTGATCGCGGCGCGGGTAGGCGACGGCTACGTGTTCGATGTGCACCTGCAAGGAGCGGACGAGACGGTGTTCTTCGATGTCTGACACCGGCGGGCTCTTCGACGGCGTGCTCGCGGCGGGCCCGGTCGCCGAGTCGGTGTGCGACGGGGCCTGGGTGCAGGCGATGCTCGACTTCGAAGCGGCGCTGGCATGGGCCTCGGCCGCGGCGGGGGTCATTCCGGAGGCCGCCGCCGTCGACATCGAAAAAAGGTGCCGGGCAGAGTATTACGACATCGCTGCGCTCGGCGCCGCCGCGGTGCGGATCGGCAATCCGGCAGGGCCGCTGGTGCGTGAGCTGACCGCGAGCGTCGCACCGGAGGCCGCGGCCTACGTGCACTTGGGCGCGACCAGCCAGGACGTGCTCGACACCGCCGCGATGCTGGTGACCGCCAGAGCGCTGATCGCATTGCGCGCGGGCCTGCACGCCTGCGCGGATCGACTCGCCCAGCTCGCCGAGGAGCACGCGGGCACCGTGCAGGCCGGACGCAGCCTGCTCCAGCAGGCGCCCCCGGTGACGTTCGGGCTCACCGTGGCAGGCTGGCTCGGCGGCGTGGTCGCGGCGCTCGATCGCATCGACGTGCTTCGCGGCGAGCGGCTCGCGGTGCAGTTCGGCGGCGCGGTCGGCACGCTGGCGGCACTGGGGGACAACGGTATTCCCGTCCTGCGCGGCATCGCCTTTCGGCTCGGCCTCGCCGAACCGGTGCTGCCGTGGCACACCGAGCGCAGCCGCATCGCCGAGATCGCGGGCGCGCTCGGTCAGGCCAGCGGTGCGGTGGCGAAGATCGCCCGCGACATCACCCTGCTCGCCCAAACCGAGCTCGGCGAGGTATTCGAGCAGGGCCCGCCGGGCAGTGGTGGATCCTCGACCATGCCGCACAAACGCAACCCGGTCGCCGCCGTGCTCGCGGCCGGATCCGCCGCTCAGGCACCAGGATTGGTGGCCACCCTGTTGAGCGCCGCCGCCCATGAACATCAGCGGGCGGCAGGCTCCTGGCACGCGGAATGGCGTCCGCTGACCGAATTGCTGCGCAGCACAGGATCAGCCGTCGAATGGCTCTGCATCGCCCTCGACCGCCTTCGCGTCGACCCGGCTCGCATGCGCGCGAACCTCGAGGCGTCCGGGGGTCTCCTGCTCGCCGAACAGGTCGCCATCGGTCTGGTCGCTGCGGCGCAGGGCGCGGTCGGCAGACAGGAAGCGACCGACCTGGTCGCGGCATGCTGCCTGCGCGCGGGCCCCGACGACCTAGCCGAACTGCTGGCCGCCGACGAGGTGATCGGAAAGTACCTCGACCGCAGTCGCATCGACGAACTCCTCGATCCGACAGGCTATTTGGGCAGCACCGCCGCCTTCATCCAGCGGGCCGTGCAAGATTGGCGGTCACGCTCGGCCGGGTACCGGTGAACTGCGTCGACGGGCAGCCTGGTGGCGTGCAGGCAGCCGGTACGCGCAACAGCGTTGTCGTTCGGGTTGATTGGAGATCGTGATGGGTGCGGTGCTGGTGAATCACGTCGTCGACGGACCGGTCGACGGCCCGCCGATCGTGCTGAGTGGATCGCTCGGCAGTGACTTGCGGATGTGGGAACCGCAGGTAGCCGCGCTGGTCGCGGCGGGGTACCGGGTGGTGCGCTACGACCATCGCGGCCACGGCGGCTCGCCGGTGCCTGTCGGGCCGTACTCCCTGGCCGACCTCGGCGGCGATGTGATCGCGTTGCTCGACCGTTTGACTATCCGTCGCGCACACTTCGTCGGGGTGTCGCTCGGTGGGATGGTCGGTATGTGGGTCGCCGAGTTCGCGCCGTGCAGGCTGAGCACTCTGACCCTGTGCTGCACCTCGGCCGACCTCGGTCCGGCGACAGCATGGGCCGACCGGGCCGCGACGGTGCGTGCCGAAGGAACTGGCGCGATCGCCGAAGCGGCGGTGCAGCGGTGGTTTACGCCGGAGTGGCGTGCCGCCCATCCGGACCGGACGCGCGACTACCAGCAGATGATCGCCGCAACTCCTGCGGAGGGCTACGCCTCCTGCTGCGCCGCCATCGAAACGATGGACATCGACGCGCGGTTGGCTCGCATCAGCGCCCCGACCGTGGTGATCGTCGGCGCGGACGACCCGGCCACCCCACCGGCGCACGGCGAGCACATCGCCGCGACGATTCCGTTGGCACGCCTGCGCATCGTTCATCCCGGCGCACATCTGGCCTCTGCCGAACGACCGGACACCGTCAACGACCTCATCCTCACGCACCTGAAGGAGAACTCGTGAACGATCGTGCCATTCAGGGAGCGCAGGTCCGGCGCGAAGTGCTCGGCGACGCACACGTCGACCGCGCCGCCGCCAACACCACCGAATTCACCCGCCCCTTCCAGGAATACATCACCGAATCGGTCTGGGGCGCCATCTGGACCCGCCCCGGCTTGGACCGCCGCACCCGCAGCTGCGTCACCCTCGCCATCCTCACCGCCCTCGGCAAGCACGAAGAACTGGCCATGCACGTACGCGCCGCACTCACCAACGGCCTCACCCCCGACGAAATCAGCGAGGTTCTCTTGCACACCGGCGCCTACGCGGGCGTCCCCGCCGCGAACGCCGCCTTCGCCATCGCCCAAACTGTCCTCACCGATCTCGCCGCCACGCCACCGAAGACCTCTCCGGAGTGACCGTCACTCAGAATCCGCACCCCTTCTAGCAATCCGCACCTGTTCTGGCCGCCCAGAACGGGTGCGGATCCACAGAACTGGTGCGGATTTCGAGAAAGGGTGCGGATGGGCTAGCGGTCGGGGGCGGCGGCGCGGTCGAGGAGTAGTGCTTGTTCGGCCTGGTTGGCGGTCAGGTCGGCTGCGCGGGCGAACTCGGTGCGGGCCTCCGCGTGCCGGCCCAGCTGCGTGAGCAAATCGCCGCGGACCGCGTGGCGAAGGTGGTAGGTGTCCAACGCGCCTGAGGCGACGAGCGCATCGACGAGTTCGAGGCCTGCGGCGGGGCCGTGCACCCTGCCGACCGCCACCGCGCGGTTCAACTCGATGATCGGTGACGGAAAGCGCTGGGCCAGTACGGCATACAGTCCGGCGATGCGGCGCCAATCGGTGTCGTCGGAGGTGGGCGCCATGGCGTGCACAGCCGCGATCGCCGCTTGCAGCGCGTAACGGCCCGGCGGGAGCCCACGCTCCCGCGCCACCGAATTGGCTCGGGCGAGCGCAGCATATCCGCGCCGGACGAGCAGTCGATCCCACCGTGATCTGTCCTGATCGGCAAGGAGCACAATGTCTTTCGCTCGTCCGGTGCGCGCAGGCAGACGCGATGCCTGCAATTCCAGCAGCGCGAGCAGCCCGTGCGTCTCGGGTTCGCCGGGCAGCAGTTCGGCGAGCATGCGCGCCAACCGCAGTGCGTCCTCGCATAATTCGACGCGCACCCAGTCGTCGCCCGACGTCGCCGCATACCCCTCGTTGAAGATCAGATAGACCACCGAGAGCACCGAGTCCAAGCGATCGGCGAGCTCGTCCGCGCCGGGCACCTGATAGGGCAGCTGCTTCGCGGAGATGGTGCGTTTGGCGCGGACAATGCGTTGCGCCACTGCCGATTCCGTCGCGACGAAGGCGCGTGCGATCTCCTCGGTGGTCAACCCGCCGAGCATCCGCAGCGTCAACGCGACCCTGGCCTGCTCGGGCAGCGCCGGATGACACGCGGTGAACATCATCCGCAGCAGGTCGTCTTCGACGGCCTCGACCGCAGGCTCGGGCTCGGGTTCGGTGCGCAACGCGTGCCCGAGCTGCGTCAGCTTGCGCGCGAACGTCTGGTTGCGCCGGATCCGATCGATGGCGCGATGCTTGGCGGTCAGCATCAGCCAGCCACCCGGGTTCGGCGGCACCCCGTCGCGCGGCCACTGCTCCAACGCCGCGACCAACGCGTCCTGTGCCAGTTCCTCGGCGGCGTCGATATCGCCGACCACGCGGGTGAGCCCCGCGACCAGCCGTGGCCATTCCATCCGCCACACCGTCTCCACGGCGCGGCGGGCGTGTTCCGGCGACCGGTCGGGGGTCATCCGTTGTCCGTTCAGGCCTGCACCGCGAGCTGCCGGATCTCGATCTCGATATCCCACTCCGGCCCGTGTGCGCCGAGGAAACGCTTGGTCCATTCGACCGCCTCGTCCTGCGATTTGGTCTGCAGGATGCAGTAGCCGCCGACCACCTCTTTGGACTCGGTGAACGGGCCGTCGACGACCGTCTGCTTGCCGTTCGACTGGGTGACCCTGGTGGCCTCGGTGACCGGATGCAGGCCGTTGGTGTCCAGCAGCACGCCCGCCTTGGTCATCTCCTCGATCACCTTGCCCACCTGTTCCATCAACGCCTCGTCCGGCTCCGGCGCGGTGACCGGGTCGACGTGGATCAGCATCATGTAGCGCATATCGCGTCCTTTGCTCGTCGTCGTCAGGATCGTCCGACCCTCACCCCACTGCATCGAACGGCCACCCGCCGAATCGACACCTCGCACGAAATTCTTCCTACCAGGCGCCGGACCGCGGTCCAGCGGCCACTATTCCGCAGGGGGCAGCTGGCTGCGGTAGTGGAGCACGATCACGTCCGGCAGGATCCGCAGTACGGAGGCGAGCGCGAAAGACGACTTCTGGAATCCCTTACCGCTGATCACGGCGGATCTGCGGCCGAACGCGGTGCAGCAGTTGTGGATTCTCGACAGCTACGGCTTCATGGTCGGCGGACTACTCATCACGATGGGCGCGTTCGGCGACCGGATCGGTCGCCGGAAACTACTGATGATCGGTGCGGCTTGCTTCGCGGCGGCCTGCCTGGTGTCCGCGTTCGCCACCGACGCCACCACGCTGATCGCGGGCCGGGCCCTACTCGGCGTCGCCGGATCGACGCTCGCGCCATCGACATTGGCGTTGATCAGAAATATGTTCCGCGAACCGAATCAGCGCGGGCTCGCTATCGGGGTGTGGGCCGCCAGCTTTCCGCTCGGCGCCATCCTCGGATCGGTGGTCGGTGGGGTAGTGCTTGCGCATTTCTGGTGGGGTTCAGCGTTTCTGCTCGCAGTGCCCGTGATGGTCTTGTTGCTTGCGCTGTGCCCGCTGACTATCGATGAATATCGGAACCCCGACGGTGGCGCCATCGATATCGTCAGCGCCCTGCTCTCGGTGGGCGCCATGGTCGCAGTCAGCTACGGGCTCAAAGAGATCGCCCGCCACGGCGCGCAGGCGACCCCGATACTGGTCGGCCTCTGCGGGATTGGCTGCGGTATTGCCTTCGTCCGTCGCCAACGCCGCCGCGACAAGCCGTTCATGGACCTGCGGTTGTTCGAGAACCGGGCGTTCAGCACCATGCTCGTCGGGCTGGTGCTGTACGCGCTGATCGGGACATCGAGCATGTTCTATCTGACCCAATATCTCCAGTCCGTGCTTGGCCTGACGCCGTTCGCCGGGGATCTCGGGGCGTTGCTGGCGGCTGCCGCACGGGAATCATTCACCGCCGGGATGAATGTCGTGGCCGCGATCTGCGTCGTCATCCTGCTGGTCGCGGCGGTGATAGTAGTTGCCCTGCTCAGGCAGGTGCTGGCAGGGGACCGAGGATCCGACCCTGCCGCGCAGGGAACCGTCGGACAGCCGACACCGAGTTCCTCCGGCACCACCTGACTGTGGCTGAGCCAATGGTTTTGGTGGCAGCTTGTGGCAGCCGTGATCGGCTTCCGGCAACTACTGTCGGTGCGGAAAACCGTTCTGTTCGAAAGATGGTCAGTGTGAACTGCAGTTTCAGCCTGCCGGTGTCCGGTGCGGGCCGGGTCCTTCGTAGCGTACGACCGGCCGAGTTTTCCGCTCGCGACCTGGGTGGGTGTCGATGAGCCCGATGGCTCGGCGGCACTTCGTGTTGGGTCTCTCCGGAGCTGCTGGTGTGCTGGCCGGCCTGGCGGGTGCGGGGGTGGCGGTGTCGCGGTCGCCGTCGCAGGTGCCCGAGCCCGATGCCACCGAAGTCGCCGAAACTGTCGAAAAGGCCGTGACGAGTGGTGGTGTCGCAGACGCGCAGCTGAGCACGTTCTTTGCCACGGCGTTCGTCGGGAACGCGCTCGCCGTCGACAGCGAAAGCGACGGCGACCTGTGGGTGACCTGTTGGGCCGACGACGACAACCTGTATTCGGTGAACGGCGACGGCAGCGGGTTCAGCGACGGCCCGAGGCACGACATCGTCGTCAACCGGATCACCGGTGACCCCAAGTCGGGTCTGACGGGCGAAGTGCTGGCGGTCGCCGACGAGGTCGGCGCGATCTGGGGCGACCCGAGCAAGTACAACAGGAAGCCGACCGGCATCGTCTGCGCCGACGGGCGCCTCTACCTCGCCATCCAGGACCTGCGCCTCGGACCGGGCGATATCGCGTTCAACGATGCGCCGAACGCCAGCGTTTCGTGGTCCGACGACCACGGGCGCACCTGGCACAAAACCCAGCAGCCGATGTTCACCGACGGCGTCTTCACCACCATCTTCTTCCTCGACTTCGGGCGCGACTCCCGCGACACGGCCGCCGCATTGGGTGCGGACGCGGCGCGCTACGTCTACGCGTACGGCTTGGACGGCAATTGGCGCGGGTCCTTCACCGCCACGGTCGCCGACCCGTTCGACCTCTTCCTTGCCCGCGCGCCGAAAGGTGCTGTCGAGCAACGGAACCGGTGGGAGTTCTTCGCCGGACTCGACGGTGACACGCCGCGATGGACCAAGCACGTGGAAGAACGGCGGCCGGTGCTGCGCGACACCCGACGGCAGTACCCCACGCTGCGGAACTTCCGGGAATACCCGCACAACCTGTCGGTGATCTCCCAGGGCGGCGTCGTCTACGTCAGCGCGCTGAAGCGATACCTGTACACGTCCTGGACCGAATACACCTATGAGTTCTACGAGGCGCCGAGCCCGTGGGGACCGTGGAAGCTGTTCTTGACCAAGGACTTCGGCGGCTATCCGTGGTTCGGTCGTGGGCCTGGCTGCCCAGGACCGAAGAACGGGGGCTACGCCACCACCATCCCCTCGAAGTTCATCGACCCCGACGGCACCTCGATGTGGGTGCAATCGAACTGGTGGGTGGGCAGCGCGGGCGGCGACACCGCCTACTCGTTCAACCTGCGCAAGCTGACGCTGCTGCCGTACGCCGCGAAATCGCCCGCGAACCAACCGGACCCACGCGACAACCTGGCCGACAGCGGCGCGGCCGTGACGCCGATCGAGAAGTCCGCGCACTACGGGCACAGCGAGTACTACAACGACGGCGACTTCACCAAGAGCGAGAACAGCTTCGACCAGGAGAACAAGGACATCGACTTCTGGGGCTTCACCTGGTCCCAGCCCTACCTGATGAACCAGGTCGTCTACACCACCGGCGAAATCTTCGACGACGGCGGCTGGTTCGCCGCAGGCCTGCGCGTCCAGGTACGCCAAAACTTCCAATGGATCGACGTCCGAAACACAAAGATCGAACCGCGCTACCCCTGCACCCCCGCCGCAGGCCCCTTCACCACCTACACCTTCAACTTCGCCACCACCTCCGGCGACGGCGTCCGCATCATCGGAAAGCCAGGCGGCACAGCCTACTTCACCTCGATAGCCGAACTGGAGGTCTACTACCGCTGAATCGTCTTGTCGGCGAGGCTGTTTACTTCCCTATGCCCAATGAGCTGGAGAAGGTGGACAGATTGCAGGGGATGTTGCCCGGGTAGTTCACACACGGCTGCGGTTGATCGATCACGGTTGCCGAGTCGGTTGCGGGGGTGAGCGGTAGGCCCGCCGCGGCAGCGGGCGCGGCTACAGCAAATGGTGCGAGCACGAGTCCGAGCGCGGTAATCCAAAGCTTCGGGTTCTGCATCAGGTCCTCTTCCGGGTGTGGTGGTAAACCGACCATCGGACCACATGGTATGCCCTGCCTCCGGCCCGCGACAGCCATCGATTGCGGGGGACGGGTGGTTCGTACTGTGGGGGGAGGACGGTTGAGATCGTCGGGGTTAGCGTCGCGGTTATGCGCACACTGTGGATGGTGGCACTCGTGGCGGGTGTTCTTGTTGGGGCTACGGCATGTGCAGGGGGTGTCGAATCGAAGGCTGCGGTGGGGTCGGCTGGGGTGTCGATATCGTTCGGCGACTTCGCATCTCAGGGGGAGCTGAGTTATCCGCAGGGGGATCGGCCTGCGCCGCTGGTGGTTCTGGTGAGTGGGTCGGGGCCGGAGGATTTGAACGGTGACGATGCCAGTGCAGGCGGGACCTCGCGTGGGCATCTGTTCACCGATGTTACGCAGTCGCTTGCCGAGCAGGGGTTTGCGACCTTGCGGTACAACAAGCATTACGTGCGCGGGATCGGGGATATCGATCCGCGGTTCGGGACCGAGCTGACGATGGCGCAGTTGGTGGCGGATGTGCGTACTGCGGTTCAGGCGGTGGCCGGTGATCCCCGGATCGATCCGCAGCGGGTGTATCTCTACGGCTGGAGTGAAGGGACGACCGTTGCCGCGGCGGCCGCGGACAACATGCCGAACCTGCGCGGGGTCATTCTGCAGGGTGTGGTGGGGATTCCCTGGCGGGAGGGGCTGATCGCGCAGTGGGAGCGGGTGGTGATTCCGTATCTGCGCGGGTTCGCCAGCGAAGGATCGGTGGGTATCGCCGATTTGGGGCGCGCGTGGCGTGGTGACGGTGGTGTGGTGCCGCACGAACTCGTCGGCGTGCTCGCGGACGGCCTCGACTCCGTGCAGCCGGTGCTCAACCCGGCGTTCGACCTGGACGGTAACGGGCGTATCGATCTCGACACCGAACTACCGACGGCGGCAGTGCAATTCACCGACACCCAACTGGCAGGCGGTGCCTTCCGCCTGTACGGCGCACCGACGACGCTCGCCGATGTCGCGGCGCAAGCTCCCACACTCCGGCACATCCCGGTCCTCACCGTGCACGGCGACAACGACAGCAACGTATCGGTGGTCGCTGCCCACCGAGTCGACCGCGCCTTGGCTGAGGCCGGGAGTCGGGATCACACCCTGATCACCTATCCCGGCCTCGGCCATTCCCTCGGCGCGGCAACGGATCTGCTGCACGACCCGATCGGCCCGATCAGCAGGCAACCACTGGACGACATCGGCAAGTGGCTGCGCGACCGGGAAGGACGCTGAGCAGCTCAGGTCAGGGCGATGTATTTGGTTTCGAGGTATTCCTCGATACCTTCGGTGCCTGCCTCACGGCCGAGGCCGGATTCCTTGATGCCGCCGAATGGTGCTGCGACATCGGAGATCACGCCGCGGTTCACCCCAACCATGCCGGACTCGAGTGCGTCGGCGACGCGCAGCGCACGGTTCAGGTCGGTGGTGTAAAGGTATGCGGCGAGGCCGAATTCGGTGTCGTTGGCGGCCGCGACACCGGCCTCCTCGCCGTCGAAGCCGGTGATCGCGGCGACCGGCCCGAAGACTTCCTCGCGCAGGATGCGGGCGTTGCCAGGAACGTCGGTGAGGACCGTCGGTTCGAAAAAGTATCCGTCGCCGGGCACACCGGCGCCGCCGGTGGTGAGAACGGCGCCCTTGGCCAAGGCGTCGTGCACCAGTTCGGCGACCGTTGCGCGTTGTTTCTCGCTGATCAGCGGGCCCACCTGGACGCCGTCCAGGTGGCCGGCGCCGATCTTCAGTGCCCGCATCCGGTCGGTCAACGCCGCGGTGAACCCCTCGCGCACCGCGTTGTCGACGTGGAAACGGTTGGCCGCCGTACAGGCCTCGCCGGTGTTGCGCATCTTGGCCGCCATGGCGCCGTCCACCGCGGCATCGAGGTCGGCGTCGGCGAACACGAGGAACGGTGCGTTGCCGCCGAGTTCCATCGAGGTGCGCAGCACGCGCGAAGCCGACTGCGCCAGTAGCTGTTTGCCGACGGCGGTGGACCCGGTGAAGGTCACCTTGCGCAGCCGGTCGTCGGCGAACAGCGGATCGGTGAGTGCCGCCGCCTGCGAGGTCGGCAGGATCGACAGCACGCCGGGTGGTAGTCCGGCGTCGGCGAACACCTGGCCGAGCAGCAGCATGGTGAGCGGTGTCTCGGCGGCGGGTTTGAGCACCATCGTGCAGCCCGCCGCCAGGGCGGGCGCGATCTTGCGGGTGCCCATGGCGAGCGGGAAGTTCCACGGGGTGATCGCCAGTGTCGGGCCGACCGGCTGTTTGGTGACGAGGATCCGGCCGCCGCCCGACGGTGAGTGCGTGTAGCGGCCATGGACGCGCACCGTCTCTTCGGCGAACCAGCGCAGGAATTCCGCGCCGTAGATGACCTCGCCGTAGCTCTCCTGGAGCGGCTTGCCCATCTCCAGCGTCATCAGCAGCGCGAAGTCGTCGCGCCGGGCCAGCACCAGTTCCCAAGCGCGGCGCAGGATTTCGGCGCGCCAGCGGGCCGGCGTTGCGGCCCAGCCCGTTTGGGTCTCGGCCGCGACCTCGAGTGCGCGGGCACCGTCGATGGCCGAGGCGTCGGCCACTTCGATCAGGACCTCGCCCGTCGCCGGATTGTCCACGGGGAACACCAGTCCGCTCGCGGGCGGTGTCTGCTTCCCGCCGATCCACAGGTCAGTCGGCACGGTGTCGAGCAGCTCGGCCACCTCACGCATTGTCGGCTCCCGCTACCGCTTGCAACGCCTTGTCGAGTCGAACGATGAGCTCGTCGACCTCGTCCGGCGTGCTGGTCAGCGGCGGCGCCACCAGCACGGAGTGGGTGGTCGCGCCGATGCCCGCCGGGCAGAGCACGAGCCCGTTCGCCTTGGCGGCGGCGATGATTCGCTTGTTGGTGTCCGCAGGCTGCGCCGGGTCGATGTGCAGTGCGCGCATCAAGCCGATGCCCGACTGGTCGGCGAGCAGCCCCGGATACCGCTCGCACAGGGCAGTCAGCGCGTCGGCGAGGAACCTCCCCGCCGCGGCGGCGTTCTGCACCAGCCCTTCGTCCTCGATCACGCTCAGTACGGCGTTGGCGGCGGCGCAGGCGAGCGGGTTCGCGGACATGGTGTGGCCCAACGCGATCGGGCCGAGCGGTTCGGCGATGGCCGACGTCACCGTCGCGCCGACCAGCGTGACCGCGAGGCTGGTGTAGCCGCCGGTCACCCCCTTGCCCGAGGTGAGGATGTCGGGTGCGATCGACGAGTGATCGCAGGCCCACCACTTGCCGGTGCGCCCGAATCCGGACATGACTTCGTCGGCGATCAGCACGATGCCGTTGTTCTTCGTTTCCCGCCGCAGCCAGTGCATGGTGGCGATGTCGATCGGGGAGGCGCCCGAGGACGCGCCGCCGAGCGGCTCGATGACGATGGCCGCGACCCGGGACGGGCCGACATTGAGCAGGGCCTGCGCCCATTCCTCATGGGTGGCGCGTCGCCGACCTGGCTTGGGACGCACCAGAACTCGGGTCCCGTCCGCCGGCCCGAGCAGCGGCTCGACGGAGGGATCACGTTTACCGGGACTACCGGTGATCGACAGCGCCGCGGCCGTCATCCCGTGATAGCTGGGTTCCTCGGACAGGATGACGGTGCGCTTGGTCTTCCCGCGCCGGTGCTGGGCCGCGAAGGCCAGCCGCAGCGCGCACTCGTTGGCTTCGGATCCGGAGTTGCTGTACTCGACGGCGACGGTGCCGTCGGGCGCGATCGCGAGCAGCCGCTCGGTGAGCTCGCCCGCCTGCTCGTTGCGGAACTGGGTGCGGTGCACGAAAGACAGCTGCCTGAGCTGAGTTTCGATGGCCTGCACCACGCGCGGATGTGCGTGGCCGACGTTGACGTTGAGGACGCCGGAGGAGCCGTCGAGATAGTCGTTGCCGTCGGCGTCGTAGATGTAGGCGCCGAGGGCTCTGGTGGCAACGGGGAGCGCGGTCCGGTGGGGCAGCACAGTGCTCGATGCGGAATTCATGCTGGCTGACGGTCCTTTCTGAGGAGGACGAGCAGGGCGGCCGATACCAGCGCCGCGGCGATGCCGAGGGCGCAGGTCACCCCGGCGAAGGCGGCGCCACCGACGGCGAGCGTGCCGAGCAGGGTGGTGCCGATGGCGATGCCCGCGTTCATCATCGAGTTGTTCCATGCGACGACGGAGGCGCGCTGGGTGGGGTCGGCGCTGGAGAGGTAGGCCTGCTGGCTGGAGTAGAACGAGCCGCCGAAGACGCACCAGAGAAACAGCGCCGCCAGGGCGAGGATCAGGTGCCCGGTGCTCAAAGCGAGTGCGGCACAGGGGGCGAACGCCGCCGCGGCGACGACCGAGACCCACACGCCGCTCACGTTGTGCTTGTGCAGCCGATCCAGGACGGCGCCGGTGCTCAGCGATCCGATCAGCGATCCGGCGCCGACGAGGAGACCGACGAGCCCGAGGGTGGTGAGGCTGAAGCCGAATCGTTGGGCGAAGAGCACCCCGATGAACGTGTACGCACCGAGCCTGGCCGCCTGCAACAACAGTGTTGCGATGAGCCCGAGGCTGATTCGCGGTTGCGACCACGGCGCGAGCAGTGCCGAGAAGCCGCGCGCCGTCCCGGTCACCGGCAGATGATCGAGCCGTTTGTACAGCACCGCCGATGTCGCGACCATCAGCACGCCGACGGCGAGGAACGGCCAGCGCCAACTGGTGAGCGAGGCGAGGGCCGCGCCGAGTGGCACGCCGAGCACCTGCCCGAGCGAGTACACGCTGGCGCCGGTCGAGATCACCCGGCCGCGCTGGTGCGCAGGCGTGCGCTCGGCGAGATACGCCCAGATCGCGGGCGCCGCGATCGCCGCGCCGAGCCCGGTGAGCCCGCGCGCCGCGACCAGCAGTGCCAGCGTGCCCGCTGCCGCACAGGCCAGGTTCCCGAGCAGGAACACGATGCAGCCCAACAGGATCGACCACCGCCGCGGGTACCGATCGGCGATGATGCCGAACGGCGGACCCGCGATCGCATAGACGAGCACGTACGCGGTGACGATGGTCGCCGACGCCGCGACCGACGCGTGCAGCGAGTCGGCGATACCGGGCAGCATCGGCGCGACCAGGTACATCTCGGCGCCCATCAGGAAGAACGCGGCGTAGAGAAGTATGTGCTGAGCCCACGGCGTTGTGGGCTCAGCCTCCACCACCGGATGCAGGCTCCGGTGTGGTTCGAGAGGCCGCGTGCCGAGGCTCATACCGAGACCTTCTCCAGCGTCTCGTGCGTGGTCAGCGGGAGCGCCGCACGGCGGGGCAGGTTCAGCCGAGACCAGACGGTGTCGACGATCTCGGCGAACTTGTGGACAGCTGCGGGGCTGTGCACCGGCGAGGGGTTGATCCGGAGGCGTTCGGTGCCCCTCGGCACGGACGGGAAGTTGATCGGCTGGGCGTACTGGTGGTACTCCTCGAGCAGAATGTCGGCGAGTTGTTTGCATTTGTGCGGGTCACCTACGAGGACCGGAACGATGTGACTTTCGGTGGACACCAACGGGATTTCGGCGTCGGTGAGCAGGTCCTGCAGCAGTCCGGCACGGTGGTGCAACAGGATTCGCTCGTTGTCGGACTCCCGCAGATGCCGCACGCTCGCCAGCGCGGCCGCCGCGAGCGCGGGCGGCATCGCGAGGGTGAAGATGAACGCGGGCGCGAAACTCCGCACCGCGTCGAGGATCGGCGCCGGCCCGGTCAGGTAGCCGCCGAGGGTGCCGTAGCCCTTGGCGAAGGTGCCCATCAGCAGATCCACCTGGTCGGCGCAACCCAACTGGGCCGCCATGCCGGATCCCTCCGGACCGTACATGCCCACCGAGTGCGCCTCGTCGACGTAGACGAGGGCGCCGTGTTTTTTTGCGACAGCACACAGTTCGGGCATGGGCGCGATATCGCCGTCCATCGAGTAGATCGATTCGAACGCCACGATCTTGGGGCGGTCGGGATCGGTGGCCGCCAGCAGCTCGTCGAGATGGGCGGCATCGTTGTGCCGGAAGATGACTCGGTCCGCACCCGAGGCGCGCATGCCGAGGATCATCGACGCGTGGTTCTGCTCGTCGGAGAAGAAGATGGCGCCGGGCAGATGCTTGCCGAGCACGCCGAGCACGGCGTCGTTCACCGCGTACCCGGTGATGAACGTCAGGCCCGCTTCCTTGCGATGCAGTTGCGCCACTTCGCGTTCCAGCAGGATGTGGGTGTGGTTGTTGCCCGAGATATTGCGCGAGCCACCGGCCGCGACGCCCGAGCGGTTGATCGACCGGTGCATCGCCTCGACGACCTTGGGAAACTGTCCCATGCCTAGGTGATCGTTGCTGCACCACACGGTGATCTCGCGTAGTCCGTCCCGATGATGGTGTACCGCTTGCGGAAAGCGGCCCGCGAGCCGCTCGATCTCCACGAACGTGCGGTACTGACCCGACGCCTGAATGTCGTCGATCTTTCTCTCGAAAAAGGCCGTGTAGTCGAAAGCCATGGGAATCTCCGATGTCGAGTGGATGCGGTGGAATCAGTTGAGCTGTTGGTGGGCAAGGTGATCGATCAAGGCGTGGTTGGTGTCCCAGCCCGTGACCGGTGGATAGGCGTCGGGGTCGGTGATGACGTCCAAGACGGTCGTCGTCGGTTCGACGATCGCCTTCACCAGTGCGTCACGCAGTTCCACGTCGCTGTGGACGGTGCGGCCGTGTGCTCCGCACGCGGTAGCGATCTGCGCATGGTCGACGTGCCCTAGTTCGACGGCCGAGGTCGGTCGGCCGAACTGGACGATTTCGGCGTGTTTCTGGAAGCCGAGGATGGAGTTGTTCAGCACGACCACCACGACGGCGAGGTGTTCGCGAACGGCGGTCTCGATTTCGGCCCAGCAGTGGGCGAATCCGCCGTCGCCGACAACGCAGATGACCGGTGAGCCAGGTCGTGCCGCCTTGGCGCCGAGCGCGAGCGGGAGTCCCCACCCGAGTCCGGCCATGCCGCGCGGCAGCAGGAAACGCTGGCTTGCGGTGGTGGCCCGGATGTAGTTGGCCACCCAGATCGAGGAGTAGCTGGCGTCCGCGACGACGATCGCGTCGTCGGGCAGCAGCGTGCTGATCTCGTCGGCCACCCGCTCTGGACGCAACGGCTGTCGCGTCGAGGTGCGGACGGCGGCCGTGTTCGTTTCGAAGGCGGCGCGGGACCCGGCGATCTGCTCGATGATCGCGGGCCGGTCGGCGCTGCGCTTGCTCAGGTCGAGGCCGCGCAGTGCGGTCGCGAGGTCGTCGATGCCGGTCCTGACGTCGCCGACCAGGCGAAGCGCGGGATAGTTGCGGCCGATCTCGGTCGGATCGATGTCGAGGTGGATGACGGTGGCTTCCGGCGGGTACAGGGTCCAGCCGTCGGTGCCGTTCTCGTTGGTGCGCGACCCGGCGAGCAGGATGGTGTCCACGTCGGCGATCCAGTCGCGCATGCCGTGCGTGACGCCGTGTTCGCCCATGTAGTTGCCGATGACCCCGACGCTCAGGTCGTTCGTCTCCGGGACCGCGCCCTTGCCCATCGGCGTCGTCGCGACCGGCAGCGACGCCAGGTCGCTCAGCCTGGCCAGCGCGGCGCCCGCATCCGAGGAGATGGCGCCGCCACCCGCGATGACCAGCGGGCGTTCGGCCTTGGCCAGCGCCTCCGCTGCGGCGCGAATGCCGGCCTCGGGCGGCCGGATCCGATCGAGCGGGAATGCGGTGCTGCTGGGAACGTGGCCTGCGGGCGGCGGGGGAGCGAGTTGCTCGAGCACATCCTTGGGCAGCATCAGGACGGCGGGACCCGGCCTGCCGCTGGTCGCGGCCCGGAAGGCCGCGTCGAGATAGTCGTGGACTCGAGCCGGATCATCGAGGCGGTCGAACCATTTGGTGCATCCGGAAAACAGGCTTTGGTGATCAATTTCCTGAAACGCATTTTTGTTGCGAAACGGACTCGGCACGTCCTGTACCAAGGCGACGACGGGAATGGACACTTTCGCGGCCTCGGTCAGCGGCGGCACGAGAAGCGTTGCGGCGGGCCCGTTCTGTGCGACGACGACCGAGCAATGCCGCGACACCCTGGCAAAACCGTCGGCCATCGTGCCCGCCGCATTCTCGGTGCGGTAAACGATCTGCCGTATGCCGAGATCCTCGGCGGCCAAAACCAGCAGCGACGGCAGACTCTGGCCGAAGAACTCGGTAATTCCCCTGGCTTGCAGACTTTCGGCGATGGCGGTGGCGACTGTCGTAGGCATCGGATACCTTCTCGCGATAGCGGACTAGGACTGCTCGGTAGACACAGTCTCGGGCCACGAAGTCCCGCAGGTCCAATACGTATTTACTTCCCGTTGATAAGGAACGCTTATCTGGCTAGGCTGACCGGCGTGGACGATCTGCGTCGCGTGCGTTACTTCCTAGCGGTAGCTGAGCACCGGCACTTCGGGCGCGCGGCGGAATCGTTGCATATCACCCAGCCCGCCCTGTCTCAGCAGGTCAAAGCGTTGGAAAAGGAGCTCGGGGTCGATTTGCTGACCCGAAGTGGCCGCGCTTTCGTCCTGACACCGGCCGGTTTGGCGCTGCAAGCGGGCGCTCAGCAACTTCTGACGGCCGCCGCGGACCTCGAGCGGTCGGTCCGTGCCAGGGCATCGGGGACGGCGGGTGAACTTAAGGTCGCCTTCACTCGATCGGGTTCCGACAGCGATATCTCGCAGCGAATTCGGGATTTCCGCAAGGAGTTTCCGGACATCACCGTTTCGACGATTACCGGGTGGACGGCCTGGAATCTCGACCTGCTCGAATCGGGGGAGATCGACGTCGCGTTCGTGCGCGGAAATATCGCGCACCCGCGCGTCGAGACGCACCTGATCGGACTCCAAGAGGCCGCGGTGGTGGTGTCGAAGGAGCATCCGCTGGCGGTTCGCGACACTGTCGCCATCGAGGACATCGTCGATGAGCCAATTGTGTTGTGGTCGAGGCAAACCGGACCCGATTTCTATGACGAACTCGTCGGGCATATCTGGGGCGACGGGGCGCCGAATCTGGTCGGCGAGGAGTCCGACGCCGAACAGGTCCTCGACGTGGTTTCCGGCGGCACCGGAATCAGCGTGCTCGACCGGAAGCGGGCGACCAGGATCGCCCACGAAAATATCGTCGTCATACCGTTCGGCACCGACCCGCCGCGCATCGCCATCAGCATTGCGTGGATGCGGGAGTCGGATGCGCCCGCGCTCGCCCACTTCCTCGAATGGTGGCGGCGCAGCGGTTAGCCCGGCGCGGGGTGCGTCCGCGAACTCGGCACAGTGTCGGAGGGGCGGATTAGCCTCGAGGTATGTGTCGAAACATCACCGCCCTTCGAGGGCTGGAGCCCGCAGCGACCGAGGAGGAGATCCAGGCCGCGGCGCTGCAATACGTCCGCAAGGTCGGCGGCTTGTCCAGCATCTCGGCCGCGACCCAGCCCGCCGTCGATGCCGCTGTGGCCGACATCGCGGCCATCACGGCCAGGCTGCTCGCGGAACTGCCCGAGCGCAAGGTGCCACCGAAGTCTGTGCCGCCGCTGCGGCGTCCCGAGGTGCAGGCGCGGATTCGTGCCCGCGAGCATGCGCATGCCCATGATCACGCACACCCTCATGATCACGCGCACCCCCACGACCACGACCACGCACACCCCCACGACTAGCCCGTTCGGGATCGCTATGCGCAGGTGAATCCCCTGTGCACCCCGCCTGCTATCTTGAACGTCGTTCAAGAGCGTGAGCGGGAGGAAGTTCGTCGTGGCTGGAGTCGAAAACTCTCGGGGGGCGCGTTTCGCCCTCTCCGCGCGAGACATGGCGCAGATCGCGGTCTTCGCGGCGCTGATCGCGGCGATGGGCCTGCCCGGCGCCATCACGGTCGGATTCAGCGGTGTGCCGATCACCGTGCAGACACTCGGGGTCATCCTGGCCGGTGCCGTGCTCGGCGCGCGCAAGGGGACCGCGGCGGTGGTGGTTTTCCTGGCGCTGACCATGATCGGGCTGCCCTTGCTCTCCGGTGGCCGCACCGGATTGACGGCCATGGCGGGACCGAGCGCCGGATACCTCGTCGGCTGGATCCCCGCCGCCCTTGTCATCGGCCTGCTGACCTACCGGATCCTGCCGAAGTATCCGATCGTGCTCGGCCTGCTGATCAACGCGATCGGTGGGTTGCTCGTCATCTACCTGTTCGGCACTGTCGGGCTGTTGATTCGCACCGACCTGGACCTGTCGCACGCGATCAGCACGAATTTCGCGTTCATTCCTGGAGATCTGGCGAAGGTCGTTGTCGCGACAGTGGTCGCGAAGGGAGTGCACCGCGCGTACCCGGGCCTGATTCGTGCCTAGTCGGGAACTCGGCGGCGCCGGTGATCGGCCTGCCCTCGAATTCGACGGCCGCACTTACACATACGGCGAACTCGACCATGCCATCGAGCAGTGGATCGAACGGCATGGGTCCGGCGAGTACGACGCCTCCACGCTGTCGGTGCCCGAGGCGTTGATCTGCGTGTGTGCCGCCGCCAGGCAGGGGGTGCCGGTGCGGGTCGAGAACCCCGCCGTCAGGCCCGAGCGCCCGAGCATTCCACCGTCGGCGTTTCTGTTGGTGACGACCTCGGGCTCGACCGGACGGCCGCGGCCGTTGGCTCGCACGGCGGCGTCCTGGTACGACAGCTTCCCGGACTTCACCGCGATCACCGGCGTCACGCCCGCCGATCGGGTGCTGATCACCGGGCCCTTGCACGCGACGATGCATCTGTTCGGCGCGCTGCACGCGCTGTGGGTCGGTGCGTGCGTCACCGACGATCCGGCGCGGGCCACCGTCGTGCACGCGGTGCCTGCGGTGCTGCGTGAGGTGATCGGCCTGGCGCCGATGCTGCGGACCGCGATCGTGGCAGGCATCGCGCTGGACGAGGGCGCGGCTGCGGCGGCGCACGGCGTCGAGATCATCGAGTACTACGGGTCCGCCGAGGTTTCCCTGGTCGCGGCGCGACGAGTGCCCGAACCGCTGCGCCTGCTCGATGGTGTCGACGCGCAGATCCGTGACGGGCTGCTCCATGTCCGGAGCCCCTACCGTGTGCTCGGTGCGCCCGAATGGTTCGGCGTCGGCGATCTCGCCGAGCTCGGCGCCGACCGCACGCTGACGGTCCGTGGTCGGGGGGAATCGGCGATCAACGTCGGCGGCACCACCGTGGTCGCCGAGGATGTCGAGCGCATTCTCGCGACCCTCGACGGTGTCGTCGCGGTGGCGGTGATCGGTTCACCGCACGCGGTGTTCGGTGAAACCGTCACGGCGGCAGTGCAACTCGACGACGGCATCGGGATAGGCGCGGTGCGCGCGCAGGCGCGCGCCGTGCTGGGGCGCGAGGCGATGCCGCGCCGCTGGGTGCCGCTGTCCGCGTTGCCGAAGACCGCCAGTGGCAAGGTGGCCCGAGGGCAGCTGAAAGACTTGCTGACATGAGTCCGGTCCCCGTTCTGGTAGCGCCGCGTCGAACGCCGATCGGCAACGCCGGGCACGGGTTGGCCGACCGCACCGTGGCCGACCTGGCCGCCCCGGTGTTGCGCGAGGTGGTGTCGTCGCTGCGAGCGGCAGGCGTCGGCGCCGAGGTGGACGATGTGGTGCTCGGCAACTGCCTCGGGCCCGGCGGCGATCCGGCGCGGATCGCGGCATTGCAGGCGGGGTTCGGCGAGCACGTGCCCGGCGTGACCGTCGACCGTCAGTGTGGTTCCGGACTCGACGCGGTCATGCAGGCGGCGCTGCGGGTGCGTAGCGGCGCGGACGAGCTCATTCTGGCAGGCGGCGTCGAATCGGCGAGCACCGCGCCGTGGCGCTTCTGGCCGCCGGCCGCGGGCGCCGAACCCGTGCGATATACCCGCGCTCCCTTTGCGCCACCGGGCTTTTCGGATCCTGACATGGGTGCGGCCGCCGACGACCTTGCCAGGGTGCGCGGCATCAGCCGCGAGCGGCAGGACGCCTACGCGGCGCGGTCCCATACGCTCGCCGCGGCCGCCGACTTCTCGGCGGAGATCGTGCCGATCGGCGCGGTGCAGCGCGATGAACGTATCCGCGCGGGTATGACGCAGGCGCGGCTTGCTCGCCTGCGCCCCAGTTTCGGCGCCGAGGGCACGGCGACCGCGGGCAACTCGTGCGGAATCTCCGATGGCGCCGCGATTCTCGCGGTCACCAGCGAGTCGCTGGCGGCCGGGCTGCCCGCGCTCCGGATACTCGGCTCGGCGGTCGCGGGATCCGATCCGGCGTACCCCGGGCTCGGTCCGGTGCCCGCGATCCGGAAACTGCTGAAGCGCACCGGGTTCGAGGTGGCCGATCTCGGCATCGTCGAGATCACCGAGGCCTTCGCCACGGTGGTGCTCGCGGTGTCGGACGAATTGGGGCTCGACGAATCCATCATCTGCCCGCAGGGCGGCGCCATCGCGATGGGCCATCCGTGGGGCGCGTCCGGCGCGATTCTGCTGGTGCGGTTGGCAAGTCAGATGTTGCGCGCGGACGGACCCGGGCTCGGCCTGGCGGCGTGCGCCATCGGTGGCGGTCAAGGTATCGCGATGCTGGTGGAGCGGGTGTCGTGACCGAGATCGTCTTCGATTCGGTGAGTCATGCGTTCGGGGATCGAAAAGTGTTGCGCGATATCTCGCTTCGCATCACCGAGCGCCGGGTCGGGATCATCGGTTCGAACGGATCGGGCAAGTCGACGTTGGCGCGGATGATCAACGGTCTGCTGAAACCGACGTCGGGCACGGTCACCGTCGACGGTGTCGACGCGGCTCGCAAGGGCGCGCAGGTCAGGCGCAAGGTCGGTTTCGTGTTCACCGATCCCGATACCCAGATCGTGATGCCAACGGTCGCAGAGGATCTCGCGTTCTCGCTGCGGCGGACCGGACTCGGGAAGCAGGAGATCGCGGCACGCGTGGAGGAGATGTTGGCGCGGTTCGGCTTGCACGCGCACGCCGACCACCCCGCGCATCTGTTGTCGGGCGGTCAGAAGCAGTTGCTCGCCATCGGCGCCGTCCTCATTCGCAAGCCCGAGGTGATCATCGCGGACGAGCCGACCACCTTGCTCGACCTGCGCAACGCGCGGATCGTCGCCGACGCGCTCGACGCCGTCGATCAGCAGGTGATCGTCGTGACACATCAGCTGGCGCTGCTGGACAGCTTCGAACGCGTGATCGTCATCGATGACGGCGCGGTGGCATTCGACGGCACACCCGACGCCGCCGTCCCCGCTTATCGGGCACTGGTCGAATGATCGGGCTGTACCGCCCGGGAAACTCGCTGCTGCACCGGATGCCCGCAGGCGCCAAGCTGCTGCTGTTGATCGCGGCCATCGTGGCGGCAACGGTGTTCGTGCAGACCCCGGCGCAGGTCGGTGTGGTCGGCATCGCGGTGGCGGGACTGTTCGCGGTCGCCCGGATTCCGTGGCGCGTCGCGGTGGCGCAACTGCGGCCGGTGGTGTGGATGCTGGTGATCATCGCCGCGTTCCAGGTGTGGCTCACCTCGCCGGCACGGGCCTTCGTGGTGTGTGGCGTGCTGCTGGTCTCGGTGGCGCTCGCGGCGCTGGTCACGCTCACCACCCGGGTGACCGATCTGCTCGACACCGTGACACGGTCCCTCGGGCCGCTACGCCGGATCGGCGTCGATCCGGAACGGGTGGGATTGCTACTGGCACTGGCCATTCGGTGTGTGCCGCTGCTGGCCGGGATCGTGCACGAGGTCGCGGAGGCGCGGCGGGCCCGCGGCCTGGACTGGTCGATGACGGCGCTGGTCACGCCGGTGCTGGTGCGGGCGCTCCGCACCGCGGACGCGATGGGTGACGCCCTCGCCGCGAGAGGAGTGGACGATGACTGAGCTGCTTGCCGCGCGGATCGCCAGGCGCGCCGCCGAATACGCCGAGTCGAGCGCCGTCATCTCCGCACGGGAACACGTCGACTATCGCGAATTCTGGTCGCGGGTCACCCGCACCGCCGCCGGGCTCGACGGCATGAATCGGGTTGCCGTGCTGCCGACTTCGGATGTCGAGTCGTTGGTCGTGGTGGTGGCGGCGATGCACGCCGGGGTGAGTGTGGTGCTGCTGCACCGGCATCTGCTGCCGAACCAGCTGAGCCGGGTGCTCGACCTCACGCAGCCCGGCGCCGTGGTCGCCGCACCGCCGCATCATCGGCGGGTGCGAAAGCTGGGGTTCGACGGGGATATTCGGACCGTGGCCGGACTGGTATCGGCGGGCAAGCCGGGCACGGCACGACCGGAGACCGAGCTGTTGGTCGGCGTCACCTCCGGCACCACCGGCGAACCGAAGCTGTTCGTGCGCAATCAACAGTCGTGGTCGGCGACCCTCGATCGTTCCGACGCCACCTTCGATATCGGCGGTGGCGACCGGGTGTCGGTGCCCGGCGTCCTCGATCACACGCATTTCCTGTACGGCGCGTTGCACGCGCTGACGCGCGGTGCGACCGTGGACTTGCGTTCCGCCGTTGAGGCATTGAATGACGGTGCGACACATCTGTATTCGGTGCCCACCGTGGCCTGGGATGTGGTCCGCTCCGGGACAGGTCCTTTCGAACAGGTTCGTGAGGTGTTGTCCTCGGCGGCGCGGTGGCCGCGTACGGGAAGGCAAGCGCTGCAAGAGGTTGTGCCGAATGCCGGCCTCGTCCATTTCTATGGCGCGTCCGAACTGAGCTTTGTTTCGTTCGATCGTGGTCTCGGCGCCGAGGACGAGAAATCGGCGGGCAAACTGTTCGACGGCGTCGAAGTCGAGATCCGAGACGGCTTGGTATTCGTGCGCAGCGACATGCTGTTCGACGGCTACCTCACCGAGCGCGGCGTGGTCGACGGCCCGGCCGACGGGTGGATGTCGGTGGGGGACCGGGGTGCGGTGACCGGTGACCAGCTCCGGTTGTTCGGTCGCGACAGCGAGATGCTCATCCGCGCGGGGCTCAACGTCGAGCCGGCCGCCATCGAAGCCGCACTCACCGCGCTGCCCGGCATTGCCGAGGCCGCGTGTATCGGCATTCCCGACGCGCGTATGGGTGAGGCGCCCGCTGCCGCGATCGTGGTGGACGCGAATGCCCCTGACCTGGATGCTATCTGGCGTCATCTGCGCGCAACGCTGCCGACGCCGAGCATTCCGGTCCGGCTCTTGACGGTGGACAGTCTTCCGCGCACGCCGCGCGGCAAACTCGACCGCCAAGCGCTGGCCATGGTTTTCGGCGGCCACCGCGGGTCGACGGCGGGTCCGAACTCCTAGCAGGCCCGCCTCGGGCGAACCGGGGCCGACGGTGGTCCTGCCCCGTGTCCGCGCGACACGGGGCAGGTAGCTCAGCGCAGGGTTATTGAGCTAACGCACCGAGTGATGCGATTTCAGAGTCCTCCGAGGAGGAGGTGCAGAACACTTCCGACAACGTCGATCAAACCGGCGAGCAAACCCATTGTTGTCTCCTTAGATCTCGTTACCGAAGAAAGGTTCTCCTTTCTTCGAGAGGGAGCTTACCGACATTGTTATTTCCTCTTGGTTACACATTGTCACAAGAGAGTTTCCGGATAAAAATAACGACCGGTATGTTGATGAATGTAGCATTCGGCCAAGTCTGTTTGTGTGGTGTGCCGAATTTGAGAGTTCCTGACACAGGCGGGATTTGGCGAGTTATTCTGGAGAGTTGGGGTTGTGGCAATTGCAGGGTCGGGTAGCCTGCCGGGCGCGATCTGTGCCGATATGATCGGCGAAACTATTTGAACGGAATTCGGGCCGTTGTCGAGTTCGTATTGTTAATCGCAGCGCGCCGGTTCGAATAACGAGAATTTCGGATCCGGTGATATCGATTTTTCGCAATGTGCCCGACCCGCAGGCCACCTGCCGATAGAGTTTCGGGGTGATCGAAAAGCAATCGAGCGTGGTGGACGAACGTTTCTCCGCCAGGGTCGGGGGGACCTTCCGGTCGTTCGATCCGGCCACCGGCGCGGTGATCGGCACCTACCCGGTGCACACCGCGGTCGAGGTCAACGAGGTCGTGCAGCGCTCGCGCGAGGCGCAGCCGTCGTGGGCGGAGATCGGCTTCGGTGAGCGCAAGCGGATACTGAAGTCCTGGCGAACGGCGTTGATCAAGCAGCGCGGCGAAGTGGCGGACCTGCTGCACGCGGAGAACGGTAAATCGCTGGAGGACGCGACAATCGAAGTGATTGTGGCCGCCCAACATATCGACTGGGCAGCCAAGCATGCGCGAAAAGTGCTGGGGCCGCGGCGAACCGCGTCCGGATTGTTCATGGTGAATCAGCGGGCCACGGTGGAGTACCAGCCGCTCGGGGTTGTCGGCGTCCTCGGTCCGTGGGACTTCCCGCTCTTCGGTCCGGTCGGCACCGCCGCCTACGCCCTGGCAGGCGGCAACACCGTGGTGTTGAAGCACAGCGAGTACACCCCGCAGATCGGCGAGTGGCTCGCCGACAGCTTCCGCCGGGTCGCGGGCGACGACCGGCTGTTGCACACCGTCACCGGCGCCGACGCGACCGGCGATGCGCTGTGTCGCTCCGGCGTCGACAAGATCAGCTTCACCGGCTCGCTGCCCACCGCGCGGAAGGTGATGGCGGCCTGCGCCGAGACGCTGACGCCGATGCTGATCGACGCGGGCGCCACCGACGTGATGCTCGTCGACGAGGATGCCGACGTGGCGGCCGCCGCCGACGCCGCGGTGTGGGGTGCGATGAGCAATGCGGGACAAGTCTGCATCTCGGTCGAGCGCGCGTATGTGCACGAGCGGGTCTACGCCGCCTTCATCAGCAAGGTGGTCGAACTGGTTGGCACCGTGAAAGCCGGTGTGGGACAACAGATCGGCCCCATCACGATGCCGGAGCAGGTGGCGGTCGTCCGGCGCCACCTCGCCGACGCGCACGAGCGCGGCGGCCGCACGCTCACCGGTGGCCTCGACGGCATCGGCGACCGGTATATCCAACCGACCGTGCTGGTGGACGTGCCCGAAGACGCGCTGGTCATCCGGGAAGAGACCTTCGGGCCGGTGCTCGTCGTCGCCGCCGTCGCCGACATGGACGAGGCGCTCGCCAAGACGAACGCCACTGGATTCGGCCTCGGCGGCGCGGTCTTCGCCCGCTCCCGTGCCGTGGAATTGGCGCGTCGCATGCGCTCCGGCATGACCTCGATCAACTCGGTGGTCGCCTACGCCGGGGTGCCCGCGCTCCCGTACGGCGGTGTCGGCCGTTCCGGCTTCGGCCGGATCCACGGGCCGGACGGTCTGCGCGAATGGACCGCCGCGAAAGCGATTACCAGGCAGCGGTTTCGGAGTCCGGTGCGGACGACCACGTTCACGCGCCGTCCGGCCGACAATCGGATGCTCGCCGCCCTTGCCCGAATCCTGTACGGGCGCGGCTGATCACCCGCCGATGACCCGCAGCTCCCGGCCGACCCGTTCGAACACCGCCAACGCCCGATCGAGTTGGTCGATCTCGTGCACCGCCGTGACGGTGGTCCGGATCAGCGCGCGCTCGGCAGGCACCGCGGGCGCGATCAGACAGTTGGCGTAAACGCCTTCGTCGACCAGGCGTTTGGCGAACCGGAGGCACAGCACTTCGTCACCGAGGAACACCGGAACGATGGTGGTGCCCGCGGTGCCGGTGTCGAAGCCCAACTCCGACAGGCCATTACGCCAGTACCAGGACAGCCCGCGCAGTGTCATGACCCGATCGGGTTCCGCTTCGAGGATCTCTAGTGCCGCCGTTGCCGCGGCAATGGCGGGCGGCGAAATCGCCGCCGAAAACAGTTGGGATCGACCGTAATACCGCACCCAATCGAGCAGGTCGTGCGGGCCCGCCAGCCAGCCGCCGACCGAGGCCAAACTCTTGGAGAAGGTGCCGCTGAGCAGATCGGCCGCGCCGACCATGCTCAGTTCCTCCTCGACGCCGCGTCCGGTCGCGCCGATCGTGCCGAGACCGTGCGCGTCGTCCACCGCCAACGGCACCTGGTGCCGATCGCACACCGCGCGGATCTCGGCCAGCCTGGCGATATCGCCGGACATCGAATACACGCCGTCCACCATGACCATGGCGGGCAGCCCTGCCGCCTCGTTGCGGAGCCTGCGGTCGAGATCGGCACTGTCGTTGTGCCGGAACTGGATCAGCCGGCAGCCGCCGATCGCCGCACCGTCGTAGATCGAGGCGTGGCATTCCTCGTCGACGAGCAGCGCAGTGCCCGGACCCATAAAGGCCGACAACAGGCCGAGATTCGCCTGATATCCCGTGGCGAACAACAGCGCGTCCGGTCGATCGACGAAGCGTGCCAGCATGCGCTCCAGCTCGCCGTGCGCGGGGGTGGACCCGTTCATCAGCCGGGATCCGGTGACGCTCGGTCCGTCCCGCAGCGCCGCCGCCGCGGTCGCTTCACGGACCCTGCGGTCCGCGGTGAGCCCCAAATAGTTGTTGGAGCCCAACATGATCAGCTCCCTGCCCTCGTATTGACAGGTGGCGCCGTCGGATTCGCTCAGATCCGGATAGAACGGCAGCAGATCGGCCGCGCGCAACCGGGTGGCCAGATCGAAGTCCCTGGCCTTCGCCAGCACTCCGCCGCTGGTGCGGAGCGCAAGCGCCTGCCGATTGCGCAGGGACACCCCGAGATCCGCGTCGGCGGGCGGCGTCGGCGCCGCAGTGGTCGGCCAACGGTCGCGCAGGTCCGCCAGATGCCGCAAGCTGTCGAGGACCCGCGCCCGGTCGACGCCGAAGTCCACCAGACAGGCGATCTCGTCGACACCGGCCGACACCAGCTCGTCGATCAGCCGCACGGCATGGTCGGGGGTGCCGAGCAGCGCACTCGTGTGGAAGTAGCGCGCGAAGGCGTAGTCGAGGACCTGACCCTGTTCGGCCTCGCTCAAGTTGTTCAGCGGCTCCGCGCCGCGGCGCCACAGATCGACCGAGTCGCGCAGATACTCCTTGAACGGCTGTTCGACCACTTGCCTGGCGTAGTCTTCGTCGGGATCGAGGAAGGTGTGCAGCATCAGCGTGACGTGCCCGCCGTGCGGATCGTGGCCGTGCGCCGCCCTGGCTTTGCGGTACGCGGCGATCTTCGTGCGCAGCTCGTCGACATCCTGGAACAGCAACGCGGTCAAGACATTCGCGCCGAGCTCGCCGGCCTGTTCGAACCGGCCGATCCCGCCGCTACAGGTGAGCCACATCGGCAATTCGGGTTGGACCGGTGGTGGGAAGGTACGCACCTCGATCTGCTCGCCCTTGCCGTTCGGCCGGGTGATCGCCTCGCCGCGCCACAGTCGCCGCACCTGGTCGGCGCCTGCGAGCATGACCTGCTCGCGGTCGGCGTAGTCGTCGGTGGCGAGCACGAAGTCGTCCGGATTCCATCCGGTCGCGAACGCGATGTCGACCCGGCCGCCGGAGAGGTTGTCGACGACGGACCACTCCTCGGCGACGCGCACCGGATCGTGCAGCGGCAGCACGACGCTGCCTGCGCGGATCCGGATCCGCTCGGTCGTGCGCGCCAGCACGCCGCCGAGCACGGCCGGGTTCGGGAACAGCCCGCCGAAGCGGTGAAAGTGCCGCTCCGGCAGCCAGACCGCGCGGAAGTCGTTGACATCGGCGAATTCGGCGCAGTCGAGGAACAGGCCGTACCGATCCTGGTTGTCGGGCTCCGCATCGCTGGCGAAGAAGAACAGGCTGAACTCGACTGGGGCACTGCGGGTTTCCGGCACCGGCACCGGCGCCGGCACCGGCGCCGGCACCAGCGGCAGCGGTTCGGTGAGGTCCGGCGGGTCGATCTGCTGATCCGCGGCGGCGGCACGTGCCTCGATGTCGGCCGCAAGCCGGTTGATCGTCAGCCCCTCGAAGAGCCGCTCCGGCGCGATCGGATAGCCGAACTTGCGCTCGACGTAGGTACCGAACTCGCTGGCTTTGATCGAGTTCAAACCCATTGCTGTCAAAGGCCGCTCGGCATTCACTGCCCAGGGGGCCACACCGGTCAGCTGTGCCAGCCAGCCGGTCAGCTGCTCGGCCACGCTCTCGACGAGAAACTCGTCCTTGGCCTTCAGCCGCTGCACCTTGCCGCTGGTCGTCCTGGGTAGCTGGCCGGGGGCGAGGAAGACGACACGGTGGATATCGAGCCCATGATCGCGCGAGATCGCCTGCCTGATCGAGGTTTCCAGTTCCGCCAAGGATTGGTCGAGCTTGCCCTCGTCGACCTCGAGCAGCACCGCGAGCGCTTCCGTCCCCGCGACGTCGACACTGACGGCCGCGCACCGGCCCCGACGCAGCGCGGGATGCTGTGTCTCGATGGTCCATTCGACGTCCTGCGGCGCGATATTGCGGCCTCGGACAATGATCAGCTCTTTCACCCGGCCGGTCACGTACAGCTCGCCGTCGCGCAGGAAACCGAGATCACCGGTGCGCAGGTAGGTGGCCGGATCGCCGGGCAGCTGGGCGTGGAAGGCCGCCTCGGTCTCCGCCTGCCGACCCCAATACCCCTCGGCGACGCTCGGTCCGGTCAACCAGATCTCGCCGATCTCACCGGACGCCACCCGGTGTCGGCCGTCGAGGTCCGCGATGACGGCGCCACCGCCCGCGACCACGCCACAGCTGACGATGTCGCGGCCCGATACCTGGGTCGAACGCACACCGGCGCCGCGGTCCGTCACGCTGACGAACAAGGTCGACTCGGCGAGACCGTATCCGGGAAGCAGGCTTTCGCGGCGGAACCCGGCGGGCGCGAAATGGTCCGCAAAGCGTTGCAGCGCACGCTGATTGATTGGTTCGGCGGCCACGAACGCAACATCCCAGCTGCTCAGATCCAGCTCGGCCACGGCGTCGGGAGACACCCGTTTGACGCTGTAGTCGTAGCAGACGTTGGGCCCGCCGCTGGTCGTCCCGCCGTGGTCGGACAGAGCGCGCAGCCAGGTGAGCGGGTCGCGCACGAAGGCCTCCGGCGACATCAGCACCACCGGAAAACCCGCATACAGCGGCTGCAACAGCCCGCCGATGAGCCCCATGTCGTGGTGCGCGGGCAGCCAGATCACGCCTTTGCTGTCCGGCGTATGCCCGAAGGTGCGCTCGATGACGCCGAGATTGTGCATCAGATTCGCATGGGTCACCATCACCCCGCGCGGCGTCCTCGTCGAACCGGAGGTGTACTGCAGGAAGGCGATATCTCCCGGATCGGCCGTAATCGGTTGCACCAGAGCGTGTCCGGTCGGCTCATCGTTGGTGACCCACACCAGCCCGGGCAAAGGCGGGTAGTCCAGGCTCGCCGCCCGCAGCGCCTCGACCGTTGCCCGCGGCGCCATGATGGACGTCGCCGCACAGTCGGCCGCCATCGTCGCGAGCGCGGCCAGGTCCGAGAATGCCGCTCCTGGTTGGTGATTCGCCACCGGAACCGGGATCCGGCCGGCGAGCAGGCAGGCGAAGAACGACGCGAGGAAGTGCGGCCCGAACACCGAGACGACGAGCACTCGGTCGCCGGGCGCTCCGATGTCGCGCACCTTCGTTGCGAGGTCGACCGCAGCCGCGTACACCTCGTGGTAGGTGAGCGTGTCCGCGCCGCCACCTTCCGATAGATAGGTGAAGGCGGGTCTGTCGGGCGTCTGCGCGGCCCGCTCGCTCAGCACAGTCAGCAGCGTCGAAGGACGGCGCAAGGGCACAGCACTCCCCATGAGGCGATCGTTGGCGCACGCCGGGAGCGGAGAGCGCACGATCGACGTATTCGATTCATCGGCTCTTCGGACCAGTCAACTAGGTGGCCCGGCGGCCGGGCAAGCCCTCAGAACAACGGGCACGCCTTGCCGAAGTCCTGGCGCGTGCCGCGGTCGGTACCCTCGTCGAGAAGTTCGACCGTCAGTGGACAAGGAGTGGTCAGTGCCCATCGCACGTAGCAACGGACTGAAGATCGCCTATGAGGTCTTCGGAGATGGACCGCCACTGGTGTTGCATCCCGGCATGTTTCAGATCGGTGCGCATTGGACGGAGGCAGGCTATACCTCGGTCTTGGCGACGACGCACACGGTGATCCTGGTCGATCCGCTCGGCCTCGGCGCCAGTGCCGCACCGCAGGACAAAGCGGCGTACGCGCTGTCCAAGCGGGCCGACTCCGTCACCGCGGTGCTCGACGAGGTCGGCGTCGACAAGGCGGCGTACTGGGGATACTCGCTCGGCGCGCTGACCGGCTTCGCCGTCGCGGTGCACGCGCCCGAACGCCTCACCAGGCTGGTTGCCGGCGCGTTCGACCCCATCGCCGGGTTCGATTCGGCGCTGCACCTGATGCGCGGCGAACTCGGGCTGCCTGCCGACGCCGACATGTACCCGCTGATCGAACAGGGCTCCGCGGGCGACCCGACGCTGGCTGCGGTGATCGCGGCCGCGCACCCGGCGGCGCTGCGCGCGAACTACGCGGCGTTCTCCACCGAGCCTGGCCTACATGCCCAGTTGGCCGAGGTCGACGTGCCGATGCTGATGTACGCGGGTTCGGACGATATCTGGCACGACGCCATGCACACCTTCGCCGAGCGGACCGGCACGCCGTTCACCTCGGTACCTGGGCTCGGTCACGTCGCCGCATGGAGTGATTCCGCCGCGGTGCTGCCCGTCGTGCTGCCGTTCTTGGCCGCCGATCGGGCCGCCTGATCGAGATATTCGAACGTCGTGGATGTGGTGCGCGCGACAAACTTTCTGTCGCGTTGTACCATTCCATCGTCAATTCATGACAAATGCGCCGACGGGGCCGCCGTAGTGCCGGTCGAGAATTCTCCCGCACTGATCGGTCGCGACTCATTCGGTTTTACGTAATGGGGGGTTTACGGCGCATTTGTTTCCGGCCCAGAAAATCGGTAGAAGATTCGCCAACGCCATTTGCTGTGCACGTTCGCTGTCAGACCGAGAGGCAATGCGGTGCCCCGAAGCGGTTCGAGTTTTCCTAGGCGACGATTCATCGGGGGCGCGCTCGGCGCGGCCGCGGTGACCACCGGTTTACAAGCCTTGCCGTCCGGCATGGCCGAAGCGCTCGCCGCGCCTGGCAAGCGCGGCACATTGAACGATGTCGAGCACGTGGTGATCCTGATGCAGGAGAACCGGTCCTTCGACCACTATTTCGGCACGATGCGCGGGGTGCGCGGGCTCGCCGACGCGAGCGCGCTGGTCAAGCCCGACGGCCGAAACCTCTACTACCAGCCGGATTCCGGTCGCTCCGACGGCGGCTATCTGCTGCCCTTCCACATCGACACCAAGGTGGTCGACGGCCAGGACACCGGCGATCTGCCGCACGGCTGGGACGATCAGCACCGCGCGGTCCGTGACGGCTGGAGCGATGGCTGGATCGCGGCGAAAGGCGAGATGGCCATGGGTTATTTCACCCAGGCCGACATCCCGTTCCATCGCGCGATGGCCGACGCGTTCACCGTCTGCGACCACTACTACTGTTCGGTGCTCGGGCCGACCACACCGAACCGGCTCTACCACTGGACCGGAACCATCGACGCCGCAGGGCAATTCGGCGGACCGGCAACCGGTAACCCGGCGAACTACAAGCCGGTCTACCGCTGGACCACCTACCCGGAGCGCCTGCTGGCCAAGGGGATCAGCTGGAAGGTGTATGCCAACGACGAGATCGGCGACGACTCGGGCCGCCACCCCTTCGTCGGCGACTACGGTGACAATCCGCTGTGGCTGTTCGACGCCTACCACGACCCGAAGAACACCGAACTGGCCTCGCGGGCAAAGGTATTCGGCGAGAACAACTGGAAGCCGGATTCCGGCCGCGGCAAGGACGTCGGTCACGTGCTCACCGATTTCGTCGCCGACTGTGCCGCTGGACGGCTGCCGCAGGTTTCCTGGGTCGTTGCGCCCTATGGCTACTCCGAGCATCCGGCGGCCCGTCCCTGCGACGGCGCGGCCTACACCCAGGCGGTGCTGAAGGCGTTGTGGGGCAATCAGAAACTGTGGGATTCGACCGCCGTGCTGATCAACTTCGACGAGAACGACGGATTCTTCGATCACGTGCCGCCGCCGATGGCGCCGCAGGGCACCCCCGGCGAGTACGTCAACGGCCAGCCCATCGGCCTCGGCCCGCGGGTGCCGATGCTGGTGATCTCGCCGTGGAGTCGCGGCGGCTGGGTGAATTCGCAGGTGTACGACCACACCTCGGTGATCCGTTTCCTGGAGAAGTGGACCGGCGTCGCCGAGCCCAATATCTCGGCGTGGCGCCGGTCGATCTGCGGCGACCTCACCGGGTGCTTCGACTTCGCCAAGCCGGACACCACCATCCCGATGCTGCCCGACGCCAATGCGCTGCGGGCGCAAGCCGATAAGACCCAGAGCTCACTGCCGAAGCCCGCACCACCCGCAACGGGCAGCCAGCAGCCGCCGACCCAGGAACCGGGCACCAGGCCGGCCAGGCCGCTGCCCTACGCCCCGACGGTGACCGGAATCCTCGCCGCCGGCGGAGCTCTCACCACGACGTTCCGCAACACCGGCACGGCCGACCTCCAGCTGGCCGCCTATCGCGCCGACGGCCGCACCGACGGGCCGTGGCGCTACGACGTGAAGGCAGGCGACGCGGTCAGCGACACCTGGAACATCAAGTTCTATCCAGGCACGAAATACGCCATCGCGGTGCACGGCCCGAATCGGTTCCTCTGGCGGCTGGCAGGCACCGCGAGCTCACCGCTGGAGGTGACCGCGGGCTACACGCCGGACAACAAGCTGCAACTGTCGATGACGAACAAGGGCACCAAGCAGGCCACCGTCACGGTGAAGGCCAACAGCTACCGCAAAGACGGTCCGTGGACCTACAAGATCGCGGCGGGCAAGACGACCACCGACACCTGGAACGCGCTCGGCAATGGCAAGGGCTGGTACGACCTTTCGCTGACCGTCGACGTGGACCCGGCCTACGAGCGCCACTTCCGCGGGCACATCGAGAACGGCCAGGCCAGCGTCACCGGCTGAGCGGGTCAGGCCTCGACGCGTTCGTGGACAAGCGATTCGGGCGTCCGCGGTGCCGCGCGGTCCGGTCCGAACCAGGTCGCGTAGAACAGCGCCGCCAGCGCGGCAAGCGGGCCGAGGATCGCGATCCCGAACGGAATCGGATGCGCCGCCATCGATTCGGCGAGGTAGCGGGTGCACAGCAGCACCCAGGTGAAGGTGGCGATGCCCATGATCACCACCTGGATCCGGCCGCGATCCCAGCCTCGGCCCGGAGCACGCAGCACGGACTCGATGGTCAGGCACAATGCCGCGCCCGCAACGAGATCCACGCCGTAGTGGGCGCCGAGGCCGAGGGTCGCGATCAGGGTGCACACCAGCCAGAACGCACCGCCCCAACGCAACCAGAGCGGCCCGCGCCGGGAATGAATGAACAGCGCGAGCGCCCACGCGGTGTGCAGCGACGGCATGCAGTTGCGCGGGGTGATGCCGTCGAACGGCATCGAATCCACCGGGAACGGCAGCGCGGGAAGGGTATTCGGCCAGACATCGGCGAGCGCCATGCCGTGTCCCTCCGGCCCGAACGCGAGCACCGGACCGACCACGGGGAACAGCACATACCCGAGCGGGCCGATGAGGCCGATCACCAGGAACGTGCGCACCAGATGATGCTGCGGCCACCGGCCCGCGGTAACCCCGCGCAGCTGCCAGACGGCAACCACGATGGCCGCGACGGGCAGCTCGAAGTACACCCAGCGCACCAGGCCCAACGCCGCGGGTCCCGCCACGTCGAGCGCATGCCCGACGACCCAGGACGGATTGCCGAGCGCCTGATCGGCCAGCTGCGTATAGGGATCGAGGACGAGCGGGCAGGCCCACGCCGTGATGTCCAGCCAGATCTCGCCGACCTTGGTCGCGAGGATCAGCAGCGCGCCGAGTGCGATGGTGCGCAAGGCCGTCTCGCGCTTGGCGCCGGTCCAGCGCACGACCGCGAGCACCGCGAGTGCGGTGAGCACGATGGTCGGACCGTTGCCGACCGTGAACGGCCTGCCCTCCAGCGCCCGGATGACAACGAAGATCAGATCGATGCCGAGTGCTGCGGCCAGCGCGGTCACCCGCGCCCTGGTCGTGATGCCGACCAGCGCGAGCAGGAAGCCTGCCCACGAGGTGGTCGCCGACTTGGGCGACCCGACGTAGTCGCGAAGAAGGCTGGTCAGCGGCCCGAGCGCGTGGATGTGCGCGGACATCAGCTGTCCGGCGACGAGGACGAGCACCGCGGCGGCGATGCCGCCCCAGATGGTCAACGGTCGAAAGTGCCGCTCGCGGCGCGCAACATCCACTCGCTCGGGCGGTGCGGGTGAGCTGTGTTGCGTGTCGTGAGTAAGCATCCGGACATCGTAAACATCGGATGAACATCACCGCGCAGCCTGATTACGGGATGTCGACGCCGAGGCGGGCGGGGGCGGTATCTGCGATGGTCGAAGAATCGCGAACAGCGCGGCCTCAGACAGAGGTCGCGCCGTTCGCGGCTCGGGAGTGTCCGTGCTAGCGCAGACTCCGCTGCAGCTTGTCGAACTCCGTCTTGGTCATCTCCTCCGGCGAACGCTCGGGGAGGTCCCTGGTCTCCGGCGCGAGGGGCCCGACCGCGCCGCCGGTGTACACCAGCGAGCTCCAGTTGTTCTGGGCCTGCAAGGTGCCGTAGCTGTTGTCGTTGTTGATGCTGGAGCGCACCGCGTTGGTGTCGATGCTGCCGTCGCAATCCCAGTCGATCGGTTGCGACGCCGCGTTCTGAGTCCGCCGCCTGGTGCCGTCCGGGCAGAAGTAGGTGGTCTTCCACGGGGCGGCGGTCGGGCCGAGGCCCTGTCGCTCCTGCAGCGAATTCTCGTTCAGCGCAGGCGGATTCACGCGGGAGTAACCGAAGTCGGCGCCGCCTTCGGTCTTGGGAACGCCGCCGAACTGGAAGCTGTAGTTCATTACGCTGAGATAGTTCGGCTTGTAGTTGGTGTGGTCGACGCCGCCGTGCTTCAGGCCGAGATTGTGGCCGAGTTCGTGGATGAACGTGCCGACATTTCCGTCGTCGCCGGGATTCCAGCCGCACTTCGGTCCGAGCGCGACGACGAAGGTATCGGCCGGGATGCCGAGCGAAATGCCGCTGCTGCAACCGTTGTCGTAGGAGTCGGCCCAAATCATGTAGTGGAAGACGGCGGCGCGTTTCGAGTTGAAATTGGTCCGCTTGATGGCGCCGACCTGCGAGTCCACCGGCGACAAATTGTCGTCGTAGGGGACCTGGTTCCCGCCGCCGAGGTTGTAGGCGGCGCCCCTGGCGTTCCCGGCGTCCAGGTGGATGGTGATGCCCGGCTTGTTGTCCGGGTTGGTGACCGGCGCGGTGGCGAAGACATTCACGACACGGTCGAGCGCTGCCGTGGTCGGCAAGCGTCCATTCATGTAGTCCATCTCGACAAAGATGTCCTTGTGGTTCGGATTCGCGCCCAGCTTCGGGAGATCGACGTCAATCTTCCCGTCGCCATCGGCGTCGTATCCGTTCTTCTCCCATGCATCGGGCAATCCGTCACCGTCGGTATCGACGGCGGCGGCGTCCGGTTCGGCGACCGCTGTGGTCGGCACCGAAACGGCGCCGAGACCGCACAGTAGTGCGAAGGAAACAATCATCGTCTTTCGGTAAAGCGACACCCCAGACTCCTTCTGGATCGTTCGTCAGACGACCCGGTAAGTCGGACAATTCGAAGTTTCGATGAGCATTCAGGGTTTGTCCGGTGTCGGCAAGGATGTTCAACTGGATATGAAGTTCCCAGCGTTAATATCGATCTTGATCAAACTCTATTACCCACCCATTATTCCGATGCTCGACACAGCCGCAGTGCGGCAATGCCTGCCCGGCATGTCGGTGATACATGACCCGCCGGATGCCTGCCACCGCATCGTCGTTGCCGCGCGCGGCGGCCCTGCTGTACCAGAATTCGGCGTCGGCCAGCTCACCCTCGGCGAACAGTAGGTGCCCGAGGTGGGTCATCGCGTCGGTGTTCCCGAGGTCGGCGGCTCTGCGGTACCAGATTTCGGCGTCGGTCAGCTCGCCGCGACGGCAGGCGAGGTCGGCGCGGTACAGCAGGGTCCCTGCCTCGACCTGCCTGCTGATCCGTTGGAACCGGCGATCGAGCAGGACGCCCGCGGTCGTCAACGCGACACCGCCGAGCAGGAGCACCAGGCCGAGGAAGCGATCGCGTTCCAGATCCGAGCCTGTCTGCACGACATAGCCGGAAACCACTGCGGCGCCGCCGAATAGCATGGCCATCGCGCCGAGGAACGCCACCGACTTGATCAGCGCAGTTTTGATCACGAACCGCAGCCTCTCCGTGCGCACACTCCCGACTACCGCCTCAGGCGGCGTATTACCACGCTATCCAGGTGACTTTCGAAGAACTACGTTAAGTTCTTAATGACCGCGATATCCGGGCATTTTGTGCACGGACGGCGCATGGCCCGCGCGACACGGGTGGTAGCCGACTGTTTGCGGCTGCGTCGATCGGCAATACTGACTTGCGAAACATCGATCGTCGAAAGTCGTCCACCGTCGGCACGTCAGGAAGGCCGCCATGGCGGATTTCAGAGAAGTGGAAGTCGACTATTTCATTTCGGCGCCGCTCGCCGCGATACGGGAACGGCAAGCGCCGCAACGATCGGCGAAAATGTGGACACCCGCCGGTGCCGGAGTGCGCGGCACCGTCGAGCGAGCGCTCCGGCTCGGCGACCGCATGAGAGCGGATTTCGCGATCGGCGACAACGTCGTCCCGATGCGCTTCACCGTCGTTGCCGAGGAGTGGCCGCGCTATCAGCGCATGCACGACGACACCAAGGACTTCACCCTCACCACCACCGCAACCAAGGTCTGGGGCGGCACGATGATGCACAAAGAGGTCGTCATGGACCTCGATCGCCTCCGGGAATTCGGGCAGGACGACGCGGCGCTGGAACAGTTCATCGCCGGTCAGGCCGATCCCGACAGCTACATCCTCGTCGGCAACGAGACGGCCGAAACCCTGTCGACCGTGCATGCCGACTTCCTCGTCGAACTGGGCGTGACCCTGCTCGACCAGGCCTCGAGCGTCGGACAGGACTGAGCGTGCCGACCGAGCTGCCAAGAGCGGCTTAACACCTGTCCTGGACGGCGTGGCATCGCCGATACTCGACAGCGGTACCCCTTGGCGGCGAGGACGGACGGCACATGACTGCAGTGACGCGGGAAGCCGATGTGGTGGTCGTGGGTGCCGGTCTGGCCGGATTGAGCGCGGCGCGACGACTACGCGACAACGGTGCACGGGTGGTGATCGCCGAGGCGAGGGACCGGGTCGGCGGCCGGACGCTGAATCATCCGATCGGGGACGGACACGTCGTCGAAGTCGGCGGTCAGTGGGTCGGTCCCGGTCAGGATCGGATCCTGGCGGTGATCGAGGAACTCGGCCTCGGGATCTATCCCACCCACAATGCGGGTCGGCACCTCTTCGAGCATCGTGGCCGACTGCACCGGTTTCGTGGCCGGTTCCCGTTGATCCCGGCGCCGGGGCTCGGCGAAGGCTTCGTCGCGCTGAAGCGCCTGGATCGGATGGCGCGCACGGTGCCTGCGGCGGCGCCGTGGCAGGCGGCACGGGCGGGCGAGTGGGATGGCCAAACCGTCGAAACCTGGATGCGGCGTGGGGTTTTCAGCGCCGCGGGCCGTGCGGTGATCACCATCGTGTGTGAAATGGTGTGGGCGGCCGATCCCGCCGAGGTGTCGTTGCTGCATCTGCTCGCCTACATCCATGCCGCGGGCGGCATCGATCGGTTGATCGATACCGACGGCGGTGCGCAGGAGAGCAGGGTGGTCGGCGGCTCGCAGCGGATCGCCGTGGCGATGGCGGCCAGGATGCCGCGGGAAGACCTGCTGCTTGCGACGCCGATCCGACGGATCGCGCAGACCGCGTCCTCGGTGATCGTGCACGGCGACACCGTCGCGGTGCGTGCGCGGCGGGTGATCGTCGCGATGAATCCGGCGTTGTCGGGCAGGCTCACCTATTCGCCGCAGCTGCCCACCGATCGCGATCTGTTGACCCAGCGCACACCGAACGGGTCGGTCATCAAATGCATGGCGGTGTACGAGGCTCCGTTCTGGCGCGACAACGGTCTGTCCGGCCAGGTGATCGCGACCGCGGGCCCGGTGAAAGCGGTGTTCGACAACTCGCCCGCCGAAGGCGGCCCCGGCGTCCTGCTCGCCTTCCTGGAAGCGCGGACCGCCCGCGCATTGGCCAGTGGCACCGAGGCCGACCGCAGAGCCGAGGTGCTCGCTGCCTTCGTCCGGTTCTTCGGCGCGCAGGCGCAGCGACCACGCACATACCTCGAAAAGGATTGGGCCGCAGAGGAATGGAGCCGTGGCTGCTACGGCGCGTTCTTCCCGCCCAACACCTGGACCGCGTACGGCCGTGCGCTGCGCATGCCCGTCGGCCGGGTGCATTGGGCGGGTGCCGAGACCGCGACAGTGTGGATGGGCTATATGGACGGCGCGATCCGCTCGGGCGAGCGCGCCGCGGACGAGATTCTCACGGCGCTGTCCGACGAGCCGCGATAGCGCGACAGTCCGCAGCGAACTCTCGACTCGGCCCTCGGAAATAGGGAACAATCTTGGGCTAGGGCGAAATGTTCCGACCGCAGGTAACTCCGGATAGCCCCCACCTCGGGGCGTGTTTTCGGCGTCTCACGCGGGTCACCTGATCGGCCGTGGCGATAGCCCCGGTGCGCGAGGTGTGACCTCGGCCGGGACCTGTGTGACGCACGCGTCGACGGGTATTCGCCCGGACGGCGCGCTCACCGCGAGCGCGGCAGCACATCAAGTGGAGGACATCATGCTCGGTCTCGGGATCCTCGGATGGATCATCATCGGCGGTATCGCCGGCTGGATCGCCAGCAAGGTCATGAAGACGGATGCCCAGCAGGGCATCCTGCTCAACATCGTGGTCGGGGTGGTCGGCGGCCTCCTCGGTGGTTTCCTACTGAAGCTGCTCGGCGTGAACGTCGAAGGCGGCGGCCTCTGGTTCAGCTTCTTCACCTGTCTCGGCGGCGCGGTCATCCTGCTGTTCCTGGTCCGCTTGGTCACGGGGCGCGTCTCACGCTGAGCTGACCCAATCCGATGACCGCGGCCGGTGTTTCGACACCGGCCGCGGTGGCGTTTCCGGCAAAGGGGTTACTGCGCCGTCGCGCCGACGGCGGCGAGCAGCGCGTCGGCAGACCATGGGCGCCTGCGGGTGCGTTCGGTGTCGTGGACGAGCTTGACCAGCGCGGCATTGACGGGTGCGGTGGTGCCCAAACGGGCTGCCATGGCGACGATCTCGCCATTGAGGTAGTCGACCTCGGTGGGTTTGTCGGCGGCGAGGTCATCGGCCATGGAGGAGCACGCTGTCGGGTCCATCGGTACGAATTGTTGTGCCGCGCGGGCGAAGAGGGAATCGGGTGCGCGCAGGATGCGCGGGACGGCGGCGAGCGGGATGGCGAGCGGGCTAGCGACCGGCTGGCCTGCGATGCGGAGCACCCCTAGCCCCTCGGCTACTGCCGCGGCGTACACCCGCCGGAAATCGCGCTGGGCCAGTTGGTCGCCGAGGGTCAACCCGGACAGCCCGTTCACCGCATTGTTCAAGTGCAGCAACAGTTTTCCCCACTGGAGTGGGAGCATCTCGCGGCGCGTCGCGGTCGGCAGGCCTGCCGCGGTCAGTGCCGCCGCGACGTCCGTCGCCGCGGGCCCGATCGTGAGCCCGCCCTTGCTGGCCTGCCGGAAATGCGTCGGCCCGACCCGCGCCACGGTGAAGCCGACCGTGCCTGCCGCGACGCCGTGACATTCGCGGGCCAGCTGGGCCGCGTTGCGTATTCCGTTCTGCAGGCTGATGACTGACGTATGCCGCGACAGTCCGCGGCCGAGGAGCGCGGCCACGTCTCTGGTCGCCCCGGACTTCACCGTGACGAACACGGCGTCGGCCGTCGCGGCCAACGCCATCTCCTCGGTGAACCAGCAGTCGTCCCGGTCCACCGTCGCGGACCACCCGCGATAGTCGGACACTTCGAGACCGTGCGTCGCGACCGCGTCGGCGATCGGCCGTCGCCCGATGTAGACGACAGTGTGGCCGCAGACCTGGAGCCGGGCGCCGATATAACAACCGACGCTGCCCGCGCCGACGACAGCGAACCGCATGGCTAGGGCGTGCTGTGTTGGGGGACCGGCTGACCATCGTGTGACAGCACGGTTTTCAAGACCCGGAGCGCGTTGTCGCCGAGGATCCCGCGCACCTCGGCGGCGTCGAAGCCGGTGTGCGTCAGCGCCGTGGCGAGCATGGGCAGGTCTCGTGGTCCGCCGAATCCGTCGAGGTAGCCGATGACACCGTTCATATCCGTGCCGACGCAGAGGTGCTCGGCGCCGACCAGTTGTGCCACATGCGCTGCGTGCCTGGCGAAGTCGTCGAGGTCCTGCATCGCGTAGGAACCGATGCGCGACGGTGAAAGGCCGATCACGCCGCCGGTCGCGGCGATCGCCTCGACCTCCGCGTCGCTGATGAACCGCGGAAAGTCTTGCGCGCCGGTCACGCCGGTGTGTGAGCTGACCACCGGTGCGGTGCTGTGCTCGCAGGCCGACATCGTGGTGGCGAAGTCCGCGTGCGCGAGATCGATCAGCATGTCCAGCCGGTTCATCTCCGCGACAACCTCTTTGCCGAGCCGGCTCAGGCCGGCGGACCGGCGGCCGCCGCGGACCGCCCTGGTGCCCCGGCCGCCGAACGCGGACATGCCGATGGTGCCCAGCTTGTTGTCCGAGTAGTGCACCAGGCCGAGCACGCGCACGCCGAGCTCGTGCAACTCGATCAACCGATCCGGCTCGGCGCCAACGACATCCGCGCCCTCGACGCCGAGGATGACCGCAGGCCCGCTGGCGTGCGTAATCGACGCCGCCTCGGTCACCACGGTGACGCCTGCCGCCGCTGCCTCGGCGCGCGCTGCCGACAGCTGATCGACGACCGCCGACCAGGGCGACCGGGCGCGCCATCGGGTGCCGAGCGGATCGCCGACAGCGGTGAGCACGGACAGGTTGACGTGCTCCTCCCGCAGCACCGACAGCGGGGCGGACGGCATCGAGACCGCCTTCTTGCCGAGGGTGCGGAGCCAGCCGGGAATGATGCTCAGGCCGTGCGCGTGCAAGTCGATGATCGGTGCTCGGCCCGATAACGCGGCTACGAGGCTCAATTCGTGCATAGCCGGGCTGCGGATTCGAGTTGCTTGGCGGACCGTATCGGCGCGAAACGGTCGAAGTCGTCCGGGTCGTGGGCGCAGAAGATATCGACTTCGCCGGTGGTGGCGAGTTCGCGAAGGCGTTCGACATTGTGCAGGCGATTGGACCTATTGGATTGCAGCGCATACTGAAACGCTTTCAACCCCAGTGGGCAGCTCGGGTCTGCGGCCAGCTGATTGTGATGGTCATAGGAGTCACCGGCATGCAACAGCCAACGCGGGCCCGTGCTCGCGCCGGTGTCGATCGCGATGCCGGTATGTCCGCGCGTATGACCATCGAGGGGGACCAGCAGGATTTCGGCGGGCAGCCCGGGGAGCTCACGCACCGCACGGAACCCGAACCATTCGGCGCCTTCGGTGCGATGTTCGGCCCATTTGGGCCCGTGCGCCCAGGACGCGCCGCCATAGCGCCGGCGTTCGATGAACGTGAGCGGCATACGGGCAGCGGCGATTTCGTCCGCGTTGACGTGCACGGTCGCGTGCGGGAAGTCGGGCAGGCCGCCGGTGTGATCGATGTCGAGGTGCGTCATCACGATGTGCCCGACGTCGTTTGCGCGGTAGCCGAGCCGCTGGATCTGCCGGATCGCGGTCTCGTCGGGATCGAGGACGGGATGGACGCCCCACACGAAATCGGCGCCGAGGGTCTTGGTCGGCTGCGCGACGTCGCGCAGGCCGATGCCGGTGTCGACCAAGACGAGGTTCGTGTCGGTTTCGATCAACAGGCAATGGCACACGCATTTCCCGCGCCCGAACAGCGATCCAGTCCCGTTCACCAACCGAGGCGAAGGCGGTCGCAGAGTGCCGCAATTGAGGTGATGAATCCGCATCGATACTCCTAGCGTCGGCGCATTACGCGCATGCGGTATTTCGCGGCGAGAGGCAGGCCGCGCGCTCCGGGATATGTATTCGACTTTCGCGAGGCGGTCGAGATGCGTCGCGTAGGGCGGCGGTGCCGCGCTGTCCTCAGCATGCCCGACAAACTTGGCAAAGTCTAGAAGATCTTCCAGACTTGCGGCATAGCTGCAGCTAGGATCGACGAAGAGGTGTCTAGGATCGACGGTATGTCGGCCGAACCTGCCCCCGATCCGAAGCAAGCAGCCCCGCCGCGGGCGCGCAGGCACCGAGCCTCGGGCACCGCCCGCCGCGACGCGCTGCTGGCGGCGACGGTCGAGGTGGTCGCCGAACGCGGCTGGGCCGGTGTCACGCATCGGGCGGTGACCGAGCAGGCGGGCGTGCCGCTGGCCACCATCAGCTATTTCTTCGAGTCGATCGAAGAGCTTGCGGCAGAGGCGCTTCGCGTCTTCACCGCCGAGCGGGTGCGGGTGATGTCGTCGCTCAACACCGTGCTCGCGACGCAGCAGCTCGATTTCGCCGGGATGGCGGGGCTTTTCGCCGGTGCAGCGGCAGCCAACCGCACGCAGAGCATGGCCATCTTCGAGGCCTACCTGCAGGCCGGTCGGCAGCCCGAACACCGCGCGATGGTCGCCGATGCGCTCGCCGCGCTGCGCCAGGTCGCGACCACCGCGCTGACCGCGGTCGGGGCCCCCGATCCCGAAGGCGCGGCCGAGTCCTACGCCGCGCTGGTCGACGGATACGCGATGCACGCGCTGACCCGCGAAAACCTGGAAGTCGACCGCGTCAGCCTGCAACGCGCCATCCGCGCACTGTTCCTCGGCGAGCTCGTCGAGGCAGGCCGCATCGAAGAGGCCGCGCAACTGTCCGGCGCATACCCGAAACACCAGGGGGAGTAGGCCGTTCAGCCGGAACCGGCTGCCGAACTACTTGCGGCCGAGCGCCTTTTCCAGCTCGCCCTTGGTCATCTTCGAGCGGCCCTCGATATTGCGTTGGCGCGCTTCGTTATAGAGCTGATCGCGCGTCGGGCCCTTAGGTCCCTTGGTGCCAGATCGCTTGCCGCCGCGGCGTTGTGGCGACATGTCGTTGGTCGAGGACCGGCTTGCGGTTCTGGATTCGCCGGACTGTGCACGGTTCTTGTTGACCGTGCGTGCGGCGATCTCCTTCGCGCGCTTAGTGCCTGCCCCCTGGTCCTTCTCCGACTCGACGATGTGCTGGTACTGCCGTTCTCGCTTGTTACTCCATGCTTCTGGCATGTCACACCTCCTTGTGCATCGGATACCCGAGTGTTTGTCAGCAAACCGTCAGGCTTTGTCCTGGGCCGAAGAGCGAGCGGGGTTGGCTTGCTTTTCGGCCTTGGGGTCGCGCTCGTCGGCTTTGGCCCGGAATCCCGCTTCGATCCGGTCGCCTAGGTCCTTGTCCACGTTGCGCCAGTAGTCGAACGCCCGCGACAGCACGGGCGCCGTGACGCCGTTGAGCAGATGGCCGACGATGTTGTCGACCAGCCGCTCGCGGGCCGCGTCGTCGAGCACCTCGCGGACCATGGTGCCCGGCTGGCCCCAATCGTCGTCGTCGCGGCGCAATGCATAAGCGGTGCGCACCATCTCGCCGTCGGAGTGCCAGCCGACGACCGGACCGGACACCGCGGGATCGGCGTGCGGGCCGCCCTTCGAATTCGGCACGTACACCGGGTCGCCCGGGTTGTGGTGCCGCATCAACCCATCCTTCGAATACGACCGAACCTCGGCGGCGTGTGCCGAATTGACCGGCAGCTCTTTGTAATTGACGCCGATCCTGGCGCGGTGTGCGTCCGGATAGGAGAACCACCTGCCGAGCAGCATCTTGTCCGGACTCGGGCCGGTCCCTGGCACCGCATTGCTCGGCTCGAACGCGGCCTGCTCGATCTCGGTGTGATAGTCCGCCGGGTTGCGATTGAGCGTCATCCTGCCGACCTCGTGCAGCGGGTAGTCGCCGTGCGGCCACACCTTCGTGAGGTCGAAGGGGTTGAAGCGGTAGGTCTTTGCCTCCTCGAACGGCATGATCTGCATGTGCAGCGTCCAGCTGGGGAACTCGCCGCCGTCGATGTGTTCCCACAGGTCGCGCGTGTGATAGTCGGTGTCGATCGCCGCCATCTGGTCGCCTTCGTCCTGGGTGAAGAACTCGATGCCTTGATCGGTCTTGAAGTGGTATTTCACCCAGAACCGTTCGCCCGCCGCGTTGTACCAGAGATAGGTGTGGCTGGAGTAGCCGTTCATGTGCCGCCAGGTCCGCGGAATGCCGCGGTCGCCCATCAACCAGGTCACCTGGTGCGCGGATTCCGGTGACAGCGTCCAGAAATCCCACTGCATGTCGTGATCGCGCAGGTTGTTGTCGGCGCGGCGCTTCTGGGAGCGGATGAAGTCCTGGAACTTCATCGGATCACGGACGAAGAAGACGGGCGTGTTGTTGCCGACCATGTCGAAGTTGCCCTGCTCGGTGTAGAACTTCAGCGCAAAGCCGCGCGGGTCCCGCCAGGTGTCCGGGCTGCCGCGCTCGCCTGCGACGGTCGAGAACCTGGCGAGCACTTCGGTCTTCTTGCCGGGTTGGAACACGTCGGCCTTGGTGTAGGCGCTGACATCGCTGGTCACCTCGAAGGCGCCGAACGCACCGCCGCCTTTGGCGTGCGGCTGCCGTTCCGGGACGCGTTCCCGATTGAAGGCCGCCATCTTCTCGATCAGGTAGGCATCGTTCAGCAAGATCGGGCCGTCGGGGCCGACGGTCAATGAGTGTTCGTCGCTCGGTACCGGAATACCGGCGTCATCGGTGGTGAAGTTCGGATTCGGCATCTTCCTCCTCCTTTGCCGGGCGGCGCGGGCCGCTGGTGGCCGCGCTGCGGTCGGCGTGCCTGGCTGGTGGCACGTGTGCCGGATGCCCGGCACATCGAGGACCAAACGTGGACCGATCCGATGATTCCGGTGACCTCGCAGGTCAGCCTTCGCGCTGGCAGTCGGCGCAGCGGCCGTGGATGGTGAGGGCGGTGCGCTCGGAGAGGGTGAACTGAGTGCCGAGGCCTGCCTGCACTGCCGCCGTGCTGACGTGCGCGGCCGGTACCTCGATCAACCTGCCGCAGCGGGTGCAGACCGCGTGATGGTGTGGCGTGTCGGCCAGGCCGTAGGTGGCGCGGTCGTCGACGGTCAGCGTGTGCAGGATGCCGATCTCGACGAGCGTCGAGACCGTCCGGTACACCGTGGTGACGTCCACTTCGCGGCCCTGTTCGAGGAGCCGCTGATGGATCTGGGCCGCGCTGAGGTGGCCCGCCACGGTCTGCGCATCGAGCACCGCGAGCACCGCCAGACGCGGTGCGGTGCAGCGCAATCCGTGCTCGCGCAGCAGCGAGCGCAAATGGGACTCCCGATCGGCGTTCGCGGGATCGGAGCCAGGGGTCGGCGCGATACGGCTTGCCATGCAGCCAGTGTCCCCGTCGAACGCGGGTCGGTGCCAATTACCCTTTTCCTGGCAGCTTCTTGCCAATCGATGGCAACAAGAGACGGCACGGGCTTACGGTTGAACAGCGAGAACTCTCCAGAGGACATGCCATGACGAAAACGGTTGTAGACCGAAAAGCCTCCCGTCTCTCCATGATTCGCACCGCATTGAGCCCACGGGAATGGGCCGGGATATCGGGCATGGTCGGGGTGATCATCGCGCTACACGTCATCGGCTGGGTCACCCTGGTCGCCTTCGTCGCCCCGCAGCAACTGAGCCTCGGCGAGAAGACCTTCGGCATCGGCGTCGGCCTCACCGCTTACACCCTCGGCCTGCGGCACGCTTTCGACGCCGACCATATTTCCGCGATCGACAACACCACCCGAAAGTTGATGAACGACGGGCAGCGTCCGCTCTCGGTCGGGTTCTATTTCTCGCTCGGCCATTCGAGCGTCGTGTTCGCGCTCGCGCTGCTGCTTTCGGTCGGGGTGAAGGCGATCGTCGGCCCGGTCGAAGACGATTCCTCGGCGCTGCACCACTACACCGGGCTGATCGGCACCACCGTCTCCGGCACGTTCCTGTACATCATCGCGATCATCAACATCGTCATCCTGGTCGGCATCCTGCGGGTGTTCCGGGACATGCGCTCCGGCCACTACGACGAGGCCGCGCTCGAGGAGCAGTTGAACAATCGCGGATTCATGAATCGTTTCTTCGGCCGCATCATGAAGTCGATCACCAAGCCGTGGCAGATGTATCCGATCGGTGTGCTGTTCGGGCTCGGTTTCGACACCGCGACCGAGGTCGCACTGCTGGTGCTCGCCGGAACCAGCGCCGCGGTCGGGCTGCCCTGGTATGCCATTCTCTGCCTGCCGATCCTGTTCGCGGCGGGCATGAGCCTGCTCGACACCATCGACGGGTCGTTCATGAATTTCGCCTACGGGTGGGCGTTTTCGAAGCCGGTGCGCAAGGTGTACTACAACATCACCATCACCGCGTTGTCGGTGGCGGTCGCGTTGATCATCGGCACCGTCGAGCTGCTGGCGCTGCTTGCCGAGGAATTCGGCTGGCACGGTGGATTCTGGGACTGGGTCGGCGGACTCGACCTCAACATCCTCGGGTATGTCATCGTCGGCCTGTTCGTGGTCACCTGGGTGGCGGCGCTGCTCATCTGGCGATACGGGCGCATCGAGGAGAAATGGTCGACGCAGCTGCAGCCCGCCGGTCGGCAGGCGGACTGAGCTACCGTCAGCTCGTCCTCGGCGACGCACTGCCTGCCGACCAGCGCGCCCGCCTGACCGACTGGCTGGAACGCAATCTCACCGGCGGACAACGGATCAGAGCAGGCGTCCCCAAGGACTGGCGGGTCGCCGACAAGACCGGAACCGGCGATTGGGGTCGAGCCAACGACGTCGCCATCGTCTGGCCGCCAAATGCCGCACCCCTTGTCCTCGCGATCATGTCCGACCGCACCGGCTACGAAGCCGAAGCGAGCGGACCGCTCATCGCCGAGGCGACCAGTCAGATCGTCGCCGCACTCACCTGATGGCCACTCGCCTGGTTACACCGTGTCATACACCGCACCGGAAGACGGCCAAGCCAGGGGAGTGGCCCCGAGTTCGCGGCGTGCGTTCGTGACGACGGCCTTGCCGAGCGCGCGGTTGCCTGCCCCGCCGACCACCGCGCCGATGCCCGCGGGCAAGACGCGCCCGAACAACAGGACTGCGCGTTTCGCCGCGAAGTGCACCAGAAAACGCTTCGACGCCGAATCTTTCATATTCCGAAGGCCAGGAATCTTGTCGGCCAGCGCGGTGTCCCAACTCTTGGCGCGGCGCGCGGTGCTGCGTGCCAACACCTCCGCACTGCCTTCGCCGAGCACGACGCCGAGCACGAGCTCACGGCGCCGCGGACTCTGCACCGGGTCCTCACCGTGCGCGGCCGCCGTGGCCAAGGTGTACACCGTGGACGCTTCGAGGAAGAACGCGGTCTCCGCGGCGGTCGCGGCCAGCCCGATCAGCGTGCCGATCCCCGGCACCGCCGCACTGAGCCCGACCACCACGCCACTGGTCGTCACGGTCGTCAGGTACTGCCACTCCAACCGCCGCGCGATCTCGGCAGGCGACTGATCGGGCCGCCTGCTCCGCAGAAAGTCGACGTACTTCGTGGCCAGCGGCGCCTGCACCCGCGACCCGGTATCGAGCAGTGACTCGACGGACTTGCGAACAACTCCTGTGAACATCGCGCACTGCCTTTCGTCGACCGGACCTCGCAGGACACCATGACATCGGTGCTCGCAATACCCGATTCGGCACGCCGCTAACGGTCGACGCTATCCGGGACCTGTCCGCGTCCACTGGCAGAACCAGCTGTACGGGTCTCTGGTGTCGCCGAAGCGAGAGAACGTGAAGGTGCCGTACTGTCTGCGGCACTGGACGTCGACATCGACGCCGCCCGCGATGGCGGGTCCGTGCATGCAGTTCCAGCTGAAGGCGCTGTGTGGGTCGAGCACTTGCGCGGTGGCGCCCCCGTAGCGCCAGTTGCAGTAGTCGTTCATGTCGACGGCACCGGTGTTGGGTGCCGCCTGGCTGATCGCCGGTGTGCCCGCGGTGGCGACACCGAGGCACACGACAGTGGCGGCAAGTGCCTCGAGTAGCAGCAGTCCGGCATGTTTCGCGCTGGTCATGGCTGGTTCCTCGGATCTCATTTCGGTAGAACGTTCAAATCTTCAAGCACTTTTCAGCGTGCCAGGATTGAACCTCCACGTCTGTCTCCCGTTCAGCCGACGACGACCAGAAGCCTCGGCGCTGTGGAAGATTCCCGCCCACAAGACATTCGAAACCTTTCGCCCACCGAATCGGCCAACGAGTGGCACACCACGGAGAGGTCTACTCGCGTTTTGCCGCAGCCATGTGCCACTCGTCGGGCCGCGCGGCTAGGGGTGCATGTGTGCGCCTTTGAGGATTTTATCGACGGCGTTCTTGGGGCCGTAGACGGCGATGCCGACGAGGTCGAGGTGGGTGCGGGGGACTGCGGCGACGGCGGCGCGGTTGTCGTGGTCGTTTCCGGTGGCGAACAGGTCGGCGGTGAAGACAGCGGTGGGGAGTGCGCGGGTCACCGCCTTGTCGTGGGCGGCGGTCAGGACTTCTTTGGTGCCTTCGAAGACGAGCACGGGCTGGCGGAACATCGGCAGGTAGGCGGTGGCGTCGGCGTCGGTGTACGGCTCGCCGATCACCTCGGGCACGTGTGTGCCGAGGCCGCTGACCAGGAATGCGGTCACGTTCAGGCGTTGCCAGACCGCGAGGTCGGTGCGCAGCAGCACGGCGATCTTGGTGTCGAAGCGGACTGTGGTGGTCTCGGTTCCCATCACGCCAGGCTGCCTGGGCGGGGTAGGTCCGGTCTTGTACGTTTCTTGCATGGTGAGCGGCGAGCGGACGCGGGCGTGGCGCCCACCGGTCGCGGGTGTGGTCGAGGTGTTCCACGCCCATTTCACCGAGCACGCCTATCCGATGCACGTGCACGACGCATGGACTCTGTTGATCGTCGACGACGGCGCCATCCGCTACGACCTGAACCGGCACGAGCACGGCACCCTTGCCGACACGGTTTCGCTGCTGCCGCCGCACATTCCGCACAACGGGTCGCCCGCCACGCCACACGGCTTTCGCAAGCGCGTCCTGTACCTCGACGACACCCACCTCGATCTGGACTACATCGGCTCCGCCGCCGATGGCCCCGACTTCGCCGATCCGCTGCTGCGCCGCCGCGTCGGCCAGGTGCACACCGTCCTCGGCCGGCGCGGCGACGAGCTGGAAGCCGAAAGCAGGCTGGCGCTGATCGCCGAACGTCTCCGACTGCACCTACGCCCCCGCGAACCCGCCGTCGTCGCACCGGTCCACGGCGTCGCGCACGGCCTGCGCGACCTCCTCGACGAAAACCTGGTCCGCGGTATCACTCTCGACGCGGCCGCCAAGCAGGTGCACGCGCACCCCACTCACTTGGTCCGTGCCTTCACCCGCACCTTCGGCATTCCACCCCACCAATACCTGATGTCGCGCCGCGTCGATCACGCCCGCCGCCTCCTGCTCGACGGCCACCCACCCGCCGCCGTAGCCCTCGCCGCAGGCTTCTACGACCAACCCCACCTCACCCGGCACTTCCGCCGCATAGTCGGCACCACCCCCGCCCGCTTCGCCAGGTCCCACCCCTAGGCCTCCGGCCCGCGGCGCTCTCGAGTTGGTCGATTGATCACGGGGCACTGGTGGCGGCATCGTGCGAGAAGCCTCCGCCACCAGTGCCCCCTCGTCACGAAACCTGTGTGAGGGGAAGGCGGTCGGGGGTAGAAACGAGGGTGGGTGTACTGAGGGGAAGAGGTGGATATGTGGAAGATCTGTAGAACCTGTGGGGTCGAGCATGAGGGGGCGGCGCAGGTGTGTCGCATCTGTGCGGACGAGCGGCAGTGGGTGCCTGCCGACGGGCAGCAGTGGACGACGCTCGACGAATTGACCGCTGCGGGGCACAAGGTGGCGGTACGTGAGTTGGAACCGGATCTGTTCGCGGTGACGGTCGAGCCGGAGGTCGGCATCGGGCAGGAGTCGCATTTGCTGCGGACACCCGCGGGGAATCTGCTGTGGGACTTGACCGGGTACGTCGACGAGGACGCGGTGCGTCAGGTTCGTGAGCTCGGCGAGGTGGTCGCGATCGTGCCGAGTCACCCGCATCACTATGGCGTTCAGGTGGAGTGGAGCCGGGCGCTGGGTGGGGTGCCGGTGCTGGTCGCTGAAGCAGACCTGGAGTGGGTCGCGCGGCCAGATCCGGTGATTCGCCCATGGTCCGGCCGGGAGGAGCTGTTGCCGGGAATCACCTTGTGCCAGTTGGGCGGTCACTTCGCGGGCAGTGCGGTCGCGCACTGGGCGGCGGGCGCGGGTGGCAAGGGTGTGTTGATGAGCGCGGACACGATCCAGGCCAATCCCGATCGCAAGTCGGTCGCTTTCATGCGCAGCTATCCCAACCGAATTCCGTTGTCACCCACCGTGGTCGAACGCGTCACCACGGCAGTCGAGGAGTTCGAGTTCGATCGCCTCTACGACAATTTCGGCAAGATGATCCAGTCCGACGCCCGCGCCACCATTCGCCGCTCGGCTGACCGTTATATCCGTTGGGTACGTGGGGATTTCGATCATCTCACCTGAGCGAGTCCCGAACGCGGGCAGCAACTGAACGGGAAAGGACGTGGGTCCAGCGACCCACGTCCTTTCCTGGAGCTGGATCAGCTGACGAACGCGGACTCGATCTTCACCGGCGCGGCGGGCGCACCGTCGAGCGGTCCACGCTCGCTCGGCGTGATGCCTGCCGCGACCATCCGGTCGAGCGCGTCCATGCCACGGACCACTTTGCCGAGCACCGAATAGTTCGCGGGAATGTTGGCGAAGGAGTGCACGAAGAAGAACTCACTCCCGTTGGTCCCGGCTCCCTGATTACCCATCGCGATCGTGCCGCGCTCATAGGTTTCGGTGCCGTCCACCTCATCGGGGAATTGGTAACCCGGCCCGCCCTTTTCGACCTCGAAGATGTCGCCGCATTGCAGCACGCCGAGGCGAGCCGAGTTCGTCAGCCGCCAACATTCGCTGTTGTCGTAGAACCGCTGCGTCACCAGGCTGATCATGTTCTGCACCCCGCACGGCGCAGCACCGGCCCGGTTCAGCTCGACCTCGATCGGCCCATAGTTGGTGGTGAACGTGACGCGCGCCGTCCCGATCGCCAAAGCCACCGGCAACGGCGGCGACACCGGCCGCGCGGCCGGATTATCCGGTGCGGTCGGCGTGAACGCACACGTGACGACCGGGAAATTCGGTGCCGCCTGCACCGGAGCGGCGGCAACGAGCCCGGCGAACAGGGAGGCAACAGCAGCAAGAGCCCAACGCGATCTCATGGGGGGACCTTACGACGATCGAGGACTCGATGTGCGGGTTACGCCAGCCGCTGCTGGAGCATGTCGTGGCGGAACTGATAGGCGACACCAGTGACGCGCAACAACCCGGTGTTGCGAGCCCAGTCGAGGAAGACCGCCGGCCGCGCCGGGAAGGTTCCGGTCCAGCGAAATATCAAGGACGCCACCAGATATCGTTGCGCGGCGAGCCCGAAGAGCCACAGTATGAAGCACCCCGCTACTAGTCCTCCGATCATCCCGTCGCCCGGTGCTCCATGGAAATAGCCTGAATCCCCGGCCGTCAGCACGTCGATGACCACTCCGCCGAGTCCGAGGACGACCACGAAGATCAACCCCGCGGTCAGTGCGAAGACGAAACCGTCCCGAACGAGCCGCCGCTCGTCTTGTCCGAGCGCGAGGCGTTCGCTGGTGCTGGTGCTCAAGCCGACCACCAGGCCGGTAGCCAGGGCGAATTGCGACGCGTACCCGAACAATGCCAGCAGCCCGCCTGCGGCTGACGCCGCCGACATGGTGCCGAGCAACCAGCTACACACCGGGACAACACCAATGACGATCGTCAGCAACAGTGCGATGGTCAGTCCGCTGCGCATTCCTCGGCGCCACCGGGAATGGCCGGTGACGCGCCAGGCGAGCCGTTCGGACCGGAGACCGAAACCCGGGACGATGCCATCGGCCGATTCACTGGCGTACAGGCTCGCGATCAACCCCACCATCGAGGCCGCCAAAAGGAAAACGACCTTCGGCTCGATCTTGGGGAGAAATGTGGTCACCAGCCCGGCCGCGAGACCGAAGGTCAGCGCGGCGAGGGTGATATGGGCACTGGCAACACGCCATTTTCCAGCGAGCTGCCAGATCTGATCGAGCGCTATATCGGCCCCGTCGCGCCCGCTGCCGCGCTCTTGGTAGAGGTGGTCCGCAAGGTTGCCGAGCCAGATGCGCACTTCGGTCTCGGTGTAAGTGCCGACCTGGCCGGTGTGCTCGGTCCCCGCCAGCGCCGCCGGAACCATGGAGTCCAGGAGCACATTGCGGATCTCGTCGGGCTGGTCGACCGACATGATCCCCGCGGGTGGGTTCTTGGTGCCGCGCTGTAATGCGTCGGCCGCCAGCCCGAGCAGCCACGGGCTGCGCAACGCCTCGGCGAGGGGGCCGTTCGGCGCCTCAGCCAGGTGGTCGGTGACCGAAGCCCACTGCTCCCTGGGGATCCCGAGTTGGTGGAAGTAGTCCTCGAGGTAGCAGTAGATGTCGGTCGCGGTGAGCGGCTGCAGGGTAATGCTGACGGCACCGTGTAATCCGTTGTCGCCGCGAGCCTCTCGGACCGCAGCGAAAACTGCACTGCGGCACATGACAACGACAGGCCGATTTCGCCACGGCACTTCGTTGAGTCGGTCCAGCGTGGTGGCGGCTCGCGGCGCAGTGTCGTCGGGTGGATCCATTTCGTCGAGCCCATCGAGGATCGGAAGGATCCGGCCGGTATCGACCAGCGCCTGCGCGACCCTGCCGTGCACCCCGTAATGAATGGTCAACTGGTTCGCCAACCACCGCGAAAACCGTTGACTGCCATCCCATCCGGCCGCATTCACGCGGACCGCGACCGGTGTGTCGGCACGCACGGCATCGACAAGGGTGGTGCGATCGGCGAGCTGATCGAGCAGCAGGTGGATCGCCGTCACCGTCTTACCCGCGCCGGGCTTGCCGAGCACGATCAGCCGCTGTGCTGCGGTCTTCCGGAAGTATGCGCCGAGTTCCGACAGCTTCCCGACCTCTCCAGCCGGGGCGAGCACAGTGCTTGTCGAGGAATGGAACTCGAGATCCAGCACCCGATCGGGACCGACACGCAACTGATCGCGCAGGATCGTCTCCCTGCGCAGCACCGCATCTGCGAGGTTGTCGGCGTGCGTGATCAGCGCGGCCCGCGAGACATCCGGCCGAATCTTGCGCAACACCCAACTACCGATCGGCTTCGCAACGCCTGCCCCCGCCCGTATCGCCACCACTTCCGGCCCACCCGTCATGAAGGACGAGTCTGCCATCGGTGAGGTCCACCCTTGGGCTCAGTCCGAATGAAACCATCGTCAACCGGCATTGTTGTTCCTAGCGTCACTGCCGTGACCACTGACCTGAGCACCCCGCTCAACGACATCGGCGACGCCACCGCGCGGGCGGTCGCGGCCGACCCTGCGAACGCGCTGGTGGTTTTCCACGCCACCGGAACCCCCGAAGGCACTGTGGGCAGCGCGATCAACACCCGCACCCACACGATTCGCGTGGACGAGCCTGCGACCCTCGGCGGCACGGACACCGCGGCCAACCCGGTCGAGGTCTACCTGGCGGCCTTGATCTCGTGTCACGTGGTCACCTACCGGTTCTGGGCCCAGCGCCTCGGCATCACCGTCGACGAGCTCGAAGTACATGCCGAGGGTGATCTGGATGTCCGAGGATTCTTCGGTCTCGACGACTCCGTCCGGCCCGGATTTCAGGCCGTGCGGGTGACGGTCCGCATCGGCGGCCCGGAGACGCCGCAACGCTACGACGAATTGCGCCAAGCGGTCGACGCACATTGCCCGGTGCTGGATCTCACCACCGGCAGCACTCCGGTCGATACCACGCTGATCACGTATTGAGCCGCGTACCATCACCTTTGGACAACCAGGAGCAGAGATGACCGAACCCGCTGTGTCGCAGGACCCGTCCGCCGACTGGAGCTTCGAGACCAAGCAGATCCATGTAGGCCAGGTGCCCGACGGGACGACCAGCGCGCGTGCCCTGCCGATCTACCAGACCACCTCCTACACCTTCCGCGACACCGACCACGCGGCAAAGCTTTTCGGCCTGGCCGAGCCGGGCAACATCTACACCCGCATCATGAACCCGACCCAGGACGCGGTCGAGCAGCGCATCGCCGCACTGGAGGGCGGCGTCGCCGCGCTGCTGCTCGCGTCCGGGCAGGCGGCCGAGACCCTCGCGATTCTCAACCTCGCCAGCGCGGGTGACCACATCGTCTCCAGCCCACGGCTTTACGGCGGCACCTACAACCTCTTCCACTACACCTTGCCGCGGCTCGGTATCGAGGTGTCGTTCGTCGACGATCCGGATGACCTGGCGCAGTGGCAGTCCGCGATCCGGCCGAACACCAAGGCGTTCTACGGCGAGACGATCTCCAACCCGCAGAACCACATCTTCGACATCGCCGGGATCGCGGAGGTCGGGCACGCCGCCGGTATTCCGCTCATCGTCGACAACACCGTCGCCACACCGTATTTGATTCAGCCGCTGGCCCATGGCGCCGATATCGTCGTGCACTCCGCGACGAAGTACCTCGGCGGACACGGTGCGGCCATCGCGGGTGTCATCGTCGACGGCGGCACCTTCGACTGGACCGTTCGGGCCGGGGACGCGCCGCGATTCCCCGGCTTCGTCGAGCCGGATCCGAGCTACCACGGTGTGGTGTACGCCGACCTGGGCGCGCCCGCGTATGCGTTGAAGGCCAGGGTGCAGTTGCTGCGCGATCTCGGCGCCGCGGTGTCGCCGTTCAACGCGTTCCTGATCAGCCAGGGTCTGGAGACGCTGAGCCTGCGGGTCGAACGGCATGTGGCGAATGCGCAGCAGGTCGCCGAATTCCTCAGGGACCGGCCGGAAGTCACGTCGGTGTCCTACGCGGGGCTGCCGTCCTCGCCGTGGTACGAGCGTGGACAGACGTTGGCGCCCAAGGGGACCGGCGCGGTGGTCGGCTTCGAACTCGCCGGGGGCGTGGACGCGGGCAAGCGGTTCGTCGAGGCGCTGCGGTTGCACAGTCATGTCGCCAACATCGGTGACGTGCGGTCGCTGGTGATTCATCCGGCCTCGACCACGCACTCTCAGCTGACCCCGGAGGAGCAGCTTGCCTCCGGCGTCACCCCTGGTCTGGTCCGGCTCGCGGTCGGCATCGAGGGGATCGACGACATCCTCGCCGATCTGCGCGTCGGGTTCGCCGCGGTCGGGTAGTGAATTCGATTCGGCGCCCGACCTGCAGCGAGAGTCGGGCGCCGAATCGGTTGCGCTGGGTCGGAGTACAAAAGTAGCTCTCCACACTGAGAGGTCCGCGTAGTACTGTCCCGTACATATCTACGGGAGGGTGCAATGCAGATCGCCATCGTTCTCTATCCGGGCATGACCGCGCTCGATGTGATCGGACCCTACGAGGTCCTCCGCTTGGTCCCCGGCGTGCACATCCGGTTCGTCTGGAACGAACCAGGCCCGATCACCACCGACAGCGGCGTCCTGCTCCTCGCCGCCACCCACTCGTTCGAGGAAACCCCGTCTCCTGACATCGTTCTCATCGGTGGCTCCGGACCCGCCACCGCGACGGCCGCGGAAGACGCGGGTCTGGCCGACTGGCTACGCCGCGTCCACAAGACCACCCTCTGGACCACGTCGGTCTGCACCGGTTCGGTCATCCTCGCCCGAGCAGGTCTGCTGGCGGGCAAGTCCGCCACCTCGCACTGGGCGGGTCTGCCTGCGCTTTCGGCCTTGGGCGTGACCCCACGCCCCGACGACCGCATCGTCCGCGAAGGCAAAATCGTCACCGCCGCAGGCGTTTCCGCAGGCATCGACCTCGGCCTCTGGCTGACCGCGCAGATCGCCAACCGCGAAACCGCCGAAGCCATCCAACTTCTCATCGAATACGACCCGCAACCTCCCTTCGACAGCGGCCACATGTCCAAGGCCTCCGCCTCGGTCCGCCGCAAGGCCGCCGCGGTAGTCGCCCGCGAAACCGCCGACCTCCTCGTCGCCGAACCGCGCACCGTCCTCCGCGAGGGCATCGCCATTCCGCGCCTGCTCTGGGACGGCGCACTCGCCCGAGCCCGCTCCCGGCGCCACCTCGGCTCCCGAAAGCGCCCCGTCCAGCGCTGAGTTCGCCCGGCTTACCAGGGGATGACACCCGCGTCGTCGAAGAATCCGCCGCGCGGTCCGTCGTCCGGGAGGGTGGCGAGCCGGATTGCGATGGCGGCACCTTGCTCGGGCGTCCGCGGTGCGTTGAAGCCGGTGAAGTCGGTCGCCACAAAGCCGGGGCAGGCGGCGTTCACGATGACGTTCGTGTCCGCGAGGCGGCGGGCGTACTGCGCTGTGACGCTGTTGAGCAGCGACTTCGACGGTGCGTACGCGGCAAGGACCGGCCCGGGCTGCAGTGTCAGCGAGCCCATGGTGCTCGACATGTTGACGATGCGCGGCGAGCGTGCGCGGGTGAGCAGCGGCAGCATCGCGTTCGTCACCCGAACGACCCCGAACACGTTGGTGTCGAGGACAGTCCGGACAACATCGAGGTCGAGGGTGGTCGGATCCTGTGTGCCGCCGTCGATCGGGCCTGCGATGCCCGCGTTGTTGACGAGCACATCGAGCCGTCCCGCGGTCTGTTCGAGGGTCGCCGCCGCAGCGGCGACGCTGTCATCGGAGGTGACGTCGAGGGCAACCCCGAACGCGTCGACGCCCGCGGCACGCAGCCGCTCGACCGCCTGCTCGCGCCTGACCTCGTCGCGAGCCCCCACCGCCACTGTGCAGCCGAGCGCCCCGAGCCCCTGCGCGATGGCGAAGCCGATTCCCTTGTTCGCGCCGGTGACCAGCGCGATCTTCGTGTCATTCACTCGACCTATGCTCGGCGAGCGCGCACGCGTCGTCCAATACCGTTTCAGCTGCCTGTGATAATCGCCGGGCATCACGAGTCAGTAGGCTGCTCGGCGTGGACGATCTCGAGACTCGCGAACTCAGGTACTTCGTCGCGGTCGCCGAGGAATTGCATTTCGGCCGGGCCGCCGTTCGGCTCGGGATCGCCCAGCCTGCGCTCTCCCGTGCGATCCGGCAGGTGGAGCGGCGGCTCGATGTCCAACTCCTCGACCGGGACCGTCGCGGGGTGGCGCTCACCGCAGCGGGCGCGGTGCTCCTGCGGGAGGCCGGGGCGGCCCTCGACGCGGTCGCGGCCGCAGCGCGCCGGACGCGACGTGCCGGAAATCCGAAGCGGTCGTTGGTCCTCGCGACGAAGGCAGGCGCATCCCACGAACTGTTGCGACGGCTGCTCGCCGCGCCGAGGAGCGAGCTCGGCGCGGCGCCGATCGAGGTCATCCTGTGCGAGGTCGGCGAGCAGGCACGATTGCTTCGCGACGGCCGCGCCGACGTCGCGATCATGCACCGCCCGTACGACGACCTCGCCGGGTTCGACACCGAAAACCTCTGTGTCGAAAGCCAAGTCGCGATCCTGCCCGCGACGCATCCCCTCGCATTACGCGAACAGCTCACGCTGGCGGATGTCGCCGACGTGCCGGACCTGCCGATCGCCCGATGGCCGAGACTCGACGGATCCTTCCCGGCCGGCCGCGGACCGAAGGTGCGCACCCAGTCCCAGATCGCCCAGCTAGTCGCCCTCGGCAAAACCCTGCTCGTCATCCCCGCCTCCAGCCGCGCCTGGCAGTGGCCCGAACACATCGCCGTCCCCGTCATCGACGCACCCGACGTCACCACAGTGATCGCGTGGCCCCCAACCACCCACTCCCCGGAAGTCGCCGCTCTCGTCCACACCGCCGCCGCCCTCGTCCACACCGCCGCCGCCCTCCACCGCACGGCCCCGCACGGTCTGTGCCCTACCCGATCACAGACACCAACCCTCCAGAGCGGCTCTGCGTCCCTATCCCAATGACACCCTCAGCAAGCCCATCCGGGCTCGACCCGACGAATCCGGGCTCTTCAGACGCACCGTTCATTCCTGCGGTTTGTCGCGACGTACCGCAGCATCGACACTGTCGACCGCTTCTCCTCGATCCGCAGCGTCGGCGTTCATCAATCTGGCGGCCAGCTGATGCACCATCGTGCGAGACTTCCCGCTGCCGTAGGCGAGAATCATGGAGTCCGCTACCCGGTTGAGCATCTCATCCGTAGTCGCACGTTTTGGTAGCGCAACAGCGATGGGCGCGGGAAACGCCAAGTCCCACAGGGGCGCACTCTTGCCGCGATCGTGCAAATCGGCGATGGTCCTTTGGATCTGGCGGATAGCGTCCTGACGAATCGTGTCCAGGTCCTTGGAATCGTGCTCGGCGACGAGCTGCCCAACACGCTGGAACGTCGTGCCAACCAGTGTCGCGATGTCGCGCATGGGAACCCCATCGTTGGACAGCTCCAACGCGAGTACTTTCGTAGCCTCCTGGACCTCGGTCTCGAGCAATTCGATCTGCCGTCGCACGTCGAGAATCCACGCCGAGCGCTCCTGAACATCGTGCGCACCACCGAAGTCGTCGACCACCACCTCGACGTCCACCGTCGACGGCACGACGTCGAGTGTCACTGCGATGTAATCGCGCGCCTCACCCTCGACCTCAGTGAGGCGCCGAGCCTGTGTTCGAGCATCCTCACCGAGAGCGGGAATCCATACCGCCCACCAACGCCCATCGCGGCCCGTGACATGAGCTGTGTACTTCATTGCGCCTTCGCTCCTTTCAGCACGTACAGCTCGCAACTCGCTTGCGAATCGCGCGGACTACGCCCGGGCTGATCGAGCCGTGGCCAGTTGGCACCGTGACGGTGTGCTTCCCCGCCCCGCACTGCCAGAGGTTGTGGCTACCTTTGCCTCGGCTTCATCGTCCATCCAGCGTCGATCAGTTCCTTGACGATTGCCCGGATGGGCTGTTGGCTGATCACCAGCATATGTCTACTCACTAGACGCTATCAAGTCAAACGCCTAGACGGAATCTGGCGGCGTAGAAGCCCTGCGCTGTATGTGCGATTGACCTGGCGATTGTGGCGAATTTCGGCGGTGAGTGGGTGGGCGTGCCGGGCTGGGGGTCGGTGGATCGGCATAGGGTGCAGGGATGAGCAATCCGTTGTTTGAGCGCAGTGCGCTGCCGTATCAGCTGCCGCCGTTTGCGGAGATTCGCGAGGAGCATTATGTGCCCGCGTTCGAGCGGGGGATGGCGGAGCAGTTGGGTGAGGTTGCGGGGATTGTCGGGAATGGGGAGGCGCCTACGTTTGCGAATACTGTTGTGGCGCTGGAGCAGTCAGGGGAGCTGCTGACCAGGGTCGCGAACGTGTTCTTCAATATTTCTGGGTCCGATGCCAGTGCGGGGACGGATGCGATCGACGCGGAGATGTCACCGCGGCTCGCGGCGCATCGGGATGCGATCTATCTGGACGCGGGCCTGTTCGCGCGGGTGGAGGCGTTGTACCGGCGGCGGGACGAGCTGGGGTTGGATGCGGAGGGGGTACGGCTGGTTGAGGAGTACTACCGCAGGTTTGTTCGGGCCGGGGCCAGGCTCGATGCCGAAGGGCAGCAGCGGTTGCGCGAGCTCAACGCCGAACTCGCCACGGCAGCAACGGAATTCCGGCAGAACATCATGACCGATACCAAGGCGGCCGCGCTTGTCGTCGACAAGGCGGAGGATCTGGTCGGGCTTGCGCCCGCGGCGGTGGCCGCTGCGGCGGAGAACGCAGGCGCACTGGGGCACGCCGGCGCATGGGTGGTGAGTTTGCAGAACGTCTCCAATCAGCCTGTCCTCGCCGAACTTGCGGATCGGGACGTGCGGCAGCGGGTGATGACGGCGTCACTGGGGCGCGGCGCGAGCGGCAACAACGACCTCGCCGTCCGGATCGCCGCGCTGCGCGCAGAGCAGGCCGCCTTGCTCGGCTATCCGGATTATGCGGCGTACTCGGTCGCCGACCAGACGGCGAAAACTGTTGAGGCGGTTGACGAAATGCTCGGCAGGCTGGTCCAGCCTGCGGTCGGGAACGCCGAGCGGGAGGCCGCGGAATTGTCGGCGGCGATGCGGGCATCCGAGGGCAAGGACGCCGACCTCCGCTCGTGGGATTGGCAGTTCTGGTCGGAAAAGGTTCGGGCCGAACGGTTCTCGGTGGATGTCGACGCTTTGCGGCCCTATCTCGAGCTCGATCGGGTGCTGCGTGACGGGGTCTTCTTCGCCGCCGAGCAGGTGTACGGGATCACCGTGCTGGAGCGGGATGATCTGCTCGGCTATCACCCGGAGGTGCGAGTTTTCGAGGTGTTCGACGCCGACGGCAGCGCGCTGGGGTTGTTCCTCGGTGATTTCTTCACCCGCCCGTCGAAGCGCGGTGGCGCGTGGATGAACGAATTGGTCAGCCAGTCCGGTCTTTTGGGGACGCGTCCGGTGGTCGTCAACAACCTGAACATCGTGAAACCCCCTGCCGACGAGCCTGCTCTGCTCACCTGGGACAACGTCCGGACGCTGTTCCACGAGTTCGGCCACGCACTGCACGGGCTGTTCTCGGATGTCCAGTACCCCTCGTTCTCTGGGACCGAGGTGCCGAGGGACTTCGTCGAATTCCCGTCGCAGGTGAACGAGATGTGGATGGACCGGCCCGAGGTGCTGGCGAACTATGCCAAGCATTACGAGACCGGCGAGCCGATGCCCGCCGAGCTCGTCGAACGGATGGCGGCGGCCAGGCGGTTCGGTGAGGGCTTCCGGACCGTCGAGTATCTCGGTGCGGCACTGCTGGATTGGGCTTGGCATCGGGTCTCCGGCGGCGAAGCCTTGGCGGGGACGGATGCCGAAACCTTCGAGGACGAGGCGCTGCGCAAAGCGGGCGTCGCGATGGCAACGATCCCGCCCCGGTATCGCACGGGGTACTTCGCCCACATCTTCGCCAGCGGCTACGCGGCGGGCTATTACTCCTACATCTGGAGCGAGGTGCTCGACGCCGACACGGTCGAGTGGTTCGGCGACGGCGCCGCGTCGATCAGGGAGAAGGGCGAGGTGTTCCGGCGCGAGCTGCTGGCTAAGGGCGGTTCAGTGGACCCGATGGCGGCGTTCGAGTCGGTCCGGGGACGCGCGCCCGAGATCGAGCCGCTGCTGATCCGGCGCGGGCTCTCCGACTGACGGAGGATGGACTGGTACCGCGGGTATCGGATACTTTAGCGGTAACCGAAAGGACGTCATGCCTCCGAACATTGCGTTGAAAGCCATGAACACGGGACACCGGCTCTTGCTTGCGGTCAGCTGTGGAAAGTTGGGCAGCGAGTTCGGCGGCATGCCGTCGATCGAACTGGTCACGACCGGACGCAAATCGGGCCGCCCGCACGCGGTGATGCTGACCGCCCCGCTTGTCGACGGCGACACCTATGTCGTCGTCGCCTCCAGGGGCGGCGACCCGGTCCACCCGGCGTGGTACCACAACCTCCGCGACAACCCCGACGTCTTGGTGTCGGTGCGCAACGGACCACGCCGGCCGATGAAGGCCAGGCCTGCCACGCCGGAAGAGCGAGCGAAGCTGTGGCCGCGCGTGGTCGCGTCGTACAAGACCTACGGCGGGTACCAGGAGAGGACGACGCGAGAGATTCCGCTCGTCCTGCTGACCCCCGCGTCTCCTAGCGCAGGCTGACCGGCAGCGCGGCGAGACCGCGGATGAGCAGGCTCGGTTGCCAGGTCAGCTCCTCCGACGACGTCGCAAGCGTGAGATCCGGGAACCGTTGCAGCAGTGCGGAGAAGGCGATCTCGGCTTCGACGCGGGCCAGCGGCGCCCCGACGCAGAAGTGGATGCCGTGGCCGAAGGCCAGGTGGCCGGAAGTGTCACCGGTGGTGTCGAGTTCGTCGGGGTCGTGGTAGCGCGCAGGATCGCGGTTGGCGGCGGACAGGGCGACGTAGATGAATTCCCCTGCGGGAATCTCGGTGTCGCCGATCGTCACCGGTTCCTCGGTGTAGCGCACCGTCGCCCAGTCGACCGGGCCTTCGAAGCGGAGAAACTCCTCCACCGCGGCGGGCACCGCGGACGGATCCTTGCGCAGCGCCTCGAACTGAGATTCGTTGCGCAGCAACGCGTAGGTGCCGTTGGCGATGAGGTTCACCGTCGTCTCGTGCCCGGCGATCAGCAGCAAGAACGCCATCGCCACCAGCTCCTGGTCGGTGAGCTGGTCGTCGTCTTCGCGGGTCTGCGTCAGGCCGGAGAGGATGTCGTCGCCGGGGTCGGTTCGCTTGGCCTGCACCAGATCTGTCAGATAACTCGCCATTTCGGCGTAACAGCGGTTGCGTTCTTCCACCTCGCCGGACGACCCGACGATCACCTTGGTCCAATACTGGAACTCCGTGCGGTCCGTGAAAGGCACACCCAGCAGCTCGCAGATCACCGTGACCGGCAGCGGCGTCGCGAACGCCTCGATCAGGTCGACCTCGTCGTGTTCGGCCATCGCGTCGAGCAATTCGGCGGTGATCTGCTCGATCCTGGGTCGCAGCACCGCAACCCGGCGCGTGGTGAACGCCTTGTTGATCATCTTGCGCAGCCGCGTGTGCTCGGGCGGATCGGTGTTGAGCATGTGCGACGACAGCGCTATGGCCTGCGAATCCAGCTGCGCGTCAGGGTTTTTCCGGTGCATCAGCTCGGCGACGCCCGCCATGCTCTTGCGCAGCCGCGCGTGCGCGAGTGCCGCGCGCCCTTCGGCGTAGCCGATGACCACCCACACCGGCTCGCCGACGGGAAACTGGACCCTCAGCACCGGACCGTGTTCGCGCCAGCGACGGTAGTACTCGTGCGGGTCGTCGAAGAAGTTCTTATCGGCCTGTTCGATGCGGCTCTCGGCCTCCGTGTCGACCATGATTCCCTCCCTTGCTTATTGCGATCCCGATCGATCGCACCCACCCGTGCGACCGGTGACGGCCGCACGGCACCCACGGTACCGAATCGTCGACGGGCCAGCCTTGGTCGTTCTCGCGGTTCGGCCGCCGTGGCACTTCTGCCATCTGACCGAATTTCACGAGGCCTCGACGTGCGGACTGCGCCGGTAGGAGTCGTCCTCGACCAGGATTTCGGCGGCGGCTGTCAAGGAATCGTCGTGTGCGCCAGGTGTTGTGGGCCTGCGACTCTGGCGGATGCGGTACCAGATGGTCCAGCCGATCAGCAACGCGGTCAGTCCCAGTTCCACCGCCGGTGACAGGCCCGCCGCCACCGAGACGGGGAGGGCGAAGATCAGGCCGATGCGGACCGCTGATTCGGTGACGAGCGTGACGCCCCACACCACGGTCTGCACCCGATGCCCGTGCAGATATCGCGGATCCTGCTCGGCGTGCGGTTCTTCCTGGTGCAAGCGTTGAGCGAGGTAGGCGGTGGCCGGACGCGAGGTGCGGCAACTGACCAGGAAGAGCGCGCCGATGGCGATGCTGATCAGCGGATCGCGCACCAGGATCAGGCGCGCGTCCTCGGTCGCCGCCGCCATCGCGAGCATCAGCGCGTAGGTGGCCATCATGACGAAGGCGACCCCATCGGCTTTGCGGGTCCTGATCATGCCGGCGACGAGCCAGAGCGCGGCGACCGCCGTCGCCGTCACCAGCGACGCGACGATCTCGAAACCCAGTGCCCTGGTGAGGTAGTACGCGGCGGGCGACAGCCCGATATCGCAGACCAGCCAGGCGATTTTGGCGTAATCCCGTCTCATCGGGCACCGCCGGGCTCGGGGATCTGCCTTGTCGCGCAATGGATATTGCCGCCGCCGAGCAGGAGATCCCTGGTCTGCAGCGGCACCACCGCGCGCGACGGAAACAGTGCGCCGAGCACAGCGACGGCCTCGGCGTCGGTCGCCGGATCCAGTTGCGGCACAAGCACGGCGCCGTTGGCGAGGTAGAAGTTGACGTAGGACCCGGCAAGTCGTTCGCCGGTCCGGTTCACCGCGGCTCCGATGTCGGTGCCCGCGCTTTCCTCCTCGGTCATGTGCAGCGGTCCTGGAATGGGAATCTTGTGCACGGTCAACGGATTTCCCGTCGCATCGGTCGCGCCGGTCAGGCGCGCCAACGCCGCGGCGCTGCGTTCGAACTGTGGATCGTTTTCGTCGTCGGTCCACGCGAGCAGCACCTGGCCGGGCGCGACGAAGCGCGCCATGTTGTCCATGTGCCCGGCCGTGCCGTCGTCGACCAAGCCGAAGGGCAGCCAGATGAGCTTGTCGACGCCGAGGAAGTCGCGCATGGCGGCATTGATGGTGTCGCGGTCCGGGTTTCGGTACCGCGCGGGGTCGAGCAGGCACTCCTCGGCTACCAGCCCGGTGCCGAGCCCGTCGACATCGAGCATGCCGCCCTCGAACACCACCGGTCCCGAATAGCGTTCGACGCGTTCGAGATCCAGCAGTTTCGCGGCGTAGGCGTCGTCGGCGTGCCAGTACGGCGAGCGGTTGCCGTAGCCGTTGAATCGCCAGTCCACGCCGCGCAGCCCACCGGTGTCGTCCACGACGAACGACGGTGCGACATCGCGCGCCCATGCGTTCGCCGTCGACACCTCGACCACCCGGACCGCGGCGGTCAATCGCAGGCGGGCGTGCAGGTATTGGCGGGCCGACACGGTGACCGTCACCTGCTCGCCGGTCGTGGCGATGGCGTCGGCGATCGTGGCGACGACATCCTGGGCAGGCTTCGCGCCTTGCCGCCAGAAGTAGGTGTTCTCCGGCCAGGCCAGGAAGCAGCCTGCGTGCGGGTCCCACTCGGCGGGCATCCGGAATCCGTCGGCGGCGGGGTGGGTTTTCAGGTCGGTTCGCATGAGGTGTCCATTCGGCTCGCAGCTCAGTGCAACGCCTCGACCATACAGTCGTATAATGGCTTGACATGGGCTGAGAACCAGACTTCATACGAAAGTATGAGACGATGACGGCGGCAAGCCGTGGCCCGTCAACCGTGCGGAGGAGTGCAGATGGTCGAGAGTTCCGCCGTCGCCGACCGGCGTGGCCAATTGCTGGAGCGGCTCGCGGACGCGATCGCCGAGGGCGGCATCGAGGGTGTCAGCATTCGCGATCTCGCCGGCCGGGCCGGAGTGGCGATCGGCACCGTGCAGTATCACTTCTCCACCAAAACGGATCTGCTGATCGCCGCCTGGCATCACGTGGCCGAGCAGGCGGGCAGGCGCTTCCACGAATCCGGCGTCACCGCGCTCGGCCCCGAGGAGCGGCTCCTCGGCCTCACCGAGCTGCTGCTCACGCCGAGTGCGGACGACAGGCTGGCGCGGATGTGGCTGGCGCTGGTCGCCAGGGCGGCGCACGATCCGCGCATCGCCGCGCTCCACCGCGGGCAGTGGCAGGAAACCGAAGACATTCTCGCCGCGGCGCTCACCTCGGCGAATCCGGACCGCGCCAATGAATCTCGCGATGCCGCAGGCGAACTCCTCGCTCTGCTGGACGGACTCTCGGTCGCCGTCCTTACCGAACCGACCAGGATGACCCCGGCACGATCACGCCGCCTCGCCAGGTCCTGGGTCCGTGACTGGCTTGTCCAACCGGCGCGGTGACTGAATGCTGTTGGCGCGCTGGCTGCCTCGCGTGTGTACAGCCTGGGCGGCGGCGTGCAGTATCTCTCCCGCCACCAGGGAGGGCAGGTACCGTTCCGAGAACTCGGCGACGCTGCCGCCGTCCTGTTCGTGCAGCTGAACCAGCCGAGCGTATTCGCCGAGTGCGGCTTTGGTACCGGGTTGGCTGGCCATCGCAAGGAATTGTGCTCGCTCGAATGCCAGCCCGCGCTCGAGTGGCCCAGTGCCGTAACGATATACGGCGTCTTTGATCGCTTTGACCGACCGCGGCGACCTGGTCGACAGTCGCGCGGCGGTGAGAGCCGCTTCTGCGGCAAGCGCTTCCGGCGGCACGACACGATGGATCAGCCCGATCTCCGCGGCTTCCGTCGGCGTCAGTGGCCGTCCCTCCAGTGCGAGCTCGAGTGTCCGCCCGGCTCCGATTGTGCGCGTGAGGATTTGCGTGCCGCCGCCGCCGGGCATGAGGTCGAGCAGGATTTCGGGCTGGCCGATCGTGTAGGGCCCGTCGGCCATCAACCTGATGTCGCACGACAGGGCGAGTTCGCAGCCGCCGCCGAGCGCCATGCCGTCGATCGCGGCGACGAATACCTTGTCCGACCGGCGCATCCGGGCGACCAGGTCGTGATAGCGGAGCAGCGCGAGAATCCCGGCCGCCGGGGTTCGGCCGAGTAGCCTGCGCATCGCTGTACCGCGATTGAGCGCGTGGACGAACCGCAGTCCGATGCCGGTCAGTCGAGGGCCGACGGCAAGTCCGACCCGGCTCGTACCCTCCAGGATTTCGGTGATGTCGTAGTGGCTGACGAACGCCTCCGGCACCGCGCTGGTCAGCACAATGGCTCTGACCTGCGGACTCTTGTCTGCCTCATCGAGTAGTTCGTGGAGTTCGTCCAGCAGTGCGCTGGTGAGGAAGTTGAACGGGGGATTGTTCAATGCGGCGGTGAGCACCGCTCCGGTGCGGGAAATCTCGAGCAGATTCATCGGCGAAACTCCTTGGCGTAGCGGAACGTTGCGCGACCCGGTAGTTCGCTCGTGCCTCACCAGCCCCGGCTTTCTCAGTGGCTGTCCACCACAGGACGTGAGACGCAAGTGCGTCAAATGTCTCACAGGTGTCGGTATAGCGCCAGTTCTGCGCGTCGAATGCGCACGACAAAGGGCGATTCTCGGCGGCAACCCCCTGAAATCGGGGGTAGGCGATTTCCCGCCAGCCCGCGATGCTGAAAGCTATGGCGAATGGCGACGAGCGGTGTCAGCGGCTCATCGCGGCATGCTCGGCCAGCGCGGCGTCCAGCAGCGCCCGCGCGGACCACTGCATGACATCGCGGGCCTCGGCGGGACTGAGTGTGCCGACATCGAATGCGGAGATCATCGCCTCGGTGCCGTACACGACCAGAATCGCCATGGTCAGCCGGTGCAGCGCGGCGGGCGGCAGCACGTCCGACAGCGGCTCGAGGGCGGTGCGCGTCATCTCGACTCGGGCGCGGGGCCGGAGCGGGACGGCCTCCTCGGCGCGGTCGAAATTTTCCAGCCATCGCTGCTGGCTCATCATCATCGCCGTGCGCCACACGGTCTGGTCCCCGAACTGCATGTCGCACACGCGGTCGATGATGGTCTGCAGCCGTCCGGCGGGATCCTCGGGCAGATCGGCCAGGAAATCGTCCGCGAGCGGCAGCGGCATCTCGGCGATGAGCTGCTGCGGCGTGGAGAAATACCGGTACACGGTCGAGGTGCCGACCTCCGCCCGGTCCGCGACCTCGGCGATCGTCAGCGGGCGGCCCGCCTGGACGATCTCGCGCGCGGCTTCGAGCAGTGCACGCCGCGTGCGCAGCTTCTGCTTCTCACGCTCTGCCATAGGGCGCTCCTCTTGTTATGGGACGTGTCTCCCATTACAGTAACAATGTCTTGCAAAGCGGGTTGGGGGAACGAAACGACTGAGGAGTTCGCAATGACATACGACGACGGGCGCGATCGTTGAAGTTGTTGTGGGACAGTTTGTTCAACGAACACCGAGCTGCGCGGCCGACGCCGACGCGAAACTCGAACCTGCGACTCGCTTGTTCGCCGAGGGGGATGACATGGTGATCCATAAGGTGGCAAGCGACCTGGATCTGCGGTCGGAGCGCGGCCTCGGGCACGATCGAGTGGACGTGCACATCCTCGGCCCGGTGCTGGTGCGCGACGGCAACCGCGACATGGGCGTCGACCGGCCGCTCGAGCGCGCGGCACTGGTCAGGCTGGCGCTGGCGCGCGGCGTTCCGGTCCCGGATCAGCGGCTGGCAGAAGACCTTTGGGGTGACGCCGACCTGCACCGGCCGATTCAGCGGCTGCGCGTGCTGATTTCGCGACTACGGGCGGCGCTCGGCGCGCACGGCGATGCGGTGACCCGATCACCTGCGGGATATCGGACCACCGCGACCATCGCGGATCTGCTTGCCGCCGAGGCGGCTGCGGAACGCGTGCACGCCGCGCAGCGTGCCGGACAGTATGCCGCGGTCCGGTCGGCCGCCGAGGAGGCGCTGGGCTGGTGGCGTGGACCGACGCTGGTCGACCTGATGTCCGCGCCATTCGCCCACGTGGAATCGGCCAGGCTCGACGAGTGGCGGCTCGGGTTGCTCGTCGCCAAGCTGGACGCGACGCTGTACCTCGGTTCCGGCGCCGAAATATCCACGGAGCTCACCACATTGGTGCGCGAGCATCCGTTGCACGAACCCCTTGCCCGGTTGTCCGCGCTCACGTTGTACCGCACCGGGAGCCAGGCCGATGCCCTCGACCGGCTGCACCGGCTGCGCAAGGCGCTGGCGGAGGAGCTCGGCGTCGACCCGACACCGGAGACGGCCGAGCTGGAGTTGCGGATCCTGCGGCACGATCCCGCGTTGCAGCCGCCGCGATCGGTGCAGAGTGATGTCTTCGGCACACCGAGCGGACTACCCGACGTGGTCCGAACAGCAAGCGACACAGTGCGTTCGGTGGCAGCCGATGGGTTCGTCGGCAGGGAACGCGAGCTGGCGGCGGTGGTCGGCAGCCTGTCGCAGCGTGCGGTGGTGACGCTGGTCGGCGGGCCGGGAAGCGGGAAGACCCGGCTTGCGCTGGAGGCGGCGCGCGGGGTGGCCGAGGCCGGACGGTCCGTGGTGTTCGTCGAGCTGGCGTCCCTGCATCGCAGCGACACCATCAACCAGGCGATCGCCGTCGCGGTCGACGCGACACCGGAAGGGTGTCCCGACGCGGTCAACGCGGCGCTGACCGGCGCGTTGCTGGTGCTCGACAACGCCGAACACGTGCTCGGCGAGGTCATCTCGATCATCGAGACGCTGCGGGTGCCCGGCCTGACCGTGCTGGTGACGTCACAGCGCGTGCTCGGCCTGCCGGGCGAGGTGGTGATCCGGATCGGCCCGCTCGACCACGCCGCCGGGCTCACGTTGTTCGGCGAGCGGGCGATCTGCCCGGTGATCACCGCCGAAGAGTCCGACGTCGCCGCGGTGTGCGCGGCGGTCGACTGGCTCCCGCTCGGCATCGAACTCGCCGCCGGACTGACCAAGACCTTCACCATTGCCCAACTCGCCCAACGGATCGACGGACGCATCCGGCTGCTCATGGGTGGCCGCCGCACCGGAGGCAGCGACCGGCATTCGAGCCTGCGCGCGGCGTTGGACTGGAGCTATGAGCTCCTCGATCCGGTGGAACAGGCGGTGCTGCGCCGGATCTCGGTCTTCGCGGGCGGGTTCGTGCTGGAGGCCGCGGAATGGGTGGTGCCGTCCGGTCGCCTCGAAAAGACCGATGTCGCAACGGCATTGGCCGGTCTGGTGGACCGAGGGCTGGCCACCGTGCTGTTCAGCGCAGGCCAGCGCCGCTTCGCGCTGCTGGAGACGGTGCGTGACTACGCGCTGAGCATGCTCGCGGTGACCGGCGAGGGTGCGCCTGCCCGGCAACGGCACGTCGCATGGTGCCTGGACCTGGTGCGTGCCGCGGGGGAGAGCGACGGCTTCGAGACCGCCGAGTCGATCGCCGCGGTGTTCGCCGAATGGCCCAATGTCTTGGAGGCGCTCGAGCATGCGGTCGGCGCGCCGTGGGCGCGGCGCGGATTGCAACTGGCCACGGCCATGCACAAACCGTGGGCGGCCAGGGCGTGGCACCAAGAGGCGGTCCGGCACTTCGAGGCGCTGATCGACGCGGCAGGCGCCACCGTCGCGGAACGGGCGCACACGTGGTACAGCTACGCTTTGCACCTCTCGATGCTCGGCCGATACGACGAATCGGCCCGTGCACTCGCCGCGGCCGCTGAACTCGCCGACGGCATCAGCGACGCCGCGCTCGCCCTCGACATCCGTTACCGCCGTGGGAAAGTCGACATCGCCCGCGGACAGCTCGGGGCCGCCGTCGCCACCCTGGAAGCCGGTGAAACGCAGGCGCGCCGCACCGCCGACGTCGTCAGAATGGCGTCGTTCGCGGAGGCGAGCGGCACCGCGCAACTGTTCGCGGGACTGGCCGAGTACGGGCTGGAGAGCTTCCATCGAGCGGTCCAGCTCGATCGGGAACGCGGTGACGAGCACGGCCTCGCCTGCGGACTCAGTAATCGAGCCAGAGCACTTGTCGCATTGGCGCGATACTCGGAAGCGTTGGTGGCAGCGGACGAATCCGACACATACGCCAAGCAGTTGGACGAGCGCAAAGTCTTGGCACGCAACGAATTAGTGCGTGCCGCAGCCGAGGTGGCCGCAGGCAGGCTCGAACTCGCGGAAAAACATTGCCGCACAGCCCAGTCCTATCTCGCGCACGAAATCAGCATGGCCGACATAGATTTGGCCGACGTGCTGATTCACCGGGGTGAGCTGACCGCGGCGAAATCGGTGCTCGATTCGGTGTACACGCAGGTGGCTCCCGGTAGCCTGCACTGGCTGGCCGCGCGGCCCGTCTCCGCGGCGCTCGCCGTCGCCACCGGCGACGCCGAAGCCGCCGCGGTGCTGGTCGGCCGGGTTACCGGCCACTACGCCAAGTCGGGATTCGGCTGGCAGCCCTACATCGACCGGCTCCAGGACGTACAGCAGCAGCTTGCCGCACGTCGGACGTCGATACCCGTGGCGCCGGTGGTGCCGCGGGTATCGACGCTCTGCAAGCACCAGTGCTGATTAGGTAGCTATCGCCGCGAATGGTGAATCCCCCGGAATCGGGGATGGTTGGGGTCTGCCGAATTCGCGACGCTGTGTGCCATGACGAAACATACTGTCGGCCTGGCCGGCTTTCACGGCACGCTCATTCAGCCGGGCGATCCGGACTATCACTCGGCGCGACAGGTGTGGAACGGCGGTATCGATCGCTTTCCCGCCTTCATCGCGCGCTGCGCTACGGCCGAAGATGTCTCGCTGGCAGTGCTTTTCGGTGTCCGCCACGATCTCGCCATCGCGGTGCGCGGCGGTGGGCACAGCATGCCTGGACTGTCGGTGTGCGAAGGCGGGTTGGTGATCGACGCGAGCCTGATGAAATCGATCGAGATCGACCCTGAACAGCGGCTCGTGCATGTGGGGCCGGGAGTGCTGTGGTGTGAACTCGACGCGGCGACCCAAGCCCATGGGTTCGCGGTGCCAGGCGGCGAGATCTCCAGCACCGGTGTCGCGGGATTGACGCTGGGCGGGGGCATCGGCTGGTTGTCCCGGCGGTACGGCCTGACCTGCGACAACCTCGTTGCGGCCGAGCTGGTCACCGCCGATGGTGAGATCATGCAGGTCAGCGAAGACGCGCACCCCGAGCTGCTGTGGGGGTTGCGCGGTGGCGGTGGGAACTTCGGGGTGGTCACCCGGTTCACGTTGCGGCTCAATCCGATTCCGGTGCCGATGTATGCCGGGGCGGTGCTGTACCCGCTGGCGGAGGCCGCGGGTGCGCTGTCGGTGTTCTTGGACGTGGCTCGCGACGCCGACGACGATCTCGGGCTCAACGCCGCGCTGATCAGCGCACCACCTGCACCCTTCCTGTCGCCGGAGTTACACGGCAAGCCGATCGTCGCGTTGTCTGGCTGCTACACCGGCGACCTCGCCGCGGGGGAGGCGGCGCTACGACCGCTGCGCACGGCGGGCACGCCCCTGGTGGACGGGTTCGGCCCGATGCCCTACACCGCGCTCCAATCGATGGTCGACGACTCGGCGCCGGCCGGGGTCTCGGTCTACGCACGATCGGAATGGCTTGGGCAGCTGGATGATACGGCCATCGGGCAACTGGTCTCCGCAGCCGAGCAGATGACATCGCCGATGTCGCAGATACTGGTGCGGATCGCGGGCGGTGCGATCGCGCGGGTTCCGGCGCAGGACACGGCCTTCGGGTTCCGTGCCGCGGGCGCGATCCTCACCGTGGCCGCGATGTGGCCCGATCGGACCGATCCCGGTGCCGCGCACCGGGAGTGGACGCGGGCGACATGGGAGTCGTTGCGGCCGTGGTCGGCCGGTGGCGGTTACGTCAATCATCTCTTCGACGAGGGGCCGTCTCGCGTGCGTGCGGCCTACGGTGAACCCGCGTGGCGGCGGCTGACGGCGCTGAAGCGACAATTCGATCCGGACAACGTCTTTCACCTGAACCAGAACATTCCGCCGGAACACAGCTAGGTGTCGTCGCGCTGAATCAGCGAAGAAACCAGCCGGTGCCGCCCACTGGGATCTCGTTCTCGATGCGCGGCACATGCTGGTCGAAGAAGAGTTTCGCGGTGAGTTCGGCACGGCTGCGGACATCGAGTTTGCCGAAGAGACGTTTGATGTGGTCGTCGACCGTGTGCGCGGAAACCGTGAGGACTCTGGCGATTTCGGTGCGCGAGTAGCCGCGCGCGAGCAGGCCGACGACCTCGCGTTCGCGGGCGGTCAACCGGTAGCTGTCGGCGATCAGCGCGGCGATCTCGACCGGGCGGGTGGCCTCGATGATGATCGAGAGTTGCTCGTCGGCGCTGGTCAACCGTTCGGCATGCAGGGTGAGCCAGCGGCCGGCCCTGGTGCGGATTCGACTGCGGGCAGCGCCAGGGCGTGACCAGGCCTGCCGCGCCAGATTCAGTACACAGTAAGGCAATTCGCGACGCCGATCGATGTCGTCGTCCACCTGGTGCAGCCAATGCGCGGCCGCCGCGGTCGCGCTGATCCGGCAGAGGTCGGGATCGAGCAACAGCAGCCCCGGCCCCTCGATATCCTCGGCCGCCGCCACCTCGGTGAGCACCATTTCCCGCCGGATCGCCTCCGCAACCATTCCGGTCGCGGCGCTGGCCAATTCGGCTTCGGCAGCTGAGAAGTCGGCCGCATCCGCACTGCGGAACATCACCAGCGCGCCCCACACCTTCGCGTTCGTGCTGAACAACAACCGCATCTCGTGCGGCATGCCCGTCGGCACCAGAATCTCCTGATACCGCGGACTGGTTTCCGGCCGCCCACCCGTTGCCGCACTCAAGCTCATCGCCCGCTCCTGGCCGCGCGCGAGCGTGGGCAACGCGAGCGCATCCTCACCCCTCGCCTCGATCTCGACGAACTGATTCATGTACTCGAGCGGCAATCCCTCGCGATGAAACCCGCCCGTCGGCAGCATCGAAGCCGGGTCGACCGTCAACACACACCACGCATCGAACGGCACTGCCTCCCGCAGCGTCGCCGCAACAGCCCGCTGCAACGTCACCGCTCCCGAACTGGTCCGGCAGGCCCGCTCAACCCCGGCAGTCAGCACATCCAGCGACTTCGACGACATCCCCCCAGTATCGTCCCCACCCCACCCCCGTGAACCCCCGAAACCAGGGGTGGTCGCTAAGCCCCGAACGCGGAACGCTAATGCCGTAACGGACACATCCCACGTTCGGGCCGCATACGAGGGGTCGTACCCGAACACTCCCGTCCCGTTCGATAAGAAGGGACTCTCACGAGTGGCACATGGTTGAGGCGACACGCCGCAAACCCCTCCACCATGTACCACTCGTGAACCCCCACCCACGCGAACGGGACATGGCTGCACCAACACTCAACCCGGGCACCATCGACGGTAGTCAAATGGTTGCTGAGCCCATCGGGCGATAGTCGAATGGTCGCCGAGTCTCATCGGCGTGAGAGAAGCGGTTGCCGAGCCCATCGGCGTGAGAGAAGCGGTTGCTGGGCTTCATCGGCGTGAGAGAAGTGGTTGCTGGGCTTCATCGGCGTGAGAGAAGTGGTTGCCGAGCTCCATCGACGGGAGTGAAGTGGTTGTTGACCCGTTGACGGGAGTGAAATGGTTGCCGACCGTCGTTGGCGGGAGTCCTATGGTTGCCGTGCGCCTGAAAACGGCCACCATATGACTCCCGTCAACCTCCCTCGAGATCACTTCTGAAAGATCTTTGGACCGGACCACAGCCAAGCAACCCGCCCTGGGGCGAGAGAACACGCACCTGACAGCGGAGGTCAGCCGGGTACGGCACACGACGCCACCACGCTATCCAGTGCAAACCCCGAGACTGTCCCGCTCGCCAGGAAACCGTCAACCCGCGGATAAACCACCACCCCAAACGCAACACGCCCTAGGAAACCCACACCAACCCCCAAAACCGCGCCCGCCCGAGGCCGCGCGCGCGAGGCGGGTCTGTCCAGTTAACGGTGTAGCTCGGGTTGGTTGGGTTATCTCCGTCCGGCGGTGAGTCGACCGTCGAAGGTGATGTCGAAGGCGTTCAACG
>NZ_JBICTD010000015.1:0-204995 GCF_043197455.1 Nocardia sp. NPDC049149
CAAATCCACCAACTGCGCAGACCAATAACCAATCTGCTGCGAAATCAACGACTCCGCATCATCCTCACCACCAAGCACCGCACGCTGCCACACCGTGAAATCCCGGTACTGCACCGCGAGCGGCGACCAGTTCGGCGCCTCGCCGACGGCCCTGGAGAGGTAGGCCTGCGCCATGTCCTGCGCGAGCGGCCCGAACGAGAAACCGTCGACGGCGATGTGGTGCGTGACGACAGCGACCACGTACTCCCGGACGCCCGTGATGGCGAAAACCCGGACCCGGATCGGCAGTTCGCGGGAAACGTCGAACCCGACCTGCGCGAACTCGAGCAGGTGTGCGCGCAGGTCTGCCTCGTCGACGCTGTGCACGTCGATATCGAGGTTCACCTGGTCCATCGGCAGCACCTGCTGGTAGCCGCCGCCACCGGAGGCGGGGAAGATCGTGCGCAGCGACTGCTGGCGCTCGATCACATCCGACAACGCCGCGGCGCACGCGTCGATGTCGATGTCACCGCGCAACCGCATCACGAACGGCAGGTTGTAAATCGGTGCGGTGGGATCGAATTGGTTGATGAACCACATCCGCTGCTGGGCCAGCGACAACGGAACCCGATCCGGCAACTGCTGGGCCACCAGTGGCGGCCGCGGCGTGACGTCGGCGCCACCGGCGGCCTCCGCCCGCGCCGCGATCCCGGCCACGGTCGGGGTCTCGAACAGCGCCCGCACCCCCAACCGGACACCGAACGCTGCCGACACCCGCGCGACCACCTGCGTGGCGACCAGCGAGTTGCCACCCAGATCGAAGAAGTCGTCGTCGACGCCGACCGCGGGCAAGCTCAGCACATCGGCGAAGACCGCGGCGACGACCTGCTCGGCCTGCGTGCGCGGGGCCCGGTAGCCTGCCGCGCCGACGGCGAACACCGGCTCCGGCAACGCTTTTCGATCCAGCTTGCCCGAGGTGTTGAGCGGGAACGACGCCAACGTCATGACGGCGGCAGGGACCATGTACGACGGCAACCGCTCGCCACCGAACTTGGTCAGCTCCACCGCATCGATCGACAAGCCGGGCGCGGGAACCACATACGCCACCAGCTGCTGACCGGTCGCGGTATCCATCACCAGCACAACGGCTTGCGACACCGCAGGATGCGCGAGCAGCACCGTCTCGATCTCGCCGAGCTCGATGCGCTGGCCGCGGAACTTCACCTGGAAGTCGGTGCGGCCGATGTACTCCAGCGAACCGGCCGCGTTCCAGCGCACCAGGTCTCCGGTGCGGTACATCCGCTCGCCGTCGGCGCCGAACGGATTGGCGACAAACCGATCGGCCGTCAGATCCGGCCGACCACGGTACCCGCGCGCCAATTGCCTTCCAGCCAGGAACAATTCACCCGCCGCGCCGATCGCGGCAGGCCGCAGCCGCGAATCCAGCACGTACATTTCGACGTTCCACTCCGGCACGCCGATCGGCACCGTCACCGTGTCGGCGGCGGTCACCTTCCAATAGGACACCGAGACCGCGGCCTCGGTCGGGCCGTACAGGTTGTGCAGACCCGCGGAGCTGATCGCCCGGAATGCCGCGGCGGTCTCCGGCGGCAACGCCTCACCGATCACGAATACCGCACGCAACGAGGCACATTGGTCCTTGGTCGCGTGTGCGGCGAACACGGTCAGCATCGACGGCACGAAGTCGGTCACCGTGACGCCGTGCCGCGCGATCGTGTCCGCGACGTACAGCGGATCCCGATGTCCGTCCGGCGCGGCGATGACCAGCTTCGCGCCGACCATCAATGGCAGGAAATAACCCCACAACGACACGTCGAACGTCGTCGCAGTCTTCTGCAGATACACATCGGCTGCGGTCAGTCGATATTCGTCGAGCATCCACAACTGCTGATTCACGATCGCGCGATGACTGACCGCGACGCCCTTGGGCCGACCCGTCGAACCGGAGGTGTAGATGACGTACGCCGTGTTGTCCGGGCGCAGCAAGGCCGAACGATCCGCATCCGTCACTGGAGCATCAGAGAACGCCGACACATCCAGGGTGTCGATCTCCACCCGGCGCACCGTCTCCGGCAGCTCCAGCTCGTCACCGGAGGTGGTCAGCACGCAGACCGGGCTCGCGGACTCGAGAATGTAAGCCGTGCGCTCAGCCGGATGATCCGGATCCACCGGCACATACGCACCACCGGCCTTCAGCACCGCATGCATACCGATCACCAAATCCAGCGACCGCCGCATACCCAGCGCCACAAGAGATTCCGGACCCACACCATCAGCGATCAGGAACCTCGCCAGCTGGTTCACCCGCGCACCGAACTCCACATACGTGAGCTCCGCACCCTCGAAATCGAGCGCGATGTTCTCCGGCGTCAGCGGGATCTGCGTATCGAGCAACGCGGGCAGCGTGGTGTCGCGCACCCGATGACCCGACGTGCCCCACACCGACAGCGTGCGGGAGAACTCCGCTTCGGTCGTGATCGGCAGCTCCCAGACCGGCTCATCCGCGCCTGCGGCCAGCAACCGATCGAAGAACTCCAGAAATCGCTCGCTGTGCCTGCGCGCCTCGGCCGCGGTGTACAGATTCGGGTTCGTCTCGAAGTCGATGTGGAAGCTGTCCCCGCCCATCGACTGATAGAAGTTGACGCTCAGATCCTCGATCGAGCCGGTGGACAACACGTGCATGTGCCCGGTCGTCTCGCCCAACGCGATCTGGTTGTTGAACAGCATGATGTTCACCCAGGGTCCGAAGAACTCCTTGGTGACCGCGCCCTGATTCGCGCTGTCGCGCCGGATGTCCTCGTGCCGGTAGCGCTGATGCCGCAGCGCGCCGGACACCTCGACCGTCACCGCCTGCAGCAATGCGGCGACATCCATGTCGTACCCGATGCGCAGCCGCAGCGGCACGATATTGGAGGCGAAACCGGCGGCGCGGCGCATCACCGCGGTGGTCCGCGCGGTCACCGGCAGGCTGAGAATGACGTCCTCGCTGCCGGTCCACTGCGCCAGGTACGCCGCGAAGCCCGCGAGCAACAGCGCCGAGGGTGACGAATTGTGCCGCTGCACCGCGGCATCCAGCAACTGACGCCTGCCGCGCGACAATGCCGCGCCCGCAACGAAGTTCAGCGGCGCCGGGGGCGCGGACCGGCCCGCCAGGCTGGTGCCCTCCTCCAAGCCCGCCACCCGCTCGGCCCAGTAGGCCTTGTCGGATTCGAACCGGGTGCTTTCGCGGTAGGCGAATTCGGTGTCGACCAGATCCCGCAGGTCCGTGGCCTTCGGCTGCGACGGCTCAGTGCCGGTGGCGTAAGCGGTGTACAGCTCGGCGGCGCGGTTCAGATAGGTCATGGCCGAGAAGCCATCGAGGATAATGTGATGCGCGCGCAGATAGAAGAACCAGTGCTGCTCGTCCAACTGCAGGGTGGCCAGCCGGATCAGGCGATCCTGGAACGGATCGATGGGACGGCTGTATTCGGCGCGCATCCACTCGTGTGCGCGCGCCGCCGGGTCGGCCGCCCCGCGCAGGTCGATGTAGTAGATGCTGTCGCGGTCCGGGATGGTGGGGTCGATGTACTGCATCGGCTCGCCGTCGACCTCGGTGAGGCAGATCAGGCCGGACCCGATCTCGTTCGACGCCTCGATGGCGACCCGACGCAACAACTCTCGGTCGAGGTCGCCGGTCAGGTCGACGTACTGGGCGATGGTGATCGGCACCTGCGGATCCAGCGCCTGGGCGTACCAGATACCCAGCTGTGCCGGCGACAGCGGGAACAGGTCCTCCCGCGCCGGTGCGGGCACGACCACGTTCTCCATCTCGCCGTTACCGTCGAAATTCACCCGATCCACCCGACTCTCAATCCTGGTGCGCTGTGCAGCGCGACTTCGCTACGAAATTTCGACCGAATCGATCGATGGTTGTTGTCGATGTTGGGGCGTGCGGTACACGTCAACATACGTTCAGCTCGCGGTTGAGCACGTGCGCCAGCGCGGCGGCGCCACCCTCGCCGAGGTACTCGTCGACGTAGGGCTTGGTGAACAAAAATGCGCTCAATTCGCTGAGTTCGGCGCTCCTGGAATCCCACATGCGCAGGCCGAACGGGAACTCGCGGAGTTGTTCTCGAATATCCGCGTCCACGAGCCTTCTGCCCCACCCGACCATTTCTTCCTCGGTCGAAAGGTCGGGGTATTCGAATGCCTCGGCGGTGATGCGCAGTGCGCTGCCGACCGGAAGTGCGGTGGTCAGGTCGCCGCGAGCAGCCGCCCAGTACGCGGGCACCGTGTCGATCGTGCGCTGGCCGAGCATGCCGCAGCCGCCGGGATCGGTCCCGATGGACATGCCTGCCGGGCGATACGGGTCCGAGATGAGAGCACATCCGGCGATCTCGACTCCGGCGAACCCGCCCCGGCACACCTGCGCGGCGACATCACCGGCGATGGCAGCGCCCTGCGCATAGCCGGCGAGCACGACCGGCTCGCGACAGCGTAGGACTTCACCGATGAGTTCGGTCTTGCCGCTCGCTCCGGTCTCGGAGGTTGAGACCAGGCGTGGCCGGAACCGGGCCGGATCCAGCGCAGCCGCAAAAGTATTGGTCACCGGATGTGGCGTCGAGGCCCAACTGGCCCCCATGATCAACACGTCGATCACCGGGACCCCGCGCCGAGGACCGTCGTCTGCGTCGCGCCAGCGGACACGGGCCCCCTTTCGATCACAGACTCCAGCTACATCTAGCAGGATGTCCCAGGAACCAGGGTGATTGCGTCGCCGCAGAGGGTGAACTTTTCAGGACGAGTTCACGGTCTGCATCGGGCAGAGCCGAAGGCAATGGTCAGCGGCGCTGCTGCGGACCTGACGAGGCAAGCGCAGCCGAGCGCGGCTCGGCCGCGGCGGGCAAATCACCCCGCAGGGGTGACGACGTCACACCGATTGCGGGCGATGATGATCACCGTGCACCACCCGAGCCCATCGACGACGCCCGAGGACTGACCCAGCATACAGCGCAGAACCCCATAAACAGGGACGGAGTCGGCTTGCGGGCAACGAGCCGACCCCACGTTGACAAAACCGACTCGGCTGAGGTGTGGTGGAACCATGCACGCAGTCGAGCCCTCAGCTTCGTCATGGTCGGGCTACCCTCCGGACCAATGCGGTAACCGGGATTTCCAGACCATCCAGCTCGGCGACCGACGTGATGCACCGCACACTTTCGACACCACGACAGCCGCACAACAGCCGGATACCAGCCTAATACGGCAAGACCAGCAGGATGCCGTCTTGGCCGAACGGGCCAGGATGGCCAGGGAGATCCACGATGTGCTGGCCGGCTCGCTCGGTCTGCTCGGCATCCAGCTCGAGGTGCTGCACACCGTGCTCGCCGACCTCGGCGACGTGGACAGCGCGCTGAAGTTGCTGGTCGAACTGCAGCAGACGGCACGCGAAGGACTCAAGGAGACGCACCGCGCCGTGCACGGGCTGCGATCCGAGCTCCGCCCGCTCGATCAGGAACTCGCCGCGCTGGTGGACCGGCACCGCGAAGTCCAGCACACCGAGGTGACGCTGACCGTCGCGGACGCGCCGCAGTGGCCTACACCGGAGACCGCGCTCGCGCTGGTGCGGGTGACCGGCGAAGCGCTGGTGAACGCCGCCAAACACGCGCCGCACCAACCGATCACCGTTGTGCTGCGCTACGAGTCGGGCGACGTCGTGCTCACCGTCGAGAATCCGTTGAACGACAACGTTTCCGATCAGCGGTACCGGACAGTCGACGGCGGCTACGGGCTGCTCGGCATGCGGGAGCGGCTCTTACCGCTCGGCGGCACCGTCATCGCGGGAGCCCGCCAGGGACGGTGGGTGGTCACCGCGCGAGTACCGAACTGACGTCGAGCGCCGGACCCGCGAAGCAGCGCACGACCCGGCACGACGACAGTCACCCCCCGTGCGGTGACGAAACGCACGGTAACGAAACGGCCAAACTGACCGACTACGCTACCGAGCCCGCTATCCGATAGGCCAGGAGAGTTCGGTTGCCGCCAGTCACGCCAGTCCCGCCGGTTATAAAGGATGATGAGGTGAATCTGTCCCTGGAGGTTTCGCCCGCACCGGTCCAGATCACCGATCAGGCACTGTCGACTTCGCTGAACCTGCTCACCGGCGACCGAGACGTGCACGACATGTCCGACACTAAGGGGTGGAGCGTGAACGCGGCGATGGATGCCGAAAGGCCGTTGCGGATCATCGTTGTCGACGACCAGGCCAGCGTTCGAGAGGGCTTAGCCCTCATGCTCAACGTGCTACCCGACATCGACGTGGTTGCCACCGCCGCCGACGGACAGCAAGCCCTCGACCGGGTTGCCGAGCACAACCCGGATGCCGTGCTGCTGGATCTGCGGATGCCGGTGCTCGACGGTATCGAGACCTCGACCCGATTGGCCGCCGACCACCCGGACGTCGCCGTCGTCATTCTCTCGACCTACGCCGACGACGCCTCGGTGCTGTCGGCCCTGCGCGCCGGCGCCCGCAGCTTCCTGACCAAGGACGCCGATCGCGCTGGCATCGTCCGGGCGCTGCACTCTGCGGTCGGCGGCATGGCCGTGCTCGACGCGCGCGTGCAGGACACCCTGCTCGCCGCCGCCCGCGGCCTGCCCGAGCCTGCCCAGCAACTACCCGACGGGCTGACCCGCCGCGAAGGCGAAATCCTCTCGCTCGTCGCCCGCGGCATGACGAACACCGAAATCTGCGAAGCACTCTTCCTCAGTGCGAACACCGTCAAGACCCATATCAACCGGATCTTCGCCAAAACGGCCTCGCGCGACCGCACCGCCGCCATCGACTACGCCCGCCGCCACGGACTCGCCTAGCGATCCACCGTCGGTTTCTTGTCGGCGAACGGCGTTTTCGCTGCTGGTGCCGGTCCTTGCGATTGCTGAAGAATCGCTGCGGATGTGATCGGCAATCAGCGAGGAGATCAGGCATGACCAGGACCGATGAAAAGCTCAGCACGGCCGGGATCGAAGAAATGCTCCTGGACTACTTCGAGCTGCTCTACACCCAGAATATGAGCCTGTTCGATCGGGTGTTCCATCCTGCGGCAGTGCTGTACTCCGCCCAGGACGGTGAGGTTGTGGTGCGTTCGCGCGAGGAGTACCGCGAGCTCATGCTGGGGCGGCGGTCACCGCTGCAGAACAACGCGCCCCGCTACGACGCGGTGCTCTGGATCGATATGTTGTCGCCGGAGATGGCGATGGCCAAGGTGCGACTACGGCTCAACGACAACGTCATGGTCGACTTCCTGAACCTGCTCTTGGTCGACGGCGAGTGGACGATCGTGGCAAAGCTGTATCACCGGGATGCCACCATCATCGACACGCCCTAGCACCGCGTGGCGAAAACCCGGCCCGACCTGCACCGATTAGCGTAAAACCATGCTGCACACGGTCGCCGCGATTGTCGTCGAGGACTTCATGCCGTTCGAACTCGGCGTTGTCTGCGAGGTCTTCGGCGTCGACCGCACCGCGGAGGGTGGGCCGTCCTTCGACTTCCGGGTATGCGGGGAACGCCCCGGCGAGCCGCTGCCCTGCGCACAGGGTTTCGCGCTCGTTCCCGCGGTGGGGTTGGCAGGTCTGGCCGACGCGGATCTCGTGGTGGTGCCCGCCGCGACGGTCCGCGGCGAGTACGCACCGGTCGTCCTCGACACGCTGCGCGCCGCGCACGACCGTGGCGCGATGTTTCTTTCGGTGTGCAGCGGCGCGTATCTCCTCGGCGCCGCTGGTTTGCTGGATGGACGGCGCTGCACCACCCATTGGCGTTACGTCGAGGATTTCCAGCAACGCTTCCCCCGTGCCGACATCGATCCTGACGTGCTGTTCGTCGACGACGGATCGATCGTGACCAGCGCGGGCACCGCGGCGGGCATCGACGCCTGCCTGCATCTGGTCCGACGTGAAATTGGTTCCGCCGCAGCGAATCTGATCGCCCGACGGATGGTCATCGCACCGCACCGGCAGGGCGGACAACGGCAGTTCGTCGACCGCCCCGTGCCTGCGAGCGCCGACGCGAGCCTGCAACCAGTCCTCGACGAGATCCTCACCGACCTCACCGTCGAACACACCGTCGCCGAGCTCGCCCGCCGCGCCAGCGTGTCCACCCGCACCCTGCTGCGCCGGTTCACCGCTGAAACCGGCACGACCCCACACCGCTGGCTCACCCTGCAACGCATCCGCCGCGCCCAACATCTGCTCGAGGACACCACCTTGGATGTCGAGCAGATCGCCCGCGCCACCGGCATGGGCACCGGACCACTACTGCGCCACCACTTCCGCCGGATCGTCGGCGTAACCCCCAAGGAGTACCGCGCCGCCTTCGCCACCCGAGCCGACACATCGGCGAGCCGAGGTCATTGATCGAATGCGATGCGGGCGAGGACAACTCGCGTCCTATTTGAGTAATCGGCGGATGACGGTGGCCGCGGCATCGATGTCGTCGGGCTCGCCGGTGATCAGTTCACGGAAATAGAAGGATTCGCCGATCCGGACGATGGCATAGGCCAGGGTGCGCGCGGCAATATCGTCGAATTCGCCGATGTCCTCGCGGATGAGCTGCGCGATGGTGGCAACGAACCGCCGCTGGATGACACCGTCGCGGGAGGTCATCACCTGCAACGCGGTCTCGGTGTGCTGTGCGACGAACGTGTGCATGGCCGGATGCCCAGCGGGAGTGGCTGTTCCCATCACCCGCTTCGCTTCTCCGCTTCGAGCGATCGGTGCTCGAACAGCAACGTGTTTCCCTTGTGCGCCACCTGGATTCGGGTAGCGCCGCCGCGCTCGGAGCGTGCGGAGTTTCGCACTTGTTGTGGGGTCGCGCCGAACCAGCGGCGGACCACTCTGGTCAGGGTGGATTGCTCGCGCAGTCCGATCAACGCGGTGATCTCGGTCATCGGCATGTCGGTTTCGCGGAGCAGCCGGTAGGTGACGTCGCGGCGGGCGCCGTCGAGCACCTCGCTGAAGGTCGTGCCCTCGTCCGCGAGCGCGCGCTGTAGCGATCGGCCGTGCATGGACAGCCGCTTGGCGACATCGTCGATGTCGGGCTTCGTGCCGGTGAAGTTGTGGTCGATGGTGATTCGGACGCGCGCCGTCATGCTCTTGCCGAACTCCGAATAGTTCCTGGCCAGGTAGTCCATCGATATCGTGCGCAGCACCTGGTCGCTGCACGGTATCGGCCGGTTCAGTATGTCGGCCGGAATGCGCAACAGCGTGGTGCTCGCCTCGAATCGCACCTCGGCACCGAAGAATTCGGCGTAGCGGGCGGCGGGTGCGAGGGGCGGGTGCGGCAGATGAATGCTCCGCAAGCCGTAGTCGCCGACCGCGCGACGCAATCGGTGGTGGATGCTGCCCGCCGACAGATCGATGCCCTGGGCGAATCCGTTCGCCTCCCCTGGATCACGAAGGTTGATCGCCACCACGCCCGGCTGGTTCTCCGGGTCCGGCACCAGGGCGAGCGAAATCCCGGCGTGGTGCACGAACAGGTACTTGGACGCGCAGGAGATCGCATCGCCGAGGGTCGCGGCATTGGAAATAGCAACCGACAACGCGCCGAGCACGCTGTCGTCCTGACGGCTGGACAGCCGCAGCCCGAAATCAGGACAGTCGAGTTCGGCCGCCGCGGCCTGCAATGCCCAGCCGATCGCCTCGCCGGGAACGACGGCATCGTCGTCGTTCACCGCGGCCGGGGTGATGCCGAAGCGTTCGAGCAGCCGCTCACCGTCACCGCCGAGTTCGGCGACGAGCGCCGGGTAACCGCGCAGACTTGCCGCGCGCGCCATGATCACCACCGCTGGATCACCAACCTTCGGCCGGACTCGTCGGCTGCGTCGTCGCAGCCGGACCGGTTGCTCGCCAGCCACTGATCCGCAGGCCAGACCGGTCGTTCGTGCACGATTGATCTTTCCGAGACAGTGAGTATCACAAATTGCAGGGTCTTCGGCTACCAAATGGCAAAACTTGGCAGTGCGGACTGCCCTCCGCACTAGTGCACCGGGACAAAAACTTGTCGTCCTGGAGCAATCAGGAACGTGCGGCGCACCGCCATACTCAGGCAGCAATGAGCAAGCACTGTGGCGCGGCCGGTCGCAGCTGCCGGCGGACCGCGCCGCAGACAACCGGCCGTCGCGGGCGCTTTTCGACCGAGACGGTGCCGATCGCACCGGCCTCGCGGCCGACGGTATCCACCTCGATACGCGCGGAAAAGCCGCCAACCGCAATCGGACAGAATGGATCGAGATGGAAGCACGGGCCCGCACGAAGCAATTCGCACGACCCGCACTACTTTTCGCCGCAACACTTTTCTGCGCGGCGACGGTGTCGCCGTTCGCGGCCGCCGAACCGCCGGCAGGGTTCACCGACATCACCGGCGGCCCCTACGCGGCATCGTGGACCGCGGCCGTCGACGGGCCCCAGCCGTACTCGCAGATCTTTCCCGACCTGGCGATACCCGTGACGATGAGCGACGGCACCGTGATCAAGCTCGATGTCGAGCGGCCGGGCAACGGCGGCCGACCGGTCGATGAAAAGCTGCCAACCATCGTCGAATTCGAGACCTACAGCAAGATCGCCGTCAACCTGGCCTCCGCGATGCTCCAGATTCCCGGCATCGATGAGGTCCTCTTGCCCGCGTTGGCGTCGATCGGCGCCCCGCCCGGATCCGGTTTGGAGGGCCTGACGGATCTGACCAGGCAGCTCGATGCCGGGCTGCTGCAAGCGGCCGCGCACAACTTCGATCTGGTCAAGGGCGGCTACAACCTGGTGCACGTCGATATTCGTGGCACCGGTACCTCGCAGGGGCAGTGGCAGTTGTTCGGCGACAAGGAACGCCAGGACGCGGCCGAGGTGATCGATTGGATCACCCAGCAGCCGTGGAGCAACGGCTCGGTGGCCGTCAAGGGCACCTCCGCGACAGCGATCGCCGCCCTCCGCGCCGCCGACCGGGGAAACCCGGCGATCAAGGCGGTCTTCGGATTCGTCCCCAGCGCCGATCTGATCGACGACATCGTGATCCCCGGCGGCGGAGTGGGTTTCGGCTTCGCGGCGTTCTGGCCGATGTCGGTGAATCTGGCCAAGTTCGCCCCCGATGTCGAGTCGATCATCGCGGGCCGCTTCGATCCGGCACAGCAGTTGCAATGGTTCAAAGATCGGCTGGCCGATCCGCTCACCTTCATGGACGTGGTCGCGAACGCCTTCACCGCTATGAACACCGGACAGCTCACCCCCAAGACCCGCGCGCTCATCGACCCGGATTCCGATCTGCGCAAAGGCATGCAGGCCGACACCGAAAAGATCACCGCACCAACCTTTCTGGCCAGCGCGTGGTGGGACATCTTCGGCAGCACGCCCACCGACACCTACAACGATCTGGCGCTGCCGACCGAACAGAAGAAGCTGATCGTCGGCGAAGGGTTCCACGCCGGGGCCGGGCTCGCCGGGTTCGGCCATCCCGGGATGCCACCGCGGCTGGATGTGTTGCAGCGGGCCTGGTTCGACAAGTGGCTCAAGGGGATCGACAACGGCATCGACAAATACAGCCCGCTCACGCTGAAACAGCAAGGTGGCGAATGGACTTCGGCGCCGTCGTTCCCCCGGGCGCCAGGCACGCATCAGCGGATGTACCTGAACGATCGACGCTCGGGCACGGCGAACTCGCTTTATGACGGCGGGCTTTCGGCCGACCCGGTGCAAGGCACGATCAACGACTTGACCGTGGCGCCCAGCCTGCTGAGCGTGTGCTCGCGAGACACGTCCCGCATCTGGGCCGGGATTCCGTCGATCATCATGGCGTGCGACCAGGATTCGCGAATCTGGGAGCAGAACGGGCTCACCTTCACCAGCAGCCCGGTGACCGAGCCGACAGTGCTCTCCGGGCCGATCAACGCGCACCTCAACACCGTGCTCGACCACCCGGACGGGTACTGGGTCGTCACCGTCAACGATGTGTTCCCCGACGGCCGCTCCCGTGAAATCAGCTCGGGGCAACTACTGGCGTCGATCCGCCAGATCGATGAGGCCAAGAGCATCAGGGCGGCCAACGGTGACTACATCAGGCCCGAGTACTACATGGACCTGGACCGGCGCGAGCCCGTCGAGCCAGGACAGCCCCTCACCCTCGACATCGCCCTCGATCCCACCGATGCGGTGCTGCAGCCTGGCCATCGGCTCCGCATCGACATCTATGCCAGCAACCTGCCCAAGGGTCTGCCGCCGATGCTCGCCCTGGTGGACAGCCAACTGGCGCCCCAGCACCTTCGGCTCGACCCCGGCCAGCCGAGCTGGGTGAACGTTCCGCTGAGCGTCACCATCCCCGGATAGGCATCGGGAAAACGCAGGCCGCGCAGGACATTTCCGTCCTGCGCGGCCTGCGCGGTGAATCAGCCCCTACGGCACCAACAGGTACCACTCCGCGAAGGTGCTCCGGATCGGCCACGCGATGGCCATGACCTTCGCCGGGCCCGTGCCGACCCACAGGTCCGTGGTGCTGGTCTCGCCCGGCGCCGCATCGGCGTAGACGTAGACATCCCGGGTCTGCAGACCCGCAGAGCCGACCCAGCCCAGCTTCACCTGGTTGCCGCACGGGCCGCCGAGATAGCCGCGTGGTGTCACGTGAGCAAGCACGTGCCCCGGGCGGTGGGGAGCCGCCTCGAGCGCCAAGTCGATCGCGCCCGCACACAGACTCGCGTCGCCGAAGCTGTAGAGCGTGCTGCCGATCGTCGCCAACTGTGGCAGCGGATCCGCCTGCGCCGGTGCCGCCACCCCTCCGAACACCAGCGCAGCGAGCACCGCCGACACTATTCCCGCTAGCATTCGCCGCGCCCTCATCAGTGGATACCCCTTCCGTGGAGCGACATTCGCCGCCCGCTTCCTCGCCACAGCCGGTCGGCTGCGTAAACCGCGAGCGACATTATCGAAACAACCCGGCGAGCGCCGGAGCGTTAAGTTCTGCCTAACCGTTCTGAAGTGCTTCTCCACCAAGGAATTCCGACACTCCGACGAGCGTGGGGGTCGGATCGTGCGGGATCGGGCGTCGTAGGATACTGCCCCCGGATCCGTTCGCTCTGCCAGATACGCCAGTAACGACGACTTGCATGATGTCGAATCAGGAGGGCTGTCGGTGTTGACACGTGAAAGTGCACGAAGCTTTGTCGAGTCATCTCAATGCCAGCGGCTCGTCGTCGCGGTGATTCTGCTGAACGCGGCGGCGCTCGGTGCGGAAACGTCCGAATGGCTGATGGCGATCGCAGGCAGGTCGATCCATCTGGTCGACACGGTTGCGCTCGGCATATTCGTCCTCGAGATGCTGCTCAAGTTATATGCCTACGGGCCCAGCTATTTTCGCGATCCGTGGAATTTTTTCGATTTCCTGGTGATCGGCGTTGCGCTGGTGCCCGCATCTGGAGGGCTTTCAGTGCTGCGAGCCTTCCGCATCCTCAGGGTGCTTCGGCTGGTCTCGGTCAGCCCGAGCATGCGACGAGTGGTGGCCAACCTGCTCGCCGCGATGCCGGGCATGGGATCCATCCTCGGCTTGCTCGCGCTGGTCCTGTACGTGGCGGCCGTCATGGCGACCAAGTTGTTCGGTGCGGTAACCCCGGAGTACTTCGGCAGTCTCGGCACGTCCATGTGGACACTGTTTCAAGTCATGACCGGCGAAGCGTGGCCGGATATCGCGCGCACGGTGATGGCCGAGAAACCGCTGGCGTGGATCTTCTTCCTCGTTTACATCCTGGTCTCCACGTTTGTCGTGCTCAATTTGTTCCTCGCCGTCATGGTGAGCGCGGCCGAAGACGTCAGGGCAGCGGACGATCACGGACCCAAAGGACAGGACAGCAGCGCCGAAAGCGCTTCCTACGCCACAATTCTCGGCGAACTGACCGCGCTGCGCGCCGAGGTGAACGCATTACGTCTCGGCGCCCGCGCCGGCGCACCCGACGCTCGGCGGCAACTCAGCGACGTCGAACTAGCCCACGCGGTCATCCTCTACCGCAACGGCCACCCACTCGCCCACATCGCCAACCGACTCGGCGTCACCCACGAAACCATCCGCACCACCCTGCAACGCCGCGCCGTCCTCCGCCATCGCTGACCAGTCGACCCGCCCGAAGGGCCGGTCATCGAGACCGAGCCTTCGTGAGCGGGCCTGGTGGTCCAGCGGATTCAGGCGATGTCGAGGGCGGCGCGGACGATGGCGTCGGTGTCGATGCCGTGGTGGCGGTAGACGTCGTCGAGGGTGCCGACCTGGCCGAACTGGGTGACGCCGAGTCCTGCGTGGCGCACTCGGTTGATGCCTGCCAGGAAGGTGAGGGTGTGTGGGTGGCCGTCGAGGACGGTGACCAGCGGGGTTGCTCGATCGGCGGGGAAGAGTTGATCGAGGATCCAGGTTTCGCCGGTGCCGCGGCCTTGGCGCGCTTGCATGGCACGGAACAGGAGATCCGGGCTGGTGATGCAGAGGACGTCGGCCGCGACCCCGGCGAGGTCGAGTCGTGTTGCGGCGCTGAGGGCTTCGGTCATCATCGCACCCATCGCGGCGATCGTCACGCGGGCATCGTCGCGGCGGATCAGCGAATATCCACCCGCGACGACCTGGCGACGACGGCGCTCCCGCGCGGCAGGGTCGGACGGCACCGCGGCCAGCGTCTGGTCGACGGGCCGAGTCGACAGTCGCAGATAGGCCGAGCTGCCGCCGGGGCGGCCGAGCTGGTTGAGGCAGGCAAGCAGCGCCCATTCCACGTCGAGGGAGAAGGCCAGCTCGTAGCTGGTGCACCCCGGCTGTTCGAGTCCGATCGATGGCGTCTTGATGGATTGATGGGCACCGCCCTCGGCGGCCAAGGTGACCCCGGAGGGCGTGCCGACCAGGATGGATTGACCGCCTGCGTAGATGCCGTACGACCACGGCTCCAGCGCGCGCTCGACGAACGGGTCGTAGACGACGCCGATCGGGAAAAGCGGCTGCCCCCAACGACTCCAGGTGGCGCCGAGCTCACCGATGAGGCCGACCAGGTTGGTTTCCGCGATGCCCAGCTCCATGTGCTGACCGGTGGGCTTCTCCCGCCAGTGCAAGATGGTTTCGGCATCGTCGGCGAACCAGTCGTGCCGCTCGGCCGACGACCACACCCCGACCTTGTTCACCCACCCGGCCAGGTTGGTCGTCGAACTGACATCCGGGCTCACGGTCACGATCCTGCGCGCGGCCTCGGGTGCGGCACGGGTGAGATCGAGCAGCACGCGGCCGAGCGCGGACTGGGTGGTCGCGGTGCCCTTCGGCGTCCTGCCGAAATCCGCGGGAATGGCCGGAAGACCAACCGGCACAATAGGATCGCGCCGCAGGCGGGCCGCGACGGCGGCACACATCCGGCCCGGCGCGGTGCTGTCGTCGAATCGCGACCACGGCCGATCGGGATCCATCCCCAAATCGCTTGCCAGCTGGACATATTCGGCCGTGCTCAACAGCGACGAATGGTTCTGCGGGTGCCCCTCGACCGGCAGCCCGTAACCCTTGATGGTGTAGGCGATGATGATCGTCGGCCGGGAGTCGTCGATCCGGCGGTAGGCCGCCGACAGCGCGGCGAGGTCGTGTCCGCCGAGATTGCGGATCGCCGCCCGCAGCGTCGCGTCGTCGAGTCCGGCGATCAGCGTCGCGATCGCCGCGCTGCCGTGGCCGGTGCCTGGCAGCCGGGTGCGCAGCTCTTCGGCGGTGCAGCGCAGCAGGCGCTGGTACTCAGGATTCGACATGTCCAGGATGCGAGTGCGCAGCTCAGCACCGCCCGCTCGCGTGAAAAGCGACTCGAGCAGCTGGCCGAACTTGACCGTGATCACCTGCCAGCCTGCGGCGTCGAACATCTTCTCCAGCCTGCCCGCCGCGATATTCGGCACCACCCGGTCCAGCGACTGCCGATTGAGATCGACGATCCACACCACCTCACCCAGGTCGATGACGCCGGGGTCGACGATGGCCTCCCACACCGCGCCCTCGTCGAGCTCGGCGTCGCCGACCAAGGAGTACTGGCGGCCCGTCCCTGCGCCACCGTCGAGGGTGTTGACGTAGCGGCGCGCCATCGCACCCCAGATCGGCGCGGTGGCGCCGATGCCGACCGACCCGGTCGAATAGTCCACCGTGTCAGGGTCTTTGGCCCGGCTCGGGTAGGACTGCAGTCCGCCGAACTGACGCAACGTGGTCAGATAGGACTCGTCGAGCTCGCCGAGCAGATAGTTGATGCTGTGCAGCACGGGAGACGCGTGCGGTTTCACCGAGACGCGGTCACCGGGACGCAGCTGCTCGAACCACAGCGCGGTCATGATCGACACCATCGAGGCGGAGGAGGCTTGATGGCCACCGACCTTGAGCCCGCTCGGATTCGGCCGCACCCGGTTGGCGTGGTGGATCATCGCCGTGGACAGCCAGAGCACCCGCTGCTGAATCGCTTCGAGCCCTTCGGGGGTACCGGAGAACTCGACTCCTGAATCGACGGCCGGGGCACTCATCGCAGTCTCCTCGCGCGTAATCGGTTGCGGCGCGCGCACATAGGCTCGGCCAGGGGCACAGGGTGATCGAGGTTCGGGCAGCGCATCCGCCCGAGAACGTTCTGTTGTGCAGAACTGTCAGCAAGTCCAGCAATTGGAGATGTTTTGCGCAATACTGACACGCGGATTTGATCAGATTGCCTACGGCGGACCTGTCGTGACGAGAACGGGGTTGTCACAATGCCAAGCACACACACCGTCGACCAGATCGATGCCAGGATCCTGCTCGCGCTCGCCGACGCGCCACGCGCGACCGTCCTCGCGCTCGCCGCGGACACCGGACTGTCCCGCAACACCGTCCAAGCCCGGCTGAACAAACTCGAAATGTCCGGCGCCCTACGCTCGTTCGAGCGACGCATCGTGCCGTCGACCCTCGGCTACCCGCTGCAAGCGTTCGTCCTCACCCATGTCACGCAGCGCAAGCTCACCGCGGTTTCGGCGGCATTGGCCGAGATTCCGGAGGTCCTCGAAGTACACGGACTCACCGGCGTCGCCGACCTGCTCGTCCACGTGGTGGCCCGCGACGCCGACGACCTCTATCGGATAGCCGGTCAGATCCTCGACATCAAGGGCGTCAAACGCACCAACACCGCCCTGGTGATGCGCGAACTCGTCGACTACCGCATCCAACCGCTGGTCGCCGCGCTCGCCGCAAGCAGCCAGGAGAGCCGCGACGACTCCGCCACCCGATGATCCAGCATCGACCCGGCGGCCAGACTCGGCGGCGCTAAGGGGCGTCATCGAGCCAGCCACTGGTTCGCCCGGATTCTTACCCGTCCTTGCCGTTGCCCTTGGCTTCCTTTGACACCGCCCCGGCACCGTGGCTGTCACCACGTTCGCAGCGGAGAAGAAGGGCGGTTTCCTGATGGGGACTTCTGTGCACACACTCGAGACGATCCCGGAGCGTCCGGCGTTGCCGTTGATCGGTCATGCGCTGCAGATTCCCAGCGGCGCAGACAGTCTCCCCTACCTGCTCGCCGAAGCGAAGGAGCTCGGACCCATCTTCAAGATCCGGTTCTTCGGCGAAGAGACCACCATGGTTTCCGGCCTCGACCTGGTTACCGAATTGTCCGACGAGACCCGCTTCCGCAAGAACGTGCATGCCGATCTGCTCGCGCTGCGCGATATCGGCGGCGACGGATTGTTCACCGCCTTCCACGACGAGCCGAACTGGCGCAAGGCGCACGACATTCTGCTGCCCGCCTTCTCGCTGGCGGCGATGCGCCGCTATCACGCGACCATGCTGACGGTCGCCACCAGCCTGCTCGCGAAATGGGATGGCGCCGTTGACGATCCGGTCGACGTTGCGGCCGATATGACGCGGTTGACCTTCGACACGATCGGGTTGTGCGGGTTCGGTTACGACTTCGGCTCGTTCCGCCGCGACCGGCCGCATCCGTTCATCAGCGCGCTGTCGCGCACGCTGGATTACGCTCAGGCGCAAAGCGAGTCGCTGCCCGGAATGCACCTTCTGCAGCGTGGGCGGGCCGAGCGCTACCGCACCGATATCGGGTACATGAAGGATCTGGTCGACGACGTGATCCGACGCCGTCGAGACCAGGCCGACGAGAACGCCGACGATCTTCTCGGCCGCATGCTGCACACCGACGACCCGGCGACCGGCGCGCCTCTCGACGATGTCAACATCCGCTACCAGGTGCTCACCTTCCTGATTGCCGGGCACGAAACCACGAGCGGCGCATTGTCTTTCGCGTTGCACTATCTGACCAAGCACCCCGAGGTCCTTGCCAACGCACAGGCCGAGGTGGACGCACTGTGGGGTGATACCCCCGATCCAGAACCGTCCTACGAGGACATCGGCAAGCTGACCTACCTGCGCCAGGTGCTGAACGAGTCGCTGCGCCTGTGGCCGACCGCCCCGGCCTACGCCGTAGAACCCTTGGCGGACACCGTGATCGGCGGCAAGTACGCGGTGCGCGCGGGTGAGTCGCTGCTGGTGTTCACCCCGGCGCTGCATCGAGATCCGGCCTGGGGCGAGAACATCGAACTGTTCGACCCGCAGCGGTTCTCCGCCGAACGTGAGTCCACCAGGCCTGCGCACCTGTTCAAGCCGTTCGGCAGTGGTGAGCGCGCCTGCATCGGCCGCCAATTCGCGCTACACGAAGCGACATTGGTGCTCGGCTTGCTCGTGCACCGCTACCGCCTGCTCGATCACGCCGACTATCAGCTGAAGATCAAGCAATCGCTGACGATCAAACCGGACGGGTTCACCCTCCGGCTCGCCAGGCGCAGCGCTGCGGAACGGCGGTTGCCCGTCGCTGCGCGCGGAACGGCTACCGGACCAGCAGAAACGACCAACCGCAAGGCCGCGGGCACCACATTGACTGTGCTCTATGGATCCAACTTGGGCACGTGCGCCGGTATCGCGCGCGATCTCGCGGCGGAGGGAGCCGAGCGTGGCTTCAGCACGACGGTGGCCGCACTCGACGACGCGATAGACATCCTCCCTGGCAATGACGGCGCGGTAGTGATCGTCGCCGCCTCCTACAACGGCAAACCCACCGATGACGCCGCCAAGTTCTACTCCTGGCTCGAACAGCTCGAACCTGACTCCCTGTCCCGGATCCGCTACGCGGTACTCGGTGTTGGTGACCGCAACTGGGCCGCCACCTACCAGCACGTCCCCTCGACCATCGACCAGTGGCTGACCACCGCCGGGGCCACCGCGCTGACCGAACGCGGCGCCGCCGACGCCTCGGGGGATTTCGCAGGCGCCGTTGACAACTGGACCGGTCGACTGTGGGCCGCGTTGCTCGACCGGTTCGGGGTGCCGACAGCAGACGACGAACGATCCGGTGCCGAGCCGACCCAGCTGTACACGATGGAGGAAGTCGGTGCGTCGGTCACCGATCAACTCACCGGACGGCACGGGTTGACGGCGATGGAGGTACTCGACAGCCGCGAACTGGTCGATATGGCGCACCCGCTCGGACGGTCCAAGCATTTCCTTCGGCTGCGCCTGCCCGAGGGCATCACCTACCGAACCGGGGACCACCTGGCGGTGCTGCCGCACAACCCGCGCGACCTTGTCGATCGCGTCGGCCAGCGGTTCGCACTCGACCTCGATCGCACGATCCGGCTGCACGTGCATCGCCGCAGCCGCAACGCGCTACCCGTCGACCGACCGCTCACACTGCGCAGGTTGCTCACCGAGTTCGTCGAGTTGCAGGACCCGGCGACACGCGAACAGCTGGCCGTGCTGGCGGCGAACACCGCGTGCCCACCCGAACGCCGCCCGCTGGCCGCATTGGCGTCGGCACCGCAGGAGCAGTTCGATCAAGAAGTGACCAGCGTCAGACGCACTGTGCTCGACCTGCTGTGCCAATACCGTGCCTGTGAACTGTCATTCGAGCTGTTCTTGGAGATGCTGCCGCCCCTGCGGCCACGCCACTACTCCATCTCGTCCTCGGCAATCGGCGCACCGGGCACAGTCGACCTCATGGTCTCCCTACTCGCCGCGCCCCATCGCGGCGGCGACGGCACGTTCCGCGGGATCGCATCCCACTACCTGGCAGGCCTGCGCCCCGGCGCGCTGGTGCAAGCCAAGGTCAACCCGTGCCGGGAAGCATTCCGGCTGCCCGACGATCATGCCATCCCGGTGCTGGTGATCAGTGCGGGCACCGGCCTCGCCCCCTTCCGCGGCGCGATCCTCGATCGCCTGTACACCGGCGCTACCGGCACACTGCTCTGTTATTTCGGCTGCGATCATCCCGACGTCGATTACCTGCACCGCGCCGAACTAGAAGCCGCGCAGGACGCCCGTGCCGTCAGCCTCCGGCCGACCTTCACTCATGCGCCTGAGCATGGCGCCCGTTTTGTTCAGCACCGCATCCTGGCCGAGAGCAGCGAGGTATGGGCCGTTTTGCAGGCCGGAGGACACATCTATGTTTGTGGCGACGGCGCCCGCATGGCTCCCGGTGTCCGCGAGGCCTTGACGGACGTCTACCGCGAGCACACCGGCGCCGACCCGGCCGAAGCCGCGGCCTGGCTCGACACGCTCAGCGCATCCGGACGTTACGTCGAAGACGTATGGCAGTGATCGTGCGGTGGAACCCGGTGAATGCGGCACGATGAGTTTCGCGGCGACGGGCCGTCGATACCCGTGAGGTCTGTACTCATCCGAAGGAAGTGCCATGAACTGGACACTCGAAGTCGTCATCGTCCCGGTATCGGACATCGATCGTGCCAAGGACTTCTATAGCGAGAAACTGGGATTCGTTGTCGACCACGACAGCACATTCGGTGAGGGCATGCGCATCGTGCAGTTGACGCCGCCGGGCTCCGGCTGCTCCATCGTCATCGGCGAAGGCGCCGTCCCGACGATGGAGCCCGGCTCGGTGAAGGGACTTCAGCTGGTCGTGCCCGATATCAAACAGGCACACAAGGAACTGGTTGCCCGCGGCGTCGAGGTCACCGATGTTCAGGTGCTCGGCCAAAACCCTTCGCCGACACCGGATCCGCTCGACAACGTCGGCTTCGTCTTCTTCGAGGACCCCGACGGCAACAGCTGGGGCGTGCAGCAGATCTCTTCGCGCGGATGAGCTGAGGTGCCCCGCCCTGTGCCGCATGGCATTCGGCGGGGCACCCAGCGCTCGCGCTACTTCCATGCGCCTGCGGCGATCGCAGCACGCACATAGTCGGTGAATTCGATCGGCTCGCGGCCGAGCACCCGGCGGACCGTGTCGGTCACCGTGGCGTTGCGGCCGTCCAGCAGCGTGGCGAAGATGTCGATCATGCCGGCCACCTCCTCGTCCGGCATGCCGAACTCGGACTTCAGCACCGCGCCGAATTCCGCACCGGTCACGGGAATGTAGTGGATCTCGCGGCCGGTCTCCGCGGCGATCGCCGCGACGGCGTCACCGAACGTCAGCAACCGCGGTCCGGTCAGCTCGTAGTTCTGACCGTGGTGACCGTCCTCGGTCAACGCGAGCACCGCGACGTCAGCGAGATCATCGCAGTCGATGAAGGGTTCGAGAACCTGGCCTGCAGGAAAGGCGAGCGCGCCTGCCTGCACCATGTCTGTGAAGGCGCCCTGGTCGAAGTTCTGATTGAACCAAGCAGCTTGCAGCACAGTCCATTCGGCGCCGCTCTCCCGGACCGCCGACTCGGCAGGCGCGGCCTGGTCCTCGCCGCGCGCCGAGAGCAGCACCAGTCGCTGCACCCCGGCGGCAACCGCCTGTTCGCTGAACGCCTGGAGAATGTCACCGGCCCGCGGATCGCCGATATCCGGTGTGTACATGAGGAAGACCGCCCGCACCCCGTCCAGCACCGGAGCCCAGGTGCCCCGATCGTGCCAATCGAACGGAAGTGCCGCGGAGCGAGCACCGAGTCGAACCGGGAAGCCGTTGGTGGTCAAGCGATCTGCCACCCGGCGGCCGATCTTCCCGGTGGCCGCGGTGACGAGGATGGTCTGGTTGTTGCTGTGCGTTGTCATGGTTCCAGTCAAGCGGTCCGCGGCGGCGCAGAACATCGGTGAGAGCCTCGCCTCCATACGCTTGCGTCCACGTAGGCAGCTTTACAGTCCGACTGGTTGCTCCGGTTTTTCCCAGCGCCGAGAAGTTCAGCAAACTCGCAGTATCATATGGCGATGTCCGAGAAGACTGTTCTTCCAATGGAATTGGGTTCAGGATCGGCGCAGGGGGAACATGTAGGAGCCGTGCGGCAAGCCCGGGGTTTTCCATCGACTGCCCGCGGTGCCTGCCATGCGGGAATCTCCCGGAGGTGAGGTCGCATGTCTACCTCGGCTTCCGAATCGACAGCGGACCCCGCCTTAGCGTCAACTTTGCTGGCTCAGGCTCGTGCCACCATCGATCCGATTCTGCGCGACGCGCTGAGCATGCTGCCTTCGCCGTTGGATGTCATGGCAGGCAACCATTTCGGCTGGTGCGACACCGACGGGGCGCCGATGTCCTCGGTATCGGGCAAGGGGCTGCGGCCTGCGTTCGTGTTCGCCGCGGCACGGTCGGTGGGCGGTGCGCCCGGCATCGTGGCCCATGGTGCGGCGGCCGTCGAACTGCTGCACAACTTTTCACTGGTCCATGACGACATCATGGACGGTGACGCGCTACGACACGGACGCGCGACCGTCTGGAAGACGTGGGGGGTCACCAACGCCACACTGGTCGGCGACGGCCTACACGCACTCGCGACCAGGGTGCTCACCGCGCAGGCCCCCGCCCCACTTCTTGCGGAGGCCGTGCGCCGCTTGACGATCGCCTCCGTCGAATTGTGCGGCGGACAGTATCTCGACTGCGCCTTCGAGCACCACACCTCCGTCGCCGTCGGGGACTACCTGGCGATGGCCACCGGGAAGACGGGGGCGCTGATCGGCTGCGCGTGTGCACTGGGCGGGCTACTCGCCGGCGCGGACTCGAGTTCGGTGCAGGCCCTCGACGCCTACGGCCGCATGGTGGGTACGGCATTCCAACTGGTCGACGACGTGATCGGGATTTGGGGCGATCCGAGCAGCACCGGGAAGCCTGCCGGTACCGACCTCGTCCGAAGGAAACGGACCTTTCCTGTCGTGCGGCTGCTCGGTTCGGGCCTGCCCCAAGCCGACCAGCTCGCCACGATCTATCAAGGGCGAGAAGCGATGTCGGACGCGGAGGTGGCCGCCGCCATCGGTCTGCTCGATGCGACAGGCGGGCCAGTGCCGACGCTGTGTTGTGCCGAAGACCAGATCACCGCGGCCTTCGACGCATTGCCCGCACACCTGCGCACCGACGACTTGCTGGCGCTGGCGCAGCTGGCCGTCCATCGAGATCGCTGACAGCCGTGCGCATCTCGATAATCCGCCCGCGCCGCCACACCGACCGGAGAAGAACCGATGGGAGCGAACGCGAATGGTGACCAGCCCCTCGTCGATGGCTTGCCGGGCGTGCAAGCAGGACGTTCAGCAGTTGCTGTCCGGGCTGACCGAGGACGGCCGAATCAGCCCCTCGGTCTACGAGACCGCGCGGGTCGTGTCGAGTCTCCCCGACCTACCCGGTCATGCCGCGAGGATCGACTATCTCCTTGCCGCACAAAGGCAAGACGGGCGCTGGGGACCGCGTGATGCTGGATACGGTCTTATCCCGACCCTGAGCGCGATCGAGGCCCTGCTGACGGTCCAGTCGACCGGGCGGGGAGGTGCCCAGATCATCTCGACGGTACAGAGCGCACTTCGCGGCCTGGCCGATGTCGTTCCAGGAGCAGCTATCCGGCTGCCCGACCTACCCGCTGCCGACCTGGTCGTTGCCGCGCTGGTACCGCGCATCGACGAGCACCTGACCACCGTGCCTCTCGCGGGCGCAACACAATTGCCAACGTGGCTGCGCGACATGGGATCCCACCACGGATGCCGGCTGAACGCCCTCAACACCCGACTGGGCGCTGCCGCAAAATTGGACGACAAACTGCTGCATGCGGCGGAAACATTCGTTGCAGGACTCTCACCAGGCAGCATTCAGCCCTCGACGGCAGGCAGCATCGGCGCGTCCCCCGCCGCCACCGCCGCCTGGCTGGCCACCAAACCATCCGGGCCGGGAGCGACCACAGCGCGCCGATACCTCGCACAGCTCGCCCACCGCACCGGCGGCCCACTACCCTGCGTGGCGCCCGTCGCCGTCTTCGAACGGGCCTGGGTGTTGAACTGGCTGCGCCACACCGGAATTCCGGTCGACGTCCCGGAGACGATACGACGAAGCCTGCGCGGCAGCCTCACCGACACCGGGGCCGCGACAGCGCCCGGGCTACCGACCGACGCCGACACCACGAGCATGGTCCTGGCCACCCTGACTCTGCTCGGCGAACCGCTCGATCCCTCGATGCTCCGCGCCTACGAACTCGACACCCATTTCTGTACGTGGCCTGGTGAGCAAGGGCAATCCGTCACCACCAATGCCCATGTGCTGGAAGCACTCAGCCTCTATGTTCGCGCCAGGCCCGCTGAACGTCAGCGCTATCTGCCGGTGATCCGCAAGGTATCCAGCTGGCTACTCGACCAACAACACGACGCCGGCCACTGGGATGACCGCTGGCACGCTTCCCCGTACTACGCGACATTCTGCGCGGCACTCGCCCTCGCACGTTTCGCCGACCCACCTGCCACCCCCGCAATGCGCAGCACCATCCGCTGGTTGCTGAACACCCAGCGCGCCAACGGATCCTGGGGTATTTGGCACGGCACCCCCGAAGAAACCGCGTACGCCGTCCACCTACTCACCCAGCTCGCCAGTCCGAGACACCCGAGATACCAGGTCGCCATCGGACTCGCGAAAAACTACCTCGACCAGACACCCCGCAGCGGCGGCCAGCCACCGCTCTGGCACGACAAAGACCTCTACACACCCGAAACGATCGTCGACGCCGCATTGCTCACCACCCGGCACTGCCTGCATTCGGCGCCGAATCGACAGCGAAGGGACCACTGATGCCCTCTGAAACGGCTTTCGCAGAAATGACGGCCCTGCTGCCGGCCCGCCCGCACCCCGAAGCCGAAGAAGTCGAGAACGATACTGTCGCTTGGGCCGATCGAGCACAGCTTCCGATGGACAAGGCGAAGTTCGAACGACTCCGTGGTTCGCGGATCGGCCACGGCGTGGCGAACTGCTCGCCAGACCTCCCGCGAGAACTGGTCAGCCTCTGGGCGCGATTCACCTTCTGGTACACCGCATTCGACGATGTATGCGCAGAGGATGTGGCTGCCCGCGACCTGTCCACATACATTCGCGAAGCAGGTCAGATATGGCGCATCCTGCACGACGAGACCCCGCCGGAACCGCCGCGCAGCAAATTCGCCGCTGCTCTTCAGCCGCTGCTCGCCGAGTTGGACAACTCGGCCTCGGCCACCACCGCCAATCGCCTGCGGCATGCGCTGCGTGACTACCTCATGGCGGCGGCGTGGGAAGCGAACAGCAGATCCAGCAACGTCCCACCGCATTACGACGACTATCTGTCCTTCTACCGCCATTCGGGAACATTCGTCTTGAACATCGAATTCCTGGAAACGACCCCGGGTGCTGCGCTCTCCGACGAAGCCAGGCGGCTGCCGCACACCAGAGCGATGCGGGCGGCGCTCTGCGATATGGGGTGCCTGGTCAACTTCATTTCCTCGGGGCCGAAGGAGAAGGAGCTGAACACCTCGTGGCCGACCGCCTTTACCGCGGATATCGGTGCGGTCTACACGGCGCGCTGCCTCGACCTGGCGCGAACAGTGGCTGAACTGCGCGACACCTACGCAGTGGATCCCGAGGTCGGCGGCTTCTTCATGGCCGGAGCCGACTGGGCTGCGGGCATGGTGCGATGGCATCAAGAGTCCTTGGCGCACCGTTACTCGCTGGGCCCCGGAAACCTGGGGGCGCCATGATGCTGCCCAGCAACGTACCCCCAGATGTGGTGCGGGACTTCGACTATCACCGCGATCTGCACCTTTCGCCGGACCCTGCTCGCGCATCCGGCCAGACCTATTCGGATCCAATATTCTGGACTCCGAAATCGGGCGGCTACTGGGTGCTCACGCGATACACGGACATCCGTGCCGTCCTTCGCGACACCGAACACTTCTCCAACGCCACCAGCCCCACTCTCGACGGCAAAGGCGCGTGGCCTCGCCCGTTGATCCCGCAGGAACTCGACCCGCCGGAACATGGCAAGTACCGCAGGGTGTTCGTCCGGCATCTCAACCGTCACACCACCGAACGCATCACCGCGGCGATCACCACTCTCTGCACGGATCGAATTGCCGAATTCGCCCCGCGAGGCCGTTGCGAACTGATGGCAGACCTGGCCCGGCCAATGCAGTACGCACTGTTCTCCGCTCTCTATGACGCCTCGCACGAGACCGCCGTCCGTTGCGCCGGGTCGACCACAACGCTGCTGCACAGCCGCGACACCACAGCACGCGCGGAGGCCGGTAGAGCCCTCGAAATGGTGCTGTCAGAACTGATCTCCGCCAGACCCGAGCAAGGGTTCGTCGGCGCCATGATCACCAGCGGCGAATCGCTGACCGACCAGGAAATGCTCGACATGGCCGCAATGCTGGCCTTGGCCAGTCTCGACACAGCCGCCAATTCCCTCGGCTTCGCCTTCAAATACCTTGCCGAGCACCCACAGCACCAACACACCCTCGCCACCGACCCCGAACTCACCACGGCCGCAGTCGAAGAGCTCCTCCGCCTCCACTCCGTGGCAAACCTACTCAGAACCGCTGTAACCGACCATGAACTCTGTGGCATGACCATCCACAGAGGTGACCGAATCCTCCTCAGCCCCACCCTCGCCCACCGAGATCCCCGCGCCTACAACGAACCCTCGGCAGCCCACTGGAACCGCCCCACCCAAACCCAGCACCTCGCATTCGGCATAGGCGCCCACCGCTGCGTAGGAGCCACCCTGGCCCGAACCGCTTTGAGAAGCGCAATAACTTCCTTCCACGCCCAAATACCGTCCTACCGCATACCCCCCGAAGCCGAGATAAAGACAACCTGCGGCGTAACCAACGAAATCCACTCCCTCCCACTGGTTTGGACAGACCAACACGACTCCACCCACCCCGGAAACAGCAAACTCGATCCAGGCCGCGACATCCCCGATATGGAACACAACCCCACCCGAGCATTCCGCCCAGTCACTCTCGGCCCGCAACTCCGAAATACACTGCTGTACAAGCGATCAGGGGGCACTGGTGGCGGCGCGCTCTCGGCCGATGCCGCCCTCAAAGCCCCCTGATCACCCGACCAGTAGCGGGCGATGGACCCGCGTCGGTGCCGGCTGGCCGGTGGCTTGGTGCGACAGTCTGATTCCCGATTCGACAGGGAGGAATTCCCGAGTATTCGCGGCCCTCTCCCCTAGCGCGGAGGTGCGGCCACTGGGCACGATGAAGGCGGCCGAGTGTCACTGCTCAACCGATGGTGTGCGATGCCGAGCACTTGTTGAAAGCATTCCGAAGAGGGTTTGATATGTCTGCACCGATAGATGATTTCGATCTCGACATCCGAATCAGCCAACCCAGCGCGACTTTCGATCGGACATCAGCGCAGCAGAGGACCGAAGACTCGATCTGCCCGACCGAGATCACGGGATGCACGGGCTGCACCGTCTGCTATCCCTGCCGCACGGGTTAGTACTGAGCCCGATCAAGCACGTACGCACCTGCGCTCGTGACGAATTCAGGGTCGACCACCCGTTCACGTTTGTAGCATTGTTGCCATGCTGTATCGCCGAGTTGGTTTCGTCTTGCGCGCTGCGCTGGCGTTGGGTGCACTGCTTGCCCTGATCGGGGTGTTCGTTGTGCCGCAGGCCTCGGCGGCGCCGCAGAGTACGTGGCTGTGCAAGCCCGGTCAGCCGAATGACCCGTGCGGGGGACGGTCCGGGGCACCGATCGACTGTTTCTATGTCTATCCGACCGTGTCGTTGCAGCCGTCGATCAACGCGAACCTCGACGCCGCTCCGGAACTGCGCGCCGTCGCCGCAGCCCAGGCGGAGCCCTTCGGAGTGCATTGCAATGTATGGGCACCGGTGTATCGGCAATCGACACTTCGGACGTTGAATTCCGGTTCGCCACAGGAGCGCAACGACGCGCGGGACCTCGCCTATGGCGACGTCGAGCGAGCCTGGGACGACTACCTCGCGCAGCACAATGACGGACGCGGCGTCGTGCTCATCGGCCACTCGCAAGGCACCAGCATGCTGCGGACGCTGATCCAGCGCCGTATTGACGGGAAACCCGCCCAGTCACAACTGGTTTCGGCATTGTTGATCGGCGGCAATGTCCTGGTCGGAAAGGGCGCGACGGTCGGTGGCGATTTCCGCACCGTGCCTGCCTGCACCAGCGCGGCACAGACCGGGTGCGTCATCGCCTACTCCGCCTTCTCCCGAACGCCGCCACCGGACGCGCGATTCGGCTGGTCGCCGAGCACACCCAACACGTCGGTGACCGGCGCAAGCCTGCCGTTCGGGCCAGCTTACGAGGTGCTGTGCACGAACCCGGCCTCATTGCGCGACAACGCAATAGCGCCGATCCACGGCAGTGCCGCCGGCCTCCCCATCGAGGGAGCACGCGCCCACTGCACCACCGGCGACGGACCGCACGTGCTCATGGCCGAGGGCCTGATCGCCACCGCGCTGCCCGATCTCCAGGACGCCACCTGGGGCCTGCACCTCTACGACATGAACATCGCCCAGCAAGACCTCGTCGACCTGGTCGGCACCCAGAGCGCTGCTTACAGCCGGTGAGGTGCCCTATACCCAACGCACCCACCATGATCGAGCACCGGATTTCCGTGGCAACGCGGAACGGCTGAGGACGACCTTGTCGCGGTTCAGGGGTGCAGGACGCGGGTTCGTAGTGCGGGATCGGCGCGGATCTCGGATTCGCTGAAGCGGTCGGCGATCCAGCTTTCGGTGGTGAACAGTTGGGTTTGGTCGCTGTGGTGGGGGGAGGTGGCGGCGGCAGATTGGGAGTAGGTCAGTAAGGTACGGGCCGAGGGGCCCGCAGGGGACAGCTCGATTGCCATCATGAAGCTCGAACCGGAGTCGACAGGGGCGAAGGTGCCGTCGGGTCGGAGTCCTGGTGGGTCCCCGGCGATTACGTTGTAGCAGCCTTCCTGGTGGGTGCAGCCGGGCACCGCGACGCCGGTGCCGATCGAGCGTTGGGCCGAGGAGAGCGAGGCGGTCGGCGCCACCCCTGCGTCGGCCAGGCGCGCCACGGCGTCGGCCAGCGCGCGGCGGATATCGGGGGACGCGGTGTTGAGGGTGTTCGGTGTGGTCAGTGGGTTGACCGGATCGAACGGCACCGTCCACGCGTTGGGAACGCGCTCCGCGGCAAGCCAGAATTCGCGCCACAGCACGGCTCCCCCGCTGTCCGGCCGTGCTCGAAGGTCCCACTGTGCCAACGCCGCACACGCCGCGCCGAGCTCGACGGGGCGGCCGTCGGTCGCGACCGCGGTCGGTTGCTTGCGGCACATCGAAACGACACTGTCTCTCGCCAATTCGGCGCTGTGGTTACGTTCGGCCGAAAAGGCTGCCAGCGCAGTCGGAATGGTGAACCCTGGCGGACCGAAGCCATCCGTGCCACGCAGGCGCCGATCGATGATGTCGAGGCCGACCCGGGTACGCAAGCTCCGCATCGTCGCAGTGGGTCCGAAAATCTGTGGGGTGCCGACGATCGGCGCGGCCGGGTTGGTGAGCCACGCCGAATCATTGCTGTTGGTGACGAAATCGGTGCGCGTCAGCGCCGGGTACGCACGCGGGCCGAAGATTCCCGGTGTCACGGCGTCGGCGTCACTGCCCCACTCGCACAACGACAACGAGCCGTCGAGCAACGCCGCGCTCGGCGGAAACCCTGGTCCTCGACCACACAGCAACGCCTGCTCGTCGGTGAGGTGCGGAACCACCGACGCATCGGCGTAATAGGCGACACCGGTGTCGTCGACGGCAAGCGTGTTCACGAACGGGACGGCCTGGTAGCGGTCTTGCGCCGCGCGCAACTCCGCGACGCTGCCTGCCCGATTCATCGCCAGCCACACATTGGCCGTGCGCCCGTTGTCTGCGTTGACATCTCGCAGCGAGACCGCATACGACTCGGTCCACGCACCGCCGAGCACCGGTCCGTACCGGGAGCTGTATACGGTCCGGTGCACCGTGCCGCCGCCGAGCACCGGCACGGCGATGCTGCGCTCGGTCATCCGCTCGGGTCGGCCGTCGACGAGATAGTTCGTCGGATCCCCTGGCACCAACGGCAAGGCGTACAGGCTGTGCCGCCGGGCCGTCGAGACCGTATGAGTCCAGGCCACGCGCGCGGTGTGGCCGATCATGACTAACGGCACGCCGGGCAGCGTCGCCCCCGCCACGTCGAGGACACCGGGAATGGTCAACTGCGCCTGATAGAACCGCAGCGCACCGCGCCACGGGAAATGGGGATTGGCCAGCAGGAAGCCGCCGCCCTGTGGCGTGGCGTCGCGCCCGACGGCGATGCCGTTACTGCCCAAAGGCACTGTGTCGTCGGCCAATTCGGTGAACACCGCATCGATCGGGGCGGCCTGGTGCGGCGTGGGCGCCGCAGTCGCGATCCGTGTCTTCACCCGGCCGAGCCCACCGAACACGGTGATGTCGTAGATCATGCGGTGCACATCGAGCGGGGTGATCGGGCGCACCCACGGTTTGTCGCGGCACTCGGAGTCGGGCAGCCCGGCCACTCCGACGTCGGCGAGGTACCGGTTCACTCCGTTCGCGTAGCCGTCGATGATGTCCTCGACCTCGGTGGTCGGGCCGAGCGGTGGCTGCTGGTCGAATACCCGCTCCACAGTGTGGTTTTCGTGCAGGGAGCGGTGGAAGACGTCGCTATCGATATTGGTCAGCGGCCGATCGACCGGGTCCCCCGCGTTGGCGTCGCCGCCGAAGTACCGCGAACGCTCGCCGGCGACCGTCAGCACGATGTCCGCGAGCGAGCACATGTTGTCCTCCGCGAAGGCGTAGCCGAGACCGAATCCCAGACCGGCGAAGTCGTCGGCGAGGACATGCGGAATGCCGTACGCGGTGCGCCGGATGACCACCGATTCGCTCGCCGCGCAAGCGGTTCCGTTGATGATGCCCGCGAGCAGGATGAGCACCATTCCGAGCACCGAAAAGCAACGCACCCCGGCGGTCATGACATCCTCTCGGCTGCTGGTTCGTCGCCGCGGACGGCGGCCGCCAACCGGTCGACCTCCGGCGGCAGCAGAATCGTGTGGTGTATGCCGGGCACCTCGACGAGAACGAGGTCCTCAGCGCCGGCCACGACCGATGCCCAGCCGAGCGTCGGATCATGCACGGGCTCAGCGGTTTCCGCAGCACTAACGATGGTGGTCACACCAGAGTACGGACGCGGCTGGTAGTGGCGCAGTGCCCACAGATGTCGCTCGAACAACGCGTAGCGGTGCCGGATCTCGTCGAGGGTGGTGTATGTCGGCAACGCCCCTACCCGCTGTGCGTGCTCGGTGATCAGCGCGAGTCGGTCGGCGAGCTCGCGTCCCCAGATACCCTCGTCCAACGCGGCACGATGCTCGGCAGCAGGCATCAGCGTGTAGACGAACGTCGCGAACCGCGCGTCCGCGTCGACCGGAACACCGACCGACATCCGTTGCGGCGCAGACGTGTCGACTAACACGAGCTGATCGACCACAGCCCCCGATTCGCGGAGCTGTAAGGCCATCTCATAGGCCAAGATGCCCGCGAACGACCAACCGAGCAATCGATAGGGACCGTGCGGCCGGTCGTAACGCATCCGGGCGATCAGTTCCGCGGCGATCTGTTCGATCGATGCGGGCGACACCTCCGCTCCGGGCGTGAGCCCGTACACCGCGTCCGTATCGGCCAGCCGTCGGGCGAGGGCGGCGTATTCGAAGACACCGCCGAGGATCCCGTGCACGCAGTACAGCGGCGGGCGGCCACCGCCCGCGCGGTGCAACCGGACGACACCGGACGAATTCGCGGGCTCCGCTTTGCGCTGCTCTGTCTTGCGCCGCGCGTCGATTCGCGCCGCGAGCGCCGAGACGGACGGGTGCGCGAACACCTCGTGCACGGGCAGCCGGGTCCCCAGTCCTTCCATCAGTCGTAGCACGAGCTGGGTGGCCGCCAGCGAGTTGCCGCCGAGCGCGAAGAACTCGTCGTCCGAGCCGACGGCAGGCACACCGAGCACCTCGGCGAATACCGCAGCGACCGCGACCTCGGTCGGCGTTTCCGGCTCGCGATACCGGCGGGGCCGGAACACCGGTGCCGGCAACGCCGCGCGGTCCAGCTTTCCCGATGTGCTGACGGGGAACTCGTCGAGCACCGTCACCGCAGCGGGCACCAGATATCCGGGGAGAACGTCGCGCACGGACTCGATCATGGCGTCCGAGTCGAGGCCGGTTCCGGTCACATAGGCCGCGAGCTGATCGCCGAGGCGCGGGTCGTTGTGCATCGTCACGACTGCCCCGCGTACCCCCGGGTAGCGCGCCATGACCGATTCGATCTCACCGAGTTCGATCCGCTGCCCGCGTAGTTTGACTTGAAAGTCGCTGCGTCCCATGAACTCCAAGCCCGACGGTGTCCATCGCACGATATCGCCGGTGCGATATAGCCGACCCCCCGCCCCGAATGGATCGGCGACGAACGCAGAACTGGTCATGCCAGGCAGGCCCGCGTAGCCGCGCGCCAATTGCGCACCGCCGATATACAACTCGCCTGCCACGCCGGCTGGCACCGGGCGCAGCATCGGGTCGAGGACGAACGTCGTGGTGTTCCATACCGGGGCACCGATCGGAACGGGGTCGGACTCGTCGGTGACCTCGATACACGTTGCTTCCACGGTGGTTTCGGTGGGTCCGTACAGGTTGTGCAGCCGGACCCCGAGCAGCTGCCGTGTCCGTCGCGCGGTGGCCGCCGGGAGCGCTTCGCCGGACGAGCACACCGTCGACAACGTCGAGCATCGGCGCACCTCAGGTTCGTCGAGGAAGACGTCGAGCATCGACGGCACGAAATGCGCGACGGTGACCCCATGCCGGATGATCGCGTCGACGAGGTAGCCGGGATCGCGGTGACCGTCCGGTGCCGCCACCACCATCCGCGCCCCGACGTGCAACGGCCCGAACAACTCCAAGACCGAGACATCGAAAGTGAGCGGAGTCTTGTGCAGCACAACGTCATCGGCGGTCAGCCCGCAGTGCGATTGCAGCCATTGCAGCTGGTTGACGATCGCGCCGTGGGTAACGACGACGGGTTTCGGTCGACCGGTGGAGCCGGAGGTGAAGAGCACATAGGCAGCGTTGCCGGGTCGCAGCGCAGCCCGGCGATCGCGATCGGTGAGCGGTCCGGCGCTGTGTGCGGTCAGATCCATGTCTGCCAGCGTCACCGTATCGAGGACGACGACCGGCGAAACCTGTTCGAGCAGTGACTCTCTGCGTTGCGCGGGTGCGTCCGGATCGATCGGCACGAATGCACCGCCCGCCAGCACTGCGGCATAAGCGCACTCCACGAATCGTTCGCCGCGCGGCAACACGAGGGCGACCAGCGACTCCGGACCGACGCCTTGCTCGATCAACCAGCGGGCCAGCCGGTTCACCCGCCGGGAGAACTCCGCATATGTCGCCGACGTATCCCCACAGGTGATCGCGACTCGATCGGGGGTCCGCTCCACCTGCGCCTGAAACAGCGAGGGCAGCGTCGCGTCCGGCGCCGTGGGTACCGCCGCCGCACTGGCGTTTCGATCGATCAGCAGCGCGGTCCGTTCCTCCGGGGAAAGCAGATCGATGGCGCCGATCCGTCCTCGGGGGTTGGCGACGGCTGCGGTGAGCACGCGCAGGAACCGATCCCGAAGCGCCGCGACTGTCGTTGGATCGAACAGGTCAGTGGCGAAGCCGAGCGAGCAGTGCAGTCCGGTCACCGCCTCGGGTCCCTCCGGCACCTCGGCGAAGGACCATTCCAGGTCGAATCGCGAAGTTGTCCTTGGGATTTCGAAATCCTCGAGCCGCAATCCCGGCAACTCGAAGGATGTCTGAGGAAGGTTCTGAAATGCCAGCATGATCTGGAACAACGGATTGTGCGCAGTCGAACGCTGCGGCTGGACCACCTCAACGATCCGTTCGAACGGCAGTTCAGCGTGGGACAAGGCGGTCAGGTCCGTTTCGCGCACCGCTTCGAGCAGCTCGCCGAACGACTGATCCGCCAGAACCGCCGTGCGCAACGGAATCGTGTTGACGAACATGCCAACCACATCATCGAGCGCACCCTCAGCACGTCCCGCGACCGGTGTCCCGATCACGACATCCTCGACGCGCGCCAATCGGGCCAACAGCACCGCAAGCGCAGCATGCAACACCATGAAAACAGTGACCCGCTGTTCGCGCGCCACCGCGTAGACCGCACCCGCCAGATCAGCAGGCACCGCGAACTCGACTACCCCACCCGCATACGACAACGCCCCAGGCCGTCGCCGATCCGACGGCAATTCGATGACCTGCGGTATCCCCGCCAGCTCCCGCACCCAGAAGGCCTCGTCGACGGCCGCCACCGAGGTGGGATCGGCACTGTCCCCCAAGATCTTTCGCTGCCACAGCGCGAAGTCCGCATACTGCACCGCAAGCGGCGCCCAATCAGGTTCCGCGCCAAGCGACCGCGTCGTATACGCGGCGACCATATCGCGCGCCAACGGCATCTTCGACAACCCGTCGCTCGCAATGTGATGCACGACAAGCACCAGCACGTGAACTGATTCCGTTACCGCACACACCATCACGCGCACCGGCACATCGACCGTCACATCGAAACCGCGATCCACAAACCCGCGGACCACATCCCAAAGCTCCTGGTCACTCCCAACGGCAACCGGGCCAGTCACTACATCGTCGATATCACCAAGCGGCACTATCGATTGCACGGGCTCACCGTCCACGATCGGAAACACCGTGCGCAGCGCCTCCTGCCTACCGACGACATCGCGCACCGCAGTGCGAAGAGTATCGATGTCGATGGCTCCGGACAGCCGGAACGCGTGCACGATGTGGTAAGCCGACGACGAGGGATCGAACTGATTCAACAACCACATCCGCCGCTGAGCGAACGACAACGGCAGCCGCTCCGGGCGCGAACCGACGACCGGGGCGGGCACTCGGTCCGCTCGCACGTCCGCCCGCGCCCGATCCACCAGCGCGGCGAACTCCGCCAGCGTCGGCGCGTCGAACATCCCTCGCACGGGCAGCTCGACACCGATCGCGCGGTGCACCCGCGCCAGCATCCGGGTGGCCAGCAACGAGTGCCCGCCGAGATGAAAGAAGTTGTCAGCGGCACCGAAGTCGTCGACTCCGAGCAGCTCGGCCCAGATGGCGTGCACCGCCCGCTCGGTCGGCGTCCGCGGCACGACCAGCGGAACCCGTTCGGTTGTGGATTCGATCGCCTTGGCGTGCAATGCGATTCGGTCGACCTTGCCACTGGACGTGCGCGGCAGCGTATCCACGAACGCGAACAGCGTCGGGACCATGTGCTCCGGTAGCACCGTGCGCAAGGCCGCCCTGATCTCGCTCGTTGTCGCACCCGGTGCGGCAACGAGGAAGGCGACAAGCACAGGCCCGCTGCCCTCGTCCCTGGCCAGCACCGCGGACGCGCGGACACCGAGCACACCGCGCAATGCTTGCTCGACTTCAGCGGGCTCGATGCGGTAGCCGCGAAGCTTGACCTGATGATCGTCCCGGCCCAGGTATTCCAACTGCCCGGCGTGACTCCACCGCCCGATATCGCCGGTGCGATAGAGCCGATGCCCCGTCCCGAACGGATCGGCGACGAAGGTGGCGCCGGTCAATCCGGGGCGACCGGCGTAGCCGCGCGCCAATTGCACACCGCCGATGTACAACTCGCCCGCGACACCGGCGGGCACCGGCCGCAGCCGGCCGTCGAGCACGGCGACCGTGGTGTTCCGTATCGGGAGCCCGACCGGCACCGTGTCGGACTCCTGACCGGTGACCTCGAAAGAGGTTACTTCCACCGTGGTTTCGGTCTGGCCGTACAAATTGTGTAGCCGGGCGCCGAGCCGCTGCAGTGTTCGCAGTGCGATGGCGACCGGGAGCGTTTCACCCGAGGCGAGCACCGTCGTCAAGGACCGGCAGTCGCCGACACGGGGGTGGTCGAGGAAGACCTCGAGCATCGACGGCACGAAGTACACGACCGTCACTCGGTGCCGGATGATCGTGTCGACGAGATAGCCGGGATCACGGTGGCCGTCCGGTGCTGCCACCACCATCCGTGCCCCGATCTGCAACGGCCAGAACAACTCCCACACCGAGACATCGAAGGTGAGCGGACTCTTGTGCAGCACGACGTCATCGGTGGTCAGTCGGTATCGCGACTGCATCCACTGCACCCTGTTGACGATCGCGGCATGTGTCACGACCACCGGCTTGGGCCGCCCGGTGGAACCGGAGGTGAAGCTGACATAGGCGATGTTCGCAGGCTGCAGCGCGGCCCTGCGGTCACGGTCGGTGATCGGTTCCGCGGACAAGCCGGTCAGGTCGAGGTCGGTCAGCAATTCCGGGTCGAAGACGACAACCGGCGAGACCTGCTCGAGTAGCTGTGTTCTGCGCTGCGCAGGGACAGTCGGATCGATCGGCACGAAGCCGCCGCCCGCCAGCACTGTCGCATACGCGCACACCGCGAATTGCACGCTGCGCGGTAAGACGATGGCAACCAACGACTCCGGGCCGACCCCGCGCCCGATCAACCAGCGCGCCAACCGATTCGCCCGTCCGGAGAACTCCGCGTAGGTCGACTCCGTTGTCTCGTCCACCACGACCACCGCCGACGGCGACCGCCGCACCTGCCGCTGGAACAGGCTTGCGAGTGTTTCCTCCGGTAGCGGTTGTCTCGTGGTGCTTCGCTCGGCCAGCAGGGTGGCTCGTTCGGGCGCGGAGAGCAGGTCGATGTCACCCACGTGCGTGCCGGGGTGCGTGACCGCCGCGGTCAGTACGCGCAGAAAGCGATCTCCGAATGTCTGTGCCGTCGCGGTGTCGAACAGATCGGTCGCGAATACCAGCTTGCCGTGCAGCCGAGCCACCCGCCCCTGGCCATCGAACACTTCGGTGAAGATCCATTCCAGATCGAACTTCGCAGTAGCACTGGGAAGTTCGAGTTCTTCGAGCCGCAATCCCGGCAACTCGAAGGATGTCTCGGGAAGGTTCTGAAATGCCAGCATGATCTGGAACAACGGATTGTGCGCGGTCGAGCGCTGCGGCTGGACCACCTCAACGATCCGTTCGAACGGCAGTTCTGCGTGGCTGAAGACCGTCAGATCCGTCTCGCGCACCGCTTCGAGCAGCTCGCCGAACGACTGATCGGCCCGGACCGGCGTGCGCAACGGAATCGTGTTGACGAACATGCCAACCACATCATCGAGTGCACCCTCGGCGCGTCCGGCGACCGGTGTCCCGATCACGACATCGTCGGCACGCGCCAATCGGGCCAACAGCACCGCAAGCGCAGCATGCAACACCATGAAAACAGTGACCGCGTGCTGGCGTGCCTGCCGGTAGACCGCGTGCGTCAGGTCGGTGGGCACCGTGAATTGCACTGTGTCACCAGCATATGACGGGAATGCCGGGCGCCGACGATCCGACGGCAACTCGATGACCTGCGCAACGCCTGCCAGCTCCCGCACCCAGAAGGCCTCGTCGGCGGCCGCTGTCGAGCTGGGATCAGCACTGTCCCCCAATATCTTTCGCTGCCACAACGCGAAGTCCGCATACTGCACCGCAAGCGGCGCCCAGCCGGGCTCCGCGCCACGCGACCGCGCGGCATACGCGGTGACCATATCGCGCGCCAACGGCACCTTCGACAGCCCATCGCTCGCGATATGGTGCAGCACCAGCACCAGCACATGAACCGATTCCGTTACCGCACACACCATCACCCGGACCGGCACGTCGACCGTCACATCGAAACCGCGATCGGCAAATCCGCCGACTGCATCCCAGAGCTCCTGGTCACTCCCGAGGCCGACCGGTCCAGTCACGACATCGTCGACATCGTCGATGGGCAGAATCGATTGCACCGGTTCCCCGTCCACGGCGGGAAAAATCGTGCGCAGCGCCTCGTGCCTACCGACCAGATCACGCACCACGGCCCGCAGCACAGCGACATCGAGAGCTCCGGACAGCCGGAACGCGAGCGCGATGTGATAGGCCGACGACGAGGGATCGAGCTGGTTCAGGAACCACATCCGCCGCTGCGCGAACGACAACGGGATCCGTTCCGGCCTCGGCTCCGCCGCGAGCCCAGGCACCGAGATCCGCGGTGTCCGGGCTCGCACCTGATCCACCAGCGCCGCGAACTCCGCGAGCGTTGGCGCACCGAACAACTCGCGCACCGAAAGCCGGACACCGGTGGCACGGCCGAGCCGCGCCAGCATCTGGGCGGCCAGCAGCGAATGCCCGCCGAGGTGAAAGAAGTTGTCGGCGACACCGAAACGCTCGTCGCTGAGCACCTCTGCCCAGATGTCGTACACCGCCCGCTCGGTCGCCGTGCGCGGCGGTATCTGCCGAGTCCGCTCAGCGGCGGGCCCGATGGCGATGTCGCGCAACGCATTTCGATCGAGTTTGCCGCTGGATGTCTGCGGCAGCGTTTCGACGAATGCGAACCGTGTCGGCACCATGGGCACGGGCAGCACGGCATGCAACGCCGCGCTGATCTCGCTCTGGGCCAGGCCAGGGGTGGCAGCGACGAAGGCGGCCAGTACCGGGCCGTTGCCCTCGTCGCGCAAGTGGACCGCGGCCGCTCGAATCCCCGGCACACCGCACAACGCGTGCTCGACCTCGGCGGGCTCGATGCGATGGCCACGGAGTTTGATCTGATGATCCGCCCGGCCGAGAAACGTCAACTGCCCGGCGTGATTCCACCGGACGACGTCACCGGTGCGATAGAGCCGCTCACCCGACCCGAACGGATCAGCAACGAATGCGGCACTGGTCAGGCCGGGACGGCCCGCGTAACCGCGCGCCAATTGCACACCGCCGATGTACAACTCGCCCACCGCGCCGACCGGCACCAACCGCAATCCGCGGTCGAGCACGAAGACCGCGGTATTCCACACCGGCGCACCGATCGGAACGGTGCCGGACTCGTCACCGGCGGTCTCGTAAGACGTTGCGTCCACGGCGGTCTCGGTAAGGCCATAGAGATTGTGCGGCCGCACGCCGAGCCGCTCCCGCGAGCGCAGCACGGTCGTGACCGAGAGTGGCTCGCCACCGGAAAACACCGCCGTCAACGATCGGCAGTCGCGCACACCGGGTTCGTCGAGGAAGGCGTCGAGCATCGACGGCACGAAATGCGCGACGGTGACCCCATGCCGGATGATCGCGTCGACGAGGTAGCCGGGATCGCGGTGGCCGTCCGGTGCCGCCACCACCATCCGCGCCCCGATCTGCAACGGCCCGAACAACTCCAAGACCGAGACATCGAAAGTGAACGGAGTCTTGTGCAGCACAACGTCATCGGCGGTCAGCCGGTAACGCGACTGCATCCACAGCAACTGGTTGACGATCGCAGAGTGCGACACGGCAACCGGTTTCGGGCTCCCGGTGGAACCGGAAGTGAAGCTGACATAGGCGATGTTCGCGGGCAGCAGCGTGGCGCGACGGTCACGGTCGGTGATCGGATCCGCGCTGGCGTCGGTCAGGTCGATCCGCGCAAGCACATCCGCGTCCAAGACCACCACCGGCGACGCCTGTTCGAGTAGCAGCGCCATCCGCCGCGCCGGGGTGTCCGGATCGATCGGCACATACCCACCCCCGGCGAGCACTGTCGCGTAAGCGCATTCCACGAAGCGCACGCTGCGCGGTAAAACGAGGGCAACCAACGACTCCGGACCGACCCCACGCCCGATCAACCAGCGCGCCAACCGATTCGCCCGCCCGGAGAACTCCGCGTAGGTCAATTCCGTCGCCTCGTCCACCACAGCCACCGCCGACGGCGACCGCCGCACCTGCCGCTGGAACAGACTCGCGAGCGTCTCCTCCGGTACCGGAACCATGGTGCTGTTTCGCTCGACCAGCAACGCTGTTCGCTCGTCGGCGGCGAGCAGCTCCAGGTCTGCGAGCGGGACATCAGGCTGCTGCCACGCATGCCGCAGCATCCGCTCGAGGTAGCCGTGGAGGCGTTGCACGGTCTCGGGCCGGAGGCGGGCACGGTCGTATTCCATGACCCCGCGCAGTCGGCCTGCGCGCTCGGCGGCGGTCAACGTCAGAGGGAACTTCGCGGCCCCGGTCTGCATCGGCCGCGGCGCGACCGCAAGGCCGTGCAGTTCGAAGATCGGCTGCGGCATGTTCTGGAACGCGAACATCACCTGAAATACCGGTGTGCTCAGTGGGTTTCGTGTTGGCGCGAGCGTCTCGACGATCCGCTCGAACGGAACTCCGCCGTGCGCGAGCGCGTCGACGACACTGCCGCGCGTCTGCTCCAGCACCGTGCGGAACGTCGGTCGTCCGGACAGCTGGGCGCGCATCGGCAACGTGTTGAGCAGCGGTCCGATCAAGCCTTCCAACTCCGGCCGATCGCGGCCGGATACCGGCACCCCAACCACGACGTCGTCTTGGCCGCTCCAATACGCCAGCACGGCCTGCCATGCGGCCAGCAACACCGTGAACGGGGTAGCCCCGACATCAGCACCGACCGCAACCGCCGCCTGCCACTCGGGGCCAGGACACTCGAACTCCAGCCACGCGCCGCCGGTCTGTCCGGTGTCGGCCTCGAGTGCCGCAAGCTCCGCGGGCGCACCGGCCAACCAGTCGCGCCAATAAGCCAGATCGCCGTCGAAGTCATCCGCTCGTTGCCGCCGCCGTTGCTGCACAGCCACATCCGCGTACTGCACCGGCAGTGGTGCCGGGTGGTACGGCTGGTCGGTGACGCTCGCTGTGTAGGCCGCGCCGATCTCGGCGGTCAGTACGGCCACCGACCATCCGTCGGACACGCTGTGGTGCAGCGTGCAGACCAGCGCGTGCTCGACCGCCGACACCCGCAACACCGTGAGGCGCAGCAACGGGCCGCTGCCGAGATCGAAGGGCCGCTGGACCTCGGCAGCGGCGAGCCGATCGATCTCGTCCGCGCGGTGCTCCGGGCGCGATCCGACGTCGACGACCGGTATGTCGATCACCAGCGCGGGCGCGATCACCTGCACCGGTTCCCCGTCGAAGGCCTGTCGGAACGTCGTCCGCAACGACTCGTGCCGTGCGACAACCTGATTCACGGCCGACCGCAGCGCAGGCAGGTCCAGCGGGCCGCGGACTTCGAGCGCCGCCGCAACGTGATAGGCGGGCGAACCCGGGTCGAGCTGCTCCAGCAACCAGAACCGTTCCTGGGCGAAGGAGAGCGGCAAATAGCCGTTGCGGGCCACCCGCACCAGCGGGAATCGGTCGGCGGTCGACCGGCCAGGCATGGCGTCGATTCGCGCCGCCAGTGCACGCAGCGTGGTGGCCTCGAAGACCGCGGGCACCGGCATGGCGACGTCGAATACCGCACCGATCCGCGCGATGAGTTGCACAGCGATGACGGATTGCCCGCCGAGCTCGAAGAAGACGTCGTCGCGCCCGACCCGGTCAACGCCGAGCAGCGCGCTCCACACCTGTGCCAGGGCCGTTTCGGTCGCACCGCGCGGCTCGGCGAACGGCGCACGTGGCCGCTGCCCAGGTTCCGGCAGTGCGGCGCGGTCGGCCTTTCCCGCAGCGGTCAGCGGCAAGGCCTCGAGCGCGACGATCGCCGAGGGCACCAGGTACGCGGGCAACCGGCGTCGAAGGTGCCTGCGCAGGTCCTCGTCAGGCACCGCGCCGCCGTCACCGACGACGTAGCCGACCAGGTAGGGCGAGCCGGAATTGTTGCGCCGCAGCGCTGACGACGCGGCAACAACGCCGGGACAGCCGAGCAGGGCCGAGTCGATCTCGTCCAGCTCGATGCGGTAGCCGTGCAGTTTGACCTGTGTGTCGCAGCGACCGAGATATTGCAGGACACCGTCGGACCGGAAGCAGACCAGATCGCCGGTACGGTACATCCGGCCACCTGCTGCGGTCGCGACGAATCTGCTTGCGGTACGGGCAGGCTCGGCGATATAGCCGCGCGCCACGCCGGGGCCTTCGACATAGAGTTCGCCGGTCACGCCGATCGGCACCGGCCGCAGTCGTCGGTCGAGCACTCGCACCCGCACGCCCGAGATCGGCCGCCCGATCGGGACCGGTCCGGCCCAGGCATCAGTGGCAATGATTTCGTGCATGACACAGGCGACGACGGTCTCCGTCGGGCCGTACTGGTTGAAAATCCGCAAGTCTGGCGCGTGGGCGCGGAACACGGCCAACTGTTCGCTGTGCACCGCTTCACTGCCGACGGCCAGCACGCCGCGAAGACTGGCGAGAGCGGCCGGACTCGACAGCTCGCGGAGCAGTCCGACATGGACCGGTGTCGTCGCCAGCACACCGACCTCGCCCGCGCCCGCGAGCCGTGCGGTGACGTGGGTGATGTCCTGCTCCTCGGTGTACACCCGGATTCGACCGCCGACCGCCAGCGGAACGAACACGCTGATCATGGCGAGATCGAACGCCGCCGACGTGTGCATCGGGCTCTCGCCGCGCGCAGCGCTGCCGAAGCAGTGGACCGCCCACGTGAGGTAGTTCGCGAAACCGCGCTCGGTCACCATGACGCCCTTGGGCCGCCCGGTCGTTCCCGAGGTGTAGATGATGTAACACAGATCGTCCGCACCCCGGGCCCGCGCCCGAGGCATCCGGACCGCCGGTGGCTCGTGTGCGCCGGGGCCGGACACCACGACGGTGGGCACGACATCGGCGAGGCACCCGGCTCGGTCGACCACCGCAAGCAACGGTTGCGCGGACTCGATGATCTGCCGGATCCGGTCGAGCGGATGCGCGAGATCGACCGGGACGAACGCACCGCCCGCCTGGAGCACCGCAAGCATCGCCACCACGAGATCGGGTGAGCGTGGCAGCGCAACCAGCACCCGGGTATCCCGCTCAACCCCCAAGGCGCGCAACCGATCCGCCAGACCGTCCACGCGCTCGGCGAGCTGACCGTAGGTCAGCGACTCGGCTGCGGACACGACGGCCACCGTGTCCGGCTGCGTGGCAACCACACGTTCGAAGCGGGCGAGGAAGGGCACCGCCGAGGCGGGCAGTGTCGGCCCATGGCTCACCTCGGCGATCAAACGCGTCTCCGCGGCGGAGCGGATATCCACGTCCGCGACCCGCACGGTGGGTGCGTGCGCGAATGCGGCAAGGGCGGTGTGGAAGTGCGCGGCCATCCGCGCCATGCGGTCCGCATCGAACAGGTCGGTGTCGTACTCCAAGTGCCCGGTCAAAGCACCGTCGACGACGCGCAACGACACCGCCAGATCGGATTTCGACGTCCCGGGAAAGTTGTCCTGCGCCTCGATGGTCAGGCCGGCCAGCTCGAACACAGACCTCGGCGCGTTCTCGAAGTTGACGGTGACCTGAGTCAGCGCGGCGTGGCCTGCCTGCTGTCCGATGCCGAGTCGTGCGACCACGCGCTCCAACGGCGCTGCCTGATTGTCGTATGCCGACAGGCAGGTTTCCCGCACGCGCCGCAGCGCGGCGGCGAAGGTGGGATTCCCCGACAGATCGAGCCGCAGCGCCACGGCGTTGACGAAAAACCCGATCAGCCGCTCCGTGCCGGGCGGGCGGTTGGCGGCCATCGTGGCGATCACGATGTCCTCGGCACCGGTATGACTCCTGAGCACCGTGGCGAAGACCGTGAGACTCGCCATGAACAGGGTGGCGTTCTCCCGGCCTGCGAGCATGCTCAGCCGCTCAATGATGGTCGCGGGCACCGAGATCGGCACCCGGGCGCCGCGACCCCGGTGTGCCGTCCGCCTGGGGTGGTCGGTGGGCAGATCGAGCAACGGCGGCGCGCCACCGAGTTGTCGCGCGAAATGCTCGATGTGCCCGTCGAACGCACCCGCGTCGGCCAGCCTGCGTTCAGCGCGCGCATGATCGGCATAGCTCGTCGACAGTGGCGCAGGCGACGGCGACTCGCCCCGGTGGTAGGCGTGATAGAACTCGACGATCTCGGCGATGAAGAGCCCGAGCGACCAGCCGTCGCACACCGCGTGGTGCGCGGTCACGCACAGCGTGAATTCCTCGTCGGCCGTGCGGAACAACGTGGCGCGGACCAGCGGCGGGCAGGCCAGATCGAACGGCGTGCCCGCGTCGGCCACCGCCAGCGCGGCCACCTCGGCGGGCGAGGTCTCTAGCACCGAAAGAACCGGCAGATCCGGCGCAGGCACCATGCGTAATCCGTTGTCGCGCAATACGAGACCCGAGCGCAAGACCTCGTGCCGCTGGACAACCAGACGCAGCGCGGCCTGCAATGCGGCCAGCTCGAGCGGTCCGCGCAGCAGATACCGGACGGACTCGTTGTAGGCCGCGCTGCCGGGCGCGAGCCTGCTGAGCAACCAGAGCCGCTCCTGCCCGAGGGAGGCCCGTGCCTCCGGCGACGCCGCCGAGTCACGTTCGCGCACCAGCTTTTCCAGCAGGGCGCGCTGGTCCGGCGCGAGTGCCGCGATCCTTGCCGACAGGTCCGTCACGAGCCACCTTCCACATCCGCGGGCGACGCCGCACGCTGAACCGCCAGGCGCAGGGCGTCGATACCGGCCAAGCCGGCCAGCACGATGTCGTCGTCGACACCGAAGTCGATCAGGCACGCCACCTCGTCGACGCCAGCCTGCTGCAGGCGCGCGGTCATGGCCAGGCAGGTCTCGGGGGTGCCGAACATGCCGTTGCCCGCGAAGTACCGCTCGAAGGCGAATTCCGCGACGGCCGCCTTGTCGTCGGCCGAGAAGTCGGCGGCGTCGATATCGAGCCGCGCCTGCAGACCGGGCATCGTCTCGTAGAGCTTCATGTGGGTTTCGAGATACGCCAGCAGCGGAGCCCGCACCGTGCGGCGCACGTCCTCGACCGATGCCCCGACGAAGGTGTGCATCATCATGCTCACTCGGCCGGTCGCCGGATCGTGTCCGGCGTCCGCTCTGGCTTTGCGGTACCGGGCGATGTTGGCGGCGGCCCGGTCCAGATCGCCCTGTAACAGACCGGACAGCACGTGGTAGCCCTTCGCGCCGGCCAGCGCCCACGTCTCGGGGGTACCGGCGGTGGTGATCCACACCGCGAGCTCAGGCTGAATCGGCCGCGGAAAGGTGTTCAGCGGCAACGGATTCGCTCCCGCACCGAGCCGCATGTCGATCCGCTCGCCGCGCCATAACGCGCGAATCGCGTCCAACCTGGTGAAGGTCTCGTCACGGCGGCGCTGGAAATCGACGGTCGAGAGCGCGAAATCGTCGGGCGCCCAGCCGGATGCGGCGGCGATGTCGACTCGCCCACCGGACAGGTTGTCGACCATCGCCCACTCCTCTGCGACGCGAGCCGGATGATGCAGTGGCACAACGACACTGCCCGCCCGGATACGCACCCTCCGGGTGGTCGCGGCGACGGCCGCCGCGAGGACCGAGGGGTTCGGATACAGCCCGCCGAATTCGTGAAAGTGGCGCTCGGGCAGCCAGACGGCCTCGAAATCGTTGTCGTCGGCGAACTGTGCCGCCGCAAGCACCAGTCGATACGGGTGCTGCGGGCGATGCGCAGCGTTGTCGGAGAAGAAGAACAGGCTGAACGACAGGGGCCGGTACACCTGCGGCGGTGGCGGCACCGCTGCAGGTGCAGGCGTCTCGTCGACGCGTTTACGGGCCAGCCCGGCCGCAAGCAACGCACGTTGCCGCGGCGACAGTCCTGCCAGCCGTCCGGGCAGATCAGTAATCGCCTACTCCTTCCCTTTGTTCCGGCAGCAGCCGCACGTGGTCCGGCTCTTCGTCGAGCTCGAGCGAAAGTCCTTCCAGCGCACGGACACCCGACTCCATTCGCCAGCGCACGTCCGCGCTGCGCCGGATGTTGGGCCAGCCGCGCAGCATCGTTGCCAAGGTCAGTTCCACCTCGAGGCGCGCCAGGGGTGCGCCGAGACAGAAGTGCGCGCCGAAGCCGAAACTCGCATGCCTGCCTGGCCGATCGAGCCGGATCTTGTCCGGAGCGGTGAACTCGGCGGCATCTCGATTCGCCGACGCCAGCAACACCAGCACCGGCTGCCCCGGTTCGATCCGCACGCCACGAAACCGCACCGGGGAGTCGACCTGGCGGGTGATGAAATGGAACGGCGGCTCGTACCTCAGCAGCTCGTCGACGGCGGCGGGGATCAGGCCGGGGTCGGCGCGCAGCCGGGCAAGCAGCTCCGGATGCTCCAGCAGCAGGTTCACCGCCTTGGCCAGAAACTGTGCGGTCGGCTCGTTCTCGCCGAATCTGCGGAACGGCGGGCCGGTGACCACGGAGGCAACGAGCGCGAGCACCTCCGCGCGGGTCAGTTCGCCGCCTTCGGTCAGCGACGCGATCACGCCGTGCGTGCCGGAACGCGCGAGATGATCGTCCAACCAACCTCGCCACTGTTCGATGGCGTGCTGCGCGCGATGTGCGGTATCCATTGTCGGTGTTCGCATGAACGTGGCGACGTCCGTGATCCACGGTCGAAACGACAGCAGCCGTTCATAATCGATGCCGAGCAGCCGCCCCATCACGACCGCAGGCAACGGCGCGAAATCGGCCACCACGTCGCAGCCGCCGAGCTGAGCGGCCTTGGCGACCAGATGGTCGGCGGCGTCCTGGATCACCTCGCTGTACGCCATCACGATTCGGTTGGACAGCTTCCCGCTGAACGCCGCACGGCGGCGGGTGTGTTCGGGCGGGTCCGAGAAGCCCAACCAAGTACCGAAAAACCGACGTAGCGAATCGAATTCACCCGTCGCAGTGGGCAGCATCTCGAGGAATCGGGCATTACCTCGCACCGAGAACGCCGGATCACGCAGCACCGCTGCGACATCGGCGTGCTTGGCCACCAGCCAGGCCCCCAGCGTCGAATCGTACGTCGGCGAAGCCTCCGCGCGCAGCGCGCGATAGTAATCGTAAGGATCGGCGACAATCTCCGGTCGGTCGAATGCGGCGACCTCGCATGGCCCGCGTCCAGGGCAGTGTTCGGGCATCGTCATTGCTCCGGTCCGTTGACATCGTGCGGTGCGATACCCGCGTCGCGGAGCACGTCCAACGCCAGTTCGTCGGGGAGGTTGTCGAGCTCGGCCAGCATCTGCTTGACCACCGCCAGATCGTCGGGGTCCGACTGCGCCTCCGTGATCAGCATCGCCACCTCGGCGGGCACAGGCGCCTCGAAGAGCTGCCGCAACGAGAACTCGACCTGAAACTCCGTGCGGATCCGTGCGGCAAGCCGGGTGATGAGCAGCGAATCGCCGCCCAGCTCGAAGAAGTTGTCGTATACGCCGATTCGGGCGATACCGAGCAGGTGCTCCCACAGTCCGATGACGCCGGATTCGAGCTCGGTGCGTGGCGCCACGTACTGCGTGGTCAGGTTCGGGCGGCGATGAGTCGCCCGAACCCGCTGGGACGGCGCATCGTCGCCGGTGGGTTCGCGCCACCGGCGCAGCCGTTCGACCGGGTCGGCCGTCGAGACGATCAGTTCGCGAAACGCACAGGCGGGGGTGGAAAGCACCCGCGCAAGGACGGCCTCGGTTTCCTGCGCCGTCATCGCCAGTTCCAGTCGGCTCGCCCCCGCGGCCGCCGGATCGACCTGTTCACCGCTCAGCTTCCAGGTTTCGAAGTTCACGCTCTGCCAGGGCAATTCGCGTCGCGTCCGCGCGAACGCGTCGGCGAAGGCTCCGGCTGCGGCATAGGCCGTGTGGCCGAGTCCACCCAGGAGTGAGGCCAGCGACGAGGCGATGACCGCGAAACCGAGCCCGGGAGCCAACTGCGTGAGCACCCGGTCGAGGTGCACCAGCCCGTGTACCTTGGTCGCGAACTGCCGCTCGCATTCGGTCACGTCTGTCTCCTCGAGAGCCGCCAGCAGCGGCGGCGGGCCCGCCGCGTGGATGACACCATCGAGGCGATCGAAGCGAGAAATGGTGTCGCGCACCGCGTCTCGGGTTTGCTGCGCGTCGGAAACATCCGCGGTCATGACGAGTATGTCGACGCCGTCGGCTCGCAACTGCCCGAGCGCGCGCTCGGTGTCAGCGGACGGCGCGGCGGTGTCGATCAGCGCGATCCGCGAACAACCGAGCCCGGCCAGCACGCGGGCCGCGAGCAGACCGAAGCTGCCGAGTCCGCCGAAAATCGCGCTCACACTGCCGGGTTCGATCCGCGAGCCGGTGGACTCGGTCAGCGGCATCGGCTCGAAGGTGCGCACCCAACGGCGGTCTGCGCGCCAGGCCACGACCGGCTCGGGGTGGTCCCGCATTGCTTCCGCAGCCATGATTTTCGCCGTCTCTGCGGCGTCGACGGTGCCGATGTCGACGACACCGCACCGGATCCAGGGGCGTTCCTGAGCGAATGTCGCGACCGCGCCGAGCACGGTGGCCCGCTCGGGAGTCACCGTGTCGCCGGCATGGACATCGAACAAGCCCCGTGTCAGAACCCAGATCGGCACCGGCTCGCCCGCGCCGGGCAGGCTCATTGCCTGCGCCAGCGCGATCAGACTGCGCAGACCGAATTGTTGTGCGGCGGCGAAATCCGCGCAGGCACCGAGCCCGAAGGCGTGCACAACACCGGTCGGCTCGACGCCGTCGGCGTGTAATGCGTCGAGCAACGCCCGGTAGTCGTCGGCGGTGGACGGCTCGACGAGATAGTGCCTGGCCCCTTTGCGCTCGAACGCCGCGCCGGCGAAGACCTGCACCGAGTCGTCGAATTCCGCGGCGAGGCAGGCATTTTCGGTGTCGCCGAAGATCAACCATTGGCGGTGAGGACGCGCCAGCGGCACCACAGGACGCTGCGTCCAACCGGGCACGGCGAACCAGTCGGCCACCTCCGGCCTGCGCACCAGCTGTCTCGCCGTCGAAATCGGCTGCCGCTCAGGGGGATCGACCCAGTATTTGGTCCGCGCGAACGGATAAAGGGGAAGCCGCACGCGCCCGCGCTCTTCCCCGTACGGCGACCCGAGATCGACCTCGTGCCCGCGCACCCACAGCTTGCCTGCCGCGGCCAGCACTGCCGTCAGGTCCGAGCCGAGTTCCGGGGTCGGCAGCGAACTCACCACCGCGGCGTTCTCCCGGTCGGCCAGGGCTGGCCGCACCAGGCCGGACAACGATTGTCCGGCACCGACTTCCAGCCACGAGGCGTCCGGATGGGCGTCTCGCAACACCGAGACGGCGGCCCCGAACTGCACGGTGGACACCAGCTGGCGGGCCCAGTACGCCGGATCGCAGGCCTGCTCGGGGCGTAGCCACTGCCCGGTCACAGTAGAGACGATCGGTATGCGCGGTGGCTGCAACGAAGTCTCCCGAAGCAGCCGTTCCAGCTCAGCAGCCGCAGGCGCCAGCACGGGGGAATGAAATGCGTGCGAGGTTTCCAGTCGGGTGCAGAGCACCTGCCGCACGGAAAGTTGCTGCTCCAGCGCAAGGATATCGGCGGGCGATCCGGAAAGCACTGTGTGACATGGCCCGTTGACCGCGGCCACCGAAACACCGTCGCGCAGCAGTTCGGTCAGCTCCGATTCGGGCAGTCGCACCGAAAGCATGACGCCTGCGGCTAGGCCGTCGACGAGGCGTCCGCGCGCTGCCACCACTCGCAGAGCGTCCTCCAGGGAGAAGACCCCGGCGAGACACGCGGCCACATATTCGCCGAGACTGTGGCCGATCATGGCCGTCGGGTGGGCGCCCCAGGATTGCCAGGTCGCCGCCAGCGCGTAGTCGAGAACGAACACCGCAGCCTGCGTGGTGCGCGTGCGCCGCAACTCCGCTTGCGCCGCCTGCGGCTCTGACGCGGGATACAGGACCGCACTCAGATCCAGATCGGTGGTGTCGCGCAGGATCTCACAGCATCGGTCGATCGTCTCGCGGAACGGCCGGACGCGGCGGTACAACTCCGGGGCGACGGCGACGCGCTGGGTGCCCTGGCCCGGAAACAGCCACACCAGATCCGGTGCGCCTGCCGCCGGTCGCGTGCCGCGCAGCAGGGCAGGCCGGTGCGGCTCGTCGAGCGCGTGTATCGCCTCGTCCTTGTCGCCGACCACGACTGCGGCTCGGTGCCCGAATGCCGCCCGTCCCCGGTGCAACGTGCACGCGATATCGCCGAGTCCGGCAGCATCGTTCGGCAGCCAGTCACGGAACCGGTCGATCGCCGTGTCCAGCGATTCCGGCTCGCGAGCGGACCACACCAGCAGCTCGGGTGCTCCGGTGGCCGACATCCGCACCCGATCCGGACGTGGTGCCTCCTCCAGGACCAGATGGGCGTTCGTGCCACCGACCCCGAACGAGCTGACACCGGCACGGCGTGGGTGCTCGGCCACCGGCCACGGCCGCAGCCTGGTGTTGACGAAGAACGGAGACGATTCGAAATCTATTGCCGGATTGGGGCTTTCGAAGTGCAGGCTCGGCGGGATCTGCCCGGCTTGCAGGGCAAGCGCCACTTTGATGAGCCCGGCCATCCCCGCCGCCGAGTCGAGGTGGCCGATGTTGGTCTTCACCGAGCCGATGGCGCAGTATCCCGAGGCCTCGGTACCCGAGCGGAAGGCTCGGGTGAGCGCGGCGATCTCGATGGGATCGCCGATCGGCGTTGCGGTGCCATGTGTTTCGACATAGCCGATGGTGCGCGGCGCGACGCCGGACTGTGCGATGGCCGCAGCGACGGCCTCGGCCTGCCCTGCGATGCTCGGCGCCGCGTAGCCGACCTTTCGGTTGCCGTCGTTGTTGACCGCTCCGCCCCGGATGACGGCGTACACATGGTCGTGGTCGTCCAGCGCATCGGCCAGTCGCTTCAGCACAACGATGCCGAGACCGCCGCCGGCAACCGTTCCCTGTGCCTGCGCATCGAAGGCGCGGCAGCGTCCATCCGGCGAGACGATGCCCCCCTTCACCGACCGATAGCCAACGCGTTGCGGGAATTTGACCGCGACCGCTCCTGCCAACGCCATGTCGCAGCCGAAGTTGTTCAGACTGTCGCAGGCGAACTGGACCGAGACCAGGCCCGACGAACAACTCGTCTGCACCGCTACGCTGGGACCACGCAGGCCGAGCTTGTAGGACACCCGGGTCGGGAGGGTGTCCTTGTCGTTGAGGGTCATGATCTGGAAGTCGCCCATCGCGGCGACCAGTTCGCTGTCGGGCAGAATGTTCTCGAGCAGATAGGTATTCATGCCGACACCCGCGAAGACGCCGATGGGGCCGGGGTACCGGGTCGGGTCGTAGCCTGCGTCCTCGAGCGACTCCCACGCGCACTCCAGAAACAGCCGGTGCTGTGGGTCGAGCACCTCGGCTTCGCGCGGACTGAAGCCGAAGAAGCCGGCGTCGAACAGGTCCGCGTCGGCGAGCACGCCGCGGGCGCCGACATAGCCGGAACGATCGAGATCCTCGGCGGACACGCCCGCTTCGAGGAGCTCTTCGCGGTCGAAATGGGTGATCAGCTCTCGCCCTGCGTGCAGGGCATCCCAGAACACATCGATGTCCGAGGCGCCAGGAAACCGTCCAGCCATTCCGACAATCGCGATATCGAACTCACTCATTGCTCACTCCTGTATGCGGCGCGGCGGCGCGCGAGCGCGCGGGCACGTTGCCGGGCACGGCCCGATACCCCGGCGATGCCGTCGTCTTCGGGTGCAGCGTCGAGCGACGCCTGGGCGAGTCGGTGCGCGAGCGTGCGCACGGTGGCGAATTCGAACAGCTCGATCAGCCCGAACTGCCTGCCCAGCCGTTCCTGCAGTCGAGCGTGCACGCGCGACGCGTTGAGCGAATGCCCGCCGATATCGAAGAAGTTGTCGTCGAGTCCGATCGGCTCGACGCCGAGAACCTCCTGCCACACCAGGGCCACCGTCCGCTGATGTGCATCGCGCGGCGGTGCAGACGAAACGTCCGCGAACGCCGGGACCGGCTGCGGCAGCGCGGCGCGATCGACCTTGCCGGTCGCACCGCGCGGCAGCGCAGGCAGCAGCATGAATGTCGCGGGCACCAAATGACGCGGCAGCGCGGTCCGCGCCAACTCCCGGAACTCCGCGACATCCGGGGCCGGGGAATCGACCGCGAGGTAGGCCACCAACGCGGTGTTCCTTGCGAATTCTCGTGCCACGACGACCGCTTCGCGAACCGCCGGATGTGCCAGGAGTACCGCCTCGATCTCCGCAGGCTCGATGCGATGCCCGCGCATCGTGATCTGGTCGTCGATCCTGCCGAGAAACTCCAGATCGCCCTCGGCATCCAGCCGCGCCAAGTCGCCAGTTCGATACATCCGCCCGCCCACCGCGCCCAGCGGATCCGGCACAAACCGCTGCGCCGTGAGTCCAGGCATATCGAAGTACCCACGGGCCACACCGGCACCGCCGACATAGATTTCGCCGATGTTCCCCGGACGCACCACCTCCAGCCCAGGGCCGAGCACGTACACGGCAGCGCCAGGCACGGCTCGGCCGATTCGTGCCGAGTGCCTGGCATCGGAGGTTTCCCTGGCTGTCGCACACACGGTCGTTTCCGTTGGGCCATAGCAATTCAGAAACCGGCGACCGCCTGCCCACCGTTCCACGACATCCGCGCTGCACTGCTCGCCTGCGGAGACAACGGTGCGCAGGTTCGGTAGTTCGTCGCCGGCAAGCAGCGCCAGCACCGAGGGCGGCATGGTCACGGTGTCGACACCGTCGGCAAGCAACCGCGTCAGGTCAGGTCCTGGCAGCAACAGGCGACGATCCGCCAGACGCAGCGTGCCGCCGACCGCCAGGACAGGGAAGATCTCCCACACTGAGCTGTCGAAGCTGGGCGAGGCGTATTGCAGCACCGCGCTGCGCGCAGTCAAGCCGAGCACGGCCGCCTGCCCGCTGATCAGGTTGACCACGCCACGGTGTTCGATCACCACACCCTTCGGGCGGCCGGTCGAGCCAGACGTGAACAGCAGATACGCGGCCGACGACCGCGTCGTCCGACGCGGCGGATTCTGGTCCAGCTCTGCGGGCCCTGCCGCGCAGAGCGATTCGATGTCGAGGGCGCCGGGACCGAGCTCGAGCGTCAAGGCGGCCGCGACGGTCATCGCGGTTCGCCGATCCTCGGGATACGACGGATCGAGTGGCACGTATGCCGCGCCCGCCTTCAGCACGCCGAGCATGGCCACGATCGTCCACAACGAGCGGTCCGCCAGGATGCCGATCCGCTGCTCCGGGGTTACGCCGCGGTCGCGCAGCCGATGTGCGAGCCGATTGGCGAGGCGGTTGAGCTCGCCGTAGGACGTGTGGACGCCTCGGTGATCCACTGCGACCGCGTGCGGTGCGCGCAGCACCGCCGCTTCGAAGCAGTCCTGCACGCACTCCGCCGCGGACGGGACCGCCGCCGTCGACGCGGCCGCAAGCACCCGGGTCCGTTCCGCGCCGGACGCGGCCGTCAACAAGCCCACAGTGCGGTCGGCGTTGTGCCGCAACCGTTCCAGGACACCGACCAGCCGATCGCAGAGCGCGTCGGCGGTGCTCCGGTCGACGATGTCGGCATAGTCGATCAGCACGGCGAGGCGGCCGTCGTCTCCGGCCATGGCCAGTGTCAGATCCACCTGGGCCGCCGCACCGGTGAGCGCGATGTTCTCCAAAATCACGTCATCGCAAGTGATCTGAACCCCCGGGGCGCCCAAGGCAAACAGCGCGGCTCCGGCCGTTGCCGCAGGCGGGTCGCGGTACAGCACGCACATGGTGCGGAGGAAGGTGTCGCGACCGCGGCCCGCCGGTGCGCTCGACCGCGCGACGAGTTCGGCGAACGGATAGTCCTGATGGGCGAACGCCTCGACGACCACGCCGTGCACGTGGCGAACGAGATCGGCGAAGACCGGATTGCCGGACACCGTCAACCGCAGTGCGACTGGGTTGACGAAATAGCCGACCACGTCGGCGAATCGGGCCGAGGTTCGCCCGGCCGCCGGGCATCCGACGATCAGCTCGGCGTCGCCGGTCCACGCTCCGAGCACCGCCGCCCATGCTGCGGCGAGTACGGAATACGGTGTAGCGCAGAGGGATTGCGCGATCCCGGTGATCATCTCGAACAAGGCGGGGTCGAGCTCGCGAATCACCCTGCCGCCGGCGCGCACGGCACTGTCGCCGGATCGGCGGCGGTCGGCGGGCAGCCGCATCGCCACCGGAGCCCCGGCCAACTGGGCCTGCCAGAACCGTGCCAGCCGTTGACCTTCCGGCCCGTTCAGCAACTCGGCTTCTCGGCGCGCGTACTCTGCCATGTCCGCCTGCTGGACGGGTGCCGTGCCACCCGCGAACCCGATCCGCATGCGGTCGATGACCAGCAGGAACGACCAGTAGTCCAAGGCCAGATGATGTGCCGAGACCACGACTACCGGTGCGGCGGCGGTGCCACGGTCGAACAACCGCCCCCGAAAGATCGGCCCGGTCGCCAGATCGCAGCCGCGATCGGCTTCGGCCTGGCAGGCGCTGCGCACCCGGTCGTCGTCCCAACCGGACGCGTCGACCACGGACAGCCACTCCCCCGGTTGATCGTCCACGACACGGACGGGCACACCATCGACCTCGATGAACCGGGACCGCAGTGCCGGACAGGCGCGAACGACCCCGTCGAGGACGGCGTGGATCGTGGCTGGATCGACCGCTCCGCGTACCTGGAAAGCGCGGGCCAGCTGATACGCCGTGCCCATCCGATCGAGCAACCACAGCGCGGTCTCGGCCGCCGACAGCGCACCTGCCTGCAGTGCGGGCTGCGTGGTGCCCGTCGCAGGCCGAGTGCGCGTCCGCATCTCCTCGGCCACCGTGCCGACATCGCCGCGTAGCAGGGTCGCCATGTCGGGCGCGACACCGAAGGTGACCTCACATTCGTGCCGAATCCTCAGCGCCGCAAGGGAATCGATGCCGAGGCGAGTCAGTGGCCTGCGCCAGTCGGTCGGCGAGATCGCAATGCCCGTTGCCCGTTGCACGGCTGATGCCAGCTGTTCCGAATCGACGGGAATGCGCCCGCGCGCGCCGGAAACCACCTCGGTATTTCCCGAAAAGCTGCTGTCCGCCAGCACATTCAGACTTCCGTCGAACAGCCTGCGCCGGGTATCCAGCCGCCGCAGCTTGCCGCTGGAGGTCTTGGGGATGGTTCGCGGTGGGACAAGCACCACCCGCTGCGGCTGCACCTCGGTTTCCGCGGTGATCCGGCCCAGCACAGCCGAGCTGATCTCGGCGAGTTCTGCCTCGGTACGACCAGGATCCACCCGGATCTCCTGGACGACGACCAAGTGTTCCACCTCGTCGTCCACCACGGCGAATGCCACACCACAACCACGGCGGACCGCGGGATGCGCGCGATCCATTGCCGACTCGACATCGTGCGGATACAGATTCCGCCCGCGGATCACCATGAGTTCCTTGTGGCGGCCGGTGACGACGAGTTGACCGTCCACCATCATGCCCAGGTCACCGGTGCGCAGGAATGGGCCGTCGTCGTTAGCCAGGCGGGCACCGAAGACGCGCGCGGTCTCCTCCGGCGCACGCCAATAGCCAAGAGCGACACCGGGTCCCCGCAACCAAATTTCACCGACCGTGGCGGGTGGCCGTGGCAACCCGCTGTCCGGGTCGACGACGACCACCTCGTGCGACGGCGCCGCCGCGCCGCAGGCCACCACTCGCGTCGAATCGGGCAGCGAGATGATCTCCGGCTCCGCCGCCTTGTCCCCGCCGGTCGCCAGCAACGTCGCCTCGGCCAAGCCGTAGCACGGGTAGAAGGACGATAATCGAAACCCGGACACGGCAAACACTTCCGCGAATCTCGACACCGTGCTCGCCCGCACCGGCTCGGCGCCGTTGAATGCCACGGTCCAGCTGGTCAGATCCAGGCCATCGAGATCGTCAGGACCGATCTTGTCGAGGCACAGCTCGTACGCGAAATTCGGTCCGCCGCTGATAGTTCCGCGGTACCGGGAGATCGTCTCCAGCCACAGTCGCGGGCGCTGCAGCACCGCGAGGGGAGACAGCAGCACCACCCGGAATCCCCCGAACAGCGGCTGCAGAATGCCGCCGATCAGACCCATGTCGTGATAAGGCGGCAGCCAGATCACCCCGACACTGTCGCGGGTGCAGCCGAAGAGGTGGTGGACGCTCGCACAGTTGTGCAGCAGGTTCGCATGGGACACTACGACGCCCTTCGGCGCACCGGTCGACCCCGAGGTGTACTGCAGCAGTGCCACCGACTCGGGGCTCGTAATCACCTGTCGGCCAGCGCTTTCCGATACCGGCATCGGCGAATCGACTGCGACGCACCGTGGACCGTCCGGCATGCCGGAGCAGATCTCCTCGATCCACGGCCGCAGATCCGTGGTCGTCAACGCAAGAGCGGCACCGGAATCCGCGACGATCGCCGTCAACCTCGGTATGGCCTCGGCGTCACGCGGCGGGTAAGCGGGCACCGCCACCACACCCGCGTACAGGCAACCGAGCAAGGTGGCGACGAATTCCATCCCGGGTGCGAACAACAGCACGGCACGATCACCCGGCGCAGCGATCCGCAGCAGCGCGTTCGAGATCGTCGTGGCCCGCTCGACGAGTTCACGGTAGGTCAGGTGTAGGTCGGCCCCGCCGTCCGTGACGACACTGACCGCGATCCGATCATCATCGGCGCGAGCGTCGAGAAGTTCAGTAAACGTGCGCGCACTCGACTCCGCGAACTGCCGCCCAACCTTGCCTATCCTTCGAGATACCAAGTGCCCCATCCGCATAGCCACGTCGCGTCAAGTCAGTCGCATCGCCCAGGATGGCCGGACAAACACCAGGACGGCGCCAGTAGAGCAGAAGCTACGGTGTCGAGCGGACGCTTCTCGGCGTTGGGAATGCGCCGGGTCGCCACAACGTACCCAGCATCGCCGCACCTCCCCTGGCGCTCAGGGCACCGGCTGGCAAACGATGAAGCCTTGCCCGTCAGCAGGTTTCACCGGCGTCGGTGTGCTATCGGCGAGCAACAGCCGGATGAACTCGAAATCGCGGTGATACACGAGGATGGATGACTCGACGCCGAAGATGGACGGACAGTCCAGCATGAACGGAATCTCGGCAAGGGCGTACTCGACGCAGATGTCGATCCGGGCATCCGCAACATCCGCGCCGATGGCCCGCGCGGAAAGCTGCCTGATCGCGCGGCGCATGCCAGGATCGGTGTCGTAATGGTGGGTGACCAACGCGCGTAGCCGCTGGTACGGCGGATGGTCTGCCAGCTGTGTCCAGCTGTGCACTCGGTCATCCGGGTCGGCAACACCGGCTTCCAGCAGCGCCGATCGGGTTGGCGCCCGGAGCTTTCCGACGGCGATCGCGGCCCGGCGGCGCGCGCGTTCACGCGTCCATCCGCGTGCGACCAGCGTGTCGGCGGCCTCGATTCCGGGTACCACGAAGTCCGACGATCCGAAGGTGGTCAGCGCCCAGCGGGTGAGCGATCTGATCAGACGTGGTTTGTAGTAGCTGTTGAACGGCGACATCACGACAACGCAGTGCGTCCCCTGCTCCAGAATGCGGCGACAGTTGTCGGTATACGGCTCAGCGGTGAACACCATGACCGATTGTCGCCGCCGAGTCGGGCTGGCGAATTCTCCGCACTCCCCAGCGGCGAGAACTGCTACCGCGGTGATCGCGCATGGCTCGATGCGCTTCCGGAGGTGCATGCGCCGACTCCCCACACATGGGGAGTCGGTGTTCAATGTCACGTCAATAGACTTCGACCCGGTGAGCGGCCCCCACCGTTGCCGACCCGGGGTCGGCGGGATGCACCCGGCATCCCAGAGCTGGCCAGATCGTAGGAGGCCACCATGAGAGCCGTCGAAAACGGTGCGCAGGTACTGGATATCGTGCGTGGCGATGCGGAATTGCTGGAAGCCGACCTGAGAGTCTTCCTGGCCGAGCTCACGGTCACAGCCGCTCGACTGGTCGGCTCGGTCGCCGGACCCGGCGAGCTGGACACCGCCGTGCGTCGGGCATTTCACGACCCGGTTCTCGACGCGCTCGGCTCGAAGGTGGGACAGGAGGCGCTGCGCCAGGCCGGAGGTCCCGGCTTCCGCCCCTCGCTGGTCTACTGGGTCTTCCGTAACTATCGTGGCTTCACCAACACCGGCGAGGCGGCCACCGACCTGCAGGTAATCCGCCGGGTGGCGGTCGCGGTCCGGATGCTGCTGAAGGCAGCGGTCGTCCTCGACGACATCGAGGACAGCAGCGCGGTGCGCTACGGCGAGCCTGCGCTGCACACCACCCACGGTGTGCCGCTCGCCCTCAACACCGGCGCCTGGATGGTGCTCGCCGCCCTGCGCCACGCCGAATCACCTGCCGTCGTGGCGTATCTCGTGCAGGCCGTGGAGAACGGCTTCATCGGTCAGGCACTGGATATGTCCACCCGGCTCGCCGAGATCCGGCGCGACCTGCTCGCGGCCGACGAACACGACCGCGTGACGTTCTGGGAATCGGTGGCCACGTTGAAAACCGCAACACTGTTCCGCATGCCTCTGCACGCGGCGGCAACTGCCCTGCGCGTGCCCGACGACGAGCTGGCCGTCCTGGACGACGCGATGCGACAGTTGGGTTCGGCGAGCCAGATCTTCAACGACCTCACCGATTTCGTCCCCGAATTCGGCGGAGCCAATACCCACGAGGACTTCGATGGGCTCACGAACCGCGTGTGTCTCGAACTGCTCGGCTCCGAGCCGACGGCCGCCGACCTCGTCGGCGACCGGTTGAAGATGTTCGCGCTCGGCCACCCTCGGCTCGAGGCGACGCTCGTCCGACTCGCCGGGCAGGCCGTCGAACTCAAAGAACAAGCCAAGAACCGGATACATGAGCTGTGCCGAACACCAGGCAGCGCAGCCTATTTCGATCTGACGATCGACCGCAAAGGCCACGTGATGGAACAGCTGTACAACGCGGTGCGCGCCAAGCACGTCGGCTAGGACCCGCACCATGATCATGCAACGGCTCCGTGCCGAAACCAGCACCTGGCACACCATGCTGGAGGCGACCCCGTTCAGCGTCGAACTCCTCAGCCGGACAATGCCATTGAGCAGATACGTGGGACAGCTGATCGCCTACCGGATCATCCTCGACGCCCTGGAGGCCGTCCTCACGGGCTCGGCGGACCCGACCGTCACCGCAGTCTGGCAACCCGACCTGGCCAAAGTCCCACTGCTGGAACAGGATCTCGAATTCTTCGACACCCTGCCCGTCGGCAACGTACCCACCCCAGCAATCCGGGCCGCCCAGCGATTCGCCACAGCGATCACTCGGCACGCCGCCACCGACCCGGTCTCCTCCCTCGGCTTCCTCTACGTAATGGAGGGCTCCACCATGGGTGCACTGCAATTGACCGCGCACATCCGTGCCACATTCGGGCTGACCCAAGACCGCGGCGTCGCCTACTACAGCTGCGGCGACCGCCAACGATGGACCGCATTCGCCCACCGCATGAACGACGCCATAGTCGACGAACCCCGACAACAACAAGTACTCGCGGCAGCAGACAACGCCTACCGAGCAATCACCGAAACCCTCGCCGCACTCGCCCGACCCGACCCACGGTGATCACCCGGCCGGTCTCCAGGGGCGCGGCATCGGACTGGCGAACCGAGCAGGGGTGCAGGGTCAAAGCCGCACGGCATCACAATCTCCGATCCGCGCGGACGCCATCGCCACCGCGGCGGTCTGTCGGCAATCCGCTGGTGCGCGATCCGATACCGGAGTCGTCGCCGTGCTCATCGCGCTCGTGGATCGTCGCCCGGTGTCGGCTGTAGGCGTGCGGCCCAGTCGTCGACGTCGTCGAGCAGATCGCCGGGCGGCGTCGTCCAGCACGCGGTCAAAAGACCGTAGCCCTGCTGTTCGAGCCGCAGGTAGACGAGCCAATGTTGTTGCGCCCAGGCGGGTTCGGTGTAGGCGGCGTCCATGCCCCCGTCCACCGCGGCGAGGAGTTCGTATTGCAGATCGCGCCGCCGTCGCAGTGCGCGCGGATCGTCGGGTGGTATATCGCGCAACAGCTCGAGCAGTCGCGCCGCCGCGGTCGCGACAGCTTGCTGCTGCCACAGCCATCGGCGTCGGTGCGCGCGCCGGTCTATCAGCCACAGCGCGGCGATGCCGACCAGCGCGCCGATTGCGGTCTCCAGCACGCGATCGCGGATCAAGGTGGCGAGGTGGTCGCCGACCACGTCGCCGCCGGCGCCGACCAGCAATGCCGCCGGGGTGATGAACGCGACAGCGAGGGCGTAGTTGCCGCCGGCGAGGAAGTCGATCAGGAACAGCAGGATGGCGAGCACGGCGATCAACCCGAACGCGGACGGCGAAAGGTAGGCCACCGCGGCGTACACACCGATGCCAAGCAGCGTGCCTACCAGTCGATGCAGGCCGCGGATCGTGCCGTCCATCCGGGCCAGCCCGGTGCCCACCACGAGGGCGACCGTCAAGATCGTCCAATCCGGTCGATCCAGCCGAAGGCTCGAGCTCACTGCGGCCGCGATCGCACCCGCGACGATCACTCGCACGGTCGTGATCATCGCCAGGGAGTTGGGCGACAGTGCGCGCGTCAGGCGGTGAGTCAGCGGCGGCCGCGACAGCGGAACGTAGTTGGATCCGAAATTCGTTGCGGTGGAAGCAGTTTCGACCATTCGGCGATTCGCGCCGAGTAGTTCCGCCGGGAGAGGGTCGTCGGCGCGGACAGGGCCGGCGTCATGGAGGGCCGCCCAGGCCGCCGCCAGGGCCGCGTTCGCGTCGCGTCGCGCCGTCAATTCCGTGCGGCCACCGTCCGGTTTCAGTTTCCGATACCGGTCGACCGCCGAAACCGCCGCGGCGACGGCATCGCGCTGCGGCTTGTCCCGGTCGTACAACCGGCCCGGCATCGAGACCGCCAGGGAACCGAGCATTCCGATGGCCGCCCAGACGAGCACGCCGACCGCCGACTCGCCCCCGGCCACCCCGACGAACCCGACATCGCCGAACATGACGGCCCACGCTCCGAGCGGCGGCGTCAGGGGCAGTGCGATGCCGATGTAGGTGGCCATCGCCGCCATGCACACCAGCAGCACGACCAGCACCGGCCGGGCGCCGCCGGACTCCCACGCCACGATCTCCCCCAGACACACCCAGGCCAGAAACAACCCACCCAGCATGCCGAGCAGCCGCCACCGCATCCGGTAGGGGCAGGTGTGCCCGTACATGGCCAGCCAGATGCCCGCCATGATGCCGAACACGTGCTCGCCCTGACCCAGCGCCTCAGCGATCGAAGCAGGCAACGCGAAGGCCGCCGCCAGCCGCAGAGCACTCGGCCAGCGGGGCCCGATACCCGTGACAGCAAACAGCTTCCGCAGCGGCGTCACCGGCTGCGGAATCGCCTGGGCTTCATCGCCAGGGCCGTGGTGGGTCATGAGCTTCATCCAAGCACCGAACGCCTTCTGGCACACTCTTGGCTACCCATGTTCGTAGCAGCAACTATCGCCACCGCGCCGACGCGGCCGCAGCGGAGATCGATCGAGAACGAACCGCTCGAACTCGCCCTGGCCGAAGTGGGTGCGGATGCGGATCTAATGGCCGACCTACTACTCCGCCAGGAGCGACGTTGCGGTGACCCACCAGATCACCACGCTCCGCACTCGCATCGACGAATTCTCCAGCACTACAAACGGTTCGGCTCCTGTGCGTCGCGCCAGCGGAGCGCGGCCTCGACCTCGGACAGGTCGTAATCCGGGCCGTTGGAGCTGATTCTGAACAGCGTCACGCCTGCCTCGACGAGGGCGGCTGCGGCCGCTGCGCCAGGCCAGTCGACCGACCGTTGAATGGTGGTCAGATCCCTGCCCACTTCGGCGCAGTGCTCGGCCAGGATCGTCGCCTTGTGTTCCAGCACGGCCACGTCGGCGAAGGTGTGCCAGACGTCGGCGTATTTGGCGACCAGCCGCAATGTCTTCTTCTCGCCGCCGCCGCCGATCAGGATCGGAATATGGCGCAGCGGTGGCGGATTGAGCTTCTTCAGGCGGGCGTCGATGCGGGCCAGATCTTGTTTCAGCAGCGCCAGACGTGTTCCGGGAGTACCGAATTCGTAGCCGTATTCGTCGTAGTCGCGTTGGAACCAACCGGAGCCGATGCCGAGGATCAGGCGGCCGCCGGAGATGTGGTCGACAGTGCGGGCCATATCCGCGAGCAGGTCCGGGTTGCGGTAACCGGCGCCGGTGACCAGCGCGCCGAGCCGTACGTGCTCGGTTTGCTCTGCGATGGCGGCGAGCATCGTCCAGCATTCGAAAGTTTCCCCCTCCGGGTTGCCGCTCACCGGAAAGAAGTGGTCAAAGTTGAATACGGCGTCCACGCCCATATCCTCGGCGCGGCGCACGGCGTCACGGATGAGGTCGTAGCGGGGTGCGTGCTGCGGCTGGATCTGGACTCCGATGCGAATCGGTCGACTCATGAGCACTCCTCGTCTGGGGTATGCGCCGCAGCGACCGGCGTCGTGTCATTTAGGGCGTGCTGCTTGTTCGAAGACGCGGCGTGGCACGTCGACGAGCATGGTGTCGATCTGGTCGTCGGTGACGCCGTGTGCACGCAGGTAGGGAACTACCTCGTCGCCGAGGTGTAGATAGCTCGAGTCGGTCAGCCGCGCGATCTCGGACGGGCTGGCCCAGTCGGTGTAGCAGCATTGATCGTGGGAGAGCACGATCTGGTCTGCCAGTCCGCGGCGACAGGCTTCGATCAAGGTGTCGGCATGAGATTGCCAACTGAGTGAGTCCAGGTGGAGCCCGAAACGGTCGAAGCCGAGAATGAAGCCCGCCTCGGCGAGTTCGGTGATGTGGTCGAGGTCAGTGGTGTCACCGGTGTGTCCGAGCACGACACGTTCGGGGGCGACGCCCATCTGGTCGACCATCACACGTTTGACGTCGAGACCACGTTGGTGAACGGAGTCGGTGTGCACGGTGATCGGGGTATAGGTTTCCAGATGCGCCTGGGCGACCGCCCGCATGACCCGCTCGACACCGTCGGTGAGACCGGGTTCTCCGATGGCACACTTGAGCATGCCTGCCTTGACGCCGGTACCCGCGATACCCTCGACGATGTCATGAACGAACATGTCCACCATCGGATCTCGGGTCCTGTGGTCGGCGAGCGTCGCGGAATCGAGCGGGCGCAGAGAGAAGTAGAACGGTACGTCGCGGTAGGTGTAGCACCCGGTGGCCACGATGATGTTCAGCTGAGGGACCCGCTCGGCGATCTTTTGGATTCGGGGGATGCAGCGGCCAAGGCCGAGCACCGTCATATCCACCATCGATGTGACACCTTGTTCGGTGAGCGCGGTGAGTTTCGCTACCGCGTCGGCGATTCGCGCGTCCTCGTCGCCCCACTCGTCGGGGAAATTCTGTTGCACCTCGGTGTTGAGCAGGAAGATATGTTCGTGCATGTAGGTGCGCCCGAGATCGATGGTCTCGATCGGGCCACGAACCGTCTGCACCACTGGCATCGAGACTCGTCCTCACTGTGCTACCGATATGGGAGAATCCTGAAAGAAACGACCCAGTTCGCTTCCTGGGGCCAGCGAGCGGAACCAGTACGGCACCGATGCCTTATCCGTCGGTCATGGGCCACCCTGGTGGCACGACCGGTCGGGGTCGCACAGTTCGTGGGCGTCAGCTGCGCACTCGCCCGACCCGATCCGCGGTGATCACCCCGGCCGGTCTCCAGGGACGCGGCATCGGACTGGCGAACCGAGCAGGGGTGCAGGGTCAAAGCCGCACGGCATCACCGCTATGACCGACCTCGGGTCTCAGGCTTGGCGCCACCATAGTCCGGGGCCGCGTACACGCCGCGCCTGGTGAGCTCTTCGACCATTTCGTGCCGAAGTTCGTCGTGGGCCGCGTGATTCGGCGGCGCCTCGTCCAAGCAACGGTTCTTCGGCCAGATCGGCTGGTCGTAGATCAGCCGGAACTGTTCGGTGCGCATGTCCTTGAGCCAGTTCGACCAGAGCGAGCGGGCGCGCAGATCTCGCAGACTCTCGATGTTGAAGATGGCGGCGGCGAAGGAAGGCGAACCGCTGTAGGGATGGTCGGTCATGACCTGGCCGTGGTAGTCGACGATCATCGTCTTGCCGCCGAAACCGTCGATGCTGCCACGGCTTTCAGGGGTGAGACGGTAGGACGCGACATTCGGGGAAATGACATAGCAGGTGTTGTCCAGCGCCCGCGCCCGATTCTGGATCTCCCACCAGCCGCTGCTCACCCAGGGCTCGGGGTAGCTCGGGCGGTAGATGATCTCGGCGCCGTTCATCGCGAGACCACGTGCCGTCTCGGGGAAGCTGCCGTCCTGGCACACGATCGTGCCGATGCGGCCGATGTCGGTGTCGGCCACCGGATAGAAGGCGTCAAGGCCGTTTCCGTACAGTTCGACCCAGCGATCCCAGACATCGTGCGGGACGGTCGAATGCTCGCGCGCGAACACCTGAAGCTTGTAGTACTTGTGAATGAGCTCGCCGTCAGGGCCGAGAATGAAGGCGGAGTTGAAGTATCGCCCCGGGAATTCGGGGTGCCGCACCTTGGCCTGGCACACCACATAGGCGTTGTGCTGGCGGGCTTTCGCACCGAGGAACCGGGTCTCATCCCCTGGAAGATCGATCGCCATTTCCTCGACATAGCGTTCGTGCGGCCAGTCGAAGACTTCGTCGGTGAAACCCTGCAGCGCACCCTCCGGGATGGTGATGAGCCGCACCGGCAGGTCGAATTCGCCGAACGAGACGGCGTAGTCCATCAATTCAGAGATGTGATCGAGGTTGTCCTTGATGTCGGCCCGGCTCTGGCAGCCCCGCATCGCGGGCTGCAGCGCAATCGCCGTGTACTGCTGGATCATCGGGTTTCTCCCTCATGGACCGCGTTGATGCCGTATCGACCGGGAGCGAGGATGTTGTTAGGGTCGAGCGCGGCTTTGATCGGTCCCGTGAGTGTCTTCAGCCCGGGTTCGAGATCCGAAAAGGCTTCGGCGCCTTGGAGTCCGGCTCGGTTCTGGGCGTAGCCCGCAGCCCAGGTGGCTTGGGCCACCGCATGGTAGGCCTGCAGTGCTCGGTCGGCCTCGTCCTGGTCTGCGGAGTTGTAGTGGATCGGGGTAAGCAGAATGTGGGTGCGTGCGTTCACGGGGATGAACGCTCCGCAGAATTCGAAACCGTGTTTGTCGTATTCGGCGGCGATGATCTGCACCAGCCGTTCGGCCGCGGCGCCGGAGGCGGGGGCGATGCAGTCGAACCAGATCAGGCCGCCGCCCTCCCGGACGGGATCCTGCATTCCTTGGTCACGACGGCCGCCCTTGAAGTACGCAGTGCGCAGAAAGCTCGGATTCGGTATGCCGCGGACCATGTCCCAGACGCGCTGCAGATTCTTCGGTATATCAGCCGTGTCCTTGTCGGTGTACAGACTCAATGTGCCGAGCGGGCCGAAGGCCTTTTCGACTTCCGCCCAGTCGACTCGGACACGGTCTGGGGAGCCGTAGAGGGCTCCGAAAGCGGTCCAGCGGGCAATCCCCTGCTCGGAACAGTAGCGGTCGACAGCGGGCTGCGGGATGTGCGTTCCCTCGCGAAGCTCGTAAGGATAGGGCTGCCTGACCGACAGCGTGCTCAGGTGGTTTGCGATGTGCCCGTGACTGACGTGAATGTTGCGGAGGGTGAGACCACGCCAGGTGTCGATGAGCCGGAAGAGGTCGGCGTCGGAGTCGAGCTCGAGAACGAACATGGCCGTGTGCTCGGGTGCGGGCATGAGCCAGATTCCGGCCTGGGTGACGACGCCGAGATTGGATTGGCTGAACATGCCATCCAGATAGGGGCCCATGCCCCAGTTGTGGGTGTGCTCGGTGTTGCACCCCGGTGGACGCATACCCGGGCGGCACACCCGCCCGGTGGGCAGGACGACCTCCATACCGCACAGATTGCCGAAATGATCCCCGTAGGGTGTCCACCCCTGGCCGCGGTCAAGGGCGTTGCCGATGACGCTGCCGTCGGCCGTCGAATCGGTGCAGTCGATCCACAGGTCGATATGGTGCTCATCGAGATACTGCCGCAGTTGCCGATAGGTGACGCCGGGTTCGATCACCGCGTACCCCAGCTCCGGATCAACCTCCAGGATGCGATTCATCCGCTCCAGGACCATCGTCAACGCGCCGGGCCGCAACGCCATCGCAGCCCCGTAACCCCAGTTGTTGCCGCGGCTCGACGGCCACAGCGGCATCTTCAGCTCGTTTGCCAGCTCCACCAGTGCGGCTACCTGTTCGACGCTGTCCGGATAGACCACGGCCGCGCACCTGGCGGACATCGGGACGATGTCCTCGGACCGGAGCTCGACCTCCGCGCCGTCGACGAAGACGTGCTTGTCTCCGACGATCGCACCCAAGCGTTCGCGTAACTCGTTGGCGCCCAGCTCGATTGCGTTCTTCACCAGAATATCCTTTCGAGTGTGTCAGTCCTGTCGGGTGCCTGCCGATGGCTCACATCTGGTCGGGGATCCAGGTGCCGTGGACGCCCATCGGCACGCGGTGCGGGATATGGACGCGGGCGACAGGCCCGTCCGCCAAGGCCGTGGCATCCAGCACCACCAGCTCCGATGGCGCGCCGCCAATGCCACTGACCAGCGATATCAGCCAGCCGTCGCTCTCACCGCCCGCGTTCTCGGCGGGCACGAACTCCGGTTCGCCGGGATTTTGACCAGAGGGGAAGTCATAGGCGGTCTGTGTTTCACGAACCAGGTCGTAATGCAGCAGCGAGTTAGCACTGCCGGTCTTGCCCGGGTAGCCGACCATGTAGAGATGTCGGTTCTCGCGCATGGTGAAGGCTTCATTGATGCTGGGGAACTCCACGCTGCGGTCATCGATGTCTTCCTCCCAGACCTGCCCGGTCCGCGGGTCGATGATCCAGCGGTGTAGTTGCGCCACCGTCACCGTTCCGGTCGGGCGCTGCCCTCGATCCGGTCCGGAAACCGCCCCGCCCAGGTGGGCCCAGTGCGGTTCCCAGTCTGCGCGTTGCGTTTGAGTGCCCTCATAGATGATGCGACCGGCGTTGTCTTCGCGACAGTTCGCAGTGTGGACGATCACGCACGGATCGATGTCGACCCAGCGGATCTGATCGGCCCCACCGTCCCGGGGCAGGATGCCGATCCGCGTCTGGACCCGATCATCCCAGATAATGGGATAGGTAGGCCGCTCGAGCAGGTCGAGCTGGTAGCGCATGGGGGTCTGATAAATCAGCACATAATGTTCGGTCAGACCCATGTCGTGCATGAATGTCGGGACATCTCTTGTCAGCTCGACGCTGTGCACGAGCTGCCCCTTTGGGTCGATGACGTAGTAGGTGACAGTTGGATCGGTGAGGCTGCAGCCGACAGCGTGTAGATCACCGGTATCGGGGTCAACCTTGGGATGCGCGGTGAGGTTTCCGCTCAATGCGCCGCCGAAATCGCAGACGCCGACAGTGTTCAGCTCCTGGTCCACCTCGTAAGGCAGGCCGCTTTCCTGCAACGCCACGATCCGATCCCCGTGCGGAATGACGTGCGTGTTCGCCTGCACCACAGTGCTGTCCTGGCTGCCATCGGGGCGAAACGCCATCGACGGTCCACCCTCGAGAGTGGGGGTACGCACCCACCGATTGCGGTACCACTCAGCCCGGCCCGCGCGCAGCCGTATCCCGTGGATCATCCCCTGGTCCAAGAACAAATGCCCGGTATGGCTGCCAGGAGGAGCGTCCGAGCCGTTGCGGAAGTAGCGCCCGCTCAGTTCCGGCGGGAGCGCACCGGTGACTTCCAGGTCGGCCACGGTGTACTCGTGTTCCGTCGGCTCCCAGACACCGGTTTTATACGTATCGGGCGTTATCGCGTCGGCCATCGCCTGTGCTCCTTTCGATCGTCAGCCTCGTGAACCCACCGGATCGCTGGCAACGGATCACATCGCCGAGGCTGCTACCCCGCTCTCCGTAAAGGCGGACAACGACATCGGCGGGCGCTACACAGCTGATGGATCGTCGGTCGACCATCCTGGCCTTCCACGAAATGCTGAACTAACCGGCGCCTTTACGTTGAGCTATTCAAATAATCAACATTGGCCGAAGCAATCCGAAATCAGCGGCAGCCTAACAACCGGTATGTCCATTGCCGCACCAAACTAACAAGCCTCGACCGAATCGAGACCTCGGAATGTCAACAACCCAACTTCCCTGTTCATGCTAGGAACGACGTCGAGGTCTGCGCAATGTGATAATCCGCTACGCAAATCCGTAGCGGCGCATGCCAGGCAAGCGTTCTCGATCCACCTGTGACGCCCTTTTCACCCACTGAATGCGGCGTGGCCGGTGAGGGCTCTACCAATGGTGAGGGCGTGTATTTCAGCGGTCCCCTCGTAGGTGAGTACAGCTTCCAAATTGGTGGCATGCCTCAGTGGCGAGTAGTCGGAGGTGATACCGCTGGCTCCGAAGATCGTCCGGCACTGCCGGGCGATGGCCAAGGCCGCTCGGACATTATTGAGCTTGCCCATGCTGATCTGCACAGGGCCGACCGCACCCTTGTCCTTCAATGTGGCCAGGTGCAGCGCGAGGAGCATGCTGTTGTTCAAGTCGATGGCCATATCGGCCAGCTTCTGTTGCGTCAATTGGAACGCACCGATCGGCCTGTCGAACTGAACCCTCGACTCGGCGTAGGCCAACGCGCTGTCCAGGCTGTCCCTACCTGCCCCGACCGCACCGAAGAGGATCCCGAAGCGGGCTTCGTCCAAACAGGTCAGCGGTGCGCGCAGACCATGTGCGTCGGGTAGGCGGGCGCTGTCCGGCAACCTGACGTCGTCGAAGGTCAGCTCGGAGGTGACCGACGCACGAAGGGCCAGCTTGTTGTCGATGTCCCTGGCCGAAAAGCCCGGAGCGCCACGGGGAACGAGGAACCCGCGCACGCCTTCCTCGGTCACGGCCCACACGATCGCGATATCGGCAATGCTGCCGTTGGTGATCCACATCTTCTCGCCGTGGAGAATCCAGTCGGCGCCGTCTCGCACCGCGCGGGTGCGCATGCCAGCGGGGTTGCTGCCGAAGTCGGCCTCGGTGAGTCCGAAGCAGCCGATGGCCTGGCCTGCGGCCAGCCGCGGCAGCCATTCCTGTTTCTGGTCCTCGGAGCCGAAGCGCCAGATGGCGAACATCGCCAGCGAACCCTGCACGGAGACAAAACTTCGCAGACCGCTGTCGGTCGCCTCCAATTCCAGACAGGCAAGGCCGTAGCTCGCCGCGTCGACCCCGGCGCATCCGTATCCGTTCAGATGCATACCGAGGAGGCCGAGCTTGCCCAACTCGGGGACCAGGTCGCGTGGGAAGTAATGGTTTTCGGACCATTGCCCGATGTGCGGACGCACTCGGTCAGCGAGGAACTCGGCCACGGTGTGCTGGATGTCGCGCTGCTCCTCGGTCAACAGCGAGGGGATGTTCAACAGTTCCAGCGGAGCACTGACCGACGGTTTTTCGATGGTGCTCATCGTGGGTCTCCTTCGTTTTTCGGCGTGCCGAGCCAGGCACGGATGTCGGCGCTGTCCGCTCCGAGGGCTGGAGGCGCGTTCCGATAACGGGGTGGACTCTGTGAGAGATCGATCGGGTTGGCGACCGTGGCCCATGACTGCCCGTCGGTCACGAGTTCCGGACGCGGCCGCAGCCCGAGTCGCGCCGCCAGATCGAAGGCGCCCGCCATGTCGTTGACCGGCCCGCATGGAACACCCAGTGGAGTGAGCAGGTCGCACCAGTGCGTCGCGGTTTGCGTGGCGAAGACCGCACCCAAGCGGGCAGCGAGTTCATCGACATGGGCCACACGGTCGGTGTTGTCGGTGAACCTTTCGTCGACGGCCAACTCCTCGGCGCCGATCCCCCGGCACAGCGCGGCGAACTGACGGTTGTTACCGACTGCCAGCGCCAGCGGCCTGTCGGCGGCGGCGAATATCTCGTACGGCGCGATGGAGGGATGCCGGTTACCCAGGATGCCCGGCACCGCACCGGCGAGCGCATAGCCTGCGCTTTGATTCACCATGCTCGACAGCAGCGAAGACAGCAGATTGACCTCGACTCGCTGTCCCTCCCCTGTCACATCCCGATGTCTCAGTGCCGCAAGCACTCCCACGGTTGCGTGCAATCCAGCCAGCACATCGACCACAGCCACGCCGGTCTTGGTCGGCGCACCGGAATGCGGACCGGTGATGCTCATCAATCCGCCGACCGCCTGGACCAGCAGGTCGTAGCCGGGCAGAGCGGCGCCATCGCCGGAACCGAACGCCGAGATCGAGCAATAGATCACGCGCGGGTTGATCTTTCGGGCCTGCTCGTAGGAAAGACCGAACTCGGCCATCGTGGCGGGCCGGAAGTTCTCTACCACCACATCAGCACGCCGCACCAATTCCCGGGCACACCGCTGATCGTCGGGGTCACGCAGATCGAGCACGATCGATCTCTTGTTCCGATTGACCGACAGAAAGTACGTCGCGTCTGCGCCTGCGAACGGTGGTCCCCACATTCGGGTGTCGTCGCCGGATCCGGGACGCTCCACTTTGATGACGTCGGCGCCCAAGTCGGCCAGCAACATGGTCGCATACGGCGCTGCCAGGACCCTGCCGAAGTCCGCGACCACGATATTGGACAACGTGTTCGATGAAATCGGTTCGCTGGCCATGCGTTTCATCCTCCGTGAGTGGTCGATCGAGGTCCTGTCGGTGTTCCGGCTATTCGGTGGGTGGCGCCGCGCGCTACCGCTGAGTGATTTTCTTGTTCGACCTGTGTCATGTCGTCATCTGCCCGCGGTGGCTCCAATCGCGGATGGTGTCGGTGAGCAGGGACGGCAGGGCGGTGTCCCCATCGGCTATTTGATCGTTGTCACCGAACAGAGCGATCGCGGCAGCAACGTTGCCGCGCTCCCAAATCGGTGCCGCGACCACGACGAGATTGTCGAACACCGGGCCGCTGCTACCGAGGTAATAGCCATTCCGTCGAATAGTGTCCAGCTCGTCCAACAATGCGAGCGCCGCTGTCGGATCACCACCGGTGTGAGCAGTCACGTAATTCGATCGCTCGTCTTCAGGCATGTAGGCCAGCAATACACGGCCTACCGCTACGTCCGACAGCGGCATCCGTGGGTGGCGCGTAGCCAAGTAGTCGATCGTGCCGACACCGGCGGGACCGGTCATATCCAGCGCGATCGCCGACTCACCCACCCGAATCGCGGTCGCTGCCCGCAAACCCGTGGCTTCGCAGAGTGCGACCAGATCGTCGGGCCGGACGGTTTCCAGCGGCCGATGCCCTGCCCGGATGGCGAGGGCCAGCGCCGCAGGCCCGAGGGTATACCGGCGATCCTGCTCGGTGAGATACCCGACCGCCACCAGCCCGTTGACCAGCCCTTGGGTGGACGACAGTGGGGCGTCCAGACGCGCCGCGAGCTCGGTCAGCGCCATCGGCATCGAGCCGATAGCGACGGCGTCGAGAATCACGGCGACACGATCCACTGTGCGATGATGAGGGCGCAGAGACGACACCCGCGCCGATCGATCGTCCATCGTGAACCTCTCCCCGCGAGATCGGGTTACCGATTTACGTAACCTCTTCTCACATTGCGATTGCAGTGACGATCAGCCTACGTTCGACAACAGAGCTTCGACGGCGACACCAAGCGTATCCTCCACCCCATCGTCGTAGTCCTTTTGCAAGTCGGCCCAGCATTTCTCCGGCACTGCGCAGTATCCGCGAAACCATGGTTCCGAAAGGAGTTTCGGTGGTTCGGGCAGACCTTTACTACTACGTCACTCGGCACCAGTCGGCGACCTCCGCGTGGTATTCATGTGCCCCGAAAGGCTGCGGACGATCGTTCGAAACGTGAATGGAAGGTAGGTCATGCGATACGACGAATACCGCTCCCACGACACCGTAGGCTTGGCCCAATTGGTCGCCAAAGGCGAGGTTCATCCGAACGAACTACTCGACGCCGCACTCGAACGGTGTGCGCGAGTCGACCCGGCGATCAACGTCATAAGCCTGCTCATGGCCGAGGTCGGTCGCGCCCTCGCAGACCGGCCTGCCGACGGACCGCTCGCGGGAGCGCCGTTCCTTATCAAGGATCTGAGCCAGGATTTCGCCGGGTACCCGACCAGCTCGGGTACCCGACCACTCCGCGACCTCCCAGTCGAGCACAACAGTCTCTTGGTGCAACGATGGCTCGACGCCGGACTGGTGGTATTCGGCAAGACCACTACACCCGAATTCGGCAGCAAGGGCGTCACCGAGACCGAAACCTTTGGCATCACCCGGAATCCATGGCACCTCGACCACACCTCCGGCGGTTCCTCCGGCGGCTCCGCCGCCGCCGTCGCGGCCGGAATCGTCCCGATGGCCGGCGCCAACGACGGGGGTGGATCGATCCGCATCCCAGCGGCGTGTACCGGCCTGTTCGGACTCAAGTCTGGACGAGGCCTGGTCCCTTGCGGCGTGGACGGCGGCGACGCCGTCCACGGGGCAGCCGTCGAAGGCGTGCTCTCGCGCAGCGTGCGCGATTCGGCCGTCATGCTCGACATCATGGCCGGACCGGATCCGGCGACACGGTACTACTCCGAAACACACCGATCCGCCTACGGCGAAGCGGTGCATACGACCCCGCCACGGTTGCGCATCGGGTTCACGCATGAATCCCCTTTGGGCACAACGGTTCACGAGGAGGCGATCCGCGCGCTCGAACACACCGCAACACTGTTGGAGTCATTGGGCCACCACGTCGAACCCAGTGCGCCGAACATCGATGGCCGCCAGCTGACGAAGGACTTCGCCACGGTCTGGCTGGCCCACAGCGCCTGCGACATCGCCGCGGCGTGCCACCGCACCGGTGCGACCCCGGCCGACTTCGATTTCGACACCCGGCTGATGGCCTCCATCGGGCGCGCGCTGCCTGCGACGTCGCTTGTCGAAGCGTACGAGCGATGGAACCTGCACACCCGGGCGCTGTCCGCATTCCACGACACCTACGACTTGCTGCTCACCCCCACTCTCGCCGAGCCACCACCGCGGGCAGGCACCCAAAACATTCCGGCGATGGCACGCGAGATACTCGGGCCTCTGCTGGAACACGGTGTCGGCGAAGCCATCACGGCCACCGACAACCCTTACGACAACATCCTGAGCAATCTGTCGTGGGCACCGTTCACTCAGTTGGCCAACGTCACCGGCAGGCCCGCGATGAACGTGCCACTGCACTGGACTGCAACCGGACTGCCGCTGGGAAGTCAGTTCGTCGGCGCACCAGGCAGCGAATTCCTGCTGCTACAACTCGCGGCACAGCTCGAGGCCGCACACCCGTGGGCCCACCGCGAGCCACCCGAACCGGTCGGACTATCCCCAGCCCCAACGTAATCCGGCACCCTCACTGCGAAACCCACCGCATCCGACCAGTGAGGTCGACCGCCCCACCCGTGGTGAACACCGGTGCAGCGGTGCCGCTTCGGCCACACAGCCGATTACCGGATGGCCGAACGAATCGCTGCCCGCTTCGGCGCACCCTACGCGACGCGAACCACGAACAAGTGCGCTCGTCGAACACCCATACCCGGCCGCCCTCACCAGGAATCGTCACAACGTCACCTTCCCGCAGCATCTCCTCGCCAAGAGCCTCGTAGTCAATGCACACGTAGTCCTGAAGTCCTTCAGGTGCAGCCCGTTTCAGCAGGTCCTCGATCTTCAGCGGCTCGAAAAACTGACGCACATAGGCGGCCAAGCTCTCGTGGTGGCCCTTGTAAACGGTGGCGAAGTTGTCGAGTAGGCGCGAGTCACCTTCGTGGGCGCTGGCGTACGCCGCATAGGCAGGACCGTGCTCCTTGATCCCGCGTGCCACTTGTGCCAGCAGTTCGATGCTGTCGACGCCCTCCAGCCCGATCGCCCCGGTCGTGATGCTGAAGGCGCCGAAGCCACGGTAGTCCCAGATGTAGAGCCGGTCGACTTCATAGGTTTCGTCTTGCCAAAGACCGCGTACATCTCGGCGTAGATGTCTTTCGGTTTGCGGCCATATCTAGCCATGTTCCGGCAGTGAGTTCGGCCCGCAGGGGCAGTCCCTTGGTGACGTAGATACGTGGGTTCGGTCCAGGTTCCTGCTCGTGGTTGGCTTCCATGTCGCCCACCACCGGTTGGACCTCGGGCGGGCACTCGCAATGCGAATTATGTTGTGGGGATTGTTCATTCATGACCACCTCCTTCGGTAATGGTTGAGTGTTGGGCGGTCGGACAGCAGAGAGCCGGAGCCCGATCTGCTATCCGCCGGCTGTATCACCAAGGTGCCGAGCAGTTCTCAGCTGTCTGGTTGCGCCTCACCCACCTGCTGCCCACCGCGGCGTTGCCGTGGACGGCGTCCACCGTCTGGCTGTTCCGCCGTGACCTCGGCTGCAGCAGCATCGGTCGCGGCTTCCTCCTCCTGTGCGGGCGGAGATGGTGGGGCGCCGGTGAACAGGTTGGCGATGGCCGCCTGACGGGCCTTGGCTTCGGCTTCGATCGCCTAGCGGACCGCCGTCGCCTTGGCCATCAGCTTCGGATCTTGCTTGGCGGCTTCGATGTAGGCATCGACGGCCCTGGAGCATTCAGCCTTGAGACTGGTGTCGCGTAGTTCAGCGATCCAGGTGAGCTGAGCATGCCTGGCGGTGTCGATCCGGATGGCAAGGGTGATTTCCTTGCCGGACCCTTCTGGTGTAGACATCGTCCTTCTCCTCGGCGCGAGCGGCCGGTAAGCGCTTGCTGCGCTTACGATTTGCGACCGCAGGACACTGACGAGGCACCTTCCGCAGGCGACCAACCCGATAGGGGATTCGGGCGGACCGCACCGCGGAAGCGTTGGTGGCTCCGGGAACCGTCCCTAGTTAATGACAGCCGTGCGGCAGGCTCAATAATCCGACCGGGCGACGGGTCGCGCGCTGCGATGCTCGGCCGGACACCGTTTGACCAGCGGAAACACGGCCCCGTTTACCTGGCCCGTGGCACCGTTTCTCGCGTTGTGGAACGCACAACAGCGGGTAGAAGCCCCACCTCCACACGGGCGACAAGGGGGCTGAATTTGGGCGGAAGACCAGGTTTGTGCGGTCCTACCTACCTCAGACGCATTGACTACGAATTATGCTGCAGCAGTGTTGATTCCAAGACGTCGATAGACCGAGAAGATGCCCATCTTCGGTCCCCGAATGAGATTATGGCGCGGCCGGTCAATCTACGAGTATGCATGCTCAGATCAGACTAGTGTCGATGTCGCCCGCGATCTGCTGGGACAATTCCGATGCTTTACCCTGGTAGGCCAGGTCACGTACTCCCATCAGGGACAACCGGAAGATCAGGGTCGGCCACAGGTATCGCCGCCGAAACTGCGCGGACAATGCGGTCATCTCGCAATGTCATTCAAACATTCGATAGACAGGGCACTCGGACACATCGCATGATCAAGCGACGACGTCGTCGACAGTCTCTTCGTGCGTGCCTGGCGGACCGCAGGTTTGATGTCCTGCTGGTGCCCGGCGAGGCTGGAGTCAAACATCCATCAGGCATCGACGGACTGGCCGTCACCCTGGGATCGAAGAGGATCCGATACCAGACTGTTCGGTAGACCATACTCTCGGAGGTTGGGGAAGGCCCCAAAAGTGACAAGATCAATTGCAGAGTCCGATAGCGAGTCTTCTGTCAGCTACATCTGGGCACATGCAGTGATAGCGCCGGGTACACTCCACGCCTATGGCGCGAACAACCGCAGCATGTCTGGGCGCACTGAGTGGTTCTTCCAGTTTCTCACACGATCAGCCGAAGCTGATCAAATGACTGATTGGCTGCAGTCGCGGGGCACGCAACACGGGAAAGAAATCGCCCACCGGGCAACGTATTATGGCGACAATTGGCCAACACCCCTTCGCGAGCTGGATATGCCACACCTCGGCCGCCGCGTGTACGTCAAGGATGAAGCGGCCAACGTTACGGGAACTTTCAAGGATCGACTCACCGCGACGTTAGTGCGAAGCATCAGCGAGCCAACACTGGTCGGACTGATCTCATATGGCAATACGGCACTGAGTCTCGTCAACCGCATCAAGACCTGCCCGGACTTCGGACAGCGCGTCCGCGTATTGATCTACGTCCCCTCCGACCTAGATTCTTGGACACTCGGACCCACTAGTCTAGGGACTACCGTTAAAGGCACGGAAATTCTGTCCGTCCTCTCTCGCCACGATTGCGTACGTCTTCTTCCCATCCCTGCGGACGGCGCGTTTCTTGACGATGCAGCGATCGAGAGAGCGGCCAGGACAGCATTCAACGACCGCTCGTCACCCTTCGTCAATATCACCGAAGGGACCGATACACCATCCTACGAAATAATCGGAACTGAGATAATTGACCAACTCGGGGCCGTCCCGGACCTGATACTAACGCCTTTCGGTGCCGGAATGCTTGCCAATGAGACGCGTGATCTAGTTGAAGATCCCGATCAGCGAGTCTTGGCTCTATCTGTCGGCAATCGTAATTCTCTCGCCAGGATGCTCTACGGACCTTTCTGGCTGGATGTGGCTGCACTGAATCAAATCGGCTACGGGACTACACGCCATAGTTCTCCGGACCGGCTAGGCCGAATACGCCAGCCGTATCGTGTCCATCGAGTGGACGAGGATCAGATACACGAGGCGCTGGCGCGATGCGCAAAGCACTCGGTTTGCGCTGAGCCGAGCGGCGCGGTCCCATTCACCTTTGAATCATCCCAAGATCTGCCGGTCGATTTCGCGAGGGATGAGCCGTACCAAACGGTCGTGTTGATCAATACCGGAAACTCAATTGATTATCTAAGAAGAAGCAGGGGACGTTCAGGTGAAGGATTTTCTCCGACGGTGGCTTCCTGAACTCAGAGCGAGAATTATCGATGTCTTCGTCATCCTTGTCGGATGTTACGTTCTCGGATACCAGCTCTTTATAGGGTGGAAACCAGGCCAGCTGCCAACACTTATATCGTTGCTGGTAACCCTCATCACCATGATGGTCACGTCCCAGTTCGTTGCATCCGTACAGGCCCATCGAGTGATTCAGCAGTCCCAAGAACAGGTGGCGCAGTCACTAGAGGACATGAGGTCTCTTGCAGAATCGTTCGGAAAATCTGTAATGTCACTACGCTCACCGCTGAACGATGACATGATCGCCGGCGCGGAGACAGTGTGCCTGATGGGGATATCATTAAGCCGAACCTTACTTAACCACTGGGGAAGCCTTCGAGAGAGGGTCATACATGGCGCAAACCTGACCATCGTTCTAGTTGATTGGAAGAATCCACACATCGAGCGCGAGTACTGCGATCGCTACTTGGCCTCGTACAACAAGGGCGAGCGTCGCAGGAAATATCGTGGACGCTTTGACTCAGTCGAGGATTCCATAAACCGAATAAAATCAAACTTGCCCGCCAGATCCGGTACCGTGACGGTAATAAAGAGTCCTTTTTTTCCCGCCTGCGGAATCACACTGTTGGATCCTCGGCAGAAATCCTGCCGAGGATTCTACGAGCTTTACCTCAATCGCCTGGATGGCTTCCAGCCGCACTTTACGCTGAATAGCGATTCAGGTAAAATTCTAGACATGGTATATAGCGAATTCGACGCAGTGGCAAATATTCAAATCCAAGAAGCCGAGGAGAGCTCGGCCGACCCCGATGGGAGTAAAACGTAGATGCGCCCCGATGAGACGCTCAAGGTGCGACAGCGGCGGTTTGAAGCAGATCTTCCCGACGAACTGCTGGAATGCCTGGAACGGTCGTACGCCAGGATTGATCATCCAGACGGCTACGTTGTCGTTGAACTCCTCACCGATAGCCCGCATCTAACGGCGTTCTTTACCGGGAACTGGGCCCGCGCCTCTCAGTCGCAACGAGGCACAGTTCAAGCCCGGATTGTTGCTTTGCGCGGCGATGCCATCTCCTACGACTTGCCCGCCAGCCTGGACGGCAGCCGTTGGTTTTCCCGAAAGACGAACTCCGCCCTGTACCTTGGCAACTCATCCTACACAAACTTGAAGATAACCGTACGTGGCCTGCTGGCGGCGATCAAGAATGACACTGTCATGTGGGTACACGGATGCACCCTTTCGATCCGCGACAACGACGAGGACTACGGAATCCTGCTGCTCGGACGATCTGGCGCAGGCAAAACAACCATCACCTCGAAGATCCGGCAACTCCTCGGTGACCACGTTCGAGTTGTGAACGATGACTACGGTGCCGTATCCCTCGCCACGCAGGAGGTCGCCTTCACTGGCGAGCGACGGCTCCATATGAAATACATGAGCGTGGCTACTCTGGCATCGCAACTACACCCGACGCCCGCCACTCATTGGAGTGAGGACTTTAACGGCGACCGCTTCGACGCAACTGCACGGCTGCTCATTGACCCCTCGGAAGTGTTCGGCCCGAGGGGATTCAAGGTCCGGAGCAACCTGCGGTCAATCGTAGTGGTTGGGCGAGATGTCGCCCGCATGTCGTCCGATATGTCCGCTGCCGACATCCTCGACCTCGTGGTGAACGGCGAGTTTTCGGAATACTACGGCGCACCCGAGCGATTCTTCAACGGAAGTTTGTTCTTGCTCGGAGAGACCGACGTCCGAACACACCGGGCGAAATACCAACAACTGTTCGACAACGTCGGAGTGCACTTCGTCAATAACGTAGAATCGAGCGACGCCGCAGCTCGACAGGTGTTGGAGACAGTCGTGCCAAACGAACGCCTAAAGCAGTTGATCGGGTAGAAACAGTTATGCCGATCCAGGGTGGTACGCAGCAACCCTGGGTGTTGATCCGACCGCAGGTTCTCGCACTAGACGCGGCCGCAACGCACAAGCGCTGTATGACCTTCGGTGCATGGCGGAGGCCGGGCTACGTTTTCGTGCCCGGTCTCTGGGATCACAGGCATAAGACCGCGGGGAACCACAGGCCATGTAGAAGAGCCAAAGTGCAATCTCTCGCCTGCGCTTTCACTGGTTGCCATTCGGCTACGATGACCACTCGGTACTTATCGCCATCAATCACGGAGGAAATTTCCTATGGCACGCCAAGTTGTTGTCACCCTTGTCGATGACTACGACGGCAAATCCTCGGCCGAAGAGACTGTCGTCTTCGGGCTTGATAGGGTGTCCTACGAGATCGATCTGTCAGTGCTCAACGCCAGCACGCTGCGTGACATCTTCGAGCAGTGGACACCACACGCCCGCAAGGTTGGACGTGTTCCGCGGGGCAAGCAGATCAACACCCGGCCGGCGCTTGACCGGGATCGCTCTGCTGCCATCCGTGAGTGGGCACGCAAGAAGGGCCACGAGGTGTCGAGCCGCGGACGGATCTCGGCGGAGGTGATTCAGGCGTACGAGAAGGCGAACGCGTAGGAAGTGATGGGTAGGCTGGCAAGATAGATTTCGCGGTCGGCTTATAGCGCTCACAACTTGCCGATTTCAATGGCCGATTCATCGGATGCGGATGCTTTTACTTGCTCGATGGAATCGGGTGCCCACATAGGAATGCTACGTCTCTGTGCAATATCTCTCGCCATCATCTCGAACTGGCAATAGATACGTGGCGATTGAAACTTCACGCGAGTCTTGGCTATCCATTCTCCGTAGTTATTCCATGTGGCAACGATTGTTCCGCCAGCGTAGAGTTCGATTACCTCGATATCCAAGACGCCCGAGTTAACGCCAGTTCCGAGCATCTCAAGGTAACTAAGATACGTCCGCACTGCAGAGTGTTTAGAATTGTCACTCTCGACATCTTCGAGGTAACGCTTAATCGCGACGCCGTCCCTGTCCGGCGGCAGCGTACTCATTCGATGTTCCCGCCGGTCAAGTGTCGACATATAGAACTGCATGCTCGCTTCTTTGCGTCGTCGGACCCACTCTTCTTGCCTTGCTTTGTCCACAGCGGCAGCATTTTGGACACCTTGCCGTACCTGCAGTCCCAAAAATAGTAAAGCCGCAATGTTGACAGCTATAGCTATGACCGCAATCGTCGATGATATTATTTCGAAGGGTGACATATGATATCCAAAGACTGTCGTGTTTAACATCGGCGACCACTAACCGCGTTGCCTTTAATGTCGCGAGCACACTGATTATTCCGCATCGTACAGGCGTTGTCTGTCGGCTAGACGGCCGACAGACAGAGGCCGACTCATGCGAGATCTTCCGATCCGTGACTCGCCAATGGCCTACGAAGTAGAAACAATTATCGGAAACCGACGCGGCGCGACCGATGCTCAACCCTTGAGTTACCGTCCAGTCTGTTACTTTAGCGTCTAAGCGTGTGAGCCGCCAATCGCAAGACCTCTAAACAAGTAAATCGCGCGGCACGCCGACAAGCATGTAACGAAACTGTCCCTTTACCGGACGTCCCAGTCATGGGACTCTTTCTAGCCCTCTCGGGGCTCCTTGTAGCGGTTTGTGGACTGATCTGGCAGGTACGGGTTTTCGCACACCAGGTCAGCGAGTCACGTCTAGCGCTCGACCGCGCGACTAAGGAAACAGTTGACGAGAACATTCGTCAACGCCAGCGAGCAACGCTGGACTTCATCGGCACCACGATCGAGCGACAGCATGCGCTATACACTAAGATCAATTCCGATTCCGGCTTCCTTAGCAAAGCGTCCGACCACGATCGCCAGGAGTTCTTGGACCTGCGGTCCTACCTCGGATATTTGGAGAACATCGCCGCAGGTGTCAACATGGACATCTTCGATCAGGATGTCGTCGACCGGACCGTCGGCAACCGATTGATTCGCGCATGGGAACGGTACGGTGAGTGGATAAGGCACGCCCGGCTGTTCCAGAACGACGAGCGGTTGTACGAGGAGCTTGAGAATCTCGTGAAGCGGTTGCCTCCGCTCGCGCGTGCGATGGAGCCGAACGCGGAGGCGTCCTGACGACCCGCGCTACGGGCATATGTGGAGGTCGTTCACCGCATAATTTGGCTTCGCCAGACAGAAGGGCCATAGGCAAGCACGTCACCCCAACAAAAGTGGCTAACTAGCTACGAAATTGCGATCCATCGCACCCCGACGATCACCCGTACGCAATGACGAGATCCGCACCTTCAGCTGTTCGGCCGCTGCAGGCTTCTCAGGGCCAGTCGGATATACGCACCAATCGAGTGCAGCTCGGCAATGTCACGAAGAAGGGGCCACTCCGGCCAGGCCAGCAAGTCGTACCCGTACGTGTCAAGGAACTGGCGCCGATCAGATTCCGGCGCGTGGAAGTGATCCGACAGTCCGCTGATGAGATCCAGCTCTCTCGGCCCGATGCAGCAACCATCCCAATCGATCAAGACGAACCCGCTGTCAGTCTGAACGGCGTTCTCGGAGTGAGCGTCCGCGTGAATCACGCCGTACCCCAACGGGAATCGCATGGCGTGGGCGGTGGCGTGCGCGTCGGCCGCGGCCCCGGACCAGCTGGAACTCGTACGCGACGCGCTCATTCAAGAGCTCGCGATCACCGCCGCAATCTCGGTCGCGAGCAGCTTCATCACCTTCGGGGCCGGCGCCGCTGTCGGCCTAGCAGGTGCCGCGGCGATCTGCGCCCGCTACGCGCGCCCCATGCGTGCGCTCATCGAAAGCTGGCGGACCAACCGCAACATTCGCGCTGGAGTGAAATTCGACCAGGACCTCGGGCGTGCGCGGCGTGAGTGCGAACGACTCGAAGCGCTCGGCCCTGCCGGAAAACTCGCGCCCAGGACAACCACGGCGGCCGGCCAGTCCCTCACCGATGCCGAGAAACGCCTACTCGAGCAAGGGGTGTCCGATTCTCGCGGCAACTCCCTGACCGCGGCCCTGCGCCGCGGTGACGCCACCCCTGAGCAGCAGCGCCAGGCCGACGCGCTCACCCAGGCTATGCAGAAACTGCCGACCCACGAAGGGCCATTGATCAGGCACACGAATATGCGCCCGGAAACCCTGGACGAAATCGTGCCCAATCAGCCTTACGCCGACAAAGGATTTACGTCCGCGTCCACGAATCCGGCAGGTAGCAACGAGTTCATTGCCAAGAATTCTAACGTCGAAATCCGCATGGTCAGCAAAACGGGACGCGATTACAGCGAATACGGGACCGCCGACGAGGTGCTGTTTCCGCCGAATACAAAGTTCTTTGTGCACAGCAAAACACCACCCGACGCGAACGGCCGTGTCATCATCACCATGTCCGAAATATAAGGAGAACCATGCCGAAAGAAGTGGGCGGGAAGATCTTTTACACCGCCGAAGAAGCAAAAGAGCTCGGTTTCATGCCGTCACCGGAAGAGATCGCCCGCAACGAAGCGATCCTAGCCGCATTCGACCAGACGATCCGCGAGACCGGACCCGCGCCCGAAGGTACCGCACCCGGATTCGGTGGCCGGTTCTCTGACGATCTGGACGGGACCGAGTGGGAGGGCTGGACCCAGGACGCCACCGGCCAATGGTTCGACCAGGACGGCAACCCCGTCAACGAGGGCAACCAGTGACTACCACCGACACACAGGCCGCCCCCGAAACCGAGACCAGCAATCAGACACCGGACAACATCGCAATCAACCTCACCGCTCGGCGGGAGGGGTGGGGTTGCCACAGTCAGACCGGACAGGGCGCGAACCGGCATCGCGCAGGTGACTTTTCGGTGGCAGGTGAAACGTAGGCGCACCCGAGATACTCGATCTGGTCTTTCCGTCGACGGTGTGGACATTGCGTGATCCGCAGAACGTCGGCCATGCACGGCAGCGGGTTCGGAAAGCTCTTGCTGTACCCGACGATGTCACCGCACACAGCTTCCGTGGTGCAGTCGCGACGATCCTCGATGATGCCGGACTCTCGGCTCGGGTGACTGCCGATGTTCTCGGGCACGTCGACCCGGCGATGACTCAACGCCACTACATGGCCCGCGGCCGGATCCACCCCGCCGCCGATGCGCTCGACAGAGCAGTCGGAAACGAGGCCAGCGGCGAATGACGCGCGCAGCGAATTTGTTGGGAGTTAGTTGGGAGTTCGGCCAATTCCAGGCCAGTCAGGAAAAACAAAAAACCCAGCTTACGCTGGGTTTTGAGTGGAGCTAAGGGGAATCGAACCCCTGACCTTCTCGATGCGAACGAGACGCGCTACCAACTGCGCTATAGCCCCGTGCGGTTCCGGGGAACCGCGCTGGATCACTGTAGCAAAGGTTGCTGCGAGACTCCGAATCGTGGGGTTGAGCTGGGGGTTTTCGGAGTTACGCTGGTGTGGTTATGCGCCGGCGGCGCGGCGCATGTCGCCGCCGCCGGTGCGGTCGCGGAGGGCGCGGGCGGTGGCGGGGTCGAAGGGGTCGAGGTGGTCGAACATGGGGTCTTCGTCGTCGACTTCGAGGAGGGCGGAGCGGCGGCGCAGGGCGCGGGCGGTGTCGCGGTCCATGCTGGCGCGGGTGACGGGGGCTTGGCGTGGTTCGCCGCGTTGTTCGGCGCGGCTGAGGCGGGCGGCCCTGCGGCGGCGGATGTCTTCTTCCATGCGCACTTGCTTGCGTAGGTAGGCGAGGTAGCCGACTGCGATGAGGCAGGCGAGGCCGGTGCCCCACCAGAACAGTGGGTTCATGGCGACGGCGAGGCCGCCGCACAGCAGGGCGGCGAGGACGAGGCCGAGGACGGCGCGTTGCCGGAAGGTGTAGCGGGCGGCGCGGGCGATGGCGTCGGCTTCGGGGTCGAAGCCGCCGCGCCCGCGCCGGGACGGGACGTAGTCGAGGTCGTCGTCGTAGTCGTCGGTGGGCGCGGTGTAGTCGTCGTCGAGGTCGTCGTCGTAGTCGAGGTCGATGGGGACGCGCGCGGGCGCTCGTGCGGGAGGTATCCGGGCCGCGGCCGGTTCGGTGCGCTCTTCGCCCACGCCGTCATCATCGGCCGCGTCGACGTTCTTCGCAGCCGCTTCGTCATCTGCGTCTTCGTCGTCTTCGTCGTCTTCCGGTCCAGCGCTTACCGATTCGGCCGCCACCTCGTCGAGGTCGGCGTCGTCGAGGTCGGCGTCGTCGAGGTCGGTGTCATCGAGTGCGACGTCGTCGGTTGTGGTGTCGTCGAGCTCGGCGTCAGCGATGTCGGGTTCGGGGGTGGTTGCCGCGGATTCGGCGATCGCGGGCAGTTCACCTTCGGTTTCGGGGTCGGCCGGTGTGGTCATCCGGTCCTCCGCATCATCGCTGTGGGCATACTTTCTCGGTGCGCGGCGTGGCCGCCAGTTCGGGTCGGTTTCGTGTCCGGCGGCGGGTCCACTCTTGGTGCGCCGCTTGGCGTCTCCGCGGTGCAGCACGCGGGTGGCGAGGGCGGCGTCGGTGGTGCGCCGGATCCTCGGGTGCCGGTCGGCGAGGATCGGGAACAGGACGAAGACCCAGAGCACGACCAGGCCGATCCACAGGATCGAATTCGGCATCGCGGTCAGCACCTCCGTCCCCGCCTGGATTGGTCCATTCGGCCGGCGAGCGGTGCGCAGCACGCCCCGCGTCCGCCCGGCTTCCATCCGTCGCTGCGGCGTGGACGCCGGTCGCCTCGCAGGCTCCCTGCCGAAGGCGCAAGACGCACCTCCGACGTCCGTAGGTTAATTCCGGGACGCGCCGAGATACGGCAGGCGCGCCGTGCACATCTGCCACACCTGTCACAACTTTCCTCGGCGGCTGTCCCATCGCTCCGCGTTTCTTACCGTTCGTAAGGGCTTGCGGCGGTATGTTTGCGGGCTGACTTCTTCGCGATCCGGACGGCGCCGGACCAACCGAGGTGAACTCAGGGCAGGCTGGCGCGTCCGTCACGCACCAACCGCTCGACCACGGTGCCCATGATCTCCTCGACGGTGATGCCGACGAGCAGGTGATCCCGCCACGCCCCGTCCACGTCGAGGTAGCGGCGCAGCATCCCTTCCTCACGGAATCCGACGTTGCGCAGGACCGCTTGGCTCGCCAGGTTTTCCGGCCGCACCGTCGCCTCCACCCGATGCAGGCCGACCTGACCGAAGCAGTGGTCGAGCCCGAGCGCCAGCGCCGCGGTCGCCACACCTTGGCCGCCGAGATCCTTGGCCACCCAGTAACCGATCCACCCGGAACGCAGCGCGCCGCGCACGATATTGCCGACGGTCAACTGGCCGCTGAAGGACCCGTTCACCTCGATCACGAGCGGAATCATCGCGCCGCGCCGCGCCTCGGCCTTCAAGCTCGACCACAGCGACGGCCAGTTGGACGCGTGGTTGCGCGCCTCCCACGTGCCACGGCCGGTCGGCTCCCACGGCTCGAGATGTTCCCTGTCCCGCAACCGGATTCGGCTCCACGCCGCGGCGTCGCGCAACCGCACCGGGCGCAGCGTCACCTCGCCTGCCCCGACGCGGACGGGGCCGAGTCGCGCGGGCCATCCCGGATGCTGCGTGACCCGGAAGACGTTCATGGTCTCCACGCCTCAGCCGCGCTGGGCGAGAAAAGCGACCCGTACTTCGTCACCGGTGCGGATCTCGGTGTCGTCGGGGTCGAGCACGATCAGACTGTTGGCCTCGGCCAAGGTCGCGAGCAGGTGCGACGAAGCGCCTGCGCCGGTGCCGAGTGGTTGCACGAGATAGTCGCCGGTCGCCTCGTCGCGCATGAGCTGCGCGCGCAGGTAGCCCTTGCGCCCGGCCATCGAGCTGATCGGCGTGATGGTCCGCGCCATGATGATCCGGCGCATGGGATGCCTGCGCCCCAACGCAATTCGGATCAGCGGGCGCACCATCACCTCGAACACGACGAGCGCACCGACCGGATTCGACGGCAGCAGGAAGGTGGGCACCTCGTCGCGACCGAGCCGCCCGAATCCCTGCACCGAGCCGGGATGCATGGCGACGCGGGCGATTTCGAGTTCACCGAGCCCCTCCAGCGCCTCCCTGACCTGCTCGGAAGCCCAGCCACCCACCGCGCCCGCGATGACGACGACCTCGGAGCGCACCAGCTGACCTTCGACCACATCACGCAGCCGCCGCGGATCCGCGCTCACGATGCCGACCCGGTTCACGTCCGCGCCCGCGTCCCTGGCGGCCGCGGCGAGGGCGTAGGAGTTCACGTCGTAGACCTGCCCCGGCCCTGGGGTGCGGTCGATGTCGATGAGCTCGCCGCCGACCGAGATCACCGAAAGCCGCGGCCGTGGATGCACGAGCACCTTGTCCTGGCCGACCGCGGCGAGCAGACCGACCTGGGCCGCGCCGATGATGGTGCCCGCGCGCACCGCGACGTCGCCGGGCTGCACATCGTCGCCGATGCGCCGCACGTAATCACCCGAGCGGACCGGCTCGTAGATCTTGATCTTGGCGCGGCCGCCGTCGGTGAAGTCCAAGGGCAGCACGGCATCCGCGAGCGTCGGCAACGGCGCACCGGTGTCGACCCGGACGGTCTGGCGCGGCTGCAGCCGGATCGGCTGCCGAGATCCGGCGATCACCTCGCCGACCACGGGCAGCACCAAGTCGACCAGGTCACCGTCCTCGTTGCGGATGTCGGACCCTGCGGCGGACACGTCGACGCTGCGCACCGCGTAGCCGTCGATCGCGGCCTGATCGAATCCGGGCAGCGGTCGTTCGGTGACGACATCCTCGGCACACAGCAGGCCCTGGGCCTCGGAAATCGCGACCCGGACCGGCCGAGGCGCGACCGCCGCGGCGGTCACCTTGATCTGCTGATCCTCAACCGAGCGCATCAAGCCCTTCCCTGATCTCTTCGCACTCCACCGATTTTCACCGCCGTTATCGCACGTCGGCACAATCGATTCGGCGCGCATGACGGTGAACCATCATTCGTACCCGACGGTCCACTATCAGCGAAACCCGACGCTTCGGCGCTGGCTAGGCGACTCCGTCGGCCGCCGACCCCTCAGTCGTAGGTCGTCAGCTGCGGATCCCAGTCGGGACTGAGCCGATGCTGCAGCCACTCCCGCAGGGCAGGGCCGTATTCGTCACGTTCCAAAGCGAAATCGACCGCAGCACGAAGATAGCCGCCCGGGTTGCCCAAATCGTGGCGCGACCCACGGTGGACCACCACATGAACAGGATGACCTTCGGCAATGAGCAGCGCGACGGCGTCGGTGAGTTGTAATTCACCACCCGCGCCGGGCTCGATCCGGCGCAGCGCGTCGAAAATGGCGCGGTCCAACAGGTATCGACCGGCGGCGGCGAAGGTGGATGGCGCGTCCGCGAGCGCGGGCTTCTCCACCATGCCTTTGACCCGGAGCACGTTCGGATTCACCGCGTCGGGCACGGTCGCCACGTCGAACACGCCGTAGGAGCTGACCTGGTCTTTGGGCACGTCGATGGCGCACAGCACGGTGCCGCCGCGCTTACGGCGCACCCGGCTCATCACGTCGAGCACGCCGGAGGGCAGCACCAGATCGTCGGGGAGCAACACGGCAATGGCGTCCTCGTCGGCGTCGAGTGCCGACTCGGCCTGGGCGACCGCGTGGCCGAGTCCGAGCGGTTCCTCCTGCACCACCGAGGTGACGTCGAGCAGGCCAGGGGCCTTGCGCACCTTCTCGAGTAGCTGGAACTTGCCGCGCTCGGCCAAAGTGCCCTCGAGCACGAGATCTTCGACGAAATGCGCGACCACGCCGTCCTTGCCCGGTGAGGTGACGATCACCAGCCGCTCGGCGCCGGAGTCGGCCGCCTCGGCGGCGACCAATTCGATGCCGGGGGTGTCCACCACCGGGAGCAGTTCCTTGGGCACCGTCTTGGTCGCGGGCAGGAACCGTGTTCCGAGCCCGGCCGCGGGCACCACGGCCGTGCGGAAGCACGACACCAGCGTGGCATCGCCGGGTTGTCCGGCCTTTGCTGTCATGCGCATACCCTATCCATCCGTCACAGCCCCTGACTCGGCGTCGAGCCGACCGGTATTCCGGTCAGCCTATGGTGATCGACATGGAGATGCCCGGTGAGCGCGAGAAACATGCATGGCGCACCGAAATTATTGCTCGACGGCGGGCGGAGACCCCCGAGGAGCACGCGGCGGACGCCCGCGCTCTGGTCGCGGCGGCCGGGCAACTCGACGTCGGCGCATGGGTCTGCGCGTACGTGCCGGTGCGGGGCGAGCCGGGGTCGACCGAGCTGCTCGATGTGCTCCGGACGGCGGGAGCACGGGTGCTGCTGCCGGTCACCGGACCGCCTGGTCCGCTGAACTGGGCCGAGTACACCGGAACAGACAGCCTGCGCCGGGCCAGGTTCGGCCTGCTCGAACCGATTGCCGAACCGCTGCCGACGAGCGCGATCGCCAGGGCCGAGCTGATCCTCGTTCCCGCGCTCGCGGTGGATCGGCGCGGCGTCCGGCTCGGGCGCGGAGCGGGGTACTACGACCGAACGCTGTCCGCAGCCGATCCGGGTGCACGACTGGTCGCGGTGGTCCGCGACGACGAACTCGTCGACCGGTTACCCGAGGAACCGCACGACCGGCGGATGGGCTGGGCACTGACCCCGAGAGCCGGGTTACAACGGCTTGGCGAAGATCACTCCACGGAATGAACTGCGGATTGGCAACGTTGGCACTGTCGGCTGTAGAGTGCCAGATGACGAAACCCGCGGAGGATCCTGTGCCAACTTACTCGTATGCGTGCACCCAGTGTGACAACCGCTTCGACATCGTTCAGTCCTTCTCTGACGAGTCGCTGACCGTCTGCCCGGAGTGCTCCGGGAAGCTGCGCAAGCTGTTCAACTCGGTCGGCATCGTGTTCAAGGGCAGCGGCTTCTACCGCACCGACAGCCGCGGCGGCGCGTCCACCGCGAGCGAGCCCGCGAAGTCCGACGGCGGTTCGTCGTCCACGTCGAGCTCGGATTCCGGCTCGTCCAACGGCAGCTCGTCCAATGGGTCTTCCACGAGCAGCAGCACGTCCACCAGCACCGCTGTGGCCAGCTGATTCGCTGAGTTATCCCCAGCCTCGACGTTATCCACAACTAGCCGTTTTCCCGGCCGGGCGGGTGCGATCACGGCCATAGGATCCGGCCATGACTCGATCCTTCGCCGACCTCGGCCGCGCCCGCTTCGACGGGTGGCAGCGTCCGCAGTGGGCCGATGCCCTGCTGGCGCGGCGCTTGCTCGCCGCGGGATTGGTGATTTTCGCGGTCATCCTATTCCTGCGCGGCGATCCGGACACCCAGCGGTCCATGGTGGTTGTCGCCGGACATGATCTTCCGCCGGGGCACGTGCTCATCGCAGACGATCTGCGGACCGCGCCCCGCGAATCCGCCGCCCTGCCCGACGGCGTCGTCCGCGACCCCGCCGCCGTGCTCGGCGCGACGGTGACCGGGGCAATGCGCGGCGGCGAGGTCTTCACCGATCTGCGCGTCGTCGGATCCCGGCTTGCCGCCGTCGCGACCGGCGCGCGCGACGCACGAATCGTGCCGATCCGCTTGGCCGACACCGCCGTCGCCGACATCCTGCGGGCCGGCGACCGCGTCGACGTGATCGGTGGCGAGGAACAGGGCGGACGACCCGCCCGCACCCTGGCGACGGACGCGGCCGTCGTGCTGGTGTCCGGGCCGGGCGACGGACGCGGCGCGAAAGACCGCGTTGTGCTCGTCGCGATGGACGCCGAACACGCCACGGTCGTCGCCTCGGCCTCGCTGCGCACCGCACTCGCGGTGGTCTTTCACTGAATTGTTTTCGGCGCCGCTCATCGAGTCGCCAGCTTTAAACATCAAGGTCAACTAGCATCGGCATACGGCAGCCTCGACCGCCGAGCACGACTGGTTCAGCTCCACACGCAGAGGAGACATCGGCAATGCTCAAGGGTTTCAAGGATTTTCTGTTCCGCGGAAATGTCATCGATTTGGCCGTCGCGGTCGTTATCGGCACCGCGTTCGTCGCGATCGTCACCGCATTCACCAATGGCATCATCAATCCGATCCTGGCCGTCTTCGGCGGCAGCAACGAACTGGGGCTCGGCTTCCAGCTCGTTGCCGATAAACCCGCGACCTTTGTTCAGGTCGGACCGATCATCACGGCGGCGCTCAACTTCGTGATCATCGCCGCCGTGTTGTACTTCGTCCTCGTCCTGCCTGCCACCCATGTGAAGAAGCGAGTCAGTCCGGAGGCCGCCGAACTCAGCGATACCGAAGTGCTGATCCAGATCCGCGATCTGGTCGCCGCGGGACAGCGCAGCGCGGGCGGCAAACACGAATCCTGAATGCCCTTGCGCTAGAACAACGAACGGGCCCGTCGCGATAGCGACGGGCCCGTTTGTCTTGCCTCAGTTGATATTCGGTGTCAGCCGAGGATGAATGGCTTGCCCCACAACGTCACCCAGGTGACGATGGAGTCGGTTTCCACGCTCAGGCTGACGAACGAACGCGCCTGCACATACCCGTCGCAGCCGGAAAGACCGATGGTCTCGTCCCACGCCACCGCGCCGCTGTTGCCCTTGAATGCGTTGATCGACTCGGTTCCCGTACTCACTGCCGCGTCGGTCTGCTCGAGATCGGCGACATAGAACGAAATAGCCTCGCCGAGACCGAGCGTCAGATGGCCACCGGTGGCCGGTTCGACCTTCGGCTGGATCGTCTCGCCGCCGCCGTCGACGGTGCCGTTCTGGGCGACATCCGCTTGGCAGGCCACGGTGTACCCCGGGAAGATCGAGCCGCCAGCACCTTTGGCGTCGCCGGAGAACTCGACATGTCCGCTGCCTGCCACCCGCGCGCTGCGCTGGTTGGGCGTCGCCACGACGGGTGGGCCGATGGCCACCGATTCGCCGACCAACCTGATCGTGACCACAGTGCCGTCGACGAGCGTCTTGGTGATCTCGCCGCCGGGCAGCGGGATCACGATGTCGGCCCGGGCGGGGCCGATCGCGAGCAGGCCAAGCGCGACAGTGGCGGCAAGTCCGGTCGCCCGCGTCAGCTGCTGACGGTTGATCATGGTGGAGCCACTCCTAGAGGTCTGAGTTCGCTTCAGCGAGTGGAGATTTGACGGCGCGAGACGCGCCAAAACGGGCCCGCCACCTCGGTGACGGGCCCGTTCGATGGATCAGCGTGGATCAGCCGAGGCTGAAGGGCTGGCCCCACAGCGTCACGTAGGACATGACGTTGGCGGTCTCGACCTTGACCTTGACGAACGCGCGGGCCTGCGCGTAGCCGGCGCAGCCTGCGAGGCCGATGGTCGAATCGGCCCAGGTGACCGAGCCGTTGGTGCCCTTGAACGTGATCTGGGTGGAGTGATCTTCGTTGCCGAAGTCATCCGCCAGCTCGCGGTCGAGCAGGTAGAACGACGCGGCCTGGCCCGGTCCGAGGGTCAGGTTGCCGCCGCTGCTGGCGCCGAGATCGCCGTCCTTGCCGTCCCACTGGACGCTGCCGTCGACACCACCGGTGACGCCGCCACCGTCGATGTTGACCTGGCAGCCGACGACGTAGCCCGGACGGATCTTGCCGTACTGGACGCCTTCACCGGACACCTCGACCCGCGCCGAACCGGACACCCACGCGTTGCGGTGTACCGGAGTCGAGCCCATGGACGGGTTGATGTTGGCCGACTCGTTGACCAGGTTGATCTTGACGACGGTGCCGTCGGACAGCGTCTTGACGAGTTCGCCACCGGGCAGCGGCACAAAGGTGTCCGCGTTCGCGGCACCGGTGGAGAAAAGGCCCAATGCGATGGTTGCGGCGGCGCAAGCACCTGCAGCGCGCGCCACATTCTTACGGTTGATCATGTGTTTAGTCCCTAAGGGGTTGAGTTCGTTTCAGCGAGAGGAATGTTCGACAGATTCGACAGACGTCAGCCAATGCTGAACGGCGCCCCGTAGAGGGTGGTCTTCGAGTAGTGGTCGCCGATGATCTCGACCACGGTGTAGGCACGCGCCTGCGCGTAACCCGCACAACCCTGGATCTCCATCTCGACGTCCTGGTACTCGACGGAGTAGGTGCCGGCCTTGGTGATGTCCTTCAGTTCGATCTGCACGAACTTGACATCGCCGGGGCCGAGGTTGAGGCCGACGGAGCCGCCGAGTCCACCCTGAGTGAGGTTGACCTTGGCGGAGACGCCGACGGAGATCGCGTCATCGGCGATGCTGACCTGGCAACCGACGATGTAACCGGTGTTCAGCTGAGACGTACCGTGCGTCGAGGAGTTGTTGCTGCCCGGCGCGTTCTTGGGGCCGTTCCAGGGGCCGACCGTGCCTTCGGGGGTAACGGCGACATCGGCCGAGGCGTTGCCGGAGACCCAGACAACGCGGCCCGCGCCGTTGGACGCGAGCGACGGAGAAACAATGGCGTGTTCTCCGGTGCGGGTAATGGTGACATTCGGGCCGAGCTTCTGTCCGTCCGGCAACGGGACAAAAACGTCAGCGCTGGCGGCACCGGTCGAAAGCAATCCCATCGCCATGGCCGCGGCGGCGCCGACGCCTGCGGCGCGGGCGCCACGGCGCAGACCGTTGGTGCGGTTCTCGCTCATACTTCCCCTCATCAGGTTAAAACAGTCAGCCTCGACCATCGAGGCTGGACAGTGGTCCTCGCAGGCCCAGCTCAGTGTGTCGACCCTTTGTTGCCGGTGTGTAACCGGCAATTAAGTTCGGTGCGACGGCCTGGCTGGCGACCGGAACCGAGCCGGGTTCCGCCGAGTCGACGCGTACGTGCCGTACCCGGGCCTTTCGAAGTCCAGTGTGGGTGGCTCGTGGCGAACATTAAACGCTAGATAACGGCGCTGCAACGTGAGCTTTCGTAAAGATCAATGTGATGTAGATCACAATCGTTAACAGGCTAATGGTGTTTGACATGCATTTTTACCTGACGCAGACACCGGGACCGACCGGCCGGTGCTGTCGAAGTCCCCATAGCGCCATGCGCTTAATACGGGACAAAGCCGTATGAAATAACAGGTGAATCTCGGGGATCTGAAACAGTCACAAGTATATTACGGGGCGCCAAACTTTTCGATACGTAGCTACTACGTAGATATGAGGCGCTCAGCCGTGATGCGGCGGAATCTGTGCGCGCAGCCAATCGTCGCTCGACGACTCGTACTCGGCGCCGTGGCCGCGCTCATCGCTCGTAGTGTCTGGGAGGGTGTCCCCGAAGATTTCGGCAAGACGTGCCGCATCCCTCGCCCGGCGAGCGGCCGGACGAGGGATGTCGTCGGAAGCGTTGGACGTCGAAATTATTCGACCAATCCGGAAAGCTCGCCGATAACTTTGCTGGCGAGCGGGCCGAGCGTCGCCATACCGTCGCGCACCGCGGCGCGGGTGCCCGGCAGGTTGACCACCAACGTGCTGCCCGAAACTCCCGCGACCCCACGCGACAGACCCGCGTCGAGCGAACCGGCGACCCGGCCGGAGGAGCGAAGCGCCTCGCTGATGCCGGGCAGCTCGCGATCGAGCACCTGCGAGGTGGCCTCCGGCGTGACGTCACGCGGAGACATGCCGGTGCCGCCGACCGAGATGACCAGATCGACACCGCCGATCACCGCGGTGTTCAGCGCGTTGCGGATCTCGACCTCGTCGGCCTGCACCGACACCGAGGCATCCACGAGGAAACCCGCCTCGGTCAGCAGCTCGGTGACCAGCGGGCCGAGCGAGTCCACACCTCCATGCGCCGTTCGATCATCGACGACTACCACCAGAGCACGCCCCGCCACCGGAGCATCGATTTCCATGTTGCTCACCGTAGCGCTTGCGCCGAGAACCTCTGCGGCCGTGTCGAGCAGCGGCGTCCAGCCGCCCTGCAGCACGCGCATCACCGTCCACCGTCCGCGGGCGCGCCGGTGAGGGTCACCTCGACGGTCTTGGGGTTGTTGCCTTGCTCATCGGTATAGGTGACCTTCACCTTGTCTCCTGGTTGGTGCGAACGGACCGCGGCGACGAGTGCGTCGCCGGTGTCGATGGTGCGGTCGTTGAGCTTGGTGACGATCACGCCTGCGGGGATGCCCGCCTTCGCGGCGGGACCATCCGGAGTGGCGTCGAGCACCCGCGCACCGTTGACCGTGTCCTGCGCCTGGATCTTGACGCCGATCTGCGCATAGGTGGCGTGGCCGGTCTTGATCAGCTCGTCGGCGACGCGGCGAGCCTGGTCGATCGGGATCGCGAAGCCGAGGCCGATCGACCCGCTCTGCTGGCCGACGCCCGGCTCCCCCGCGCCGAGGCTGGCGATCGCGGTGTTGATGCCGATGAGCTTGCCGTTGCCGTCGACCAGCGCGCCGCCGGAGTTGCCGGGGTTGATCGCGGCGTCGGTCTGGATCGCGTCGATCACCGGCTGCGGGGCGGCCGGGTTGCGCGGGCCCTCACCGCTGGTCGACACCGGGCGGTTCAGCGACGAGACGATGCCGGTGGTCACCGTGCCTGCCAGGCCGAGCGGCGAGCCGATTGCCACCACCGGCTGGCCGATCTGCAGGTTGCCCGAGGTGCCGAGCTCGATCGGGGTCAGCCCGGACTTGCCGGTGACCTTGATGACGGCCAGGTCGGAGACCGGGTCGGCGCCGACGATGGTCGCGGGCGCCGTGCTGCCGTCGGAGAACACCACGTCCATCTTGGCGTTCGGGCCGCCGCCCGCGGCGACGTGATTGTTGGTCAGGATGAGGCCGTCGGACGACAGGATGACGCCGGAACCCTCGCCCTCGGCGCGGCTGCTGGCCACCTTGATCATCACGACACTGGGCAGCACCTTCTGCGCGACCGCCTGGGTCGAGCCCGCCGGCGCGTTCGAGACATTGTTGACGTTCGGTTTCGGCTGTTCGAGCGCGTTGGTGATCGGCGAGCGCCCGTTGTCCGAGTGCGTCGCCAGCGCGCCGACCGCGCCGCCGACGCCACCGCTGACCAGCGCAAGCGCGATCGCGCCGAGCACGAGCCCGGTGCGGATCGGGCGCTTGGCCGCTGCCTGCTGCACGCCGAAGGGGGCGGGTTGCGGGTGGCCATGCGCACCGAACGCCGGATTGCCGTGCGGCGCCTGCGGATCGAACGGAGCGCCCGGCTGCGGATCGAAAGCGCCTGGCTGCGGGTCGAAAGCGCCGTACTCCTGGCCGGGGAACGGCTGAGTCTGCGAAGGCGGCGGGTAGGTGCCGAGCCCTGGCCGCCCCTCGTACGGCGCATACGGCGCCTGCGGCGGCACATAGCCCGCGTCGGCCCCGTGGGGCGCGCCTGCCGCCGAACCCGGGATCTGCTCGGTCGGCTGGGCCTGGCCGGGCGTGGCGTTCGCCGGCTCGTCCCGCCGGTCCTTCGAATCCTCGGTCATGGACTCCTCGTTTCTCCTCAACGTCTGCCGACCAGCTTGCCGACGACTACTGAGAGCGGACTGAGACCGTGCTTTCAATTGTCCGAGACTGCGTACCCACTTCTTGGGCAACCCACCACACCCCAGCCATACGATACGGCCAGGTGCCCGCTGCCGCGCGTCGACGTTTTCCCTGTCAGCGCAACTGTTATGGACACCACTGCCCTGGCCGGCGGCCGCCACGGTCAGGCGTCGACGGGCCGCCCGCCCTCGCCGGGCAGCACGATGCGGATCCGCGCGCCGCCCGAGGCCGAACTCTCGATCGAGATCGTGCCGCCGTGTTTCGTCACGACCTGCTTGACGATCGCCAGGCCGAGGCCGGAGCCGGGCATGGAGCGGGAGGCGGTGGTCCGGTAGAAGCGCTCGAAGACCAGCTCGCGTTCGCCGGGCGGAATGCCGGGTCCTGCGTCGTCGACGGTCAGCTCGAGCAGGCCTCGACCGGTTTCGCTCATGACGACATTCACCTTGGCGCCTGCCGGGCTCCACTTCGCGGCATTGTCGAGCACGTTGAGGACGGCCCGTTCCAGGCCTGCCTCGTGGCCGTAGACGAACCACGGCCGGATGTCGGCGACGAACTCGACCGAGCCGCGACGGCGCCTGGCCCGTTCCAGCGCGCGCTCGACCACGTCGCCGAGATCGACTCGCTCGTAGACGGTTTCGGGCGCGTCCTCGCGGGCAAGGTCGACCAAGTCGCCGACCAGGTTGGACAGCTCCTCGATCTGGGCCATCACGTCCGAGCGCAACTCGGCCATGTCCTCTTCCGGAATGCTCGGCGCGCCTGGCCGGCTGGAGGCCATCAGCAGCTCGGTGTTGGTGCGCAACGAGGTGAGCGGGGTGCGCAGTTCGTGCCCGGCGTCGGCGACCAGCCTGCGCTGCCGGTCGCGCGATTCGGCGAGCGCACGCAGCATCGTGTTGAAACTGTCTGTCAGCCTGGCGAGTTCGTCGTCGCCGGTGACCGGGATGGGCGTCAGGTCGTCGGTCCGCGCGATCCGCTCGGTCGCCGCGGTCAGCCGTCCGATCGGGCGCAGGCCGGTGCGACCGACCGCGGTGCCTGCCGCGGCGGCGAGCACAACGCCGCACCCACCGACGACGAACAGCAGCCAGGCGAGTCGATCGAGGACTTCCCTGGTTGGTTGCAGCCGCTGCGAGATGATCAGCGTCGCACCCAGATCCGAGCGCACGGCGAGCACGCGCTGTCCTTCGACGGTGCGCAATGACGAACTCAACGCGCCATTCGCCACATCGACTTCTTGTTGACCGACCGGCGGATAAGTCGACTGCGGCGGCGCCCACGGCTTGAGATCCGGCCAGATCAACGCGATGCCGGTGTCGGGGTAAAACGCGGTCGCCACCATCATGTTTTGGTAATTGAATCCGTAAGGATTGCTCGCGATCACGCCATTCGCCCTGCTGCGCAGTTGCGTATCCACGTTCGCGTACAACGCACGAGCGACCAACGCGTAGGCCGCGATCGATGTCACGGCAACCGCGATCGCCACGACGGACGCGGCGAGCAACGTCACGCGCCACCGCAGCGAAACAGACCTGGTGAGCGGGATGGGCGGCCGCATTTCGGCCGGGTCGGGCGGGCGCTGTTGCGGCCCTAGCCCGGCGACGACGGGTCGCTTCGGAACTGTTCGTGCCATCGTCATGCCCCTACGGGGGCGTCTCCCGCAGCACATAGCCGACACCGCGAACGGTGTGGATGAGCCGTGGCTCGCCTTCGGCTTCGGTCTTGCGGCGCAAATAGCCGATGTAGACCTCGAGCGCGTTTCCCGAGGTCGGGAAGTCGTAGCCCCACACCTCTTCTAGGATGCGGCTTCGGGTGAGCACCCGCCGTGGATTGGCCATCAGCATTTCCAGGAGTGAGAACTCGGTGCGCGTGAGACTGATCGCACGTTCGCCGCGAGAAACCTCTCTGGTCACCGGATCCAGCGACAAATCGGCGAACACCATTGCCTCGGATGTTTCCCCCGGGTCGGCGGTCGTGCGGCGCAACAGTGCTCGCAATCGTGCGAGTAATTCTTCCAATGCGAACGGCTTCGGCAAATAATCATCGGCTCCGGCATCGAGACCGGCAACCCGTTCCGACACCGAATCCCGTGCTGTCAAAACGAGAATGGGAAGATCGTCGCCGGTGCTGCGCAAGCGCCTGCAGACCTCGAGCCCATCCATCCGAGGCATCATGACATCCAACACCAACGCGTCCGGTCGCTGACTGGTTGCCTTGTCAAGGGCATCGACGCCGTCGACCGCGAGATCGACGGAGTAGCCGTTGAAGGTCAGCGACCGGCGCAAGGACTCTCGAACGGCGCGATCGTCGTCGACTACCAGAATGCGCATGCGACCAGTTTGACCGTATCGACTGAGAGGCAACTGAGAGGCACCGCCCGACACGCCGCGACGAGGTCGGTCCGGCGCGCTGGTGGACAGCAGCCGTTCAGCTATCGGCCACCGAGGGTCATCTTGATCATTTGTCCAGTTGTTCTGTAGACTCAGGAAGTCTCGCTGCGTGAAACCTGTTACGCGTAGCCATATTCGGGCACCATCCGACCTTGTCCCTCAGATTGCCGATGGCCAGTCGTCGCGGTATGTTCCGTGCGGTAAAAAGAAGACCTTTAGTTGGTTCTCGGCGGGTTAGATCCCACTACGTTGAACAGCACGTGCCATCCCGAGGGCCCTGCGCGGAGTGGAGGCGACGGAAGCGGAATGGAAAAGGCACCGCGTTCCTGGTATTTCAGCCTGTCCAACATGTCGGTCACGCGTAAGGTCGGCATCGTTCTACTGCTGCCCGTGCTGCTTGCCTCGACCTTCGCCGGCCTACGCATCAAGGACGAGCTCGGCGTGATCGCCAAGCTCGACACGGCCACCGAGCAGGCCCGCATCCTGCGCCCCATGCTCGTATTCGGTCAAGCCACCGAGACACTCGCCATCGCCGCGGTCAACGCGCGCCCCGACGACAACCTCGACCCGATCGCCGCCAAATTCGACCAGGCGGCAGCGAACCTGGAAACCGCGCTACGGTCCGGCAAGACCGAGGACAGCTTCACCAAGGAGCTCGGCGCGGCCATCGCGGTCGGCCGCACCATGCGCAACGGGCTGCGCACCGCCTCGCCGCTGACCATCGGCGAACAGGTCGGCGAGGTCGGCACCCGCATTGTCACCGCGACCTCGGTGTCGTCCTCGATCGAAGAGGTCGTCATCCAGCGCTACTTCCTGCAGCTCGGCCTCATCGCCAACGCCAGCCGCGTGCTCACGCAGGAACAGATCATGGTCGCCACGGCAGGTCCAGGCGCCAACCCCCAGGTGGTCGGCCAGATGCTGACCACGCTCGGCGCCGAGATCGTGCTGGTCAACATCTACGCGCAGTTGAACCCCGAATCCGCGACCAACGCACCGGCCTTGATCGAGGCGGTGAACGCCAGAATCGCCGCGTTCGGCCAGAACCCCGCCAACCCGAGCGCCAACCCGGCGATCACCGATTCACTCAAGCTCAGCACCGACAACTACCGCCAGGCCACCACCTCGCTGCTCGGCACCGTCGACGTCAAGCTCGCCGACCGGACCACCGAGCTGCGCAGCGCGGTGCTGCGTGACGTCGCGATCGTGGTCACCACGCTGCTCGCAGGCCTCGCGCTCGCGCTCGCGGTCGCCCGCTCGCTGGTCGTCCCGATTCGCCGCCTGCGCCACGACGCCCTTCAGGTCGCGCACGTCGACCTGCCGAAGGAGATCGAGGTGGTGCGTGCCGGTGGCGCGACCCCGGAGATCGCCCCGGTCGACGTCAAGACCACCGAGGAGATCGGCCAGCTGGCCCGCGCGGTCGACGACATCCACCAGGCCTCGCTGCATCTCGCCGCCGAACAGGCCCGACTGCGCCTGCAGATCGGCAGCATGTTCGAGACCCTGTCCCGGCGCAGCCAATCGCTCGTCGAGCAGCAGCTCGCCCTGATCGAGGATCTGGAACACGACGAGGACAACACCGAACGGCTGCAGAGCCTGTTCCGCCTCGACCACCTCGCGACCCGCATGCGCCGCAACGGCGACAACCTGCTCGTGCTCGCAGGCACCGCGCTGCGCCGCGGCACGCTGCACCCGGTCCAGCTCTCCGACATGCTCTGGAGCGCGGTCTCCCAGGTCGAGGACTACCAGCGGGTCGAGATCGGCGCCGTACCCGACGGGATCGTGGCCGGTGAGCCAGCGATCGACATCGAGCACCTGCTCGCCGAGCTGATCGACAACGCGCTGCGCTACTCGCCGCCGACCACCCCGGTCACCGTGTCGGTGGCCCGCGCGGTCGACGGCGGCTACCTGATCGAGGTCATCGACCGCGGCCTCGGCATGTCGGCCGACGACCTGACCGCCATCAACGACCGACTGAGCTCCGGTGGCGAGGTGACCGTCGAAACCGCCCGCCGCATGGGTCTTTTCGTCGTCGGCAGGCTGGCGAAGCGGCACACGATCACCACCAACCTGCGCCGCACCTCCACCATGGCGCAGCAGCCTGGCATCACCGCGAGCGTGCACCTGCCTGGTGCGCTCGTCTCGCCGCCGCTGGACGCCACCGATCCCCAAGGACAGGCGCCGCTGCACCGGACCGGCGACTACTCGATCATCGCGCCGCCCTCGCACAACACGCAGCCGCGCAATCTGGTCCCTGTCCCGAATCTGCCGCAGCACAACGCACCTCGGTTCGACGTGTCGAACACGGGCCTGCCGCAGCGCAGGCCGGCCATCCGGGTCGCCGAGGCGCCCGGCCAGCCCGCGATCTCGGTTCCGGCCCGCAACAGCGGCCGCGACAGCGACACCACCGACGACGCCGAGTCGCAGCCGCCGACCGAGCCGTGGTCGATCAATTCGCCGACCGACGACCGGTCGCCGTTCGGCCCGCCGACGGTGGCCGCCAGAAGCGCCGACGCCGACGAACGCGCCACCGACCTGTGGGCCGAGCCGTCCGCCGAACCTGACCGGTTCCCCGAACCGCTGCGCGACCAACCACCCCATCGCCCCAGCGTTTCGCGCGAACCCTCCAGGACCACCTCGCGGTCCGGGCTGCCGATCCGGCGACCGTCGACCGTGCCGGAGCCTGCCCCGCAGCCGCGGACACCCGAGCCGTCGATGGTCACCTCCTCCCGGCTGCAGCCGGTGGCTGGCGCCTCGCCAACCCCGATCTATCAGCGCATGGTGTCGGAATGGCTGGTCGAGCCCGCGACGTCACAAACATCCGAGGGCACCTGGACCTCACCAGCGGACGCAGGCTGGATAGCCGCCGAGGAGGCGACCCGGCCGACCCCGACGGGTCGCACCAGCGGCGGTCTGCCCATCCGCACGCCGGGCGCGCAGCTCGTGCCCGGCGGCCTGGCCCAAGCAGACGAAGCTGGAGCTCGTGATCCCGAAGAAATCCGCAACAACCTGACCAGGCATCTCAGTGGGGTCCGCAGTGGGCGGGCAAATGCGCAGTACAACGACGGAGGGCTTCCATGACCAAGGCGAACAACACCACGGATGAGAACCTGAACTGGCTGGTCGCCCGCTTCACCCGGGACGTGCCCGGCGTATCCCATGCGGTACTCGTCTCGGCCGATGGTCTGTTGCAGGCGACCAGCCCGCACCTGCCCGCGGATCGGGCCGAGCAGCTCGCCGCGGTCACCGCGGGCCTCGCCAGTCTGTCGATGGGCGCCGCGTCGCTCTTCGACGGCGGCAAGGTCATGCAGTCGATCGTCGAGATGCAGCGTGGCTATCTTCTGGTTATGAGCGTCGGCAATGGTTCACACATCGCCGTGCTCGCCAACAAGTCGCACGACATCGGCCGGATCGGCTACGAGATGGCGCTGTTGGTCGACCGGGTCGGCACGGTGGTCTCCGCCACCGCCCGTACCGCTGTTTGAGCGTGAGATGTCCAATCCATTCGGACCTGGACCTAAACCGACCACCCGCGTCCGGCCGTATGCCCTGACCTCGGGACGCACCGAGCCAGCGGTCGACCTGCCCATGGAAGCGGTCATCGAGACCCTGTCTTACACTGCGCATCTCGACTGGCCGACCGGTGATGTCCGCACGGATATCCTTAGGCTGGGTACACACCGGTTGTCCGTTGCCGAGATTGCCGCTCATTTGGATCGGCCGCTCGGCATGGTCCGGGTGATGATCGGCGACCTCGTGGTCGATGGGATCCTGCGTGTCCATTCGACACTGACCGACGAGGCGAGTTTCGATGAGCGCCGTTCTTTGATGGAGAGGACTTTGCGTGGACTCCGTGCCCTATAGGAAAATCGGGCCAGACACCAACCCCGGCCAGGCCGATTCCGACAACCGGATGGCCTCGACGAAGATCGTGGTCGCCGGTGGTTTCGGTGCGGGCAAGACGACGTTCGTCGGCGCGGTGTCGGAGATCGTTCCGCTACGGACCGAAGCCATGGTCACCAGGTTCTCCGACGGCATCGACGACCTCGCCGATACCCCGGAGAAGGAAACCACCACGGTTGCCATGGATTTCGGGCGCATCATCCTGCCGGGCAACCTGGTGCTCTACCTGTTCGGCACGCCGGGACAGCGACGCTTCTGGTTCATGTGGGACGACCTGATCCGCGGCGCGATCGGCGCCGTCGTGCTCATCGACACCCGCAGGCTGGAGGACAGCTTCGCGGCGGTCGACTTCTTCGAGGCACGCAATCTGCCGTTCCTGGTCGCGGTCAACCGTTTTCCGAACGCGCCGCGTTTCCCGATCGCCGAGCTGCGTGAGGCCCTCGCGGTGCGCGAGGGCGTGCCCATCGTCGACATCGACGCGCGCAACGCGAACGAGGTGCGCCAGTCGCTGGCCGCGGTGACCGAGTACGCCATCCAACGCCTCGCCGTCCAGGAGAAGGAACAGGCGGTCCTTTGAATTATTTCAGCATGGGGTACTGGCTCATCGGCCTCTCCGTCGCGGTGTCGGTGGTCGGCACACTCGTCGGTTTCACCTGTATCCGGCAGTCGGCGCGTTCGCTGACGACCCGGTTCCGGGTGGTGTGGCAGGTGTCGGCGGCGATCTCCATCGGTGGCGTAGGGGTCTGGCTACCGGTGTTCGTGTCGATGCTCGGTCTCACGGTGCGGGGCAGCCTGATTCGGTACGACGTGCTGGATGTGACCGGGGCCGCGGCGGTTTCGGTGCTCGGTGTGTGGGCCGCGCTGGCGATCGCGGGCCCGACGCTGCACGTGCTCCGGCTCGTGCTCGCGGGGCTGGTGATGGGCGGCGGTTTCGGCCTCATGCATTTCCTGGCGTTGGACGCCATACGGATTCAGGGTTCGACCGAGGTGCAGCCGCTGATGCTGGCAGGCGCGGTGGCGATCGCCGTCGCGATTTCGCTTGCCGCACTGTGGTTCACCAGGTCGTTCCGGCCGCTGGCCGCGTTGACCGGCGCGGCGGTGGTGTTCGCGGCCGGCGTGCTTGGCCTGCATTTCACCGATCTCGTCGGCCTGGAGAGCCAGCTCTCGATGAGCAGCACGACACCGCCCGGCAAGGACCTGTTCGGGTTCTTCGTTCCGGTGTTCGTGGTCGGCATGTTGTCGCTGGCCATCCCGATCAGCGCGATCCTGATCGCGCCCGATCGGCGCACCGTGGTCCCCGCGCGGATCGTCAAGGCCAACTCCACGTTCTGAGCGCCCGGGTTTCCCCCGATGCCGCCGAAATCCCTGATTGCCCGATTTACAGTGTGAGACATGCGTTTCGGTCTGGACTACGCCGGGGGTCGTCCGGGCGGCGCGGCGATCCGTGCGGCGGGTTTCGACTTCGTGGTGCGGTATCTGTCCCCGGGTGGCCCCACGCTGCCTGGCAAGCTGCTGACCCCGGCCGAGGCCGATGATCTTCGGGCGCACGGGGTGTCGATCGCGGCCAATTGGGAAACCACCGCGACCCGCATGCTCGACGGCTATGGTGCTGGCATCGTGGATGCGCGGGCCGGTCTTGCGCAGGTGTTGCGGTGCGGCGGGCGGGCCGATCGGCCCATCTATTTTTCCGCCGATTTCGATGCGACGCCGCAGGATCAGCAGCGGATCAATGCCTACCTCGACGGTGCGGCGACCGTGCTCGGTCTCGCGAATGTCGGTATCTATGGCGGGTTTTGGTCGGTGAGCCGCGCGCTGGATGCGGATAGCGCACGCTGGGCATGGCAAACCGACGCCTGGTCCGGCGGCAATATCGAGACGCGCCGCAACATCCATCAGACGCTGCGCCAGCAGACGGTCGGTGGCGTGGTCTGCGACGTGAACGTGGCCGAGACGACCGATTTCGGTCAGTGGGATTACTTTGCACAGGAGGACGCGGACGTGACACCGGAGCAGGACGCCGTGCTGCGCGATATTCAGGTCCAGTTGCGTGGGCCTGGCCTGGCGGGCTGGCCGCAGCTGGGCACCGACGCGGAGGGGCACTACCTTACGTTGGTCGACGGGCTGGCCTCGGCGCTCACCCGGATCGGCGAGCTGGAGGGCGAATGCGTCGAGTTACGCACCGAGATCAGCGAATTGGAGGCCACAACGGCCGATCTGGCGGCACAGGTCGAGCGGCTGAACGGGCGGCATTGGCCGTGGCCGTTGTCGTTGATCGAGGGGCCTGCGACGCTGGTCGGCGATCGGCTGGCACGGTTGGAGTCCTTGTTGTCGGACTTGCCCGGTTTGCCGGATCGCGGAGCGGGTATGCGGGACTCATCGAGTAGTGGTGCGCTGGAGTCGCGTTCGTCGCGATGATGGTCGGCTCGTGCGGTGGTGGTGCGTCGCGCCTGGTAGGCGGAGTGCCGCGGCCGGGAAGTTTGGCGATGAGCGGGTTCTCTCGGGAACCGGGAGAACCCGCCCTCTCGCACGAGGGTACCGGCGTCAGGACACGATCGCATCACTTCCGGGAGACTTTTCCGGCCCTCAAAAACCAACCCACAGTAGGTATTTCGCCCGGCAGTTACCCGGTCGCAATTACCTCGTGCGCGAGGATGCAACGTCATCCTACCTGTGTCGATAGCTAACCGATTGCCAAATGCGCAAGCTTTGTGCGAAAACCTGCCATCAACCCCGCGTGACGACTTGATTCGCCTCGCGGCGATTCGTTCCTACCCAAGACAGCACCATCCGAGTTATCGTCGGCTGGCACAAGGCGCTCGACAGGGTGCCAACACACAGGTTCGTTCGAAGAAGTTCGCATGGGGCCTAACTGGGTTGGACTGGCTTGAATTGGCCGACCGCCTCGGTGTTTGTCTCATTCCGTAGCGTCGAGCTCTTCGGCTCTCTGTCGGAGCCCTCCCGGGCAGGGGCGGCCTTTCTCAGGTATGCCATTCCCGGATCACGAAGACCGACCGCAGCGTGGTGGTTGCTACCCAAGACGGCACATCCGCGTTATCGTCGGCTGGCACAAGGCGCTCGACAGGGCGCCAACACACAGGTTCGTTCGAAGGAGTTCGTATGGCCGTCAACGTGGTGCTCGACAAGGCTCTCGATAAGGCGTATGAGAGCAAGTCGTTGAACGAAATTCTCGCCGCCCCGCCCTCGGCCCTCGCCGGTCTCACCGAAGCGCACGACAAGCAGCTGCTGGACGCGCTGAAGATCAAGACGATCGCCGACCTGGCTAACAACAAGTACTTCCGGTTGGCGGCAACGCTCGCCGATCTGGCCGCCAAAGAGGGCTAGCCAGCACGACAACCGACAGCGGGTCCGCGGAGCTTCCGCGGACCCGCTGTCGGCGTGATCGGACCTGTTGGACCGGTCGGACGTTCAGTTCTTGTCGAGGTCGACGAGACCACGCCGCACGGCCGCGACCAGGCGCCGGGGCACCTTGTGCACCACCCCGCCGACGGTCACCGGAACCAGGTCCGGCGGTGTCGCTTTCCACTGGGCGCGCCTGCTGCGGGTGTTCGACCGCGACATCCTGCGCTTCGGCACCGCCATGTCAGACCTCCCCGCGCCGGGTGCGCTTGCCGTACTTACGCTCGAATTTCTCCACGCGCCCTTGGGTATCCAGCACGCGGTGCGCGCCGGTCCAGAACGGGTGCGAATCCGACGTCACGTCGACCGTGATCAGCGGGTAGGTGTTGCCGTCGGCCCAGTCGACGGTGCGCGTGCTCGTCGCGGTCGACCTGGTGAGGAACCGCTTGCCGGTGCCTACGTCCTCGAACACCACCGGGTGGTAGTCCGGATGGATCCCTGTCTTCATTTCGCTTCTCCTCTCGGGCTTTTCACGTCTTCGATGGGCAACGCGGCGCTGTCGGTGTCGGCGCACGGGTCGGCGTGCCAGGAACCGAACGGGTCCTCCCACTGGGCAACTCGCTCCGGCGAGCGCTCGACCAGGCGCAGCTCGTCGTCCTCCACCAGCGCCCAATGCAGCGCGGTGCGGATCTCGGTGGGGTCGGCGTCGTGTACGAGGATCACCAGCGAGATGTCGCGATCGCCGAACTGGTCGTCCCAGCGCAGCGCCGCCATCGCGCGTCGGTCCGGATCAGCCTGCGCCAGTTCGGCTTCCGACATCGCCGCCAGCCAGCGCCCGGCACTGCCGACGCGCAGGCCGCCGCCCGCCGACTCCAGCCATGCGACCTCGTCGGGCTGGGTCGCCAGCCACATCCGCCCGCGCGCGGTCACCACGCCGTCGAAAAGCACGTCGAGCGCCTCGTGCAGGCGGGCGGGATGGAACGGCCTGCTCGCGGCGAATTCCAGAAGGGTGACGCCGTAATCGCTGGTGAGCGGCGGCTGTCCGCGCAGTAGCGGCGCGTGCGCGTCGAACACCCGCCCGCGGCGCGCATGGGCGGGAATGCGCGCGAGGAGCGCCTCGACCCGGAACGCAGTGAGCGCGTAGGGATCATCGGCCCAGAGCACCGGCGCGTCGGGCACGAGCCGGGCAAGCACCGCACCGAGCCTGCCGCGATCGGCCTCGGCTCCCGGCGCGACCGGCCCCAAAGCGATGACACCGTCGGCGAATTCGACCTGGCCGACGGCAACCTGGGCCACCGTGCGTTCGTCGTCGGCGCGGGCGAGGCCGCGCTCGGCCATGGTCTCTTCGCCGGTGGCGTCGGCGAGCCACCGGTCCGCGTCCAGGCAGCTGAGCACCGCGTCGACCCGCACGTCTCGCCCGGCGGGGGCGTCCACCCGGCCGAGGATGCCCGCGACCACCACGGTGTCGATGGCCTGGCAGACCGCCTCGGCTTCGAAGGCGGGATCCAGCGCGAGCACGATCCGGTCGACGGAGTCTCGCGCGGCCAGTGTGCGCAGCAACGGGAGCAGATCCATCCGCAACGTGCACGACACGCAGCCGTGCGCGAGCTCGAGCACGTCCGACGTCTCGTAGGTCGCGCCGCGCACCGTGCGGTGCACGATGCCTTCGCGCAGTTGATCAAGGTCATGGTGGACCACGACGGTGCCCGTCGCGTCCTGGCACAGTGCGTCGGCCACCTGGCCGACGCCGACGGCGGCGAGCCCGGCGAAACCCGCGAGCACCACGACGGGCGTCCTCCGGTCGGCCTCGGGTGGGAGCACTGACAGCACCTCTTTCGATAACGATTTTCATTTGCCGTAGGGCAACGCTACAGTGTCGATCAGCCGTTGTCGAAAATGATTGTCATCTACCGGAGGGAGCCCGCATGTCGGCGCACTGCCAGGTCACCGGGCGCAAGCCCGGGTTCGGCAAGTCCGTCTCGCACTCGCACAAGCGGACGAGCCGCCGCTGGAACCCCAACATCCAGCGCAAGACCTACTACCTGCCCAGCGAGGACCGACGGGTCACGCTGACCGTCTCCGCCAAGGGCATCAAGACCATCGACCGGGACGGGATCGAGACCGTGGTCGCCCGGATCAGGGCCCGCGGCGACAAGATCTGATCAGGGAGAAACCATGGCATCCAAGTCGACCGAGATCCGGCCGATCATCAAACTGAAGTCCACCGCAGGCACCGGGTACACGTACGTGACCAGGAAGAACCGCCGCAACGATCCCGATCGAATGCTGTTGCGCAAGTACGACCCAGTGATCCGCAAGCATGTCGATTTTCGCGAGGAGCGCTGAACACCATGCCGGACAACACCTTTCCCGGGGAGCGCTGACATGGCGAAGAAGTCGAAGATCGCCCGCGACGCGCAGCGCCGCGCGGTCGTCGCGCGCTACGCCGAACGCCGCGCCGAGCTGAAAGAGCTACTGCGCAAGCCGGGCACGTCGGCCGCCGTGCGCGCCGATGCCCGCGCTGAGCTGCAACGACAGCCGCGTGATGCCAGTCCGGTACGATTGCGCAATCGGGACGCCGCGGACGGACGACCGCGCGGTCATCTCCGGAAGTTCGGACTCTCCCGTGTGCGTGTGCGCGAGATGGCGCATCGGGGCGAGCTGCCCGGTGTGCGCAAATCGAGCTGGTAGAAGACCACCACCGTTCTCGTACGAAGGAACCGTCATATGGCAGTCAAGCGAGCACCGTCGAAGAAGGTTCGCGCCGAACAGGCCCGCCGCCCGAAGAAGAACCCGCTCATCGCCGCAGGCATCGAGCAGGTCGATTACAAGGACGTCAACCTGTTGCGCACGTTCATCTCCGATCGCGGCAAGATTCGCAGCCGCCGGGTCACCGGGCTCACGCCACAGCAACAGCGTCAGGTCGCCGTCGCGGTGAAGAACGCCCGCGAGATGGCTTTGCTGCCGTTTACCAGCCGGTAGGCACGGCACACCTGCCGATCGAACGACCGAGCCCTCGGACTCCGCCATCGCGATCCGGGGGCTCGTCGTATGTCCGAACGCCGCCGCGCAAGCCCCAAGTCCCTGCCCCGCAAGGACCCTTGACCGCAAGTACAGGACATGTCGTGCATCTCGGCTAAAGATGAGCAATCGATGATCAGATGACAATTCCGGGTCGAACATGTTTCACTTTGCCGCCTCCGGCCCGCTCCACGGCAGCGTGAACTGCACAGATAACGATTCGGAGAACAAACGTTCACCGAATCACGATGCAATCACAGTTGCATACAGCAAATGGCTCGTAATCTAAACACTTCAAAGACCGACTGGACTGTGACCTTCATCACACCACAATCTCTTCAGGTGTTATAGCTGCATGATATCACCCACGAAAACGGCCGCGGTGATACATTATTCAGCGCGAGAAAAACACATTCACCTCTCGGGGGTGGCAATTTATGGCCCACCAAGCCAGTATTACGATGATTGGTTCCTACAGACCCGATCGAATCGTATCCAATGCTGAATTAGCCCCCGAATTGGGTGTTGATGAGACTTGGATTACCACGCGCACAGGAATCGTCGAACGGCGCTTCGCCAGGCCGGACGAGTCCGTCACTTCGATGGCCGTCGAGGCCGCGCAATCCACGCTTTCCGCGGCGAAAGTCGCCGCAGCTCGGGTCGACGTCGTGATCGTCGCCACTTCAACGCATATGTTGCAGACTCCGGCCAGCGCGCCGATGGTCGCCGCCGCCCTCGGCTGTGCCGCACCCGCCGCCTTCGACATCTCGGCAGGCTGCTCCGGCTACGCGCACGCGATCGGTCAGGCGGCGGCACTCATCGACGCCGAGCAGGCCGACACGGTGCTGGTGATCGGCTCCGAAAAGCTGAGCAACAATATCGATCTGACAGAACGCACGGTTGCCCCGATCTTCGGCGACGGCGCGGGCGCCGCGCTCATTACGCGCACCGAAACGGGGAATATCCGCAAGACTGTCTGGGGCAGCCTCGGTGAACGCGCCGAGCTGATCCGGCAGGAACCCGACTGGGACACGCTGCGCAAGTACCCAGACGCGCCGGGCGGTGGCTACCTGAGGATGGAAGGCACGGAGGTCTTCCGCTGGGCCACCTCCGAGGTACCGAAGGTGGTCGTGCAGATCGCCGATGCAGGCGGTGTCTCGCTGGCCGACATCGAGGTGTTCGTCCCGCATCAGGCAAACACCCGCATCATCGACAACATCGCTCGCCAGCTCGGCTGGCAGAACAATTCCGTCGTGGTCGCAGACGATGTCCGACGAGCCGGAAACACTTCCGCCGCCGCCCTGCCGTTGGCTATTCACGACCTGATTTCCTCGGGTCGGGCACAACCAGGGCAGTTAGCGCTGCAGGTATCGTTCGGCGCAGGACTTTCCTGGGCAGGCCAGGTATTCGACCTTCCACCGGTTGCCTGACCCCGAATGCCCGACGCCCACCGGAAGTTGCTCTGGAGTTTTGATGCAGTTGAATGCCTTTTCCAGTTACGACGAACCACTCGGACCGCGCAGCGGTCGCTATTTCGGTTCCGGGTATAAGAATGTCGCGCAGGATATGTTCGAGCTGGAAATAACCAGGTCGACCGAGCCCGGTGCTAAACACAGCGCCGTCGGCAGGCTCAGCTATCCCGCGGATTGGTCGACCAAGAAACACCGTGAACTGGTCCCGCACGTCAGCAGCATCGACACCGTGATGCTGGCGGTATCGCTCTGTGATGCCGCCATCTCGCACACCAGAAACCTGAGCGCGGACCAGTCCGCGCACATGCTGGTCCGACATACCTCGGTGCGAGCGGGCACGACTCCGCACGAGAATCTGGACCGCATCCCGGTCGATGTGGAGGTCGTCTCGGTCGTCGCCGCAGAGGACGCGGAGGACGGCGAGCTCGAGACCACCTTCCGCTTCCAGGTCGGTAATCTGGCAGGCACGCTCACGATGGCGCATCCGACAGGCTCGGGCGCGACGGCATCGCAGGAGGTGGACCGGCTCGGCCACATCAGCGACATCTACGGCACGGTGCCGCACTACTTCCTCAACGGCCTGAAGAACCACACTCTTTCGGCCTCCGACCTCACGGTCAACGACGACGTCACCAGAATCACCGGCAAGCATTGGATCGCGGCAGGCGACAACGACGCCTACGCCGGCGCGGAATCCGCCTACTGGGACACGGTTTCGCCGATCGACGCGATCATCGGCGCCGCACAGCTCTCCCAGATCCTGCTGTACAAGCTGGACCACCTGGATCGCTCCAACAGCAACACCCTGTGGATGCGCAAACTCGAACTCGTCACCGTCGCACGACATCCGGCGCAGCAGTCGTTCGAGGGCACCATGGAGATCCGGCGCACCTCGCTGGTCGAACGCGGCGGCAAGCGCTGGCGCAGCGCCGACATCGTGCTCAAGGAGTTCGCGGGGGCGACGGGGTCCTGCCTGCTTGCCCATCAGCTACCGGACTGAGGTGGGTATCGCAACCAGGCCCGAACGCGCGGGCGGCGTTGGCCGCAAGCGCGGTCAGCGCGTGGTGCGCCGCACCGCGCCGCGTCCACATCTGCGGACCGCGCGCGAACACCGGATCGAATGCCGTGCGCACGGACCTGACCGTGTGCTGCCAAACCTCGCGGCACGCCGAGTCGAGAATCTTCTCGCGCCGTTCTACCGCGGTCAACCTTGTGCTCATTTATTTCTCATCTCGATGCGCAGCTCGCCCGAAACAGCGGGCGCGGAAGCGCTAGCCGAAGCGGCGGTTTCCGCAAAAGAACCGCCGCCGATATTGACAAGTTATCAGTTGATTACTAGATTTCCGAGGCGAGAAACACATTTGCCTGCGGATATGCTCACACCCGCACCAAGAGGATCTCTGATGAAGGATGTACCCGCGCTCCGACTAGCCGTCACCGGAGCGCCGCGCACTGGCAAGACCACGGTGAGCACCGTCCTTTCTCTCGTCACCGGCCTGCCGCACTCGGCGATCGAGCACAACGCGACCGTGCCGAGGACCGACCGCAAGCTCGCGGCAACCGTCGAGGTCTCGGTCCGCGGCTTCGAACGGCGGCTGGACTCCGAGGCCCGTCTGACCTCGGGTTTCATCTCCGATGGATCCATATTGAACGAGTGGGCCGTCGCCGAGACCCGGCGGCGCACCCGGCAGACCAGTTGGTGGGACTGGCTGCTGCGGCCACGCGAACTGCCCTACCGCGTCTTCGAACAGCGCTTCCTCGCCGCGCACGCGGGCATCGTCGCCCGGCGCGCGAATCTCAACTACGACGCATTCGTGCATTTGCGCATAGACCCGGAAACAGAAACCGAAGAAGACCTCGTCGAGCGGCGCACCGCCGATCGATTGTTGCTGGATATATTGCACCAATCCGACTTGCCCTGCCTGGTCACCGGCGGCACCGTCGACGAAATAGTCACCCAGGTGACAAGTTTATGCGGGCTGCCGCAAGTAATTTCCATTTCCGATGCGGTTTCGGCCGCACTACCCGCCGCTTGAATTCCGCCGACCGAACGCGTTTTCCGCTGATTCAGAAAGTCAGGCCCATGGCAACAGTTCGCATAGATCAGAAACCTCAGCAGTCCGAGAGCGCGGTATGGACCCTGGTGGTCGTCTCCGTCGCCACCTTCATGCTGATGCTCGACCTGACCGTCGTCAACGTCGCCCTACCCGATATCCGCATCGCCTTCGACTCGTCGTTCTCCGCCCTGCAGTGGATTCTCGACGCCTACGCGCTCGGCCTGGCCGCGGTGCTGCTCGCCGCGGGCTCGCTGGCCGACCGCATCGGCAGGAAGAAGGTGTTCGACGCGGGCCTGCTCATCTTCGTTCTCTCCTCGCTCGCCTGCGGTCTTGCCCAGAACGATGTGACGCTGATCATCGCCCGCTTCGTCCAGGGCCTCGGCGGCGCAGTGCTTTTCGCGGTCGGCCCGGCGCTGCTCGGGCACGAGTTCCGCGGTAAGGCGCGCGGCATGGCCTTCGGCGTCTTCGGCGCGGTGGCCGGACTTGCCATCGGCTTCGGCCCGCTGATCGGCGGCGGCCTCGCGGACAGCGCGGGCTGGCGCTGGATCTTCCTGATCAACGTGCCGCTGACCATCGCGGCGCTGATCATCGGCTTCCTGAAGATGCGCGAATCCCGCAACGAGTTCACCCCTCCGGTGGACTGGCCAGGCATGATCGCGTTCTCCGCAGGCCTGTTCTTCCTGGTGCTCGGCTTCATGCGCGGCCAGGCGGACGGGTGGACCAGCGTCCGGATCATCGGCTGCTTCGTCGCCGCGGTACTGCTCCTCGCCGGCTTCACCTTCCTGCAGATCAGCAGGCCGAGCCACGCGATGTTCGACCTGAAGCTGTTCCGCAACGACACCTTCAACGGCTTGTTCGTGGTGACCGCGCTGTGCGCGCTCTCGGTGATGCCCGCGATCTTCCTGCTCATCTCGTACTTGCAGAACCAGCTCGGCCACGCGCCGTTCGCCAGCGGGCTTCGGTTGTTGCCGCTGACGCTGATGCTGTTCGTCGCGGCGGCCATCGGCGGCAGCCTGGTGGCCAAGCTGCCGCCCGCCGTCCTGGTCGGCGGCTCGCAGCTGTTCATCGCCGCGGGACTGGCTGCGGTGCTACTCGTCGACACCGGATCCGGTTGGACCGCACTGATTCCCGCGTTCGTCCTGATCGGCATCGGCATGGGCATGTTCAGCCCGGGCCGCGCGGCCTTCTCCATCGCCGTCACCACCCCGGACAAGGCAGGCATGGCCTCGGGTGTCAACGAGACCGCGCAGCAGGCGGGCCTCGCCATCGGCATCGCGGCGATCGGCGCGTTCTTCCAGAACCGGGTCGGCAACTCCTTCACCAACGCCGAGTCGGCGCGAACCGCATTGGGTGACAAGGTCTCCGAGGTCGGGGACGCGATCGCCGCGGGCGGCGGCGCGCACGTGCCCGAGCCGATCAGGGCGGCCGCGGACACCGCGTTCGTCAGCGGGCTGCACCAGGCGATGATTCTCGCCGCGGTGATCGCGGCGATCTCCGGCGCGATCGCCTTCCTCACACTGCGCAAGGAAGACCTGAACGAGGCCGCGCTCGCGACCCCTGGCATTCCGCCGGAGGCCGACGATGTCACCCGGCCGCTGCGGCTGCCTGGCCAGGTCGACGGCCAGGTTCGCACCAACCGATAGGAGACGGCGTCGTGTATCTCATCGGCGGGCAGCGGCGTGACCACATCAAGCTGGCCATCTCCGGCACCTACTCGACCGGGAAGAGCACGACCACCGAGGCGCTGTCGCTGGCCACCGGCATCCCACGCACGCACGCCATGACCGCGCGCGAAATCCTGATGGAGATCGCGCCGGGCAAGACACTGAACGAATTGAACTCGATCGAGTTGTTGCAGCTCGGCCTGCGCCGGTTCGAGGAACGGGTGCACAACGAATCCGGCAGCGACTCTTTCATTTCCGACGGATCCGTGGTGCACGAGTGGGTCTACGGCACCGCCCGTTTGCAGGTCGGTATCAACCCGGGCGCGAACTGGGCGCTGCGGGCGATGAAGGCGGTCACGGGTTTCGGCCGCAAGGCGCCGGTGACCGACTACATCGAGATGTTCGGCGATATCGTCAAGGCGCGGGCCAGTGTGCTCTACGACGCGTATGTCCATCTGCCGGTGGAGTTTTCGCTGCGCGCCGACGGGCATCGCCCGGTCTCCGAGCCGTTCCGGCGGCTGTCGGACCAGACGCTGCTCGAGGTGATTCGCGGGCTCGGCGTGCCGTACGAGGTCGTCGGCGGCAGTGTGTACGAACGCGTCAGCCGGATCATCGAGCTGTTCGACCTCGATGTCGTCATGCCGATCGAGCAGGCGATCGACGAGGCGCAGCACCGGGTCGGCAGTTCTATCAAGGCGATCGAGGACGACGAGCGGTACAAGCAGGCACAGCGGAAGAAGTCGCTGAGCCGCCGAGTCACCTACGCCATGCGCTACTGAACTACGCTTGCGCCCTGGACAAAACGTGGGACCCCGAGCCAATCGCTCGGGGTCCCACGGTGTTTCGTTCGGCGCCGGTGCTTACGGGATGGTCAGCACCTGGCCGGGGTTGATCGCGTCCGGGTTGTCGATGCCGCTCGCGTTCGCGATCTCCTGGTAGCGGTTGCCGTCACCGTAGAAGCGCTCGGCGATCGCCCACAGGGTGTCGCCCGGCTCGACCGTGTAGGTCTGCGCGGCCGGCGGCGGGGGCGGCACCTCTTCGGCGGGGGCGGCAGGCGCCTCCGCGACCGGCTCCGGGGCGGCCAGCGGGTTGTCGGTCTTGGTGTTGGACGCCCAGAGTGCGCTGCCGTCCTTGCCGTACAGCACCACGTTGCGGTCCGCCTGCACGGTCAGCCGGTCCGCGTCCTTGCCGTTCGTCTCGGTCGACCAGGCCGCGCCCTCACCCTTGTAGAGCACGAAGTTGCCGTCCGCCTGCAGCGCCGCGCGCTCGACACCCTGATTGTGAGTCAGGGTGGACCACACGACATTTCCGTCCGGCTCGGACAAGACAAGGTTGCCGTCGCTCTGCAAGGTAAGGGTGTAAGCACCACCCTGCAGGGACTGGCCGAGTCCGAGTTCTTCACCAACGCGCAGTGTGTCGCCCACGGTTCTTCCTTTCGAAGTTTTGAAGAGCATCCGACCGACGCGCGCCGAAACACTCAAGCGCGCATCTAGGCCGAAGATACTGCGCATTGCCGGGTTACGGAGGGATTACGCGCTCGGTTCGCCGAAAGTTCACTGTGGGGTGTGTCCTATTGCCGATCTTCGGCAGATGTGCAGCTAATCGCGAGCGTTACCCATATGCGTACCTGCGCATTCGCGGCGGCCTTCTCAACCACACGAACACACCATGTCCCGCCGTTCCCACTAGGGTTGTCGCCATGACTCGAATGTCGGGCGGACGCGCCGCCACAGCTGTCGCCGTCGTGCTCGGGTGCCTGGTGGCGGCGGGCTGTAGCGGCGCCGATGACGCTGCGGCACAACCCAAGACCGGCACGACAGACAAGGTGGCGAGCACGCCGGTCGAGGAATCCAGTTCGAACCTCGGCAGGGAATTCACCGCCGACCCCACAATCGTTGGGGCACATGCGATCCCGTTCACTTCATGGACCAAGGTCGCCGACGACCGGATCGCGGTCAACTTCCAGTCCGGCTCGCCGGAATGCTACGGCGTGGACGCCACTGTGCGCGAGACCGATTCGGCCGTCACCGTGGAGCTGCGGTCCGGCTCGCGCGCCGACGCGGTCGGCCGGATGTGCACCATGATCGCGGTGTTCGGGACGCTGACCGTGTCATTGAAGGCGCCGCTGAAGAACCGTCAGGTGCTCAGCGCGGCCAAGTAGGAATACGTACTAGAGCACGGGCTCGCCGACCGCATCGGCAAGCCGCGCGAACTCATGGTAGCTGCCAGCTTGCGGTGGACCCCAGGTCTGCTGCGCCATGACCCGAAGCGGCATGGTGATCGACACGGCGATCTGCTCGGGTGTCTGCACTGTCGGATCGTCGCACCAGACGAACAGTCCCGAACCGAGGTTGCGCGCGCTCTGCGTGGGGCTCAGCCTGCTGCCGTCGACGAACAGCGCGGGATCCCACAGCTGATAGGCGACCGGGGCGGGGACGTTGCCTACGGCCGTCGGCCCGCCCGCGACGTAGTAGGTCGGGGTGAAGGCCGCGTTCCTGACCTCATGGCCCGCAGCAATGAGGTCGGCGGGCGTGCGGGCCGTGCCGAAGAACGGCAGCGGCAGCTGCGGGATGCCTGCCCTGCTCCAGTAATCGACGACGATGTCCGTGCCAAGGGTCAGGGTGCCCGCGCCGGTGTGCAAGCCGTCGTTCCAGATGCGCGGGCGCTTGCCGTTGGCACGCACGATGTCCGCGCCCCAGTTGATCAGGCCTGAGAAGGCATCCACCGGCTGGGCCTGCGGTCCGTAGGTGGCCTTCGCGTACGCGCCGATCTGCGGGTATTCGTCGAAGCTCGCGACCTTGGCGCCGTCGAGGAGGAACTCGTCCGCGCCGAGGTGCCAGTAGCGGCCGGGGAACAGCGGCAGGAATTCCTCGAGGATGTCGCGCATCAGGTCGTAGGCGCGCGGATTCGCGATGTCGATGGCCGCGTCGGAGACCCGCCCGCTCGCGCTGCGCAGCTTCAACTCGGGGTGCGCGGCCAGGATGCCGTTCATGTGGCCGGGGAAGTCCACTTCGGGCACGATCTCGACCTGATACCTGGCCGCGTAGTCGACCAGCTCGCGGATGTCCTGCTTCGTATAGTGCTGCGCCGCGGTGATTTCCGGGTGCCGGTCACTACCGAGCCGGAAGCCGAAGGTATCCGAGAAATGCAGGTGCAGCAGGTTCAGCTTGAGGTGGCCCATCCGGCGGATCTGCGCGCGCAACAGCTCGACCGGCATGAACTCGCGACCGACGTCGAGCATCAGGCTGCGTTCCCGATACTGCGGCCAATCGGTCACGGCGCCACCGGGTATCACGGTCCGCTGGCGCAGCAGCTGAAGTGCCGACCTGGTCGCATAGAACGCCCCCGCGGTGTCGGCGCCGCGCAGCTCCATGGTGTCGGCGACCGAAATCCGGTAAGCCTCCGGTGTTTCCGGTGCGTCCGGCACGGGCCCGGTGGTCAGGACAATGTCACCGACGCTGCCGGCCGAACCGGGTTGCGCGGCAATGTCGTTGCCCGTGGCCGCTTGCAACGACGCCGCGAAATCCGTTGCGGTCTCCCGCAATGCGTCCTGCGTGTACAACACCCGCGCCTGCGCGCCCAACGAGAAGCCCGCACCGCCGGGCTGCCACTGCTTGAGCGAAGGCACCGTCCCCGGCACACCCGGCTCGGCCGAGGCGGCCGGTGTCCCACCGAAACCCACCATGGCGGCGACGAGCACCGCAGCCACAACGGAAGCCACTGCGCGCACAGACATGCGGCTACTCTACGAAACCCGCACCGCCGACACCCTCGACAAACGCCGAACGCCACGTCGGCGGACCGACGTGGCGCTCGAAAACTGCCGACTCAGTGGGCGAAGTGCCGCGAACCGGTCAGGTACAGCGTCACCCCGGCCTCACGAGCCAGGTCGATGGTCTCCTGGTCCCGCACCGAACCACCCGGTTGCACGATGGCACGAATGCCTGCCTGCACCAGCTGCTGTGGTCCGTCGGGGAACGGGAAGAAGGCGTCCGAGGCCGCGACCGAGCCCTTGGCCCGATCACCGGCACGCTGGACGGCGAGCTGCACGGCGTCCACCCGGTTCACCTGTCCCATGCCGACACCGACCGACGCGCCGTCGTGTGCGAGCAGGATCGCGTTGGACTTCACGGCACGGCAAGCGCGCCAAGCGAATTCGAGGTCGGCGAGGGTCTCGGCATCGGCCGCCTCGCCTGCGGCCAGCGTCCAGTTGGCCGGGTCGTCACCCGCGGCGTCGAGAACGTCGCGCTGCTGCAGTAGCGCACCGCCGCTGATCGGGCGCAACTCGGCGCCACCGCGGCGCGGCGGCTCCGCGACCAGGATGCGCACGTTCTTCTTGCGCTGCAACACTTCCACCGCACCGCTCGCGTAGGACGGCGCGACGATCACCTCGGTGAAGATCTCCGCGACCTGCTCGGCCAGCTCCACGGTGACCTCACGGTTGGCCGCGATCACGCCGCCGAAGGCACTCACCGGATCGCAGGCGTGCGCCTTGCGGTGCGCCTCGGCGATGTCGGCACCGATCGCGATGCCACACGGGTTGGCGTGCTTGATGATTGCCACCGTCGGTGCGGTGTGGTCGTAGGCGGCGCGCCAGGCGGCGTCGGCATCGGTGTAGTTGTTGTACGACATCTCCTTGCCGTGCAACTGCTTCGCCTGCGCCAGCCCGAGACTGCCGTCGTTGTTGGCGTAGAGGGCCGCGGCCTGGTGCGGGTTCTCGCCGTAACGCAGCACCGCGGAGCGCTCCCAGGTGCCGCCGAGCCACCCGGGGAACAGTGCGGGGGTGGCGGCCGGTTCGCTCGCGCCCGCCGCGGGGACGAGCACGTTCGTCAGCCAGCTCGCGACGGCCACGTCGTAGCTCGCGGTGTGTTGGAAAGCCTTGGCCGCCAACTCGGTTCGCTCGCGGTAGGTGAACCCGCCGCCCTGCGCGGCGGCCAGCACGCGGTCGTAGTCACCGCTGTCGACCACCACCGCCACCGACGGATGGTTCTTGGCGGCGGCACGCACCATCGACGGCCCGCCGATGTCGATCTGCTCGACGCACTCGTCGAGGCTCGCCCCGCTCGCCACGGTCTGGGTGAACGGGTACAGATTCACCACCACCAGCTCGAACGCCTCGACGCCGAGCTCGGCCAGCTGGTCGATGTGTTCCTGCCTGCGGAAGTCGGCGAGGATCCCCGCGTGCACCCGAGGATGCAGCGTCTTCACCCGCCCGTCGAGGGTCTCCGGGAAGCCCGTGAGGTCCTCCACCTTGGTGACGGGGACACCGGCGCCTGCGATCTTGCTCGCGGTCGAGCCGGTCGACACCAGCTCGATGCCCGCGGCGTGCAGGCCGGTGGCGAGCTCGATGAGACCGGTCTTGTCGTAGACGCTCACCAGCGCCCGGCGGATCGGCCTGCGGTGCGCCGACTCCGTCACTGCTGCGGGATCGAGGGTTGCTTCGCTGCGCTCAGTCACCGGAGAACTCGCTCATCTGGGATAACTGCCTTTCGTCCGTCGGAAACTATCCCCCGGGTCGCGACCGCGGCGACGACCTGCGCCAGCAACCGCCGTTCGACAACCTTGATGCGCTCGTGCAGGCCTGCCTCGTCGTCGTCGGGCAGCACCGGCACCGCCTCCTGCGCGAGGATCGGGCCGGTGTCGACGCCCGCGTCGACCAGGTGCACGGTCGAGCCGGTGACCTTGACCCCGTAGGCGAGCGCGTCGCGCACCCCGTGCGCGCCGGGGAAGGCAGGCAGCAGCGCGGGGTGCGTATTGATGATCCGGCCGCCGAACCGGTCGAGGAACGCGGCACCGAGGATCTTCATGAATCCGGCCGAGACCACCAGGTCCGGCGCGTGCGCGGCGACCGCGTCGGTCAGCGCGGCGTCCCATGCGGTGCGATCGGGGAAGTCGTTCAGCGCCACTCGGAAATGCGGCACCCCGGCGGCGTCGGCGTGGCCGGTGGCCGCACAGGTCCGGTCGACGCCGACGGCGACGATGGTGGCCGGGAAGTCGGGCGCGGCGGCCGCGTCGAGGAGTGCGCGCAGCAACGAGCCAGTGCCGGAGGCGAGTACGACAACGGTCGCCGGGGACGCGGCGGGGATCCACGGCGCGTGCGGGGACGGCTGGGGGGCGACAGCCGGCGGGGTGGGTCGGCTCAGCGCTCTACTCCTGCGATCGATCGGACGGCGGACGGAAGAGCTCCGCCGCGTAGAGCCTAACGACCCTCGACCCGGTCACTTTCCGGCAGGTCCGCCTCGACCACCTCGGCGTCCACGATGTCCGGTGTGGTATCCGCGCCGGGTGTGCGGACCGTGCCGATCGCGGTCTGCTCCTCGACGAGCTCGCCGTCCACCGCGACCTCCAGGTCCGGTCCGTCGTAGTCGGCGTAGTCGTCTTCGTAGTAGTCGCGGTCCTCGGCGTAGTCGTCGTCGGCGTAGTTCTCGTCGGTGGAGTTCTCGTCGTCGTAGTAATCGTCGTCGTAGTAGTCGTCCTCGTCGTACGCGTCGGCGTAGTCGGCGGGCACCGTCCCGACCGGGACGAGGAACCAGCGCGCGAACACGAGACCGGCATAGCCGGGGATGGCCAACCACGCGAAGGTCACCACCGCGAAGATCGGCAGCTCCAGCCCGACGTGGCCGAAGGTGCCGAGATCACCGCCAGCGATCGCGCCGAGCAACAGCAGGGCAACGGTCGCCAGCCCCGCCGAGCTCAGCGTCGCCCACGGCGCGGTGATCCGATCGGTCGAGGTGCGCGCGAGATCCAGCCCGCCGAGCACGCCGATCGCGGCGGGCAACACCAACAGCACCGGCCACCAGCCCGCGGCGGGTCCGGTCGGCACCGCCGCCAGCAACGGCACAGCCGGAATCGGGCCGCCCACAACGGAAAACACGCCGAAGGAGGCGGCGCCGAGCTGCGTGCCAGCGCCGACGAGCACGCCAACCGCCAGCACAACCAGGTTCGGCAGGTAGGCCAGCGAGAGCACGGTCAGGCCGATCACCCCTGCGACATTGCCCGCGCTCTGGTAGGTCTCGCCGACCCGGGTGACGTGCACGAGAAACGCGATGACGACGATCGCGGACGCACAGCCGAGCATGCGCAACACCGCGCGGCCCGCGCCGTACATCCCGGAGATCGCCCACTCGGGCAGCCGCAGCAGCGTGAACACCTGCCGCCGGTTCCTGCTCGCGATCCCGCCAACGGCCGCAACCAGATACAGGCCGCCGACCCAGGCGAACGCGGCGAGGGTGTTCGGCGGTTCCAGCGCGACGACGCCGGAGGCGTCCTCCGCGACCGCGAGACAAATGGCGGTGATCAGCAGTGGTCCGGCCAGCGCGGCGCCGACGATCCAGCCGAGATCGGCGCGCGTGCAGTCCGGTTCGACCGCGCGGGCACATTCCCGCCCGGCCAGCCACACCACGAGCGCGGTCGGCACCAGCGGAAGCAGGCCGAGCGAGGTCTTGCCGATCACCAGCGGAACCTGGTGCACCCCAAGCCATCCCGCGGCGATCGCACCGGAGGTGCCGGTCAGGTCGCTGCCCGCGCTCAGCAGGGTGGCGAGCGCGAGCACGATGACGGCGGTCAGCGCGTAGGTCGTCGGGCGTCCTGCGACGAGCACGAGGACGCGCGCGCGTTCCGGGGTGAGTGACAGAAACCCGGCCTCGTCGGCGTCGGTGTGCTGCGGTTCCGGCACACCACGGGACCCCGTGGTTCGGCGCGCAAGGGAGTTTCTCGGAGCACTCATGACAATTCAGCGTGGCAGCTTCCCCGGCGTGAGCGGGTCAGGCGCGCCGCGAACGCACCGGGTTCACCCGCCCCGCCGGGGGCTGTCCTCGAAGGGAAGGGCCGCTACTTGTTGTCGTCGGACGGCCGGAATGCCTGGGTGGCCTCGTTGGTCGGGTCGGCGCTCTGCTCGCCGCCGAACGGCTGGGCCTGCGGACCGCTCGGCTGCGCAGGCTGCTGGCCGGACTGTGCGGGCTGGCTCGGCTGCCCGTAGTTCGACGCACCATAGGGCGACTGCTGCCCCGGCTGCGCGGCGCCGAAATGCTGGGTGGCGCTGTCGTCCTGGCGCGGCTGCGGCGCACTCGGCGCGCCGTACGGCGAACCCTGTTGTCCCGCACCGTAGGCCGTGGTCGGCTGGCTGTAACCCGGCTGCTGACTGTAAGACTGGCCGGGCTGCTGCCCGTAGGCCTGCTGGCTCGGCTGGCTCTGGCCGTACGGCGAAGCCTGCTGGGCCGCACCGTATCCCGGCTGCTGGCCGTACGGCGACTGCTGGCCGTAAGGCTGCGCGGGCTGCTGGCCATAGCCAGGCTGGCTCTGCCCGAACGACGGCTGGCTCTGGCCGAACGACGGCTGCTGCTGACCGAAGCCACCCTGTCCGTAACCGGGCGTTGCCGTGGCAGCGGGCCGCGGCGCGGGCGCCTTGACGATGCCTGCCTCGAACAGCACCGCGCCGATCGCGGCAACGGTCTGCGCGAACGCGAACACCAGGAGCAGGTATGCGCCCCACTTCAACTCGACGCCGTCGCCGAAGCTGAAGGACTGGACCGCGAGCGCGAGGAAGCCCGCCGTGGACGCCGCGGCCGCGGCGCCGGTCCAGTTCTGCTTGGGCAGCAACGAAAGCCCGGCCAGCAGGCCGCCGAGCAACAGGATGCCCAGCAGCGACGCGCCGGATCCGTCGAACAGGCTTGCCGTCTCGGCGCTGCGCACCGGGGTGCCGCCGAATTCGATCGGCTTGCTGCCGAGGAACGGCACGAAACCGAGCAAGAAGTTGATCACACCGAGCGCGGCGACCGCGACCGTCAATAAGAACGGAAGACCTTTGGCCTCGGCACCCGACGCACTCGAGCCGGAACTGGCACCACCACCCGGGGTCGAACCGAGGCTGGCTGACGTGGCGGGCGCGGGCTGGTTGTACCCGGAGCCCCCGGACGGGTATGACATGTCGGTCGTCTCCTAGGTCGAGTCGTACGTGGTCTGCTCTGGTGGATCTCTCCTGACGCTACTGCACTCTTTCGCCCAGGTCATCCTTAACCGAGCCCCCTTAGTGGCACTTAAGCGGCCTGAGGCCAGGTCGCAAGGCGTTTGCCAACAGCTAGCACCGGCGCGGCTGCCCATTGTTCACCCGGTGCACCATTTGCCCGAAAACGTGGCTCGGCCCGGAGCCGCGCGACGAACAGTCGCGCACTCCGGGCCGAGGCCGCCGAATGCCCTAGCGGGGCGAGATGTACCAGGCGCCCGCGCCGCCGGTGCACTCGTAGTCGCCCCATTCGCCGTTTTCGATGCCGATGTTGCCCTGCCGCTCACAGGTGCTGAGTGCCTCGTACGGGCCGAGGCGGGCCGGGTCCGGTGCGGCCGAGGCGAGGCCAGCGCCTGCGAATCCGGCGAACGTGATGGCGGCGATGGTGGCGATGCGTGCGATGGTCATGCTGTCAGTCCTTTGCTGATCGGTGAATATGGCAGTGTTTTGGTCAGCGCCGAGGGATCAGCTGCCAGGCGCCGTAGCTGCCGACGCAGTCGAAGTCGGCCCACTCGCCGTTCTGGATGCCCTGGTTGCCGCGAGCGAGGCACTGGTGCTCGTACTCGAACGGACCGGTGTTCCCGGGCGCGCTCGGCGCCGCCGAACCCGAGTCGAAGGGGCCCGCGAACGCGGGGGCGATGGCGCCGAAGAAGCCGGCGACGGTCAGGGCGGCGGTGGCGGCGACACGGGCGGCCGCGGTACGGGTGCTGGTCATGGTCCTTGCTTCCTGGTCAGGTGTAGTGCGTTGCGAGGACAAGATTCCCGGCCAGCCGTCTCAGCGCGATTTCACCCGCATTTCACGAGGTAAGACCGGGTTGCGGCACCGGAATCCACACGCAACACCCCGTTCCGACCACCGATCACTCGCGATCGAGGGCGGCGAGGCGGTCGGTGTACCGACGCCAGCCGAAGCCGGTCGTGGCGAACTCGGCGGTGACATCCGCGCGTTGCGCCTGCGCGGAAGCCCGGTCGCCTTCCGCGTGCAGGAGCACCGCGGAGAGCACGCGAGCCGCCAGCAAGGGCACGCCGCCGATGCCCGCGGCGTAGAACTCGTCGAGCAACGTTCGCGCCGCGGCGGTTTCCCCCTTGGCGATCAGCACGTCGGCCAGGTCGACGCGGGCCAGGCCTGCCGCCTCCTCCTCGTGCGCGAGGGCGGCGCGGCAGTAGGACTCGGCGGCGTCGAGCTGACCGGCGACGAGAGCCGCTGCGGCGCGGGTCAAGTCGTTCAGCGGCAGAATCTGCCGATCGTCGAGCCTGCGGGCGTAACGATCGGATTCCTCGGCGACGGCAAGCGCCTCGTCCGGCCGCCCCAGATCGAGCAAGGCCTTGGCTTGGTTGCTCAGACCGCGGGACAGGCCGTGCTCGTCGTCATGCGCGGCATCCACCTTGCTCGATCTGGTGTAGGCCGCGAGCGCCTCGGCCGGGTCGCCTGCATACAGGAGCGCGGTACCGAGCGCGTCGGCGAACGACGCGCCCTGCGTGTCACGCACGGCGACCCGCTCACCTTCGCGCAGCCGGGCAACAGCCTCCGGCAGCCTGCACAGTTCCACGTCGACGATGCCCTGGTAGTAGCGCACCGTCTGGGCGAGTTCGGCATCGTCGAGTGGCGCGGCCAGCTCGCCCGCCTTGGCCAGCTGCGCCGCCGCCGACTCCAGGTCGCCGACCATCAACGTGTGAAATCCGTAGTGGCTCAACGCTTGTGCCAGCTCGTGTGCGGGGATGTCCGGCGCGTCGGTGTGCCATTCCCCGGTGAGTGCGGCGTAGTGGCGTTGCGCCTCCCGGAACCAAGCCCTGGCAAGCCACGGCACATGCATGTCCACCGCGAGGCGCAAACCCTCTGGCGCCCTTGCCGTTCCTGGCGCGTTTTCCAGCGCGGCCAGAATATTCGGCCATTCCGCGAACACCGCGGCCACCGATTCGGCGGCGGCGAAATCGTCGGGTGTGCCGATCGAGCGCACCAGGTTTCGACACCATCGCAGGTGCCAGGCCCGCAGCTGTTCGGTTTCCCCCGCCTCCTTCAAACGGGCAAGCGCATAATCACGCACCGTCTCCAGCAGCACGAATCGCCTTGTCTCGCCATAGGTTTGCACCGTGACAAGGTTCCGGTTCACCAAATCCGCGACAGCGGGGGCGATATCGCCGGCCTCCAGCTCGCCGTCGGGGACCACCGCCTCGGCCGTCTCCAGCGTGAACCCGCCCGCGAACACCCCGAGCCTGCGCAAGACCGTGCGCTCCCGCTCGGCCAGCAGCTCGTGACTCCAGTCGAGCGCGACCCGCAAACTGGTGTGCCGCCCGCCTGCGGCATCGCGCGCGCCGCCGACCAGCAGTCGCACCCGGTCGTCGATCCGTTGTGCCAGTTGGGAAATCGTCAAGGTCCTGGTGAGACCGGCGGCCAACTCGATGCCGAGCGGCAGCCAATCCACCGCAGCGCAGATCGCCACCAGCTCTTCCCGCTCCGACGCCGTCACCAAACCGTGCAGCCCGGCGCGCTCGATGAACAACGCCACCCCGACGCTGCGGTCGAGCGGACCGAGCGGATAGACCGACTCCTCCGGCGCTCCGACCGGACGCTGCGACGTCACGAGAACAGTGAAACCGGTTGCCACCCCGACCAATTCGGCGACCGGATCGAGCAGGTGCTCGGCGTTGTCGAGGACGAGGAGCGGAGGCGGCGTGGCCGCCTCTCGGCCGAGCGCCTCGATGATCCCCGGCAGCGGGTGATTCGGATCGATCGATCCGTCCGACACCAGTCCCGCCGCCTCCAGCGCCGCGGCGACGGCGGGCAACACGTCCTCGGCCCGACCGAGCGGCGCCAACTCCACCAGCGTGACGGCCCTGCCGGACTGGCAGACCGAACGGGCGAGTTCGATGGCAAGGCGCGACTTTCCGCTACCGGCGACGCCGACCACCGTCGTCAGTCCCGGCACGGCGAGACGTGCGGTGAGCGTGGTGAATTCGCGGCCGCGGCCGACGAAGCTCGTCGCCGTGACCGCCACCGCCGAGGGTGGCCTCGTCCGGTGTTCCGTTGCCTCGGAACGGTTCACGGTGCTGTCATCAGAACCGCTGCCGTCAGCCACTTCAGCGGCGTTGGCTCCGATGCCACCCGCTCCAGCGCTATTCGCCCCAGCGCCAACCGCTCCAGCGCTATACATTCCAGCACCAGCCGCTTCAGCGCTGTACGTCCCAGCGCCAGCGGCTCCAGCGCTCTTTGTGCTACCCGCACCTGTGCCCCGGTTCGCCGTGCCCTGCGGCTCGCTCCGTGATTCTTCGCGCAGCGCAAACCCACTCGGGCGAGCGTCGAACGACACGCCTTCGGTCGATTCGGCACGATTCGGCGAAACCTGATCCGCGACCGCCACGCTCCGCGCGGGCTGACCGGGCCCGTCCCCTGCGGCAGCCGCCCGCAACGACGGATCATGGTCGAGGATGCGCATTTCCAACGCCGTGGTATCCGGCGAGGGATCGACGCCCAACTCCTCCGACAGCACCCGCCGCAACCGCGCCAACCGGTCGAGCGCATCGGCCTGGCGCCCGGTGCGATACAGCGCCAACGCCAGCAGGCACGACAACGGCTCGTGCAACGGATGCCGCGCGACCAACCCGGTCAGCTCGGTCACCACCTCCCCCGCCGCGCCGAGTTCGAGATTCGCCTCCAGCCCGGCCACGGTCAGCGACAGCCGCCAATCGTCGAGCCGCTCACCCTCGGCCGCCGCGAACGGAATGGTCCGCAGATCGGCGAGCGCATGCCCGCGCCACAGCGCGAGCGCCTCTCTCGCGGCCGCCGCGACCGCCGCGTAGTCACCGGCCCTGCGGGCCGCGTGTAGTCGCTGTGCGGCCGCCTCAGCGGCCAGCAGATCGGTCGCGGACACGACCGCCTGATACCCCGCAGGCGTCCGTTCGATCACCTCCGCCAGCGGGCCGAGCGCAGACCGCAGCCGCGACACCACGACTCGCAGCCGCTGCACCGGCCGCTCGACCTCGGCCCCCCACAAATCCTCGGCCAATCGTCTATCCGGCACCGGCACACGATTCGCCAATGCCAACCGCACCAACACAGCCCGTTCCAGCGGCCGATCGACGGTCACCCCCGCACCGTCGGCCAACGCCTGCACTGGACCAAGCACCAGCACATCCACGCCGACAAGCATGCCTTGTCCGCAACGTCCGTGTTCGGCCACCCACCGTTGCCGAGCGGCACTGAACCATCCGACCGCGTCGTTCGTGTCTCAGCGGAAGACCTCTGCATACCTCCGGGAATAGATCCACGGATGGCTGGTCAGGATGCGCGGCCACTGCCCAGGCCGAGCCCACCACCACACATGACGAAGGCCGCCCCTCGCATCCGGGGCGGCCTTCGTTTGTGCCGTCGGATCAACCGCAGCCGCGACGTCGCGACCCACGAATCGGCCGAGTACGACGAAGGCCGCCTCCCGGGTCCCGGCAGGCGGCCTTCACTGTCACAAACGAATCAGGCGGTGACGCTTGCCTTCTCCAGGATCTCGCGCGCGAGGGCGGCGGTCTCGGACGGCGTCTTGCCGACCTTCACGCCCGCGGCCTCCAGCGCGTCCTTCTTCGCCTGGGCGGTGCCCGCCGAGCCGGAGACGATGGCGCCCGCGTGGCCCATCGTCTTGCCCTCGGGAGCGGTGAAGCCTGCGACGTAGCCGACGACCGGCTTGGTGACGTTGGCCTTGATGTAGGCCGCGGCGCGCTCCTCGGCGTCGCCACCGATCTCACCGATCATCACGATCAGCTTGGTCTCGGGATCCTTCTCGAACGCCTCGATGGCGTCGATGTGGGTGGTGCCGATGACCGGGTCGCCGCCGATGCCGATGGCGGTGGAGAAGCCGAAATCACGCAGCTCGTACATCATCTGGTAGGTCAGGGTGCCCGACTTCGAGACCAGGCCGACCGGGCCCTTGCCGGTGATGTTGGCCGGGGTGATGCCGACCAGCGCCTCGCCGGGGGTGATGATGCCGGGGCAGTTCGGGCCGATGATCCGGGTCTTGTTGCCCTTCTCCACGTTGTAGGCCCACGCGTACGCGGTGTCCTGCACCGGGATGCCCTCGGTGATGACCACGAGCAGCGGGATCTCCGCGTCGATGGCCTCGATGATGGCGTCCTTGGCGAACTTCGGCGGCACGAACGCGATGGAAACGTCGGCGCCGGTCTCCTTGATGGCCTCGGCGACGGTGCCGTACACCGGCAGCTCGACCGCGTTGCCGTCCTTGTCGGTGTGCGCGACGGTGGTGCCCGCCTTACGCGCGTTGACACCGCCGACGACCTGCGTGCCCGCCTTCAGCATCAGCGCGGTGTGCTTGGTGCCCTCGCCGCCGGTGATGCCCTGGACGATGACCTTCGAATCCTTGTTGAGGAAGATAGACATTTCCGGGTTCCTTACTTGGCCGCTGCCAGTTCGGCGGCCTTGTCGGCGCCTTCGTCCATTGTCTGCGCAAGAGTGATCAGCGGGTGCGCGGCATCGACGAGAATTTGACGACCCTCGTCCACCTTGTTGCCGTCGAGCCGGACGACCAGCGGCTTGTTCGCCTCGCCGCCGAGGATCTCCAGCGCCTTGACGATGCCGTTGGCGACCGCGTCACAGGCGGTGATGCCACCGAAAACATTCACGAACACGCTCTTGACCTGCGCGTCGCCCAAGATGACGTCGAGACCGGCCGCCATCACCTCGGCCGAGGCGCCGCCACCGATGTCGAGGAAGTTGGCGGGCTTGACGCCGCCGTGGTTCTCGCCCGCGTAGGCGACCACGTCGAGGGTCGACATGACCAGACCCGCGCCGTTGCCGATGATGCCGACCTCACCGTCGAGCTTGACGTAGTTGAGGTCGTTCTCCTTGGCCTTGAGCTCCAAGGGATCGGTCGCGTCCTTGTCCGCGAAGGCCTCGTGGTCCGGGTGCCGGAACTCGGCGTTCTCGTCCAGGGTGACCTTGCCGTCCAGGGCGAGGATCTCGTCCTGCGGGGTGCGCACGAGCGGGTTGACCTCCACCAGGGTGGCGTCCTCCTTGACGAACACCTCCCACAGCTTCTGGATGGTCACGGCTGCCGCGTCGAGCACCTCGGCGGGCAGGTGGCCCTGCTCGGCGATCGAGCGGGCGAAAGCGAGGTCGACACCCTTGACGGCGTCGACGGCGATCTTGGCGAGGCGCTCCGGCTTGGTTGCGGCGACCTCTTCGATCTCCATGCCGCCTTCCACCGAGCACATGGCCAGGTAAGTGCGGTTGGACCGATCGAGCAGGAAGGAGATGTAGTACTCCTCCGCAATGTCCTTGGCTTCGGCGACAAGGATCTTCTTGGTGATGTGGCCCTTGATGTCCAGGCCGAGGATGTTCTGCGCGTGCGTGAACGCATCGTCCGGGGTAGCGGCGTACTTGACGCCACCCGCCTTGCCACGGCCACCGGCCTTGACCTGAGCCTTGACCATCACCGGCTTGCCGATTTCCTCCGCGATGGCGCGGGCGTCCTCGGCCGTGTCCGTGACGCGGCCCTCGGACGAAGGCACTCCGTGCTTAACGAAGAGCTCCTTCGCCTGATATTCGAAGAGATCCATGTACTCACCGTCTCGTCTGCGTTGTGATGACAACGTCTTTGTTGGCGGCCCGACGTCGGAAGCGGGTCGGGTCGGACTCTAATCAGTCACATGGACGGCCAATCGGCCACGTTCATCCTAAGTGGCGCAGGTCACGGGCCGATGCCCGCGGCGGGAAAACCGCTGGCCAACGCTACTCGCCAGTAGGTTGCTGACCGCGCGCCAGGTAAACCCGCCGAAGCAACGAGGCACGGCTGCGTCTACTACCAAACGTCGTCGACGAACCTCCCTCGCGTGCCCAATGCACAGAGGGATATTCCGTGGTGTTAGCGTGATCAATCTCACATGTTCGGACAGATGGGCTGCTGCGCTTGCGGACGATGCAATCGTTTCGTTACCGTCATTGCGGTCGATGTCACAGCACGGTCACGACTAGGAGGACGGCAAGCTTGATGCAGCACAGCACTCCGCAGATGGAGAGCCGTTCCGCAGTTGACCCGTCGACGCCGCTGATCAGCAGGCACCTCGGCCCCGCGAACATCTCCCGCTCCACGATGTGGCACCGCCGATGAACTATCGCTCCGCACTTGAAGATCGCGCTCGATCCGGACATCGTTATCGCAACGATGACGAATCGTTCGGCGCGCAGGCTCCGCACCGCGCCGCAAGGCCGTCGGTGGACCGGCCGAGGAACTCGCTGTACGCGACACCCGCCCGTCCGCAGGACGACTTCGGCGCCCCGGCGCACAACGACTTCGACGCCGCGCCGCGCGCCGACTACGGCAGCGCGACTCCGCAGCACGACTACTTCCAGGCCGCCGGCGCCAACCAGGACAGCGCGCACTACGGCGACAACTCCTGGAACGCGAACGACTCGTGGTCCCAGCAGGAATCGTGGGCCCCGCAGGATGCCTGGTCGCAGCGGGACTCGTGGTCCGACGGCGCCGCATGGAACGCGGGCGAGGCCTGGGCCGAGCACGAGTCCGCGACCCCGGACTACCAGGGTGCCGCCGACTATCACGGCACATCCGACTACAACAGCACCCCCGACTACGACGGCACTTGGGCGCCCGAAGAGTCGTGGGCGCCGGACACCGAGTCGGACGCCCCTGCCGCAACACCGACCGTGATCCCCGCCCGCCGCGCTGGCAAACGCGGTGGCGCACACCGGCTGCCTGCACCGCCCGCCGCCCTCAAGGGTCGTGCCGCGGTCGCCGCCGTCGCCGCGGGTGCGGTCGTCGCCGCCGGACAGGCCGCGTTGGCGTCCACCCCCGACGAGCCGTCGAAGACCATCGACTACCAGGCCGCGGGCCAGATTCACGAGATCGCCGCGCAGTCGGTCAGCCTGGCCGACCCCACCGCGTCGCCCGAATCCCCGCAGGTGCTCAACGTCGCCGGTCCCACCAACCTCGGCGACTTCAACGACATCCTGCAAAAGGGCCAGAAGTACGCACAGGACCTGGCCGCCCAGGAAGCCGCGAAGCTGCGTCCGCTGTTCTCCAAGTTCGCCGCGGGCACCTTCACCTCCGGCTACGGCGCCCGCTGGGGTGTGCAACACCTCGGCGTCGACATCGCGGGCCCCATCGGCACCCCGATCGTCGCCGTCGCCGACGGCAAGGTCCTCGAAGCAGGCCCCGCCAGCGGCTTCGGCATGTGGATCAAGCTGCTGCACGACGACGGCACCATCACGATCTACGGTCACATCGACACCGCCACCGTCAGCCCCGGCCAGCGCGTCATGGCGGGCGACCAGATCGCCACCATCGGCAACCGCGGCTTCTCCACCGGCCCGCACTGCCATTTCGAGGTCTGGCTCAACGGTAGTGACAAGATCGATCCGCTTCCGTGGTTGGCCACCCGAGGCATCAGCCTTGGGCCTGAGCGGGACTGAGGTTCCGGCAGGCCGGTTCCGGGAAGGTTTGTGGTCAAAGAGACACGAGCCGGGCTCGAAGCCGCCGCTCGTTGAAGGGTCGGTGGTCTTGAATCCTTGAGATCCGCACCCCTTCTGTGAATCCGCACCCTCTGTAGCAGCCCGGAGCACGTGCGGCAGTTGAACCACAGAGGGTCGACGCTATTCACAGAGGTTCTACGCCTTGTGAAGAGTGTGGAACCTCTGTGGATAGAGCAGACCTTGCGGGGTGGGTGATGAGGGGCACGGTTCGGGGGCGGGGTTTGGGGGCTAGCGTCGGAGGTATGGCACGTACATCGACGTACACCCAGTTCATTGCGCTACCAACGGAAGTCGTGTGGGAGGTGCTCGGCGACCCGGTGCGGTGGCCTGCGTGGAATCCGGCGGTTACCTCGGTGCGGTTGCATGGGCCGGTGGCGGTGGGGACGACAGGTGACTATCTGCCTAGGGGGCGGGTTTTCGAAGCGGTGCACGGGCGGACGGCGCCGCCGTTCGTCATCACCACGCTGGTGCCGGGGCGGGCACTGACGATCGAGCAGCCGGAGCCGGCCGGGCGGATGCGGATGGCGTGGACGTTGACGCCGCGCGACGGCGGCACCGAAGTCAGCCAGCAGCTCACGTTCAGCGGAGCCTCGGCGGCGGTCGCCAGAATGGTGGTTGGATCACTGCTGGAAGCGGACACGCGCGTGTGCTTCGCTCGGCTTGCCCAGCTGGCCGGGCTGGAACCAGCAGCGAATGCGCTGACGGCCGTGATCGCTGGTGGCACAGGAGCTTTGGGGAAGCACATCGCGGCCGACCTGACCTGCCGCGGACATCGGGTGACCATTCTCACCCGTCGGCGCGACGCTGGGCTGCCGTTCACTCAGGTGGAGTGGGACGGCAAGACGGTGGGCACTTGGGTTGCCGCGCTACGTAATCCGGGGCCGACGGCGATCATCAACCTGGCAGGCAAGCTGGTCGACTGCCGGCCCACCTCCCGCAATATCGACGAATTGCGGCGCAGCCGAGTCGATTCCACTCGTGCGCTGGTGCAGGCGGCCGCGACCCTCGATGCGCCGATCGACTACTGGGTGCAGGCAAGCACCACCGCGATCTGGTCGGACGCCGGCGAAACCCGGTGCACCGAAACAACACCGCTGCCGGTCGGTCTGCCACAGATGACCGGGGTGGCCGAACCGTGGGAGCACGCGTTCGACGGCGCCAGCGCCGCGCACTCGACCGTGCTGCGCACCTCGATCGTGCTCGACCCGCAAGCGCCAGCGCTGCGGCGCCTCGGCCAGTTGACCAAGGCGGGGCTCGGCGGTCGGGTCGGGCCCGGCGATCAGTGGTTCAGCTGGATCCACGTCGAGGACTGGCTCGCGATCGTCCGCGCCACGCTCGGCCTCGACCCGACGGTCACGCTGCCGGACGGAATCCTGGTGGCCGCCACCGACTTTCCAGTGCGCAACCGGGAGCTGATGGCCGCCCTCCGCAGGCACCTGCGCCGCCCGCCTGCCCCGCCGACCCCGGCGCCCATTCTGCAGATCGGCGCGGTCTTCCTCCGCACCGACCCGGCGCTCGGCCTCACCGGCCGCCACGCCACCTCCGAAGTCCTCCAGCCAGCCGGCTTCGTCTTCCGCTACCCCACCCTCGACGAAGCCCTGACCAACCTGTTGCCGTCCCGCTGACCAATCGAGCAGTTGACGAGCCACTAGATAGCCGATCGCGAAACCCGAAACGCACCACCCACGTGCGCGGCAAGCTGGATCGGGAGCCTTGACCGAAGCATTCGACCTGATCCGGCAACAACGCCCGGCATTGCGAAGCCAGGGTCGTCCCGGCGAACGCCATCTACGGATCCGAACTCGACTCACACGCCAGTCGCCGCATGGGAGCGTTGCGCCACTGTCGGCCGAGGATGCCGACCGGTGCGTAAACACCACCACGTCCCACCTAGTGAGACTCGCTCCCACGAGTGGTACATGGTTGAGGCGGCACGCCGCAAACGCCTCCACCATGTACCACTCGTGAACGATCCACAGCGAATGCACCGCGGGTCGCACCACAAGGGGTGCGGATCAGGGTTTTTGATCTTCCATCGAGTTCAGGACCCTGTTTGCTCTGGCCCGGCAAGCCCTCACAGTTTGACGAGGGTGCGACTGTATTGCGGGATGAGCCGGATCTTGCCTGCTGTACCGAAGTCGATGGTGACCGTCGCCAGCGGGCCGAACCCTTCGGCGGCGACCACCTTACCGAGCCCGTACTTGTCGTCGCTGACCCGATCACCTACGGCGAGAACGAGATTGGCGTTGTTGCGGGCCGCGCCGCCGGGGGCGGGGCGCCGCGGGCCGCGATCGGCGCGCACGCCGGGCCGCTGCTCGGACCAGCCGTCACCGCGAGTCCAGTCGCGTTCCATCCGATCGTCGTCACCGCGACGGCGGATGCCCCTTGTCGCAGGGGAGCCCGCGGGCTCCAGCCGCCGCCAGTCGATCAAATGGCCCGGAATCTCTTGCAGGAAACGGGATTCCGGATTCGATACCGGCTGCCCCCACCCGGACCGCACCACCGCGCGGGTCAGATACAGCCGCTTCCTGGCCCGGGTGATGCCGACGTAGGCGAGGCGACGTTCCTCCGCAAGCTCGGTCGGATCGCCGAGCGCACGCATGTGCGGGAATTGACCGTCCTCCCACCCGGTCACGAACACCACCGGGAACTCCAGCCCCTTCGCGGTGTGCAAGGTCATCATGGTGACCACGCCGGTGCCCTCGTCCGGAATCTGGTCGGTGTCCGCGACCAGCGACACCCGCTCCAGGAACGCGGCGAGCGACCCGGGATCGGGTTCCCCGTCGGCCGCTTCCGGCAGCAGGCCCTCCGCCCTGGCCGCCTCCGCGTTGTTGTGCGCCTCGGAGCTGAATTCCCGTGCGACACTCACCAGCTCGTGCAGGTTGTCCAGCCTGGCGCCGTCCTGCGGGTCGTCGGAGGCCTCCAACTCGGCCCGGTAACCGGTGCGTTCCAGCACCGCGTCCACGACGTTCCCGACGTCGGGAAAGTCGAGATTCTCCTGCACGCCCGCCGCCCTGATCTCCTCGAGCAGGTCGAGGAATCCGGAGATCGCCCGCACCGCACGGGTGTTCAGCAGCGCGACCTTGCCGTCGGCGGCATCCCGCAGCGCCGCGGCGAATCCGATCCCCCGCTGTTCGGCGTGCACGGCGACACACGCTTCGGCCCGATCGCCGATGCCACGCCGCGGGGTGTTCAGCACCCGGCGCAGGCTCACCGCGTCGTCGGGGTTCTCCAGCACCCGCAGATACGCGACGATGTCGCGCACCTCCTTGCGCTCGTAGAACCGGACGCCGCCGACCACCTTGTACGGCAGGCCCATCCGGATGAAAATCTCTTCCAGCGCACGGGAATTGTTGTTGGTCCGATAGAACACGGCGACGTCGCTGTAGTTGGCGTCGCCCTGATCGACCAGCTTGTCGATCTCACGCGCCACGAACGCGGCCTCGTCGTGCTCGTTGTCGGCGACGTAGCCGGTGATCAGATCACCCTCGCCGGAATCGGTCCACAGCTTCTTGTCGCGCCGGTTCTCGTTGCGCGAGATGACCGCGTTGGCCGCGGACAGAATGTGCTGGGTGGAGCGATAGTTCTGTTCCAGCAGAATCGTTTCCGCGTCGGGGAAGTCGCGTTCGAATTCCTCGATATTGCGAATGGTCGCGCCGCGGAAGGCGTAGATGGACTGGTCCGCGTCGCCGACGACGCACAGCTCGCTCGGCGGCGCCTCGTCCTCGCTTCGGTCTTCCCGGTGGTGGCCGACGAGCTCGCGCACCAGGACGTACTGGGCGTGGTTGGTGTCCTGGTACTCGTCGACCAGCACATGCCGGAACCGCCGCCGGTAGTACTCGGCGACCTGCGGATGCTGCTGCAGCAGCGCCACCGTTTCCCCGATCAGGTCGTCGAAATCCAGTGCGTTCGCCGCGCGCAACCGCCGCTGGTATTCGGTGTAGACCTTCGCGACCAGGCCGGGCAGTTCGGTTTCGTCGGACTCGGCATCCGCGGTGGCCTGCTGCGGCCCGATCAGTTCGTTCTTCAGATTCGAGATGGCGGTCGCGAGCAGTCGCGGCGTGTATTTCTTGGTGTCGATGTCGAAGTCACGGCTGACCATCGTGAGCAGCCGCCGCGAATCGTCGGCATCGTAGATGGAGAAATTCGAATTCATGCCGGGCAGCAGTGCCGCCTGCATGCGCAAGATGCGGACACAACTGGAGTGGAACGTCGATACCCACATGTTGTTCGCGCGCGGACCGACCAGTCCTATTACTCGCTCGCGCATCTCCGCGGCGGCCTTGTTGGTGAAGGTGATCGCCAGCACCTGGCCGGGGGTCACCCCACGCGCGGCAAGCAGGTAGGCGATGCGCCGGGTGAGCACCGCGGTCTTGCCCGACCCGGCTCCCGCCACGATCAGCAGCGGCGCGCCGGTGTGCACCACGGCGGCCCGCTGCTGCGGGTTCAGTCCGTCGAGGAGACGCTCGGCTTCTTCGGCACGCCGCTTTTCGCGGTCGACACGCCGCTGCTCCTGTTCCGTGTCGGACGGCGGCGGCTCGGGCACCGGCGCGCGCCGAGGTTCCCGCACCGCACGCACCTCCTGCCCAGCCGAGCCCGCTGCCTCGGCGTTACCACCGGTGACCTGCGGGTTATGAGTTGAATCCGGCTGCCGGGCGCGGCCGGCCTGCATCTGGGGAGCCACCGTGATGTCCATCGCCCATCAACGCTACCGGCGGGCACCGACAGAGATGAAGCCCCGGGTTGCCTGGATGTCCGCCGGGTGGAAACCGTGGCCGCCTTCTCAGCAGATTCACAAAACCAAACGTTTTGCACATCTACAGGCCCGTGGCAGACTGGCCACATGATCAGTGCCCCCGCGATAGACCCGTTTCGGTTACAAACCGGATATCGGTATCGCCGCACTAGTCGTTGAACGCACCATCCTGGGGGGACAATTACAAGGCCCTACCAGGTCTGTTTCATGGTGAAAGAACCGATCGGTAACGAGCCGGACTCACCCGCCGATCCATGTTCTGACACGAGGAGATGAATGATGAGCACCCCTGCCACGACGACCGGGTCCGATTCGGCGCTGCCGCAGAGCGAGGCGGAGATCGACAATCTCCGCAAAGAGATCGACCAGCTCGACGCTGCGATCCTCGCCGCCATCAAGCGTCGCACGGAGATCTCCCGGATCATCGGCCGGACCAGAATGGCCTCCGGCGGGCCCCGCCTCGTGCACAGTCGGGAAATGAAGGTGCTGGAGCGATTCAGCGAACTCGGCCAGGAAGGCCACACCCTCGCCATGCTCCTGCTGCGCCTCGGGCGCGGCCGCCTCGGTCACTGACCCGAGCACGTCCCGCAGCCGCCACGCGCGGCCCTACCGCCATGCGGCTATCGAGAGACAACCGCATCCCCAAGGCCGCCCCGGGTGTTCACACCCCCGGGGCGGTCGTTTTCATGTCTGGGAGAGGCACAACCCCGCCGGCATCAGCTGAGGGCGATGTACTTGGTGGAGAGGTATTCCTCGATGCCTTCGGTGCCACCTTCGCGGCCGAAGCCCGATGCCTTGACGCCGCCGAAAGGTGCTGCGGGGTCAGAGATTACGCCGCGGTTGATGCCGACCATGCCGGACTCCAGGCCCTCGGCGACGCGCAGCGCGCGGTCGAGATCGCGGGTGTAGACGTAGCTGACGAGGCCGAACTCGGTGTCGTTGGCGGCGGCGAGACCTTCCTCTTCGGTCTCGAAGCCGACGATCGGTGCGACCGGGCCGAAGACTTCCTCGCGCAGAATCCGCGCCTGCGGCGGCACATCGCTGAGGATGGTCGCGGGGTAGTACCAGCCGGGTCCGCCCGGCGCCTTGCCGCCGAGACGGACCTGCGCGCCCACCGAGACGGCATCCTCCACCAGCTCGCTGACCGTGGTGAGTTGCTCCTCGTTGATCAGCGGGCCGAGGGTGGTCGCCGGGTCGGTGCCTGGCCCGAGGGTGACGCTGCCTGCCATCGCCTCGACGAACTTGGTGGTGAACTCGTCGAGCACCCCGTTCTGCACGTGGAAGCGGTTGGCCGCGGTGCACGCCTCGCCGCCGTTGCGCAGCTTCGCCAGCATCGCGCCCTGCACGGCCGCGTCGATGTCCGCATCGTCGAACACCACGAACGGCGCGTTGCCGCCGAGCTCCATCGAGGTGCGCAGCAACCCGTTGGCCGCCTTCTCCACCAGCTTCTTACCGACCTCGGTCGACCCGGTGAAGGTCAGCTTGCGCAGCCGAGGATCGTCGAGCAGCGGCTGGGTCACCGCCCCGGACCGGCTCGACGTGATCACCGAGAGCACCCCGTCCGGCAGCCCGGCCTCGCTGCAGAGCTTGGCGAGCAACAGCATGGTCAGCGGCGTCGCCGAGGCAGGCTTGACGATCATCGTGCAGCCCGCGGCCAGCGCAGGCCCGATCTTGCGGGTTCCCATGGCAAGCGGGAAGTTCCAGGGCGTGATCGCCAAGCACGGCCCGACCGGCTGCTTGTGCACCATGATGCGTCCAGTGCCCGACGGCGCGTGCAGGTAGCGCCCGTGCACCCGGACAGCTTCCTCGCTGAACCAGCGGAAGAACTCAGCGCCGTACTTCACCTCGTTGCGGCTCTCCGCCAGCGCCTTGCCCATTTCCAGGGTCATCAGCAGCGCGAATTCCTCAGCCCGCGCGGTGATCTGCTCGAACACCGTGCGCAGGATCTCGCCGCGCTGCCGCGACGGCGTTGCCGCCCACTCGGCCTGCACCGCGGCGGCCGCGTCCAGCGCGCGCACCGCGTCCTCGGGGGTGGCGTCGGCGACCTGGGTCAGCACCTCGCCGGTGGCCGGATTGTGCACCGCGAAGGTGCCACCGCCGGTGGCCGCGACGGGCCCGCCGATCCACAGCTGCGTCGGGACGGATTCGAGAACTTCACGTTCGGACACCATGACGCCAGCCTAATCCCGGCGGCTCCGCCGGAGTCCGTTCCGCGGACGCCGCGCGGTCGACCGTGGCGAAGGGGAGTTTGCCGTGCGCGCGTGCCGGGCGGTGAGTAACCTCGGCGAGCGTGAGCAGCGACATCACCGCGACGGCGGCCTGGCGGAAACTGCACGAGCACTTCGACGGGATCGCGGGACGCCACCTGCGGGATATCTTCGCCGATGATCCGGCTCGTGGTCGTGAGCTGACCATCGATGTCGCCGACCTGCATATCGATTACAGCAAACATCGCCTCACCAGGGAAACGCTGCATCTGCTCGTCGAATTGGCGCGAGAGGCACGGGTCGCCGAGCGCAGGGACGCCATGTATCGGGGCGAGCACATCAACACCTCGGAAGATCGTGCGGTCGCGCATATCGCGTTGCGCTTGCCCGAGGGTGCGTCGCTGACCATCGACGGCGCGGACGCCGGCGCCGATGTGCACGAGGTACTGCGTCGGATGGGCGATTTCACCGATGCGCTGCGTTCCGGCGCGTGGCGTGGCGCGACCGGCGAACGCATCAGCACCGTCGTCAATATCGGGATCGGCGGCTCCGATCTCGGCCCGGTGATGGTGTACCAGGCGTTGCGGCATTACGCCGACGCCGGGATCAGCGCGAGGTTCGTCTCCAATGTCGACCCGGCCGATCTGGTGGCCAAGCTCGACGGACTCGACCCGGCGACAACGCTGTTCATCGTCGCTTCCAAGACCTTCACCACCCTGGAGACGCTGACGAACGCCACTGCCGCGCGGCGCTGGCTGGTTGCCGCGCTAGGCGAGGACGCGGTGGCCAAGCATTTCGTCGCCGTCTCGACCAACGCGACGAAGGTGGCCGAGTTCGGCATCGACACCGCGAACATGTTCGGCTTCTGGGACTGGGTCGGCGGCCGCTACTCGGTCGACTCCGCGATCGGCCTCTCGGTGATGGCGACCATCGGCAAGGCGCGCTTCGCCGAGTTCCTCGCCGGAATGCATGCCGTGGACGAGCATTTCGCGAACGCCCCGCTCGACGCGAACGCGCCGGTGCTGCTCGGCCTGCTCGGCGTCTGGTACTCGAACTTCTTCGGCGCGGAATCCCGTGCAGTGCTGCCCTATTCGAACGACCTGGCGCGCTTTCCCGCCTACCTCCAGCAGCTGACGATGGAGTCGAACGGCAAGTCGGTGCGCGCCGACGGCACGCCGGTCAGCACCTCCACCGGCGAAATCTTCTGGGGCGAGCCAGGAACCAACGGCCAGCACGCGTTCTACCAACTGTTGCACCAGGGCACCCGCCTCATCCCCGCCGACTTCATCGGATTCGCCAGGCCGACCGACGATCTGCCGACCCGCGACGGCACCGGGAGCATGCACGACATCCTGATGAGCAACCTGTTCGCGCAGACCAAGGTGCTCGCGTTCGGCAAGACGGCCGAGGAGATCGCCGCCGAGGGCACCGACCCGAAGGTGGTGCCGCACAAGGTGATGCCGGGCAATCGGCCGAGCACCACCATCCTGGCTGCGCAGCTCACCCCGTCGGTGGTCGGACAGCTCATCGCGCTCTACGAGCATCAGGTGTTCGTCGAGGGCACCATCTGGGGCGTCGACAGCTTCGATCAGTGGGGTGTGGAACTGGGCAAGCAGCAGGCGCTCGCGCTCGCGCCGCTGCTGACCTCCGCGACCGAGCCTGCGTCGCAGGGTGATTCGTCCACCGATGCGCTCATCGGCTGGTACCGCGGCAACAAGTAGCTTCGGCGGGGCTGAATCACTCAGTCTCGCAGCACGATCTCGTAGTGCCCGGCACGCTGCCGCAGCACCAGATCGGCGCGGTCCTTCGTGGTCGCAATCAGGTCGGCGTTGCGCAGGTCGCTGTCGTGCACTTTGGCCAGCGCCGCCTCGAGACCGCGACCGCCGCGAATGTGGCGGCGCACCAACCGATCCTCGAGCACGTCACGCGGCGCGTCGAGGTACCAGCACTCGTCGAGCAGTTTCCGAACCGCGGACCATTCCTGGTCACCGAGATCGTCGAGCAGCAGATAGTTGCCCTCGACGATCGCGATCGTGTGCTGTTCGAAGACGACGCCGGCCGGAATCGGGTCGTGCACCGAGCGGTCGAAGATCGGCCACGGCACCGGGGCGCCGATCGGGGTGTCGCGCAATCTGCGCAGGTTGCCGACGAACCCCGTGGTGTCGAACGTGTCCGGCTCCCCTTTGCGCGCAAGGTTTCCCGCCGCGTCCAGCACCTCGTTGGTCAGGTGGTAGCCGTCCATCGGCGCGATCTCGGCGCAGCACACCGTGATATCGAGCGCATCCCGGATCCGCGCCGACAGGGTGGACTTGCCGGCACCCGGCGGACCGGCGATGCCGAGCAGGTACCGCCCGTCTCGCGCAGCGGCGTGTTCGCGCACCCGCTGCGCCAGCCAGCCCACTGACGTCTCGACCCGTGCCCCTACCATCGCGGGTCACCCTAACCGAGGGCGCGCGAACGGGGACCGGATCGGGGTCAGACCAAGGCTCTTTCGATGATGGCTCCGGTGTCGACCCCGGTCGGCAGGGTGCCGAACGCGATGCCCCAGTCGTCGCCGAGGCGGGTGGCGCAGAACGCGTCGGCCACGGCCGGATGACCGTGGCGCACCAGCTGCGCGCCCTGCAGCACCAGCGCCATCAGCTCGACGATGCGGCGGGCGCGATATTCGATATCGCTGAGATCGGCGAGTTCCTTGCCGACCTTGGCGATCGCGTCGTCGAGCCGCGGGTTCGCCCCACGCGCCAGCGAGACCTCGGCGAAGTACGCCTCGACCGTCTCCGGCTGACGGCCCATGGCGCGCAACGCATCCAGCGCCGCGACATTGCCCGAGCCTTCCCAGATGGACATCAGTGGCGCCTCACGGTAGAGCCGTGGCATGCCGGACTCCTCGGCATAGCCGTTGCCGCCGAAGCATTCCAGCGCCTCGGCGGCGTGCGCAGGCGCCCGCTTGCACACCCAGTATTTGGTGACGGCCAGCGCGATGCGCCGCAACGCCGCCTCGGCCGGATCGCTGCCTGCGCGGTCGGTCGCACCGGCCAGCCGCATCATCACGGTGGTCGCGGCGTCGGACTCGATGACCAGGTCCGCCAGCACATTCCGCATGGCGGGCTGATCGATCAGCTTGGCGCCGAACGCCTCTCGATACCTGGCGTGATGGGCGGCGAATACCGCCCCGGTCCGCATCCCGGTGGCCGAACCGATCACGCAGTCCAGGCGCGTCATGTTCACCATCTCGATGATGGTCTTGACCCCGGCGCCTTCCGCGCCGACGAGCCAGCCGGTGGCGTTCTCGTATTCGATCTCGGAGGAGGCGTTGGACTTGTTGCCCAGCTTGTCCTTGAGTCGTTGAATGCGAATCGGGTTGCGGGTGCCGTCGGGCAGCACTCGGGTCAGCAGGAAACAGGACAGGCCACCGGGTGCCTTGGCCAGCGTCAGGAACATGTCCGACATCGGCGCGGAGGTGAACCACTTGTGCCCGACGATCCGGTACGAGCCGTCGGGTTGCGGTGTCGCCGTTGTGGTGTTGGCGCGGACGTCGGAGCCGCCCTGCTTCTCCGTCATCGACATGCCCGCGATGAGCCCGGCCTTGGTCGAGGGTTCGCGCAGCCCGAAGTCGTAGACCCGGGAGCCGAGCAGCGGCTCGTAGCGCGCCGAGAGTTCCTTGTTGTGTCGCAGCGCGGGAACAACGGCGTAGGTCATCGAGATCGGACACATGTGGCCTGCCTCGGCGGCGCCCCAGGTGAAGAACTTCGCCGCACGCGCCACATGGGTGCCGGGCCGGTCGTCGAGCCACGGCGCACCGTGCAACCCGTGCACCACCGCGACTTTCATCAAGTCGTGCCAGTGCGGATGGAACTCGACCTCGTCGATCCGGTTGCCATAGCGGTCATGGGTGTGCAGCACCGGCGGATACTCGTTGGCGATGCGGCCCCACTCCTGCGCCGCGGATCCGCCTGCGAGCGTGCCGAGTTCGCGCACCTCGGGTTCGGCCCAGCCCGCACCCTCGCGGTGCAACCCTTCGAGCAGCGCCGGATTGCGCGAGACGTCGAACGGTGCGATATCGGGTACCTGGTTGAACACTTCATGCGTCTGCATCGGACACTCCTGATTCCGGCCGAGCGACGAGTCCGCTCGATGCCGCGCGCACGCCGAGTGCACGCAAGGCGAAGGCAATGAGTTCGGGGACAACACTTTCCCCGTGTTGCGCCGTGGCAAGCGGACCGACAAGCACCTCGCCGATCGCGCCGACCAGCGCGGCCGCACTGATCAACGGGTCTTGCGGAGGCAGCTCGCCGGACGAAACACCGTCCGCGACAGCCTGTTCGAAGGCCGCGGCGAAGGCGCGCCGGAAGCGGAGGCGTTCCGCGTCGACCGCGGTGTCGACCGGTTCGACGAGCAGCACGTAGGCGAGTTTCGGATTCTTCATGGCGCGTCCGGCGAAGGTCTCGACCGCCGCGGTCACCCGCTCGATGGCCGTGCCTGCATGGCTGGCGGCGGCAACGGCGGCCACTTCACGGATGACGACTTTGCGGAACACGGCGGTGACCAACTCGGTCTTGTCTGTGAAGTTCTTGTAGACGGTGCCGGTGGCAACGCCGGCCTCCGCGGCGACCGCCGCCATGGACAGGCCCGCGAATCCCGATCTGGACAGCACCTCGGTCGCGGCGGCCACGATCAAGCCCGCCTGCGCATCTAGGCGGGCCTGCACAGCAGGGGTTCTGCGGTAGGCCACGCAAGAAGTGAACCATGAATTCATTTCTTGCCACAAGGGCGGTTTTGCAACGTATGTTCAGGGCGTGAGCAGACTAATCACAGTCAACGCCCGCACGGGCGCCACAGAGTCGAACAGCAGCGGGGTGTGGTCATGAGCGTGCGAATCGAACGCAGCGGTCCGGTGACCACGGTGATCCTGCACCGCCCCGAGGCACGCAACGCGGTCGACGGTCCGACCGCGGCGGCACTGGCCGACGCCTTCCGCGAATTCGACGCCGACCCCAACGCCGCGGCGGCGGTGCTGTGGGGCGACGGCGGCACCTTCTGCGCAGGCGCCGACCTCAAGAGCCTCGGCACCGAACGATCCAACCAGGCCACCGAGGAGGGCGACGGCCCGATGGGGCCGACGCGGATGCGGTTGTCCAAGCCGGTGATCGCCGCCGTCTCCGGTTACGCCGTCGCGGGCGGGCTCGAGCTCGCGCTGTGGTGCGATATGCGAGTTGCCGAGCAGGACAGCACCTTCGGCGTGTTCTGTCGCCGCTGGGGCGTGCCGCTCATCGACGGAGGCACCCTGCGCCTGCCCCGGATCATCGGCAGCGGTCGCGCGATGGACCTGGTGCTCACCGGCCGCCCGGTCGACGCCGCGGAGGCGCTGCAGATCGGCCTGGTGAACCGCGTCGTCCCGACCGGCGAAGCCCGCAGTGCCGCAGAACAACTCGCCGCCGAACTGGCCGCCCTCCCCCAGGCCTGCCTGCGCTCGGACCGCATGTCACTGCTGGAGCAGGACGGCATGGACGAGGCCACTGCGCTCCGCAACGAATTCCGGCACGGCGTGACCGCGCTCGCACACGGGGCGCTCGAGGGTGCCCAACGCTTCGCCTCCGGCGCAGGCCGCCACGGCGCCCGCGCATGAATCGGCCCGAGGAACCGAGCGCCGGGCACAGCGCATGCCGATCAGCCGTGCGCGCAACGCGATTCGGGCCAGGCAGGAGGGAGCGGTAGCCGTGCGAGCGCCGGGCCGGTTGAGTGTCGTCGACGAGATCTTCCTGCGGACCCATCGCGGCCTCGGCACTCCCATTGCGCTGCAAGGGTTGTGGCGCACCACCGACCGTATCGAGCCCGACCTGTTGCGGCGGGTTCATGCGGCGTTGCGCACCGGCCCGCTCGGGCGGCGGGTAGTACGCCCTCGGATACCAGGGGCGCGCCGCGCCTGGCAGGCGAACACAGACGCGCATCCGCTCGTGCTCGCCGATCGGCCGCTACCCGTTGCCGCCCTCTTCGAGTGGGCCGACGCGCAGGGCGCCGACCTGGATCCCGAGTTCGGTCCTGGCTGGCGGCTGTCCGCGACCGCACTGGACGACGGCGGTTCCCTTGTCTCCCTGACCTGTTCCCATGCGCTCGCCGATGGCCGGGCACTGGTCCTGGCCATCGACGACGCGATGGGCGGCCGGTCCTTGGCAGCCGGACCCGATCACGCACGCACCGAAGCGCTCGATCCGCACGCTGTTGGCTCCGAGTCGGATTGGGTCGATGCCCGACGCCAGTGGTCGACCGTCCTGCGCGGCACGGCGAAGGCGTTGCGCGGCGGCATTCCTGAGCGCCCGCATCCCCCAACAGCCCGCGAACCGGTCCGCACCACCGGCGCGCCAACGCACAGCGCAGTGCTGCAATGTGCCGTCGCCGACTGGGATCGCGCCGCCGCCGCGCACCACGGCACCGCGAACAGCCTCTTCCTCGCATTGGTCGCGAACACACTGTGGGCCACCGGATTCCCGAACGACACGATCGACGCCAGCCTCCCGGTCGACACCCGCGACGAACCCCGCGTCGACAACGACCTCGCGATGACCGATATCACCGTCGACCGCACCGACACCCCGGCGACGATCCGCGAAAAGTCCCGCGCCGCTTACGAACATCGCATGTCGAGCCCCGGCGGCATGCCCGAGGAGCTGCTTCAGGTGATCCCCGACCGCTGGGCCTACGCGCTGTCCAAGGGCGCTGGCGAGCGAGACATCCTGTGCTCCAATATCGGCGCCATGCCTGCCACGCTGCGCACCCTCGGCCCCCATCGCTGCCTCGGCGTCGCCGCCCGCGCGATCCACCCCGGCCTCACCGCAGCACACCTGCCGCGCACCCGCTTGTCCGGCTACCTGTGCCGCCTCGCCGACGACTACGTGCTTTCGCTGGTCAGCCTGGACCCGGATCGCGTCGAATCCGGTTCCGCACTGGCTACCTTCGCCCGCAAGACCCTCGAGCTGCCGGTCCGCGTGTGGTGAGCCGAATTCACTCCGCGGTGTCGAGGTCGTGCGCGGTCAGCGCCGCCGCGAACAGCTGGGCGTGGTCGGCCCGGTTGGGGTCGTACCCGGTGAGCGTGCCGACCCGGTTGAGCCGATAGTTGAGCGTATTGCGGTGCACCACAAGGGCCGCCGCCGCTTGCTGGCGGTTGTAGTCGTTGTCGATGAGCGCGCGCAGCGCGTCGAGCAGATGCGGCTGGTCGTGTAGCGGATGCAGCAGCGTGAGCAGCCAGGAGCGTGCCGGACCCGGCCGTGCGAGCTGATACTGCAGCGCCACGTCCGCCATCCGGTACACGGCGGTCGGTCGCCGCAGTTGATAAGCGAGCCTGGCGATTTCGCCCGCCTCCGCCGCGGCGTCGGGTACGTCATCGATGCCTGCCGCGACGGCCAGTCCGGCAACCGTCCGCACTCCGGCGGCGTGCGCGACCTTGCTCACGAAAGTGTCGAGTGCACCGGCGAATTCGCCGGCCGCGCTCGGCACCAGCACCACCCCGCCGCCGCGTTCGACGGTGCTCAGCACCCGGTCCGACACCGCGTCGATCTCGGCCTGCACGATCCGCAACACCGGCCGCGCACCGGACGCAGGATCCGACTCGGCGACCCGGAAGACCAGTACCTCGAACCCGCCGTCCAGTGCGATGCCGAACCGCTCGGCCAGCAGATCGGCGGGCGATCCGTGCAACAGCGCCTGCGCCACAGTACGTTTCGCCTCGCGCTGCTCCCAGTGCAGATCCTGCCGCTCCCGCAGGTACGCGCCGGCGACACCGGGCGTCACCGCACCGAGGTAACCGAGCACGGACGGCACCGCGGCCAGGAGTTGTTCGCGCTGCTGCGGTGACGTCGCCGTGGCGGCCACCGACTTCCAGGCCGCGGCCGCGCCGAAGTGATAGACCGACAGCACGGTGTCGAGCGGGATCCCGGCCCGTGCCCGCCGCACCGCGACATCGATCAGCTCAGTCAGTTCCTCCTGCTGCGGCGGCCGCCCGTCGACCAGCGATCGCAGGAACAACCGCAGGTTGGCCTCAACGGCGTGCGGCAGATCGTCCTTCGCATCGGCCGACAACTCCCGATAGTCGGGCACCGCGACGAGCACCTCGGACAACAGATCTCGGGCAACGTCGGGCAGCACGGACCTGATGTATTTCGAGAGTTCGTCCAGCGCGGTGGCATCGGTGCGAGCGGTCATCCGCACATTGTTTGCACAGACAAACCGCTGCGCACAACACCTAGCCGCGAACCGGTCCGATTAGTGCATCCGACCAACCCAAATCCCGTCCGATGCACAAACATCGACCACAATCCCTTGGCATCCGAACGATGATCCACACCACAGCGGCCTACTGGGCGACGTCCTTGCGCTCGTTCCCGACCTCGTGCCGATAGCCCACAAGCACGGTGCAGATCAACGACAACGCCACCACGGTTTCGGCGATGAAGAACGAGCCGAAGTCGATCACCGAACCGATGGGTGGCGCGCCGGGCACCGCGTTGCGCAACGGGATCATCGCGAACAGCACCGCGGCCATCAAAGTGTTGGCGGGCCAGATCAGCCCGCGCTTGCCGGACAGCACGTAGAACGCCGCCGTCCCCGCCGCGAGGGCCAGCCCGAGCATCAGCACCATGACGAATAGCGCGAAGGTGAGCGACGCGGTCGACCTCGACACGGTGACAACCGTGCCGATCGCATCGCCGCGCTGCTCCTCATCGATCTTCGGCAGGATCTTGAAGAAGGCATCGAGGCTGTACAGGCTGAACACCATCGGCACGGGTCGGTCACCGCTCGCCGCCGTGGCATCGATGTTCACCCGGTACTTGTCGAACGGGTAGTCGGTGATCATCCCGCCGCCACCCATCGCGATCCTGACCTCGGAGGCCGAGATCGTCTCGCCTGCCTTGGCCAGGATCGGCTCGGGTTTCACGCCGTAGAGGTCGATCGTGGTGTCGGCGCGGAATCGGCCGAGTTCATCGGCCAAGGCACCACGCGGCATCGGCGTCACCTGGACAGACATTTCTTGCAGGGCGGCGTCGATCTGGATCACCACCACGTCGAGATCGACGCGGTCGGCGTCGTCGAGATGGCCGATCAGGTGCACCGTCTGCACGTGATCCTTCTGCAGCTGATAGAGCGTCAGGCTGACGACGATCGCAACGGCGACCACCAGGACGGCTGCCAGCGCGGCGAAGGTCTTCCGGAATCTCGTCACGCTCGTCTCCAGCCCTGGTGTGGTGGTGCGAAACAGCAACCACCACACCATAAGGGCCGCTCAGCTACGCCGAGGCTAACAAGCGGTGTGTCGAGCTCAGCGCACCGGCAGCAGCGCGCTGTCGGCCCGGTCGAGCACGTCGCTCGGCACCGGAATGCCCGGCTCGAGGTCGGGCGAATCGATCGGCTCGCCCCACACCTGGCGCACCGGCAGCACACCCGACCACACCCCGCCCGCGGCGATATCCGCCGGATCGTCGCCGGGGCCGCCCGCGCGGATCTTCACCGAGGCCTCGGCGAGGTCGAGCGCGAGCACCATGGTCGCCGCCAGCTCCTTCTTGTTCGGCGGCCGCACCCGCGCCCACGCGCCGGGCGCGGCGTGCTCGGTGATCACCCGGAGCGCGTGCAGCCGCTCAGCGGTGTCGGTGATCTCCGCCGCACGGCCGTGCACCACCGCGGAGCGGTAGTTCATCGAGAAGTGCATCGCCGAGCGGGCATACACGATGCCGTCGACCAGGGTGATCGCGACGGAGATGTCACCTGCCAATGCCGCGCGCAGGTTGCCTGCCCCGGTCGAGCCGTGCAGGTACATGGTGTCGCCGTCGCGTCCGTAGATGGTGGGCAGCACCACCGGCGCACCGCCGAGCAGCACGCCGAGGTGGCAGATCATCCCTGCATCGAGTACCGCTTCCAGATCGGCTCGATCGCTGCGTCCACGTTCCTTCGACCGGGTCAGCGTGCTGCGCGGGGTCGACGACAGCGGGGTTCTTGGAGCGGCTGAATGGGTCATATGACCAGGATCGGGTGCCGAATGGCACTATAGAAGGACCAATTCGAGAAAATTTGAACAGTCCATTCACGAGGTGACCGGTGCTCGACGAACTCCCCATCACGCTGGACCGCGCCCGCTCGGAACCGCTGTCGGTGCAGGTGGCCGCAAGTCTCCGAGACGCCGCAAGCAATGGACTGCTGCGCGGCGGCGACCGGCTGCCGTCCTCCCGCTCGCTGGCCGACCGGCTCGGCGTGAGCCGCACCGTGATCGCCGCGGCCTACGACCAACTGCACGCCGAGGGCTGGATCAGCGGCAAACGCGGGTCGGGCACCTACCTGACCACCGCGCCGCCCACCACACCCGCGCGCGCGATCGTCCACAACGGGGTGGGTATCGGCCCGACGCTGCTGGACCTGGAACCGGGCGCACCGTGTACCGACGCGATCGACCGGCCCGCCTGGCGCCGGGCCTGGCGGGCCGCCGCCGACGGCTCGCCGCTGGTGCGCAAAGACCGTGCGGGCGAGGCGGAATTCCGCACCGCGATCATCGAACACCTGCTCCGGCATCGCGGGCTCGGCGCAGGCGCCGAAACCACGCTGCTCGCCACCGCCGGAACCAGTTCCGCGGTAAGCGAACTCGCGGCCGCCCTGCTCCGTCCCGGCGACAGCGTCGCGATGGAGGACCCCGGATATCAGCGTGCCGCAGGCGCTTTCCGCGCCGCGGGAGTCCACGTGCACCCCGTTCCGGTCGACGCGGCAGGCCTGCGGGTCGACCTGCTTCCGCCGAACATCAGAGCCGTGTATTGCACACCGGGACACCAGTTTCCGCTCGGCCCCCGGTTGCCGGCCGCCCGCCGCGTCGAGCTCGTCGACCATGCACGGCGGGCCGATCTGCTGATCATCGAGGACGACTACGACGGCGAATTGCGTTACGACGCCGCACCATTGCCGCTGCTGGCGGCGATGGCGCCGGACGTGGTCGTGCACCTCGGCACCACGAGCAAGATCCTCTCGCCGAGTCTCGGCGTCGGCTGGCTGGTCGCCGCGCCGGAAATCACCGACGCGATCGTCGCGTATCGGCAGCGCACCGGGACCAGTCCGAGTCCGGCAGGCCAACAGGTGTTCGTCGCGCTGGCCGCGCACGGCGATCTGGCAAGGCACCTGCGCAGGCTGCGCAGAGAGCTGCCGCCACGGCGGGCCTTCGTGGTCACCGAACTCCGGCGCCGCGGGCTCGACGTGCTCGGCGACGACGCCGGTTCCCACGTGGTGGTGCCGCTGCCCTCGGCCGACGCGGAGGAACGCGCGGTGGCCGCCACGCAGGCGCAAGGGGTCGGTCTCGACCCGCTGATGCGCCATCACCTCGGCCCGGAACGGCACCACTTCGGTGTCGCCCTCGGCTACACCGCGCTGTCGTGGCCGGACCTGGCCGAGGCGGTGCCGATCGCCGCCGCGTGCCTGGCCCGGCCGTAGCATGGTCGGCATGACCGAACAGGACGTGCTGGCCAGGATCAAAGCCCTCGTCGATCAGGAGCACGAGCTCCGCGCCCAAGCCACGAAGGGCACGCTGGACCCCAAGGTGGAACGCCAGCAGCTCGCCGAGCTCGAGGTGATGCTCGACCAGGCCTGGGATCTGCTGCGACACCGCAGGGCACGCATCGATCAGGGTGAGTCGCCCGATACCGCAGAACCGAGCTCGCCGGGACAGGTCGAGGGCTACCTGCAGTAATCGCGATCATGTCGAGTGCACCTACCGAATACGACGTCATCGTGATCGGTGGCGGGCCTGCGGGCGAGAACGCCGCGGCCTACGCCATCGCCGGGAGCGACCGCACCGCGGTGATCGTGGAACGCGAACTCGTCGGCGGCGAATGTTCCTACTGGGCCTGCGTTCCCAGCAAGGCCCTGCTGCGGCCGGGGCACGTGCTGTCCGCCGCGCGCGCCATGGACGGGATCACCGCGACCGGCCTCGACGTCGAGGCCGTGCTGCGCAGGCGCGACGCCTTCGTCCACGACCTGGATGACGCGTCGCAGGTGCAGTGGGCCAACGACACTCGCATCGACGTCGTCCGCGGCACCGGCAGGCTCGTCGGTGAGCGGCAGGTCGAGGTCGACGGCACGGTGCTGCGGGCAAGGCAGGCGGTGGTGCTGGCCACCGGTACCCGCGCGAGCGTTCCCGACGTGCCAGGGCTGCGCGACGCGCTGCCGTGGATCTCCCGCGACGCCACCAATCTGCACGAGGTCCCGCGGCGCGTGGTGATCATCGGCGGCGGCGTGGTGGCCTGCGAGGCGGCCACCTGGCTTGCCTCGCTCGGCGCGGACGTCACCATGATCGTGCGCGGCACGGCGCTGCTCGCCAACGCCGAACCGTTCGCGAGCGAACGCGTCGCCGCCGCACTGGAATCGAGCGGCGTCAAGGTCGCGCTCGGCACCGAACCGACCTCCGTGCACCGTCCCGATGCCAAAGACACCGGCGAAGGACGCATCCATGGCGGCACGGTCACCGTGCGGCTGCGCAGCGCCGACGGCGACACCGAGCTCGAAGCCGACGAGATCATCGTGGCCGCGGGCCGCACACCGGCCACCGAAGGCCTGAACCTGGCCGCGGTCGGACTGCCGGACGGCTACGTGTCCGTCGACGACCACCTGACCGTCCGCGACGTGCCAGGCGACTGGCTCTACTGCGTCGGCGACCTGAATCACCGTGCCGCCCTCACACATATGGGCAAGTACCAGGCACGGGTGTGCGGCGACGTGATCGCGGCCCGCGCCGAGGGCACGCCGCTCACCGACCCGAAGTTCACCGCAAGCGCCGACCACGGCCAAGTCCCCCAGGTGGTCTACACCGCCCCCGAGGTCGCGTCCGTCGGGCTGACCGAGGCGGCCGCCCGCAAAGCAGGCCACTCGATCGAGACGGTAGAACTCGACATCGCAGTCGCCGGATCCGCGTTGGCCCGCAACGATTTCGCAGGTCACGCAAAGTTGGTCGTCGACACCGCCACCGACACCCTCCTCGGCGCCACCTTCGTCGGCCCCGAGGTAGGCGAACAACTGCACGCGGCCACCATCGCCGTGGTCGGCAAGGTGCCGCTGGCAACTCTGTGGCACGCGGTGCCCGCGTTTCCTGCCGTGAGCGAATTCTGGCTACGTCTGTTGGAGGCGCGGCGCGCGTAGCTACCATCGGTGGATGGTGGCATCGACAGATATTCGGACCGCTGACGGAGTCGTGCGCGGTCGTCGTGGCCGCCGCGTGTTGCGCTGGCGGTCACTGCCCTACGCGGCCCCTCCGGTGGGTGACTTGCGTTTTCGGGCTCCGCAACCGGTCACGCCGTGGGCCGGGGTTCGTGAGAGCACCGAGTTCGGGTTCGCGGCGATGCAGCATCGGGCAGGTGCACGGGTCGGGCCGCGCAGTTACCAGCCGACCGCAGAGGACGCGCTGACACTGAATGTCACCGTGCCGACGACCCCGTCGAGCGCACCGCGCCCGGTGCTCGTCTTCATCCACGGCGGCGGCTACCTCACCGGCACGTCGGCGCTCGCGCTGTACTCCGGCGGGCGGCTCGCGGTGCGCGGGGACGTCGTGCTGGTGTCGCTGAATTATCGGCTCGGCGCATTCGGCTACGTCGATTTCGGTGAGTTCTCCACGCCGGACCACGTTTTCGAGTCGAATCTCGGCTTGCGCGACCAGGTCGCGGCGCTGGCGTGGGTGCGCACGAATATCGCCGCGTTCGGCGGCGATCCGAACAACGTGACCATCTTCGGCGAGTCGGCGGGCGCGCACGCGGTGCTCAGCCTGCTGGCCACGCCCGCCGCGAAAGGCCTTTTCCATCAGGCCATTTCGCAGAGCCCGCCGGCCGACTGGGCGATGACCGCCGCGGATGCCCGCACCTTCGCCCTGCGCTGCGTCGACAAGCTCGGGGCGACGCCGGACACCGCGGCGAAGGCGCTGCTGACGGCGAGCGCCAACGACATTCGCCGAGCCGTCGACCGCACCAGCAATCGGGTGCTGCGCGAACGGCGCGGCCTGTTCCCCATTGCCCCGGTGGTCGACGGTGATCTTCTCCCGCAGGCGCCCATCGATGCGATCGCCGAGGGCAACGCCCACCGCGTTCCGCTCATCATCGGCACGAACCGGGACGAGGGCACGCTGTTCGCGAAGTTCGCCGACTCACTGCCGACCACGCCGGACCGACTGCGCGCCGCGGTAGGCGACGACGCCGAATCTCGGATCGCGGCAACATATCCCGGCTATCCGGCGGCCAAGGCCGCGGTGCGGGCCGGTGGCGACTTCGTCTTCTGGCGCCCGTCGGTCACCGTGATGGCCGGGCACAGCCGCTATGCACCGACCTACGCCTACCGCTACGACTTCGTGCCGCGCGCAGCACAGCTCGCCGGTCTCGGCTCGACACACGCCTCCGACCTGATCCCGGTCTTCGGATTCGGCGAATCGCCTGCCGGCCGCGCCATCACCGCGCCTGGCGGCCGCCGTGGCCTGCGGGCCGTCACCGACCAGTTCCAGGACAACTGGCTGGCCTTCGCCCGCACCGGCGCGCCGCTGCCGTCCTGGCCCGCCTACACCGAAGACAGCCGCACCACCATGATCATCGACTCTCCCGCCCGGTTGGAGCACGATCCCGACAAGGCCAAACGCCTTGCCTGGCAAGGTGTCCGAGTACCGACCCTGACTACTTGAGCAGCCGGGACATCCTGCGGTCGGCGAGGATCTTCCCGCCGGTCTGGCAGGTCGGGCAGTACTGGAAGGAACGCTCGGCGTAGGAGACCTCGCGGACGGTGTCACCGCAGACCGGGCACGGCAGGCCGGTGCGCGCGTGCACCTGCATGCCGGATCGTTTCTCGCCCTTCAGGCGGGCGGCATCCTGGCCGACGGAGCGCTGGACGGCGTCGGTGAGCACCGCGCGCATGGCCGCGTACAGCTCCGAGACCTTCGCCGCCGCCATGGTTTTCGTGTTGGCGAACGGCGAGACCCGTGCGGTGTGCAGGATCTCGTCGGAGTAGGCGTTGCCGATGCCTGCCAGCAGGGTCTGGTCGACGATCGCGGTCTTGATCCGCTGCGAGGTGCCGCGCAGGATCTCGGTGAACTGCTCCTCGGTCACCTCGAGCGCGTCCGGACCGAGCCGCGCGATGCCGGGCACCAGCTTCGGGTCGTCGACGATGTAGACCGCGAGCCGCTTCTTGGTGCCCGCCTCGGTGAGGTCGATGGCGGGCGTCGCGCCCTCCGGGGTGAAGAAGTGCACCCGCAACGCCAACGGGCTCTTGCCGCCCGGCTTGGGCGGCGTCTGGCTCGGTTCATCGATCCAGCGCAGCCAGCCGCCCCTGGACAGATGGGTGATCATCCAGAGCTCGCCGCACTGCATCCCGAGGAACTTCCCCCAGCGACCGGCGCCGGTGACGTCCCGCCCGGACAACGCGGTCACCGGCGGATCGAAGGTCTTCACGGCGCTCAACGCCGCGACATCCACGCGCCCGACCACCGCGCCGACCGCATGTTCCCGCAGAAACTGCGCCAGCGCCTCCACCTCAGGTAGTTCGGGCACACGCCAAGATTACCGGCGACCACCGACAACCACATCGCGCAGCAGATAGACGTCGAAGATCCACCCCTTGCGCGCCCGCAGTTCGGCGCGGCGGCGCACGATCTCTTCTTCGACCTCACGCAACGGCCCCTCGATCAACGTCTCGTCCGGCATCCCGAGGTAGGCGCCCCACCAGATGTGCACGTCCGCACCGGGCACCTCGGTGAACGAGCAGTCACCGTCGAGCAACACCACCGCCGAACCGCTGAGCCCGTCCGCCCGCAGCCGCCGACCGGTGGTCACCTGCACCGGCTCGCCGATGCGGTGCAGCACCATCCGATGCCTGGCGGCCAGCGCCTGCACGCTGGTGACACCCGGAATCACCGTGTACTCGAACCGCATCCGCCCGCGCGCAAGCACCCGCTCGATCATCCGCAACGTGCTGTCGTACAGCGAGGGATCACCCCACACCAAGATCCCGCCGACCCCGTCGGCCTGCGCGAACGCGGCCTCTAGCACCGCAGACCTGCGCTCGTGCCAATCCTCGACCACCCCTTGGTAATCCGCGGACGCCCGGTCCCGAGGCGGGTCGGCGATGTCGACGATCCGATAGGGCCGATCGACGTGCTCGGCCAGGATCGCGGTCCGCACCTCGACCAGCTCGCGCTTGTCCTCGCCCTTGCCGATCACGAAGAACACGTCGACCTGACGCATCGCCTTGATCGCCTGCACCGTCACCTGGTCGGGGTCGCCCGCGCCGATGCCGATCACATAGAGCTTGTGCATGCGCCGAGCTTGCCAGGCCGCGGGAAGACTAGAGTGGCCAGGCGTGGCGACCGATACCCAGTACGAGGATTTGCTCCGGCTGGTGCTGGACTCCGGCACGGCGAAGACGGATCGCACCGGCACCGGAACGCGCAGCATCTTCGGCCATCAGCTGCGCTACGACCTGTCGGCGGGCTTCCCACTGATCACCACCAAAAAGGTGCATCTCAAGTCGATCGTCTACGAGTTGCTCTGGTTTTTGCGCGGCGACTCCAATGTGGGCTGGCTGCAGGAGCACGGCGTCACCATCTGGGACGAATGGGCCGACGCCGACGGCGAACTCGGCCCGGTCTACGGCGTGCAGTGGCGGTCGTGGCCGACACCGGACGGCATGCACGTCGACCAGATCTCCGAGGTGCTGCACACGCTGCGCACCAACCCGGACTCCCGGCGCATGCTGGTGTCCGCATGGAACGTCGCCGAGCTGGACAAGATGGCGCTGGCGCCGTGTCACGCGTTCTTCCAGTTCTACGTGGCCGACGGCAGGCTGTCCTGCCAGCTGTATCAGCGCAGCGCCGATCTGTTCCTCGGCGTGCCGTTCAATATCGCCAGCTACGCATTGCTCACCCACATGGTGGCCCAGCAGACCGAGCTCATCCCCGGCGATTTCGTCTGGACCGGCGGCGACTGCCACATCTACGACAACCACCTCGATCAGGTCACCGAGCAGCTGACCCGCGATCCGTACCCGTTCCCCACGCTGCACCTCCGGCCTGCGCCGACCCTGTTCGACTACGCCTACGACGACGTGGAAGTGGTTGACTACCAGCATCATCCGGCGATCAAGGCACCGGTGGCGGTGTGAGTCCGCGCACCGTCGGGCTGATCTGGGCGCAAACCCCCGACGGAGTGATCGGTGTCGAGAACACCATCCCGTGGCGGGTGCCCGAGGACACGGCGAACTTCAAAGCGGTCACCATGGGACATCCGGTGGTGATGGGCAGGCGCACCTGGGACTCCCTGCCTGTCAGATTCCGCCCGCTGGTCGGCAGGCGCAACATCGTGGTGACCAGGCAGCCCGAGTGGACCGCCGAGGGCGCCGAGCGCGCCGGATCGGTGGCCGACGCACTAGCACTGAGTGGCGACGACACCGTGTGGATCATGGGCGGCGGTGAAATCTACCGCGCCGCCATGGATTTCGCGTCCGACCTGCTCGTCACCGAAGTGGAGAGCACCGTCGCAGGCGATGCGTTCGCCCCAGAGATCGGCCCCGAATGGACGGTCGACGACGACGCACCGTGGCAGGAGTCGACGTCGGGCCTCCGATACCGCATCCGCCGCTACACCCGCCGCGAAACCAACTGAACAGCAAACTCTCCGCATCGATCATTGCAGCCGCACAACACCGTTCGATCACAGAACGCCCCTGCCGTGCAAACACCACCCGTGACCAGGCACGGTCGGGCATACTCCAGGGTAAGCGGGGCCGGGCCTTCGTTCGTTCGTGCCCCCGAGCCGGTGCGACCAGCCCTCGCATCGGCTGCTGTCATTGCGAAAGGCGGTCCATGGACAAGAAATCGCTGACTGCGGTTGCCAGGCAACAGCTCAAGCTGGCCAGCACCGCCACGAGCGGACGCAGTTCGCAAACCATCTACGGAGGTCACGCGAATTCGCTGCGGCAGACCGTGGTCGGCCTCAGCGCGGGCCAGAGTCTGGCCGAACACGACAATGCGGGCGAAGCCACCCTGCTCGTGCTCAGTGGCACGCTGACCTTGATCAGCGGCGACAACGAGTGGAAGGGCTCCGCTGGCGACCTGATCGTGGTGCCCAAGGCCAGGCACAGCGTCAAGGCGGTCGACGACGTCGCCTTCCTGTTGACGGTCGCCAAGTAGTAACCGCAACGGCTGCGGCAATCGCGGTGCCGCTCGGTCGGCGGCGCCGCGGGTGGCACTAGGCTGATGATCATGAGTGAGCCGCAGCCGATTCTCGATCCGCTCACCCCGGCCGCGATCTTCCTGGTCGCCACCATCGACGAGGGCGGCGAGGCGGTCGTGCGGGACACCATCGCCGATCTTTCCGGCCTGCGTCGCTCGGTCGGGTTCCGGCTGCCGGGAGCAGGGCTCAGCTGCGTCACCTCGATCGGCTCCGCGGCGTGGGATCGGCTCTTCGCCGGACCGAAGCCCGCCGAGCTGCACGAGTTCCCCGGCTTCGTCGGCGAGCACCACCAGGCTCCCGCGACGCCCGGCGATCTGCTGTTCCACATTCGCGCGGAGAACCAGGACGCCTGCTTCGAGCTGGCCATGACGATCGGCGATCGGCTCGCAGGCGCGGCGACGATCGTCGACGAGACCGTCGGTTTCCGCTACTTCGAGCAGCGCGATCTGCTCGGCTTCGTCGACGGCACCGAGAACCCCGAAGGCCGATCCGCCTATGCCGCCGCGCTGGTCGGCGACGAGGACCCCGAGTTCCGCGGCGGCAGCTATGTCATCGTGCAGAAGTACCTGCACCCCATGGCGGACTGGCGGGCGCTGACCGTCGAGCAGCAGGAGAAGATCATCGGGCGCACCAAGCTCGACGACTTCGAGCTCTCCGACGCCGACAAGCCCGCCGACTCGCACGTCGCGGTGAACACCATCGTCGACGCCGACGGCACCGAGCGTCAGATCCTGCGCGCCAACATGCCGTTCGGCAGCGTCAAGGACGGTGAGTTCGGGACGTACTACATCGCCTACGCAGCGACGCCGAGCGTCACCGAGCTGATGCTCACCCGCATGTTCGTCGGCACCGAAGAGGCGGCCTACGACCGGATCCTGGACTTCTCCATCGCAGTCACCGGCACATCGTTCTTCGCGCCGTCGTTGGACTTCCTGGAAGAACTTCCGCCACCGCCGGCGTCGGCGACGGCGGAAGCGGTGCAGCCCAACGACATCGGCTCGGGCTCACTCGGTATCGGCACGTTGAAAAGGAGCATGCAGTCATGAACAACCTCCATCGCGAACTCGCGCCGGTCACCGACGAGGCATGGTCGGCGATCGAGGAAGAGGCGACACGCACCTTCAAACGGCACATCGCCGGGCGCCGCGTCGTCGACCTGTCCGGCCCGCACGGCCTCGACTACGCCGCGGTCGGCACCGGGCACACCACCCAGATCGCCGCGCCCGCCGAGGGCGTGCTCGCCAAGCAGCGGATCGTCGCGCCGCTGGTCGAGCTGCGGGTGCCGTTCCGGCTCTCGCGCGAGGAGCTCGACAATGTCGAGCGCGGCGCCAAGGACACCGACCTCGATCCGGTGAAGGATGCCGCGCAGCGGATCGCGTTCGCCGAGGATCGGGCCATCTTCGAGGGCTATCAGGCCGCGGGCATCACCGGCGTGCGGGCCAGCTCGACCAACGATCCGATCTCGCTGCCCAACGATCCACGGCTGGTGCCGGAGTCGATCGCGCTCGCGCTCAGCGCGCTGCGCCTCGCCGGCGTCGACGGGCCCTACTCGGTGCTGCTCAGCGCTGACCTGTTCACCGCGGTCAGCGAGACCTCCGACCACGGCCATCCGATCCGCACGCACATCGAGCGCCTCATCCCGGACGGCGAGATCGTCTGGGCGCCCGCGATCGACGGCGCGTTCGTGCTGACCACCCGCGGCGGTGACTTCGATCTCCGCCTCGGCCAAGACCTTTCGATCGGCTACCTGTCGCACGACGCCGAGTCGGTGCAGCTGTACTTCCAGCAGAGCCTGACCTTCCTGGTGCACACCGCCGAGGCCGCGGTCGCGCTGCAATCCTGAGTTCCCGCTCGATATCCCGCACGCACGCGCGATGGCCGTGCGGGATATCGAAGGAAATGCGGGAGCACCTGGCGGCCGGTAGCGTGTGCCGCAGCAGGCCGGAAGCAGGTGGATGAGATGACAATGGTGCGGGCGGGTGTCGTCCCCACACAGCGCGCGGCGCTCTACAGCGTCCTCGGGATCCTGGCGACCGTCGTGATGGCCGCGGCGATCGTCGGACTGTTCGGGGTGAACCGTGTGTTCACCGGATTGCTCGTCGGCGCGATCGCGGGCGTCGCCGTGATGGCGGCCCTGTTCACCCGGGACGCCATCCTGCTCACTGAACAGGCGATCTACCGGCGCACGCCGTGGACGGTATCCAGCATCGACTGGGACCGCGTCGTCGCAGGCCGCTTCACCCTCGACGACCGCGCGCGCTGGTCGCTCGCCCTCGACCTCTCCGGCGGCGACGAACAACACGGCGAACTGGTCCTGCTCTCGATTCCGCCGGTGCTCCGCCCGGTCTCCGGCGCCTACGACCTGCGCAAGCGCGAACAGGTCAACGAAATCCGAGCCCTGCTGCGGCACAAACGAATCCCGGTCACCGTGCTCCCCGAGATCGCGGGTGCGCTGCAGCAGCACTGGCAGATCGCGCCGCCGACCCGCTGATCTCGGCACGGGCCTACGCAGCGACGCGACCTTACGCGGCTGGCGGTTCGAGCCGGTCGAGCAGTTGTTGTGCCGCGGTGCGCAGCGCATCCAGGTCGCCGGGCCAGCCGAGCACTCGAAGTACCGCGTCGGGGATCGTCCGCTCGGCGGCAGCCGGTACGACGCCTTCGTCCGAGCGAATACTGATCACCATCTCGACCAGCCGGAACGGCAGGGCTTGCGCGTCGGCGATGCCTGCGCCGCCCACCTCGGACAGCACCGCCGCAGCCAAAGCCTCGTAGTGCCTGCGCAATTCGTCACGGCGGAGCCGGAAGGTCGCGAATCGGGGGGTGCGCACTTCCGGAAGGAGGTAGAGCGCACCGAGATTCCAGCGCGCCGCACAGAGTTGCCTGACGTCGAAGGAAGCAAGTGCGTAGAGGCGGGTCGGAGCCGACTCCGGGACCGCGCCCAGTCGGCCTGCGAGTTCCAGTGGGGTGGTGACGGTTTCGGCGAGGAGCGCGTCGAGGATGTCGTCCTTGGCCGCGAAATGGTGGTACAGCGAAGCCTGCCTGATGCCGACGGCATCGGCGATCACCCGGGTCGAGGTGTTGGCATACCCGTTGGTGGTGAACAACTCTCCGGCGGCGTCGAGGATCTCGGCGCGCGGTGTCCCGCCGCGACGGAGTCGCTGCGCTATCCGGGGACGGCCGGGGCCGAGGTTTGTCACAGGGCCCATTCTGGCAGGCGGCGCGACGCGGCGATCGTGCCCACCCCCGCCACATGGCATATTCCTGCCATTTACTGCGGACGCCCGGAAATATACCCGTAACCGGGGTTAGCGTAAGTGATACATGCGGGTCACGAAAAGTGCGATCACCTCCTTAAAACTGTCATCTGATAGGTATTGGCCGCATGCTTAAGGACCCGCCATGGCCGCAACACTGACCTCTGCCCCACCGCCCGACACCAGTGCGGACGGTATCGACCTCGCCGGATTCGGCTATCAGCCGGTGCTGCATCGCAAACTCGGCCGCTACGCCTCGTTCGCGGCAGGGTTTTCCTTCGTCTCCATCCTCACCACGATCTTCCAGTTCTTCGGCTTCGGCTATTCGTTCGGCGGCGCCGCATTCTTCTGGACCTGGCCGATCGTCTTCGCAGGCCAGTTCCTCGTCGCGCTCAATTTCGCCGAATTGGCCGCGCATTACCCGATTTCCGGCTGCATATATCAGTGGTCGCGGCGCCTCGGCGGCGAGATCGTCGGCTGGTTCGCGGGCTGGCTGATGATCATCGCGCAGATCGTGACCGCCGCCGCGGCCGCCATCGCACTGCAGGTGGTCCTGCCGTCCATCTGGAGCGGCTTCCAGCTCATCGGTGAGGACAGGGCACTCACCTCGGCCTCGGGCGCGACGAACGCGGTGCTGCTCGGCAGCGTGCTGCTGGTGATCACCACGCTGATCAATGTGATCGGCATCGATGTGATGGCACGGATCAATTCGATCGGCGTCACCGTCGAGATCGTCGGCGTGCTCGCGATCATCGCGCTGTTCTTCAGCAACACCGAGCGCGGTCCCGGCGTTGTCCTGCAGACCGACCAGGCGGCGCCGGGCCCGTACTGGGCCGCGTTCCTGGTCTCGGGGCTGATGGCCGCCTACGTGATGGTCGGATTCGATTCCGCCGGTGAGCTTTCCGAGGAAACCAAGAACCCGCGCCGGGTGGCGCCGCGCACCATCCTGACCGCGCTGTCGGCGTCCGCGCTCGGCGGCGGGCTGCTGCTGATCAGCGCGCTGATGGCCGCGCCGAGCCTGTCCGACGGGGCACTGGCCACCGACGGCCTCGCCTACGTGCTCACCGCCAAGCTGAACAGCCCGGCGGGCGCGGTGCTGCTCGGCTGTGTCGCGGTGGCCATCACGGTGTGCACCTTGGCAATTCAGACCGCCGGATCGCGCCTGATGTTCTCGATGGCCCGGGACGGGAAGCTGCCGTTCGCCAAGCCACTCGGCGTCGTGCACAACCGCTTCGGCACCCCGGTCCTGCCGTCGATCGTCATCGGTGTGCTCGGAATCGGTTTGCTGCTGGTCAATCTCGGCAACGCGGCGATCTTCGCCACGCTCGCCAGCGTATGCATCGTGACGCTGTATCTGGCCTATCTGCTGGTGACGGTCCCGTTGCTGGTGCGGCGTTTCAAGGGCTGGCCCGCCGAGGACCCCGACACAACGCTGTTCAGCCTCGGCCGCTTCGGCATTCCCATCAACCTGCTCGCCGTGGCATGGGGCATCGCGATGGCGGTGAATCTGGCGTGGCCGCGCGCCGAGGTCTACACCCCCAAGGGCGGCGGCTGGTGGATGCTCTGGGCCGCACCGCTGTTCGTGCTGCTTGTGGTCGCGGTCGGCGTGCTCGTGCACTGGTTCGTGCGCACGGCGCAGCGCGCCGAAACCGCTACGCAGCCCGCCTGACTCAGCCGCGCGGTGGTGGCGTCGGCCACCACCGCGCTGTGTGAATCGAACTGACAGTGAATCGAACTGACAGCGAACCGAACTGACAGCGCATCGAACCTGACACCACCCGGCGAAGGGAGCATTGATGACCAGCACCGCATCCACCATGGGCGCCATGGCGCACGCTCGCGCACAGGCAGCCGCCGCGGCCGTCGCGGAGCCCGCACTGCCCGAGGGCGTCGACGCCGCCACAATCACGTTTACCCAGCGCATTCCAGCGAGCGGCTACGCCAACGTCGTGCTCGGGCGCGGCACCCGGATCCGGTTGTCCGACCCGGCGGGCGCCGCGTGCGCGCATCTGCTGCTGGTGCGCGCGGACGCACCGTGGGAACGACTGAATGTCGCTGACACCGTGAAGGTTCCGTGGCAGGCCTACCTCGGCAACGGGCATCCGCTGCTGTCCGACCAGGGCCGCGTCCTCGCCACCGTGCTCGCCGACACCTCGGGCCGCCACGACACTCTGTGCGGGCCGACCGCCGAGGCGAGGCAGTTGCTTCGCCTCGCCGGGGCCAAACACGGTCTGGCACCGCGGGATATCGGCCCGACGGTGTCGTTCTTCCGCGGGATCCGCGTCGAGGCCGACGGTGCACTGACCGCCACCGGCAGCGCCGCCGCCGGTGCGTCGGTCGACCTGCTGATACATCTCCCGGTGACCCTGCTCGTCGCCAATGCCGCACATCCGCTCGACGACCGCGCCGCCACCGACCTCGATGTCGTCGCATGGGCGGCGCCCGCGGACCTCGAGGTCACGCACAACACTGAGCCGGAATATCAACGGGCAGTGCAGAACACCGAACGAGCCTGGATCGCCGCGCGCACGCCGGAGGTAACGCCATGACCAGCACGGAGCGCACCGTCGTGCGCGACGAGACCGTTCCAGCCCGCGCACCGTGGTCCGCGGTGGTCCGGGCCGGTGAGCACCTGGAGATCATCGATCTGCACGGCAACCAGGCGGTCGACTGCCTGCTGTACTCGGCCGCCGACCACACCGACCGCTACAGCGCCCAGGCCACGGTCGCCGCACAGCGCAACATCTTCCTCACCACCGGCAGCGTGCTGCTGACCGACACGGGCACCGCCTTGATGACCGTGATCGCCGACGAGGTCGGCAACCACGACACCATTGCGGGCGCCTGCTCGCAGGAGTCGAACACGCTGCGCTACGGCCACCACACCCGCCATCAACACGCGTGCGTGGAGAACTTCCTCACCGCGGCGATGCAGTGGGGCCTCGGCAAGCGCGACCTGGTGTCGAACATCAACTGGTTCATGAACGTTCCGGTGGAGCCGGACGGCACCCTCGGCATCGTCGACGGATTGTCCGCGCCGGGAAAGAAGGTCACGCTGCGTGCCGAGATCGACACCCTGGTGCTGGTGTCCAACTGCCCGCAGATCAACAACCCCTGCAACGGTTTCGACCCGACACCGGTCCGGATGGTGGTGACGCGATGACCCACGCAGAACTACACCCACGCGCCGCACCGCCTGCCCGTGCCGCCGAGCCGCAGGCAACGCAGACCCACGCCGCCGACTGCTGCCCGCCGCCCGAAGGACAGCCGGGAGCCTCGGTCACGGTGGTGCGCCCCGGAATGCTTACCACCGTGCAGGATTGGCCAGGAAGGACCGGCTACTGGCACGTCGGCGTGCCACCCTCGGGGCCGATGGACGACCTGTCGTTCCGGCTCGGCAACCGAGCGCTCGGCAACCCCGAGGGTGCGGCCGGACTGGAGTGCACGTTGACCGGGCCCGCCCTGCGCTTCTCCGCGCCGACGTGGGTATGCGTCACCGGGGCGCCCGTGGACATCACCGTGGGCGGCGCACGCGTGCCGCAGTGGCGTACGGTCCTGGTGCCTGCAGGTGATGTCCTCGAAGTCGGCGCTATGCGCGGCCCAGGAATGCGGTGCTACGTGTTGTTCGCCGGCGGCCTCCAGCTGCCCGAATATCTCGGCAGTACCGCCACTTTCACGCTCGGACAGTTCGGCGGCAGCGACGGCGGCGCCCTGCGCGCCGACGACGTGCTGCCGCTCGGGGCACCGTACGGCGCCGTCACGTCCGGCGTCCCGGCCGACGATCAACCGGCGATCACCGAACGCTGGGAACTGGCCGTCACCGAGGGCCCGCATGGCGCACCGGAATTCTTCACTCGCACCGACGTCGACACCATCCTCGGCACCGACTACGCGGTGCACTTCAACTCCGACCGCACCGGCGTTCGCCTCATCGGCCCCAAGCCGGAGTGGGCCCGCACCGACGGCGGCGAGGCCGGGCTGCACCCGTCGAACATTCACGACACCGCGTATTCGGTTGGCGCACTGGACTTCACCGGCGACACCCCGATCCTGCTCGGCCCGGACGGCCCGAGCCTCGGCGGTTTCGTCTGCCCGGTGACCGTCGTCGCCGCGGACCGCTGGAAGCTCGGGCAGCTGGCGCCGGGGAATGCCGTCCGGTTCGTGCCCATCCGCGGCGAGCGCGCCGCCTCGCCGCGCGAGCTCGGCCCTGGCCGTCGCGCCGCCTGGCCCATCGTGCTGTCGTCGGGCGGCGACGGTGACGACGGCGTGCTGCGCCGGGCCGAGGTGGACGACGAGACCGGGGTGACCTATCGCCGGGCGAGCGACGACGCGGTGCTCGTCGAATACGGCACCATGACATTGGATCTCGGCCTGCGCGCCCGCGTGCACGCCCTCCATCAGCACCTGCTCGCGGCCGGTGTGCGTGGCGTGACCGAACTGACCCCCGGCATCCGCTCACTCCAGATCCGGGTGGACCCGCACGTCCTCCCCGTCACCGCTGTCCTCGATCTGCTTGCCGAGGCCGAGGCACAGCTGCCCGCCGCCGACGCGCTCGTCGTCCCCAGCCGCACTGTGCATCTCCCGCTCTCCTGGGACGACCCGTCCACCCGCGAGGCGATCACCCGCTACATGCACGGTGTCCGCGCCGACGCGCCGTGGTGCCCGTGGAACATCGAGTTCATCCGCCGGATGAACGGATTGGCTTCGGTGGCAGACGTTTACGACACCGTCTTCAATGCCGAATATCTCGTCCTCGGCCTCGGTGACGTGTATCTCGGCGCACCGGTCGCCACCCCGACCGACCCGCGCCACCGCCTGGTGACCACCAAGTACAACCCGGCCCGCACCTGGACCCCGCAGAACGCGGTCGGCATCGGCGGCGCCTACCTGTGCATCTACGGCATGGAAGGCCCCGGCGGCTACCAATTCGTCGGCCGCACCACCCAGGTCTGGAACCATCACGCAAGCACCGCACTACCCCCTGGTGCGGACCGTTCCACCGCGGGCGTGGAAACACCATGGCTGCTCCGCTATTTCGATCGCATCCGCTGGTACCCCGTCGAGGCGGACGAACTCCTCGCCCGTCGTGCCGATTTCGCCGCAGGCCGGATCGACGTCGACACCGAAGACGGCGAGTTCAGCCTCGCCGAGTACCGAAAGTTCCTCGCCGACAACGCCGCGTCCATCGACGCCTTCCGCGCCACCCAGTCCGCGGCCTTCGGCGCCGAACGCAGCTCATGGCGGGCCGCCGGGGAGCTCGCCTGAGCTACCAGCCGAAAAGCTCTGCCATGTCGATCGCTTCGTCGTCCCACGTCCGTTCGAGCGCCGCGCGCTCGGCCTCCGGGAGATCCGGCGACCAGCCACAGCGGCGCCAGAACTCTTCCCGGTGTTCCTGGGTCAATGGTCTCGGTTTGTCCATGGCCGCACCTCACCGACAGTCCTGCTGCACTGATTGTGGGCCTGTTCCGGCAACGACATGCCGGAACAGGCCAACGGACTGTGCATTTCAGCGCAGATCGCGGAAGAACTCCCGGATGTCGGCCGTCAGCAGTGCAGGCTCCTCCAGTGCCGCGAAGTGACCGCCGCTGTCGGCCTCGATCCAGCGGGTGATCGTGTGCTCGGGTTCGGAATAGCGCCGGATCCCGATGTCGTGCGCGAATACGATGACCCCGGTGGGCACGCCGGAGTTCACCTGCGGCGTGCCCCAGCCGCCTGCATGGGCGTAGCCGACGTACGCCGCCGAACCCGCGGTTGCGGTGAGCCAGTACAGCATCACGTTGGTCAGCAGCCGATCCCGCGCAATGATCTTGTCCGGGTCGATGTTTCGCGGATACGTCCACTCACGGAACTTGTCCATGATCCAGGCGAGCTGCCCCACCGGCGAATCCACCAGCCCGTACGCCAGCGCCTGCGGACGAGTGGACTGAATCGCGATGTAGCCGAACTCTTCCTGCATGAACGCCTCGATCCGGCGGACCCGATCCTGCTCCACTGCGGTCAGGCTCGCGAATTCGTCCTCGGCCAGCGGCAACGGCGGCATGGGGCCGGGTCCACCGTTGACGTGCACGCCCGCAACGCGTTCCGGCACGGTGCGGCCGACCTCAGGGCTCACCGCCGCGCCGATGTCACCGCCCTGCACGCCGTAGCGCTCGTAGCCGAGCCGGTGCATGAGCTCGGCCCACGCTGCGGCGATGCGCTGGACCGTCCACCCCGTCTCCGTCACCGGACCCGAGAAGCCGAAGCCCGGCAGCGCCGGAATCACCAGGTGGAAGGCGTCTTTCGGGTCGCCGCCATGGGCGGCGGGATCGGTCAACGGGCCGATCACGTCGAGGAACTCGGCCACCGAGCCAGGCCAGCCGTGCGTCATCAGCAGCGGCAGCGCCCCGTCGTGCGGCGAACGGACGTGCAGGAAGTGGATCGTCTGCCCGTCGATTTCGGTGGTGTACTGCGGAAAAGTGTTGAGCTCGGCCTCGGCCGCGCGCCAGTCGTACTCGGTGCGCCAGTAGTCGACCATGTCGCGCAGCCAGGTGGTCGGCACGCCGGTGTCCCAGCCGTCACCAGGCAGCGGCGCGGGCAGGCGCGCACTGTCGAGTCGGGCACGCAGGTCGTCGAGCTGCTGTTGCGGGATGTCGATGCGGAATTTCTGGATCTCGTTGCTCATGAACTAGACGATATGACCCACCTAGGACAGCTTCTGCCCTAGCTTTCCGGCAGACTGAAACTCATGTTGGAAACCTCCGCACGGCTGCTTCGGCTGTTGTCGCTGCTGCAGACGCCCCGCGATTGGACAGGCACCGACCTGGCCGAACGCCTCGAGGTCGATGTGCGCACCGTGCGCCGCGACATCGACAAGCTGCGCAACCTCGGCTATCCGGTGGAAGCCACCGCCGGTGTCGCGGGCTATCGGCTCGGGGCGGGCGCGAAACTGCCGCCGCTGCTGCTCGACGACGACGAGGCGGTGGCGGTCGCGATCGGGCTGCGCACCGCCGCGGGCGGCACCATCACCGGCATCGAGGACAGTTCGCTGCGTGCCCTCACCAAGCTGGAGCAGGTGCTGCCGTCGCGCCTGCGGCACCGCGTGAGTCTGCTGCAATCGGCCACCGTCGTGGTGCAGGCAGGCGGGCCAACCGTCGATCCGGATACCCTCACCGCGATCGCGGGCGCGATCAGGGACAGTCACCGCCTCCGCTTCGACTATCGGAGTCATGACGGGGCAACGTCATTGCGCGTCACCGAGCCACATCGACTGGCACACACCGGCCGTCGCTGGTACCTGATCGGCTGGGATGTCGATCGTGCCGACTGGCGCACCTACCGGGTCGACCGGCTGCATCCTCGCATCCCGACCGGCCCGCGCTTCACTCCGCGCGAAGCGCCCGATGTCGACCTGTCCGGCTATGTTTCGCGCGGCGTTTCGAGTTCGCCGTACCGCTACGTCGCCAGGATCACCCTCGGGGTCCCTGCCGAGGTCGCCGCCGAACGTATCGCACCGACCGTCGGGGCACTCGAGGCCGTCGACGCCGAAACCTGCCTATTACGAACAGGATCCAACTCCCTCGACGAACTGGCGATCTTCGTCGCCAGCTTCGGCTATCCGTTCCGGGTGCACGAGCCGCCCGAGTTCGTCGCCCACCTCCGCGAACTCGCTACCCGGCTGGCGAATTCGGTCGACTGATCCGCACCACAGCGATCAGATCGCAAGCACCGTTTTGCCCTGGGCGTGCCCATCGGCGACATGCTGCACACCGTAAGTCCGTCAACCGAAAGAGCTCATGGCCAAGACCTCGACCAACGGCACCTCGCGCCCGCCACTCAACCGGGAAAAGGTGCTGCACACCGCCATTCGACTCGCCGACGAGCAGGGACTTGCCGCGCTGTCGATGCGCAAGCTGGCGCAGACGCTCGGCGTCGAGGCGATGTCGCTCTACAACCACGTTGCCAACAAGGACGACCTGCTCGACGGCATCGCCGATCTGGTGGTCGCCGAGATGGCCGCCCCCACGATCGACCAGGAGTGGAAAGCGGCCATGCGGGCGCGGGCGACCTCGGCGCACGAGGTGCTGTTGCGGCATCCATGGGCCACCGGACTGATCGGCTCCCGCCTCAATGTCGGCCCGGCCATGCTCCGCTACATCGACGCCACGCTCGGCTGCCTGCGCACGGCGGGCTTCTCCTATCAGCAGGCCGATCGCGCCTGGAACGCGATGGACAGCCACATCTACGGATTCACCTTGCAGGAGGTGAACTTCCCGTTGCAGCCGGACGAATATGCCGCTGCGGCAACACAGTTCCTGCCGCGCATCCCCGCCGACGAGTTTCCCTACATGAACGCGCTGTCACAGTTGGTGATCGACGGGGAGCACACGGGCATAGCCGATTTCGACTTCGGCCTCACCCTGATCCTCGACGGGCTCGAACGCCTCTTGACCGGCGGCTGACGCCGCCGAGTCGATCATTCGATGCCGACCGTCGCATCCGGATTGGCGGCATCGCGAACAATGCGCAACGCGGCGATCAGCGCATCGAGCTGCGCTGGCGTCAACAATCCGGTGAACCAGCGCTCGACGCCTGCCAGATAGTCCGGCAGCGCCTCCGCGAGCCGCACCGCGCCCGCCTCGGTCAGCACCGCGTACGCACTGCGCCGATCGCCGGGATCGAGCTCGCGCTCCACCAGTCCCGCCCGCGCCAGCCGATCCACCAGCCGGGTGACGCCGCTCGTCGACAGCCTGGTCTGCGCCGCCAGATCGGACATGCGCAGTCGCCGCCGCGGCGAACGACTCAGGCGCATCAGCGCATTCATGTCGAGCCCGGACAGTCCGTGCGCCTTCCAGACCGGCGCCAACCTGCCGACCACGCCCTCGTGCGCCTCGAAGAGCAGGCCCATCGTGGTCAGCCGTTGGTCATCGAAGAGGTCCGTCGCGTCCATGTGCCCCAACCTACCCGAAATGATTGACATGAGGATAGTTGACACGAGGAATACGGTGTTGTAGAAACATGACTACGCAATATTCCTCGCGTCAACTAATGGAGTGCTCGATGTCTGACACCACCCACTGGGTCGCCGGTTTCCGTTCCGCGGTCATCAGCCCGGACGAACAGATCAAGCTCACCCAACCGCGCGCCTTCGCCGACGAGACCGTCCGCCAGGCGCTGCACCTGGCCGGCGGCGGCGAGCAACTCCGGATCCGCCTCACCAACCGTTTCGGGCACGCCCCGTTGGTCATCGGCGCTGCCAAACTCGCACTCCGCAAGTCCGGCAGCGCGATCGTCACCGAGACCGACACCGCGCTGACCTTCGACGGCGCCGCACAGGTCAGCATCCCCGCGGGCGGCGAAATAGTCTCCGACGCGGTCGAACTCGCGGTCGCCGCAGGCACCGATGTGACACTGAGCCTGTATCTACCCGGCGACACCGGGCTCGCGACCTATTCCCATCAGGCCACCGAAATCGCCTACGTCGCACCAGGAGACGTCACCTCGGCACCGGATCTGACCGCCGCCGAGGAGGTGCCTGCCCGCTTCTTCGTCGCAGGCGTCGATGTGCTTGCCCCCGTGGATGTCCCGGTTGTCGTGGCGTTCGGCGATTCCTGGTTCGAGGGCGTCGGGTCGACCATCGGCGCGAACCGCCGTTCGGTGGACGCGCTCAATGCGCGGCTGCCGCGCGGTTGGGCCGTCAACCAGGGCATCGGCGGAAACCGCCTGCTGACCAACGAGATCGGCGTGCCAGGGCTCGACCGGTTCAGCCGCGACGTCCTTTCCGTCCCCGGCGCCGCCGCGGTCGTGATCAACTTCGGCATCAACGACCTCATCCTCGGCGGCATGGCCGACCAGCCGTCCGCCACCGCCGACGAACTGATCGCGGGCTACACCGAGCTGGCCCGCCGCGCGCACGCCGCGGGTCTCACCATCCACGCCGCCACCATCGGCCCCTACGCGGGCTGCATCTACGAAGGCCTGCCCATTGCCGAAACCCAGGCGACCCGCCGCCAGGTCAACGAATGGCTGCGCGGCACCGACGTTTTCGACTCGATCTTCGACGCCGCCGCCGCCGTCGCCGACCCGGCGCGCCCCGATTTCATTCGCCCCGACCTCGACTCCGGCGACGGCATGCACCTCAACGACGCAGGCCACCGGGCAATGGCCGAATCCATCGACACCGCAGCACTTCTCCGCTGAGCCCAGCCGGCTCCTCAGGACCGACCATGGTCCCGAGGAGCCAGGCCGCGCAGCACGAGGGCAAGGCCCTCACGAAACTCCTCCGACGCCGGGATCGTCCGCGCCTGAGCTGCCGTTTCCGCAACCAGCGGGTAGTCCTCGACCGCCACGCGTGCCATCGTGGCGGTGCCTGGCCCTGCGAGCGAGGCGTAGTGCTCGTTCTGCAGGAAGCCGAACAGGAAGGCGATCAGCGTGCGCTGCGCGATCAGCCGGTCACGACCGGCGAAGCCACCCTCCGTCAGCGCCGACAGCATCGTCTCGATCAGCCTGAGCGACGCCGCCGTCGACTGGCGATGCCGCAGCACGAGCGGCACCGTCGCCGGATGCTTCGACACCGCGGTGCACATCCGCTGCAGCAGTGTCGATATCCTTTCGCGCCATGGCATTTCGGGCGGCAACGCCGTCTCGATGTCGACGAAGATCCGATCAACCACGAGGACCTCGAGCGCTTCCCGATCGGCGACATAGCGATACAGCCCCATGGTGGCCATGCCGAGCTCTGTGGCGACCGCGCGCATCGTGAGCGCGGCCAGACCGTCACGGTCGATGACCGCGAGCGCGGCCGCCGACAGATCTCCCTGAGTGAGCGAACGAGGACGTGGCATGGGTTGACAGCGTACAAGGTACGCGCATACTAGATGTAGGCGTACTACGTACACCTACGAAAGGAATTCGCATGTCATTGCCGACCACCGTCTCTGGGCGCACGCTGATCGCCGCCGACGGCACCGCGGTCCAGGTACCGGACCCCGACCACCTGATCCACCTGCAATTCCGCCGCTTCGCGGGCTGCCCCGTCTGCAACCTGCACCTGCGCTCGATCGTCACCCGCCTCCCCGAGATCACCGCAGCAGGCATCCACGAAGTCGTCGTATTCCATTCCAGCGCACCAGAACTCCGCAAATACACCGACGAACTCCCCTTTCCCGCCATCCCCGACCCCACCCGAGATCTGTACCGCGAGTTCGGCGTCGAATCCGCCCCGAAAGCCCTCCTCGACCCCCGAACCTGGCCCGCCATCCTGCGCGGCGTCACCCACGACGCCTTGGCCACCCTCCGCAACAAGCAACCGGCACCCCCGACCTCCCCCGAAGGTGGCCGTCTCGGCCTGCCCGCCGACTTCCTCATCGCCCCCACCGGCCAAGTCCTGGCCGCCAAACACGGCACCCACGCCGACGACCAATGGTCCGTCGACGAACTCCTCACCGTCGCAACGGCTTCGCAGTTCACGCCGTGAATCGACCTGCAGTCTGGTCGACGGGTCCTACTCCGTGGTGACGATCGTCAGGTCGGTGGGTGCGTCTGCTGGGTCGGCTGGGGTGACGAACCAGTGGGTGACCTCGCCGTCGGTGAGGTCGTCGAGGTGGGGGCCGCCGGAGGGGAGGACCGAGAGGGCGCCTGCGGTGGCGGAGGCCAGGAACTCGAGGAGAGCGGCGCGGCCGGTGGTTGCCGTGGTGTAGGTGGTGGATTCGTAGGTGATGGCGTAGTGGGCGCGGATCTGCTCGGCGTTGGCCAGCGCCTCGGCCTGGGACAGTGTGACGATCTCGTTCGCGGTGGGGACGACGAAGGCCGGATGGTCTTCGCCGAGAGGGCGGACTCGGTCCGCGTACGAGACCGGGTGCGGCGCCGCCGCGGCCAGGTCCTGCTGGACCTGCCGGTCGGCGGGCACCAGCCAGCGGATATCGCTGTCCGGGTCCGGGTTCATGGTGATCCCGAAACCGGCTCCGGCGGCGGTCATCTCGGCGGCGGTGAGGTCCGCGGCGAACAGGCATGCCGCGCCTGCCTTCTGGACGGCCCAGATCGCGACGGTGGTGTCCACGGAGCGTGGCAGTGCTACGGCGACAATGTCGCCGGGGCCGACGCCACGATCGATGAGGACCCGCGCCAGTTGTGCGGAGCGGCGATCCAAGACCTGGTACGGGATTTCGTCGCTGTCGTCGAGCAGCGCGGGCGCATCGGGGTCCTCCTCGACCACTTCGGCGAGCACCTTGGCAACCGTGCGCGCCCCGACTCGACTCGCCGCGTCCGGGTTGGCAACCGTTGCGGTGCTGGTAGATTCGGCGAGCAGCCGGGCCCGCTCGCCGGCATCGAGGATGTCGATGTCGCCGACGAGCCGGTCCGGATCGCCAGCCAGCGCATCGAGCACCCGAACCAGCCTGGCAGCAAGGGTTTCCACGTCGTCCGCGGTGAACCGGCTGCTCAGATACTTCAGCGTCAGCTCGAGGGTGTCCGCGGCGGTCACCGCCACGGTCAACGGGTAGTGGAGCGCGTTGTCGGCCGTCGACGACTCGTCGACGGACGCTGCAGGCATCGCGTCCCGGTCCGTCGGCACGGACTCGAACACCACCAGGGTGTCGAACAACGCGCCGTGGCCGACGACCCGCTGGATATCGGTGAGACCGATGTGATCGTGCTCGAGCAGCTCGGCCTGATCGCGCTGCAACCGCTCGAGAAGTTTGCCGATGCTTTGGCGCTCGTCGATCCGCAGCCGCACGGGCACTGTGCACAGACCGACCATCGACGCGACGCCGGATCGCCCGGACGCGGTAGCGCCGAACACCACATCGCCACGGCCGGTGAGCCGTCCGAGCAGGATGCCCCAGGCCGCCTGCACCAGCGTCGGCATCGTGACGCCGAGTTCGGTGGCCTGCTCGGCGAGTTGACGGGTGCGGTCGGCGTCGACCGCGACGACCAGCTCGCCGATCTCGTACTGCTCAGCGGTACGCGGTTGCGGCGCAAGCTGAGTCGGCTCGGTGACGCCGTCGAGCGCGGTCGCCCACGCCACCAACGCTGCCTCGTGGCCGCGCTCCGCCGACGACTCGGCCGGGAAGACAGACACCGGATGGTCACCGGCGTACTGCTCGACCTCCACCGCCAGACTCGCAACGGAGGACGCCTCGAACAGCACCCGCACCGGCAGCTCGGCATCCAATGCCGCACCGAGCCGCGTAACCACCTGGCTGGCCAGCAGTGAAGTACCACCGAGACCGAAGAAGTCGTCATCAGCACCGACTCGCTCGACACCGAGCACCTCGCTGTACACCGAGGCCACGAGCTCCTCGATCGGCGTCGACGGTGCACGGAACACCAGAGCCGCCTGCGTGATTCGGGAATCACCGATCTGCGGCGTGCCATCGGCACGAACCCGGTAGCCCAGCTCGCCGTCGGCGTTCCAGGCCACCAGGTCACCGGTGCGATACATCCGAGCACCCGGCCGGAACGGATTGGCCACGAACCGATCCGCGGTCAACGCCGCGCAATCGACATAGCCCCGCGCGAGTTGTGCACCGGCCAAATACAACTCACCGGGCACACCGTCTGGCACCGGGCGCAACCGCGAATCCAGCACATAGACCTGACTGTTCCACTCGGGTACACCGATGGGCACCGAGGTCTGATCCGCCGCGCTCACCCGATGACTCGTGATCGAGACAGCGGCTTCGGTCCGACCGTAGAGGTTGAACAGCTCGGTACGAGTGTGATCGCGCAGGAACTGTTGTGCCAGTGCGCCTGGCAACGCCTCGCCGAGGAGCAGGACCCGCCACAGCGAGTTCGGGAACGCACCAGCGGTCAACGCCTCCAGCATCGACGGCTCCGCATGCAGCGTGGTGATCCACTCGGTAGCCATCAACTCGTTGAGATACGCCGGATCTCGATCTCCATCCGGACCGGCGATGACCAAACGGCCACCACACACCGCCGCCGACCAGCACTCCCATACCGCAATGTCTGCCGTCACAGGAGTTTTCAACACAAACGCATCAGCAGCATCGAGCCCGAACTCACTCACCTGCCACTGCAATTGATTCACGACCGCACCATGCGAAACCGCGATGCCCTGCGGCTGACTTACCGGGAACAACACATACGCCGTATTCGAAGTCCGCAACGGCGCAACCCGCTCCGCGTCCGTGACCGGTGCCTTGTCCAGCTCGGACAACGCGATCCCGTCGATTCGCACCACGGGTGCGATATCGGTATCGAACCCGGCGTCGACATTGGTCAGCACGCACACCGGTGCCACGGTTTCGAGGATGTAGTCCGTACGCTCGACAGCCTGATCTGGATCCACCGGCACATACGCACCACCAGATTTGACCACCGCATACATGGCAACGATCAGATCCACCGACCGCCGCAACGCAAGAACCACCCGCGACTCCGGGCCAACACCCAACGAGATCAAATGCCGCGCAAGACGATTCACCCGCGCATCGAGTTCACCGTAAGTGACCGAGGCGCCGTCCTCGGTGACCAGCGCGACTTCCTTCGGTCCCGTCGCCACGCTCGCGTCGAGCAACGACGCCAGCGTGGCCGCCGAATCCACCGCGTAGTCGGTCGCATTACGCCCCGACACCAGCTCGGTCCGTTCCGCGGCATCGAGCAGCTCGATGTCATCGATCGCGGTGCGCGGCGCGGCAAGGAGCGCATCGAGCAGTCGCACGAACCGATCGGCGAAGCCCTGCACCGTATTCCGATCGAAGATATCGGTGGCATAGGTGAAGACACCGGTAATGCCTTCCGGCGCAGCAGTATCGCTGTAACGCTCGGTGGCGGTCAGGGAAAGATCGAACTGCGTGCACCCGGTGCTGATATCCATCCCGGCCACCGTCAGGTCCGGCAGCTCCAGCCCGGCCTGCGCCGGGTTCTGGAACGCCAACCCCACCTGGAACAGCGGATGCCGTGCGGTGCAGCGCTCCGGGTCGAGCACCTCCACCAGCCGCGCGAACGGCAGCTCAGCGTTGACGAACGCCTGGATGTCGGTATCGGATTGCCGCGCAAGCAGTTCAGTGAACGTCGCCGCGCCGTCGATGCGGCTGCGGAGGACCACTGTGTTCGCGAACATGCCGATCAGGTCGTCGAGGACCTGCTCGCCTCGACCCACGGTCGGCGTGCCGATCGCGAAGTCGCCGGTACCCGACAACCGAGCCAGCAGCACCGCGAGCGCGGTGTGCACGACGGTGAACAGCGTCGTGTCTTCGCTCCGCGCGAGCTCGAGCAACGCCGCATGGGTCGCAGCGTCGAGCTGCACGCCAACCTTGCCGCCGGCGAAAGACCGCAGTGCCGGGCGCGGACGGTCCGCAGGCAGATCCACCCGATCGGGCAGCCCAGCAAGCGCGCCGCGCCAGTAAGCGCTTTGCTCGGCCGCCAACGACTTCGCGTCGTCTGCACTACCCAACAACGCACGCTGCCAGCTGCTGTAGTCGGCGTACTGCACCGCAAGCGGAGTCCAGTTCGGCGCCGCTCCTGCCGAGCGCGCCGCGTAGGCGATCAGCAGATCCCGCGTCAATGGCCGGAAGGAGGAACTGTCACCGCAGAGGTGGTGCAGCACCATCGCAAGGACGTACTCGACCGCGGCCGACGGTTCGGTGACGTCCGTTGTCTCCCCGGCAATTTGGAACAGCACAACCTTCATCGGCACCTCGGTGGTGACGTCGAACAGCGTCGAAGTCAGTGCCACCACGGCGGATTCGATATCCGCGGGGGAAACCACCCGCACCTCGACCCGCGGCACCGCCTGGGCTGGCGGCAGGACCACCTGTACCGGACCCGCGTCGGTCTGCGGGTAGATCGTGCGCAGGATCTCGTGCCTGCTCACCAGATCCCCGATGGCGGACCGCAGCGCGGCCACATCCAGCGCACCGGTCAGCCGCACCGCGATCGGCACGTTGTCCGCGGCCGAGTCCCGATAGCACCGATTGAGGAACCACACGCGCTGCTGCGCGAACGACAGCGGAAGATGTTCCGGCCGTGGCGCAGCGACCAGCGCGGTGCGTCCGGCCGCATCGGTCCGCTGGGCGACCCGCACCGCCATCGCGGCGACGGTCGGCGCATCGAACAGCAACCGCACCGGCACCCGAGTGTTCAGTACGGCACCGAGGCGCGCGGCGACCTGGGTGGCCAGCAGCGAGGTGCCGCCCCGTGCGAAGAAGTCGTCGTCGAGTCCGAAACGTTCGGCGCTGCCGACCTCCGTGTCGGGTCGCTGCTGCGCGTCCTCACCCGAGGTCCGCAGCACTTCGGCGAAGATACTCGCCACGATCTGCTCGATCGGCGTAACCGGCGCACGGAACACCGCCTGCTCGAGCATCGGCCCCGGCAATGCCTTCCTGTCCTGCTCGCCGCCCCGGAAATTCAGCTCCCCGTTGGCATCCCACGCCACCAGGTCGCCGGTGCGATACATGCGAGCACCAGGGACGCCGAACGGGTCGGCGACGAACCGCTCGGAAGTGCGCTGTGCGCGACCGAAGTAGCCACGCGCCAACTGCGCACCCGCCAAATACAACTCACCGGACACACCGGGCGGAACCGGCCGGAGCCTGGCGTCCAGCACATAGACCTGACTGTTCCACCCCGGCACACCGAGCGGTACCGAGGCTTGATCTGCTTCGGTCAGCAGGTGGCTGGTGACCGATACCACGGCTTCGGTCACGCCGTAGAAGTGATACAGCGACGTGTTGAGGAGACCCACAGAGTTGTTGCGCCGGAACCGTTGTGCGGTCGCCACGGGCAGCACCGCGCCGACTGTCAGCACCCTGCGCAGTGACGAGGGCATCCGGCCACCGGACTCGGTGAGCAGCGAATCCAGCAGCGACGGCGCCGCATACAGCGTGGTGACCCCGGTGTTGCGCATCAATTCGTTCAGGTATGCCGGATCACGGTGGCTGTCGACAGCCGAAAGCACGAGGCGGCCACCCGATACCGCCGCCGACCAGCACTCCCATCCCGAAAGGTCACCTGTCGCCGCGGTCTTCAGCACGATCACGTCCTCGGTGCCGAGGCCCAAGCCCGCTACTTGCCACTGCAACTGGTTGACGATCGCCCCATGCGGCACTGCGACGCCGCTGAACTGACCGGCCGAATCGGGCGCAAAGATCACCGCGGCGGTGTTGGCCGGGGTCAGCGCGCCACGCCTCTCTTCGGCTCTCACCGGCGTGGACGCGAACCCGGACAGATCCAGGGCGTCGATCTGCACGACATCGGCTGCCGCGCTACGGAACCCGTCCCGACCGGTGGTCAGCACGCACGCCGGTGCCGCGAGTGCAAGCAGGTCACCGGTTCGCTCTCCAGGTTGATCCGGATCGATCGGCACATACGCCGCGCCCGATGTCGCGACCGCGAACATCGCGACCACCAGATCGATGGACCGCCGGATCGCCAGCGCCACTCGGTCTTCCGGGCCGACACCGCGTTCGATCAAGTACCGCGCCAGCCGGTTCACCCGTGCGTCCAGCTCCGCATAGGTGAGCTCGAGCAGGCCGGTCGGCGCGTCGGCGACCAACGCGACCGCATCCGGAGTCGCCGCGACCGTGGCCGCAAGCAGTGAAACCAGCGTCGCGTCCGTGTCGACCGCGTGCGCGGTGTCGTTCCAGGTGGTCAGGATCCGGTCGGTCTCCGCTGCCGCAAGCAGGTCGATCGCACCGACCGCGACGGTCGCGTCGGCGACGACGGCGTCGAGCACCCGCACGAACCGATCGGCGAAGCCACGCACCGTGTCTTCGTCGAACAGGTCGATGGCATAACCGAATTCGGCGCTGATCCCGGCGGGCACGCCGTCTCCGGCGTATCGGTCGTCCAGCGTGAGATGCAGGTCGGTCCTGGCCTGTCGCGCGTCGACGGTGTACGTGCGCACCGTGAGACCTGGCAGTTCGATGCTGGTCTCGGTCGGCTGCCGACCCGAAAGACCCACCTGGAACAGCGGATTGCGCGCGGTCGAGCGCATCGGGTCGATGACCTCGACGAGGCGCTCGAACGGCACATCGCCGTTCGCGAACGCCGCCAGGTCACGCTCCTTGACGTCGGCGAGCAGATCGACGAACCGAGCACCCGGCTCGACCATGGTGCGCAGCACCAGGGTGTTGTCGAACATGCCGATCAGGTCGTCGAGTTCGTGCTCCGTCCGGCCCGCGATCGGCGTGCCGATCGCGATGTCGTCGGCGCCGGACATGCGCGCGAGCAGCACAGCCAACGCCGCATGCAGCACCATGAACAGCGACGCATTTGCCGCGGTGGCAAGGTCGTGCAGGCGCGCATGGTGCTGCGGAGCGATCTCGAAGCGAATTGCCTTGCTCTGGAACGACTGCACGGCTGGTCGCGGCCGATCAGTCGGCAGCTCCCACCGATCGGGCAATTCCGCGAGTGCGGTCTGCCAGTACGCGATCTGTTGTGCGGCCAGCGCTTCCGGATCGTCCTCGGATCCGAGCCTCGTGCTCTGCCACAGCGTGTAGTCGGCGTACTGCACCGGCAGCGGCTGCCAGTGCGGCGCCTCACCTTCCCCACGAGCGACGTACGCGGCCATCAGGTCTCGGGCCAGTGCGCCGAGCGACGATCTATCGGCGGCCACCTGGTGCACAGTGAACGCGAGCACATGCTCGTCCGGCGCTGTCCGGAACAGCGCAACGGCCAGCGGCACCTCGACGGTGACGTCGAAGGTGGTCTGCGCGAAAGCGATGACCTTGCCGGGCAATTCGTCCTCGGTGACATCGACCGGCGTGAGCGCAGCCTGCGCCGCGGGCTGAATCACCTGGTGCGGACCGTCCACCGACCACGGATAGATGGTGCGCAGCACTTCGTGGCGAGCGATCACATCGCCGATCGCCTGGTCCAGCACGGTCACGTCGATGCTGCCCGACAACCGCACGGCCAACAGGATGTTGTCGACCGCCGAAGTGGCCGTATCGAACTGGTTGAGGAACCAGTAGCGCCGCTGCGACTGCGCGAGCGGGATCCGCGCGGGACGCTCGCCCACCACCATGGCGGCAGGCACCTCGTCACTCTGCTCAGCCTTGCGCTCGTTCAGCAGCGCGTGGTCACCGATCGGTCGATCGGGCTCAGCCGCAACGTCTTTCAGAAGCCGGGTGAACCGCTGACCCAGTTCCGCGATCGTCGCCTCGTCGAAAAGATCAGTGGCATAGACGAGCTCGGCACTGATCCCGGCCGGGGCGGACACAGCACCGTGCGGTTGCGCCGCATTCCGCTCCGACAACGTCAGCCGCAGATCGACCTTCGCCGCCTCGGCAGGCAGCTCGACGCCGCTGACCGTGACCCCCGGCAGCTCCACCCTGTGCTCGTCGCGGCTCTGGAACGCCAGCATCACCTGGAACAGCGGATGCCGCGCCTGCGAGTGCGCCGGGTGCAGGATCTCGACCAGCCGCTCGAACGGCAGGTCCGCATGGTCGAACGCGGCGGCATCGATGGCGCGCACCGAGCGCAGCAGAGCGGTGAAGGTCGCGCCTGCGTCGACCGCTATCCGCAGCACCACAGTGTTGGCGAATGCGCCGATCAGTTCGTCGAGCGCGCGCTCGTCACGACCAGCAACCGGCGTACCGATCGCGATATCGTCCGCACCGGACATCCGGGCCAGCAGCGTCGCGAGCGCGGCATGCGCAATCATGAACAGCGTCGCGCCCTTGGTGCGCGCGAGATCGGCGAGCAGCCGGTGGGTTTCGACGTCGATCTCGAATACGTGTGTCACACTGCGACCGGAAGCGACGGCGGGTCGTGGCCGCCCGATGGACAGATCGAGTTGCTCGGGCAGCCCGCGCAACGCCGACGCCCAGTATCCGATCTGCTTGGCGAGCAGCGATTCCGGATCATCCTCGACGCCGAGCACGCCACGCTGCCACAGCGCGAAGTCGGGGTACTGCACGTCCAGTGGCCGCAACGCGGCTTCGCCACCCTCGACGCGGGCGCCGTAGGCGGTCAGCACCTCCCGGGCGAGCATGCCCATCGAGTCGGCGTCGGCCGAGATGGCGTGCACCACCAGCGCGAGCACGTGCTCGGTCGGGCTGGTCTCGAAAAGCCTTGCCAGGAACGGCACCTCGCTGGACACCTCGAACGCGGTCCGTGTCAGCTCGGAAAGCTGTTCGGGCAGTTCGGCCTCGGTCACGTCGAACGGCGCCAGATCGGGGATAACCTCGCCGGTGGCGACGATCTGCTGCTGCGCGACGCCGTCGACCTCGGGGTAGCAAGTGCGCAACGATTCGTGCCTGGCCAGTACATCGGCAACAGCGATTTGCAGCGCCTGCCGGTCGAGCAGACCCGACAGCCGAACCGCCACCGAGCCGGTGTCGACGGCCGAGGCGGGATCGACCCGGTTACGCGACCACAGCACCTGCTGTGCCAGCGACAGCGGCACCAGCGCGGGCCGCTGCTGCGGCACCAGCGCGGGCCGCGTATCGCCGCAGGCACGCGCCTGCGCCAGCGCCGCGAGCGCGACCACTGTCGAGTCCTCGAACAGCTCGCGCACGCCCAGGTCGATGCCCAGCTCGGTCGACAGCTTGGCCGCAACTCGCAGCGCGCTCAACGAGTTGCCACCGCGCGCGAAGAAGTCGTCGTCGAGGCCGACCTGTGCCAGGCCGAGCACCTCAGCGAACGTGTCGGCGACGATCTCCGCCACCGGTGTCGTCGGCGCACGGAAGACCGCTGCCTCGGAGACAGGCGCGGGCAACGCATTCCGATCGACCTTGCCGAAGGCGTTGCGCGGGATCTCGTCCAGCACCATCACCACGGACGGCACCATGTCGGCGGGTAACCGCTCCGCCAAGTCCTCGCGCAGCAGCTCGACGTCCACTCGGACACTCGGCGCCGCAACGACATACGCGACGAGTTGGTCTCCGGTCCGTACCTCCGAGTGGATCACGACGACCGACTGAGCGATCTCGTCCAGCGCGGCGAGCGCGGCCTCGACCTCACCGAGTTCGAGGCGCACCCCACCAAACTTGACCTGGAAGTCGTTGCGCCCCAAGTACTCCAGCTCACCGTGCACCGGCTCACCCGCCGCCGACGCACCGTCCCTCGTCGAATCGCTCAGCGCCGCCGGAACCCATCGGACCAGATCGCCCGTGCGATACATCCGCGTACCCACCCCGAACGGATTCGCCACGAACCGATCGCAGGTCAGATCCGGCCGCGCGATGTAGCCGCGGGCCAGCTGACTGCCCGCCACGTACAGCTCACCCGCGACACCCACCGGAACCGGGCGCAACCGCGAATCCAGCACGTACACCTGAGTGTTGAACACCGGGGCACCGATCGGGACGGTGTCGGCGTCGGCATCGGTCACCTCGTGGCGGGTGACGTCGACCGCGGCCTCGGTCGGTCCGTACAGGTTGTGCACCGCGGCGCCGGTCAGCGCACGCAGCCGGTGGGCGTGCTTCGGCACAAGCACCTCACCGGACACGAACACCAGGCGCAGGGAAGCACACTGCACCGCGGCGGAAGGCCCAGAGGCCGTAGCTTGCGTCACCGCGGAGGGACCCGCGTCCGACGCCGCCGAACTCAGGAACAGCGCCAGCATCGACGGCACGAAGTGGGTGACGGTGACCCGCTCGGCGCCGATGAGCTCAGCCAGGTACGCCGGATCCCGATGCCCGCCGTGCTCTGCGACCACCAGGCGGGCACCGATCTGCAAGGGCCAGAAGAACTCCCACACCGACACATCGGAGGTCGCAGGCGTCTGCTGCAGCACCGTGTCGGTGACATCGAGCGGGTAGGCCGACTGCATCCACACCAGGCGGTTGACGATCGCCGAGTGCGGAACAGCGACGCCCTTCGGGTGCCCGGTCGCACCGGACGTGAAGATCACGTACGCGGTGCTCGACGGACGCAGTGGCGCCCAGCGATCCGCGTCGGTGATCGGCGCCTCCGACAGCCCACTCAGGTCGAGCAGGTCGACGCGGACCTGCGCGGTATCGACGTCGAGGTCGCGGCCAGAGGTCAGCACGCACACCGGATCCGCGGTGGCCAGAATGTATTCCGTGCGCTCGGCCGGATGATCCGGATCCAGCGGCACGTAGGCGCCGCCCGCAACGAGGACCGCGTACATGCTGACGATGAGATCGGCGGAGCGCCGCATACCAAGCGCCACCTGCGATTCCGGGCCGATACCGCGGGCGATCAACCAGCGCGCCAGCTGATTCACCCGGCCCGCGAACTCGTCATATGACAGCGTCACGAAGTGACTCGATGGGGGGTGGTGGCCGGGCGACGGGTTGGCCTGCATCACAAAGCGACTCGACGAGGGACGGTCGGACGACGCGAGGGCCAGACCTGTCCCCTGGAACGTCAGCGCGGTCGCGTCAGGGGTGCGTTCGGCCTGCTCGTAGAACATCGAGACGAGCGTCGCGGCCGAATCCACCTCGTGCGCTGTGTTATTCCACTCGGCGACGACAAGTTGACGCTCAGCGGTGTCGAGCAGCTCGATATCGCCGACTGGCGCACCAGGTTCGGCGGTGATCGCGGCAAGGACCAGGAGCAGCCGATCGACGACGCGCCGCATGGTCTGTTCGTCGAGCAGCTCACGCCGGTAGCGTGCGCGGATCCGCAGCGTCGAATCCAGCTGCGCGACAAGCGTCACCGGGTAATGCGTGACATCGGCCGCCTCGAGGCCGGCCACCGCGATCCCGTCGATGGCCGCGGCTTGCTCACGAATGCCTGCGGCAACCAGCGGGGCGGACTCGAACACGACCAGCGTGTCGAACAGGCCACCGACGCCGACCGCGGACTGGATCTCCGCGAGGCCGACGTGGTGATGGTCGAGCAGCTCCGCCTGCTCACGGTGGATCCTGATCAGCAGCCGCCGCACGGTCTCGGCCGGATCCAGCCGCACCCGCACCGGCACGGTGTTGGCGAGCACGCCGACCATGCCCGCCACACCGGTCAGCTCCGACGGACGCCCAGACACGGTGGCGCCGAACAGCACATCGTCGCGCCCGGTCATCCGGCCGATGAGGATCGCCACGGCAGCGTGAAGGACGGTGTTCGGGCTGACGCCCAGCGATGCGGCCAGCGCGGCCAGCCCAGCGGTCGCCGACTCGTCGAGCTCAATTGAGTGCACGCCGGACTGCGCGGTGATCTCCCGCCCGGCAGCGGGTCTGGCAAGCAGTGTCAGTTCGGATACCCCGCGCAGCGCGCTGACCCAAGCGTCGAGGGAGGCCGAGTGATCCTGCTGCGCAGTCCATTCCAGGAAGTGCCGGTAGGAGTGCACAGCAGGCAGCGCGCTGGTGTCCGCGTCGGCGGCGTACAGCGCGAGCAGGTCACGCACGAGCAACGGCATCGACCGGCCGTCGAGCAGGATGCGGTGGTACGACATCACCAACTGCCAGTGCCCGATGTCTGCTGTGGCGTCGTCGGGTCCCGTCACGGTGCCCCGAGTTACCTCCCCTGCCATCCGGATCAGCATGAACCGGACCAGCGGCGGCTCGGCCAGGTCGAAGCGCTCGCCGCGGTCGGAGGCGAGGAGCTCGTCGCAGACGTCCTGGTCGACCCGAACGTGCTCGGTCCACGGCACTTCGACGCTGTCCAGCACCAGCTGCACGGGATTGCCGTCGTGGTCGGCGCTGAACGCAACGCGCAGGTTCTCGTAGCGATCCACCAAAGCCTGTGCCGCCGAAAGCAACCGGGCCGTATCGAGCTGGCCGGTCAAGGTCAGCACTAGCTGGCCGGTGTAGACGTCCACCGATGCGGCAGCCAGCCTGGCATGGAACAGCAGCCCCTCCTGCAAGGCCGACAACGGCCAGACATCGCCGACCCGAGGGAAACGCCGCTCCCAGCCGTCGATGTCGCGCTGCGTGCAGCGCACCAGAGCGAAGTCCGACGGCGTGTGCCCACCGGCATCAGGCGAATTCGCGTGCTGGACAACCGCTTCCAGTGCACTCACCCACAACGCAGCGAATTCCTGGACGGCGGCGGCACCTACGAGCGTCGAGGGGTAGCCGATGTGCGCGGTCAGCTTGTCGCCGACCACGATCACGGTGATGTCCAGCGCCGCCGTCACGGGGAGGCACGCGCCACAACCGCCATCGAGTTCGCCGAGATCGGCGGCGGGGAGCCAGCCGGCGTCAGGCCCCTCACCTGCAGCGAGGCGGCCACGGTAGGTGAACCGCACCTGCCCCGGCGGTGCCGCAGGCAACTCTGCGGCGGTCTCCTGGTTGAGATGCCGCAGCAGGCCGTAACCGATGCCGTGATCCGGCACCGCGCGCAGTTGCTCCTTGACCGCTTTGACTGCCTGACCGAGCGCGAGCCCACCGGCCAGCGCGGCATCGACGTCCATGCCGGACAGGTCGAAGCGGACCGGGAAGCTCACAGTGAATCGGCCGACGGTGCGCGAGAGATCAGCACCGGGAACGACATCCGATGCCCGGCCGTGGCCTTCCAGCCAGAGCAGCGGCGCAGCCTCGCCGTGCGCACCCGCCACCCGGGTCTGCCACTGCGCCAACGCCAACGCCAACGCGGTCAACAGACCGTCCTGCACGTCACCGTGGAACAGGGCGGGGACCGTGGTCAGCAGCGCCTCGGTGACCTCCGCGGCGACCTCGACCCGCAGCTTCTCGACGACGTCCGAGGTGTCGCCCGCCGGATCCAGCGGGCGGTCGGTCAGCAGCGGATCGGCCGCGCGCACCACCGAACGCCAGTAGTCCAGCTCGGCAACGCGTTCGGCGCTGCGTGCCACCCGTTCGAGCGCATGCGCCCAGGCCCGCATCGAGGTAGCCGGTGCGGGCTGTTCCGTGGCCGCACCGGCAGTGTGGCTGTGCCACGCCGCAGCGAAGTCCGGCACCAGAATGCGCCATGAGGCATCGTCGACCACCAGATAGTGCCCGACCACGATCAGTCGTCCGGCTCGCGCACTGCTCGACGGCTCCATCCACACGAACCGAATGACAACGCCCGCAGCCGGATCCAGTCGATTGAGCGCGGAATCCATTGCGGCGGTGGCGATCTCGGCCAGCCCAGCGCTATCGACATCGGCGTCGAAGAGGGTCTGATCAATCAGCGCGTCCACATCGACTGTGCCCGGCGCCGCGGTCTCGAGCACCCACTCCTGGTCCACCTGACGCAGGCTCGCCCGCAACATGTCGTGCCGATCGATGACCGCGCCGACGGTCGCGACGATGTCCGCTCGGTCAATGCCGACCGGAAGCTCCAGCGCGAGTGTCTGATTGAGCCTGGTGAACCCATCGGGGCGCTGCGTCATGCACCGGACGACCGGCGTGAGCGGGATGGTGCCGACACCGCCGCCGGGCAGCTCGGCAAGCACGACCGCGGTCGCTGCCGCGCGCTCCGTGGTCTCGGCGACATCGGCAGACCCGTCCACCGCGCCCCGCTCGACGCCGTCCCGTGGCGTGGCTACCAGACTCGCGGGCGCGGACAAGGCCGGAGCCCGCTCGGCGGGTGCGGGCAGCGCGCGCCGGTCCAGCTTTCCGCTGACCGTCAACGGAATCCATTCGAGCCGCACCAGCGCCGACGGCACCATGTGGCCGGGCAGCAGCGCCGCCGCGCCGTCGCGGATCTGGTCGAGCACCGGGACGGTGTCCGGCTCGGCGACGACGTAGGCCACGATCCGTTGATCGCCTGGCTTGTCCTCACGCACGATGACCGCCGCCTGGGCGATTCCTGGTTGAGCGAGGATCGCGGACTCGATCTCGCCGAGCTCGATCCGAAAGCCGCGGACCTTCACCTGGTCGTCGGCGCGGCCCAGATATTCCAACTCGCCGAAGCGATTCCAGCGCGCCAGATCGCCGGAGCGGTACAGGCGCGCGCCCGCCTCCGCGTCGCCGAGCGGGTCGGCCACGAATCGCGTCGCCGACAGGCCGGGACGGCCGAGGTACCCGCGCGCCAACTGCGTTCCCGCAACATAGATTTCACCGGCGACGCCGACCGGAACCGGCCGCAGCCGGTGATCGAGCACGTACACCCGCAGGCCGGCGACGGCCCTGCCGACCACGGAACCCGCGGCAGCCGCGATGGTCGCGGCGTCCAGCGCACGGTACGACACGTGCACCGTGGTCTCGGTGATGCCGTACATGTTCACCAGCCGCGGCGCTTCGGCGCCGCGGCGGGCCACCCAATCGGCGAGCCTGCGCAGTTCCAGCGCCTCGCCGCCGAAGACCACGTAACGCAGCGCAAGCGGCGAAACGTCCGGCGCGGCATTGCGATCCGCTTCGGCCAGTTGATAGAACGCGGACGGGGTCTGGTTGAGCACCGTGACCTGTTCGGCGCGCAACAGTTCCAGGAACTGCTCCGGCGACCGCGAGGTGTAGTAGTCGACGACCACCAAGGTGCCGCCGAACAGCAGCGGACCCCACAGCTCCCACACCGAGAAGTCGAAGGCATAGGAGTGGAACAGCGTCCACACGTCGTCGGGACCGAAACCGAAGTCGCGATCGGTATTCGCGAACAGCCGCACCACATTCCGATGTGTGACCGCGACACCCTTCGGGCGGCCGGACGAGCCCGATGTGTACATCAGGTACGCGACGTGATCGGGCGACAGCGCGGCGTTGCGGTCGGCGTCGGCGATCGGCGCGTCGTCGGCGTCTTCGATATTCCCGGTCTCCACCGCGAACCCGTCGAGCACCACGCTCGGCAGTGTCACCGGAACCCGTACCTGGACCGTCGAATCCAGGATCACACTCGTCGGCTGGGCGTCGGCGAGCACAGCGGTGATGCGATCGACCGGGTAGGTCGGGTCGACGGGCACATAGCCCGCACCGCTCTTCGTCACCGCGACCAGCGCGACCACCAGGTCGAGCGAACGCGGCAGGATCACCGCGACCAGCGTCTCGGGCCCGGCGCCGTCGGCGATCAGCCTGCGCGCCAGCACATTCGCGCGCCGGTCCAGCTCGGCATAGGTCAGTGTCTCGACCCCGAAGCGGGCCGCCGTCCGGTGCGGGTGCTCGGCAACTGCGGCGTCGAACAGCGTATCCAGGGTCGGCGCCGGACCACCGAACCGTCCTGCGGCACTGTCCATTCCAGAGGACACCCACAGTTGCGTGACGGCGAGGCGCTCGTCTGCACCGAGCAGATCGATGTCACCGACCGCGATCCGCGGATCTGCGGCGACGGCGTGCAGCACGCGCACCAACCGATCGGCGAAGACGGCGACCGTCGCCGGGTCGAACAGCTCGGTCGCGTAATTCCACGACATGCCGAGCCCACCGTCCGCGGCCACGCCGACGGTCAGGTGCACATCGAACTGGGCTGTGCCCGTCTCGAATTCACCGATCCCTGCGGCGACACCGGGCAGCCCGACCAGCTCGAGTTCGTCAGCCAAAGCCGTCTCGAAGGTCAGCGCAACCTGAAACAGCGGGTGATGTGCTCGCGAACGCTCCGGGCTGATCACATCCACCAGCTGTTCGAATGGCAACTCGGCGTTCGCGAAGGCGGCAAGATCGGTGCGGCGGACCTGCTCGAGCAGCTCGCCGAAGCGCACCGCCGGATCGACCTCGCTACGCAACACCACGGTGTTGGTAACCATGTCGTCGAGCCCACGTTCACGACGCCCGGACACCCGGGTGCCGATCGCGATATCGGTGCTGTTGGACAACCTGCCCGCCCACACCGCGAGCGCGGCGTGCACGACCATGAACAGCGTGACACCGTGCTCGCGCGCACGTCCGGCCAGCGCGGCACGCAGGTCGGCATCGATCGAGAAGTCATGCGTACCACTGGCATTGCCGACGACCTCGGGCCGCGGCCGATCGGCGGGCAACTCGATCTGGTCCGGCAGATCACGCAACTGCGTGGTCCAGTACTCGAGCTGCCCGGCGGCCACAGACTCCGCGTCCATCTCGGGTGCATCGTCTTGCCCGACAGGGGCTGCCATCCTGGCGGCCACACCGATCACCGTCGATGCCTCGAACAGCACACGAACCGGAACCTGAGTGTTCAGCGCGACACCGAGGCGGGCCGCGACCCGAACAGCGACCAGCGAATCGCCGCCGAGCGCGAAGAAGTCGTCGTCCAAGCCGATCTGCTCGACACCGAGCACCTCGGCAAAGGCATCGGCGACGATCTCCTGCACCGGCGTGACCGGGGCACGGAATGCCTTGGCCGCGACCGTCGGTGCGGGCAGTGCCTGGCGATCCAGCTTGCCGGTGACATCGAACGGGAACTCGTCGAGCACCACGAACGCCGAGGGCACCAGATACGCCGGCAGCCGCCCCGCGAGATCGGCCCGCACCGCGTCCGGGCTGAGGGTGCGACCCGGATCGGCGATCAGGTAGCCGACGAGGTGCTCGCCGGTGTGCTCCTCGGTGCGGACGAGCACCACCGCCTGACTGACGGCATCGACGGCAAGCAGCGCGGCCTCGATCTCGCCGGGATCGAGGCGCTGCCCACCCAGCTGCATCGGAAAGTCGTTGCGGCCCAGGTACTCCAGCTCACCATCGGCCGCCCAGCCGTCCCCGCGTCGGGAAGGCGGTATCCACCGGACCACATCACCCGTGCGATACATGCGCACACCGGCGCCGAACGGATTGGCCACGAACCGTTCCGTCGTCAGGTCGGGACGCCCGACGTAGCCGTGCGCCAGCTGGGCGCCCGCGAGGTACAGCTCACCCGCGACGCCCACCGGAACCGGGCGCAGCCGCGAATCCAGCACGTACACCTGAGTGTTGAACACCGGGGCACCGATCGGCACCGTGCCGGTGTCCGCGTCGGTCACCTCGTGGTGGGTCGCATCGACCGCGGATTCGGCGGGGCCGTAGAGATTGTGCAGGCGGGCACCGGTCATGGCACGCAGCCGCTGTGCGGCCGCCGCGGGCAGCCCGGCACCGCCGGAAAACACGTTGCGCAGCGTGGTCGCCTGACCGATGGCGTCCTCGGCCACGCACCTGGCCAGCAGCGACGGCGCGAATTGCACTGTGGTGACGGACTCTTCCGCGATCACCCGCAGCAGGTAGGCCGGGTCACGGTGGCCGTGCGGCGCGGCCAGCACCAGTCGGGCGCCGACCTGCAACGGCACGAAGAACTCCCACACCGACGCGTCGACGGTGGCCGGCGTCTGCTGCAGCAGCGCATCGTCGGCGGCCAGCCCGTACTCGGCATGGGTCCAGACCAGGCAGTTCACGATCGAGGCGTGCGAGACCGCAACGCCTTTCGGTGGTCCGGTCGGGCCGGAGGTGACGATGACGTAGGCGGTGTTGGCAGGCCGCAGCGGCTTGTGCCGGTCCGCGTCGGTCAGCGGTTCGTCGGAGAAGCCGGACAGGTCGAGCTCATCGATGCGAACCTGTCGTGCGACCGTGCTGTCCAGGTCGACTCCCGAGGTCAGCACGCAGACCGGGCGGGTGGTCTCGAGGATGTGCTGGATGCGCTCGGCCGGATCATCCGGATCCATCGGCACGTAGGCGCCGCCGGCCGCATTGATCGCGTACATGCCGACGACGAGTTCGAGCGAGCGCCGAATACCGAGCGCCACATAAGATTCCGGGCCGACGCCGGCTTCCTTCAGCCAGCGCGCCAGTCGGTGCACCCGAGCGGCAAACTCACCATAGGAAAGGGTCGCGTTATCGTAAGTCACCGCCGCCGCGTCCGGCGTCCGCGCCACCTGGGCCTCGAACAGCGAAACCAGCGTCGCGGCGGCATCACCCGACTGCGACGTCAACGCCGCGTCGATGGGAAATTCGGTGTCGTTCCACTGCTCGAGCACCAGCGTGCGCTCGGCGTCACCGAGCAGTTCGATATCGGCCACCGCGACGTCGGCGTCGGCGGCCACCTCGCGCAACACTCGAATCATCCGTTCGGCGAATGTCGCGGCGAATGCGGCATCGAACAGATCTGTGGCGTAACGCAGTTCGACGTCCATCGCGTTTTCGGACCCCGGCACCGCGCTGAGCAGGAGCTGCAGGTCGACCTGCGTCGTCCGCTGATCGATATCGAGCCCGGCCACGGTCAGGCCCGGCAGCTCGATGGCGGCGCCGCCCTGGTTTCGGAAGGCGAGCAGCACCTGGAACAGCGGATGCCGGGCCGGTGCGCGGACCGGGTCGAGCGCATCGACCAACCGCGCGAAGGGCAGGTCCGCGTGCGCGAACGCCTGAATGTCCTTGGTACGCACCTGCGCCAACAGATCAGCGAAGGACTGATCGACGTCCACCTGTGTGCGCAACACCAGAGTGTTGACGAACGTGGCGACCATGCCGTCGAGCACCTGTTCGGCACGACCCGCGACCGGGGTACCGATAGCGATGTCACCTGTGCCGCTGAGCCGGGCGAGCAGCGCCGCAAAGGCGCTGTGCACCACCATGAACAGCGTGGCGTCGTGCGCGTGCGCCAGCCGGTTCAGCTCATCGATCAACGCACCGGGCACCCGGAACCGATGTGTCCCCGCCGCATACGACGCCACCGCAGGCCGCGGCCGTGCGGACAGCCGCAGTTCGTTGGGCAACCCGTCGAGCGCAGTGCGCCAGTAGCCGATCTGCTGAGACAGCAGCGACGCCGGATCATCCTGCGAACCAAGCATTTCCCGCTGCCACAGCGCGAAGTCCACGTAGTGGACGGCGTGCGGCGCCCAGTCCGGTTCCGACGCCGTATTGCGCGCGAGGTAGGCGGTCATCAGATCCCCGACCAGCGGCCGCATCGAAAAGTCGTCCGCGGCAATGCGATGCACCACGAGGACGAGGACATAGTCCTGATCGCCGAGCTGGTAGGCGCACAGCCGCAGCGGCGGCTCAGCGGTCACATCCATGCCGCGCTCGACGAATTCGGCCATGGCGCCGAGCACTCCACCCTCGGCGACCTGGACGACCGCCAGGTCCGGGATCGCCCTGATCGCGGGCAGCACCCGCTGATAGGCCACCCCGTCCCGCAACGGGTAAACGGTGCGCAAGGATTCATGCCGCCCGACTACATCGGCGATCGCGCCGCGCAGCGCGTCCAGATCCAGTGCGCCCGTCAGGCGCAGGGCGATCGTGCTGGTGTCGGCGGCCGAGTCGGCATCGAAGCGGTTCAGGAACCACACCCGCTGCTGTTCCGGCGACAGCGGCGGGTACTCGGGCCGTGCCTGCGCCGTAAGCGCTTGGCGCGCACCGGTTGCCACCCACGACGGCAGGCGGGCTGCCAAGGCCGCCACGGTCGGCGCCTCGAACAGCGCGCGTACCCCGATCTCGGTGTCCAGTGTCATGCTCAGCCGCGCCACCAACTGGGTGGCGACCAGCGGGTTGCCGCCGAGCTCGAAGAAGTCGTCGTCCACGCCGACGCGTTCGCGCCCGAGCAGCTCGCCGAAGGCCTGCGCGACGATCTCCTCGATCGGCGTGGTCGGTGCGCGGAATCGCTTGGCCGCGAACACCGGAGGGGTCACCGCCCTGCGCTCGCGCTTGCCGCGGCCCAGGTATTCCAGCACGCCGTCCGTCGCCCAGCGAACCAGATCGCCGGTTCGGTACATCCGCGCGCCCGCCGCGCCGAAGGGATTGGCGACGAAACGATCCGCGGTGCGGCCTGCGCGGCCGAGGTAGCCGATGGCGAGCTGATCGCCCGCAAGATAGAGCTCACCTGCGACACCCGGTGCGACGGCGTGCATCCGCGCGTCGAGCACGTAGACCTGGGTGTTCCACACCGGCCTGCCGATCGGCACCGACCCGGTATTTGCTTCCGTCGCTTCGTGATACGTGACGCTGCCCGTTTCGGTGGGTCCGTACAGGCAGTGCAGCCTTGCGTCGGTCAGCTCACGCAGCCTTACCGCGGTCGCCGCGGGCAGCGCGGCGCCCGAGACGAATATCTGCCGCAGCCACGACAACAGATCGCGGTTCTCGTTCCCGAGCGTTGCGACGAATGCCGACAGCATCGACGGCACGAAATGCGTCGTGGTGATGCCGTGTTCGGCGATGAGTTGCGCCAGATACCCCGGATCCCGGTGTCCGTCCGGCTTCGCAACGACCAGCCGCGCGCCGGTCTGCAAGGGCCAGAAGAACTCCCACACCGATGCGGCGCGAGCCACCGGCGTCTGTCGCAGCACGGCGTCGCCGCCGCCGATCGGGTACCCCTGCTGCAGCCAGCGCAGCTGGTTGACGATCGCGTGATGGCTGACCGCAACACCTTCCGGCCGACTGATCGACCCGGCGCTGAACAGGACGCAGGCGGTATGGCCCGGCCGCAGCGGTCGAGTGCGTTCGGCATCGGTGAGCGGCTCGCCGCTCGAGGTGGCGATGCCGGGCACACCCTCGATGCCTTCGATCGCGATGACCGGGACCTCGCGCTGCAGATCGATGCCGAAACCATCCGCGGAGCGGTACAGGATCATCCGCGGGCGCGCGGTGTCGATGATGTGATCGATCCGGTCGGCGGGCTGATCCGGGTCGAGCGGCACATAGGCCGCACCCGTCTGCAGCACCGCGTACATCGCGATGACCAGCTCGTTCGAGCCTCGGATCGACAGTGCGACAAGCGATTCCGGTCCGACACCGGCGCCGATCAGCTGTCTGGCGATCCGGTTGGCCCGCACCTGCAGTTCCCGGTAGGTGAGCCGCTCCTCGTCGAAGACCAGGGCCACCGCGTCCGGGGTGGCCGCCGCTTGGGCGTCGAACAGTGACACCAGCGTTTCACCGGGCACCTGCCGCGCGGTGTCGTTCCACTCGACGAGCACCTGGGTGCGCTCTTCGGGCGACAGCAGGTCGATGTCGCCGACCGGCACCGTCGGGTCGGCGGTGACCGCCGCGAGCACTCGATCCAGGCGGCGGGCGAACGCCGCCACCGTCGCCTCATCGAAAAGATCTTCGGCGTAACGGAATTCGGCTGATATCCCGGCGTACTCGCCGTGCTCGTCTTTGGTCTCGTGCAGGGTCAGCTGCAAATCGACCTTGGCCAGTCGCGTGTCGTAGTCGACGCCGCGTACGGAAAGCCCAGGCAGTTCCACGGTGGCCTGCCCGGTGTTCCGGAAGGCCAGCAGCACTTGGCACAGCGGGTGCCGCGCCTGCGAGCGGGCCGGGTGCAGCACCTCGACCAACCGCTCGAACGGCACGTCGGCGTGCGCGAACGCGTGCAGGTCCGTCTCACGGGCCTGCTCGAGCAGGTCGGCGAAGCTCGCCGCGCCGTCCACGTCGGTGCGCAGCACCAGCGTGTTGACGAACATGCCGATCAGCTCGTCCAGCGCCGCCTCACCGCGGCCTGCCACCGGGGTGCCGATGGTGATGTCGCCGGTGCCGCTCAGCCTGGCGAGCAACACGGCGAGCGCGCTGTGCATCACCATGAACAACGAGGCACTACCCCGATGACCGAGTTCGACCAGCGCGCGCCGCATTTCACCGGAGATGACGAACGGGTGGGTGCCGCCTCGATACGAGGCGACGGCGGGCCGAGGCCGATCCGACGGCAGCACCAATTCCGCGGGCAGGCCGGCGAGTTCGCGCGCCCAGTACCGAATTTGCGTGGCGATCAGCGAACTCGGGTCGCTCTCGGCGCCGAGCACCTCGCACTGCCACAGCACGTAGTCGGCGTACTGAACCGGCAGCGCAGGCCAGGCAGGCGCCTGCCAGGAGGTGCGGGCGACGTAGGCCTCCATGAGGTCGCGAGCCAGCGGCCGCATCGACCAGTCGTCGGCCGAGATGTGGTGCGCCACGACCCCGAGCACGTACTCGCTCGCGCTGATCTCGAAAAGCTTTGCCCGCAAAGGCACCTCGTTGGCCACGTCGAAGGCCACCGAGGCGAGCTCGACCAGGTGCCCGAGCAGCAGGTGCTCGGCCACCGGGATCGGCGTCAGATCGGGCACGATCTGCGCCGCCTCCCGTACCACCTGCACCGGCCCGGTCTTGGTCTCCGGGAACACGGTGCGCAGCGACTCGTGCCTGTCGATCACGTCGATGACGGCGACCTGCAACGCGGCGATGTCGAGGGCGCCGGAGAGCCGGATGACGAGCGGGATGTTGTTGACCGCCGACTCGGTGTCGAACCGATTGCGGAACCACATGCGTTGCTGGGCAAGCGAAAGCGGCACCTGTTCTGGCCGCACCCTGGCGACCAGCGCCTTGCGCGCGCCGTCACCGACCTGCGCCGCCACCCTTGCCGCGAGCGCGGCGACCGTGGGCGCCTCGAACAGCGTGCGCACCGGCACCCTGGTGTCGAGTGCGATGCCGAGGCGGGCGACGACCTGGGTCGCGATCAGCGAGTTCCCGCCGAGTTCGAAGAAGTCGTCGTCGACCCCGACCCTGACGATGCCGAGCACGTCGCCGAAGATCCGCGCGACGATCTCCTCGATCGACGTTGTCGGCGCACGGAATTCGGTGGCCTCGAACATCGGGGCAGGCAGCGCCTTGCGATCGAGCTTGCCGGACAGGTTGCGCGGCAACGCGTCCAGCACCACGATGGCCGACGGCACCATGTACGCGGGCAGCGTGCGGCGCACGCTTTCCTCGATGTTGTCGATGTCGACCGGACCCGCCGCGCTCACCACATAGGCAACGAGCCGATCTCCGACGATGGTGTCGACGGTGAGCACGACCGCCTGGGTGACGGCCGGATGGTCGAGCAGTGCCGCCTCGATCTCACCGAGCTCGATGCGCTGACCGTGGAACTTCACCTGGAAGTCGTTGCGGCCCAGGAATTCCAGCACCCCTGCGGTGCCGAGCTCGGGATCACGCGCCGCCACCCAGCGCACCAGGTCACCGGTGCGGTACAGGCGAGCGCCCGGTTTGCCGAACGGGTCGGCGACGAAGCGTTCCGCGCTCAGATCGGGGCGGCCGTGGTAGCCACGGGCGGTCTGCACGCCGCCCAGGTACAGCTCGCCGGGCACGCCGACCGGCACCGGGTCGAGGCCCTCGTCCAGCACGTAGGCCTGCGTGTTCCACACCGGGCGCCCGATCGGCACCGAGACGGGTGCGACCTCGTCGACGTGCCATGCGGTGGCATGCACGGTGTATTCGGTGGGGCCGTACAGGTTGTGCACCGCCGCGGTGGAGAACCGCCGGAACGCGGCGACCGTGCCGGGCGGCAGCGCCTCACCGCTGAGGAGAACCACACGCAGCGAGGCACATTCGGTGGTCGAAGCGGCTCCGGCGAACACCGGGAGCATCGAAGGCACGAACGAGGTCATGGTGACCTGATGGCGTCCGATGAGCTCCGACAGATACCTCGGGTCGTGCTGTCCTTCGGGCGCGGCGATGAGCAGGCGCGCACCTGCGGCCAAGGCGCCGAACAACTCCCACACCGACACGTCGAAGGTGACCGGGGTCTTCTGCAGGATCACGTCGGCAGGACCGATCCGGTATTCCGCGATGAGCCACGCGATCTGGTTGAGCATCGAACTGTGCGGCACCGCAACGCCCTTGGGCGCGCCGGTGGAACCGGAGGTGTAGAGCACATACGCGGTGTTGCTCGCGCGCAACGGCGCCCGCCGGTCGGCGTCGGTGACCATGGCGTCACTGAATTCGCTCAGGTCGAGGTCGTCGACGGCGAGCACAGGACAGCCGGGCGCGGTGACATTGTCGGACAAGGTCGTCAACACACAGACCGGCGCCGAGGTCGCCAGCACGTACTCGGTGCGCGCCGCCGGGTGCTCGGGATCGATCGGCACGTAACCGCCACCCGCGGTGAGGGTGGCGTAGAGGGCGATCAGCATGTCCACCGAACGGCGGATGCCGACGGCGACGAGCGTTTCGGGGCCGACGCCCTCGGAGATCAGCTTGCGCGCCAGGCGATTCACCCGCGCCGAGAATTCGGCATACGTGTGCGCCACTGCGCTTCGGACCGCATCGTCGAACAGCACGGCGAGGTCGTCGGGCCGCGCACGCACCTGCTCGGCGAACAGATCGAGGACCGTCGCGGCGGGCAGGTCGTGCGCGGTCTGATTCCAGCCGGTGAGCACGGTCGCGCGTTCCTCGGCGTCCAGGAGCTCGATCTCGCGGATCGCGGAATCCGGTGTGGCGACCACGGTATCGAGCACACGCAGATAGCGGCGGCCGAAGGCGGCGACCGTTGCGGCGTCGAACAGGTCGGTGGCGTAGGACACGGTGACCGTCATGCCCGCGGTGGCGCCGTCGGCGCCACGCCCTTCGGTGATCGTCCATTGCAGGTCGAAACTGGCGATGCCGAGGTCGAGTTCGTCGGCGGAGACCGAGAGCCCTGGCAGTTCCAGTGTCGCGTGCGACAACTCCTGGAACGACAGCAGCACTTGGAACAGCGGATGGCGGGCCTGCGAACGCGCCGGGTTGAGCACCTCGACCAAGCGCTCGAACGGCACGTCGGCAAAGGCGAACGCGGCGAGGTCGGTTTCCCTGGTGCGGGTGAGGAACTCGGTGAACGACTCGGCGCCGTCGATCTCGGACCGCAACACCAGCGTGTTGACGAACATGCCGACGAGGTCGTCGAGTGCCGGCTCGCCGCGCCCGGCAACCGGGGTGCCGATGGCGATGTCGCTGGTGCCGGACAGCCGCGCGAGCAGCACCGCGAGCGAAGCGTGCATGACCATGAACAGGCTGACGCTGTTGGCGCGGGCCAGCGCCGAAAGGCGCTGGTGCAGTTCGGCATCGATCGCGAACCCGACACGGCCCCCGCGCAGGCTCTGCACCGGCGGGCGCGGGCGATCCGTCGGCAGGTCGAGCCGGTCGGGCAGCCCAGCCAATGCCCTACGCCAGTAGGCGATTTCGCGCGCCGCCAGCGAGCCGGGATCAGACTCGGCGCCGAGTACCTCGCGCTGCCAGATGCTGAAGTCCTGATACTGCACCGGCAGCGGCGCCCAGGTGGGCGCCCGGCCCGCTACTCGCGACAGGTAGGCCGCGGCCATATCGCGCGCCATCGGCCCGAAGGAGAAGCCGTCGGCGGCGATGTGGTGGACCACGAACGCGACCGCGTACTCGGTGCCGCCGGTCACCGCGAAGATCCGCACCCGGATCGGCAGCTCACGCGAGACATCGAAGCCGGTGGCCGCGAATTCGCGGAGCGCGCTCGATAATCGGGCTTCCTCGATCGGCTGGATCTCGATGCCCAGGTCGACCTCGCCGGCAGGCAGCACCTGCTGGTATGCGCCGTCTTCGGACTCGGGAAAGATCGTGCGCAGCGACTGCTGCCTGGTCACCACGTCGCTGAGCGCGGCCTCCAGCGCCACCACATCGACCTGGTCGCGCAGCCGCAGCACGAACGGCAGGTTGTAGGCAGGCACCGTCGGATCGAACTGGTTGAGGAACCAGATCCGCCGCTGCGCCAACGCCAGCGGCACCCGCTCGGGCAGCGGCTTGGCCACCAGCGGCGGCTTCGCTCCGTAGCTCGAACCTGCGCTGTCGGCGCGCGCGGCCAGTCCGGCCACCGTCGGGGTCTCGAACAGCGCGCGCACGCCGACGGCGGTGCCGAATGCCGCGCCGACGCGCGCGACCACCTGGGTGGCGACCAGCGAGTTGCCACCCAGATCGAAGAAGTCGTCGTCGACACCGATGCGGTCCTGGCTCAGCACGTCGGCGAAGATGCCGGCGATGACGTGCTCCGCCTGCGTGCGCGGGGCCAGGAACCCGGTCGCATCCGCGCGGAACAACAACTGTGGCAAGGCCTTTCGGTCCAGCTTGCCGCTGGTGTCGAGCGGGAACGTGTCCAGCACCACGGTCGAGGCAGGCACCATGTAGCCGGGCAGCTTCGCAGCCGTGAAACGGGTGAGCTCCGCCGGATCGACCGAATGCTCCGGTGCGGCAACGACATAGGCCACCACCTGCGGGCCGGTGGTGGTGTCCACCACCAGCACAACGGTCTGGCCGACCGCGGGATGCGCGAGCAGCGTGGTCTCGATCTCACCGAGCTCGATGCGCTGGCCACGGAACTTCACCTGGAAGTCGGTCCGGCCGAGGTACTCGAGCGTGCCCGCGTCGTTCCAGCGCACGAGATCACCGGTGCGATACATGCGTTCGCCGGTGTCGGACAACGGGTTCGCGACAAACCGATCCGCGGTCATGTCCGAGCGGCCGACGTATCCGCGCGCCAGCTGGCATCCGGCCAGATACAGCTCACCCGGCGCACCGATCGCAGCGGGTCGCAGCCGCGAATCCAACACGTAGACAGCGACATTCCATGCCGGTATGCCGATCGGCACGGTCACCGTATCGGCGGCGGTCGCCTCCCAGTAGGTCACCGACACTGCCGCCTCGGTCGGGCCGTACAGATTATGCAGACCCGCGGAGCTGATCGCACGGAATCCTGCGGCAGTCTCCGGCGGCAAGGTCTCGCCGATCACGAGCACCGTACGCAACGTGACGCATTGCGCCGCAGTGGCATACGAGACGAACTCAGCCAGCATCGTGGGCACGAAGTCGGTGACCGTCACGCCGTGCCGGTCGATCATGTCCGCGACATACAACGGGTCCCGATGCCCGTCCGGCGCGGCAATGACCAGTTTCGCGCCGACCATCAACGGCAGGAAATAGCCCCACAGCGACACATCGAACGTCGTCGCAGTCTTCTGCAGATACACATCGTCAACGGCCAACCGGTACTCGTCGAGCATCCACAACAGCTGATTGACAATCGCTTGGTGGGTGACCGCGACGCCCTTGGGCCGCCCTGTCGAACCAGAGGTGTAGATGACGTAGGCCGTGTTCGCCGGGCGCAACAGCGCCAAACGATCCGCATCGGTCACCGGTGCATCCGAGTACCCCGACACGTCGAGTGTGTCGATCCGTATCTGCTGCACCGACTTCGGGAGCTCCAGCTCATCACCAGAAGTCAGCACACAGACCGGGCTCGCGGACTCGAGAATGTAAGCAGTGCGCTCAGCCGGATGATCCGGATCCACCGGCACATACGCGCCACCGGCCTTCAGCACCGCATGCATGCCGATCACCAAATCCAGCGACCGCCGCATACCCAGCGCCACAAGAGATTCCGGACCCACACCATCCGCGATCAGGAACCGCGCCAACCGGTTCACCCGCGCACCGAACTCCGCATACGTCAGCGTCGCGGAGCGACTCGATGAGGGGTGGTGGTCGGGCGACGGGTGGGCGAGCTCCGCACCGTCGAAATCGAGCGCAATGTTCTCCGGCGTCAACGACATCTGCGCATCGAGCAACGCAGCCAGCGTGGTGTCGGGCACGTCCTGCTCGGAGTCGTTCCACTCCACCACCGAGCGCGCCCGCTCGTCGGCGCTGGTCAGCTCCAAGCTCCACACCGCAGTGTCCGCCGCAGCCGCCAAGAACCCGGCGAAGAACTCCAGAAAACGCGAATGATGCTGCCGCGCTTCCTCTTCGGAGTACAGGTTCGGGTTGGTCTCGAAGTCGATGCGCGGCGACGCATCCGCCTCGGACTGATAGAAGTTGACGCCGAGATCCTCGATCCGCCCCATCGAGAGCACCCGCATCGTGCCGACGGTCGCACCCAGCACGATCCGTGGATGGAACAGCACGATGTTGACCAACGGCGCCGCCTGCCAGCCCCCGGGGACGACCGCATCATTGCCCGCCGCATCACGGCGGATGTCCTCGTGCCGGTAACGCTGATGCCGCAGCGCCCCCGACACCTGCACGCGCACCTGTGCGAGCAGGTCGGCGATCGTGGTGGCGTGGTCGACCCGCACCCGCAGCGGCACGATATTCGAGGTCGTACCACCGGAACGCCGCATCACGGCAGTGGTGCGCGCGGTCACCGGCAAGCTCATGACCACGTCCTGCGCGCCGGTCCACTGCGCCAGATATGCGGCGAACGCGGCAAGCAACAACCCGGCAGGCGATGAATCATGGCGCGCGACAGCGGCTTCCAACAACACACCGTGCTCGTCCGACAGCACCGCGCCAGTCACGCCGTTGCGCGCGGCGGGCGGAGCCGAACGCCCGGCCAGGCTCGTGCCCGCCGCCAGATCGGTGACCCGATCGGCCCAGTACGCCCTGTCCGATGCGAAACGCGTGCTCGCCCGGTACTCCATCTCCTGGTCGTAGAGCGTGCGCAGGTCAGTGGCCTCGGCGGCCGCGATCGTGTCGCCGTTCACCAAAGCCGTGTAGATCTCGGCGATCCGCGCCACACTCGTCACCGCGGCGAAGCCGTCGAGCGCAATGTGGTGCGCCCGCAGGTACCAGTACCAATGCTCGTCGGCGAGTTGCAGCCCGGCGATCCGCACCAGCCGGTCCTCGGTCAACTCCAGCGGGCGACCGCACTCCGCGCGCATCCACGCCATGGCCGCCGCGGCCGGGTCGGCTTCCTCCCGCAGATCCACATAGTCGACCTGATAGTCGTCCGCCATGGTGTGGTCGACGTATTGGTAGGGCTCACCATCGCGCTCGACGATGCGCAGGAAGCCGGACTCGAGTTCCGACGAAGCGGCGACGAGGGCCTGGCCGAGCACGTCCAGCTCGAGCACGCCGTGCAACTCGACGTACTCGGCAACGGTGATCGGCACCTGCGGATCGGCATGCTGCGCGTACCAAATGCCCAATTGCGCAGGGGAAAGCGGAAAGTAGTCGGCCGAATCAGCGTGCGCCTGTACGCCACCAGCTTCGTCGTTTCCGCCGAAATCCAGCCGGTCCAACCGTAACCTCGCTTCCGGAACACCATGCAAGCGCTCCCCGACGACACCCCGGCAGGACGCGCACCCAGCACGGCGTGGCGCCCGCGTCTCGGGGCTTCAATTCTCTTGATCAATCAGTCAAAAAAGCTCAGCGGCACCCGTGTTGCATTCCTCACATCCTGCGCGACGCGCTGGGCGCCCGGCACGGCGGGTCACCGATGGCGCACCCTGGCCGGATCGTAGAGATGGGATTCCACGCACGACACCGAGCCCGACACGGCGCGGCCGACCAGGATGACCGCCGCCTGCCGCAGCCCGGCGGCCGCAACCTGATCGGCGATATCGGTGAGGGTGCCGCGCAGCACCAGCTGATCGGGTTGGCTGGCGCGGTAGACGACAGCGACGGGACAGTCCGCGCCGTAGTCGGCAACGAGTTCGTCGGCCAGCTCGCGGATCCGCGTGATCGCCAGGTGCAAGACGAGTGTCGCTCGGGTGCGGGCGAACCCGGCCAGTGCCTCGGTGTCGGGCATCGCGGTCGAGCGGGCCTGCGTGCGGGTCAGCACGACCGACTGCACGACCTCGGGCACGGTGAGTTCGGCGCCGAGCAGCGCGGCGGCCGCGGCGTAGGCGGGGACGCCAGGGGTGACGTCCCACGCGATGGCGTGCGCGTCCAGCCTGCGGGTCTGTTCGGTGAGGGCGGAATACAACGACGGGTCGCCCGAACACAACCTGGCCACGTCCTTGCCTGCGCGGTCGGCGCGCACCAGGTGTTCGGTGATCTGGTCGAGGTCGAGGTGCTGGGTGTCGATCAGCTCGGTTTCGGGCGCGCAGTGCGCGAGCACCTCTGGATCCAGATAGGTCCCCGCGTACAGGCACACCGGCGAGGAACGGAGCAGGGTGACCGCACGCACGGTCAACAGGTCGGCCGCGCCCGGCCCGGCCCCGATGAAGTGCACGGTCATGCGGAAGAGTCTATGGCCCAACGGCCGCGGCGGTCCGCGCCCGAGTACTGCCTCAGGCGGTGGCGTCCATGTGCGCGATCACCTTGGTCGGGCGCAGCCGCACGACCAACTCGCCGGGCACCCCGTTGCGCTTGCCGAATTCCTCGGCACGGTCCGCGCCCATGTAGCGGCCGCCGATCTCGGTGGCGGTGCGCACCAGCTCGTCGAGGTCCTCGGACAGGGTCACGGTGCCCTGCAACTGCACCGACGAATAGGGGTGTGCCTCCAAGTCGACACACACCGAGACGCGGCCGTCGCGCGCGAACGCCTTGCCCTTGGCGGTGTCCTTTCCGGTGTTGAACACCAGCTCGTCGCCTTCGAGTACGAACCAGACCGGCGTGACCATCGGCCTGCCGTCGGCGGCGACGAACGCCACCTTTCCCGTCCGCGTGCCGTGGGAGAGGAACTCGCGCACCTGAGGATCCGTGAGGGAAGCCATGGGGCAACCCTAAGCGCAGCGGTGGAGCCGGATGAGGCAGCGAGGACCGCATGTCGCAGAACGCCGCGGACTTCGAACGTGCAACTCAGATGGCACCTTGTTCGCGGGCGCGGGCGACGGCCGAGGTGCGGGACCGGACACCGAGTTTCGCGTAGATGTGCACCAGATGGGATTTGACGGTGGTCTCGCTGAGGAACAGCTCCTTGGCGATCTCCCGGTTGGATCGGCCGTCGGCGACCAAGCGCAGCACCTCGATCTCCCGTTGGCTCAGGGTGGTGTCGGCCCGCCGGACCCTGGTCATCAGTTTGGAGGCAACGGCGGGCGACAGCACGCTCTCCCCCGCGGCCGCCGAACGCACCGCGGCCAGCAATTCGGTCGGTGGGGTGTCCTTCAGGATGTACCCGCAGGCGCCTGCCTCGATGGCGCCGAGGATGTCGGCGTCGGTGTCGTAGTTGGTCACCACCAAGACATTCGGTGGCTGCGGCAAGGCACGCAGCTCGGCGGTGGCGTCCGCGCCGGAGCGACCGGGGCCGAAGCTCAGATCCATCAACACCAGATCCACCGGCGTGGTAGCGCAGAACGCGACGGCCGCCTCGGCGGTGGGCACATCGGCGACCACCGTGATGTCGTCGCCGCCGTCGAGGAGGGCGCGCAGGCCTGCCCGCACGATGGCGTGGTCGTCGGCGAGCAGCAGGCGGATCATGCGTGTGCTCCCGGCGGCGTATCACGAAGGGCGGGTGTCGAATCAGTGACTTCAGCCGGTGTCGCGACGGTGGGCTCCAGCGGGAACGCGACGGTGACCGCGGTGTGCCCAGGCTCCGATTCCACGATCATGCTGCCGCCCTGCTGCTCCACGCGCGAACGCATCGCGGCGAGCCCGAAGGAACCAGAAGGCGAGCGGTCGAGCACGGCCGGGTCGATGCCGATGCCGTCGTCCACCACATCGAGCAGCACCTCGGCGTCGGAATAGGTGAGCGTCAACCGCATTCGGCTCGCCGCCGCGTGCCGCACCACATTCGAGACCGCGCCCTGCGCGATGCGCACCAGCGCCGCCTCGACCGGCATCGCCAGCCGTTCCGGTGCACCCTCGACCACCAGCTTGGTGCTGAGCCCCGGCGCCGCGGCGCGCGCGCAGATGCGCTCCAGCGCCTGGGCCAGCGATTGGCCGTCCAACGCGGCGGGCGCCAATTCGGCGATCAGCCTTCGGGTTTCGGCGAGGTTCTCCGCGGCGGTCTCCCTGGCCAGCCGGATCTGTTGCAGGGCAGGATGTTCCGGCGCCGACTGTTCGGCGGCGTGCAGTAGCAGCTGAATGCTGCTCAGTCCCTGCGCGACGGTGTCGTGGATCTCCTGCGCCAAGCGTTCCCGCTCGGACAGCTTGCCCGCCGTGCGTTCCCGGTCCGCGAGTGCCGCTCGGGTGCTCATCAATTCGTCGATCAACCGCTGCCTTTCCGCCGACTCACGGAACAACGCCTGATAGCCGAGGCCGATGCCGACGGCCACCGCGGCGCCGAAGAGCGGACCGATCACCCCGGCGACCGACCAGCCGCGATGGGCGCCGAAGCCGAGCACCGCGATCGCGGTCGCCGCCGCCACCGCGAGCAGGCTCCACGGGCGCGGCAGCAGATGCAGATAGAGGAAGAACAAGCCGAAGGCGAGGTACCCGGCGTCCGGCGCGACAACGACCAGACCGAGCCACACCACGGTGAGCGCCGCCAGCCACATCGACGGCCCGCGGCGGCGACCGCTCAGCGCGGGTCCGGCGAAGTACATCGCCAGGAAGAGCACGGTCAACGTGATGACCGCGACCGGGTGCGGCGCACCGGGCAGCAGCGCACGCACCGCCGTCACCACGGCCAGCGCCGTCACCAGCACGTGCAGTCCGACCCGCAGCGCGGTGAAGACAGAGGTGAGCGGTGACGAGTGCACCCTGTCAGCTTATGTGCGGCTACCTCGGAGGCATCCATCGAAAGGTGTAAACCGCCGCCCACCTTTCGACCAGGTTCCTTTCCTTCCCGCGCGCGATGGCTCGGCGCCGTCCGCGCGGAACAGTGAAGGCATGTTCGTCGCACTCCGAGATCTGCGCGCCGCCCGCGGCCGCTTCCTGCTCATCACCCTGGTCGTCACGCTGGTTGCGCTGCTGGTGAGTTTCTTGAGCGGGCTCACCGCCGGTCTCGCACACCAGAACATCTCGGCCGTGACCTCGTTCCCCGGTGACACCGTCGTCTTCGCAGACAGTGGCGCAGCGCCGTCCTTCGACGCCTCGTCGCTGACGCAGGAACAGGTCGCGGCATGGCAGTCCGCCGCCGGACCGAACGGCACCGTCGATCCGATCGGCATCAGCCACGGCAAGGTCGATCCGAGCGGGCGGGCCGCCGTGCAGGTCGCGCTGTTCGGCACCACGGGAACAGCATTGGGCAATCGCTCGGCAACCCAGGACGGCACGGTGGTGCTGAGCACCGGCGCCGCCAAGGATCTCGGCGCGGCCGCAGGCGACACCGTCGCCATCGCCGGACGTCCCTTCACCGTCGCGGGCGTGCACGGCGACGACTGGTACAGCCACACCCCGGTGGTCTGGCAGACCCTCGCCGACTGGCAGGCGACGACGCCGCGTGCCGGTGCGGCGACCGTTCTCGCGGTCTCCGGGGTGCCCGACCAGAGCGCACCCAACGCCGCGGCGCACACCCAGACAACCAGCGTCACCGGCGCACTCTCCGCGCTGAGCGCCTACAAGGCGGAAAACGGCTCACTGACCTTGATGACCGTATTGCTCTTCGCCATCTCGGCTTTGGTGATCGGCGCCTTCTTCACCGTGTGGACCGTGCAGCGCATGCCCGACATCGCCACCTTGAAAGCACTCGGCGCCACCTCCGGCTCCCTGGTCCGCGACGCACTCGCCCAAGCAGCCGTCGTGCTCACCGCAGGAGTCGCCGTCGGCCTCGGAATCACCGCCACCGCAGCAGCTTTCCTCGGCGACGCCCTCCCCTTCGTCCTGAGCCCAACCACCACCCTCCTCCCCGCCGCCGCCCTCATCGCGCTCGGCCTACTCGGCGCCACCTTCGCCCTGCGCTTCCTGTTCACCACCGACCCACTCACCGCGCTCGGCGCGGGACGCTGAGCCACTGGAGTTTTCGAGATCATGAGCACCGCACTGACCGTCGACAACGTCACCCTGACCTACCCTGATGGCGTCGGCCGCCTCACCGCCCTGGACCAGGTGAGCCTGCACGTCCAAGGAGGCAACGTTGCCGCCATTACCGGCCCCTCCGGCTCCGGAAAGTCCAGTCTGCTCGCCGCAGTATCCACCTTGATCCGCCCCGACTCGGGCCGTATCGATCTCCAAACACCCACCGGCAGTATCAATCTCGCTAACGCCAGCCGCCGTGATGCCGCAGCGCTTCGCCGCTCCACCATCGGCATCGTCTTCCAACAACCGAACTTGATTCCCGCCCTGACCGCCCTCGAGCAACTCGAGGTCATGACCCACCTGGGCCAACACCTCCACACCACCCGCCACCAGCGCCACGAAACCCGCACCAGGGCAATGGAACTCCTCGATGCCGTAGGCCTCGCCGACCAACACGCCAAACGTCCCGCGCAACTCTCCGGCGGCCAGCGTCAACGTGTCAACATCGCCCGAGCCCTGATGAACAACCCCGCCCTACTCGTCATCGACGAACCAACAAGCGCCCTCGACACCGAACGAGGCTCCGCCATCATCGATCTCATCCTCACCATCGTCCACGACCACAACGCCGCCACCCTCCTGGTCACCCACGACCGCACCCACCTCCACCGCATGACCACCATCCACACCATGACGGACGGTCACCTCACCGAAACGTCGAACCACACCGAAAACTGGAACGTTCCAAAGCAATTCGTTCCAAAAACCGCCTGACACCAGCCATTTCCCTGTCGGTGGCCACTGATAGCCTCCGCGCATGCCCAGCCATTTGCACGAGCGACTAGGGCGTGTTTCGAAGTCCGCTGGTGGTGGCTGCGCGTAGCGGCGCCACCACCAGCGTTTTCGGTGGAAGCTGTTGCCCGCGTTGGCATA
>NZ_JBICTD010000016.1:0-159852 GCF_043197455.1 Nocardia sp. NPDC049149
GCCACCGCGTCAGTATCGGCCACCTCGACCGCCATCACATCAGAGTCCATGTGCCACTCCTTGATTCGGAGTTACACCGTTGTTCTTACAGTCCCGTTCGGTGTGGGGCCTGGTTGCAGCGGCTCCTTGAAGTTTCCTACTTTGATTGATAATCTGCTCTGGTGAGCGATGAGCTGGAGCATCGGATCGGGGAAGGTCCCGCGACGCGGGTCAGTCTTTCGCTGCCGGAAGGCACCGCCGAAGCTATCCGTCGCCGGGTGGGTAAGCGCGAGTTCTCGTCCTTTATCACCTCCGCGGTCGAGCGCGAGCTTCGCGGAATGCTGCTTGACGAGTACATCGCCGATCATGAGCGGCGTAACGGGCCGTTGCCCGAAGCGGAACGTCGACGTGCGCGGGATGTGTTCGATCAGGCTCTCGGTGAGTCAGATCAGTGGCACACGGCAAGCTGAGCAAGCCCGGGCGTCGTACCCCGATGGCGGGGCATGCCGGGACACTGGTTCTGGACTGTGACGGATTGTCCCGACTTATCGACGACTCGGTGTCGGTTGTCGCGATCGTCGCCGAAGCGCGCTCCCGCGGGATGGAGGTCGTGATCAGCGCGCTCACGATCATCGAAGCGACTCATCGCAAGACGGACAAGGCTCGACTCGCCTGGTTGCTTTCCGCGCTGCGCATCGAGCAGGTCGATGAGATATCCGCCAAGGCGGCGTCGGCACTGTTGGTAGACGCAGGATTGCACGGCCACAAATATGCGATCGACACCGTTGTCGCGGAAATGGCTCTACGCCAGCACATCCCAGTGTTGATGCTCACCAGCGACCTCGACGACATGCGCAAGCTGTGTGGCGAAGCTGTGCGTTTGATTTCGACGTAGAGCGATGATCAGCACCTGAGTGAATTCGATGTGGGGCAATACATGTGCGTCGACGCCGGTCGAGGAGATGGCGCCCGACGACCGGGCCCGCATGCTGCGCGAGGCGCCTGCGAAGGTGGCCAAGAAGGTGCTCGCCGGGCTGAGCCCGCGCGAACGGCGGATGACCGCCGCGCTGCTCGGCTACCCCGAGGGTTCGGCGGGGCAGTACATGACGCCCGAGGTGATCGCGCTGCCGCGCAACCTCACCGTCGAGCAGGCGCTGACCATGGTGCGGGCCAAGGGCGCCACCGCCGAAACCGTGTACACACTGCCCGATCAGGTGCTGGGTTTGGACAGTGGTCTGGTGTCGGGTGCGACCGGGGGTGGGGTGCTGGGGGTCGGCGGTGCCGTGGTGTCGGGCGGTAGTTGCGGCGAGGTGTCGGGTGGAAGTGGTGCCGCGTTGTCTGGTGCGGGCGTTGTTGAGATGACTGGCGGGGTGGGGACGAGGGGCGGTGCGTTGTTTGTGGTGGGGCGGTAGGTTTCGAAGGCTAGGAATCCGCTGGTTATTAAGGTGAGGGCGGCGAGGGTGCCGAGTAGTGGGCGGGCGAATCTTCGGATGAGGGATCTCGGTGGGCGATGGTTTGATGTCATAGCTGTCCCCCCTGTGTGAAGCTGTTGTTGGCCAGATCGGGGGGTTGGTGGCGGTTGTTACGACCGGGATTCGTTGGGCGGACTGGGGGGCGGGCGAGGCTCTAGGCTGGGGTGGTGATCGATGAGAGATTTGCTGAAATTGCCGGTGTTGCAACGGGTAACGGGTACTCGCATGCGGTGACTACGTCGGGGCGGCTGGCGTTTGTGTCGGGGCAGGTTGCGATGGATGTCGAGGGGAACGTGGTGGGGGTGAACGATCTTGCCGCGCAGACTCGGCAGGCGATGAGCAATCTGGGGAAGGTGCTTCAGGCGTTGGGGAGTGACTGGGCGGGGGTTGTGAAGTTCACGTGGTTTGTGACCGATGTCAGTGACTTGCAGGTGCTTCGGGATGCGCGGGACGAGTTTCTTCGGCCTGCATTGGGGGATCGGCCGAATCCGGCTAGTTCGTTGGTTCAGGTTGCGGGGTTGTTCCGTCCTGAGTATCTGGTTGAAGTCGAAGCGGTTGTCGCGCTTTAGGTTTCGGTGGGAGGTTCGCACTCGTTCTGTGGATCCGCACCGGTTCTAGTAGCTCATGAAGAGTGCGGATCTGTGGAGCGGGTGCGGATGTCAAGGAGGGGTGCAGGTTCGGGGTGGTGTTGTCCGGGGTTCGACGGTTTCCTGGCGAGTGCGGCCGTCTCGGGGTTTGCACTGGATTAGCGTGGTGGCGTCGTGTGCCGTACCCGGCTGACCTCCGTAGTCGGTCACGCGACCTCTCGTTCCAGCCGGGTCACTTGGCTGTGGTCCGGTTCAAAGATCTTGAAAAGAATGACGGGAGTCCAATGGTGGGCGTCTCGGCGCGTATTGCCACAATAGGACTACCGTCAGCGGCCATCAGTAACCATTTGACTCCCGTCAACGAGCTCGGCAACCATTTGACTCCCGTCAATGGAGTCAGCAACCGTCCCTGGACCGGCGGCCAGAGGTCCGGCTCGGAGGCCTTCAAAGCGATCTTGAAATGTTGGCGTGAGAGAAATGGTGCGTGTTGCCACCGTTTCTCTCACGCCGATGGCAGGCGGCAACCATTTCTCGCACGCCGATGGGATGTGTTGTGGGGCGTGCGATTTGCGGGAATGGTGGATTGGCGGGATGATCATGGGGACGGTGGGTGGCTCGCGTCGATGGGGAATCACGTTTTGCGGCACGGTGCGGTGCGCTTCGCGGCTCGCGCGCGAAAAGGGCAGGTTGTCCAGGGGTTACCTCAGTGGATGAGGGGGCAATCTCGGTGGCCGGCAAGGAGATTCCGGTGAGTGGGGTAAGTGCGGCGGGATGAGTGGGAAACTCCGCAGCGGGCTCGAGTAGAGCCCTACTGTCCCGCGCCATGAGGATCTCAATTGTTTCGTTGCTCGCCGCCGCATTGGCGACCTTCGCATTGACGGCGACAACCGCACCACCCATGGCATCGGCGCAACCGGATGTGCAGGCCGAAAGCGCCGTTGCGGCGGCAGGAAAGATCGATTTGCAAGGCGCGGTGAATGCTCGTGATATCGGCGGATATCGGACTTATGACGGCGCGAAGGTGAAGTCGGGCAAAGCTATTAGAGCCGACTCGCTGGAAAAGCTGACCGCGGCCGATCTGCAGAAGCTGGCGGGGCTGAATGTGAAGACCGTCGTCGATCTGCGCACGCAAGCCGAAATTCAGTTCGCTGGGCCGGACAAGCTACCGCAGGGCGCGCAGCTGGTGGCCAGGCCGATCGACGACACCGGCCTGTTCCAGAAGCTGCTTCAGGTGATCCAGTTGCGCGACCCGGTGAAGCAGGAGGAGATGCTCGGCAACGGTAAGGCCGAGGAGATCATGAAGGGGGTGTACACCAGCTTCCTGACCCCCGCCTCGCGCGCCGCGTTCGGGCAGACGGTGAAGGATCTGGCCAACACCGACAAGGCCACGCTGTACCACTGCACCGCGGGCAAGGACCGCACCGGCTTCCTGACCTACGTGGTGTTGCGGGCGATCGGTGTGCCGGAAGCCACCGCGAAGCAGGACTATCTGCTGTCGAACCAGTACCGTGCCGCGGCCGACGCCGCGTTGCGCCAGCAGGTCAAACAGGCTGGCCTGATGCAGAATCCGGATCTGCTCATCCCGCTGCAAGAGGTCCGCAACCAGTACCTGGACACGGCCGTGGCGAAGCTGGAACAGGACTACGGCAGCTTCGGCAAGTTCCTGACCCAGGGCCTCGGCCTCGATGCCGGAACCATCCTGAAGCTGCGCAAGAACCTGGTCAGCTAGTCGAGGAAAGTCGTTGGGGCTCATCCACCGAAAGTGGATGGGCCCCAACAGCATTAGGACTGCTTTTTGGCGCGCAACGCGGCGGACAGTTGCGTCGGCATCGGTTCGTGCCGGGTGTAGGAGCGGGTGAAGTCGCCGGTGCCGTGCGAGAGCGAACGCAGATCGATGGCGTAGCGACTGAGTTCGAGTTCCGGTACCTCGGCGTGGATTCGGGTCCGGCCCGTGCCGTGCGGCTCGGTGCCGAGGACGCGACCACGGCGACTGGAAAGGTCGCTCAACGTCGGGCCGACATAATCGTCGGACACCAGCACCCAAACCTCGGCAAGCGGTTCCAGCAGTGCGATACCCGCGGCGTTGGCGGCCTCACGCAACGCGAGCGCACCGGCCGTCTGGAATGCCGCATCGGAGGAGTCCACCGAATGCGCCTTCCCGTCGAACAGCGTGACCCGCACGTCGACCAGCGGATTACCGGTGGCCACACCGCGCAACGCCTGCGCGCGCACCCCTTTCTCCACCGACGGAATGAATTGGCGCGGAACGACTCCGCCAACCACCTTGTCCACGAACTCGATGCCAGACCCGCCGGGCAGCGGCTCGACTTCGATCTCACAGACGGCGTACTGGCCGTGCCCACCGGACTGCTTGACGTGCCTGCCGCGCCCATTCGCCTTGCCCGCGAACGTTTCCCGCAGCGCGACCTCGTGCTCGATCACGTCGACCTGCACGCCGAATCGGGTGCGCAATCGCTCCAACGCGACATCGCGATGCGCCTCGCCGAGGCACCACAGCACCAATTGCCTGGTGTGACTGTTGTGTTCGAGCCGCACCGCGGGATCCTCGGCCGCCAACCTGGCCAGGCTTTGCGAGAGCTTGTCCTCGTCGGCCTTGCTGTGCGCGGTGATCGCGATGGGCAGCAAGGGATCCGGCATCTGCCACGGTTCGATCAGCAGCGGCGCGCCGGTGCCGGACAGGGTGTCGCCGGTTTCCGCGCGACTGAGTTTGGTCACGTAGGCGATATCGCCCGCGATGGCCTGGCCGAGCGGGCGCTGGCCCTTGCCGAACGGCGTGGACACCGCGCCGACCCGTTCGTCCACGTCGTGGCTTTCGTGACCGCGATCCTCCTGGCCGTGTCCGCACACGTGCACGGTGTCGTCGGCGCGCAGCGTGCCGGAGAACACGCGCACCAGCGACACCCGGCCGACGTAGGGATCCGACGCGGTGCGGATCACCTCGGCCGCGAGCTCACCGTTCGGATCGCAGGTGAGTGGATGCGCCGCAGCGCCATTGGAGGCGCGCACGGCGGACACGACATGCTCCGACGGGGTGGGGAAGCCGCCGCTGATCAGGTCGAGCAGTTCGACCGTGCCGAGCCCCTGTTTGGCGCCTTCCGGCGCGGGCGCACCGAACAGGACCGGGTGGAAACTGCCGCGGGCGACCGCACGCTCGAGATCGGCGACCAGGGTGGCTAGCTCGATCTCCTCGCCCTCGAGGTAGCGCTCCATCAGCGTCTCGTCTTCGCTTTCGGCGATGATGCCCTCGATCAGCCGGTTGCGTGCCTCCTCCAGCATCGACTGCTGCTCGGGCGACGGCGCGCCTGCCACACATTCGCCGGTCGAATAGTCGACCACACAGTTCGGCAGCAGCTCGATCAACCCGGTGACCGGACGATGGCCGTCCGGGTTCTTCGGCCCGTACACCGGAAGATGCAGCGGCAGAATGTTTTCCGAGGATCCACCGCCGAGCACCGCACGACAGGTCTCGGTCATCTCGTCGTAGTCGGCGCGTGCGGTGTCGAGATGGGTGATCACGATCGCCCTCGGCATCCCGACCGCGGCACACTCCTCCCACAGCGCGCGGGTCGCTCCGCTCACCCCTTCGGAACCTTCGGCCGCCGAGATGACGAACAGCGCCGCATCCGCCGCGCGCAAGCCTGCCCGCAATTCACCGACGAAATCTGCGTATCCGGGGGTGTCGAGCAGGTTGATCTTCAACCCGTCCCAGGCCAGCGGCACCACCGACAACTGCACCGATCGGTGCTGGCGATGCTCGATTTCGTCGTAATCCGACAGTGAGGTCCCGTCCTCGACCCGCCCCGCCCGGTTCACCGTCCCCGTGGTCAGTGCCATCGCCTCGACCAGCGTTGTTTTCCCTGACCCACTGTGCCCGACCAGCACCACATTTCGAATCTGATCCGGCCTCTCGGCCGCGACTACTCTGCCGTTGCCCCCAGCAGCTCCACTCTTGTCCACTGTGCGTCTCGCTTCCTCGCGCCCCGTCACCTGCGGTACTTCGAGCTTCCCACCGGCGGTAGCCGCGCGTCCACGGATCGGGAGATCCGGTGTGTGCGGACCGCACAGTCCGTGCCGCCCGATAACCCCTTGCCGCGGCTCCTGCCGCCTGCACAAGATGGCCCGATGCTGGTATCAGACGGCGTTGTCGCGCTGCGCCCGATCACGGTGGCCGACGCCGAGGCACATCTGGCGGGCGAGGACGACGAACTGGTTCGCTGGTTGAACGGTGGGCGCAGCACGCTGGAGACGGTGGTGCGGCATTTCGACCGCTGTGTGCAGCGATGGCAAAACAATGGCGCGAGTAGAACATTCGCGGTGGTCGAGGTCGCGGACGGAGCATTGGTCGGCACCGTGGACGTGCACACCAGGCAGTCGTATCTCGCACCGGGACAGGCGAATCTGGCCTACGGAATCTATCCGGACCGGCGCAGACGCGGCTATGCGACGCGCGCGGTCGAGCTCGCGTGCCGATACCTCGCGGAATCGGGTCTGGCGGAGGCGGCGCTGATCCGGGTGGATCCGGAAAACCGCCCGTCCGCGGCGGTCGCGGTGCGCGCCGGGTTCGTTTTCAGTCACCCCGGCGCGGACGACGAGGGACCGGTCGACTGCTACGTGCGCACCGTGCGGACTTGACCAGCGGGTGCCGTCGGGGTGAGAGTGCGCGGATGGTTGTCACCCGACGTGTCCCGCGCGACGCTGCGCAAGGTCACACTCCGCCTGGTGCCGTTCCTCGGGCTGCTGTACTTCGTCAACTATCTGGACCGGGTCAACATCGGGTTCGCCGGGCCGAGCGGGATGAAGGCCGATCTCGGGCTCACCGAGACGGCGTTCGGGCTGGCGTCGGGGATCTTCTTCATCGGCTATCTGCTGCTCGAGGTGCCGAGCAATCTGGCGTTGCACCGGTTCGGGGCACGCCGGTGGATCGCCAGGATCCTGGCGAGCTGGGGTCTGGTCGCGACGGCGATGGCGTTCGTGCCCAACGAAACCGTGCTCTACATCCTGCGATTCGCGCTCGGGGTGGCGGAGGCCGGGTTCTTTCCCGGCATCCTGCTCTATCTCACCTACTGGTTTCCGCAGTCGCAGCGGGCGAGGATCGTCGCGCTGTTCATGGTCGCTATTCCGGTGTCCACCGCGCTCGGTTCGACCGTGTCGAGCCTGATCATCCAGTACGGCCACGGGGTTTTCGGGCTCAGCGGCTGGCGGTTCATGTTCCTCGTCGAGGGGCTGCCCGCGTTGCTGCTCGCGGTGGTGACCTGGTTCTTCCTCACCGACAGTCCCGCGCAGGCGAAATGGTTGACGCGTGACGAAAAGCAATGGCTCAGTGGTGAACTCGCGGCGGAGCAGGCCGAAGTGGAGAAGGCCGGGCACTGGACGCTGCGCAAGGCGCTCACCGATGCCCGGATACTCGGCCTCGCCCTCGTCTACGGCGGCATCGTGTACGGGCTGTACGCGTTGGGATTCTTCCTGCCGACGATCATCAACGGATTCCAAGAGCAGTACGGCACGCACTATTCGGTGGTGCAGCGCGGCCTGATCAACGCGGTGCCCTACGTGATCGGCGCCGTGGTGATGGTGTGGTGGAGCAGGCACGGCGACCGCACCGGCGAAAGAGCCTGGCACGTCGCGCTTCCCGCGCTCGTCGGCGGGCTCGCCATTCCGGTGGCGCTCTACCTCGGCAATCCGTTCGCCGCCATGGTCGCGGTAACCGTCTGCGCCGTAGGCGTTCTCGCTGCCCTACCCACCTTCTGGGCGCTGCCGAGTGCCTTCCTCTCTGGCGCCGCCGCAGCGGGCGGCATCGCCTTGATCAACTCCATCGGCAACATCAGCGGGTTCGCCGCCCCCTACATCACCGGCGGCCTCAAGGACTGGACCGGCACGCAACGCGCAGGTCTCTGGGTCGTCGGCGCCTGCATGGTCGCCGCCGCCCTCGGCGTGCTTGCCCTCTGGAAACGCACCCGACCCCAGCCCTAGCGGCCGAACAGGATTCGGTCGACTCATCGAGACACGGGGCAGATCACCGGGTTTCGGCGCGACCTACCCGAGTGCGAGCGAGGCCGCGGATTCGTTTGGTGCGGCCGTATTCGGCGAGGAGGGTGAGGGCGTTGCGGTCATTCGCGCAGCCGGCGAGCTTACGTTGGAGCCAATCGGAGGATTCGGTGATCGCGTCAGGGGACCACGGCCGGTCCAGCATGACGGCTCGGAAGCAGGCCCATTCGTGCAGGCGGCGAACCAGGAACGGGTGGTCGGTCGTTGCCTGCTCGATGGATTCGGCCCACCGGTCGTAGGCGGGGGTGAGGTAGAGGTCGGTGGCCCGTCGGTCGACGTGACGGACTACGGCGGCCTCGGCCATCAGCGTGTCCGGATCGGTGAGAATCCTGATGACAACGTCGATTTCGTCGATATCGGCGACCTGTGCCAATTCCTCGAGGTAGGCGGCAAACCGTAGGTGGTCGCTCGGCTCGTCGTCGCTGAAGTCACCAGGATCCACTCGCCGATGCTACGGGTCAGGCGGAGACGATGCCGCCGTAGGAGCCGAAGGCGCGGCCCTTGGAGGTGCAGTTGAAGCTGCCGTGGAAGCCGATTTCGCATTTGGCGCCCGCGTATTCGACGTACGGACCCCACTGGCCCTGACCGGTCTTGACCGAGTCGAGGCTCGGGTTGCCGCCGGGGAGGGTGTACGGGGTGCCGGGGTCGAACGTGGGATGTGCGGGCAGCCAAGGCTGGTCGATGACCATCTCGCTGGCGAACAACGTGAACGGTGCGTTGCTGTACTGGATGCGCATGGGATAGGCGAAGTCGCAGCCGGTGGTGCCGTCCCCGAAGATGGCGCAGTTGAAGCTGCCCACGCTGAAGTACACGGTGCCCGGATCCGCCTGTGCGGTGGCGGTGAACACGATCGGCGCCGCCGCGGCCGCGGCGGCAACCGCGGCGACTTTGCGCATGGTGCGTTTCATACGGAACTCCTCGGTGACTCGATAAACGGAATCAGGACCCGACAGGTTTGTCGGGTTTACCGAGGTATTCGTTTCGAACGGAAGTGTGGATACCCCACGTACCGCGAATTCGATCAACCACACCGTCCTGCCCGCAATTGTGCGTTCGCATATTCACCGAATATGCGAACGCGGTGCCGGATCAGACGCAGGCAGGCGAGGTTTCGCCGAGCGGGATGATGCTTTCGCACACCCAGCCGGTCTCGAGCCGCCACGCGTTGCCTTGGGCGACGAACGGGACGACTATCGGGCGTTTGGCGCCTGCCGAGGCCGAGATCGAGGTGGCGAGCAGGCTGTTGCCGTTGAACTCGGTGACCTTGTCGACCTGGATGGTCATCGGGTACGGCGCGAAGGCCGTTGCCAGCTTGGTCAACAGTTCGGGATCCTTGTCCTCGCCCGCGACGCGCAGGGTTTTCCCTGCGGCAGGGATGTTCGGGTCGAAGGTCTGTGCCAGTTGTGCGGTCAGGTCGGCCGAGGTAGGCAGCGGCGGAGGCGTCGTCGGTTCCGGCTCGGCGCCGGGCAGCGAGTCGGGGTAGAGCTGGTGCACGATCGCGCCCCAGATCGACGACGCGGAAACCTGAAGCAGCGTGGGCGGCACCGTGTACTGGTTGACGACCACCGCGACACTGACGCGACGCTCCGGGAGATACGCGACGTGGGTGGAGTAGCCGAGCACGCCGCCGGTATGACCGAGCCATGGACCGAAACGCTGCAAGCCGAGCGCGTACTCGACCGTGCCTTCGGTGAATTGCTGTCTGGCCTGGCTGGTTTCGGGCTTCAGCAGGTCGCCGCGGGCAAGCTTGGGCGCGTAGGCCGCCAGTTCGTTGACGGTCGACACCATCGAACCCGCGGCGCCGAAGAGGGCAGGGGAGTTGCGCGCGGTGACGTCGGTGGCGGTCTCGTCGAAGTAGGAGTAGCCGCGGCTGGCCGGGCTCGGCATGGTGACATCGGCCGGGTAGGACGTCTCGTGCAGGCCGTGCGCCTCAGCGATGCCGTCGAGGACCTCGTGGATCGGCTTGCCAGTCACCTTCTCCAAAACCAGGCCGAGCAGGAAGTATTCGGAGTTGGAGTATTCGGTCTTGATGTGCGGTGGTTGTGCCTTGTCCGGGTTGGTGGTCAGCAGCCGCAGCCTAGCGCCGTCCTGCCATTCGCCGGCTTCCTTCGACAGGAGCTGAGCCGTGTAGTCGGGGTCGCCGCCGAGATCCCAGACTCCGCCGCGCATGCCGAGCAGGTCGCGCAGCGTGATGGTCTGCCCGTTCGGGATGCCGGGGACGTACTTTTCCAGCGGATCGTCGAGCGAGAGTTTGCGCTCGTCGGCAGCCATGAGCACGGCGGTCGCCGTGAAAGTCTTGGTGACACTGCCGATCCGGACGTGATCGGTGACCTGCATCGGCCGCCCGGACGCGAGATCGGCGACGCCGTAAGCCTTGACGAGCGTGCCGTGCTCGGGGTCGTGGATCGCGACAAGCGCACCGGGGATCAGTCCTGCGTCCATCTGCTTGCGGACGGTCTCGTCGAGTCTGCTCGCCACCTCCGCCGCAAACGCGGGCCCGCTCTCCACCTCCCAGCATCCGACGAGCATGGTGGCGAGCGCCGCCACGGTCAGGCCGAGGGCATACCGCGCAAGTCTGTTCCTACCGAACATTTTTCGATCCCCCCACGCTCTGAACCAGGTACACGAGTACTACTCCGATCCCACGCGACCGTCATCGCGCCGCAGGGGCGGCACCTCACGCATGAACAGGTCACACGTGAATAGGTCCTCGCACGTCCAGCGAAACACTCAGCGCACGTACGAGGTCCAGGTATATGAAGTTGTTAGCTCAGTTGCCGAAGCGCGAGCCCGGCAGATCAGCCGCAGGCGGGTGAGGTTTTGCCTGCGGCGGTCAGGTTCCGGCAGACCCAGTAGGTGGTGAGTACCCAGGCATTGTTCCGCGCGGCGAAGGGAACGATGAGTGGGCGCTTGCCGCCGTCATAGGCCATTGTCGACGTGGCGGCCAGCGCCTCGCCGTCGAATTCGGTCACCTTGTCGACCTGGATCGTCGACGGGTGCTCGGCCCAGACCGATGCCAGGCGAGTCAGTAGTTCGGGGTCTTTGGCTTCGCCCATGCTCCGCAGGGGCTTCTGGTCCGCGGGGATGTTCGGGTCGAGGGTTCGAGCCAGCTGTGCGGTCAGATCTGCCGGGGTGGGCACGGGCGGGGGAGGCGTCGTCGGCTTGGGCCCGTTGCCAGAGAACGACTCCGGATAGAGTTGCCGCACGATCGCGCTCCAGATCGAGGACGCGGACAGCGGCATCAGGCCGGCTGGAAATGTGTTCTGGTTGACCGCCACCGCGACGCTGATCCTGCGGTCGGGGAGATAGGCGACATGCGTGGTGTAGCCGGGCACGCTCCCCGTGTGGCCGAGCCAGGGACCGAAGCGTTGCAAACCGAGGGCGTACTCGAGGTGTTCACCCGCGGCGGTGCCCTCGGTGAATTGCTGTCTGGCCTGGTTGGTTTCGGGCTTCAGCAGATCACCGCCGGCAAGCAGGGGTGCGTAGGCGGCGAGGTCGTCGATGGTCGAGACCATCGAGCCCGCGGCACCGAAGACGGCGGGGATGTTGCGCGCGGTGACGTCGGTCGCGGTCGTGTCGAAATAGCTGTAGCCGCGGCTCGCCGGCGTCGGCACGGTGGCGTCGGTGGGGTACCTCGTCTCGCGCAGTCCATGCGCCGTTGCGACAGCGTCGAGAACCTCGTGTATCGGCTTTCCGGTTACCTTCTCCAGTACGAGTCCGAGCAGGAAGTACTCGGAGTTCGAGTACGCGGTGTTGGTGCGTGGCGGCCTTGCCTTTTCGGGGTGGGTGGTGAGCAGGGCCACTCGACCGCCGTCGGGCCAGTCGCCCGGCTCCTTCGACACGAGCTGGGCCGAGTAGCCGGGATCCTCACCGAGATCCCAGACTCCGCCGCGCATGCCGAGCAGGTCGCGCAGCGCGATGGTCTGCCCGTTCGGGATGCCGGGGACGTACTTCTCCAGCGGATCGTCGAGCGAGAGTTTGCCTTCGTCGGCGGCCATCAGCACGGCGGTCGCCGTGAAAGTCTTGGTGACACTGGCGATTCGAACATGATCGCCGATCTCCATCGGACGTCCGGAGCCGAGATCGGCGACACCGTAGGCCTTTGTATACACACCGCGATCCGGATCGCGCACTGCGACAAGGGCTCCGGGGATCAGGCCCGCGTCCATCTGCTTGCGGACGATCTCGTCGAGCGTGTTCGTCACCTCCGCCGGAAGGAATATGGCGGCACAGCTGGCATTTGGCCCGCATTCGCGGGGTGATTCGCAGCCGACCAGCACGGTGGCGACCACTGCCACGGCAAACATCCCGGCGGTTCCGCGGACGAGCCGAGTGAAGGCATTGCGACTGAGCATGTTTCGTTCCCCCCAATGAAACTGCGTATCTGCACCTCAGTGTATCGGTCGGGCTACCCGCGCATTCACCGACGAACGATGGTCGACGTCAGGCGCAGGCCGACGAGGCTCGAGTTCGAGCAGACGATGAGCACCCGCCGCTTCTGGTGTCGCAGAAACAAAATCAGGCCCAGCACCTCATAGCCAAAGGTGCCGGGCCTGACCCGGTTCATGCGTACAGCGGTGTCAGCTGCCGAAGCGCGCGAGCACGGCGGACGCCTCCTGCGAGGCAGTGCCTTCCTGTGCGAGATGCGCCATGGTGGCCGGGATTTCGCGGCCATGATGGGCCATCGCCTGCGCGTAGAGCCTTCCCGCGCGGTACGACGAGCGGACCAGCGGCCCGGCCATCACACCTGCGAAACCGATCTGCTCGGCCATCTTCGAGTGCTCGACGAACTCCTCGGGCTTCACCCAGCGGTCGACCGGGTGGTGGCGCGGCGAGGGGCGCAGGTACTGGGTGATGGTGAGGATGTCGCAGCCCGCCTCGTGCAGGTCGCGCATGGCCTGGGTGACCTCTTCTGGGGTCTCGCCCATGCCGAGGATCAGGTTCGACTTGGTGACCAGGCCTGCCTCGCGGGCAGCGGTGAGCACCGAAAGCGAACGCTCGTAGCGGAAGGCGGGACGGATGCGCTTGAAGATGCGCGGCACCGTTTCCAGGTTGTGCGCCAGCACCTCCGGGCGCGAGGAGAACACCTCGGCCAGCTGGTCCGGCTCGGCGTTGAAGTCAGGGATCAGCAGTTCGACACCGGTGTTGGGGTTCAAAGCCTTGATGGCGCGCACGGTTTCGGCGTACAGCCAGGCGCCGCCGTCGTCCAGGTCGTCGCGGGCGACGCCGGTGATCGTCGAGTAGCGCAGGCCCATCGCCTGCACGCTCTCGGCGACCCTGCGCGGCTCGTCCCGGTCGAGTGCGGCGGGTTTGCCGGTGTCGATCTGGCAGAAGTCGCAGCGGCGGGTGCACTGCTCGCCGCCGATCAGGAAGGTGGCCTCGCGGTCTTCCCAGCATTCGAAGATGTTGGGACAGCCCGCCTCCTCGCACACCGTGTGCAAGCCCTCGCGTTTGACGAGCCCTTTGAGCTCGGTGTACTCCGGGCCCATCTTGGCCTTGGTACGAATCCACTGAGGCTTGCGCTCGATCGGGGTCTCCGCGTTGCGCGCCTCGATGCGTAGCAGTTTGCGTCCTGCCGGTGCTTGAGCTGAGGTCACTTGATCGACACTACGCCTTCATGATCTAGCGGTTGCGGCCCGTCCTGCCGGTGTGACATGCGCGATAGCCGCGGCCGGTCAATCGCCCTGCGTCGACGCCGAAGGCAGCCGCACATCGTGGTCGGTCACCGGGAGTTCACCGTTCAACGCCCTGGTGATCGCGTCGGCAACGAGGGGCTTCACCTCGGCGACCGTGACCTCGCGGCCGAGCTCGCGCGTCAGCGTGGTGACGCCCGCGTCGCGGATGCCGCACGGGATGATCGCCTGGAAGCCGTCCATCGCCGAGTTGCAGTTGAGCGAAATGCCGTGCAGGGCAACGCCGCGCTGGACCCGCACGCCGATGGCGGCGATCTTGCGCTCGGCGAAGACCTCGGTCGCGGCCAGCCAGACGCCGGAGCGACCCTCGATCCGGCCACAGGTCAGGCCGAGGTCGGTGCAGACGGTGATGAGCGCTTCCTCGAGGCGGCGCACATAGTGGACGACGTCCACCGGCTCGGCCAGGCGCACGATCGGGTAGCCGACGAGCTGCCCAGGTCCGTGCCAGGTGATCTTGCCGCCGCGGTCCACCTCCACCACCGGGCTGCCATCGATCGGGAGATCCTCGGCCTCGGTGCGCCGGCCCGCGGTGTAGATCGGGGGGTGTTCCAGCAGCAGCAGGTGATCGGATCCGTTACCTTCGGCCCGCTCCGTGGCGATGGTTCGCTGCAGCTCCCAGGCGCGGTGGTAATCGATGAGTCCGAGATCCTCGACCACGATCGGGGTCGTATCGAATCGGGCGGACCAAGTGGTGCGCGTGTCGTTCACGTTCTCGACGGTACGCCGGACCGGTTGGGCTATTCCAGGAGCCTGGTGTGGGGAGTGCCACATGTTAGCCAGGTTTGGGCGGCGGGTAGCCCGGCTGAAGTGATCCGCTAGCGCGGTTCGAAGGGAAGCGTCAGCTGCATGAGGGTCAGGTCCATCCAGCGACCGAACTTGTGGCCGACCTCAGGGAGCACACCGACCGTGCGGAAGCCGAAACGCTCGTGCAACTGGATCGAACCGGTGTTGCCCGATTCGATGCCCGCGACGATCGCATGCACCTCGGCGGCGCGAGCCCGATCGATGAGTTCGGTGAGCAGCGCGCTGGCGATGCCGCGGCGGTGGAACCGCTCGTCGACGTAGACCGAATTCTCCACGGTGAAGCGGTAACCCGCCTTCGGCCGCCACGGGCCGTAGCTCGCGTACCCGGCGACGACACCGTCGACCTCGGCGACCACGATCGGCAGCCCTGCGGCGGTGCGGTTCTCGAACCAGGCGAGCCGCTCGTCGAGCCCGACCTGCTCCAGATCCCAAATCGCGGTCGAGGTGGCGATATTCGCGTTGTGGATGGTGAGGATCACGGGCAGGTCGTCGCGGTGCGCGTTCCTGATGAGGGTGGCGGGGCGGGTGTCGAGCTTGTCGGTCATCGTTCGTCTCCGGGTCGTCCCACCGTCGCGGCCAGCGCGGCGCCGATGGTGGGGTGCTGGAACTCGTAGCCTGCCTCTTCGAGGGCCGTCGGTATTGCCCTCGGCCCGTGCAGGATTGCCTCGTCCGCGACCTCGCCGAGCAGTGCCCGCAGTGCGAAGGCGGGAACCACCAGCGGGGTCGGGCGGTGCAGCGACCGGCCGAGTGCACGACTGAACTCGGCATTGGTCACGGGAGCCGGGCCGACCACATTGATCGGGCCGGTGAGCTTGTCGTTGCCGAGGGTGAACACGATCGCGCCGATCTCATCGGCGAGCGAAATCCACGGCGTGTACTGGCGGCCGTTGCCGAGGCGACCGCCGAGGCCGAGCGAGTACAGCGGCTGCAGCGTGTTGAGCATGCCGCCGCGGCGGGACAACACGATGGCACTGCGCAGCAGCACCGTGCGCACGCCTGCGTCGGCGGCGGGACGACTGGCCGCCTCCCAGTCGCGGCACAGCGTCGCGAGGAAACCCGCACCGGCGGGCGAGGTTTCGTCGACCACCCGGTCGCCGGTGCCGCCGCCGTAGATGTGCACGCCGCTGGCATTCAGCAGCGTCGGCACATCCGCGGCGGCGACGGCGCTCGCCAGCACGTCGGTCGGGGTGATCCGGCTGTCGCGTAACTCCTGCTTGAAGCTGCCGTTCCAGCGCCGCCGCCCGATGGTGGCGCCGCACAGGTTGACCACCGCGTCGGCACCGCGCAGCGCCCGCTTGTCCAGATCGGCACGGACCGGATCCCAGGTGTACTCGTCCGGGCCCGCCGCCCGCCTGCGTACCAGGCGGGCGACTTCGTGCCCGTCGCGGCGCAGTGCCGCGACGAGCGCCGTCCCGATCAATCCGGACGAGCCTGCGATCACGACCTTCATGCGCGCCAGGTCATTACAGGCCGAGGTCCGCCTCGAACGCCGCTTCCTCGAGCCGGTGCCGGATGGTGGTCAGGAAGCGACCAGCGTCGGCGCCGTCGATGAGGCGGTGGTCGTAGGTGAGCGGCAGGTAGCACATCGAGCGAACGCCGATGGACTCGTTGCCCGTCTCGTCCTTGACCACCACGGGGCGCTTGACGATCGCGCCGGTGCCGAGCATGGCCGCCTGCGGCGGAACCAGGATCGGGGTGTCGAACAGCGCGCCCTGGCTGCCGATGTTGGTGATGGTGAAGGTGCCACCGGACAGCTCGTCGGGCTTGAGACCGCCGTTGCGCGCGCGATTGGCGATGTCGGCGATGGCGCGCGCCAGGCCGGCCAGCGACAGGTCGCTCGCGTTGTGGATGATCGGGGACAGCAGGCCCTGCTCGGTGTCCACCGCGATGCCGAGGTGCACCGCCGCGTGGTAGGTGACCTCCTTGGTGGTGTCGTCGTAGGAGGCGTTGATGTTCGGGTGCACGCCGAGCGCCTCGACGACGGCCTTGGCGAAGAACGGCAGGAACGTCAGGTTGACGCCCTCGCGCTCCTTGTAGGCCGCCTTGGCCTGGCTGCGCAGCGCCGCGATCTTGGTGACGTCGGCCTCGTGCACCTGGGTCAGCTGTGCGGTGGTGCGCAGCGATTCCAGGGTCTTGGTCGCGGTGATCTGGCGGATGCGGTTCGCCTTCTGCACGGTGCCGCGCAGGTGTGCAAGCTGCGGGGTGGCGGCCGCCCGGGCGGCGGGCGCCTTGGCCGCGGGAGCGGCCGGTGCAGCGGCGGCCGGGGCAGGCGCCTTCTTGGCTTCCGCGGCGGCGAGCACGTCCTGCTTGCGGATGCGTCCGCCGACACCGGAACCGGTGAGCGCGGACAGATCGACGCCGTTCTCGTCGGCCAGCTTGCGCACCAGCGGGGTGACGTACGGGGTCGCGCCGTTGCCGGAGGTGTCCGGCTCGGTGGCGGTGGCGGCGGGTGCCTTGGCCGGTGCCGGGGCAGGCGCGGGAGCCGGGGCAGGAGCCTTCGGAGCCGGTGCGGCGGCCGCAGGCTTGGGGGCGGGTGCAGGTTCGGGCTTCGGCGCAGGCGCGGGGGCGGGGGCCGGTGCCTTGGGCGCCGGTGCGGCGGCCGCGGGGGAACCGCTGCCGATCACGCCGAGCTGTCCACCCACAGCGACGACATCGTCTTCCTGCGCGGTGATCTCCAGCAGGGTGCCTGCCACCGGCGACGGGATTTCGGTGTCGACCTTGTCGGTGGAGACCTCGAGCAGCGGCTCGTCGACGGCGACGTCGTCACCGACGGCCTTGAGCCAGCGGGTCACGGTGCCCTCGGTGACCGACTCGCCGAGCTCGGGCATCTTCACCGGTGTGCCTTCACCCGACGACGCGGGCGCGGCTGCGGCGGCGGGCGCCGGTGCAGGGGCTGCTTCCTGGACGGGTTCCGGCTCTGCGGCGGGAGCTTCCTCGGCGGGTGCTTCCTGCGCGGGCGCGGCGGCTGCGGGGGCGGGAGCCGAGTTCGAGGCGGGCGCCTCACCGGCATCACCGATCACGCCGAGCTCGCCACCGACCTCGACCACATCATCTTCTTGGGCGACGATTTTCGACAGCACACCCGCCACGGGGGACGGGATTTCGGTGTCGACCTTGTCGGTGGAGACCTCGAGCAGCGGCTCGTCGACCTCGACCGTGTCTCCTTCCTGCTTCAGCCACCGGGTGACCGTTCCCTCGGTGACGCTCTCACCAAGAGCTGGCATCTGGACGGAGAAGGCCATGTCCTCTGACTCCTCTGACTGCTCGACGGGGTTCTACAACAGTTGATCTCTCGGCGGACCCGCGTCGCGGTTGCGGCGTAGGTCCCGAAGCCACCGATCATTGTGCGTGGCACCAGAGATCTTGTGGTTCTTGTACCGCGAACCATCCTTGCACTTGGCCGTCCGGCGTGTAGCACAGGGCAGCGAACTCCCTGGAGCTGGCAAGATGGGAGGACCGGCGTGTGGGACGCTCCGGTGTGGGAAAGGAGGTGCGCGTCGTTGGGTTTGCTGGATCGTTTCCGAAGCGGCGCGACCCGGGGTGCTAGCGCGATACGCACGGGTTCTGGAGATGGCGGCGATGCCCGCTATCTCGCCGAGTGGGTGCGCAGCCATGTGGGCGTCGAAGGCTATATCGAGCCGAAAACTACTGTGACAGATGTCACTGTCGTGTTGATCGCCGCCGACGGTGAATGGACGAGACGGATCGTCGGCGAGCGCGGAGCGCAGCGGCTTGCCAAGGATTTGCGGATCCCGGTCTACGACGTCGGTCGGACCGGATATCCACAACGGATGCGCGATTACGACGCACGTAAACGGATCGAGCGCCAGCGGGCGTTCGAGGAAGATTTACGCGAGCTTTAGATTTCGGATGTGCCGCCTCGGGTGGGAAGCCGAGGCGGCACATCGGCATTCACTCCGCGGCGATGTCCTCGATGACAGCGATGAGGGTGCGCACCGGGACACCGGTGCCGCCCTTGCCGATGTAACCGAACGGGCCGCCGGTGTTGTACGCCGGACCCGCGACGTCGAGATGGGCCCACTGCACGCCCTCCGGGACGAACTCCTTCAGGAACAGCCCGGCCGAGAGCATGCCACCCCAGCGGTGCGGTGCGACGTTGGCCAGATCGGCGATCTTCGAGTTGATGTCCGCGCGCAACTCGGCGGGCAGCGGCATCGCCCAGCCGTTCTCGCCGACCTCGCGGGAGATCGCGGCGACCCGGTCGCGGAACTCGTCGGTGCCCATCACGCCAGGGGTGCGGGTGCCGAGCGCCACCATCTGGGCGCCGGTCAGAGTCGCCACGTCGATGAGGTAGTCGGGCTCGTCCTCGCTGGCCCGCACGATCGCGTCAGCCAGGATCAGCCTGCCCTCGGCGTCGGTGTTGATCACCTCGACGGTGATGCCGCCGTACTGGGTGAGCACGTCACCGGGGCGCTGCGCGGTGGCCGACGGCATGTTCTCCGCCATCGGCACGGTCGCGGTCACGGTGACCGGCAGGCCGAGCCGCGCGGCGAGCAGCGTGGTCGCGACGACCGCCGCGGCGCCCGCCATGTCCGAGGTCATGTTCTCCATGTTCTGCGCGGGCTTGATGGAGATGCCGCCGGTGTCGAAGGTGATGCCCTTGCCGACCAGCGCGACCTTCTTCGGCCCGCCCGCGTAGGTGATCCGGACCAGCCGCGGCTGCCGCGACGAACCCTTGCCGACGCCGAGCACGCCGCCGTAACCGCCTGCCTCCAATGCATGTTCGTCGAGCACCTCGACCTGCAGTCCGGCCGCCTCCGCCAACTGCTGTGCGCGGGCGGCGAATTCGGCGGGGTAGAGGTGGCTCGGCGGGGTGTTGACGAAATCCCGTGCGGTGGCGACGGCTTCGGCGGTCAGCTGCGCCTTGGTCAGCGCCTCGTCGCCGAAATCGGGCTCGGGGACCAGGAATTCGACCCTGGCCACGGGGCGCTCGTCCGGCTTCGGCGCGGACTTGTCCGACTTGAACGGGGTGAACGTGTAGGCGCCGAGGTAGAAGCCCTCCGCGGCCGGGCCGAGGTCGAGGCCGGACAACGTGGTCACCACCAGTTCGGTGCCCGACAGCGTGCGGGCCGCCACGCCCGCGGAACGGCGGATCTGCTCGGCGTCGATCTTCTCGGCCGCGCCGAGGCCGACCGCGAGCACACTCGTCACGCCCGCGAGCCCGGCCGGAGCAGGCACCCTGGTCAACTCCTCGGCCTTGCCCTTCGCGCCGACCGCGCCGAGCTGATCGAGCAGTTCGGCACGGACCTCGGCAGTGAGCACATCCCCGAACAGGTCCTCGGGCACGATGGCGGGGCCGTTCTCGGAAGAGGTCAACCCGAGGACGAGCACGTCGGTGTCCGCGCTGATGGTCTGGGTGCGGGCGAGTTCCGGTCCTAATGGGCGATCTGCAACAGCGGTCATTGGCTCAGGCTACTGGGCAGTCTGATCGAGATGCCGTCGAGGAGCAGCGCGAGCCCGTCGTCGAGGATTCGGTCCAAGTCCAGGTCGGGGCCGGGCGGGCCGTCGGAGAACAGCCGGTGCAGCACGGGGCGGATGGTCGGGTCGAGCAGCTCGGGGAGTTCGTCGGGTAGCTCTGTCGGCTCGATGGTGTGTAGCCGTTCGGCGCGTTCCGAACTCGTCAGCAGCGCGAGGCCCTGCACCAGGCCGGAGAACGACAGGTAGATCGCGAGCATCGCCTCGCGGTTCATACCGCGGTGGTCGAGCGCGGCGAAGGACCGTTCGAGGATGTCCAAGAGCGCGGGACCCAGCGGCGGACGAGTGCGCGCGAGGATCGGCAGCATCCACGGGTGGCGTTGGTACAGCTGCCATTCCTCGTGCGCCTCGTAGCTGAGCCTGGCTCGCCAGTCGGTGAGGTCCGCTGTGGGCGGGCGGATTTCGGCGAGTACGAGCTCGGCCATGCCTGCCAGCAGCGCCTCGCGGTCGGGGAAGTGGCGGTACAGGCCCGCGGTTGCCGCGCCGAGTTCGCTGGCGATGCGGCGCATGGACAGGCCGTCGATGCCGTCGCGATCGGCCAGGACGACGGCGGCCCGCAAGATGCCGACCGTGGTCAGCCGGGTCGGGCGGGCGGTGCGTGGTCGCGCGGCCACCGCGTCGCGGCGGGCTCGGTAGGCGCGGGCCTGGCAGGCGCGCGAGCAATAGCGGCGTTTGCGGCCGCGTGCCGGTTGCGCGAGGGCGGCGGCGCAGATTTCGCAGGCCATGCGGCCTCCATTTCGACACACGAACAGCTGTGACGAAATGCTAGCAACACCGCACTGAGCTGCCTACCTTGGCGAGAGCACACAGTGTTCACGAGTGAAAGGGACAGGCGATGGAGATCACGGTTCGGCAGGCGATGACGCAGGATCGGGACGCGGTCATCGAGGCGTTCGGCATCGCCAGCCCCGACGAGGCGGTCACGGCCTGGGTGCTGGAGGGATATCCGTTCGAACAGTTCAGCGGGGACTATGTGCCGACCCTCATCGACCGGGCGCTGCGCGACGACGAGATCTGGCTCGCGGGTACCGAGTCGGAGATCTGGGCGGTGTCGATCTGGCAGCACGTGGAGTCGGTGGCGCGGTTCGAGCATGAGGCCGTCGAGGCGCGTGCGGTTGCCGCAGGCTCGCCGGATGTGCGTCCGCTGCAGCGGGTCTCGGTGGTGACCGACCTGCTGGCGCGCTCGCATCCGCGCGAGTTCCCGCACCGGTACCTGCAGGTCATCGTCACGGTGCCGGAGCACCGCGGCAAGGGTGCAGGCGGCGCGATCCTCGCCGATCGCACGAAAGCGGCCTCCTCGGCGGGAGTGCCCGCCTACCTCGAAGCAAGCACCGAACGTTCCGCACGCCTCTACACCCGAATGGGTTTCGCGCACACCGGCACCCTGCACGAGTTGCCGGAGGGCGGACCGACCCTGCGCCCCATGTGGTTCCGCGGCTGATGCTGTCCCGAGTGGGAACTGGTGGCGGCGTTCGTCGAGGCCTCCGCCACCAGTTCCCACTCGATCGTGAAACGGTGAGTCGGCGGGGCTCGACGGGCGGGCGGCGTGGGAGTGGTCCCATGATTTGCGAGCGGCGGATAAGCTTCGCCGGGTGACCGACTCGAACCTGCTGCAAGGCCCAATTCACGGTGTACACGTCGAGCTGGGGGCGACTTTCGCTCCGTTCGGCGGATGGGAAATGCCCGTCTCCTATGCGGGGACGGTGGCCGAACATCAGTCGGTCCGCACCACCGTCGGACTCTTCGACGTGAGCCACCTCGGCAAGGCGACGGTGCGTGGTGCGGGCGCGGCGGAATTCGTGAACTCCGCGCTCACCAACGACCTCGGGCGGATCCGGCCGGGCAAGGCGCAGTACACGCTGTGCTGCGCGCCCGACGGTGGCGTGATCGACGACCTCATCGCCTACTACGTGAGCGACGACGAGATCTTCCTGGTGCCCAACGCCGCGAACACCGCGGCCGTGGTCGCCGAGCTGCAGAAGGTGGCGCCCGAAGGCATCACGGTGACCGACGAGCACCGGGAGTACGGCGTGTTCGCGGTGCAGGGACCGCGCTCGACCGAGGTGCTCGCCGCGCTCGGCCTGCCCACCGAGATGGAGTACATGGCCTACGCCGACGCCGAATGGGACGGGCGGCCGGTGCGCGTCTGTCGCACCGGCTACACCGGCGAGCACGGCTACGAACTGCTGCCGCGCTGGGCCGACGCCGAGGCGCTGTTCCGCGCGCTCGTCGCTCAGGTGCAGGCCGCCGACGGCCAAGCCGCAGGCCTCGGCGCCCGCGACACCCTGCGCACCGAAATGGGATACCCGCTGCACGGCCACGAGCTGTCGCTGGAGATCTCCCCGGTGCAGGCGCGCACCGGCTGGGCGGTCGGCTGGAAGAAGGCGGCGTTCTGGGGCAAGGAGGCGCTCGAGCAGGAGAAGGCGGCTGGCCCGCGCCGCACCCTGCTCGGCCTGGAAGCCCTCGACCGCGGCGTGCTGCGTCCGGGCCAGACCGTCCTGCACGACGGTGCCCCGGTCGGCGAAACCACCTCGGGCACTTTCTCGCCCACCCTCAAGATCGGCATCGCCCTCGCCCTCCTCGACACCGAAGCGGGCCTCGAGCCTGGCACCGAGGTCGAGGTCGACGTGCGCGGACGTCGCCTCCGCTGCAAGGTGATCCGCCCACCATTCGTCGAAACCAACACCAAGTAGTCACCGACCGGTGCGCGTCCCAAGGTGCGCGCACCGGTATCGGCTGTGTTCCACGGTGATCTGCCCGGTCGTCGTCGAGGCCGCCGCCAAGTAGCCACTCGAACTGGTGCGTGCCGCTACCGCCCGCGTTCCACGGTCGCTTTGGGGCCGATTCGTAGTAGTTGCTCGAGCGGTGCGTGTGCCGCGGGTGCACCGCCTGTGGGGGGATCACCACGCGGCGATCCACCCACATTCGGCGACGACCCGGCGGGCGGCGGAAGGCATGTGGTGCGCCGAGGGTCCGGCGGAAGCGACTCAGGATGACCCGCGCGGACGTGGCGACTGGCCGCTGTTGCCGGTGCAGGGTGTGGTTAGTGCCCGGGCTGTTGGTTCGAGATGTTCCGGGGCCGGACATATCGGGCGCCGGCCTTTCGTAATCCATGACGGCATGGCGCGGGACCCCGGGCGGGCGTCGGCGTTTCGCTCCTCGGCGTGTCGCAGGGTGTTCGTGGGGAGAGTGCGCAGGATGCGAACCGGGCGGTGTGGTTTCCTGCGGTGATTTAGTGCCCAGAGTGCAATCTGGTGCGCGAGTGGCGGTGCTGGCGTGAACTTTTGCGGTGAGGTGGGCAATCGGGCGCAAACCATGAAACCGGCCCGGATAGGATCACCTGCATGACCGTTGCTGCACAGTTTGCCCGTGTCCCGCATCCCGCGCCCGCCCCGGCGCAGCGGCGACAAGAGGTACTGGCGGCGCCCGGCTTCGGGCGGTTCTTCACCGACCACATGGTGTCGATCGACTACGCCGACGGCGAATGGTCCAACGCGCGCGTCGAGCCCTACGGCCCGCTCGCGCTCGACCCCGCGACGATGGTCTTCCACTACGGCCAAGCCATCTTCGAAGGACTGAAGGCGTACCGGCAGAGCGACGGCAGCATCTCCTGCTTCCGCATCGACGCGAACGCCGCCCGGTTCGCCAGGTCGGCCAAGCGGATGGCGATGGCCGAACTGCCGGAAGAACTGTTCATCGAATCCGTGCGTCAGCTCCTCGACGTCGACCGCGACTGGGTGCCCGCGGCAGGCGGCGAAGACTCGCTGTACCTGCGTCCCTTCATGTTCGCCACCGAGGCGGGCCTCGGCGTGAAGCCCGCGTCCGGCTACAAGTACCTGCTGATGGCTTCCCCAGCGGGCGCCTACTTCCCGCGCGGCGTGAAGCCGGTGCGGGTGTGGCTGTCGACCGATTACGTGCGTGCCGCTCCCGGCGGCACCGGCGAGGCCAAGGTCGCAGGCAACTACGCCGCCTCACTGCTCGCGCAGGCGGAGGCCAGCGAAAAGGGCTGCGACCAGGTGGTCTGGCTGGATGCGTGCGAGCGCCGCTACGTCGAGGAGATGGGCACCAACAACCTGTTCTTCGTCTTCGGCTCCGGCTCCGAGGCACGGCTGGTCACCCCGGAACTGTCCGGTGCCCTGCTGCCCGGCATCACCCGCGACTCGCTGCTCACCCTCGCCGCCGACTCCGGTTTCCCGGTCGAAGAGCGCAAGGTTTCGGTCGAGGAATGGCGCAAGGGTGCCGAATCCGGCGAAATCACCGAGGTTTTCGGGTGCGGCACCGCCGCGGTGATCACCCCCGTCGGCTGGGTCCGCACGGGCGAGGGTGAATTCACCATCGGCGGCGGCGAGCCAGGCGAGGTCACCATGGCGCTGCGCGACACCCTCACCGGTATTCAGCGCGGCACCTTCGCCGACATCCACGGGTGGATGCGCGGCATGTAGTTCGACGAGTGACACACCGGTGGCGGTCGTTTCGACCGCCACCGTCGCTCAGCTCGGCATGAACATGTGCCATTGCTCGAGGGTTTGGGGACGCAGCACGTAGTTCTTGTCCCGGACAGTCGAGAGCGGGGCGTGCGGTTCGTCCGAATACCAGTGGCCGGGGTAGACGACTGGATCACCGGGCAAACCCGCCAAATAGCGCAGGCTGCGGAACATTTCGTCGGAATCGCCGCCGGGAAAGTCGGTGCGGCCGCAGCCGTCGACGAACAGGGTGTCGCCCGCGATGAGCCGATCATCGAACAGGAAACACTGACTGCCCGGCGTGTGGCCCGGTGTGTGCAGCAGTTCGATATCGAAGGCGCCGACACTGACCTTGTCGCCGTGCTGATGGCCGGTGAGTTCGCTCTCGGCGATGCCGGTGACATTGGCCACCCAGGACAGCTCCTGCGCGTTGACATGCACTGGGACGCTTGTCTTTTCGAGCATCTCACGCACGCCGCCCAGCGTGAACCCGAGCATCGTGCCACCCACGTGGTCCGGGTGGTGATGGGTGGCGAGTACCCCGGTCAGCCGCAGCCCGTCGCCCTCGGCGATATCGACCAGATCGCTCGCCGCGTACGCCGGGTCGACGACCACGCATTCACCGGTGTCCCGATCGCCGATCAGGTACGCGAAATTGCGCATCTGCGTCGCAATCGGATCGCCGACGGCGTAGTCCCGCCCCGACAGCAGCTGGCGAAAATACAGGCGCTCAGAAGACATACCGCACACCTTATTGCCCGACCCAGACGCCGTGCGCGCCGCCGCAGCAATTCCTCCCATCAGTCCCACCCGCACCCCTTGGACGATCGCGGGCCGGGACACAGATTGGACCGATGATCAGTGGGAACTGGTGGCGGCATCCCAAGCGAGAGACCACCGCCATCAGTTCCCACTCGGCGATTCGCCCCGGGAGTGGGCGTCCAATTCTGGACGGGTGGGTGTCGCGAGTGGGACATGGTGGTGACTGAGTCCGGTGTCAGAAGGAGAGGGACAGGGTGGCCGCGGTGAGGGCGACGGAGAGCTCGATGGTTGCGCCGAGGGTGTCGCCGGTGAGGCCGTCGAAGCGGCGACGGCAGTGGTGGGCGAGGAGGGTGGAGACGGCGAGGGCCAGGAGGACGGCGGCGGGGCCGAGCCAGCGGTGGTCCGGAGTGGCGAAGACGGCGGCAGCGAGGACGAGGACCGACCATGCCGCGGCGGTGACAGTGGGTTGAGTGTCTGCGACGAGTGCGCCGAAGCTGGTGTCCGGGGCGGCGGCGATTCCCTTGCGACAAGCCAGCACCACTGCGACGCGGCCGACCATGACCGCAAGGCCGACGGCGAACCATTGCGCTGACTCGGCCAGCGCGGCAAACGAAAACGCTTGGACGCCTACGGCGAACACGATGGCGGCGACGCCGAACGGCCCGGCGCCACCACTTTTCATGATCTGCCGTGCTCGCTCCGGCGGACCGTAGCTGCCGAGACCGTCCATCGTGTCGGCGAGCCCGTCAAGATGCATGCCCCGAGTGATCAACGCCAACGCCCCGACCACAAGTATCGCTGCGAGCTCCGAACTCGCCCCAACCCACACCAACACCCACAGCAACCCGGCCGCTCCCACCCCGAGCAGCCCACCCACCAACGGCGCCACCGTGATTGCCGTCCCCGCCACCCCCCGATCCACCCGCTCCGGCCCCCGCACCGGCAAAACCGTCAGCCACGACACCGCCAACCGCACCCCATTCATCGCCGCGCGCCCAGTGCTGCCGCGTGCCGGTCACCGCGTTCCGGTTCCCGCTCGGCCGTGTTCCGGTTGGTGCGTTCGGGTTCGTGCTCAGCTGTGTTCCGGTTGGTGCGTTTGGGTTCGTGCCCGGCTGTGTTCCGGTTGGTGCGTTTGGGTTCGTGCTCGGCTGTGTTCCGGTTGGTGCGTTTGGGTTCGTGCTCGGCTGTGTTCCGGTTGGTGCGTTCGGGTTCGTGCCCGGCTGTGTTCCGGTTGGTGCGTTCGGGTTCCCGGCTGGCCGCGACTCGATCGGCACGCTCCGGTTTATGCACCAGCGGCGTGGTCGGTCGGGGGGACCGGTTGGTCATTTCCGGAGATCCAGTGGGGGAGTTTCGGATTCGGTCGCGAGCTCGGCCGTGCTGACGCCTGCCTCGGCGAAGGTGGACATGTCGGCGAGGGTGGCGACGGCAGCACGGAGGATGGGCAGGGCGGTCAGCGCGCCGGATCCTTCGCCGAGGCGCATGCCGAGATCGATGACTGGGTCGAGGCGCAGGCGTTGCAACGCCAGGTTGTGGGCGGGCTCGGTGGAGCGGTGGCCGGCGAGCCACCACGCGGAGGCGCCGGGAGCGAGATCTTCCGCGACCAAAGCGGCGGCGGTGACGACGACTCCGTCGAGGATGACCGGGGTGCGGCGGGCGGCCGCCTGCGCGAGGAACGCGGCCATGGCGGCGAAGTCGGCGCCCGCGGCGACCCGCAACAGCTCGACCGGGTCCTTGACGACTGGGCGGGCGCGGCGCATGGCGTCGCGGATCGCGGCGACCTTGCGCGCCCAGCCCGCATCGTCGACGCCGGTGCCGCGGCCAACGGCGACAACAGGTTCGGTGTCGGTGAGGGTCGCGATGAGTGTCGTGGCGGGGGTGGTGTTGCCGATGCCCATGTCGCCCGCGACCAGCAGGTCGGCGCCCGCATCGATCTCTTCGTCGGCGATCGCCTTGCCCGCAGCGAACGCGGCCTGCACCTCGTCGGCGGTGAGCGCGTCCTCGCGGTCGATGGACCCGCTGGAGCGACGCACCTTGTGCTTGGCGACCACCGGATCGGTGTCGGCGTCGACGGAAATGTCGGCGACCCGCACCGTGGCGCCTGCGACGGCAGCGAGGGCGTTCACGGCGGCGCCACCGCCGAGGAAGTTCGCGACCATCTGCGCGGTCACTTCGCTCGGGTACGCCGAAACCCCATGCCGCGCAACGCCGTGGTCTCCGGCGAACACCACAACCCTGGCCCGCTCGAACTGCTTGGGCGGGCACGCGCCCTGACAGGCCGCCACCCAGTTCCCGAGTTCCTCGAGCCGTCCGAGTGCCCCACCGGGTTTCGTCAGCTGCGCCTGGCGCGCCTCGGCGGCCGCCCGGACTGCCGCGTCAGGAGCGTCAACCACCCCGAATTCGTGCGTCACTGTCCACCCTTCCCATCCGGAGCGGCACACCACCACCGCCTCACCGCCCAATCTTGCCCGCCCCACCCACCCCCGCGCACACCACCCGCCCCCACCCCGACAACCCGCGCGTTTCCCGCTCCCCGAACAACTATCAGCCCGCCCGACCCCGCACTCCCACGAGCCGCCCCAACCGCCACACACCAAGCCCCAGCGCCCGCGCCATTCGCGAAACTGCAGCCGCACCCGCCGGTCGCAATCCGCCGCGCGCCGTACGGTCGCGCCGAATCCGCGGGGCGGTGTGTGGTCGTGCCGAGTCCGCTGCGCGCCGGGCAGTCGCGCCGACTCGGCCGCTGCCGCGGCTGAGCTGGCTCGCGCCGCGCGCGCGGCTGCTTCGACTCCGTCACCGGCACGAGCGAACTGGCTCGCGCGACCTCGTCGCGCCTCGCCCTGGCGACGAGTGGTACATGGTGGAGGGGTCTTCTCGGTGTTTGCCGCAGCCATGTGCCACTCGTGGTCTGCGCCGCTGTGGCTTCTTCGGCCGCGCGCGAAGGAGTTTCGCGCGTGCCGCGTGCCGCGCACTCGTGGGGTTGTCTCGACTCGGCTGCCGCCGCGAGTGGCTTGGCTCGTGGGGTCGCTTCGACTCGGCCGCCGCTGCGGGTGAGCTGGCTCGTGCCGCGCGTGTGCGGCTGCTCCGACTCAGCCACCGGCGCGAGTGGACTGGCTGGCGTGGTCTCTTCGGGCCTCGGCGTGGCGACGAGTGGTACATGGTGGAGAGGTCTTCTCGCACTTTGCCGCAGCCATGTGCCACTCGTGGTCTGCGCGGATTGGGTGCGCGCCCCGCAAGGGCTATTTGAGGGGGAGGGGGAGGCCGGCTACTACGAGGACGGCGTGGTCGCAGGCTTGGGCTAGGCGTTGGTTGAGGGTGCCGATTTCGTCGCGGAAGAGGCGGCCGGAGCGGGTGGCGGGGATGATGCCCATGCCGACTTCGGGGGTGACGATGATCAGGCGGTTGGGGTAGGCGGCGACTGCGGTGACGAGGGCGTCGGCGGCGGGGGTGACGGTGCCGCGAGGGGAATCCCAGGCGTCGAGTGCGTCGATGCGGGCGGTGAGCCAGGTGCCGATGTCGTCGATGAGAGTAGTGCCGTCGGATGGCGCAGTGCTGAGTATTGCTGCCGGATCGGCGCTTTCGATCACGTCCCAGTCGGGGGGCCTGCGATCGCGGTGTTTAGCGATGCGTTCGGCGAAGTCGTGATCCGCAGGGTCGGGGATCGAGGTTGCAAGGTAGCGCACCGGACCGGCCGCCGCCGCCAACTCTTCGGCGTAAGCCGACTTGCCCGATCGCGCCCCGCCGAGGACGAGGATCCGGCGCGGTTCGGAGGACGGAACACTGTGCGGCACGTCAGCACGCTATCAACCGCCAACACCTGCCCACGCCAGGCGAACCCCGAGTCGGTCCAGTTCGCAGCTCCCTGATTCAGCTGGACAGAGCCACCACACCCATGAGTTGTCCGTGTACGAGAAGTTGGCCGCGCTTGGGGAGTTGGCCGTGCCCTTGGAGTGGCCTGTGCCCGAGGAGCTGGCCGCGCTTGCGGAGCCAGGCGCGCCAGGGGGCCAGCCGCTCCCGGTGAACCCGGGGTCGGTGCATCGCAGCTCCCTGATTCAGCTGGACAGAGCCACCACACTCCAATGAGTTGTCCGTATTCGAGGAGTCGGCCGCCGCGCCGGGGGAGTTGACCGCGCCCAGGGGAGTCGCCTGTGCCCAAGAATCAACCGTGCCAGGGGAGTTGGCTGCTCCAGGGGAGTCGGCCGTGCTTGGGAAGTCGCCTGGGTCTGGGAAGTTGGCCGTGGCAGGGGAGCTAGCCGCGCCGGGCAACTCAACCAGGAGAGTGCTTGGGGTTGGGGTGGGAGGTGACTTGATTCGGTTGCGCGAGAATGGGATTCAGGCGGAGGTTTCTACGGGTTCGCAGGGGCCGAAGCGGCGGCGGTATTCGGTGGGGGCGATGCCGACGAGGCGTTGGAAGTGGTGGCGGAGGAGGGCGCCGGAGCCGAAACCTGCTCGGGTGGCGATTTGTTCGAGGCCGAGGTCGGTTTCTTCGAGCAGTTGTTTGGTGAGCAGGACCCGCTGGTTGGTCAGCCACTTCACCGGGGTTGTCCCGGTTTCGGCGGCGAAACGGCGGGCGAAGGTGCGGGTGGACATGGTGGAGCGGGCGGCGAGTTCCTCGATGGTGTGCGGGAGGTCGAGGTTGTCGTTCATCCACTCGAGTGTCGAGACGAGGCTGTCGGAGGTGCAGGTGGCGACGGGGCGTTCGATGAATTGCCGTTGGCCGCCGTCACGTTGGGGCGGCACGACCATGCGGCGGGCGATCGCGTTGGCGACGGCGCTGCCGAGTTCGCGGCGGACCAGGTGCAGGCACGCGTCGATGCCTGCTGCGGTGCCTGCGCTGGTGATCAGGTTGCCTTCGTCGACGAACAGCACGTCGGGGTCGACGGTCGCATTGGGGTACAACGCAGCGAGCTCGTCCACGTGGCCCCAGTGCGTGGTGCATTTGCGCCCGTCGAGCAGTCCGGCCGCGCCGGCCATGAACGCACCCGAGCACACCGTGAGGACGATGGCGCCTGCCGCTGCGGCGTCCCGGATGGCGTCGACGACGCGCGGGTCGAATCCGTGCTTCGCGTTGGCGGCGGGAATGGCGATCAGGTCGGCCTTCACCAGCTCTTCGAGGCCGTAGTCGGGGGTGACGGAGACACCGGGGGCGGTGGACCGCAACGGCTTTCCTGGTTCGGCCCCGCAGACCTTGAAGTCGAAGGCTGGCAGGCCGTCGGCGGTTCGGTCCATGCCGAACACCTCGCAGATGACCCCGAATTCGAACATCGCCATGCGATCGGACAGCACCACCGCAACCTTGGACAGCATGCAACCAGTGTACTGGCCGAATCTTTACGAAGGGTGGCAGTACCGCCACTTTCGGCGGGAACTCATTGGGCGCAAAATTACTGCCATGATTACTTTTGCACTCACCCTGGCAGTCATCGTCGGCTTTGCGATCCTCGTGCAGAGCTTCTCCAGCGCAGCATCGACCCCGTCCATCACCGACCGCGACGCCGAGCGCATGCAGGCCGAGCTGACGGCGATGGTCGCCCGCGGCGCTCACCACTAATCCCTCATGTGTCCGCCTACAGAAGCGGCCCGGCTCGGATCCCGAGCCGGGCCGCACTCGTGTACGGGGCTAGACGGCAGTGCCAGGCCCGATACGCGGCTTCGGCGCCCGCATCTTGCGGATCTGCGAAGCGCGCACGAACGCATACCAGCCGATCTTGTAGCCGGTGTCGATGCTGTCCGGGAAGCGCTCCCTGACCCGGTTGTTCACGATCCGCCCGAGCACGAAACCCTCGATGATCATGAAGGCCATCATCACCAGCATCGCCAGCGTGACGATCGTCTGCAGCGCAGGCGCGACGAACATCGACAAGATCAGCACCAGCGCCATCGGCATGAACAGGCCGACCAGGTTGCGCCGGGCATCGACGATGTCGCGGACGAACGCGCGCACCGGTCCCTGATCGCGCGGCAGCAGGTACTTGTCTTCACCGGCGAGCATGCGGGTCCGGCGATCGGCGGCCGCGGCCTTGCGCTCCGCGGAGGCCGCTTTACGGTCCTCCTTGCTGCCGCGGGCGGCCCTGCGCCGAGCGCGGGCCTCCTTCGGGGTCATCGGCGCAGGCGCGACCGGGCCACGGCGCTTGCCTTGTGCGTCACGACGTTTCGGAGTGGGACGGCCCTTGCCCGCGGTGGCGGAAACCGCCGTGCGAGTGGAGCCCGCGGCCGAGCTGTCGTCCACGACCGCCGTCTGATCGGCGGCCGCGTCGGTGGTGCTGGACTCGCCGCGACGGAACAATTTCACACCGACCAGGCTATTCGATGACATACGCGGCAGGAAATGCGGTCCGATTCGCGCAGGTGTGACAGGTCACGCCGGGGACGGCGGCCGCTGGGGTTGCTGAACACGTGGGCGTGTGTTGCTCAGGACCCGGTGGTGGCAAGATGGGGAATAGCAGCCCGCCGAGTGGTGTTGACCGACACGACCCGTGCGCTGTTCACGGGTCGACGACAGGTTCCTCGAGGAGAGTTCATGACTGTGCAGAACGAGACCGCCACCGAAACTCACGGTGCCGTGCTGACCGATGCTGCCGCCAGCAAGGCGAAGGCGCTGCTGGACCAGGAGGGTCGCGACGACCTGGCGCTGCGCATCGCGGTGCAGCCCGGCGGATGTGCCGGCCTGCGATACCAGCTCTTCTTCGACGACCGCTCGCTCGACGGCGACATCGTTGTCGAATTCAGCGGCGTCAAGCTGGCTGTCGATCGGATGAGCGCCCCGTACATCCAGGGTGCCTCCATCGACTTCGTCGACACCATCGAGAAGCAGGGCTTCACGATCGACAACCCGAACGCCACCGGCTCCTGCGCCTGCGGCGATTCGTTCAACTGAAACTGGCCCGAACCGGGCGAACCGCGTAAACAGCCCGCCCCGCGTGATCGTCGATCACGCGGGGTTGCGCGTTTTTCGGCCACGCGGCCAAGTCGATTGGCACACACCGGACTGCGTAGTTCTCGGAGAGACGACCCAAGATTGGTACGGTGATGCGGGGACTTGGTTTCCCGGTTCTTCACCCGCCTGTCTCCTACCGTTGAAGGGCTCAGCCTCGTGTCCATCGCCGTTTCCGCGTCCATTGCCACCGATCACCTCATGCGTTTTCCTGGACGGTTCGCCGACGCACTGCTGGCCGATCAACTCGACCACGTGTCGCTGAGCTTCCTCGTCGACGATTTGCAGATCCGTCGCGGCGGTGTCGCGGGCAACATCGTTTATGCCATGGGGCTTTTGAACCGCACGCCCTTGCTCGTCGGTGCGGTCGGCGCCGACTTCGCCGAGTACCGCCAGTGGCTGGAATCGCACGGTGTCGACTGCTCCGGCGTGCTGATCTCCGAGCGGGCGCACACCGCCCGTTTCGTCTGCACCACCGACGACGACATGGCGCAGATCGCCTCGTTCTACCCGGGTGCGATGAGCGAGGCCCGCGACATCTCCATTGCCGAACTCGCGCAAGCGCATTCGCTGGACCTCGTGCTGGTCGGCGCCAACGACCCAGACGCGATGCTGCGGCACACCGCGCAGTGCCGCGAGCTCGGCATCCCGTTCGCCGCCGATCCGTCCCAACAGCTGGCCCGGCTCGACGGTGAGCAGGCGATCCAGCTGATCGACGGCGCCGCTTACCTTTTCACCAACAAGTACGAGTGGGCGTTGCTGCTGCAGAAGACCGGCCTCAGCGAGGACGAGATCGCGCAGCGAGTCGGCATTCGAGTGACCACGCTCAGCGAGCACGGCGTGCACATCGTCGACAAGGACGGCACCGAGATCACCGTCGGCGTGGTCCCGGAGACCGTGAAGGTGGAGCCGACCGGTGTCGGCGACGCGTTCCGCGCGGGCTTCCTCACCGGCCACACCGCCGGCCTCAGCCTGGAGCGTTCCGCGCAACTCGGTTCCCTCATCGCCGTGCTGGTGCTGGAGACGATGGGCACCCAGGAGTGGACGCTCAACAAGGAAGCCGCGCTCGAGCGGCTGGCAGGTGCGTACGGCGCCGAGGCGGCGGCGGAGATCAAGCCGCTGCTCTGAGGTCAGTACCCGAGCTCGTTCCGGCGAGCCGGTCTTGGACATAGAGTGCTCCTCGGCTTCCGGCGAGGGCCGGTCGTGAACACTGGGTGCTCCTTGACCTCCGCCGAGCGCCGGCCTCGAACGCAGAGTTCCCTCGACTTTCGGTGGGGGCGGTCTCGAACGCGGGGTGCCCTCGACTTCCGGTGGGGCCGGTCTCGAACACAGAGCCCGACGTCCGCCGGTCTCGAACACACAGTGCCCCTCGACCTTTCGGTCGAGGGGCACTCGTTTGTCTCTGCCGGGCCGGTCGCGGGCAAGCATCAAGATCATGGGGTACTGGTGTAGGCATCGCCCGAGAGCGCACCTGCACCAGTACCCCTTGATCTTGAACGCAGAGTGGCCATCGGCTTCCGGCGAGGGCTGGGCACGAGCACGGAGTGGCCTCGGCTTGTGACGAGGGCTGGGCTTGAACGCAGAGTGGCCATCGGCTTCCGGCGAGCGGCGGTCCCGAACATAGAGTGCCCTCGACTTCCCGCGAGAGCCGGTCTTGAACAAAGAGTGCCCCTCGACCTTTCGGCCGAGGGGCACCCTTTCGTCTCAGCCACGCCGGTCACGGGCGGGCATCAAGATCAGGAGGCACTGGTGGCGGCATCGCGCGAGAGCGCTCCGCCACCAGTGCCTCCTGATCTTGAAAGGCTTACAGCGAGACCGGGTAGACCGGCTCCTGGATCTCCGGCTTGATCCGGTCCTCGACGAAAATACCGTGCCAGACCATGAACACCAGCAGGGTCCACAGCCGACGGCTGTGATCGGAGGCGCCTGCGCGATGGGCGACGAGCATGTCGCTGATCGCCTTCTTGTTCAGCAGGTGATCGGTCTGCGATTCGGTGATCTGCTGCTGGGCCCAGTCGTAGAGTTCGGTGCCGCGCAGCCAATGCCGCAGCGGAACCGGGAAACCGAGCTTGGCGCGGTGCAGCACGTGCGGCGGCACGATGCCCTCGAGCGCCTGGCGCAGTGCGTATTTCGTGGTTTCCTTGGTGATCTTCTGCTCGAACGGCAGCCCCTCGGCCACCTTCAGCACCTCGGAATCCAGGAACGGCACCCGCAATTCGAGCGAGTTCGCCATGGTCATCTTGTCGGCCTTGACCAGGATGTCGCCGCGCAACCAGGTGAAGAGGTCCAGATGCTGCATGCGTGCCACCGGGTCCCAGCCGCGCGACTGCGCGTAGATCGGCGCGGTGACGTCCTGATGGGTCCATTCGGGCCGGAATTCGCGCAGCACGGACCGCAATTGGGCGTCGCTGAAGCTGCGCGCGTTGCCGTAGTAGCGCTGCTCCAGGCTCAACGAGCCACGGTGCAGCAGGCTCTTGCCGCGTGTGCCGTCCGGGATCCGCTCGGACAGCTTGCCCGCGAGCCGCCGCAGCCCGCCGGGCAGGTATTCGAACGGCTTGAGCGACAACGGCTCCCGGTAGATCGTGTACCCGCCGAACAGCTCGTCGGCGCCCTCACCGGACAGCACGACCTTCACGTGCTTGCGCGCTTCCTTGGCCACGAAGTACAGCGGCACCAGCGCCGGGTCGGCGACCGGATCGTCGAGGTACCAAACGATTTCGGGAATCGCGTTGGCGAACTCGGCGGGGGAGACGGTCTTGATGACGTGCTTGGCGCCGATCGCCGCCGCGGTCTCGGCGGCGACGTCGGCCTCCGAATAACCTTCGCGTTCGAAGCAGCTGGTGAAGGTGATCAGCTTCGGGTTGTGCCGCATGGCAAGTGCCGCCACCGCGGTGGAGTCGATGCCGCCGGACAGGAACGAGCCGACGGTGACGTCGGCGCGCATGTGCTTGGCGACCGAATCTTCCATCGCCTCGGCGATCTCGCGGTAGCGCGCGGCCGCCGAACCCGGCGCGAACGGACGAACCTTGAACTGCGGCTGGAAGTACCGGGTGGTCTTCGGCGCTTCGCCGGGCCGCACCGTCGCGTAGTTGCCGGATTCCAACCGCCGGATGTCCTTGTGCAGCGTCTCCGCCTCCGGCACGTACTGCAGCACCGTGTAGTGCTCCAGCGCTCGCGGATCCAGCGCGTCGCTCAGGCCGAGCGCGGGCAGCAGTTCCAGCAGGCTCTTCTTCTCGCTGCCGAACGCGGTCCCGCCGGGCCCGGTGGCCAGGAACAACGGCTTGATGCCGAACGGGTCGCGGGCCAGGAACAGCTCGTTGGTCTCGGTGTCCCAGATCGCGAACGCGAACATGCCGCGCAGCTTGCGCACCGCCTCGGGACCCCAGTAGTGGAACGACGCGACCACCGCCTCGCCGTCACCCTCGGTCAGGAACATCGAGCCGTCGGCGAACTCGGCGCCGTGTGCCGCGGCCAGTTCCTCGCGCAGCTCCAGGTAGTTGTAGATCTCGCCGTTGAAGGTCAGCGCATAGCGCTCCCGGTTCTCCGGCGGGCCCCAGCGCAGCGGCTGGTGGGAATGCTCGATGTCGATGATCGACAGGCGGTTGAAGCCGAAGATCATGTGATCGTCGTGCCAGGTGCCGCGCTCGTCGGGGCCGCGGTGCCGGACGCAGTGCAGCGCGTCGTACACCCGCTCCACCACGTCGGGTGCTGCTTCGTCAGATGTCAGAAACCCGAGCAGTCCACACACGGCGTCGGCAACCTCGTTTCTCCGGTCGGGGCGCCACCGAACCGTGGCGTCCACATGTCTTGCGGGGGCGGCGGGCGGTGTCTGTCGCGAGCGGTCGTTCCGGGACGTGCCGGAGCCTGCCCTCGCGGAGAACACAGCGGCCGAAATGTTGTGTCCGAGTATGCCGCACACGCCCGGTTCGCGCCTCGCGCGCACCCTGTCCAGGGCTTTTGACCGGAGCTGTCGGAGCGGACGCGCCGGTGACCCTGCTCGGCGCGCGATCGGCGGAGTGTCGAATCCGACCCGACGACGAACAGGGCGCTCGTTTGGTCTACGCTGCGTAGTACTCAGGCCATTCTCAGGCGGCGCATGCGCACCGGAGACCGGCCTGACATGTGCTTAGAACGTATCGCCGGGCGGTCGCAGCCCAGGCGGTGCAAATGTCGGAATGTGTGGCGACCAGGAAGGCGTGAGCGTGGCGCACAAGGCGAGCGAAGTGATCGGGGCACGACCCTCGGGTCGAGGCCGTATCCTTCGGCGGGCCGGGCTGGCGGTGTCCCTCGGGATCACCGCGGTGCTCGTCTCGGGCTGCTCCATCGACAATGTTTGGCTGCGGTTCGGCTGGCCTTCGGGCATCACGCCGCAGGCCACCAAGATGCGCGAGCTCTGGACCTGGTCGGTCATCGCCGCACTGCTGATGGGCGTGCTGGTGTGGGGCCTGACCTTCTGGACCGTCGCCTTCCACCGCAAGAAGGCCGACTCCCCGGAGTTCCCGCGGCAGACCGGCTACAACGTGCCGCTCGAGCTGACCTACACGGCGGTGCCGTTCGTCATCATCGCGGTGCTGTTCTACTTCACCGTCGTCGTGCAGAACTACGTGCACGAGAAGATCCCCAACCCTGATGTCACCGTCGACGTGACCGCCTTCCAGTGGAACTGGAAGTTCGGTTACCGCAACGTCGATTTCAAGGACGGCGTCAAGTACACCTTCAACGGCATCGACACCACTCGTGAGGCGTCGAACCAGGAGCAGTTGGAGGAGTACAAGGAGCGGACCAAGGACGGTCACCCGCAGCCGGGACCGGTGCACGGCAAGCCGGAGAACGACATCCTGTCCTACCTGCACTACGACACGGTCGAGACCTACGGCTCCAGCAGCGAGGTGCCGGTCCTGGTGTTGCCGACCAACAAGGTGATCGAGTTCCAGCTCGCCGCCGCCGACGTGGTGCACGCCTTCTGGGTGCCGGAGTTCCTGTTCAAGCGCGACGTGATGCCGAACCCGAAGGAAAACCACTCGGACAACATCTTCCAGATCACCAAGATCGAAAAGGAAGGCGCGTTCGTCGGCCGCTGCGCCGAAATGTGCGGCACCTTCCACTCGATGATGAACTTCGAGGTCCGCGCGGTCTCGCCGGAGAAGTTCACCAAGTACCTGGACGCGCGCAAGGCGGGCAAGACCAACGCCGAAGCGCTGGAGTCCATCGGGGAGTCGCCGGTCGCCACATCGACTCGGCCGTTCAACACCGAGCGCACGACCAAGACCGCGGCCGAGGCAAAGTAAGGGACTGATCTGATATGAAGATCGAAGCGCGGATTTTCGAACTGCTGACGTTGTTCTTCGTGATCACCGCGGTGATCTACGGATACTTCACCGGCGTGTCCCGTACCGGCGTGGAATGGGCAGGCACCACAGCGATCGTGCTGACTGCGGGCCTGTCGCTGATCATCGGCACTTACTTCCGCTTCGTCGCGCGTCGCCTCGACCTGCGTCCCGAGGACTACGAAGACGCCGAAATCGTTGACGGCGCAGGTGATCTCGGGTTCTTCTCGCCCGGCAGCTTCTGGCCCATCACGCTGGCCGCGGCCGGCGCCATCACCGCCACCGGCTTCGCGTTCTTCCAGTTCTGGTTGATCGGGCTCGGCGTGATCTGCATCCTGATCGCCGCCGCCGGGTTGGTCTTCGAGTACTACGTGGGACCCGAAAAGCACTGAGCTAGCTGACAAGAGCCCCTTCCGCCGATGCGGGAGGGGCTCTTGCCGTTTCGGGGTGCCGATCCTCGCCACGCGGTATCCGCCGCCGTGGGGCACTCGCCAAACAATTGGGATGCGTGGCGAGCCCGGTTTCGGCAGCATGGGCGGCATGGGGTGGAGCTTCACCGAAGATGTCGAGCAGTTTCTCGGGGCGGCCGGCGGGTTTCTGCGGTCCCGGCCTGCTGAACACAACGTTGCGTTGACCGTGAGTGCGACTGTTGCCGCAGGCAATGTGCCGGGGCATCCGAACCCGCCGCTGTTCGGCTGCTTGTCGCGCGGCGGGCAGGTCGGCGGTGCGATCGTCCATACCCGGCCATACCCGTTGGGTCTGTTCGGGCTGGCCGCTGCCGACGCGGCCGAGCTGGTCGCGGCACTGAACAACGCCGGTCGCGACGTCGACTACGTCGTCGGCCCGGTCGGTGCGGTGCATGCGTTTGCCGAGGCAACGCAGCGCGGATCCGAAATCGTTGACCACCAACTTCTCTACCGATTGGGTGAGCTGGTTGCGCCGCGCCCGACGGCCGGGCGGGCCCGGCGTGCGCAGCCGTCCGACCGGGGAGTGCTGGAGGATTTCACCAAAGTGTTCGAGGAGGAAGACACCTCGGCGTCGTTCGATGTGGTCGGAGAGCGGCTGTCCTACAACGGTATTTGGTTGTGGGAGGTCGATGGACAGCCGGTGTCGGTCGCGTCGCTGTCACGTAGCGTTGCCGGGATCGTGCGGGTCGGTCTGGTGGCCACCCCGCCGGAACATCGCGGACACGGCTACGCGGCAGCGGTGACGCACCACGTGTCGCGAGTGGCGCTGGACACCGGACATCGCGAGGTGCTGCTGTTCACCGATAAATCGAATCCCACGAGCAACGGCATCTATCAGCGGTTGGGCTACGAGATTGTCGAGGAGCAGGTCGAAATGCGGCTCGGCGCAACCTATTAGGGAGTTCGGTCGACGTCGTCGCGGCAGGGGAAGAGCTGGACTGTCAGCGCGGCCGACGCTCGAAACTCGGGATGCGGAAGGTAAAGGCCGCCGAGGCCTTCAAGCGGCGACTAGCGGCGCCACGGTGCTGACCGCATGGGTCGGCGGGTGCTGGACTGTCGACGCGGCTGCACCCGAAATTCGGGATGGCGCATCGGTGTTTCGTGCGCTCGCGAAACACGTTGTGCTGGTGGCATATGCGGGCCGCGGCGCACAGTGAGGACGCACCTCTGCCACGAAATTGGCTGTGTCTCAATGCCTCATGATGCTGAGGTACCGCGACAGAGCGCCGCCGCCAGCATCGCGATTCAGCGCGGAAATCCTCGACGAGGAGCGTGGCGTGCTGCGGTCCTGCAGAGCGTCAGTTGCTGAGGGCGTGCATTAGGGGGTCGTGCGGTCTGCCGCGCGTTGGTTGCCGAGCGCGTGCATCTGGCGGGGCTGTGTGGTTTTGCCGCGCGTTAGTTGCCGAGGGCGTGCATCAGTGGGCGGGCGCGCGTTGGTTGTCGAGGGCATGCGTTACGCGGGGCTGTGTGGTTTGGCGCGTGTTGGTTGCTGAGGGCGTGCATTGGGCGGGGTCGTGCGGTCTGCCGCGCGTTGGTTGCCGAGCGCGTGCATCTGGCGGGCTGTGTGGTTTTGCCGCGCGTTGGTTGCTGGCGGCGTGCATCAGTGGGCGGGCGCGCTGGTTGTCGAGGGCGTGCATCTGGCGGGGCTGTGCGGTCTGCCGCGCGTTAGTTGCCGAAGGCGTGCATCAGGCGGGCGGTCGAGCGGGGGGCGACGGCGGCGAGGGCGTAGAGGGTGCGGCTGAAGCGAGGATCGGCGCGGGGGCAGCGGCTGAGGACGGCGGCTTCGACTCGGTGGGCGGCCTGATCGGCCGCTGGGACATGCGGTTCGTCCTGGGGTGCCTCGGGGTCGATATCGGCCTGGAAGGCCGGGTAGTGGACGCTGGAGACCTGAATACCGTGCGGTGCGAGCTCGGCGTCGGCGCACTGGCCGAAGGTGATCCAGGCGGCCTGTGCGCTCGCGTAGGACGCGAAATTCGGTGCGGCGCTGATGTTCGCGCTCCACGGGCCGACGTTGACGACGTGGCCCGCGCTGGCGCGCAGCATGGCGGGGAGCAGGCCGAGAGTGAGACGCAGCGGGCCGAAGTAGTTGGCGGCCATCATGGTTTGGTAGTCGCGGAAGCGATGCAGTGTCTGCGTGACCGACCGCTGCAGCGGGCGACCCGCGTTGTTGATCAGCACATCGACCGCGCCGTATTCGCTGAGTACCCACGTGACCAGCTGGTCGACATCGCCGAGCGCGGCGACATCGCAACGGCACCAGTGTGCTTCACCGCCATCCGCGCGGATCGTCGCGCACGCCTCGATGAGCTGGTCGCTGCGCCGCGCGACCAACAGCACCTGAGCGCCGCGTCCGGCTAGTAGTCCAGCGGTGGTGCGCCCGATTTCCGAGCAGGCGTCGGTGATGAGAATCCGCTTACCGGTGAGAGATTCCTCGGTAGAGCGGGGGCGCTTCGCGAACAGGGCAGGGGCAGGGCGAAATTCAAGCATCGGCACAGCAACCTTCACATGCGAATGAGCTGGACGAACGCACGGCACCCGCCCGACAGTGCCGAATCGCCTGTATCGCTAACGATCAGCGACCGGGTGCGACGCGTGACAGTCTAAGGGCCGTCCCGCCTTCCGCACCGCGGTTTCGCCGACTCCGGTCGTCAGCGTGACTGTTGCTCTGCGATGACTGCCTGGCCGACGGCGTCACTCTAGGACCGGATCACAAGGGCGATCAGGTCGTTCCCGAGAATGCTCACCGTTGCGGATTGCTCCGGCAGTTCGCCGAAACGCCAAGTCCGCGGGCCGATCATGTCGAAGAGCGGCTGCACCCGATCGATCGGCTCGCCCACAAGGCTCGCGAGCGCTCCGGCTTCGGCGACCGGGCAGCCGATATCTTTGCCGTCCAGAGAGATACGGCGAGCGTGAGAGTTTCCTCCTGGGGCTAGCACCATGGTCTCGTCGAGCACGGTGTGCAGATCATCGGACGCGGCCGAAGACCGGCGCCGCGATGTAGCCGACGCCATGCTCGGCGTGTGCTGCGCAGGCACAACGGGCAAGCCGGTGCTCTCCGTTGCGAGGACAACGTCCACCATCCCGTCCGGGGTTTGCGCGAGGTGCCGGAGCCGAGGAACGTCTCGGCAACTCGCGCAGGCGCGCTGGCCCGACCAGTGCTCACCGTTGCGAGGTTGACGTGCGCCGTCCCGTCCGAGGTCTGCCCGAGCCGAGGAAAGTCTCGGCAACCGCCCGATCGCCGGACCGGATCGAGAAGACCACCGCCGCGCGCATGGCCTAGACGACCGAGGAACCGCGACGGGCACCCGCCGCAGCGAGCTCAGCCCTCAAACGCAGACAACCGCACACCTTCTGAGACCTGCACGCGTGTTGACGCGGCAAGTCGCTACGCGCGAGATCAGAAAATGTGCGGTTGGTGGTTGTGCGTGGTCTTACTCCTCGGATTCGTAGCGCAGGGCGTTCTCCGAGCGGCAGATCTCGTCGATCCCGGAAACGATGTCGCGCAACTGTTCCGAAGGCAGCGCCGCGGGACGCAGGCGCGAGGTGAACGTGATCAGCCCGTGGTCCTCGGGGGACAGGCCGCGCGCGGCGGATTCCGTGCGCAGGTAGCGCGAGCGCACACCGTAGGTCATCGCCGAGATGACGGTGAAGCAACCGGTGCGCTCGCGGTGTCCCGCGAACAGATCGTGGAGGCGGTAGAACACCGACGTATAGCTCGACAGCGGCGCGAAAACACCCACCCGGTAGGCGGGTCCACGCTCGGACGAACTGAGCGCCGTATCGGCCAAATACTCGGCATCGCGCAGGGTCTGCACCTTCGGCGCGAACAACACCGCGCCCGCCGCCGCATTACGCAACGGCATGCCCGCGGGCCCGGCCGCCGCGGAAGCGATGACACCGAGCGACTTTCGTGCGCGCGACCCGACCTCACGCCGCGCGCGCAGTCCACGGGTCGGCTCGGTCGGGTACAGGCTCGACCACTGGCCGAACCGCACCGTGCCCAACTGCACATGCCCGGTGCCACCCGGCCGCGCGACCTTCAGCGGCGCGGTGTCCACCCAGCGGCCGACCTGCAACGCCGCATTACCCGGCCGGGTGATCTCCGCGTACGCGTGCTCGACGAACGAGTCGAAATCGAGGAACCGGTCCGCGTTGGTGTTGAGCCAGGTGCGGTCCTTGTCGATGTCGATCACGTCGAGGGTGAGCGCGGTGATGATGCCTGCACGCCCGCCCGCGCCGAGGATGCGGTGGAACCGCTCGGTGTGATGGGTGCGCCCACAGGTGCCGATGCGGCCGTCGGTGTCGACGTACTCCAGATCGACAACCTGGTCGATGAACATGCCGTACTTGTGCGACGCCGCACTCACTCCGCCGACGGAGGCGAAACCGCCGGCAGTGATGTCGCGATGGTCGCCGACGATCGGCAGGCCGAGCCCGTGCGCGCCGAGCCGCCGATCGATATCGGACAGCTTGGCGCCCGCCTGCACCCGCACCGTCCGCCGCCCGAGGTTGATGTCGAGCACCTGATTCATCCGTCGCAGCGACACCACGGTCGGCTGGGCGGGCAGCGTGAGTCCATCGTCGAGTTGCTCGCCGCCACGCACCGTAAGGCGTTCCGTGCGGCCTCGTGAATCCCGAACCGTGCGAACGACATCCGCTGTATCGCGGGGTAGATATTCCTCAGCGGAGACAAACTGCGGCGTGCTCATGGCACGCAAGCTAACCACAGCACGGCCCGCGGCGCTCACCCGATCTCGAGAGCGAGTGAACCACCGACAGAGCGCGCCTCAGCGGACGCCGCCGCCGGACGTCCGCGAGGCGCAGGTAGGCGCTATCCGGCCGCGGGCGCCAGCCGCTTACTGAACAGCACAGATCCGGCCGCGTCACACAAACTGACCGTCAGCTCCCTTGACTTGCCGTCGATCAGCACCTCGCCGAAATGCTGGAACGCGTCCAGCGGCGAACTGTTCTGCACCGGCGGGGCGTGCACGAACATCGCTTCGGGGCCGAACGTCGCGTCGAGCTCGTTCGGGCCGAACGCGCCCGCGTTGAGCGGTCCGGAGACGAACTCCCAGAACTCGTCGAAGTCGGTGAATGCCGCGCGCTCCGGCGCATAGTGGTGCGCAGCCGTGTAGTGCACGTCGGCGGTCAGCCACACCACGTTCGCGACCTTGTTCGCCTTGATCGCCGACAACACCTGGGCGACCTCGGTTTCCCGCCCCGACGGTGCGCCAGGATCGTTGTTGGCCGGTCCTTCGAACGCGGTCGTGTTCGGCTGCTCGCCGTCCTTGACCACCAGGCCGAGCGGTAGATCGTTGGCGACGATCTTCCAGGTCGCCTTGGAGTCACGCAGCCCCTCGATCAGCCACTTCGTTTGTGCCGCACCGAAAATGCGGCCATCGGGGCCGTTGTTGGCGTTGTTGGTGTCCTTGTAGGTCCGCATGTCGAGCACGAAGACGTCGAGCAGCGGACCGTAGGAGATCTTGCGGTAGAGGCGGCCGTCCACCGCCTCCTTCGGCTCCACCGGCATCCACTCGTGGAAGGCCTGCCAGGCGCGCGTCGCCAGGGTGTCCATGCTGCGCTCGGTGTACTTCTTGGACTCGGCGACCTGGCCGCCCGGATACCAGTTGTTGACCGTCTCGTGGTCGTCCCACTGCACCACCTGCGCGACCGAGGTGTTGAAACGGAGGTAGTTCTGGTCGGTCAGGTTGTAGGCGTAGTTGCCGCGGAACTGCTGAAGTGTCTGTGCCGGAGCGCTTTTGGCCTCCGAGACGATGTTGCGCCAGATTCGCCCGTCCGGCAGCGTCACCGATTCCTTGACCGGGTTGTCCGCGTAGATGCTGTCGCCCGAGTGCAGGAACAGGTGCGGGTCGCGGGCGGCCATGGTCGAGAAGATCTTCATGCCGCCCAGGTCCGGGTTGATTCCGTAACCTTGACCGACAACATCGCCGGACCACTGCAGTTTGATGTCCGAGGCGCTGGTCGGCACCGTGCGGAACACACCGGTGATCGGTTCGGAGGTGGCGCCGTTCTCGCCCTCCAAGGTCACCCGGTAATGCACTTGCTGGCCAGCAGGCAACCCGTTGACCCGCACCCGCCCTGTCCCGTCGCTTTCCGGAGTGAGCAACGGCCCAGTGAATCGCTTGACGTCGGTGAACGATTCGCTCGACGACGTCTCGACGATGAGCTTCGACGGACCATCCGCCCGCGCCCAGATCAACGCACCGTCGCTGCGCGGATCACCCACCGCCACACCGTGCGTCAGCGCGGGCCGCTGCCGAACCAGCCCCGGCCCGTCATTGGACGAACACGCCGCCAACGCGGGCGCGGCCACCAGGCCGAGCGCCGAGGTGCGCAACAGGTTGCGCCGGGAAAAGTTCGAACCACTCATGCGCTCACCCTGACCCAGCTATCCCAACGCAAAGTGAACGGCCCAGGTCCGGCTAGCTAACGCCCCTTCCCCCACATGGTGTCCTCCCTCTCACCCAACCCACCCCCTGATCGCGCCGCAACCCACCCACCTCATCGGCCTGCGAGCGTGGCCGGTATCGGGTGGTCGGCCCCGCCGCCAGGCGGGTTTCGCCTGGGGGGCAACCTCGGCGGCCGAATGCGTGTGGGCGGAATCGGTGTCGGCGCCGCTGTCCAGGCGATTCGCCCCGGAGACCACCTCGACGGCTGAACGTGTGGTCGGCTCCGCTGCCTGTGCGGTTTCGCCGGGTGGTCACCTTGGCAAGCTGAATGCGTGTGGCCGGTTTCGGGCGGTCGCGTCGTTGCTCCAGTGATCCCACCTGGAGGTCACCTCGACCGCCGAATGTCGCGCGATCGGTGTCGGGTGGTCGGCGCCGCCGCCCAGGCGGTTTCGCCTGGGCGGGTGGCTCGAACGGCTTCCCACGGCCGTCGAGCCTGTTTCCCCCCTTGTGGTCAGCGGAGAGTGAATGTCGCACGGCCCGACAGGTGTTCCAGTTCCTTGGCCTGCGGATAGTGCTCGGAGTACGTTACGAGCCACGCCTCCACCTTGCCTGGACCAGGCGCCGTGCCGAAGCCGGTGATCACGCCGTCCGGCGCCTGCTGGAGGACGCCGTTCGCGTCGACAGGATGCACTTGCCCGTTGGTCGCTCCGGAGTCGAGGTTCTTCCAGCTCACCCCGACGAAGTATGGCGAGCAGTTCTGCCCGGACTGAGTGATCTTCACCCGAACACCGAACGTGCCGGACTGCGGTTGCGGCACGGTCTCTGCGTTGATGATCGCGGCGCAGTTGCCGGGGACGCGGGTCAAGGTCGGGGTGAACTGGACGACCGGGTCGCTGGGGACAGCGCCAGCGGATCCGGCGAACCCAACCACCGCGGCAGCGATCGTCGTGACGATAACCCCGGTGCGAACCGAGAACTGTTGTAGCGGACTATTTTTCAGACTCATGCCTATTAATTCGGTACACACCCGAGCGCCGTTATCGGCACGGTTGCCCCGAATATCTTGGTCTGGCCGCCCTCCGCACTCCGCTGTACACGCTGCGCGCCAACACATTCCGCTCGCGTGCGAAGACCCAACCAGCACACCCGCAGCTGCCTATATCGCCAGCTGGCACGGACATGTCCCGCTCGCCCACGCACAGCGCCACGAGTGGTACATGGTGGAGGCGACACGCCGTAAACGCCTCCGTCATGTACCACTCGTGCGGACTTGTCCCACCGAGTGGGACAGCGGAAGGTGTTGCGCCACCCCGAGGGGTGTGGTGGCGCTTCGGGTGGGGTTGTGCCCGTGCCCATCGGTGCGAGCGCGTGCTCAGTACGTCAACTGCGCAAGGGTGGAGCGGAAATTGGTGGCAGGCGCAAACATTCGACGCAGCCGACCTCAACCCCCCGCAGCCGCGCACTTTCTGTCTTCCCGCACACGATTTTGCTAGCAAAATCGTGTGCGGGAAGACAGAAAGTGCGCGGGACAGAGTCTTTGATCTTGAATCTCTGTCTTTGATCTTGAAAGTTCTCGAGACGGGAGCACAGCCAAGTGACCCGGCCGGGACAAGAGAACCCCGTGAGCGACTGCGGAGGTCAGCCGGGTACGGCAGGCGACGCAACCACGCCAATCCGGTGCACACACCGAGATGCCGTACTCACAGGAGACCGTGGAGTCGGGGAAATCTTTGCCTTCGCCGAGCCCAAAGCGGCACGGTCTCAGACCAACCCAGCCCGGACGGACGCGGCTTTGGGCCAGTGCAGCTTTCGTAGGGCGGGTTGCGTTTGGGGTGGTGGTTTATCCGCTGGTTCGACGGTTTCCTGACGAGCGGGACAGTTTCGGGGTTTGCACTGGATAGCGTGGTGGCGTCGGGTGCCGTACCCGGCTGACCTCCGCAGTCGCTCACGCGTTCGCTCGTCCCAGCCGGGTTGCTTGGCTGTGGTCCGGTTCAAAGATCTTTTCGGGGAAGTGATCTTGGGGATGTTGAGCGGAGAGAAATGGTGCGTGTCGCGCGGGTGTGTTGCAACCATAAGACTCCGGTCAACGGTGGTGAGCAACCATTTCTCTCCGCTCGATGGGTCAACAACGATTTCTCTCCGATCAACTGGGCCGCGCCGAGGTGGCGGCCGAACTCGGTGCGCTGGCGCGAGTGGCTGCCTTCGTGGGAGATCGCGCAGAGCCATCCAGAGGCAGCGGCGGCTACTCCGGCCGCGCGCACCCGGCGTCGGTTAGGTCAGCCCGACCTGCACCGCCACACCGTCACGAGTTCTCGGCCCGGCCATCTGGCCGCGGTCACGTCCAAGGATCTTGGGACGTTGGCGTGAGAGTAATGGTGCGTGTCGCGACCTTGTCGCAACCGCTTCTCTCACGCCAATGACGGTCGGCAACCAGTTCTCTCACGCCAAGTTTGGGTCAGCAACCATTTGACTACCGCTCAACGAGGCTCGGCAACCGATCGACTAGCGCCAACGAGGTTCAGCAGCCATTTCTCGCCCGCCGATCCAGGCTCTGCTGTCGTGTGGAGCTCGGGCCCAGAGTTGGTCCGACCATGCCCTATTCGCCGAGAGCAGCCGCTGCACCGTCCGGAACCTGGTCCGGTTCAAAGACCTTGAAGCATTGACGGGAGTCCAATGGTGGGCGTCTCGACGCGTATTGCCACCATATGACTACCGTCAACGGCCAGGTGCAACCATTCGACTACCGTCGACCAGGCTCAGCAACCACTTCTCGCCCGCCGATCCAGCCAGGAGTTGCTCCACCCCTGCCACTTTGGCGGCCTAGGTGAGGAGTTGCTCTGTCCCCGCCGCTTGGCCTAGGCCTGGAGTTGCTCTGCCCCCCGCCGATTTGGCCTAGGCGAGGAGTTGCCTCTGCCCCTGCCGCTTTGGCTAGGCCTGGAGTTGCTCTGCCCCCGCCGCTTGGCCTAGGCCTGGAGTTGCTCTGCCCCCCGCCGCTTTGGCCTAGGCGAGGAGTTGCCTCTGCCCCTGCCGCTTTGGCTAGGCCTGGAGTTGCTCTGCCCCCGCCACTTTGCCTAAGCCTGGAGCTGCTCTACCCCTACTACTTTGCCTAAGCCAGGAGCTGCATTACCCCCTACCACTTTGCCCAAGCCAGCAGCTGCACTACCCCACGCTCTCCCGGACTGAAACCTGCCCGCCCCGAACCCTCCCGGAAACCCCGCCCAGCCGGACCTCAACTAGCCGCAGTATGCGGAATCCGCGCCGCCTCACGCGGCCCACTCGGCACGCCCTTCTTCAAGCTCGCCGCGTACACGTCCACGTACTCCTGCCCACCGAGCTGCATGAGCTCGTACATGACCTCGTCGGTCACCGCACGCTCGACGAACCGGTTCCCACCCATCCCGTCGTACCGCGAGAAGTCGATCGGAGTCCCGAACTTGACCGTCACCTTGCGCCGCCGCCAGCGGAACGGTCCGGGCGGGCTCACGTCGTCGGTGCCGATAACCGCGACCGGGATAACCGGGACACCGGTTTCCAGTGCGAGCCGGGCGAGACCGGTCTTGCCCTTGTACAGGCGGCCGTCGGGGGAGCGGGTGCCTTCGGGGTACAGCCCGACGAGCCGACCTTGGTCGAGCAGCTTGCGGGCGGCGTTGAGCGCGTCTTCGGCGGCGTCGGCGCCGGTGCGGTCGATCGGGAACTGTCCGGAGGTGGTGAAGAACCACTTCTGGAACGCACCCTTGATGCCGGGGGTGTTGAAGTATTCGGCCTTGGCCAGATAGTTGATGCGCCGCGGGCTCAGCAGCGGCGCGAACAGCCAGTCCGCGAAGGACAGGTGGTTGCCCGCCATGATCGCAGGGCCGTCGGCCGGGATGTTCTCCACACCTTCGACCGTCGGCCGGTTGTAGAGATGCATGAACGGTCCGAGCAGCACATACTTCAGCAGCCAGTAGAACATGACGTCCTTCCCCCGGACCGGGATAGAGGCGGGCACCTGCGTCAGTTGCCGACTTTACCGCTGGTGCGAGATCACATCCAACCACAGCGGCAAATCTCACCACACTCTGCCATGTGTGCACCCGCCCGCCGTAATCGGTGGCCGGCCGCAGAGTCCTCGGCGGCCGGAAATCGGGGGGTCATCGGCGACCGAAGCAAGCGTTCTTATCTGTCGAGTACCACCGATGCCGGCGATGAAACGTCAACCGCCCGCAGCACGCTCACGCTTGATGATCAGCGGCTGCGGGCTACTCGGGAAGATTTGCGTTCGCTCTCGATCAGGGCCGCGCGGGCCAGGTCGGCGGCGCCGATCATGCCTGCCGCCTCGCCGAGTTGGGTGGTGCGGATGCGGGCGAGCGGACGATGCCCCGCACCGGTGACGGCCCTGGCGTACTCCTCGCGTGCCTCGTCGAGGTACAGCGGCGCGGAGCTGCTGACTCCGCCCGCGATGACGACGAGGTCGGGATCGAAGATGTCGCTGACGAACGCGAGCCCGAGCCCGAGCCAGCGCGCGAAATCGGCCATGACGAGCTGGGCGAGCGGATCGCCGTCCTGCGCGGCGTTGGCGACTCTGCGTCCGGTCAGCGAGCCGGGATCGCGGTAGACGTCGCGCGCGAGCACCGAGCGCACCGGGTCGGTGGCCAGCATTTCGATCGCGGTGTCGGCGAGTGCCGTTCCGCTGCAATACCTTTCCCAGCAGCCGCGCTTGCCGCACGGGCAGGCCCGACCGTCGGGGACGACCTGCAGATGCCCGAGTTCCGGTGCGACACCGTGGGTTCCGCGATAGAGCCGGCCATCGATGAGCAGCGCGGCGCCGATGCCGGTGCCGATCGCGACGAGCACCACGTTGTGTCCGCCCGCGGCGGCGCCGAACCGGTATTCGGCCCAGAGCGCGGCGTTCGCGTCGTGCTCCAGGGTGACCGGTAACTCGAGCCGTTCGGTGAGCCGTTGTGCGACAGGCGTGTCCTGCCATGGCAAATGCGGGGCGAACCGAACGGTGGAGCGGTCGCCGTTGATGAACCCGGCGACGGCGAGACCCACCGCGCTGATCGGATGCCTGCGGCACAGTTCGCGCACCGACCGATCGAGCGCGTCCTCGAGCGCTTTCGCCGAATGCGGGGTCGGCGCCTGCACGGTGTCGAGTACCTCACCGCTGGTGTCGATCACCGATGCGCGAATGTTGGTGCCGCCGACGTCGATTCCGACGGTCAGCGGCCGCGCACCTGCCATCCGGTGCGTCATGCCTTGATCGTCACGGGGATGCTGACATAGCGGGATCGTGAGGTGCGCTGGCCGGCACCGGATTCCGACGTCGCCGTCATGGGATCGGAATCCTCCTGTCGCACACCGTGTTCGTGACTTTCTGGGTCGAAATCGGGCATGACCGGATCGACCGGCACCCCGGCCAGCGCCTCGCGCAGCACCGTGACGATCGCGGTGCCGTGATCGGCGACCGTCTGCAGTACTTCGTGGTGTTCGCCGCGTACCAGCGCGGCGGCGGCACACACGGGGCACCAACCGCAGCTTGCCCACTCGGTCTGGCCGTCGGCCGCACGCCGCAGCACCGGCTCCACCCGCTCCAGCATGGTTTCGGCGAGCAGCTTCAGCTCTGCCGCGAATTCGGCGACACCGTCCACTGGATCGGCGCCGTCCGACGGCGGCGTATCCCGTTCACTCATCGGCACCGCCTTCGGGCCAGACGTCCGGATCCGGCCGGAACCGCACCACGAGTTGACCACCGTCGAGTTCTGCGCCGTCGACCGTGCACCGCCGCAACACCGGCGCCAGACGGACGCGCCGCCGAACCCCGTCCGCTCCCACGATCAAATCGTCCTCCACTCGGCCAAGTCGCAGCGTTGCCGCATCGACAACGGGCAGGTGCATCCGCAGTGTGTATATCGCGCGCAGACCGGTGCCCGATTCATATCGAACCACCGGTTCGCCGGAACTCGCGTCAACCTCCGCCGGACTGTCGCTCAGCATAAAGGCTGGATCGTTGCTGTTCCTGCCCGAGTCCACCGCGTACGACAGGGTCGTGAGCGAGTTCAGCCCGATCGGCTCCGGCCCGGTGTGCTCCGCGATCAGCACCGGGATACCCGGCATCGAGTGTTCTAACTCGGCAATCGCGGCCAGCTGTTCGGCCCGCCGGTTCAGATACCAATGCACCGCGGGGTGGTCGGATTCCGCCGGGGCGGTCGGCGGCAACACCTTGTTGACGACCACCGCGTCCAGGCGCAGCCCGAGCAGCGCGGCGGCGGATCGGACGCGCTCCGATTCGGCGAGCGTCACTCGCTCGGCGACGGTGATCAGCCTGGCGCCGGTGCGCCGATGGTCGGCGAGCAGATCGCGAACCTCGGTGACCGCCTTGACGATTCGTTCGACCGTCACGGCGAGCACCGCGCGGCGCAGATCGGTGCCGACGGTGCTCATCGCCCTGGCGTGCGGCGGCCAGATCCGCTCGAGGTAGCCGAGCAGGGTGTCGGGCGCGGTGATGATGCGGAGCATGTCGGCCGAGGGCGGGCAGTCGACGATCACCACATCCCAGTCGTTCTCGTTCGCGAACCCGGTGATCTCGACGAGCATGAGCAGTTCCTGCACGCCGGGCAGGCCGGTCAGCTCGGCGGGATCGAGCGCGGACAGGTCGACGCCGTGGTCGTGGCCCGCCGCCGAGGACAGCATCCGGACCACGTCGCGGAACCGATCCTCCAGCAGCGCAAGGGAATCCACCTCGATCACGTCGAGGCCGGGTTGTACGCGCACGATGCCGGTGACCGTGCCGGGGTCGCGCGGGAAGCGGAAGCCGAGCGCGTCGCCGAGCGAATGTGCTTGATCCAGCGAGGCCACGAGCACCCGGTGCCCCGACCTGGCATAGGCCACGGCGGTGGCACACGCCAGCGTCGTCTTGCCTACCCCACCCTTGCCGATGAACAGCTCGAGCCGTGTTCGCTCGGCGGCTGCTCCGGCCCCTGGCCTCTGCGTCGTCAGCCTTCGACCCGTTTCTTCAGTTCTTTCAGCGCGGTATCGGTGATCACCTTCTCGGCCTTGCGCTTGAACATGCCGATCATGGGGATGTTCAGGTCGACGGTCAGCGTGTAGACGACCTCGGTGCCGCCGTTGGGCTGATCGATGAGTTCGTATGTGCCGTTCTGCGCCTTCTGCAGCTCACCGCTGACCAGCGTCCAGCTGACCGCCTTGTTGTCCGGGCGCCAGTCGTAGGCGAGCACATAGCTGTCCTTGACCACGCCCGCGTCCAGCACGAACCGCGCGGTGCGCGCCCGCCCGTCCGGGCCCTTCTCCTGTACTTCGACCGATTTCGCCGCCGAGACCCACTCCGGGTAGGACTCCAGGTCGGCGATGACGGACATCACCTGCTGCGACGGGGCCTCGATGATGATCGACCTCTGGGTCCTGTCGGCCATGGCGGACAGCGGTTCCTTTCAGCGTCGGTCCTGGGGATGGCAGCCGGCGGAGCCGGCGGGATGGGGGAGCGTCAAGAGGCGTTGGCAGGGGCGACGCCGGCCGGGCGGCCCGCCTCCAGCCGCGACTTCAGTTCGAACGACATGTTCTTGCCCGCGACCCGGCGCGCGCGATTCGCGGCGGCGATCCGGTTCGGCGGCAGCGCGGGATGCGGTTCGGCGTGCAGGAAGTAATGCAGGATCACTCCGTCCAGCGACGGCTGCAGCCAGACCTCCATGGTCCCGACCAGCGCGCCCTTCGTGATCCAGCGAATTCCCTTGTCGCCGCGGTCTTCCCGGACCTCGAGGATGAGGTCGGGCCACCAGCGCAGCCAATTGTTCGGCGCCGACAGCACATCGGCGACTGCGGCCCCCGAGGCGGCGACGAAGGTTTGGTCGGCGACCGTGATGCTGGTCATGACCGAACCTCGCCGGAGGTCGCGGTGTCGGCGGCTCGCTCGGTTCGGTCAGTCACGGTGCTGAGCCTAACGGATGGGACCGCACGACGGCGCTTCGCTTCCATCGGCAAGCTCGGGTGCCGGATCGGGGCCGAACGTCTGGAGCTCGGCCCTGCGTCGATGTCCGATCCGGCGCACTTGTCCGGACTTCGACGCGGGGCCGATTGATGCGGAGCTCGGCCTTCCGTCGGCGTCCGGTCCGGCGCATCTGTCCGGACTTCGACGCGGGGCCGATCGACGTGGAGCGCGGCCTTCCGTCGATATCCGATCTCGCGTATCCGTCCGGACTACGGCACAGGGCCGAGGCCTCTCGGTACGAACGGCTAACGCAAGAGTTGGCGGAGGCGAGCGCCGTGGGTGTCCCAGCGCCACCGGTCCTCGACGAATTCCCGGCCCGCGGCGCCCATACGTTGCGCGGCTGCCGGGTCGGAGAGGATGTCGACCAGGGCGTCGGTGATCTGCTCGACCGAGCGGCCATCCACCACGCGGCCGGTTTCGCCCTCGATGACCGTTTCCGGGGCACCGCCCGAGCGGCCCGCCACGACCGGTACGCCGGAGGCCGAGGCCTCCAGATAGACGATGCCGAGTCCTTCGACATCCAGACCCGCGCCTCGGGTGCGGCACGGCATGGCGAAGACGTCGGCGAGGGTGTGGTGGGCAGCCAGCTCACCGGAGGGCACCCGGCCGATGAACATGACATCGTCGGCGACACCGACGGCGATCGCCAGCTCGCGCAGCTTCTCCTCGTAGGGCCCGCCGCCCGCGATGACCAGGGTCGCGCCGGGCACCCGATTGCGGATTTCGAGCATCGCGACAATCAGTGCGTCCTGGCCCTTTCGGGGAACCAGCCTGGACAGGCAGAGAATGGTCGGCCGGTCGTCGAGGCCGTAGCGCGCACGCAATTCCGCGCGGGCGGCCGGATCCGGGCGAAAGGTGTCGGTATCGACGCCGGGAGGCAGATATTCCAGCGACGCATTTCGGCCGAATGCCGACGCGAAACGGCGACGCGTGTATTTGCTGACATAAGTGACCACGTCGGTGTGCTCGCCGATCTGGCGCAGCGCCTGCCTGGCGGCGGGCAGCATCGACCAGCCGACCTCGTGCCCGTGCGTGCTGGCCAGAATGCGCTCGGCGCCCGCGCGCCGCAGCACCGGCGCCATCAGGGCGAGCGGCGCGGCGGCGCCGAACCACACCGTGTCGCACTGTTCGCTGCGCAGCAGGCGGGCGGCCCGGCGCATGACGAGCGGGGTGGGCAGCATCAGCGTGGTGGGGTGGCGGACCACCTGAAACTTTTGTTTGGCATCGAATTTCAGATGACTGTCGCCGCGCCAGCGTGGGGCGTAGACGACGAGATCATCCGGCGGCAGTTGTCCGGCCAGCGCGTGCAGATAGGACTGAATACCACCCGGCCGCGGCGGGAAATCATTGGTCACCAGCAAAGTTCGGGCCATGCTGACAACCTACTGTGTGCGCTTGGCCGACATTGCGGCGCTGCGTATTCGCGACGCTCTTTCGTGTCGGCGCCGCTCGGTCCTGAGTCCGGGCACACCCGGGCTGCGGGCGTGGACAGTGCGCTGCGGTGTCGATGCTCGGCACACGGACCCAAGCGTGACCATCACCCTCGACCTGGCGGAGCGAGGTCAGTCGGCCGCGCGACCGTGATCATGCAGCCGCGGATCGCAGCTCAGACCGCTTGTGCCGATAGCCAATTGCGCCAGTCGGCGATGAAATCGGCACGGCCGGCGCCGAGCACGTCCTGCAGGATCTGGTTCTCGCTGACCGGGCTCTGCTTGGCCGCGGCGATCCGGCGATAGAGCTCGACCAGACGGGATCGGTCGTACTTCTCGGCGACGAACGCGCACACCGACCACGCCTGTTCATACGTGGCCGCGGCGGCAGGACCGGTGAACGCGGCGTCCGGCGGGAGGTCTCGAGGCAGCTCACGCTGCCGGATCTGCGCGGCGAGCGTGGGTGCGACCTGGGTGAAGCGATGGCCGAGGTGGGCGGTGTAATCGGCGAAACCCTCGAGCATCCACAGCGGTGCGCCGTCCCGGGTTTCGGCGCGGGTGGCGATGTGGGTGAGTTCGTGCCGCAGCAGGGTACGCATGCCCGTGTCGTCGAGACGCCGTCCGGCATCAGCGCTGAAGACGATCCGCTGACCGGTCGGCGAGCTGCCCGCCACGAACGGGTCGGCCACGGACGCGGCAGCCACCTCGGCGGATATGGTCGAGCCCGCGTGCACGAGACCGGCGAATTCGGAGGGGGAGGAGGCGACGACGACCAGCGCCGACTGCGCCCAGTCGGGGCCCCACACCTCGGTGACCGCAGTCGTGGCGGCGGCGAGTTCTTGTTGCAGGAGGCCGATTTCGGTGTGCTGCTCAGGGTGACCCACGACGAGAGATTGCTGTCCGTTTCCGGTCGCCACCTCTTCGGCAATGATCGGGCCGAACGGTTCGATGCTGCGGCGCACGTCGGCGAGCCTCGGATCGGCCGCGGCGGCCTGACCGATGGCGTCGGCCGTGACGGCGCGCGGCGTTTCCGCGTGTGTCCCTTCGGCGTTCGGCAGCATGATCAGCGCACCGCAGAATCCGGTCAGCGCGACCACCATCGCGACGGTGAGACAGAACTCGAATCTCCGTCGTGCCAACCACCACGCGCGGACCCGCCGCATTCTCATAGCTTGTCAGTATCGCCGAGCGGAGTGATACGGCGTGGTGGAGATGGGTGCCACCGCGACCGGCACACCAAAGGTGGAGGCGTGCACCATGAGCCCATTGCCTGCATAGATGCCGACGTGGGAGATGTCGGAGTAGAAGAACACGACATCACCGGGCTGCAGATCTTTTTGCGCGACGGGCGTGCCGTAGGACGCCTGCGCCGAACTGGTCCTCGGTACGTTCTTGCCGACTTGTTTGAACGCCCACTGGACGAGCCCCGAGCAGTCGAACTGGTGCGGTCCGGTCGCGCCCCACACGTAGGGGTCGCCGATTCGGGTGAGCCCGGCGGCCAGCGCGCTCGTTCCGCTGCCAGGCACCAACCCTTGCAACAGGGTGTCGCGGTCGAAGCCGGGCGGGAACGGTGAACCGGCGAGCGCCGACTTGTCCTTCGCGGACAACGAACTCCACGCCCCGACCACCTGGGCGATGGCGCCGCCGAGATCACTGCGTTTGCGTTCGAGGTCGGCACGCACCGCCTCGGCTTTGTCTGCGGCCGAACGGGCTTCGTCGGCGGCGCGGCGCGCGAGATGCTCTGCGGCGTCGGCGGCGTCGGTCGCCTTCTTGTACAGATCGAGCTGCGCGGAGGTCTGCGCGGTCAGCACGTCCAGCGTGGACATCTGGTCGAGCAGCTGCTGCGGGGAATCGCTGACCAGCACGGCGAACAGCCGGTTGGTGCGGGCGCCCTGATAGGCGGCGATCGCGGTCCGATCGATGATCGGCTGGTACTTGCGTACTTCGTCGCGGGCCTGGTTCACCAGGGTGGTGGCGTCGGCCAGCTTGGCGTCGGCGTCGTGTTGCAGCCCGAGCTTGGCATCGAGGTCTTCCTGGACACCGAGAGCCTGCTGATTGAGCTGGTCGGACTGCCGGGAGAGGTCGATCATCCGCTGCACGGCCTCCGTGGCCGTGGTCGGTAGCGCTACCGGATCGGCGACCGCCGGGCTGCCGCCACACAGGACGGTGGTGGCCAGAACTCCGGCCGCCAGTGCCCCTCCCACCAGACGGGTCGAGCGGTGTCGTCTCCGGTGTGCTGCCACAGCCTGCCGTGCCTCGTTCCTTGGTGAAGCGATCTCTCGTGAACTGACGCTTGTGAACCGACCCAGCACCTTCGAGATGCGCGAGGTTTGCCGATGGCGTGCCCCGGGTAATCCGAGAAGGTCTCGATTAGGTTACGGAACGGCCTAGGTCTGTGTCCAGTAGAGAACGAAACGATCACATCCGTGATCCGGAGGTCGGGCCGCAAAATACGGCCCGAACAGCGGTTTCTCAGAAGCGACGGGCTCCGGCGAACGGCATCGAGGAGATCGGCGCCACCCGCACGGGCGTGCCGGAGGTGGACGCGTGCACGACGTTGCCGTCGCCGGCGTACAGGCCGGAGTGGCCGCCGCCGTAGAACGACACCAGGTCGCCGGGCTGCAGGTCGTCCATCGAGACCGGCGTGCCCGCGCCGAGCTGGGCGCCGCTGGTGCGCGGCAGCTCGAGGCCTGCCTGGCGGTAGGACCACTGGACCAGGCCGGAGCAGTCGAAGGCGTTCGGGCCGGCCGCGCCGTACACGTACGGGGCGCCCAGCTTGCTCATGGCGGCGTCGAGGGCCTCTTCGCCGATGGTCTTCTTGGGTGCGACGAACAGCTGCGGCTGTGCGGGCAGCTCGATGCCGGGGATCCCCTGCGGGATCTGGATCTCGTTCGGCACCTCGAAGGTGCCGATGCCGGGGATGGTCACCGGCTGCGCCGATGCGGGGGCGGCCGGAAGCAGGAATGCGCCGATGGTGGCAGCGCCGACGGCCCCGGCGGCGACGGCACGTCGCTTGACGGATTTGGTCGTCATGATGCGGTACTCCCAATCTGCCCCACGACGCCGCACCCTGGCTGGTGCCGCGGACTTCGTGTCGATGCACCAGGTGTGGTGCGCCGGACTCCGTGAGGTCTCGAAAAGGTTACGAACACATCACGGTGGTTTGTAAAGTCGGACAACGGCAAATTGCGGACGCGCGATGTAAATCTCGTCTAAACGATGTGAGATATATCCCAGCAATCACGGAACGATAACAACGCGTTGTTATCGACTAGCGCCTCTGTCGCTATCTCGGTCAGCGGCATGACGGCTCGCCCGGGTTTCGGTGTGTACCGGCTGGACATTTCCCCAGGTCGCTCCGTTCATCTCGGTGACATGTCAAGCTATAAGACTGGTCGGTTGGGTAACTCGCCGCGATCGGTCGCAGCGCGCCGGTGGCAGCACCTCGGCACTGGCCGACACGCCCGAGCGATTGATGTCTTTTGTGCAACATTGTGAGCTGCGTCACTTTTTGGCGTTCTAGATCATTTTGTGGGTATCGAAACGAAAATCTCGAGGATTCTGTCCGGCGGGTTTCTGGGCATTTGGGACGAATCGGACAAGGATCCGGCCTTGTCGTACCCAGGGCCTACGCTCCTGCCCGTGTCCGACCCCGCGCCGCGCAAGGCCGCCGCTCAGCAGTTGGTCTTCGATGACCTCGACACGCCGCTCTACGACACCACCTTCGTGGTCGTCGACCTCGAAACCACCGGAACCAGCCCCGGCGCCGACGCGATCACCGAGATCGGCGCGGTGAAGGTGCGAGGTGGCGAGGTGCTCGGTGAGTTCGCCACCCTGGTCAACCCCGGTCGGGCGGTGCCGCCCGCCATCGTTCAGGTCACCGGGATCACCACCGCGATGGTCTACGCGGCGCCCAAGATCGATGCGGTGCTGCCCGGGTTTCTGGAGTTTGCCGCAGGGGCGGTGCTCGTCGCGCACAACGCGCGGTTCGACACGGCCTTCCTGCGGGCCGCGGCGGCCAGCTGCGAGACCGCGTGGCCGAGCTTCACCGTGCTCTGCACCGTGAAGCTGGCGCGGCGCGTACTCGGCAGGGACGAGGCGCCGTCGGTGCGGTTGAGCGCGCTGGCCCAGTTGCTCGGCGCGAGTACCCAGCCGACGCACCGGGCACTGGACGACGCGCGGGCCACCGTCGACGTGCTGCACGCGCTGATCGGACGAGTCGGCAATCAAGGCGTGCACAGTCTCACCGAGCTCGTCGACTACCTGCCCGACGTCACGCCGCGCCAGCGCGCCAAGCGGTTCCTCGCCGCCGACCTGCCGACAAGTCCCGGCGTGTACCTGTTCCGTGGACCGTCCGACGAAGTCCTCTATATCGGCACCGCGGTGAATTTGCGCCGCCGCGTACGCAGTTACTTCACCGGCTCGGAGACCAGAGGCCGGATGAAAGAAATGGTCTCGCTGGCAACCAGAGTCGATCACGTCGTGTGCGCGCACGCGTTGGAGGCAGGGGTGCGGGAACTTCGACTGCTCGTCGCGCACACCCCGCCCTACAACCGTCGCTCCAAGTTCCCCAAGCGCGCCTGGTGGATCACGCTCACCGCCGAGCCGTTCCCGCGCTTCGCGATCGCCCGCACTCCGAACCGGGACGCCCTCGGACCCTTCAACTCTCGCAACGAGGCGGCCGAACTGGCGGTGATCATCGCCGAACACACCGGCCTGCGCACCTGCACTACCCGCCTGCCCAGCCGCGGCAGGCACGAGTGCCCGCCCGCGATCGTCGGCGGCTGCCCAGCGGCCGGTGATGGAAGGCCTATTAATACAGAGGAATACGCACCGGTTGCCGCCCGCGTGCGCGCCCTGTTCGCCGGCCACTCCGACGCGGCGTTGCGCACCATGCTCGACCGCATCGAATCCCACTCCCGCGCCGAACACTTCGAAGCGGCTGCCCGCCTCCGCGACCGCACCGTCGCGGTGATCCGCGCCCTGCACCGCACCCAGCGCCTCACCGCCGTTGCCCGCATCGCCGAACTCATCGCCGCCCACCCCGACGGTGTAGGCGGATGGGAGTTCGCCGTCATCCGCTACGGCCGCCTCGCCGCCGCAGGCACCGCGGTCCGCGGCGTCTCCCCGATGCCGGTCGTCGAACGTCTGGTCGCCGCGGCCGAAACCGTCATCCCCGAGGGCGGTGCACACCCAATAGATGAGGCCTCAGCAGACGCCCATATAGATAAAGCCCCCAACGATGCGCGTGACTCGATGAGCATGCGTTCGGGAGGGAGCCATGTGCACGCCGTAGATAAGGCCAACCCGGACGCTTATGCGGGCGAGAGTGACTCGAGCGCCCGTGCAGGGGAGGACGGCAGGCGTGCGATAGATAAGGCCACGGCCGACGCGCATACAGATAAGGCCTCAAATGACGTGCGCACCGACGAGCGCGGCTCGATGAGCATGCGTCCGGACGAGCGCCACGTGCGTGCAGTAGATGGGTCCCTGTCCGACGCAGATGCGGGCGAGCGTGATTCGGAGAGCAGACGTGCGGGGGAGGGCGGCCTGCGCGCGAAAGGTGAGGCCTCAGCAGACCTGCGCAGAGATACGGCCTCGACGGACGCGCACATAAATAAGGCCTCAAATGGCAGACGTGCGGGCAAGGGTGGCTCGGCGAACATGCGCGCGGGGGAGTGGGACTTGCGTATAGATAAGGCCTCTGTGGACGTCCATATAGATAAGGCCCCGAGAGACCAGGGCGTGGGTGGCTCCGCGAACGTGCGCGCGGGGGAGTGGGACTTGCGTACAGACAACGCCTCGCCGGATGTGCGAGTGGGCGACGGCGGTTCGGGGGACGTGCATGCAGGGGATGGGAACGCGGCGGGCATGGGTGCGGGGGAAGGCGACTCGGCGAGCGCGGGTGCCGCGGTGGGCGGCGCGCAGGTAATGGATAAGGCCCGACCGACCGTGCGGGCAGGCATGGGTGATTCGGTGAGCGCTCGAGTGGGGGAGGGCGGCTCGTCTATAGATGAGGCCTCGGTGGACGTGCATATAGATAAGGCCCCAAGAGATCAGCGCGCGGGCGAGGGTGGCTCCGCGAACGTGCGTGCGGGGGAGGGCGGCTCGTATATAGATGAGGCCTCGGCGGGCGTGCATATAGATAAGGCCCCACGAGACGAGGGCGCGGGCGACGGTGGGGCAGCGAACGTGCGCGCGAGGGAGGACGGCTCGCATATAGATAAGGCCTCGGTGGGTGTGCGGGTGGGGCAGGACGTTTTGGTGGACGTGCCGGTTCGGGTGGATGTGGGGGCGTGGGAGGACGTTCCGATCAATGTGCCGCCGCTGCGGGGGGCTTCGCCGGAGGAGGCGGGGCTGGTGGTGCGGTGGCTGGCTCGGCCGGGGGTGCGGATCGTGCGGACGAGCGAGGGGTATCGGGAGCCGGTGTATGGTGCGGCGCGGTGGTCGGGGTGGGCGGAGGTGGCTGATGCGGCGGCGAGGACCCAACCGGCCGAAGAGGAATACGTGAACCGCTTAGGCTGAGCGCATGATTACCGCGATCGTGCTGATCCTTGCCGACAACGGCCGCATTCCCGAGACCGCGCAGGCCGTGGCGGACACCGAAGGTGTTGCCGAGGTCTACTCCTGCGCAGGCGACGTGGACCTGATCGCGATTGTGCGAGTGCGCGACCACGAGCAGATCGCCGAGGTGGTGACCGGGCGCATCGACAAGGTCGACGGCGTCGCACGGACCACCACCCACATCGCGTTCAAGTCCTACTCCCGCGTGGATGTCGAGGCAGGCTTCTCGCTGGGCGAGTGAAACCGAGCGGGCGGCCGACAATGCTCGGTCGCCCGATCAGCCATCAACACCAACTCGACGGCGTTGTGTCCGTGGAGAGCCCGCCGACTCGGCCCGACTGTGTGGCTGGCCGCGTGGAGATCGTGTCGGCTCGGCCCCGTGTCGAGGGGGAACTGGTGCAGGTGGCCTCTCGGGCGATGCCTGCACCAGTACCCCATGATCTTGAAGTCGTCCCCGCCGCACAGGGGCGGTGCTTGATGTACAGCGGGGACGCCTATTTCACCAGCTGTCGCTGGTTCGCTGGTGTCCGCGCACCGAACCGGTTGGCTCGGCTCGATCGCTGGCCGATGTTCATGCCGTGTGGAGAGCGCGCGCCGACTCGGCTCGGTTGTGCCGGGCTCAGGGTTTGGTGGCGTGCGGATTCCGCCGACTCAGCCGATTTGTGCTGACTTGCTGGTGTATTGGCCTGCCTCGCCGGGCGCGAGCACACCGCTGGAATCACCCTCGCAGCCGGCGAGCGGGAAGAGGGTGACCACGCTGTCGGTGTTGTTCTCGATCGTGCGGGTGTCGTCGCTGCCGAGAAAGACGCAGCCCGCATTGCCCATGTCTCGGTTGTTGACCATCAAACTGCCGTCCGCCTGGGCCGTCGGCGCGGCGACCAGCACGGCCACCACCGCGAGCACGCCGGGTAGTGCACGAACGCTGCGACGCATGTTGTGCTCCTCACCAGTCGAAGAACCGGCGCGCACCCGGACATCGAACCCGGGTGATTTGCCGGAATGTCGCTCCAACTGTAGTCCCGCCTGGCGGGCGAAGAAATGCCCAGGTCAGCGGTCGCCGAGCGTGACCGTCAGCTTGGTCCAGCGCTCGAGCAGCGCGGCGGCGTTGCCCGAGTCGATCGCTTCCGCGGCGCGTTCGAGGCCGGTCGCGAGCAGCTCGTGCACCTCGGTGTCGGCGTCGGCGGTGCCCTGCGACAGGTTGTAGGCGACGATCGCCGCCGCCGAGTTCACCAGCACCGCATCGCGAACCGCACCGCTGGTCCCGCCGAAGACGTCGCGCGCGACACCCGCGTTGACCTGTGCGTCGCCGCCGCGCAATGCGGAGAGGTCGACGCGGGGGATGCCGAGGCGAGTCGGGTCGATGGTGGTTTCCCGCATCTGCCCGCCGGACACCACCCAGGCGGCCGTGGTGTCGGAGGTGGTGATCTCGTCCAGACCGTCGTTGCCACGCACCACCAGCGCACTCCCGCCGCGTCCGGCGAAAACGCCCGCGATCACCGGAAGCAGGTCGGTGAACGCGCACCCGACCAGACCTGCCCGCGGTTGCGCCGGATTCGTCAGCGGCCCAAGCACATTGAAGACGGTCGGGATGCCGATTTCCCTGCGCGCCGCACCGGCGAACCGCAGCGCGGGATGAAACACCGGCGCGAAACAGAACCCGATGCCGACCTCACGAACGCACCGGGCCACCGATTCCGGTCCGAGCGCGAGCCGCACGCCGAGCGCCTCGAGCACATCCGCGCCGCCGCTTTTCGAGGACGCCGCCCGGTTGCCGTGCTTGACCACCGGCACCCCGGCGGCCGCGACGACGATCGAGGACATCGTGGAGATGTTCACCGATCCGGACCGATCACCGCCGGTGCCGACGATGTCGACGGCGTCGCCGTCGATGTGCACCAGCCGCGCGTGTTCCAGCATGCCGGTGGCGAGGCCGGTGAGCTCGGCAGGTGTCGGGCCTTTGATCTTCATGGCGACACCGAATGCGGCGATCTGCGCGGAGGTCGCGTTGTCCGACATGATCTCGTCCATCGCCCAGGCCGTGTCGTCCGCAGCCAGGTCGTCACCGTCGGTGAGGGCCCCCAAAACCTGAGGCCAGCTGCGTTCGCTCATCTTGTCCACTTCTCCCTGTCACGCTGGCTCGCAAGAGTGCTCGCGACGCGCGAATGCGCGCGGCTGCCCACCAGTTTGTCGCGAAGAAGCCTACTGGGCGAGGGCTTATTGTCACTGTTCGGTGGCATTTCCATTCGCGGGGCGCGGCTGCAGTGCATCCCAGCCGTCGGCGGTGCCGTCGTGGCGTTGCGCGAGTCCGGCCATTCGAGAGCGTTCTTGCGAACAGTGCAGCGCGTCGAGCACCTGCACCCGTTGCAGGATCACCGTTTCCATCGTGTCGGTCCCCGGCCCGCCGACCTGCGGCGCAGGCGCGTACCCCTCCTGCGCCGCGATCCCGCACACCGCCTCGACCTGCCCCGGCGGTACCCGCAGGTGATGACGCAGCACCGCAGGCGCGTCCGCGATCAGGTCGGTAGCGCGCGCCAGCGCCGTCGAACAAGCCTCGGCGTCATCGAAACTCGCGACGACCACTACCAAATCGGCCCGGCTGGGATCCAGCGGTGCCGGACCGCCCCGTCCGAACCAGCGCCGCCAACCACGTCCCACATCGATTCCCATCTCAGGTTCCCCTTATCTCCGCATGCCATCCTGGTACCCGGCAATGCCGACACGCCCGACCGGTACCCGCGAGTTTTGCGGAACGGGAAGCCGCCCGCCGCGCCCGCACCGAAACGACACATTCCGGCCGCTCGGGCGCGCGACGCACCCGCCGGCCGGCCACCGCCCCTGGTCGAATCGTTGCGCGGCGCCGATTTTCCCGACCCCCGAACGGGTCGCGTCGCAGCCACCGCGAAACGATCTTCCCAGGTCGAGACGTTGTCTGTCCGTGGGTCTTCCGACACGGAGACACAAGTTTCGCACCCGGGTACTTGTGTCGTACTACGACGAGTCATACTTACCCCCGTGACGACCGCAGTAGGGACCCCCGGATCGGCCATTACCCAGCGTGTGCACTCGCTGAATCGGCCCAACATGGTCAGCGTCGGTACCATCATCTGGCTGTCCAGCGAGCTGATGTTCTTCGCCGGCCTCTTCGCGATGTACTTCGTCGCGCGCGCGCAGGCCCATGGCAATTGGCCGCCGGAACCGACCGAGTTGAACCTGAAGCTCGCCGTGCCGGTCACCGCCGTCCTGGTCGCGTCGTCGTTCACCTGCCAGATGGGTGTGTTCGCGGCGGAGAAGGGCGACGTGTTCGGCCTGCGTCGCTGGTATGTCGTCACCCTGATCATGGGCGCGATGTTCGTCGCCGGTCAGGGCTACGAGTACATGAATCTGGTGCACGAAGGCACCTCGATCTCGAGCAGTGCGTACGGCTCGGTGTTCTACATCACCACCGGTTTCCACGGTTTGCACGTCATCGGCGGTCTGATCGCGTTCGTGTTCCTGCTGATCCGCACCAAGGTCAGTAAGTTCACGCCCGCGCAGGCCACTGCCGCGATCGTCGTCTCGTACTACTGGCACTTCGTCGACATCGTGTGGATCGGGTTGTTCGCCACGATCTACTTCGTCCGCTGAGTCGGGCATTACCCAGTCTTTTGCACAAGTCGGTTCCGTCTACTCCAAAGGGACACAGATGAGTTCATCTCCCCCGTCAGCGCCAGCGCCCGAAAGCAACGGGAACGGCGAGGCCAGCAAGACGCGCAGGCAGCGCCGCGTTCGCCGTCGCATCGCGGGCGGGCTCGCGCTGTTGGTGGGCCTCGTCGGAGCAGGCTTCCTGGCAGCGGCGTTGACGCCGGACCCGCAGCGCGCGACCGCGCACGAGGACCAGTCCGCGCTGATCCGCGAGGGCCAGCAGCTGTATGACACGTCCTGCATCACCTGCCACGGTGCGAACCTGCAGGGTGTCGCGGATCGCGGCCCGAGCCTCATCGGTGTCGGCGAGGCCGCCGTCTACTTCCAGGTGTCTTCCGGCCGCATGCCGATGGCCCGCAACGAGGCTCAGGCGCAGCGCAAGCCACCGAAGTTCGACGAGCGCCAGACCGACGCGCTGATGGCGTATGTTGCGGCCAACGGCGGCGGCCCGAGCGTGGTGCGTGACGCGAACGGCGAGATCGCCCAGGAATCCCTGCGCGGCGACGACATCGCGCGTGGTTCGGAACTGTTCCGGATGAACTGCGCCTCCTGCCACAACTTCACCGGCCGTGGTGGCGCACTCTCCTCGGGTAAGTTCGCGCCGCCGCTGGAGCCCGCCTCCGAGCAGCAGATCTACGACGCGATGGTCTCGGGCCCGCAGAACATGCCGAAGTTCTCCGACCGGCAGCTCTCGCCGGAAGAGAAGCGCGACATCATCGCCTACGTCATGAACGCCAAGGAAGAGCGTGCTCCCGGCGGCTGGGACCTCGGTGGATTCGGTCCCGCGACCGAGGGTCTGGTCATGTGGGTGATCGGCATTACGACGGTGGTCGGTGCCGCGATTTGGATCGGGTCCCGTTCATGAGTGAGAAGGAGCCAAACGACATGGGTCGGCCGGATGAGGGCCACGACGGCGGCGAGCCGTCGAACGAGCAGGCGAGCCGTACCCCGGCCGTTCCGGAGTCCGCAGGCCATGCGCTGACGGACCCGACCGAGGCCGAACTCGACGCGATGTCGCGGGACGAGCTGGTCAAGCTCGGCACCGAGCGCGACGGCGTCGACGTCGCCTACCGGCGCGAGCGGTTCCCGGTTCCGGGCACCCGCGCCGAGAAGCGGGCCGAGCGCGCGGTCGCGTTCTGGTTCGCGGTCTCCGGCATCGCCGCGGCGGTGCTGGTCGGCGTGTTCCTGTTCTGGCCGTGGGAGTTCAAGTCCTCCGGTGAGGACGGCCACGCGGCCTACTCGCTGTTCACTCCGCTGGTCGGTATCACCTTCGGCGTCTCGGTGCTGGTCATCGGCGTCGCGGTGGTGTTGATCCGCAAGCTGTTCATCCCCGCTGAACTGTCCATCCAGGACCGCCACGACGGTCCGTCGCCCGAGGTCGAGCGCCGCACCCTGGTCGCCGAGCTGACGGACGCGCTGGACACCTCGACGCTGGCCCGGCGCAAGCTGATCACCCGCACCGCCGGTGCCGGTGTCGGTGTGCTCGGCATCGGCGCGCTGCTGGTGTTCGTCGGCGGCATGGTGAAGAACCCGTGGGCCAAGCGCGAGAAGTCGCCGCTGTGGGTGTCGGGCTGGACGCCGGACTACCCGGGCGAGACCATCTACATCCGGCGCGACACCGGTCGCCCCGAGGACATCGTGCTGGTTCGCCCCGAGGATATGGACGCGGGCGGCATGGAGACGGTGTTCCCGTGGAAGGAAAGCTGGCGCGGCCACGAGCACGAGACGCTGCAGTCGCTGCGCGGTATCCGCAACGCCGTCATGCTGATTCGCCTGCGCACCGAGGACGCGCAGAAGGCGATCAAGCGTAAGGGCCAGGAGAGCTTCAACTACGGCGACTACTTCGCCTACTCGAAGATCTGCACCCATCTCGGTTGCCCGACGTCGCTGTTCGAGTCGCAGACCAACAAGATCCTCTGCCCCTGCCACCAGTCGCAGTTCCTCGCGACCGAATGGGGTAAGCCGGTCTTCGGTCCTGCCGCTCGCGCACTGCCGCAGCTGCCGATCACCGTCAACTCCGAGGGCTTCTTGGTCGCCAACGGCGACTTCATCGAGCCGCTCGGCCCGGCTTACTGGGAGCGTCGTTCATGAGCCCTTCGATGGTGGCAAACCAAGCGAACGAGATGGACGAGCGGTATCAAGCCGCGAAGTTCGTGAAGCGGTCGATCAACAAGGTCTTCCCGACCCACTGGTCGTTCCTGCTCGGCGAGATCGCGCTGTACAGCTTCATCATCCTGTTGCTGTCGGGCGTGTATCTGACCTTGTTCTTCGATCCGTCGATGACCGAGGTCGTCTACAACGGCGCGTACCAGCCGCTGCGTGGTGTGACCATGTCGCGTGCCTACGAGACGTCGCTGAACATCACCTTCGAGGTGCGTGGCGGTCTGTTCGTCCGCCAGGTGCATCACTGGGCCGCACTGCTTTTCGCGGCGTCGATCATCGTGCACCTGTTCCGCATCTTCTTCACCGGCGCGTTCCGCAAGCCGCGTGAGGCGAACTGGGTGATCGGCTGCCTGCTGCTCATCCTGGCGATGTTCGAGGGCTTCTTCGGCTACTCGCTGCCCGACGACCTGCTGTCCGGCACCGGCCTGCGCGCCGCGTTCGGCGGTATCACGATGAGTATCCCGATCGCGGGTACCTGGATGCACTGGTTGATCTTCGGCGGGGACTTCCCAGGCACGATCATCATCCCGCGCCTCTACATCGCGCACGTGCTGCTGTTCCCCGGCATCATCCTCGCGTTGATCGCCGCGCACGTCGCGCTGGTCTGGTACCAGAAGCACACCCAGTTCCCCGGACCCGGCCGCACCGAGAACAACGTGGTCGGCGCCCGCATCATCCCGGTGTTCGCCGCCGACCAGGGCGCGTTCTTCGCCTTCACCCTCGGCATCGTCGGCATCATGGGCGGCGTCTTCCAGATCAACCCGATCTGGAACCTGGGTCCGTACAACCCCTCTCAAGTGTCGGCGGGTTCGCAGCCCGACTTCTACATGATGTGGACCGACGGTCTTGCCCGCCTCATGCCGCCGTGGGAGCTGTACCTCGGCCGCTACACGGTGCCTGCCGTGTTCTGGGTCGCGCTGATCATGGGCCTGGTGTTCACGGTGCTGATCATGTACCCGTGGATCGAGAAGCGGCTCACCGGCGACACCGCAGGGCACAACCTGCTGCAGCGTCCGCGTGACGTGCCGGTCCGTACCGCGATCGGCGCGATGTCCATCGGCTTCTACCTGGTGCTGACGCTGTCGTGCGTCAACGACATCGTGGCGCTGAAGTTCGACATCTCGCTGAACGCCACCACCTGGATGGGCCGCATCGGCCTGCTCGTCGTGCCGCCGGTCGCCTACTTCGTGGCCTACCGGTTCTGCATCGGCCTGCAGCGCAGCGACCGGGCGGTGCTGGAGCACGGCATCGAAACCGGTGTCATCAAGCGCCTGCCGCACGGTGAGTACATCGAGGTGCACCAGCCGCTCGGCCCGGTCGACGACCACGGCCACCCGATCCCGCTGGAGTACCAGGGTGCCCCGGTGCCCAAGAAGATGAACAAGCTCGGGTCCGCGGGCAAGCCCGGTACCGGCAGCTTCCTGCGTGCCGATCCGTGGCAGGAGAGCGAAAAGCACTTCGAGATCGAGCATGCCGAGGAGCACAAGCAGTTGAAGGTGCTGCAGGCACGCCAAGAGAAGGAACACGGTGGCAAGCACAGCCACTGATCACTGATCACTGAACACGAAGGCCCCGAGTCGAATCCGACTCGGGGCCTTTGCTTTTGGCTGACGGCGGCGGCGCCGCTGACGATGGGCCGGCGACTACAGGCGTGGCGTGCTGCGGCGGGACGCTTCGATGGCTTCGAACTTCGCCAGGTTGTGGCGCGCGTCGGCCAGCGCGTCGTGCGCGTCCGGCGGGACAGGCGGCAGCTCGGGCCTGCCGTGCGCGTCCCAGTGCTGGCGCAGTTCGTTGGTGTAGCGGGGCAGGACGGTAGGCAGGTCGACCATCGAACCCCACAGCTGGCAGAGCGCCACATGGTCGTACGCGCCGACCCACGCCCACAGCTCCGGCACCACGGAGGACCGGGGCACCAGGAAGCGGTAGAGCTCGTCGCGGATCTGCTGTCGACTTCGCCACAGCGGCGAGGACGGCGACGGCAGCTGCGGCAGCACGTGCCTGCGCACCCACGGGCCCGCGCGGTCCGGGTCGAATTCGGTTGATACCGCGTAGTATTCGCGCCCGTCCTCGCAGACGACGCCGATGGAGACCAGGTCGATAACTGTCCCATCCTCAATGAATTCGCAATCGTAAAAGTATCGAAGCGAGATCGGTCCACTCCTCAGCAGTTCGGTGTTCCCCCGCGAATCACCCTAAGTGGAACAGGGCTGGGTCCGGTATCCGGGCTCGGCTCGACATGGTGGTGGCGGTACCCACCCCTACGGTGGGTACCACTGGCGTCCGAGTGGTCCGTATTCTGAACGAGTGAACTGGACCGTCGACGTACCGATCGATCGCCTGCCGGAATTGCCGCCGCTGCCCACCGAGCTGCGCAGGCGGTTGGACGACGCGCTGGCCCGCCCCGCGCTGCAGCAGCCGTCGTGGGATCCGGAACAGGCCAGGGTGATGCGGACCGTGCTGGAGAGCGTGCCGCCGATCTGTGTGCCCGCCGAGGTGGAGGATCTGCGCGAGCAGCTCGCCGAGGTGGCGCGCGGTGAAGCGTTCCTCATGCAGGGCGGCGACTGCGCCGAGACCTTCGCCGACAACACCGAGCCGCACATCCGCGGCAACATCCGCACGTTGCTGCAGATGGCGGTCGTGCTGACCTATGGCGCGAGCATGCCGGTGGTCAAGGTCGCGCGGATCGCGGGCCAGTACGCCAAGCCGCGGTCCTCCGACACCGATTCGCTCGGCCTCAAGTCTTACCGCGGTGACATGGTCAACTCGCTGGTGGCCGACGCTGCGATGCGCGAGCACGACCCGTCTCGGCTGGTGCGTGCCTACGCCAACGCCAGCGCCGCGATGAACCTGGTGCGCGCGCTGACCGGCGCGGGCATGGCCGATTTGCACAAGGTGCACGACTGGAACCGCGACTTCGTCGCGAAGTCGCCTGCCGGTGCTCGTTACGAGGCGCTGGCCGAGGAGATCGACCGCGGCCTCGCGTTCATGACCGCGTGCCGGGTGAACGACCCGAGCCTGAAGTCGGCCCGCATCTACGCCAGCCACGAGGCGTTGGTGCTCGACTACGAGCGCGCGATGCTGCGGCTCAGCGAGAACGCCGCAGGCGAGCCGGTCCTCTACGATCTGTCCGCGCATTTCCTCTGGATCGGCGAACGGACCAGGCAGCTCGACGGCGCGCACATCGCGCTCGCCGAACTGCTCGCCAACCCGATCGGCCTGAAGATCGGCCCGAGCACCACGCCCGAGCTGGCCGTCGAATACGTCGAGCGCCTCGACCCCAACAACGAGCCGGGCCGCCTGACCATCGTCTCCCGCATGGGCAACAGCAAGGTCCGCGATGTCTTGCCGCCCATCATCGAAAAGGTCCAGGCCACCGGGCACCAGGTCATCTGGCAGTGCGATCCGATGCACGGGAACACGCACGAGGCGTCCACCGGTTTCAAGACCCGCCACTTCGACCGGATCGTCGACGAGGTGCAGGGTTTCTTCGAGGTGCATCACGCCCTCGGCACCCATCCCGGCGGCTTGCACATCGAGCTGACCGGTGAAGACGTCACCGAGTGCCTCGGCGGCGCGCAGGACATCTCCGATCTCGACCTGTCCGGTCGCTACGAAACCGCCTGCGATCCGCGCCTCAACACCCAGCAGTCGCTCGAACTGGCCTTCCTGGTCGCCGAAATGCTGCGCTGACGCCTGAAAGTCGCTGAGCCGCACCCTTTCTGATTTCCCGCACACGATCTGGCCTGCCGAATCGTGTGCGGGAAATCAAAAACGGTGCGGCTCAGCATTTTTGATCTCGCGCCGACGCGATCCGGCGGTTCGGGTCAGGGGAGGGCGGTGAGGGTGACCGTTGAGCCCGCTTCGACGTTGGTGCCGATGCCGGGAACCTGGCCGATCACCACGGAGCTGTCGGAGGGGGTGAGCTGTTTGACCTCGACCTGGAGACCGAGTTCGCGGAGCGCGGCTTTGGCTTCGCGGACGCTGCCGCCGAGCATCGCGGGCACTCTGACCGCGTTGGAGACGAAAAGCGTGACGGCCGTACCGGAGTCGACCGTGGTCGACCCTTCCGGGTCGGTGCCGATCACTTTGTCGCCTGCGACGTCTTTGTCGAATTTGAGCTGGGTGTCGCGGATCTTGAAGCCTGCCGCGGTGAGGATCTTGGTGGCGTCCTCGGTGGTTTTGCCGCGGACGTCCGGCAGTTTGAGCGGTTTGGCCCCGCTGCTGCGGTAGACCTTCACCTGTCCGTTCATCGGAAGAACGGTGCCGGGGCCGGGGTCGACCCGTTCGAGGGTGCCTTTCGGAGCCGAACTGCCGACCTCGCCGGCATCCACCGGTTGCAGGCCCGCATCCCGGATCAGCTGGTTGACCTTCGAGATCTGATCGCCGCGATTGACGTCGGGCACTTTGGGTTTGCCGCTGGAGATGAGGACCGCGACGGTCGAGCCCTTGGTGACCCGCGATCCCGCCGCCGGGTCGGTGCCGACCACGTTGCCGACGGGGATCGTGTCCGACGCCTTCTGTCTGATCTGGGTTTCGAACCCGGCCTCGCGCAGCGTGGTGACCGCGCGGTCTCTGTCGAGTCCTGCGGTGGCGGGGATCGGTGAGAACCGGCCGAAGCCGAGCCACCATCCGCCGATGCCGACGACCAGCGTGAGAATCACCACGATGGCCACCCACAGCCAGACCGCGCGGCGGGATTTCGCGCGGACCGGCGCGTACGCCTGATACGGCGTCGACGCGTGCTGCTGGCGCACCGGTTGTTCGTCGTAGCCGTCCGGCGGGCCGTAATCGACCCGAGGGCGCTGGGCAGTGACCACCTTCGTGTGCTGCACCGTCGGCGGCGTGTACGGCTCGGGGACGGGCGCCGGGGCAGGCTGGTGCCCGTTGGGCGTGGCAACCTTGTAGCTCGCGCTCAAATGCTCGGCCGAATCCTGCGGCGCGGGCACCCGGTACGGCGGCAGGTTCAGTTTCGCGCCGATCTGGCGCAACGCCGCCGCCATCTCGTTCGCGTCGGCGTAGCGGTGCGCGGGCTCGCGCGCGGTGGCCTTGGCGACCAGTTCGTCGAACTCCGGCGGCACGCCCGCGATGAACCGGCTCGGGCTCGGCACGTCGTTCTCGATGCGCTGATAGGCGACCGAGATCGAGGTGTCGCCGGTGAACGGCACCTTCCCGGTCAGCAACTCGAAGATCAACACGCCGAAGGCGTACACATCACTTCGCGCGTCGGCCGTGCCGCTGGTCACCTGCTCGGGCGACAGGTACGCGGCCGTGCCGAGAATCACGCTCGCCGAGGTGGTGTTGGCCGCCGCCACCGCGCGCACCAGACCGAAATCGGCGATCTTGACCTCGCCCGCATCGGAGATCAGCACGTTCTCCGGCTTCACGTCACGGTGCACCAGGCCCGCCGAATGCGCGACGCCGATCGCCGCGAGCACCGGCTCGGCGACCGCGCGCACCGCGTGCGGCGGCATCGGCCCGCGTTCACGCAGCAACTCGCGCAGCGTCCCACCCTCGACCAGCTCCATGATCAGGAACGGATACTCGCCGTCGACACCCTGGTCGTATACCGCGACCAGCGACGAATGCTTGAGCTTGGCGACCGCGCGCGCCTCGAACTCGAATCGGGAAAGGAACTGCGGGTCACCGGCGAATTTCGGGTCCATCACCTTGATGGCGACCGGGCGATCCAGACGGGTGTCGACTCCCCGGAAGACCATCGACATGCCGCCGCGGGCAATCGGCGCATCGATGCGATAGCGCCCTTCCAGCATCTGGCCGATCAATTGATGTCCTCCGGCTTTCACAAAGTTCTCACCCCTCGCGGTTCATCCCACAAGCGATCGACCGCCCTGTGCGGCCCTCACGATGGTATCGACCAAACGCACCCGGGTGTCTCACGACTTGCGGCAGCGGACCGTCTACCGTTATCCGCGTGAGTGCATTTCCCTGCAGTGATGATGTCCTTCCGGAGTCGGTGGCGCTGTTGCCGCTGCCCGAGGTGGCCGACAAGCTCGGGCTCGTCGTGACCCGGGTGCATCAGATGCTGCGCGACCACCAGTTGCTCGCCGTCCGCCGCGACGGTGTCGCGGGCGTCCCCGAACGGTTCTTCGACGCCGCAGGCGCGGTCGTCAAGCCGCTCCCCGGCCTGATCACCGTGATGAAGGACGCCAAGTACACCGACGAAGAGATCCTCCAGTGGATCTTCACCGACGACGACAGCCTCCCCGGCAAGCCCATCGACGCCCTCCACGGCCCGCTCGCCCGCGAGGTCATCCGCAGAGCCGCCGCCGACCCGTTCTGAGTTGTTGGCCGCGCGGGCGCGGCGTTGTTCGCGGCCCCTTGGTCTCGCGTCCGAGCGGCCGAGACTTGCGCCTGCGGCGCATGCGCTTCGGCCACTCGGACGCGAGACGGCCGCGAACGGCGCTCGCAAAACTCGCGCGTGGTTCGCGAGTATGCAGGCACGGTGTCGACAACCTGTGTCGACCTCATCGGTGGTTGCGTAGGGCAGCGGTGGTGAATTGCACTGCTGCGACGCCGAGGCGTCGGTGGCGGGGGACTACTGCGCGGTGGGTGAAGATGTCGTAGTCGGAGTCCTCTATGCGGTCGAGGATGGCTGCGTAGAGGGTGGCTGCGGTGCGGATGGCGGGGCGGACGCGGGGGTCGAGGAGATCGATGCCTGGTTGGGCCTTGCGGTAGATGTCGCGGTTGATCGCGATGAGGTGGGCCACGGCTCGGCGCAGCTTCGGGTCGGTGTGACCGGTGCGGCGGCAGTGCATGAGGAGATCGTGGTCGACGCCGAAGGCGGCGAGTTCGTCCGCAGGCAGGTAGACGCGCCCGCGGTCGAGGTCTTCGGCGACATCGCGGAGGAAGTTGGTGAGCTGGAACGCTTCGCCGAGTGCGGCGGCGGCGGGTTCGGCCTCGGCGACCGGGCCGACGGTGCCGAGGACGGGGAGCACCTGGAGACCGATGGCGGCGGCGGAGCCTGCCATGTAGTCGCGGAGCTCGGCCATCGTGGTGTAGCGGTCCCGGAAGTTGCTGGTGCCAGGCACATCCATGCGCATGGAGTCCAGGAACGTCCAGAAGTGTTGTGCGGCAATGTCGTAGCGGCCGATGGTGTCGGCGAGGGCGAGCAGGACCAGCCGGTGCGGCTCGGCGGGCAGCGGCTGTCCCGGCGATTCCAGCGCGATCCGCAGGTCCTTCTCGATCAGGTCGAGTAGGTCGGCAGGGTCTGGGCGCTGCGGAAGGCGCTGGGGCGCATCGGTTTCCGCGTGGTCGACGATGTCGTCGACGAGCCGGGCGAACGCGTAGAGCGCATGGATCGCTGGTCGGCGTTCGGCCGAAAGTAACCGGGTGGCCAGGAAGTAGGTGCGCCCGTGCGTGGCCGCGATCTGCTTGCATACGCGGTACGCGACGTCGAGCTGGGTCGACGAGGCGTCGCTGCTCATGGGCGGGCTGGCGCGGCCGGTTCGATGCTCGGCGGCGCGGACCGCAACCGCAGCGGATCCACCGTGCGCAACGACATCGCCGCCACCACGGCGGCGAAGGTCGCGGCGGCCACGTGCACGAAGTTGTACAGGCCGATGGAGCCGTCCGGTTGGAAGACCAGCATCAGCCAGGTGCAGAGGCCGACAAGCACCATCAATGTTCTGGTGGACAGCGCGAAGGCGGCGGCCAAAGCGAGCGGCCACGAGTAGTACCAGGGCAGCGCGGCGGGGGAGAGGATGACGATCGCGACGAACGCGATCAGGATCCCGAGCACCGCTTCGCGCTCGCTGTGCCGGAACCGCCACCAGGTCCACGCGAGGACGGCGACCAGCGCCACCGCACACAACACCCTGGCCACGTCGAGCACCGGCGCGAAGTTCAGCGGTGTCACCCAGGTGGTCGCGTGCGCCATGATCGTGGGCAGCGAGAGCCACTGGATGATCTTCTTCGACCCGGACAGCGCCGTCAGCCAGCCGAAACCGACGCCGGCGATGGCCGAGGCGGCCAGGAACACGATCGCGAAGACGCTCAGGCCGAGACCGGCGATCTTGGCGAACACCATGGTCGGGTGTGGCATGTCTTCGGTCGGTTCGGCGGCGTCGTGAGGTTGTTCGCTCTCCGGCAGGTGTTCCGGGTCGCGCCCGGCCCGGCGTGCGGCGCGTTGCTCGCGCTCGTGCAGCATCCAGATCCACACCAGGAACGGCAGCGCGACGCCTGCGGTCGCCTTGATCCCCACGGCGATGGCGAGCACGACGACGCCTGTCACGTGATGGCGTTCCAACACCAGCGCGATGGCCGCGCACATCAGTCCGACCATCAGCATCTCGTTGTGCACGCCGCCGATGAGGTGGATCAGCACCAGCGGGTTGAGTACCGCGAGCCACAGCGCGACCGTCGGCTTGCCGCCGAGATGCTTGGTCAGATACGGCACCGCCCACATCATCAACACCAGGCCGGGCAGCATCACGAAGCGCATGGCGATGGTGCCTGCGACCACGTTGTCACCGGTGATGCTGGTGATGCCGCGGCCGAGCAGCAGGAAGACCGGGCCGTAGGGCGCGGTGGTCGCCGTCCAGACCTCGCTCACGTTGTCCAGCAGCACACCCGGGTTCTTGACCGGCGGGTCGACGTACGGGTCGTAGCCGTCGCGCAGCAACGCGCCCTGCGCCAGGTAGGAGTACACGTCCCTGCTGAACATCGGCACGGCGAACAGCAAGGGGGTGATCCAGATTCCGACGATCGCGCGCAACTCGTTCAGCGTGACGCCCGCGTCGAGCCCGGTGCCTTTGCCGATGGTGGCGCGGCCGAGCCGGACCCACGCCGTGATCATCAGCAGCACGCCGATCCAGATGACGATGGTCGACAGTGCGTAGCCGTGGCCGAAACGCAGCCACGAGAGGTGCATCGCCTCGAGCAGCGGATCCTGCCGCCGGGTACTGCCCGCGCCGAAGCCGCCGAAGGTGATCATGAGCGCGCCGTAGAAGCCGAGCAGCGCGGCATGTCCTTCCGGGCTGCGGAGGAAATCGGCGGAGGTGCGGAGCAAGGCCAACACACTCTGGGACAGGGTGCTCGCCGACGCACGTGGTGCTGCGGCAACCGACTCGGATCGCTCGGTGGCGGCCGATTCGCGCTTCGTCGCATTGCTCGGTGCGTGGCCGGTGGTGTCAGTCAATGGAGCCTCTGCGGCGCGCGTTTCGGGGGATGCCATCTGGTGTCGGTCCCCCCGAATGGTCAGCGGTCGCAACCGCACGTGAATAGGTCGGCGCCTAGTTTACGGCGTCGCAGGGAACACTATCCCGCTGGTAGGTGCGGTTTCATCTCGAGCAGGGCGCATATCACCGGTAATACGGTTTGCCGCCAGTTTTCCGGACAGCAGTGTGGTCGGCACTCCTACGCCTGGCGTGGTGCCGCAACCTGCGATAACTACGTTGTCGCTGGTGCGCGGAAAATTGCGTGGGCGAAATGGTCCGGTTTGTCGGAAAAGATGGGCCGCGGAGAACGGCGAGCCTGCCAGCATCCCTTGGTCGTGCCACGTTTGCGGCGTATCGAGATGGTCGATGGTGAAGTGCTCGGCAATGCCCGTATATCCGCGTTCTTCCAGCACCAGAAGCAGTTCGCGGAGGTAGGCAGGGCCCACGCGCGACCAGTCCAGCGGGGCGGAGTCCAGGTTGGGGCACGGCGCAAGCAGCGACAGCGGCTCGTATGCGCCGTCCGCGCGTGCGATGACCAGAGCGGGGTCGGTGAGCGCGGGCCGGGTCAGCAGCAACGACGGGTCGCTCATCAATCGTCCTCGGCGGCCGGTGATCTCGGCGAACGTGGCGTCCCATGCCGCGCCGAACTCGATGGTGTGGTGCGCCTGCACCGGCCAGGTGGCGGCCACCTCGGCGGGCACGGTGCCGTGCGCGACGACCGCGGAGGGTGCGGCGCGCAACCCGCGGCGCCTGCGCACGCCGAAGCGTGCGATGGAGCCGAGGTCGACGGTGAGCACCAGCACGTCACAGTCGAAAGCGCGGCCGTCGGCCGTGCGCACCCGCTCGGCCCGCCTGCCCGCATAGTCGACCGCGGTCACCTCGGTGCCCAATTCCAGCGTGCCGCCCGCCGCGGTGAAGGCCTCGGCCATGGCCGAGGCGATCGTGCGCATCCCACCCTCGGGAAAGTAGACGCCGAGCGAGGTGTCCATGTGCGGGATGGCGCCGTACACGGCGAGCGCGTCGGCGGGCGGCAGGCCCGCGTACAACGCCTGGAAGGTGAACAGCCGGGCCAGTCGCGGATCGTTCAGGAGTTTTCCGACTCGCTTGCCGAGCTTGCCGAACCCGCCGAGTCGCGCCAAAGAGACCAGCGCCCTGCGCTTTTCGGGGGTCCGCAGCATGTCCACCGGTGAATCGAAGTTGGTGTCCATGAATTCGGTGAACTCGGCCGCGTAGATGCGGGCCAGCCACGCGCGCAGCCGCCGGTAGCGGCGCGCCTCCGCCGGACCGCAGGCCGCGGCGACCTCCTCGGCCATCGCCTCGGGGTCCGCGAACACCCGGATCGTGCTGTCGTCGGCGAACTTTGCGTGGTAGGCGGGGGCCAGCTGATGGATGCGGAGCGCGGGCTTGCAGGTTTCCGGCGTGCGCCCGACCGCGGCAAGGGCGTCGGTGATCAGTTCGGGCAACGTCAAAACGGTAGCGCCGGAATCGATCTCGTAGTCCGGACCGCGATAGGTCCCGACCCGCCCGCCCGGCTGGTCGGCCCGCTCGAGCAGGGTGACCGAGCGTCCGGCGCCGGTCAGGTACAGCGCGGCGGAGAGACCGGCCAGCCCCGCGCCGACGACCACCACCCGATCCGTCGGTCCTGCAACGATTTTCACTGATCGACCAGCTCTCACGCGGCGCGTTTGGTCGCGGCGAGCGCCATCGCGCGTAGCCGCTCCTTGGCGGCCGATGTCGCCGTGCTCGCCTCGATGGCGGCCAGCCCAGCCTCGGTGAGCTCGCCGATCCGGCGTTCCACCTCGTCCACCGCGCCGAGCTCGGTCAGCACCTCGCGCAACCGCTCGACCTCGTCGGCGCCGAGATCGGTGCCGAGGCTGGTGCGCAGCAGCTTCGCGGCGGCCGGATCGGTCGCGTCCGCGCGCTGCAAGGCCTCGGCGACCAGCACGGTGCGCTTGCCTTCGCGCAGATCGTCGCCGGAGGGCTTGCCCGTGACCGCGGGATCGCCGAACACCCCGAGCAGGTCGTCGCGCAGCTGGAAGGCGATGCCGATGTCGGTGCCGTAGGTGCGATAGGCCGCGATCAGTCCTTGATCGGCGTCCGCGATGGCCGCGCCGAGGTGCAGCGGGCGTTCGACGGTGTAGGCGGCGGTCTTGTACCGGTTGATCCGCAGCGCGGCCGCGACCGACTCGTCGCCGCCCGCCTCACCGTGGATGTCGAGCAGCTGCCCGCCGAGCACCTCGGTGCGCATCCCCGCCCACACCGGCGCGAACCTGGCGATCGCCGCCGGGTCGAGCCCGGAGGCGTGCACCATGTCATCGGCCCAGGCCAGCGCCAGGTCGCCGATGAGGATCGCGACGCTGGTGCCGAAGTGAGCGGAATCACCAGCCCAGTCACGGTCGCGGTGGCGCTGCTCGAAATCGACGTGGACCGTGGGGAAGCGTCGCCGGGTGCGCGAGGAATCGATGATGTCGTCGTGGATCAGCGCGCACGCCTGCACCAGCTCCAGCGCCGAACACGCGGTGAGCACCGCGTCGGCCTCTGAGCTCTCGGCGTCGCCGCCCGCGCCGAGCCACCCGGTCCACGCGAACGCGGGCCTGGTGCGCTTGCCGCCGCGCAACACGAACAGCTCCAACGCATCTGCCGCCTCGACGAAGACCGGGCCGAGCTGCTCGACGATGCCGCGACGCGTGGCGAAGAACCTGTTCAACGCGTTTTCCACCGCGGTGACGAAGCCAGGGGTGCCCGGCTGCGGTGCGATGAGCTCGGCCGCCGAGGTGCGGTGAGGCGTCTGGGTACCGGGTCCGGCGGACAGGGGGAGCCTCCAAGGTCAGGCGGGTGCTGGTCTGTCCGAAGAATACGCGTTGGCTGCGCCGACCCGCCGGGGCCGCCGCCGCTCGCCACTTACACTGGACCGGTGACTTTCGATAATGCGCGGGGACGCTCGACCCCAGGCCGTCCGCCCCGGACGCACCCGAACGTCTCTGGAACACCCTCGGTTGTACAGAGTCTGCGGACCCATTCGGGTCTCGGCGTGCCGTTCTCCGTGGAGTTCAATCCGCCGCGGGACGCGGCCGCGGAGGCACGGCTGTGGCGTGCCGTTCGCCAGTTCGAGCGGATGCATCCCGCGTTCGTGTCGATGACCTACGGCGCGGGCGGTTCCACTCGCGATCGCACCGTGCGGGTCACCGGTGAGCTGGCGCAGGAGACCACCCTGCTTCCGGTGGCGCACCTGACCGCCGTCGAGCACAGCCTTGCCGAATTGCGCTCGCTGGTCGGCTCCTACGCCGATTCGGGCATCCGCAACATCCTGGTGCTGCGCGGCGATCCGCCCGGCGATCCGCTCGGCGAATGGCAGCAGCATCCCGAAGGTGTCGCCTACGCCGAGGAACTCGTGCGCATCGTGCGCGACCTCGGTGACTTCCACGTCGGTGTCGCCTCGTTCCCGCAGGGGCATCACCGGTCGCCGGACCTGGACAGCGATACCGCCTTCCTGGCCGCGAAACTGCGTGCGGGCGCGGAATATTCGATTACCCAGATGTTCTTCGACGTCGAGCACTACCTGCGGCTGCGCGACCGGCTGGTGCAGTGCGACCCGATCGAGGGCGCCAAGCCGATCATCCCCGAGCTGATGCCGATCACTTCGCTGCGCACGGTGGCGCGCGCCGAAGAGCTGTGCGGCCGTGCGCTGCCCGCGTCGGTGCTCGACCGGCTGAACAAGGCGGCGGGTGACGCCCCTGAGGAAAACCAGGCCGCGGTGCGCGAAGTCGGCATCGAGATCGCGACCGAGATGGCGCAGCGGCTGATCGACGAGGGCGCGCCGTGCCTGCATTTCATCACCTTGAACTTCGCTAAGGCGACCACCGAGGTCCTCACCAACCTCGGCTACGGCGTGACCGCGGCGCCGATCAGCGCCTGAGGGCCGAACATCCGAGGGTGTCCGGCCCTGTTCGCTACCAGCCGGGGTTTCCGGCGAGTGGCACGTTCACATAGCTGGGTGCCGACGGATCCAGTTGCAGGTGCTGGGGTTTGAGCTCGGTCGCGTCCAACAGCGGGCGGATCGGCAGGCCCTTCGGATAGTTGCCCGCGAAGATGTCGACCCGAAGCCGGTGTCCCGGTTGGAGAATCGCGTCGGTGGGGGCGAGGCCGACATCGAGTTGGACGGGTTGTCCCGGCACCACTGCCTTGCGCTCGGCGAGCGACATCACCGGGAACGGATCGGTGTACGCACCGTCGGGGGAGCGTCTGCTCTGTCCGTCATCGATGGCACGCAACGACGACATCAGCTGCCCGGTCGTCAGCGTGACCGAACGACCGTCTGGGGCAACGTCGTTCAGCGTCGCGGTCCAGTAGCCGTCGGTGGCGTCGTGCACCGTGTTGAGGTGCACCGCGATCGGGCCGGAGATCGGCGTCGGCGCGGTCACCGGCGGGCTGGTGAAGGTGAGCCCGCTGAGTTCCTGTATCCGCGCCTCCTTGCCGCAGCCGGAGAAGACCAGGATGCCCGCGGTGCCCTGCACCGAGTCGGCCGAACAGAGACTGGCCAGACCCGGTGCCACGGTGAGCCGATTCGTCTCGGGAGTGGGTTCGGCGGTGAGGGTTCCGTCGTGCACGCTGGTGGTAGTGGTGCCGCTCGGCGCCGCCGAGAAGTACAACCGCCGGTGGCTCGCCTCCGGCCGCGGGAACTGCTCGGCGCTGGTCCAGCCTGCGCCCTGCTGCCACATGGTCACCGGGCCGTAGCCGTCGATCCCGTTGTCGATGCCCTTGAGCCACTTGTCGAACCACGCGCGCTGCAACACGTCGATGCGCGGCGGTTCACCGGGCTTGCCGCGCATGTCGAAGCCCGTGCTCACGTGGTAGCTGTTGCCCATGATCAGCTGCTTCTGCCCGGGTGGCAGCGGAATGTCTTGGTAGATACGGGGTTCGCCGTTGGCGAAGTTGTCGTGCCAGCCGCCGATCACCATGGTCGGCACCGTGATGCGGTCCGGATGTCCGAGCCACGCCTGCCTGATCGGGCTCGCCGGGTCGAGAACCTCCTGCAGCTGCGGCGGAACCCGGTCGAACGAATCGGTGCCCAGTGTCTGGATGCCGACGTCCAGGAACGACAGCGGGCTGGCCAGCCGGTCGCTGAGCCACTGCATATCGAACCTGCCTTGCAGCAGCGACACCAGATCGGGCACGAACTTGGCCACATTCACCAGGAGCAGATAGGGCAGCAGGATCCCGATGGCCGCACCGCCCGGCGCGATCATGTCGCGCACCAGGTCATTGCCCGGCACCACCGGGACGATGGCTTTCAGTGCGGGCGGCTGCTTTTCGGCGGCCTGCACCTGGTTGATCCCGGAGTACGAGGCGCCGGTCATGCCGACGTTCCCGTCGGACCACGGCTGTGCGGCGGCCCACGCGATCACCTCGGGGGTGTCCTGCTGGTCCTTCGGTCCCCACGGCTCCCAGATCCCCTGGGAGAAGCCGGTGCCACGGACGTCGACCACGATCTGCGTGTAGCCGCTGCGAATCAGGTTGGGGTCCACCGCGAATGCGCGCCCGAACCCGCCGCCTGCGACCCGCGTCGCGTCCGTCAGTCCCTCCAGCGGAGTGCCTGGCAGCTCGAAGTCGCGAAGGAAGCCGACGATCGCGTCGGACAGCACCGGGATCGAGAGCCCGGTTTGCGCGATCATCGAGAGCAGCTTGGTATAGGGCGTCAGGTTGACGATGGTCGGCAGCGGCGTCGCGATGGGTCCGTTGGTGTCCGCGGGCCGATACACGTTCGCCTTCAGCACCGTGCCGTCGCTCATCGTGATCGGCACATCCCAGTCGATATGAATCCCCGGGTACTGCTGCGGACCGTCGTGCACCGCGGTCCACTGTGGCGTTCCCTCAGGTGACGCGGGCGCGGTCGGCGCTACCAGTAGTTGTGACACAGCGAGTAGGGCGAGCACTCCGATGAACCAGCGGGTCCCCGGGTGCTTACCCACCCCGCGGACTCCGTCGGCTGCCGTCCCCGGTGGGGCTGGAGCAATCCTCATCGATCTCCTCCGTCGTTCCGAATCGGCCAGAAATATACATGCAGGCATGTATGTTTCGTGGTAGTTTTCGAAATAGGGGTGTGACGGGCGGTTTGATCTTCGTGACGCCGGGTATGTAACTGTTTGATCTCGGGGTATTTAGCTGTCCTGGACAGATGATCAAAAATTGATGAACACGTGAAACGGGGGCGTGACTGCCCTCGATGGAGTGAGTGTTCGACGGATTCCCGGTCCGTCGGGCCTGTGTTGCGGGATGTGTAAGAGAAGGGGAGGGCACGGCGCAGTGACCCCACCAGCCAAACGATCGTTCAGACGGCACGACCAGCACATGGCGGCGGGATACCTGGCTTTGGCCAGAGGTTGCCGGACCGCCGATGACCAGGAAGACACACACGTGACGGGGTCGATGGACGCCGTCCGGCGGGACTTCTATGTCGTGCGCCAGCACGACGAGCCCGCCTGGACATGCTGTGCAACCGAGGAACAAACGGCCGAACGGCCGAAACCCTTGTCCAGGCGCGCCCATTGGGCCGCCGACTTCGAGGGTGACACGCAAAGCATCGAGGCTTTCGAATCGAGCTACTCGGATGCCTATCGGGCCGCCGAGGACCGCGAAGACTGGAAGATGCTCGAGGAGCTCAAGGCCGCGGTCGACCGCGCGTACATCGCCGCGCAGGACCGCGTGGACGAGCGGCGGATGGCCGGGCTCAAGAGCCTGCGCGAACGCGCGGAACTCGACACCTTGGCCAGGGCCTATCGGACCGCCGAAATCTATGGACTGTCAACGCAGTCGGTGACCTACGCGGGCTGGCACGTCGGCGCGCGCACCGGCACCGGCACGCCAGAGGGTGCGCTGATGGTCTACGCCGAGTCGGGCGACGAAGCGGTGTTCGACTTCAGGCCCGGGCAACGCGCTCAGGTCAGGGAGATCATCCGGGCAGGCAGCCGTCGCGACTTCAGCATGCGGCCCTACACCATTCGGCGGATCTCGCCGGGCCTGCTCGGCTCGCTCGCTCCGCAAGCCGCCAGGCTGGACGTGATAACCAGGGACGGGACAGTGATTCCGGCCACGGTGGTGGCACGGACGTTCGCGGTGGACCTGCCACTCGAACTGCCGAGCCAGCCGCGACTGACCGCACTGCGCGCTGCCGCGACGGCATCGAACGACGCCGAATTGGCGGCGATGATCGCCGTCGAGACGGAGGTCTACGAACAGCTGCGCGACTTCACCGTCCGCGTGTACGACAGCGCAGACGCCCTCCTGTACGAGGGGCCTGCGCTGCCGATCGAAAACTCACGCGGCGCGGGCTGCGCGTAACCCCCAGGCGTCGGCGAGGAGTCGATGCGACTCCAGCCGGTCGGCGTGCCGGTGCGTGACGCTGGTCACGAGGAGCTCGTCGGCGCCCGTGAGGTGTTGGAGAGCGGCCAGCCGCTCGACGACAGTGCTTGGCGCGCCTACGAATTGGGTGGCCAGGCGGTCGTCGACCAGGCGGTGCTGTTCGGGGGTGAGCGGGGTGGCGGTGTCCGGGTCGAGATAGTCGGCCGCGCCGGCCCCGCTGCGGATGCTGTGCACCCAGTGGCCGTAGGTGGCGGCGTGCTGGCGGGCGGTCGCGTCGTCGGCGGCGACCACCACGTCGGCGGAGACCACGACATAGGGTGCGGACAGCTGGGGAGAGGGGCGGAACGCCGCGCGATAGGCCTCGACCGCGTCCAGCGCGGTGCCGGGGGCCACGTGGTAGGCCGCGGCGAACGGAAGCCCGAGTCGGCCGGCGAGTTCGGCACTTTCGCCACCGGAGCTGCCGAACAACCACAGCTCGACCTGCGCGCCCTCGCCGGGAACGGCATGCAGCGCAATGCCTTCCGGACTGGCGAAGGTGCCGTCGAGTAGCGCGCGGATCTCGTCGATCTGCTCGGCGAAGTCCAGTGGTTCCGCGCCGCGCTGCTGCAGGGCGCTGATCGAGGCGAGGAATTTCGAGCGGTCGGCGATCCGGCCCGGATCGAACGGCGGCGGAACGACGACACCGTCCCGGATTTCGGTGCGGCCGGTCGCGGTGTCGATCTTGGGATGGCTGCCCTTGGCATGTGCTGGCTCCGAGCCGTATTGGCTGCGGCGGTGGCCGGAGCGACCGAGGCCGAGATCCAGTCGGCCGGGGTAGAGCGCGTCGATGGTGCCGAAGGCTTCGACGATCGACGCCGAGGTGTGATGGCCGACCTGGACGGCCGCCGAGCCGACCCGGATGCGGGAGGTGGCGGCGGCAACCAAGCCGATGAGGGTGATCGATGCGGAGCTGGCCACCGAGACGAAGTGGTGTTCGGCGAGCCAATAGCGGTGGTAGCCCCACTGTTCGGCGTGCTGCGCGAGGTCGATGGTGTTGCGCAGCGCCTGCTGCGCGGTCGAGCCTGCGCTGACCGGGGACAGGTCGAGAATGGAGAGCGGGACGGTCACGCGGTCCTCCCTAGCCGTGGATGCTGTTCGCCTGCTTCGATGGCCACCCGCAGCCGGTTCTCCGCGGGTGCCAGCGGGCAGGTCGCGAAATCGGTGAAGGCGCACGGCAGGTTGGCCGCGCGATTGAAGTCGAGCCGCACGAGGCCGTTCGCGTCGGGCGCGCCGACCACGAGCGAGCGCGCCGCGGGATAGGTGGTGATGCCGCTGGTCGCGTCGGTGAACAGCAGGCGCAGATCGGTGGGATCGCCGAACGCGATCACCCGCTCGGTGGCCTCGCCGATGGCGAATTCGATGGTGCCCGAGGCGGTGTGGTGGTGCTCGAGCCCGTCGATCACGGCACCGGTGGTCACCGTCGTCGACTCGTCGAACGGGGTGAACCGGCCCTGCACCACCCAGCGCGGGTCGGCCGCATAGGCCGGAATGCCGTCGAAACTCACCAGCGTCGGCGCGGCCGGATCGTGCACGCGCACCGCGTACTTGCCGGTGCGCCGGATCACCTCGAGCACCCGATGTTCGTGCAGCACCGACAATCCCGGCGCGCCCTCGGCGGGCGTGAGGATCTGCACGCCCGCGATGCGGTTGCCGTCGAATTCCAGGCGGTCGGCGGGCTGCGCGGTGATGAACACTTTGTTGTCGGTGACCCACCAGGTGCCTGGCACCTCCGGCAGCCGCTCGGGTTGGTCGGTGAGCCAATGCAATCCGGTCAGGCTGAGGAAGCCGAGCGGATCACGCAACTGGTCTTCCCGCGCGTGATGCCAGCGTGCCCACTCGGTTTCGAAAACGGTGCTGATGCTTGTCGTCATGACGCTCGTGCTCCTTCGTGGACGGTGCGGTGCTGACGCGGACCGAGCTGGTCGCGCCGGGTGGTGAGGTCGGTCATCAATGGGTCTCCCGCCAATCGAGGCACTGCCGTGCCGCCGGGTGCAGACCCGTTCCCGCGGCGTCGGGTGCGAAGAACAGTGCGTGCTGCCACAACTCGGCGCCGCGATCCGTCCCCGGCCCGGTCAGGTGGGTTCGCCACCATCGCTTCGCGCGGGCAGGCAGCGACGGCGCCGCGTCCGGCCTGCTCCGGCAGCAGACGGGCCGTTCCGTGCGGACGAGTATCCGGCTGTGGCGGTAGGTCGAATCCGACATCAGGGGAGTCCTTTCGCCACGGCGGGCCGGGGGATGGCCGAGAGCAGCTCGCGGGTGTATTCGTGCTGCGGATTGTCGAAAATCTGTGCGGTGGTCCCGGATTCGACGATACGGCCGTGCCGCATGACGGCCACGTGATCGCTGATCCTGCGGACCACCGCCAGGTCGTGCGAGATGAACAGGTAGCTCAGCGCCAGCTCGGACTGCAGCCGGTCGAGCAGCTCCAAGATCTGTGCCTGGACCGAGGCGTCGAGCGCGGAGACGGGCTCGTCGAGCACCAGCAAGTCGGGATGCAACGCGAGGGCACGGGCGATCGCCACGCGCTGGCGTTGTCCGCCCGACAGTTCGGCGGGGCGGCGCTGCGCGAAGTCGGCGGGCAGCGCCACCTGCTCGAGCAGCTCGGCGACCCGCGTCTGCCTGGCCGCGCGGTCGCCGACGCCGTAGGCGCGCAGCGGCTCCTCGATGATGGCGCCGACGCGCCAGCGCGGGTCGAGCGACGCGTACGGGTTCTGGTAGACCACTTGGAACCGCTTGCGCAGCAGCCGGAGTCGTGCGCCGCGCAGCCGGGTCAGCTCCTGTCCGTCGAAGGCGACCCGCCCGCTGTCGGGGTCGGTGAGCCGCAACGCGATGCGCGCCGTCGTCGACTTGCCCGATCCGGATTCGCCGACCAGCGACAGGGTTTCGCCGCGCCGGAGCTCGAAGTCGACACCGGCGACCGCGGTGACCGACCCGCCCGCCTGCGCGCGGAATCGCTTGCGCACCTCGCGCACGGCGAGCAACGGCGTCGCGCCGTCGCGTGGCTTGGGCGTCCGATAGACACCGACGGGCGCCAGGCTCGGTGAGGCCGCGAGCAGCCGCTTCGTGTACGGATGCCGCGGCTCGGCCAACACCGTTGCGGTCGGCCCGCTTTCGACGATCTCGCCGCCGTGCAGCACGATGATCCGATCCGCGCGCTCGGCGGCCACCGCGAGATCGTGGGTGATCAACAGCACCGCGGTGCCCTTGGCCGCGATCTGGCTCGCCAGCTGATCGAGCACGCGGCGGGCCACCGTGGCGTCCAGTGCGCTGGTCGGCTCGTCCGCGATCACCAGGTCCGGCTCACAGGCCAGCGCGGAGGCGATGAGCACCCGCTGGCGTTGACCGCCGGAAAGTTCGTGCGGGTACTGCACTTCGCGCAGCTCCGGCCGATCCAGGCCCGCTTCGGCGAGCAACTCGACCGCGCGTCCGCGCGCGGACTTGCGGTCGGCCAGCCGGTGCACCACCAGCGCCTCGGCCACCTGCTCGCCGACGCGCTGGACCGGATTCAGCGACAGACCGGGATCCTGTGGCACGAAACCGATCCGCGCGCCGCGCAGCCGCTGCAATGCCCGCGCGGACCTGGTGTCGATCACCTTTCCGTCGAACGCGATAGTGCCCCCGGTTATTTCGGCGTTGGCGCCGAGCAGCCCGATCACCGACTGCGCGAGGGTGGACTTGCCGGAACCGGATTCGCCGACCAGTGCCACTACTTCGCCGCGGCACACCTGCAACGAAACCCCGGCCAGTGCGCTGACCGCACCCGAGTCCGCCTGGTAGCGGACCCGGAGATCGTCGACCTGCAGCAGCGGATCGGCGGTGCGCGTTCGGGTTTGCGTTGGTGGTGCTAACGGCGAAGTGATGGTCATGGTTATTCGTTCCTTCCTACGGCGCGCCCTAGGCGCTGAGCGGCCAAGACAACCGCGACGATGACCAGCCCTGGCAGCGTGGTCAGCCACCACGCGGTGGCGAGATAGTTGCGACCCTCGGAGATGAGCGAACCCCATTCCGGGGTGGGTGGTTTCGCGCCGTAACCGAGGAAGCTCAGCGCCGAGATCGAGAGCACGGCCATGCCGAACTCGACCGCGGCCAGCGCGAGCACCGGCTGATAGGAGTTGGGCAGCACATGCCGCAGCAGCGCCGTGTACCATCGGGCGCCCGCCGCATGGGCGGCCTCGACATACGCCGCGTTCCGCACCCGCAGCACCTCCGACCGCATGACCCTGGCGAAGTTGGCGATCAGCGAAACGCCCACCGCGACAGCCACATTGCGGGTGCCGAAGCCCAGCGCGGTGACCAGCGCCAGCGACAGCAGCAGTGCCGGGATGGACAGCAGCACGTCGACGACACGCATGACGACGGAGTCGACGAACCCACCGGCCGCGCCGGAGACCAAGCCGAGGAGCGACCCGGCCACCAGGGCGATCCCGACTGCGGCGAGCGTCGCGGTGAGCGAGAGCCCGGCGCCGTGCACCATCCTGGTGTAGAGGTCGCGCCCGAGGTTGTCGGTGCCGAACCAGTGCTGCGCGTCGGGACTGCGGAACTTCTCCGCAGGCACCCCGGTCAACGGGTCACCGCTGGCGAATACCGAGGGAAACAGCGCCCACCCGACCGCCAATGCCGAGATCAATCCGGACAGGACGAGGATCGCGTTGCTGCGCAACCACTTCCCTCGCAGCGTTGGCGCGCGCAGCGAGATCGGCCGCCGCTCCTCGATGACGTCAACCACGAACTGCCACCCCTTCGACTGTCCCGCTCGGCTCGGGCGTCGCCTCGGCCGCGAGGGTGCGGCGGGCACGCGCGGCGATGCGCGGATCGAGCAGTGGATACAGCAGATCCACCGCGAGATTCACCGTGACGAACACGGTGGAGGTGAGCAGGACGACGCCCTGCACCACCGGAATGTCTTGTGCCAGTACGGCGCTCTGGGTGAGCCGCCCGACGCCCTGCCTGGCGAAAACGGTCTCGACCACGACGGATCCGGCCAGCATGTTGCCGACGAGCACGCCGGCGATGGTGAAGGTCGGCACGCTTGCCGGACGCAGCACGTGTTTGCGCTGCACCCACCAGCGTGAACCGCCCTTGGCCAGTGCCACATCGACGAACGGCTGCCGCCAGGTGGCCGCGAGCCCGGCCGTGAGCACCTGGGCGATCACCGCACCGATCGGCAACGCCAGCGTCACCGCGGGCAGCACCGTGGCCGCGAAGCCGTGTCCGCCGAAGGCGGGGACGAGCCGCCACTGGAACGAGAACAGCTGCAGCAGCAGCAATCCCGTCCAGAAGGTCGGTACCGAGACCCCGAGCGAGGGGAGCGCCGCCAATGCGGTGCGCAGCCACGGGCGCCGGGTGTAGGTCGCGGCGAAGGCCACCGCGACGCCGCCGACGGTCGCGAAAACCAGGGCGAGCCCGGTCAATGCGAGCGTCGACGGCAATGCGTCGCCGAGCGCGCTCGTCACCGGCTGTCCCGTGCCGATGGAATGCCCGAGGTCGCCGCGCACCGCATGCCAGAGCGCGGTCCAATACTGCTCCCACAGTGGCCGATCCAGCCCGTAGCGTGCCTGCAACTCGGCGATCGCGGCCTTGTCCACCGGGGTGCCCGCACCGCCGCCGTCGGCCGCGATGGAGATCGGGTCGGCGGGCAGCAGATAGAGCACGACGAACGAGAGGGTGAACGCGGCCCACAGCACCCAGATCGCCTGCAGGACCCGCAGAGCCAGATAGCGTGCCATCGTCACCGCCCGCTCAGCCAGGCGTCGAAGAACTGCAGCCGGGCCGAGGCTTCGAACCTCAGGTCCTGTGCGGTGGCGCTCGCGCCGATCGCCTGGGACAGCTCGACCGTCGGAATCCACAGTCCGGCCGTGAGCACCTGCTGTTGCGCGGTGCGGACCAGGCCGGTGCGTGCGCCGTTGTCGACGGTGCCCAGCTGACCGTCGAGTGCATCGTCGAGGGCCGGGATGCGGTCGCGCGCATTGAGATTGCGGCCGTCGAGGCCGAACGAGGTGCGCAGGATGTCACCGTCCGCGCGGGTGGTGTTGTAGTAGGTGCTCTCGAAGTCCTTGGCGTTCTGCCGCGCGGTGGACTCCGCATTCGACACCAGATCCAGCTTCAGTTCGATACCGACCTGGCGCAGCTGCTGCTGCACCAACTCGATGATCGCCTGATTGCCCGCGAACACCTGGCTGAAGAGCACCGAGAAGGACAGGCGCTCACCGTTCTTCACCCTGATGCCGTCGCCACCCGGCACCCAGCCCGCCTGATCCAGGATGGTGCGCGCCTTCGCAGGCTCGTAGGCCAGCTGTGCCGAAAGATCCTGGTAGCCGGGCGTGCTGCTGGCCAGCGTGCTGGTCGCGGGCTTGAACTGTGGCCCGAGCACGGTGTCGACCAGCTGCTTCCGATCGATCGCAGGCAACAGGGCCTGGCGAACGGCAGGATCGCGCAACGGTCCTCGGGTCACGTTCGGCTGGAAGCCGAACGGCACACCGGGATTGGCGGTGCTGAGCACCCGGCCGCCTGCCGCCTCGATCTGCGGTGCGTCCTGCGGCAGCGCGTCGCTGATCGCGTCGAGTTGTCCCGAGGCCACACTGCCGGTGCGCACGCCGGATTCGGGCACAACGGTGAACTCGATCTTGTCGAGGTATGCCTCGCCGCGATGCCCGAACACCGCCGAACCCCACTGGTAGCCAGCGCGTTTCGCCAGCGTTACCGAGGCGTCCTGGCGGTAGCTCGCGTAGGTGAACGGGCCGCTGCCGATGTTGTCGCCGAGGCAGCGCTGTTCGGCGGGCTTGGCGGTGGTGGCGTCGGCGAGGATGCCCAGCTGCGTCGTCGAGGACGCCTGCAGGAATTGCGCGTTGGGCTTGGTGAACTCCACCCGCGCGGTCAACCGGTCCACCGCGGTGGTGCCGACGTAGTTGGTGAGATAACTGGCGCCGAGTGGGGATTTCGCCGAACCGAGCTTGACGATCGAATCGAAGGTTTTGCGCACCGAATCCGCGGTGAGCGGCGTGCCGTCACTGAAGGTGACGCCGTCGGTCAGCTTGAACGTGAACACCTTCGCGTCGGGCGTCACTTCCCAGCTCTGCGCGAGCCACGGCTTCAGCTCGCCGGTCTTCGGGTCCTGGTCGGTCAGCGAATCCACGATCTGCCGGGAGACGTACAGCGTCTGATTGGTGCCGGACTGCGCGGGATCCGAGCAGGTCGGCGCCTGGGACAGCCCGTAGCGCAAGGTGCCGCCCGGCTTCGGCGGCCCGGCGTCACCGCCGGGAGCGGCCGAATCGGTGCCGCAGGCGGCGACGGCGCCGATGGCGGCCAGTGCGCCTGCCAGCGCGAGGATTCGGTGGCTGGTTCGGATCACGGTGCTACTCCAGAGATTTCGGTGCGGACGAGGTCGTCGCGCGGGTCGAGCTCGGCGGCATCGGCGCCGGTGGCCAAGGGGCGGCTTGGAATACGGCGGCGCAACTCCGGCGCCACCGCGGTCTGGAACAGCGCGAGACTGTCCAGGTAGTCGATCTCGGGGCGGCCGTCGCGCTCGGCGGACAGGTGGATCACCTCGTGGCCGAACTGCTCGTGCTGCCTGCCGACCTTGTCGAGCACCTGCTCGGGACTGCCGACCAGGGCCGAGCTGCGGGCAACGAAATCGTCGAGGGTCTCGAACACGATCGGCAGCCCGAGCTTGTGCGCCAACGCGAGTCGCGCCTCGAAGATCGGACGGTAGGTGTCGAGCGCCTGCTGAGAGGTGCGGGCCACATGGAATCCGGCCGTGCCTGCCCCGACCAACGCGTCCTCGGGCCGGTGGCCGTAGAACTCCCAGCGCTCCCGATAGTGGCGCACCAGTTCGGCATACGGCTCGATCGGGTTGGTGACGTTCGCGGAGAACAGTGGATCACCGTTGCGGGCGGCAAGTTCCACCGAGTCTCTGCTCGTCGCGCTGCCGTGCCAGATCCGGATCTTCGGCTGCCACGGCCGCGGCAGCGCCTTCGCCGCCTGCAGTTCCGGCCGGAACCGGCCGGACCAGGTCACGCTGTCGCTGGCCCAGAGCGCCCGAAACAGCTCGTAGCCTTCGCGATTGCGGTCCCACTGGTCGTCGGTGGTGACGTGGAACAGCTCGGCCTGCGCCGCGCCGTTGCCCTTGCCGATGATCAGCTCCAGCCTGCCGCCGGACAGGTTGTCCAGCGTCGAGTAGTCCTCGAACGCGCGCACCGGGTCCAACAGGCTGAGCGTGGTGACCGCGGTGAACAGCGTGATACGCGAGGTGACCGCGGCGAGATGGCTGAGGATCACCGGCGGTGCGGCGGACAGGAACGGATCCTCGTGCCGCTCGCCGACCGCGAAGCCGTCGTAGCCGAGATCCTCGGCCAGCTTGGCCTGGTCGACGACAGTGCGCAGCCGTTCCCTGGTGCCGGGGAGGCGTCCCGTCGTCGGATCCGGCACGCGGGTAACCAGGGTGAAGAGCAGGAACTTCATGCGATCGCCCCCAGATCGTCGGTACGGGACAGGTGCTTCTCGAACGGGTGCGGGCCGATCTCGTCGGCGGGCACGGCCGGGTCGTAGAGCGCGGTGTAGCCCGCCGCGAGATACAGCGCGACGGCCTCGGGCTGGCGCGGCCCGGTGGTGAGGTAGATGCGCCGGTAGCCGCGCTGCACGATCTCGGCCTCCAGCTGCTGGAGCACGTAGCGGCCGAGGCCTTGCCTGCGATGTTCCCGCGACGTCCAGATGCGTTTCAGCTCGGCGGTTTCCGTGTCGTAGCGCTGAAAGGCACCGCCTGCCACCGCTTCTCCTGCCCTGGTGACGACCAGGAGCGCACCGTGTGGTGGCGCGAACGCCGCCGCCGGGTACTCGGTCAGTGATGCGTGCATCTGTCCTGCGGTGCCGCCGTAGCGGCTGCTGTATTCGACCGCGAGTTCGGCGAGCAGGGGAGCGGCGAGCGGATCGCTCTGGGCAACGCGGTGCACCCGCAGCTCCGGTCGCGAAAGCTGTTGGGTCACCGGCTCACCGCTTCTTCGGTAGGCCGGGCGGATTGATCCGCGACGCGGTGACCTGTTCGGACTGCAGACCCCACCGCGCGATCACCTGCTGGTAGGTGCCGTGCTCGATGGCGTAGGCCAGCGCGTGCTGGACGGCGGTGATCAGCCCGCTGTTCTTCTTGGTGAGCACCGCGATCTCGCCCTGCAGTTCCGCACCCGCGCCGGAGAAGGTGGCCAGGATCTTGGTCTGATTCGTGGTGGTGGAGTGGTAGATCGCGGTCGGGTTCGGCCCGATGTAGCCATCGAGCCGCTGCGAGGCCAGCGCCAGGTAATAGTCGCTGACCTGCTGGAAGTAGGCGATGTCGATCGGCGCCAGGCCCTCGGTGCGGTTCTGCTCGTTCCACTTCACCAGGAGCTGTTCCTGATTGGTGCCGGTGCCGACGCCGATCCGCTTGCCGGCCAGGCTTTTACGGCCCTGATAGTCGAGGGTGCTCTGCTTCGGCACCTCCAACGCGACGGTGTCGTTGCGGTAGGTGGCGAAGTCGTACTTTTCCTTGCGCTCCTCGGTCACCGTGACGTTGGAGATGAACGCGTCGACTTCGCCGGAATCGATCCGCACGAAGTTCTGCGACCAATCCGCCACCTGCGCATCGAGTTTCAGCCCGAGAATGTCGGCGACCAGTGCGGCGAAATCGACCTCGGAGCCGACCACGGTCTTGTCGTCGTTGGCGTAGAAGCGCAGCGGCGGCGCGGTGCCGGAGGCGCCGGTCACCACCAGCGTGCCGCGCTCTCGAATGGCCTGCGGCACTTCGGCGGCGATGCTGTCCACCTTGGCGGCGCGGACTCGGCCGGTCTGGGCGGCGGAGAGGTCGAACGTGATCGCACCGGCGGTCTGGGACGCGGTGTCCGCCTCCGGGTCGGTGCAGCCGGTGGCCAGCAGCACGACCGCGGTCGCGGCGGCGGTGGCCAGGGCAGAGAGCTTCATCGGGTACCTGTTCATCAGCGGACTCGGGACAGGAAGGCGCGGGTGCGCGGGTGGCGCGGATTGTCGAGGACTGCTTGGGGCGTGCCCTGCTCGACGATGACGCCCGCGTCGAGAAACACCACGGTGTCGGCGATCTCACGGGCGAAGCCGATTTCGTGGGTGACGATCACCAGGGCGGTGCCGCCGTCCGCGAGGCCGCGGATCACGTCGAGCACCTCGCCGACCAGCTCGGGATCCAGGGCGGAAGTCGGCTCGTCGAACAGGATCACCCTCGGCTGCAAGGCAAGTGCGCGGGCGATCGCCACCCGCTGCTGCTGCCCGCCGGACAGCGTGCGCGGATAGGCGTCGGCCAGCTCGCCGATGCCGACCCGCGCCAGCAGCACCCGCGCCTCGGCCTCGACCTCCTTGCGATCGCGGCGTTGCGCCGACAGCGGCGCCAGCGTGACGTTGTCGAGCACCGTCAGATGCGGAAACAGGTTGAACTGCTGGAAGACGAAACCGATGCGGGAGCGTTGCTTGCGCACCGCGCGGTCGGGGAGGGCGTGCAAGGTGTTGCGGCGCAGGCGATAGCCGATCAACTCGCCGTCGATGTGCACGGTGCCTGCGTCCAGTGTCTCCAGGTGGTTGACCACCCGCAGCAGGGTGGACTTGCCCGAGCCGGACGGGCCGATCACCGTGACTACCTCGCCGGACCGCACGGTCAGATCGATGCCGCGCAAAATCTCGTGCGCGCCATAGGATTTGCGGACGCCGCGTACCTCGACGGCGGCGGTGGCGGTCATCGGGTCGCTCCGCGTGGTGCGGCGGAACCGGTTTCGGCGATCTCACGCAGCTTCTGCCAGCCGCGCTGCAGCGGCGACGGCGGAGGTGTGCGTTGTGCGCCCTTGGCGTAGTGGCGCTCGATGTAGTACTGCGCGACCGAGAGCACGGTGGTGAGCACGATGTACCAGGCGGTGGCGACCATCAGCAGCGGCACCACCCGGCCGTTGCGGCCGTAGATCACCTGGACCTGGTAGAAGAGTTCGGCGATCGCCATCACCGACACGATCGAGGTGCCCTTGAACAGGCTGATCACCTCGTTGGTCGCGTTCGGCAGGATCGACCGCATCGCCTGCGGCACCACGATGGTGCGAAACTGGCGCACCCGCGGAATACCGAGCGCGGCAGCGGCTTCGAGCTGGCCCGCGTCGACGGAGATGATGCCCGCCCTGATGATCTCGGCCGAGTACGCGGCCTGGTGCAGCGCGAGCCCGATCACCGCCGCGGTGAACCCGCTGATCACCCCGTTCACCTCGAAGGTGAAAAACGCTGGGCCGAAAGGGATCCCGATCGACAGCGTGTGGTACAGGTAGGCGATGTTGAACCAGAACAGCAGCTGCACGATCAGCGGGATCGAGCGGAACGCCCAGATGTAGCTCCACGAGATCACCCGCAGCACCGGATTGTTCGAGAGCCGGGCGATGGCAAGGGCGGTGCCGAGCAGGAAGCCGAGCGCGGTGCCCCACGCGGTGAGCTCCAGCGTCACCCGCAGCGCGGACAGCACCGATTTCGCGGTGATGTACTGGGCGAAGGTCGGCCAATCCCAGCCGGGGTTGGTGGCAAGGCCGTGGATGAACTGCGCGAGCAGGACGAGCGCGACGGCGCTGATCACCCAGCGCCACGGGTGCCAGGGTTTGGCCACGGTGGGAGCTGGCGCTGTGACCGGCGGCGGTGGGGCGGGCTCGTCCGGTGCCAGCTCGGCGGCGGCATCGGGTGCGACGGACGCACTCATATCGGGAGGTCCTTCGGAAGAACGAAATGTGACCGCCCCTCATCGGGCCGCGGTCACCTCACCCGGCCAGCGACGGGTGCACTGTCTGGCTGCGGTCAGCCCCGACAGCTCGCGGACGTCACCTTGCACTGATCGATATGTCGGCGTCCCCACCGGATGCCGCGGACAGCTTCGATGACCATGTCGGTTCCTCCATCGGTCCTGGCGGAAGCACCCGCACCCGCTGTACGGGGGGTTGCTGCGACGTCGACGAGCCAGGTCTCTCGGTCGCTCTGGATGGTTGCCGCCGATCCGGACACCGCAGGATGTCAGGGTCGAGCGGAATTATCATGCCCAGCGGCCGAACCCTTAGACAAGGGAACGAATCACCGTGAGCCTAGCCCTTGTCGCACGGCGCGCGGTCCCGCAGAATTCGTCGCTGACAAGCGGTGTCACCGCGTGGGGTTCAACCGGATCACGATGTTGTCGGAGGACGGCTCCGGTACCGATTCGCCGGTGACCCTGACTTTCAGAGTGCGCCCGGTATCGCGGTCGACGAAGGACAGGGGCGGGCGGCCGTCCTGCAGGTATTTGTCGCCCCACTGCATCAGGGACAGGAAGACCGGCAGCAGATCCTCGCCGGACTCGGTCAGTAGATACTCGTCGTGGATCCGTTTGCCGGGCTCCCGATAGGGCACGCGGGTGACGATCCCGGCGGATTCGAGCTGTTTGAGCGCTCGTGACGCAGCGGGCGCCGACGTGCCGATCCGTGCCACGAAATCTTCGAATCGTGTTGTGCCATAGAAGCATTCTCGAATCGCGAGAAACACCGTCTTGGTGCTGAGCAGGCTCAGCACCCGCTCCGCCGAGCAGCCGTCGCTTGCTGACCACGCGTCGCGATCGCGCAGCCGCTTTTCGAACTCCATCACCACTCCAGCATTGTAACTAACGGTTGCGTTATTCAGCATCCCGTGCTTGTATCTAACTAACGTAATCGTTACTGAGATGGAGGGTGCAATGGTTGCGGTGCAGGACAAGGTGGCTGTGGTAACCGGGGGCCGGCGTGGGCTCGGCGCGACGCTGGTCGACGAACTGTTGGCGCGTGGGGCCCGAAAGGTCTATTCGACCGCGCGCGCGGCGTACCTCGACAGCAGGCCGGAGGTGGTCACCGCCGCGCTCGAGGTGCGTTCGGCGGACTCGGTTGCCGCGTTCGCGGAACTCGCCTCCGACGCCCAGCTCGTGTTCAACAACGCGGGAACCCTGCTACCGGGTGCATTGCTGACGGGCGACTTCGACAGGGTCACCGAGACATTCGATGTCAATGTCTTCGGACCGCTGCGCGTGGCGCGGGCCTTCGCGCCGATCCTGGCCGCCAACGGCGGCGGTGCGCTGGTGAACATGCACTCCGTGCTGTCCTGGCTGGCGGGCAGCGGCGCATACGGGGCATCCAAGGCCGCCGCGTGGTCGGTGACGAACTCGCTGCGTATCGAGTTGGCGCAGCAGCACACTCAGGTCGTCGGCGTGCACGCGGGATTCATCGACACCGAGATGGTGTCGGCAGTCCAGGCACCGAAGGCCACGCCCGCCGAGATCGCCGCGCGAATCCTCGACGGCCTCGAAGCGGGCCACACCGAAGTGCTGGCCGATGCCGTCACCGTCGATGTCAAAGCGGCCCTCTCCGGGCCGGTGGAGCAGCTGATCTTCGCCGCCGCCCGCTGAGATCACCAGAGGAGCACCGAAAGCCATGCCACTGTGGACAATTCATCACACGCCTGGAATCTTCACCGACACCGACACCGACAAACACAAGCTCGCCGCGCGCATTGCCGACCACTACGAATCGGTCGGCCTGCCGAGGTTCTATGTGGTGACGCTGTTTCATGAAGTCCGTCCCGAGAACTTCTACGTCGGCGGCGAACCGACCCCGGCCGGGGTCCGCATCGCCATCGACCACATCGCTCGCCGCAACCCCGATCAGGAAAGCCGTCGGCGAACGGCCCAGTGGATCAAAACCATCGTGCACCCGTTCCTCGAGCGAGATCCCGACCTGCACTGGGAGTTCCACGCCGACGAGACCAGCGAGGACCTCTGGATGATCAATGGTGTCGTGCCCCCGCCAGGCGGTTCCGACGCCGAAAAGCGCTGGGCTGAACAGAACTCGGTGTCCGCCTACTGACGATGCCACGCGGATGCGCTGACGACCAGTGGCGCGCGTAGTCCGCTCGGCGCATCCCTGTCACACGGATGGATGCGGATGGTCGTCGCCTGCGCTGTGCACGGTGGGCGGATGGAACGCCCGCGCCACGATACTGCGACACGCCAGGAGCTTGCCAGTGTCGATACGGGCAGTTCAGTGGGTTTGCCGGAGTACCGTCAGTCATCGGTTGTGTCGACGAGGAGGTCTCCGTGGCCGTGCTGCGCCGTCTGACCATAGTGTCCGCTGTCAGTGCGCTCGCGCTGCTGGTTGTCGCGCCCGCTGCCGGCGCGGAGCCTGGCCCATCGGGCGGTGGGGTGCCCGCTCCGCAGGTCGGGTCGGTGCCTGCTCCACCTTTCGGCGTGGTTCCTGCTCCGGCTGCTGGCGTTGCGCCGGCGGCGCCTGGGAATGGTGCGCCCAATTCACCTGGCGGAGTGGGAGATCGGGCGTCACAGGGTGGACGAGGTGCGGCCGGGGATCTGTTCGGTGTCTATGAGGCCGCGGTCGATGCGTTGCGGGCGTTCGGGATGCAGCCGTTTCTGTATCCGACGGCAGCGCCGTTCTGTTTGCCGGGCAGCACACTCGGTCTCGCACCCGCGGTGGCCGGGGCGGTTCCTGGGCCGTGGCCCAAGACGACGGTCCCGATTCCTGGACTCGACCTGACGGCAGTCAAGGCCGGGCAGACCATGTTCAGCTTTCTGCCTTACGGGCTCGGACCCGAGGGGTCGAATACCACGGGCATGTATGTCGCCTGGATGAACACGAGCACAAGCAAGTACGGCCTGGTGCCGATGGGGACGCTGTCCGACGTGGTCCGCACGATGGTGCCCGCCGAGGTCCCACCGGCGCTGCGGCCCATGGCCGAGCGGGTGATTCAAGACTTCTTCCTCGGTGCCATGCCGATGGGCGGGATTCGTGCGGTGCCGGTCGAGACCGGATCGGGCACCGTACTCGCCGCGGTCTTCGGGGCGGTGCAGAACGGTGGCGTGCCCTGTTTCTTCCTGCCGACAGTGGGTGTGATCGACGTTCCGTAAGCCCTTGGTTGGACAGCGTTCTCGACACGGCTGCGGCTCGGAGTAGGCAAGCGAGTCAGTCCGAAGCAAGCCGTGCGCCGACACCGGCGGTATCGACGACTCGCCCCTTCCATTCCAGTGCGCCGCGCCGCCGAGCCCGGTGGGAACGCACCCAGAGCCGCAGGTAGGCGGCGACGGAGAACGGGTGAGCCAGTGCCGCAATCACATCGGCGCCTGCGAGCGGGCCACCGGTTTCGGTCGAGCGGGCGAGTAGTCGGCCGATGACTGCGGCGGCGTAGCCGAGCAGACCGGCGCGGCGGACCGCACCGTGACCAAGGACAGCCGCCAGCGGTGGCAGCCAATAGCCAAGGGCAGCAAAGATTCCCACCGCCGCACCACCGACGCGGGTGCCGCCGTAAGCGGACCAGAGCCAGCGGGTGTAGCCCGCGTCGAGTTCGGCGGCGCCGGTGTACATCCTGGTATTCGCGAGGCTGCCGGCGGCGACGAGAACGGTGTGCTGTCCGGCCCGGCGCAGGGTTCGGGCAATATCGAGATCTTCGGTGACACTGGCGGCGACCGCGGCGTGCCCGCCGACGGCGCGATAGGCGGCGGTGTCGAACACCAGGAATTGGCCGCAGGCCACCGCGGTCGATGGCCGCAAGCTTCGATTGCCCACGGAGATCGGCAGGCTCGCGGCCCACGACCAGCACAGCAGCGGCTGCACCAGCGCCTCGGCCACGGACTCGGCTCGCTGGCGCGGCCACGGCGACACCAGCGCCACCTGCTGCTTGCGCAACGCGGTGACCGCACCCGCGATCGCCTGCGGCGCCAGCCGCACGTCGGCATCCAGGAAAACCAGCGACGGCGTCGAAACTTCCTCGGCCAGCCGCGCACACGCGGCGGCCTTCCCGGTCCAGCCCGGCGCGGGCTCGGTGTCGTTGCGCAACACCGTGATCCGGGGATCAGCACCGGCCGCCGCGGTGGCGGCGGCGAAGGTGTCGTCGGTCGAGCCGTCATCGAGGACGAGCACCGTCATCCGCGCGACTCCGAGCTGCGCCCGCAGGTCAGTGATCAGCCATGGCAGCCGCGTCGCCTCGTCTCGCGCGGGCACACACACGGTCACCGGCTCGATCACGCTGGCAGGCCGATTCGTCAACCGCCGCACCGTGATCCGGTTGTACAAGGCGATGGCCGCACCTGACACTGCGATGCCGGCGCCGATCCGCGTCGCGACGAACGGGCTCAGCGACTCTGCTTGACCGAACGCCACCAACGACTCCAGGAGAGCCCGGTGGGTGCGCCCGGCGCCGGGGGATTGCGGTCCATGTACGCCATGGCGGCGATGATGGCCGCGACGGCGAGGGTGATGCCGCCGACGATGCCTGCCCAGCCCGCGAAGGAGCGGGTGTTGGGGTCGGCGTAGCTGACCTCGGCGCGCAGCGTGGAGACGTCGCCGGGCGGCAGCTTCCACGACACGATGTTGTCGCCCTCGCGGTTGCCGTTGGTCTTGGCGACGCGGGCCGGGAAGGCGACGGTGAACTGCACGTCGGAGCCGTGCGGCGGTACGGATTTCAGGTCGACGCGGCCGTTGAGGCTGACCAGATCGCCCGCCCGCTGGAACTGGAGCGAGAACATGCCCTGTGTTTGCTCGGACAGCTGACCGAGCTGCGCGACCTCGCCGAACGACATGTCCTCGAAGAAGACCTGGCTGCCCACGTACCCGTCCTGGGTGTAGGACTCCACCCGCACCTTGGCGGCCAGCGAGTCCGGCGCCTTCAGCTGCGGGCCCTTGTCCTTGGGGTCGGCGGGGACGACCGCGGCGACGATCCGCCCGGACACCCGGTCGTTCGACGAGACACCCATCGACACCTGCACCCGCAGGCAGCCCGCGAGCACGGGGACCAGCAACGCCGCCAGCAGAACGGCCGCGGCGATCCGCCGTCCGAGACGGGGTGTCCGCGGCGGCGATAGGACCGGGGCATCGGGCATCGTGGTGATGGGACTCGGCTGCACGCAGACATCGTGCCAGGCCATCCCTCGTAGTGCCCACGCGACGGGCGGAACGCGGGTCGCGATGTCGCTACCCATCCTGTCGAGCCGTGCCCGCGACGAGCCCGCGCAGCAGCGGAATGCCCAGGATGCTCAGCCCGACGCCGCCGTAACAGGCCGAAAACGGGAGGCCGAGAAACACTGCGTGCGCGAGGGTCGACCCGAGCCAGGTCCACAGAAATACAGCCACCGGCACGGCGATCCGAGCCGGAAAGGGTCCGATTCTGTCGAGCCCTACTGACGTCGTCGCATCGGGCGCCGCGCGCTCCCAGACCGCGAGCAGCGCTCCCATGAGCAGTGCCACCGCGAACCAGCCGAGATAGTTGGTGTACGGGATTTCGGGCAGACCGGGCAGTCCGGAGTCGGTGTCGCACCAGATCCACTGCCCGTCGGCGACCATCTGCGGATCGAGGAACAGGTCCCAGCCCACCGCCCCCACCGCGAGCAAGCCGATCCGCGACGGCACCCGCCGGGCGATGAGGCCGGCCACCACCCACACCGGATACAGCCCGCCGGTCCACGCCAGCGGTACCACCAGCGGCACTCCGCCCAGGGCAGGCCCGAGCCGGTCCACCGCGTACGCGTAACACCCGAACGGCATGTCCGTTGCGGTGCCGACGATCTCGGCGAGCAGGCCGAGGCCGGAGACGATCACCGCGAACCCGACCGCGTACCGAACACCGCGGGTCGCGCGTGCGTGCGCCAATGCCGTACCCGCCGAAAGGAGTACGACGAGCACCGTGACGCGGTCGCGGGCCGCACCGGAGGTCAGTGGGTAGGCGATCTGGGCGAGGATCAGCAGCGCGGCGCAGACGAACGGCACCACGGCGCGCACGGGCGGGCGGACAACGTGCCGCGGGATCGATGTCATCGCCTGCGCGGCAACGAGAACCGACGACGCCGTAGGTCGCGCAGCGCCATGGCGGCGGCGGTGCGCCCGCTTGCCCCGGACACGCCACCACCTGGATGCGTCGACGCGCCGGTCAAATACAGGCCGGGCGCGCCGGGCACGCGCTGCCCCGCCAGCTCGGGCAGCGGTCGCCACAGCATCATCTGGTCCAGCGACATCTCGACGTGCATCACATTGCCGCCGAGCAGTCCGAGCTCTCGTTCCAGCTCGACCGGGGTCTGCACATGCCTGCGCAGCACCGAGTCGGCGAAACCCGGTGCACAGGAGTCGACTTCGGCGATGATGCGATCGGCTTCGCCGTCGGCGTGCCCGGCCCAGTCGCTGCCGTCGGCCAGCCGGTACGGATGCCATTGCGCCCACAGCGACAGCTGGTGCTCTCCTGGCGGCGCGATACTCGGGTCGAGCGCACTGAAACTCATCGCAAGCACCACCGGCCGCGGCGGCAGCTCACCGGCCGAGGCCGCACCGTGCGCGAGCCGAAGCTGCCGCCGATCCGACACGAGAAACTGCAGACCGCGCGCGGATTCGTCGACGGAGCTGCCTGCGTACTGTGGCAATGCGCTGGTGGCTACTCGCACCACCATGCCGATGCCGGGCCCGACGCGGATGCGCCGCCGCCAGTCGTCGAGTACCGCAGCGTCGAACCCGCCGTCGCGCAACAGCTCCAGGGTGGTCAGCACATGGGCACCGGCGATCACAGTGTCCGCGTGCAGCTTTCGTCCCGACGCGGTGTGCACCTGCCAGCCGTCGCCGTCGCGCCGCAGTGCGGTGACCGCGTCGCCCGCCGTCACCACGCCGCCGTCGGACTGCAGCCGTCGCACCAGCGCCGCACTCAACGCGCCACTGCCGCCGACCGCACGACCAGGCGGCAGCGTGTGCATGAGCGCGGCGAACCCGACCATCGGCGCGGTGCCGGGTTCCGACATCGGCGGTCCGGACTGGGCGCCGAACCAGGCCAGCGACGCCTTGAGTCGCTCGTCCTGAAAATAGGTGTCCAGCAACGCGTCACCGGACTGCAGGAACTCTCGCGACAGCGCGCTGCCACCGTTCTTCGCGTCAAGCCCCCAGAACGAACGCACCAGCCGCCCCGGCGTCGGCCCGCCGCCGAACGCGCGCATCACCCGCGCGCTGCGCGGCCCCCACACCTCGACGAATCGTCGATACGCCGCGGCATCCCGTTCGCCGCACGCGGCCGCGATCGATGCACAGGTGGCATCGAGGTCCCTGTGGAAAACCAGCGGCGCACGCCCCGCGACGCCGGGCGTGAAACCCCAAGGGTCGCAATCGATGTACCGCAGCCCGAAGTCGCCGAGCGCCAGGTCCTCGATGATCCCGGTGTGCCGGATCATCAGGTGCGCGGACGAACCGCGATCGACCAGATGGCCGGGAAACCGCTCGACCGTCGACACCGCGCCGCCGAGCACCTCGTCGCGTTCCAGCACCTCGACCTGATGCCCGGCCCGCGCGAGATAACAGGCGGCGACCAGCGCATTGTGGCCGGAGCCGACCACCGCGACCGTCACGTGACCGCCATACCGGCGCGCCGCACCGTCCTCACAGCGGCAGCCGCCGTCCGAGAATGGCGAACGGCCTACTGTCGCCCGCGAACACGAAATTGCGCACCACGTCACCGAATCCCTGCCGCCGGTACAGCCGCCACGCGCGATTGTCTTCCTGCTCGACCTCCGGCGTCGACAGCAGCACTGCGCGTTCCTGCCGGTCCTGCAGCAGCCGTTCGAGCAGCGTTGCGCCGATGCCGAGGCCCTGTGCCGACGGGTGCACATGCAGCTCGGTGAGCTCGAAGTAGTCCGAAAGCAGTTCGCGCGCCGAGTGTTCCGGCCAGCCGGACCGTCGCATCCCGCTGTGCACCTGCTGGTGCCACCACTGGTGCGGTGCGCCGTGATACCCGTAGGCGATGGCAACGATCGGCGAGGACCGTAGATCGACGTGACCGGAATCGTCCGGCGCCACCGCGGCGACAGCCTGCCACCCGGAGCGGGTGGTGTGCTCGGTCCACATGGGCGCGCGGTGGTGTTCGGTGCCGCGGGGATAGTCCATCGCCGCGACATACACCCCGAGTGCGTCGTGCAGCCGGGAGCGCAGTGCCGCGACGGAGAGGTCGACGACGACAGGTGCTGGCGTGTGATTGGGCTTGACGGCGGTCATGGCTCTCGTCGGTCCGGCGGGCAGGAGTGCGGCGACGGGGTCGTCACTGCGCGGGCGCGGAAGTTTGTCGGTGGGCGTCTCTATATTCAATCTCAATTCAAACGTTCGAATACCTGTTCGGTCACACCAAGGCGGTGTTGGCCCCGGGTGCGCGATGATGGAGGGACGGGGACATGTCTGGTCGGATGGAACATCCCGGACAACCCGGTCGAGCGGGCAAGCTACTGAAACGAGCGGATGGCCTGCTCATGCAGGCCGCGGGCGAGCGAGACCCGCGTGAGCGGTTCCGGACCGCCTATCTCGCGGCGCTGCGCGGGGCCGGGGCGGTGATCGCGCTCACCGGCGCCGACACCGCGCCACGGGCTCGGTCCCGCAACGCGTGGGTCCTCCTGCAAGGCGCCGCGCCCGAGTTCGTGATGTGGGCTGATTATTTCAGCGCGCGCTCGGAGATCAGGGCGGCGCTGGAGGCCGGACTGGATCGCGACATCGACGATATCGAGGCCGACGAGTTCTATTCGCGGGTAGGCGCATTCCTTCACGACGTCGAAGATCTCCTTAACGCATCGGCTCGGTTGCGCCCGGCCCCGGGGTGGACAGGGGGCATGACCGCATAGTTATGGGCGACTAGGTGGTACGGCCCTGATCGAACTCGTATCATTGGTGACAGATAGCCGCCAAGGTCGGCTATCTGTCGCCTACCCGGAGGCGACAGCCACGCCTAGTGCCGGGGGAGGTACCGTGCCACTCTCCGAGCACGAGCAGCGCATGCTCGAACAAATCGAGAGCGCGCTCTATGCTGAGGATCCGAAGTTCGCGTCGTCCGTCCGCGGCGGACGCCTTCGCTCGACCTCGAGTCGTCGCAGACTCCAGGCCGCGGCCTTGTTCGTCCTCGGTCTGTTTCTACTCGTCGCCGGCATCGCCGCACCAGTGAAGCCCGGCGGCTTCCCGATCATCAGCTTGATCGGCTTCATCGTCATGTTCGCCGCGGGCGTCCTGCTGCTGGTCGGCAGCTCCAAGGGCATCGCGAAGGGTGATCGGTCCGGCGGCGACGCCGCGCCCGGTGGTCCGAGCGGCGGCGCGAGTGGCCGTGGCCGCCAACGCAAGTCCGGCGGTTTCTCCGAGCGGATGGAAGACCGATTCCGGCGAAGGTTCGAGCAGGAGTAGCTCGCTCGTAGCCTGACAACTTCAGCACAGCCAGCGACGCCGCACCGATTCGGTGCGGCGTCGCTGGCTCACGTGTGGACACTGTCGGGTCGCCGGTGATCTCCGCGTCAGTGGGTGGCGCTTCCCCCCACCGCCCCCACCAAGATTCCCCACCTCGCCCCACCGTGATCACCCACTTCGCCCCACCCTCACCTCGAAGTGATCACACCTGGGTGTTTGCTGGGTGTTTCCGGGCGTTTGTCCTTCGGGCCGTGCGTGTCGGCAGAACACGCAAAAAGTTCTCCACCTGGGTGATAGCTGGGGTGACCTGCGAAATCGGCTGAGCGGCGAGCCGGATCACCACGGGTTTCGATTGAAAGTGGGGGAAAGTGGGGTAATGTGGAGCGCGCACTACCGGAAAGGCCGACCATCGAGGTGATCGACTAGGGAGGTATCGGGTTGTTTCTCGGTACCTACACACCTCGGCTGGACGACAAGGGGCGACTCACGTTGCCTGCAAAATTTCGAGACGATCTGGCGGGAGGGTTGATGGTCACGAAGGGTCAGGACCACAGCCTTGCCGTGTATCCCAGAGAAGAGTTCACCGCACTCGCTCGGCGGGCCGCGGCGGCATCTCGGAGTAATCCGCAGGCACGCGCATTCGTCCGGGCACTGGCAGCCGGCACCGACGAACAACGTCCGGATGCCCAGGGCCGCATCGTGTTATCTGCCGAACACCGTCGGTACGCGAACCTGCAACGGGATTGCGTGGTGATCGGCTCGGTCGATTTCCTCGAAATATGGGACAAGCAGGCGTGGGACACCTACCTCGCCGAGCACGAGGAGGACTTCTCGCAAGCGAGAGACGAGTCGCTGGGCGGAATCTTCTAGCCCCGAGCGAACGAGTGCCGCGTGGCCTCTGCCCGGACGCGGACCCTGACGTACTTCCCCGACGCCAGGTGCCGCGGTTCGGTCAGAGACCACGGGGCATTCGTCTCCAGCAACAGTTTTCAGCAGTGGGAACAGAGCGACCCGCGTGTGGTACGCGACGAAGCGAGGCAGATCCCGGGAGGTCGAGGTGAACCGCGAACAGGACGGCCCCCGCCATGTTCCGGTTTTGCTTGGTCGAGCCGATGCACTGCTCGGGCCCGCGCTGACCGAACCGGGCGCGGTATATCTCGATGCGACACTGGGTCTCGGCGGACACGCCGAACACTTTCTGCGCACCTATCCCGGTCTCCGGCTCGTCGGTCTCGATCGCGATACCGCCGCGCTGGAGTTGGCCGGCGCGCGGCTCGCGCCCTTCGCGGACCGAATCACCTTGGTGCACACCCGATATGACGGCATCGCCGATGCGCTGACCGAGGCCGGGCTTGCCAGCACTGGCTCGGTCTCGGGCATCCTGATGGACCTCGGCGTGTCGTCGATGCAGCTCGACGAGGCCGACCGCGGCTTCGCCTACTCCGTCGACGCGCCGCTGGACATGCGGATGGACCCGACCACCGGCCCCACCGCCGCCGATGTGCTCAACACCTACGGCCACGGCGATCTGGCCAGGGTGCTGAAAACCTATGGGGAGGAACGCTTCGCGGGCAAGATCGCATCCGAGGTGCTGCGCCGCCGCCAGCAGCGGCCGTTCACGACCAGCGCCGAGCTGGTCGAGCTGCTCTACGCGACCATTCCGGCGGCGACCAGGCGCACCGGCGGGCATCCGGCCAAGCGCACCTTCCAGGCGCTGCGGATCGAGGTGAACCGCGAGCTCGACTCCTTGCGCGCGGCGCTGCCCGCCGCGCTGGACGCACTGCGGGTCGGCGGCCGGATCGTGGTGATGTCGTATCAGTCGCTGGAAGACAAGGTGGTCAAGCAGGAGTTCGCGCCGCGCGCGGCCTCCCGCACGCCCGTCGACCTTCCGGTCGAATTGCCCGGCATGGGACCGGAATTCCGGTTGCTGACCCGCGGCGCCGAGAAGGCGACCGAGCAGGAGATCGAGGAGAACCCCCGCGCCGCACCGGTCCGGATGCGCGCGGCCGAACGGATCCAGGAGGTCGGATGAGTCACCGCTGCGGCGTGCTCACCCGGCCGACGGGGTGTGGGAACTCCGGCATGACACCGGAACGGATGAGTCGTCCGCGCGCAGCACTCATCCAGCCGACGGGAACTTTCGCGCGCGCACGCAGCCGTTGGAGACAGGAGCGTACGAGCGCTCTTCCGGCGGAAGGGAGGCGGGCTTGTCCCGCCACCAGCACAGGACGCCGGAGGCGACACGAACGAGGAGTGTGTCTCCGGCAGACCGGGTGTGGGGCCTGGACAAGGGAGGCCGGATGCCCCACGCAGACTCACGAGGGGACAATGAAATGAGCATACGGACACGGACCGTAGCGGCACCGGGGCGCATCGCGCGCCGGGTGCACGAGTCCGACCGGGTGAAGTCGGGCGCCGCACAGCGGGCCTATGCGCGGCGCCGGACCCGCGCCGAAAGCCGTTCGGACACACCTGATCTGCCGAGGCAGCCGGTGTCGGCGATGGCGGGCCGGATCCGGTTCGTCACGGCGATCATCGCGCTGCTCGGCTGCGGCCTCGCGCTCACGCTGCTGCTGACCACCCGCGCCGCGGAGGACAGCTACCAGCTCGGCGATGCACGGGCGGTCAACCGCAAGCTGCTCGACGAGCGCAACGCATTGCAGCGGGAGGTGGAGGCGGCCGATTCCGCGCCTGCCCTGGCCGCTCGCGCCCGCGAACTCGGCATGATTCCGGCCAAGGACCCGGCTCGCCTGGTCGTCGCGCCGGACGGCACCGTGACGGTGATCGGCAAACCCACTCCGGCACAGGGCCCTCCGGTGCCGCCGCTGAACGTGTCGCCGTCGGCGCCGGTGCCGCCGCCCGCGAACAATGCCCAGGCCCGTGGTGAGCGGGTGGTGCCGGTGACGACCACACCGGCAACGCCGACGGCGCCGCCCGCGGCGAACGCGCAGGTGAATGCGGCGCCGGCGAGCCCGGTGCCGAGCCCGACCCCGGTCGCGCCCGCACCGCCGCCCGCGCCGGACACCGCGGCGCAGGCGGGCGCGGTACCCCACGCCGAGGCCGTCCCGCAGGCGGAGGCGCCGCAGCCGCCGCCCGAGGACATCGCCAGGCCGCATTCGGAAACCCCACAGCCGCAACAACTTCCCGATGGAGGCCAGCGGTGACACAGACCAGGCCCGCGCCGCGCCAGCGACGTGGGCCTGGGCCCACCAAGGCGGCAAGACCACGCTCGGCGTCACCCAAGAAGGACACGCCGCTACGCAGGCGGCTCGGCGCAGGCCGGATCCTGATGCTGATCGCGCTCGGTGTTGTTGCGCTGCAACTGCTCTGGATTCAGACGATCAACGCGCCGAGTTTGTCCGCGCAGGCGGCAGATCAGCGCACCAACACCGATGTCGAGTATGCGGTCAGAGGCCCGATCACCGACCGCAACGGCAAATTGCTCGCCTTCACCGTCGCCGCGAAAAAGCTGAACTTCCAACCGGTTCCGGTCCGCAAGCAGCTCGCCGATGCGCGGGCCAAGAGCGACAAGGCGCCCGATCCGGACAAGCGGCTCGAGGACATCGCCAAGATGATCGCCGAGAAGCTCGGCAAGTCGGGGCCGTCGGAGTCGGAACTGCTCGCCAAGCTGCGCAGCAATGAGAAGTTCGTCTACCTGGCCAGCAATGTCGACCCGCGGATCGCCGCGGACATCAGGGCCAAGTATCCGGAGGTCGGCGCGGAGGTGCAGCACCCGCGCGAGTATCCCGGTGGTTCGTTGGCGGCCAACGTGATCGGCGCGACCGGGTGGGACGGCCACGGTCAGATCGGGCTCGAGTCCTCGCTGGACTCGGTGCTCGCGGGCACCGACGGTTCGCGCACCTATGACCGCGGTTCCGACGGCGCCGTCATCCCCGGCAGTTCGCGCGACAAGCAGGACGCCGTGAACGGCTACGGCGTCGAGCTGACCCTCGACTCGGATCTGCAGTACTTCGTGCAACAGCAGGTGCAGCAGGCCAAGGAGATGTCCGGCGCCAATGCGGCCTCGGCGGTGGTGCTCGACGCCAAGACCGGCCAGGTGCTCTCGATGGCCAACGACAACACCTTCAATCCGCAACTGGGACCGGAACATTGGGACAACGCGGGGATGAACAACCCCTCGGTGTCCAATGTCTTCGAGCCGGGATCGGTGAACAAGATCATCACGGCCTCGGCCGCCATCGAGTACGGCCTGACGACGCCCGACGAGGTGCACCAGGTGCCCGGCAATATCCGGATGGCCGGAGTGACCGTCAACGACGCCTGGCCGCACGGTGTTTCGCCGTTCACCACCACCGGCATCTTCGGCAGGTCGTCCAACGTCGGCACCCTGATCCTCGCCCAGCGGGTCGGCGAGGACCGCTTCGCCGACATGGTTAATCGCTTCGGTCTCGGCCAGCGCACCGGCGTCGGCCTGCCCGGCGAGAGCTCTGGTCAGGTACCCGCCAGGGATCAGTGGTCCGGCGGCACCTTCGCGAACCTGCCGATCGGCCAAGGCCTTTCGATGACCACCCTGCAGATGACGGGGATGTACCAGGCCATCGCCAACGACGGCGTGCGCATCCCGCCGCGCATCATCAAGTCGAAGATCGGCCCGGACGGTCACCGCACCGAAGAGGAACAGCCCGAGGGGGTGCGGGTGGTGAGCCCACAGACCGCGGCGACGCTGCGCACCATGTTCCAATCGGTGGTGCAGCGGGATCCGATGAACGCCAACCAGAACGGCACCGGCGGCCCCGCCGCCATCGACGGGTATCAGGTCGCGGGCAAGACCGGCACCGCGCAGAAGGTCGACCCGGCCTGCCGCTGCTACTCGACGTCCTCGTTCTGGATCACCTTCGCGGGCATGGTCCCCGCCGACAACCCGCGCTACGTGATCGGCCTCATGCTCGACAACCCGATCCGCAGCTCCGACGGCAGCGGCGGTCAGTCGGCCGCGCCCCTGTTCCACAGCATCGCCTCGTGGGCACTCCAGCGCGACCGCATCCCGCCGTCGCCGGAGCCGTCCAGGCGATTCGTGCTGCAGACCGACTAGGGCGTGTCTCCCGGGCATGTGGTGCGGAAAAACGCAGGCGCGTGGTGAAGGCGCTATCCGTCGCCGGTAACCTGACACGTCGATCACCGCCCGCCGAGAGGAGCCTGGTTTCTGTGCAGTCCGGCCAAGCGCATGCGTTGCGACCAGCGCACGTGCCAACCACATCGTTGACGGCGCTCGCGGCCGCGATCGAGGCGGAACCGGCTGTACCGGCATCGCTCGACGGGGTCGTGGTCACCGGCATCGAGCAGCGGTCCAATGCCGTGCTGCCTGGAGATCTCTTCGCGGCGCTGCCCGGTGCCCGGTCGCACGGCGCGCGCTTTGCCGCCGACGCGGTCGCCAGGGGCGCCGTTGCGGTGCTCACCGATGCGGCGGGCGCCGAACTCGCCGGTGCGCTGGACGTGCCGGTGCTGGTGCGGGAGAACCCGCGCGGGGTGCTCGGCGAATTGTCCGCATCGATCTATGGCAACCCCTGCGCGCAGCTGCGGATCATCGGCATCACCGGCACCTCGGGCAAGACGACGACCTCCTATCTGGTCGAGGCGGGGCTGGCCGCGGGCGGCCTGTCGACCGCGCTGATCGGCACCATCGAGACCAGGATCGGCGGGCGCCGGGTGCCGAGCGCGCTGACCACACCCGAGGCGCCGCAGCTGCACGCGATGTTCGCGCTGATGGTCGAGCAGGGCGTGGACGCGGTGGTGATGGAGGTGTCCAGCCATGCGCTGGCGCTCGGCCGCGTCGACGGCGTGCGTTTCGCGGTCGGCGGGTTCACCAACCTGTCGCAGGATCACCTGGACTTCCACGCCGACTTCGAGGACTACTTCGGCGCCAAGCGCAGGCTGTTCGAGGCGGGTTCGCCGATTGCCGCGCGGACCGCGGTGATCTGTGTCGACGACGAATGGGGCCGGCGGCTCGCCGCCGACCTCGACGCCCCGATCACGGTGTCCACCACCGGATCCGGTGACTGGGCGGTGCGCGACGGCATCCGGGCGCACGGCGGCGAGCAGGAATTCACCGCGGCCGGTCCGGACGGCGATGTCGCGGTGCGCCTTCGCCTTCCCGGCCGCTACAACGTGGCCAACGGGCTGCTCGCGGTCGCGCTGTGCGCGGCGGCCGGTGTCGATGCCGCGGTGGCCGCGCCCGCGCTGGCCACCGTCGACGTGCCGGGCCGGATGCAGCGGGTGGAGCGGGGCCAGGACTTCCTCGCCATCGTCGACTACGCACACAAACCAGCGGCGCTGGAATCGGTGATCGCCACGCTGCGTGGACATCTCGCCGCCGACACACCGGAAGCGCCTGGGCGACTTGCCGTGGTGATCGGCGCCGGTGGCGACCGCGATGCCGGCAAGCGTCCGCTCATGGGCGAAGTGGCGGCGCGCGGCGCCGACCTGGTGATCATCACCGACGACAACCCGCGCAGCGAAGACCCGGAACGGATCAGGGCGGCGATGAGTGCGGGTGCGCTCGCGGTGCCCGAGGCCGAACGCGGTACGGTGCGCGAGGTCGGCGATCGCGCTGAAGCCATTGCGGCAGCGGTGAATTGGGCACAGTCCGGCGACGTGGTACTGGTTGCGGGCAAGGGCCACGAGGCAGGGCAGGAGATCCAGGGCGTGAAGCATCCCTTCGACGACCGCGACGTGCTCGCGGCGGCACTGGACAAGCGAAGTCCGCACAGCGCGGATGCGGAGGACTTGACGGTTTCATGATCGAGATGACACTGCGGGAGATCGCGGACGTCGTCGGCGGCACGCTGCACGACGTCCCCGACCCGGAGGTGCGAGTCACCGGTTCGGTCGAATTCGATTCGCGCCGAATCGGTCCCGGTGATCTGTTCCTTGCGCTGCCCGGCGAACGTTCGGACGGGCACGACTTCGCGACGGCGGCGATCGACGCAGGCGCGGTCGCGGTGCTCGCGGCACGTCCGGTCGGCGTACCCGCCATCGTGGTCGCGCCGAACCCAGGCTCGTTGCCTGCGAGTTCGGTTGCGCTGGCCGGTGATTCGGACGGCTCCGGCGCCGCCGCGCTGGTCGCGCTCGCCGATCTGGCCCGCGTCAGTGTCGAACGTCTCACCGCGGCAGGCACTCTCACCGTGATCGGGGTAACCGGCTCGTCCGGCAAGACCTCGACCAAAGACCTGCTCGCGGCCGTACTCGCGCCGCTCGGCACCGTGGTCGCGCCGCCGGGTTCGTTCAACAGCGAGCTCGGCCACCCGTGGACCGCGTTGCGCGCCAACGCCGACACTCGTTTCCTGGTGCTCGAGATGTCGGCGCGCGGCACCGGTCATATCGCGGCGGCGGCCAGGGTGACACCGCCGCGCATCGGCGTCGTGCTCAACGTCGGCACCGCCCACCTCGGTGAGTTTGGCAGCCGCGAGGCGATCGCGAAGGCCAAAGGCGAACTGGTGGAAGCGCTTCCGTCGTCCGGGCTGGCGGTGCTCAACGCCGACGATCAGCAGGTCGCCGCGATGGCGGCGCGGACGTCGGCCCGCGTGGTGACGGTCGGGCACTCGGACAGTGCGACAGTGCGCGCCACCGACATCCGGCTCGACGAACAGGCGCGCGCCGGTTTCACCATGCACACCCCGGCGGGCAGCGTGCCGATCCAGCTGGCCGTGCACGGTGAGCACCAGGTCGGCAACGCGCTGTCCGCCGCCGCCGTCGCCATGGAATGCGGCGCCGACCTCGCCACCGTCGCGCAGGCGCTGTCCGGCGCGCGCGCCGTTTCGGCCCGCCGCATGGACGTGCGCACCACCGGCCGCGGCGTGACCGTCGTCAACGACGCGTACAACGCCAACCCGGATTCCGTTCGCGCAGCACTGAAAGCGCTGGTCACCATGGCGCGCGCGGGCGAAACTCCGCGCCGCAGCTGGGCCGTGCTCGGCGAGATGGGCGAACTAGGGGAAGAATCCGTGATCGAACACGATCGGATCGGGCGGCTCGCGGTCCGGCTCGACGTGCACCGGCTGATCGTCGTCGGCACCGGAAGGCCGTCCCGGGCGATGCATCAGGGAGCGGTGATGGAAGGCTCATGGGGCGAGGAGTCGATCCTTGTGCCCGACATCGCCGCGGCCATCGCGCTGCTCGACGACGAAGTCGAGCCGGGTGACGTGGTGCTGGTGAAGGCGTCGAAGTCGGAGGGCCTCTGGGAGGTCGCCGAACACCTGACCGGTAGTGAGCCATCGAGCGGACGCAAGGAAAGCACGGAGGCAGCAGGGTGAGTGAAGGAGCCGTGGTCATCGCCAACCACCGGTCGGACGACGACGTCCGCCATCAGCGCACCGAAGACACAGCGGCCAGCTGCCGAACGACGGAGCCGAGCATCAGCGAGGCGCTCTCGTGAGACAGATTTTGTTCGCGGCCGCGATCGCGCTCGCCGTGTCCATCCTGCTGACCCCGCTGCTGATCAAGATGTTCGCCAAGCAGGGCTTCGGCCAGGAGATCCGGGTCGACGGCCCGGCCAGCCACCAGGCCAAGCGCGGCACCCCGACCATGGGTGGTGTCGCCATCATCGTCGGCATGTGGGCCGGCTACCTCGGCTCGCACCTGATCGGCATCGGCTATAACGCCGACGGTCCATCGGCGTCCGGGCTGCTTGTCCTCGGCCTGGCGACCGCGCTCGGCGGTGTCGGTTTCGTCGACGACTTCATCAAGATCCGCAAGCAGCGCAATCTCGGCCTGACGGCCGCGGGCAAGTACCTCGGTCAGCTGACCGCCGCCGTCGTGTTCGGCGTGCTCGCCCTGCAGTTCCGCGGCGCCAGCGGGCTGACCCCGGCCAGCAGGCACCTGTCGTATGTGCGCGACATCAGCACGGTCACCATGGGCGTCGTCGTGTTCCTGGTCTTCGTCTGCCTGGTGGTCGTCGCCTGGTCCAACGCGGTGAACCTCACCGATGGACTGGACGGTCTGGCGGCAGGCTCGATGAGCCTGGTGCTCGGCGGCTACGTGGTCATCACGTTCTGGCAGTACTACCACGCCTGCGAGACCAAGCCCGAGCTCGGTTGCTACAACGTGCGCGACCCGCTCGACCTGGCGTTGGTCTGTGCCGCAGGCGCGGCGGCGTGCGTCGGGTTCCTGTGGTGGAATGCCGCGCCCGCCAAGATCTTCATGGGTGACACCGGCTCGCTCGCGCTCGGCGGCATGCTCGCGGGCTTGTCCATCACCACACGTACCGAGCTGCTGATGATCGTCATCGGTGCGCTCTTCGTTGCCGAGACCCTGTCGGTCGTGCTCCAGGTGGCGGTGTACCGCACCACGCGCAACCGGCTGTTCAAGATGGCGCCGTTCCATCATCACTTCGAGCTCAGCAAGTGGGCCGAGACTACGGTGATCATCAGGTTCTGGCTATTGGCCGCGATGGCGTCGGCCGTCGGGCTCGGTTTGTTCTACAGCGAATATCTCTCTGCGGTCGGGTGAACTAGCGATGGTCGAACATTCTCCTCGGGCCCTGCGATCACCAGGGCCCATGCTCGAATTCCTGCGTGGCCGTGACGTTCTCGTCGCGGGCTGGGGTGTCTCGGGGCGCTCGCTCGTCGAGCCGCTCCGCGATATCGGCGCACGCCCGGTGGTGACCGACGGCGGTGCCGCGGCACTGGCCGAAGCGTCCGCACTCGGCCTGGACATCGCCACCTGCGCGGAACTGGAATCCGCGGACTGGAGCCGGTTCGCGCTGGTGATCACCAGCCCGGGCTGGCGGCCGGACTCACCGGTGCTCGCCGCGGCGGTCGCCGAGGGCACCCCGGTGTGGGGCGACGTCGAATTCGCCTGGTGGGTCGATCAAGCCAGGATCTACGGTCCGGTGCGCAAGTGGCTGGTGATCACCGGAACCAACGGCAAGACCACCACCACGCAGATGACGCATGCCATCCTGCGCGCCGCTGGCATCCCCAGCGTCGCGTGCGGCAACATCGGCCTGCCGATCCTGGATGCGTTGCGGCGCAACCCCGGTCCCCAGGTGCTCGCGGTCGAGCTCTCCTCGTTCCAGCTGCACTGGGCGCCGTCGGTGCGTCCAGAGGCCGGCGTGGTGCTCAATGTGGCCGAGGATCACCTGGATTGGCACGGCGGCCTCGACGCGTATGCCGCCGCGAAGGCGCGGGCGCTGGTCGGCAGGGTCGGCGTGGTCGGGTTGGACGATCCGGTGGCCGCCTCGCTGGCGCGTCGCTCGAAAGCCCGTCGCACCGTTGGCTTCCGGATCGGCGTGCCCGCCGACGGCGAGCTCGGCGTCGTCGACGGCAAGCTGCTCGATCGCGCGTTCACCAAGGCCGCGATCCTGGCCGAGGTCGGTGACATCAGCCCGCCTGGCCCGGCAGGCGTCGCCGACGCGCTCGCCGCGGCCGCACTGACCAGGGCCATCGACGTGGCGCCGCAGTTCATTCGGGAAGGCCTGATCGAGCACAAGGTCGGCCCGCACCGCTCCGCGTTCGTGCGCGAGGTGGCAGGCGTCGACTTCATCGACGACTCCAAGGCCACCAACCCGCACGCCGCACGCACCGCGATCCTGGCGCACCCGCAGGTGGTCTGGGTGGCAGGCGGCCAGCTGAAGGGCGCGCAGATCGAGGATCTGGTCGAAGAGGTCGCCGACCGGCTCGTCGCGGTGGTGCTGATCGGTGCCGACGCGCCGGTGTTCGCGGCCGCATTGGCGCGACACGCGCCCGATGTCCCGGTCATCGAGCTGATCGCGGGAGACGATGCTGGGATGGGTGACGCGTCGATAACCGATAAGGCCGACGCTGTCATGGCGCGTGCGGTCCGCGCCGCGGCCGGGTTCGCCAGTCGTGGCGACACCGTATTGCTCGCTCCGGCAGCGGCATCCCTGGACATGTTCGCCGACTACACGCATCGGGGCCGCAGTTTCGTGGCCGCGGTGCACGCACTGGAAGACGGTGACGTCGGGCGGCAGCTATGAGTGAAACGGCGCGGCGGACGGACCCGCGAGCCGGAGCCCGCTTCGTGGCCTGGCTGGCGCGGCCGCTCGCGTCGTTCCATCTGGTCGTCACCATCGCCACGCTGCTCACCGTGCTCGGCCTGGTGATGGTGCTTTCCGCGTCGAGCGTCGAGGCGTATGCCGATGGGGGATCGGCGTATTCGCTGTTCATCCAGCAGGCGCTGTTCGCCGCGATCGGCTGCGTGCTGTTCTATCTGGCGCTGCGCATTCCCTTGAAGCGGCTGCGGCAATGGTCGTTCCCGCTGTTCGCGCTGTCGGTGGTCGCGCTGGTGCTCGTGCTGATTCCCGGCATCGGCTCCGAGGTGCAGGGCGCGCGGCGCTGGTTGTTCATCGGGCCGATCTCGGTGCAGCCGTCGGAGATCGTCAAGGTGACGCTGGTGGTGTGGGGTGCCCACCTGCTTGCGTCGCGGCGTTCGGAACACGCGAGCCTCAAAGACATTCTGGTGCCGCTGGTGCCTGCCGGTCTGATCGTCTGCCTGCTCGTGGTGTTGCAGCCCAACCTGTCCACCACCATCGCGCTCGGTGTCGTGCTCGCGGCGCTGCTCTGGTTCGGCGGACTGCCGCTGCGGCTGTTCATCACCATCGCGGTGTCCGGCATGATCGCGGCGGGCGTGCTCGCCTTGTCCGCCGGGTACCGATCCGACCGGATGCGCGCGTTCTTCAATCCCGGCGAAGACCCGCAGGGCAAGAATTACCAAGCGCGCCAAGCGCTGTACTCGCTGGCCGACGGCGGCATCTGGGGCCGCGGCCTCGGGCAGAGCCGCGCCAAGTGGAGCTATCTGCCCAACTCGCACAACGACTTCATCTTCGCCATCATCGGCGAGGAACTCGGCTTCCTCGGCTGCGCACTGGTGCTCGGGCTGTTCGCGTTGTTCGTCTACACCGGCCTTCGCATCGCCAGCCGCTCGGTCGATCCGTTCCTTCGCCTGCTCACCGCGACCGCGACCACCTGGATCACCGTGCAGGCGTTGATCAATATCGGCTATGTCGTCGGTCTGCTTCCGGTCACCGGCCTGCAGCTGCCGCTGGTGTCCGCGGGTGGTTCGTCGCTGGCGATCACCCTGTTCATGTTCGGCATCATCGCGAACGCGGCACGCCATGAGCCCGAAGCGGTTTCGGCGCTACACTCCGGACAGGACGGCCGGTTCAGCAGATTGCTGCGGCTGCCGAAGCCGGAAATCTACTCGCCCGCCAGGGCCAGTGCCGCCCGCGCGAAGTCCGCGCAGCGCGCCAAGAAGCCGCCGCCGCAGCGCAGACAGGCCTTGCCGCCGGCGCGGCGGCCGAAGGAGGAGCCGGGCCGACGGCGTTCGCCCGAGAGCCGCGGCACCAGTTCGCTGCGCGCCACCAGGGCATGGGAGCCAAGCTATCCGGTCAACCACGCAAGAGAACGGGGAAGATCTAGGTGATCTCGGTAATCGTCGCAGGCGGCGGCACGGCGGGGCATATCGAGCCCGCCCTGGCAGTAGCGGATGCGCTGCGGCGACTCGACGATTCGATCCGGGTGACCGCGCTCGGCACCGAACGCGGCTTGGAGACTCGCCTGATCCCCGAACGTGGCTACCCACTCGAACTGATCCCACCGGTCCCGTTGCCGCGCAAGCCGACCGCCGATCTGCTGCGGCTGCCCGGCCGTGTCCGTGCCTCGGTGGCGCGGACCAGGGCCGTCATCGACAAGGTCGAGGCCGATGTGATCGTCGGCTTCGGTGGTTACGTGGCGCTGCCTGCCTATCTGGCCGCCGGGCCTGGCCTGTTGCGGCGGCGGCGCGCGGTGCCGGTGGTGGTGCACGAGGCGAACGCGAAGGCCGGGATCGCGAACAAGGTCGGCGCGCGCCGGGCCGCGCGAGTGCTTGCCGCCGTTCCGGATTCGGGGCTGGCCGGCGCGCAGGTCGTCGGCATTCCGGTGCGGGCGGCGATCACCACGCTGGACCGCGCCGCGTTGCGTGCCGAGGCGCGCGCCCATTTCGGGCTACCCGCCGAAGGGCCGGTGCTGCTGGTGTTCGGCGGCTCGCAGGGTGCGCGATCGCTGAACGAGGCGGTGTCGGGTGCGGCGGCGCAGCTGGCCGCGGCGGGCATTTCGGTGCTGCACGCGCACGGCCCCAAGAACACCCTCGACCTCGCCGCGTCCACACGGGGACAGCAGCCGGCGGAGCCGGCGGGGTGGGTAGGCACCGGGGGCACGCCATACGTGGCGGTGCCGTATCTTTCCCGGATGGATCTCGCCTACGCCGCCGCCGACGCGGTGGTCTGCCGGTCGGGTGCGATGACCGTCGCCGAGGTGTCGGCGGTCGGACTGCCCGCCTTCTATGTGCCGCTCGCACACGGCAACGGTGAGCAGGAACTCAACGCAAGACCGGTCGTCGCGCAGGGCGGTGGCAGAATCGTGCCCGATTCGGAACTGACCCCGAAATACGTGATCGATGAGGTGATTCCGCTGCTCATGGACTCCGCACGGCTGATCGAGATGGGCAGCGCCGCGGGCGGTGCCGGGCACCGCGACGCCGCCGACGCGGTGGCGCGCATCGTCCTGGAGGTAGCCGGATGACCGACGAACTCTCGTCACTGCCGCCTTCGCTGGCGCGGGTGCACATGGTCGGCATCGGCGGTGCGGGCATGTCCGGCATCGCCCGCATCCTGCTGTCCCGCGGCGGCGCCGTCTCCGGGTCGGACGCCAAGGAGAGTCGCGGCGTGCTCGCGCTGCGGGCCAGGGGCGCGCAGGTGCGCATCGGCCACGACGCCAGCGCGCTCGACCTGCTGCCCGGCGGCCCGACCGTGGTGGTCACCACCTACGCGGCCATCCCGAAGACCAATCCCGAACTGGTGGAAGCGAAGCGGCGCGACATTCCGGTGCTGCTGCGCCCCGCCGTGCTCGCGTCGCTGATGCAGGGGCATCGGACGCTGCTCGTCTCGGGCACGCACGGCAAGACCTCGACCACCTCGATGCTCATCGTGTCGTTGCAGCACTGCGGGCTCGACCCGTCCTTCGCGGTCGGCGGCGAGCTGAACGAGGCTGGCACCAATGCCCACCACGGCACCGGGGACATCTTCGTCGCCGAGGCCGACGAGAGCGACGGTTCGCTGCTGCAATACGAGCCGGACGTCGCGGTGGTCACCAACATCGAATCCGATCACCTCGACTACTTCGGCACCGACGAGGCCTATGTCCAGGTCTTCGACGATTTCGCGGACCGGCTCGTCGAGGGCGGCCTGCTGGTGGTCTGCCTGGACGATCCCGGTTCCTTCGCGCTGGCCGAGCGGGTCGGTGCGCGGTTGGCCGAGAAGAACATTCGGGTCCTCGGCTACGGCTCCGGTGAGCTCGCCGACGCGCCGGTTCCGGTCGGCGTTCGGCTGCACAGCTGGGAACCGCGCGATGTCGGCGGCATCGTAGGGTTCCAGCTCGCCGACGAATCGGCGCCGCGCACGCTGCGGCTCGCGGTGCCGGGCAGGCATATGGCGTTGAACGCCATGGCCGCGCTGCTCGCCGCCCGCGCAACGGGTGCCGACGTGGACGAAATCGTCCAGGGCCTGGAGGGTTTCGGCGGTGTGCACCGCCGGTTCCAGTTCAACGGCAGGGAGAACGGCGTTCGGGTCTTCGACGACTACGCCCATCATCCGACCGAGGTGCGTGCCGTGCTCGGCGCCGCCGCTGAGCTGGTGCAGCAGGAGGCCCGCGACGGCGCGCGGTCGCGGCAAGGCCGGGTGATCGTGGTCTTCCAACCGCACCTGTACAGCCGCACCGCGACCTTCGCCAAGGATTTCGGCGCCGCGCTCAGCCTGGCCGACGAGGTCGTCGTGCTCGATGTGTACGGGGCGCGGGAGAAGCCGCTGCCGGGGGTGAACGGTGCGCTGGTGGCGCAGTCGGTCACCAAACCCGTGCATTACCAGCCGGATATGTCCCGGGTCGGTCGCCAGGTCGCGCGGCTCGCGCTGCCCGGCGACGTGGTGATCACCATGGGTGCCGGCGATGTGACGATGCTCGGCAGCCAGATCCTCGACGGCCTGCGGGCGCGGCCCCAGTACGGGCGCTGACGGTGACACGCCGGGGACGGCAGTCGACGGAGTCGGCGGGACGGGCGAACACCAGCGGCGGGTCGGGGCGGGTCCGCGCGGAGCGGCGGGACGGACCCGGGTTCGTCCGGTCGGCGATGGACCGGCTGAGTCCGGCGCGGTGGCGGCGAATCTGGTTGTGGGGATTGCTGAGTGTGTGCGTCCTTGCTGTGGTCGCGGCCGTCGCGTTGTTCACCCCGGTGCTCTCCGTGCGCACCGTCAAGGTCGACGGCGCGATCGCGGTGCCCGAGCAACAGGTGCGGTCGCTGCTCGAAATCCCTTCGGGCCGCTCGATGCTGCGCATCGATACCACCGAGATCGCCCGGCGCGTCGCGAATATTCCGAAGGTGCGCACCGCGCGGGTGCAGCGGGTGTTCCCGTCGACGGTGAAGGTGACTGTGGTCGAGCGGGTTCCGGTGCTGTTCTTCGACAGCCCGCAGGGCGCGCATCTGCTCGACGCGGAGAGCGTGGAGTTCGCGATCGAGGCCGCGCCGATCGGCGTGCCCCGGTTGATCACCGACCATCCGGCCAGCGCCGACCCGGTCACCAAGGCCGCCGTCGGTGTGCTCGCTGTGCTGCCGCCTGCGCTGGGCATTCAGGTGGACGAGGTTGTGGCACGGTCCATTTCGGATATTTCGCTGAATCTGAAGGACGGCCGCACGGTACTGTGGGGCGGGACGAACGACGCCACGCGCAAGTCGGCGGTCGTGCTCCCGCTGTTGACCCGCCCTGGAACGGTGTTCGATGTATCGAGTCCCAATCTGGTCACGGTAAAGTGAGCGATACCCATTGCGCCCGCGTCGAATTGCACACTTCGATGGGCGGAGTTCGCAGACCCCGCGTGGTCCCGCGAATCACCGTCTCCGGGCCTGACGCTCATGCCACCGGTCTTCGCGCCGGGAACGGAGCGCCGGGGGGCAACCGTTCACCATACGTCGTGTGGGGCGGCGAAACGAGAGGGATCACACAAGATTCTGTCTCCCGTTTCGGCGCGCCTGCGCGCGGATTGCGGCGGCTGCGAATAGCGTTCCGCAGCAGTCGGATACTTGACATAACGCTAACCCTATGGTTGAGGTTGAGGGTTTGCCCGGGCGGCGGATCGCTGAGTGAAGCCGCTCAGGCCAACTTCACCCAGCTCAGCAGGCGAAATGTCGCGAATCCGAAAACGACAGGCTTTAGATCGAAGGAAGGCGAGAGCCCATGACGCCCCCGCACAACTACCTTGCAGTGATCAAGGTCGTCGGTATCGGCGGCGGCGGTGTGAATGCCGTCAACCGGATGATCGAACAGGGCCTCAAAGGTGTCGAGTTCATCGCTGTCAACACCGACGCGCAAGCCCTGCTGATGAGCGATGCCGACGTCAAGCTCGACGTCGGCCGTGAACTCACCCGTGGTCTCGGTGCAGGCGCCGACCCCGAGGTCGGCCGCAGGGCCGCCGAGGACCACAAGGACGAGATCGAAGAGGTGCTCAAGGGCGCCGACATGGTCTTCGTCACTGCGGGAGAGGGCGGTGGCACCGGTACCGGTGGTGCTCCCGTCGTCGCCCAGATCGCGCGCAAGCTCGGCGCGTTGACCATCGGTGTCGTCACGCGACCGTTCTCCTTCGAGGGCAAGCGGCGCGGCGGCCAGGCCGAAACCGGCATCACCCAGCTGCGCGAATCCTGCGACACGCTCATCGTCATCCCGAACGACCGGCTGCTCCAGCTCGGCGACGCGGCGGTCAGCCTGATGGACGCGTTCCGCTCGGCCGACGAGGTGCTCCTCAACGGTGTGCAGGGCATCACCGATCTGATCACCACCCCCGGCCTGATCAACGTCGACTTCGCCGACGTCAAGAGCGTGATGTCCGGCGCGGGCAGCGCGCTGATGGGCATCGGCTCCGCGCGCGGCGAGGGCCGTTCGGTGAAAGCCGCCGAGTCGGCGATCAATTCGCCGCTGCTCGAGGCGTCGATGGACGGCGCGCACGGCGTACTGCTGTCGATCGCGGGCGGCTCCGACCTCGGGCTGTTCGAGATCAACGAGGCTGCGTCGCTGGTCCAGGAGGCCGCGCACATCGAGGCCAACATCATCTTCGGCACGGTGATCGACGACTCGCTCGGCGACGAAGTGCGAGTCACCGTGATTGCCGCGGGTTTTGACGGTGGAGGACCCGCCCGGCGTACCTTCGACACCGCCAGCCGGGTCAACATCGGCTCGGCGCGCGCGGGGGAGATCGCCAAGAGCCGCGGCACCGAGGTCGCGGCCCACAGCAGCGATGCGACGGCCACCCCGATCGGTTCGGGCTCGAGCAGGAGCAACGTGCCGAGCTACTCGGATCGCCCCCGCCTAGCCGACCCGACCGTCGCGAACAACCCGCGCGCCCACATCGAGCCGCCGGACGACGATGACGACGACGTCGACGTGCCCTCGTTCATGCGCAGGTAAAGACTCGAAGAACGTCGAGGGGAGTCACCTGGTTGCTGGTTGATCGTCAACCGCCACCGGGTGACTCCCCTCGATGCATTCATGGGCATGATCACTGGGGGCGGGGGTGACGGGTCGGCTTTCACTACGCTCGGGGGTATGACTGCGCCGACTTTGACTGTTCGACGGGTGACCACGACGCGGGCGGGTGGCTTTTCGGCGCCGCCGTACGAGTCGTTCAACCTTGGGGATCACGTGGGGGACGATCCAGGCACGGTGCGGCGCAATCGGGATCGACTGGCCGAGGGGATCGGGCTGACGCCTGATCGGCTGGTGTGGATGGAGCAGATTCACGGCCGCAATGTCGAAATCATCGACGGCCCACGGGCGGAACCGGTGCCTGCGACCGATGCGCTGGTGACCACGGTGCCCAATCTCGCGCTCGTCGTGCTCAGCGCCGACTGCGTGCCGATCCTGTTGTCCGACGACGAGGCGGGTGTGATCGCCGCGGTGCACGCGGGTCGCATCGGCGCCAGGATCGGCATCGTGCCCCTGGTGCTCGACGCGATGGTGTCGGTCGGCGCCAAGCGCGAGCGGATCGGGGCGTTCCTCGGTCCCGCCGCTTCCGGTCGGCAGTACGAGGTGCCCGCCGCGATGCGCGCCGATGTCGAGGCGCACCTGCCAGGCAGCGCCGCGACGACGGTGCGTGGCACGCCCTCGCTCGACCTGCGCGCCGGCATTCGCAGGCAGCTCACCGAAGCCGGGGTCGGCGCGGTCGCCGTCGACCCGCGCTGCACCATCGAGGACCGCACCTTGTTCAGCCATCGCCGCGGTGCGCCGACCGGCCGCATCGCCGGGGTGATCTGGATGCAGGCATGAGCGCGCTGAACCTCACGGAGACCGTCGACGCGAGGACGGCCGAGTTGGCCACCAACCTGTCCGGTCTGCTACAGCGGATCGACGCGGCCTGCCTTGCGTCGGGCCGTGATTCGGACACGGTGCGTCTACTCCCCGTGACGAAGTTCTTCCCGGCCGCCGATGTGGCGATTCTGTACCGGCTCGGCCGCCGCGAGTTCGGCGAGTCACGGGAACAGGAGGCGACTGCCAAGGTGGCTGGACTGCCAACTTTGGTTCGGCAGGACACCGCTGCTGCCCGATCGGGCGCCGACAGTGACGAAGGCCTCTCAGATGTGCACTGGCACATGATCGGACGGCTCCAGCGGAACAAGGCGAAGGTCGTCGCCCGCTGGGCGCACACCGTGCATTCGGTCGACAGCGAACGACTGGCAACGGCCCTTGACGCGGGTGCGCGCGCCGCGCTCGACGCGGGGGACCGGACCGAGCCGCTCCGCGTCCTCCTGCAGGTGAGCCTGGATGACGACCCTTCGCGCGGCGGTGTCGCGCCTGCGGATTTGGCAGCGCTCGCGGAACACGTTGCGGCGTCTGCCGGATTGCGATTGTCCGGTCTGATGGCCATTCCGCCGCTGGGGGCTGAGTCTGATGCATCTTTCGCTCGGCTTGCGATATTGCACACGAGGATGCTCGCCGAGCATCCCGGTGCCACAGAGCTTTCCGCCGGAATGTCAGGGGATCTGGAATCTGCCATCCAACACGGCTCGACGGTTGTGCGTGTCGGTACCGCCTTGATGGGCGCTCGACCGATAACCTCGGCGTAGCAAAGAAACCTCATCAGTCACATTCGACACATATGCTTGGGACAGACGAGGGGCTGAGCAAGACTTCAACACCCGGCCGCCACCGGGGCCGAAGGAAGGTCGACCAATGAGCGAGCGCAGCGAGCGAGTAATCCGCGCAGCCACTTGCGTGGTCATGACCGTGCCACGCGACTGCGGGGTGCGGTAATGAGCACGCTCCACAAGTTCAAGGCCTATTTCGGCATGGTTCCGCTCGAGGATTACGAAGACGACTACGTGGATGATCGCGCCCCTCGGGGTGGCGACGACCGTGGTTCCCGTCGGCCCCGGCCCCGTGACTATGCCGACCGCGGCGCGTACGGCGCCGATCGCTATGCCGAAGATCGTTACGGCGCAGACCATTACGGCGCCGACGGCTTCGACCGCGAGGATCCGGACTACCCGGAGCCTGCCTACAAGTCGCCGTACAAGGCCGGATACCCCGTGTCCCGCCGCGACGACTACGCCGACGAACCCTACGGCGAGGACCGTTACGAGGCGCCGCGGCGTCCCACCCGGATCGAGGCCGCACCGTCGGGCCGATTCCGGGCGGGCGGTAGCGCGCCGACGCTGCGCGGAGCCACCCGAGGTGCGCTCGCCGTCGATCCCGAGGCCGAGGAGCGGCGGCTGGAGGAGCGCGTGCGCCCCGAGCCGGCACCCGCGCGCAGGCCGGGGATCTTCGAGGACGGAGGCCCCTTGTCCAAGATCACGACGCTGCGTCCACGGGACTACAGTGAGGCCCGCATCATCGGTGAGCGCTTCCGTGAGGGCAACCCGGTGATCATGGACCTGGTCGATCTCAGCAACGCCGATGCCAAGCGGCTGGTCGACTTCGCCGCAGGTCTGGCTTTCGCGCTGCGTGGCTCGTTCGACAAGGTGGCCACCAAGGTGTTCCTCCTCTCACCTGCGGATGTGGACGTATCGGCCGAAGAACGCCGACGCATCGCCGAAACCGGCTTCTACAACCAGAAATAAGGTCGTGATCTGGGGGGTGTTGCCGACCGGTCGCGCGTGGGGCGGCGCGGTCATTTTGCGCAAAGCCGATTTTGCGGCAGAGTGAACTCGTGGCCTTGTTCGCGGTGCTGTACTTCGTACTGTTCATCTTCTGGCTGTTGCTGATCAGCCGGGTGATCGTGGAGTTCATCCGAAGCTTCGCTCGTGACTGGCGTCCGACCGGTGTGGTGGTCATCATCCTGGAGGTGATCTTCACGATCACCGACCCGCCGGTGAAACTACTGAGACGGTTGATACCACCGGTGTCACTGGGGGGAATTCGCCTGGACTTGTCGATTATGGTCCTGCTTTTCATCGTCTTCATCTTGATGTCGATCGTGGGCAGGCTCGGGCAACCAGTAGCTCCGGTGTGACAGAATGGGCCGTGAAGTAGCTTGCTAGATCTGCTAGATCTCCAAAAGACGCGTGAAGGGATCCTTCCATGCCGCTGACTCCAGCCGATGTGCACAACGTCGCGTTCAGCAAACCGCCGATCGGGAAGCGCGGCTACAACGAGGATGAAGTCGACGCCTTCCTGGATCTCGTTGAGCAGGAGCTCTCGCGTCTGATCGAGGAAAACGCCGACCTGCGCCAGCGGGTCGCCGAACTCGATGCAGAACTGGCTGATGCCAAGAAGAATCGCGGCCCTGTCGTCCAGAACAACGTGAAACCGCCTGTGCAGCAGGCGCCGCCACCACCGCCGGAGCCCATCAAGCCGCCGGTGCAGCAGGCGCCGCCCGCCCCGATGCCCGCCGCGCCCGTCGCGAAGGACGCCCCGGGTGCGGACGCGAACCTGCAGGCGGCCAAGGTGCTCAGCCTCGCCCAGGAGATGGCGGACCGGCTGACAAGTGACGCCAAGGTGGAGGCGGAGAATCTGCTGTCCAACGCGCGGGCAAATTCTGAGCGTCTGGTCGGCGATGCCAGGACCCGCTCCGAGGGCATGATCGCGGACGCACGTCAGAAGGCCGACGCCATGCTGTCGGACGCGCAGAACCGTTCGGACAACCAGCTGCGCCAAGCCAAGGAGAAGGCCGACGCACTGCAGGCCGACGCGGAGCGCAAGCACACCGAGATCATGGCGACCATCACCCAGCAGCGCAGCGTGCTGGAGAGCCGGATCGAGCAGCTCAAGACCTTCGAGCGGGAGTACCGGGTGCGGCTGAAGTCCTACCTGGAATCGCAGCTCGAGGAGCTCGAGAACCGTGGCTCTGCGGTGCCGGTCGATGGTGGCGAGGCGTTTGCCGATGCCAACACGGCCAACAACCTGCAGCCCGCCTCGTTCGGCAAGGGTGGCAAGTAGCCGCTCACCTCGAGCTGCACCGTCCGGATAACTAGAGGAACAGTCGAGCCGCCTGGCATGCCTTGGGGGTCACCATGCTCGTCTTGACACTTGTCCTTGCCGCCGTCGGATTCGCCCTGCTGGTCGCCGCATTGACCACCGGTTCGGTGATCTGGGCGTGGGGCTGCATCCTGGTCTGTGTGCTCGGCGCGGTCCTGTTGCTGGTGAGTGCCCTGTCTATGCGTCGGCCGGATAGTGAGTCGCCGCCACCACCTGGGCGTCATGCCAAGCGCTAGGGGCCGTAAACAGGTTTGACCGCACTGGCTAGAATCAAACATGAACACTGGTGTTGATCCGGCTATCACCGGGGAGCCTTCGGAAGAACAGCACGTGCTGCCGGGCGGCGGCCGTGCCAAGTAGAACCGAACGGGTGAGCCCGTCACAGCTCGCAACGAGAGGTTCGGCTGTTCAGGCCGGACAAGCGGGGTGGTACCGCGGTAGCGACGCACCAGCGTCGACATCGTCCCCGTGCCAACGGACACGGCACGAGGAGACGCATCCGCGATGGCGGACCAAACTTCCAGCACTAGCGAGCGTAGCGAGCGGCCAGTAAACACAGCCGCCAATGCGGTCATGCCGGAACCGAGCGCCAGCGAGGTGCAGGTATGAGCGCTTACCCGCGCGTCGACTTCGGTGTCGGCAGTGCAGCGGGGTTCCCTGAGATGGAGCGGCGCGTGCTCGACGCATGGGCGGCCGCCGACACCTTCCGCGCGAGCATTGAAAACCGTTCCGGCGCAGCGGAATTCGTCTTCTATGACGGACCGCCCTTTGCCAATGGACTGCCGCATTACGGACATTTGCTGACCGGATATGTCAAGGATCTGGTCCCGCGTTTCCAGACGATGCGCGGTAAGCGTGTCGACCGGCGTTTCGGCTGGGACTGTCATGGATTGCCCGCGGAAATCGAAGCGGAAAAGCAGCTCGGTATCACGGACAAATCACAGATCGACGAGATGGGCCTCGCCGAATTCAACGCGGCGTGTAAATCTTCCGTCCTCCGATACACCGGGGAATGGCGCGACTACGTGACGCGTCAGGCGCGCTGGGTCGACTTCGACAACGACTACAAGACGCTCGATCTCGACTTCATGGAGTCGGTGATGTGGGCGTTCAAGTCGCTGCACGAGAAAGGGTTGATCTACCAAGGCTTCCGGGTGCTGCCCTACAGCTGGTACGAGCAGACCCCGCTGTCGAACCAGGAGACCCGCCTCGACGACGCGTACAAGATGCGCCAGGATCCGGCGGTCACCGTCGACATGGTGCTGCGCGTGCCCGCCGACCATCCGCTGCATGCGCTCGATGGTGTCAACGCGCTGATCTGGACCACCACGCCGTGGACGCTGCCGTCGAACCTCGCGATCGCGGTGCACCCCGACGTCCGATACGTCCACCTGCGCGCCGCGGACGGCAAGCAGTATCTGCTGGCGGCCGAGCGCGTGTCGCACTACTCCCGCGAGTTCGGCGACGAGCCGGAGGTGCTCGCCGAGTACGACGGCGCCGCGCTGGTCGGGCTGTCCTACACGCCGCCGTTCGACTTCTTCCTCGGTCACCCCAACGCACACCGGGTGCTGGCCGCCGACTACGTGACCACCGACTCCGGCACCGGTGTCGTGCATCTCGCGCCGGCGTTCGGTGAGGAGGACATGGACGTCGCCACCGCGAACGGCATCGAGATCGTGCAGCCGCTCGACCCGGGCGGCAAGTTCACCTCGATGGTGCCGCCGTACGAGGGCCTGATGGTGTTCGACGCCAACCCGGTGATCATCAAGGATCTCAAGGCCGCCGGAAAGCTGTTGCGGCACGAGACGATCGAGCACTCCTACCCGCACAGCTGGCGCTCGGGCCAGCCGCTGATCTACATGGCGGTGCCGTCCTGGTTCGTCGCGGTGACCAAGTTCCGCGACCGGATGGTCGAGCTGAACAAGCAGATCGCCTGGGTGCCCGAGCACATCAGGGACGGCCAGTTCGGCAAGTGGCTCGAGGGTGCGCGCGACTGGAACATCAGCCGCAATCGCTACTGGGGCAGCCCGATCCCGGTGTGGGTGTCCGACGACCCGGAGTATCCGCGGATGGACGTGTACGGCTCGCTCGACGAGCTGGCGCGTGATTTCGGCGTGCGCCCGGACGACCTGCACCGGCCGATGATCGACGACCTCACCCGGCCGAATCCCGATGACCCGACCGGCAAGTCGACCATGCGCCGGGTGCCCGAGGTGCTCGACTGCTGGTTCGAGTCGGGCTCGATGCCGTTCGCCCAGGTGCACTACCCGTTCGAGAACAAGGAGTGGTTCGACAACCACTTCCCCGGCGATTTCATCGTCGAGTACAACGGGCAGACCCGAGGCTGGTTCTACACCCTGCACGTGCTCTCGACCGCGCTCTTCGACAGCCCTGCCTTCAAAACCGTTGCGGCGCACGGCATCGTGCTCGGCGACGACGGGCTGAAGATGAGCAAGTCGAAGGGCAACTACCCGAACGTGAACGAGGTGTTCGATCGGGACGGCTCCGACGCGATGCGCTGGTTCCTGATGAGCTCGCCGATCCTGCGCGGCGGCAACCTCATCGTCACCGAGCGCGGCATCCGCGAGGGCGTCAGCCACGCGCTGCGTCCGCTGTGGAACGCGTGGACCTTCCTGCAGCTCTACGCCTCGAAGTCCGGTGTGTGGCGCACGGATTCGACCCACGTGCTCGACCGCTACATCCTGGCCAAGCTCGCGGTGACCAGAGACGTGATGACCGAGGCGCTGGAGACCTACGACATCGCGGGCGCCTGCGACGAGCTGCGCTCGTTCGCCGACGCGCTGACCAATTGGTATGTGCGCCGGTCGCGTTCGCGGTTCTGGGAAGAGGACCGCGACGCGGTCGACACGCTGCACACGGTGCTCGAGGTGGTCACCAGGCTCGCGGCGCCGCTGCTGCCGCTGATCAGCGAGGTGATCTGGCGCGGGCTCACCGGCGGTGACTCGGTGCACCTCGCCGACTGGCCGAAAGAAGGGGAGCTGCCGCACGATTCGGAGCTCGTCGCGGCCATGGACGAGGTCAGGGTGGTCTGCTCGACGGTGCTGAGCCTGCGCAAGGCGCAGAACCTGCGGGTGCGCCTGCCGCTGGCCGAGGTGACCATCGCGGCGGGCGACGCCGACCGGTTGGCGCCCTACGCCGACATCATCGCCGACGAGGTGAACGTCAAGAAGGTCGACCTGACCACCGATGTCGCCGTGCACGGCCGGTTCGAACTGGTCGTCAACGCCCGTGCCGCGGGTCCGCGCCTGGGCAAGGACGTGCAGACGGTGATCAAGGCGGTCAAGGCGGGGGAGTGGTCCGAGGATGCCAGCGGTGTGGTCACCGCCGCCGGAATCGCCCTGCTCCCTGAGGAATACACGCAGCGCCTGGTCGCCGCCGAGCCCGAGTCCACCGCCGCCCTGCCTGGCAACGCGGGCCTGGTGGTGCTGAACTCGGTGGTCACCGAGGAACTGGAGGCCGAGGGCTGGGCCCGCGACCTCATCCGTGATCTCCAGGAGACCAGGAAGTCCCTGGGGCTGGACGTGTCCGACCGGATCACGGTGGTGCTGGAGGTGCCCGCCGACCGCACTGCGTGGGCCGAGACGCATCGGGAGCTGATCGCCGGCGAGATCCTGGCGACCACCCTCACCCTCGGTGCCGCGGGCACCGAGGCCGCCGACCTCGTCGGTGGCGTGCGGGCGCAGGTCACCAAGGCCTGATTTCGAACAGTCGGGGCGGGACCTGAAAAAGGTTCCGCCCCTGCTGTTTTCGTACCGTCGAGCGTGGCGTCGCAATGCCGAGCAGATCGGCGATCGTGCGGCACCGATAGTTTCGGCCCGCGCATGGGCTGTCGACCGCCGGTGCTACCGGCTCGCGTGGTCGTGTCCTGCCGGGCTCGGTCCACCGCGTGCTGCCGGTGTGCCCGTCCCGACCAGCGGCGACACGTGCTGTGTCGCTGCGCTACTCCGCTCGTCACGCCGTTCGTAGCGGTGCGCGGCCACCGTCCACTTGGCCGACTTGTAGGCGCCCATCAGGCCGGCGCCATCAGTTGTTGCATGATCGCGGCGGTGTCCAGCCAGACGTTCTCGCGGCTGATCTTGTTGTCGCGGATCTCGCAGACGTGCAGTATCCGAAAGGTCAGCGGCCGGTTGTTGCCGGGGATGCCGAGGATCATGCCGGGTGCCGTTCCGTACCACAGGGATTCGTCGACGAAGAAGTCCTCGCCGTAGTACCGGTGCACGCTCTCCATCTTGTCCTCGCGGATGCCTGCGAACAGTTCCCGGTAGCGCTGGGCGATGGCGGTGTGGTCGTACAGGACGCCCTGCGGATCGCCGACGGCGTCGTGCTCGATGTCCTCGGCGAGGGTGTCCATGATCGCGTCGACATCGTTGGCGGCCTCCGCCGCGCAGTGCCGTGCGAACAGCTCGTCCATTTCTTCGTGTGTCATCGCCACGCCCTCCTCGGTGGTGAGAATCTGCTATCTTAGTGAGATGACTTTCTCACGGCGAGATGAGATTCTCAATAGTGGCCGAGCCAAAAATCAGAAGATGCGCACGAGGGAAGCGCTCATCAGTGCCGCGCTCGAACTCGCTCGCAACGGTCAGTCACCGTCGATCGCCGAGGTCGCGGAGGCCGCGAAGGTCTCGACCGCCACCGCGTATCGGTACTTTCCGAATCCGCAATCGCTGTGGGCGGACATGGCGACCCGTCAGACCGGATTCGTCGGCGGCTACCCGGACTTCCTCGACCGGTTGACCGGCGATGTCGAGGAGCGCATCGATCAGGTGGTGCGGGAGGTGTGCGCCTTCCAGTTCGCCGATGAGGTGGTGTGGCGCGGGGTGCTCAGAGCCACCCTTGATCGCTGGTTCAATCAGGTGGATGTCGTTGAGGCGGAACGGGTTCCGGTGCGCGGCGTGACCCGGCTGGAGATGGCGCGGCGCGCCTTGGCGCCGCTGCGCGACACGCTCTCGGAAGAGCGGTGGGAACAGTTGGTGCACGCGGTGACCATGGTGTTCGGTGTCGAGGCCATCGTGTCCACCCGGGACACCTGCGGCCTCGACCCAGAGGCGGCCACCGAAACGATGCGTTGGGCGGCCCGAGCTCTCGTTCGGGCCGCCGTGGCCGAGGCGGGCTGACCTCGGCGCTACTGTCAGGCGGGCGCCATCAGCTGCTGCATGATCGCGGCGGTGTCCAGCCAGACGTTCTCGCGGCTGATCTTGTTGTCGCGGATCTCGCAGACGTGCAGTATCCGGAAGTTCACCGGGCGATTGTTGCCGGGGATGCCGAGCAGAATGCCGGTTACCCTTCCGTACCAATGGGATTCGTCGACGAAGAAGTCCGCACCGTAGTACCGGTGCACGCTCTCCATCTTGTCCTCGTCGAGACCGGCGAACAGCTCCCGGTAGCGCTCGGCAATGGCGGCGTGGTCGGTCAGGACGCCCTGCGGATCGCCGACAGCGTCATGCTCTATCTCGTCGGCAAGGGTGTCCATGATCGCGTCGACATCGTTGGCGGCCTCCGCCGCACAGTGCCGCGCGAACAGCTCGTCCATTTCCGCAGGTGTCATCGATGCGCCTTCCTGATAATGAGAATCTGATCTCGTGCTGAGGGGACTGTCCTACGACGAGCCCAGATTCTCAATACTTCGGTCCGCTCACTTGAACGCGTTCTCCCTGAGCTGGATCAAGTAGGCGCGGCGCTCGGCGATCAGGCCGTCGCGCATCACGAAAACCTCGCCAGCCACCATGCGGACCGGTTCGCCGTCGACTCGCGTCGCCTCGATGGCCAGCTCTGCCATGACGACGTCATCCTCCTCGACCATGCGCAGGATGGTGATCCGCGGGCTTCCGGTGAAGCCCTCGTTCTCGATCTCCTTGTCGTAGGCGTCTTTTCCGGTCAGCTGGAACCAGCCGAAGACGGTCCATTCGATGTCGTGGGTCAGGCAGGACAGGATCTGGTCGTGGTCGGTCTTGTTGAAGCCATCGATGTAGCGCTCGACGGTGCGCTTGTTCGCCGAAGTCACGGTTCTCCCTGGTGATGGTTGGTGGGCAGGCTCTTGAACCGTAGCGGGATCCGATTGCATAATGCAATCACTTTGGTGTAATTCGCGGCGTCGATCAAGTGTGATGCAGATCACATATTATTGATTTGCTGAAGTGTCGCCGCTGCTCGGAGCGACGCGGCAGAATCGGCAATGGTGCTGTTGTTGCGGAGATCGACTTCTGTGGCAGCAGTGAGTTCGTGAGTTGTCCTAACTGCGTTGAGCTGCGCGAGACGTGCCTACGCCGGGCGCAGCGACTGCGGTTCCTGCTGGACGACGGTGCGCTAGCCGGGCGTCAGCCGGGGCCGCCGGATGGTTGCCCGGTGGCCGGGTGACCGGAAGGGACGAGCACGTGAACAGAAAACCATTGCGCCGCATTGCCCTCGGACTGCTGATCTCGACGGCGGCCACGCTGATCATGGCGGGCCCAGGGTGGTCGGACACCGGCATCGGCAGCATCGACAGCCTCTCCGCGTCCGGCTCCGCCGCGATTCCGCTGCCGAGCTCGCACGGCGTCGGCGCACTCGCCGCCGCTGTCACGCAAACCGGAAAGCCGTACGAGTGGGGTGGCACCGGCCCGGTCGCCTGGGACTGCTCGGGCCTCGTGCAGTGGGCGTTCCGGCAGGTCGGCGTCCGCATTCCGCGCACGACCTGGGAGCAGGCCAGAGCGGGTGCGCCCGTGCCGTTCTTCGCCTTGTCGCCCGGTGACGTGGTGGTGCTGAACCGCGACGGCTCCCATGTCGGCATCTACGCGGGGCTGGGCCAGATCTTCAACGCCTACGACTGGGGCGTCCCGGTCGGGCTGAGCCCGCTGCGCCAGTTCGATATCTATGCCATCCGGCGGTTCTGACGGCTGAGCCGCACACCGGTGCGCACCGGTGTGCGGCTCGCACAGTTCAGTGGCCGGTGTCCTCGGCGAGGCTGCGCAGCAGCGGACCGTACTGCGGGTTCGCCAGCGCCGAAGCGAACTGGGCGACCAGATAGTCGGCCGGGTTGCCGGTGTCGTACCAGCGGCCCTTGATCACCTGGCCGAACACCGGGTTGTTCGCCGCGTGCACGTTGATCGCGTCGGTCAGGTAGACCTCGCCGGAGCGGTGCTCGTACCAGGCGTTGGTCTGGCTCCGCAGTTCCTCGATGATGCCGGGGGTGACCACGTAGCCGCCGATCGCGGCGAAATCGGACGGGGCGTCCTCGGGCTTGGGCTTCTCGCGCAGGCCGGTGATCCGCAGCAGGCCGTTGCCCTGGTCGTCGGCGACGACCGGCACGCCGTAGCGCTGGGACTCGGACGGGTCCATCGGCATCAGCGCGAGCACGGGGGCGCCGGTGGCCTCGTAGGCGTCGATCAGCTGCTGGGCGCGCGGCACCTCGGCGACGAACACGTCGTCGGGCCACAGCACCAGCATCGACTCGTCGCCCAGGTTGCGGGCCGCGTTCAGGACAGGCGTGCCGTTGCCGTAGGGGCCGTGCTGATCCAGGTAGGTGATGTGCCCGAGCCTGGACAGCTCGCCGACCTCCTCGACCGCGTCGGCGTACGCGGTTTTTCCGTCCGCGCGTAGCTGCGCCACCAGGGCAGGATTCGGCCGAAAGTGGTCCTGGATCAACGACTTTCCGCCGCTGACCACGATGGTGATGTCGGTGATGCCCGACGCGACCAGCTCGCGGACCGTATGTTCGATCACCGGCTTGTCGCCGACCGGCAGCATCTCCTTCGGGATGGCCTTGGTCAGCGGCAGGAGTCGGGAACCGATACCGGCGGCCGGGATAACGGCCTTGCGGATCTTCATAGGTCCGATCATCACATACGCCGCGGCCCGGTAAGGGCGCTCCCCGTGCTTCGCCGACTGTTCACCGAAGCCGTGTATTGCGCGGGCTACTGTGATATCAGCCCAGGTCAAGGGTGGTTGCACGGTGGGAGGACGTGCTGAGGGGAGGCGGTGGCGCTGGCGTGTCCCGCACAGGCAACTCGCAGTTAGCGCCGAGCCATCGCCGAGCTTCGCTTCCTGCCAGGATCTGTCGGTGGGCGGGCGTAGATTTCTGGTGGTGAGCGAGCGAACCGTTACCGGCCTGCGGGTGCGGGCCGTGGCGGTGTGCGCGAGCCACAGAGCATGCGCCGTCGGGCACGGCGGAGCCGAGCGTCGGGGAGGACGTAGCCGTGAGTACTGACAAGGCGACCGTGGCGGAGTTCCTGGAACAGCTGGAGCCGCTGGATGTCCGGGCCAGGGCCATGTTCGGGGAGTACGGCCTGTACTGCGACGACAAGCTGGTCGCGTTGATCGCCGACGACCAGTTGCTCGTCAAACCCAGCGCGGCCGCCGCCGACTATGCCGAGGAATCCTGGCTGGTCCCGCCGTATCCCGGCGCCAAGCCGTACTTCCGGATCCCGGAGTCGAAGCTCGCCGAGTCGGCCTGGTTGCGGGAGTTCGTGCAGCGCACCGCCGACGTGCTGCCCGCGCGCGTGCCCAAGTCCAGGAAATCCTCGGCGAAACCGCAGTGAGCGAGCAGCGAGCGGGCTGGCAATGCGCCATCCCGCACGACGGAACCGAGTGGGAGCGAGGGGCAGTCGTGAGTGGGCGGCTGTCGGTGCGGCGAGAACTCGGCGTGCCGTCGTGCATGGCGGAGAGCGTTGGCAAGGCGCAGTCGTGAGCGAGTGGCATGCTTCCGGCCGTGCCGCCGCGCCGCAGGCGGGGCGGGTGGATACTGCGCGGCGGTGGGTGCTGCACATCGATATGGATGCCTTCTTCGCTTCCGTCGAACAGTTGACCCGGCCCACGCTGCGCGGGCGGCCGGTGCTGGTCGGTGGCACCGGCGGGCGCGGTGTCGTCGCGGGCGCGAGTTATGAAGCCAGGGTGTACGGCGCCCGGTCGGCGATGCCGATGCATCAAGCGCGCAGGCTGGTCGGGGTCACCGCGGTGGTGGTGCCGCCGCGCGGCGCCGTGTACGGGGTGCTGAGCGGGCAGGTGTTCGAGGTGCTGCGCAGCCGGATCCCAGTGCTGGAAACGTTGTCGTTCGACGAGGCGTTCGGTGAGCCCGCCGAACTCGTCGGCGCGACCGTGGCGCAGGTGCACGAGTTCTGCGAGGGACTGCGCGCGGCGGTGCGGGAACGCACCGGGCTCACCGCCTCGGTCGGCGCTGGCACCGGCAAGCAGCTCGCCAAGATCGCCTCCGGTCTCGCCAAACCCGATGGCATACGGGTGGTTTCGCCTGCCGAACAGCAGCGGATGCTTGCGGCGCTTCCGGTGCGCAAGCTGTGGGGGATCGGCCCGGTGGCCGAGCACAAGCTGCGCTCGCTCGGCATCGAGACCGTCGGCGCCTTCGCCGATCTGCCCGAATCCGAGGCGGTGTCGATCCTGGGCGGCAGCGTCGGCGCCGCGCTGCATCGGCTGGCGCGCGGCATCGATGACCGCCCGGTTGCCGAACGGGCCGAGGCCAAACAGATCAGCGCCGAAACCACGTACGAGACCGACATTGTCACGCTCGCGCAGCTGCGGCCCGCCATCGAGGCAATGGCTGCGGCCGCGCATCGCCGCCTCACCAACGACGGCCGCGCGGCCCGCACCGTGGTGCTCAAGTTGAAGAAGTCCGATATGAGCATCGTGACCCGCTCGTTCACCCTGCCCTACGCGACCGAGGACCTCACCACGTTGGCCACCGCCGCGCAGCGCTCCGCGATCGACCCGGCCGAGCTCGGCCCGATCCGGCTGGTCGGCGTCGGCTACGGCGGGCTGTCCACGGTGCGACAGGAGTCGCTGTTTCCCGAGCTCGATCAGGCGCCTGTCCTCGAGGACACCGGCTGGGAGCAGCCGGCCGAGCCGCAGGAAACGGTGGTACCCGCGCAGCCGGTCGCCGAGGTGTCAGTTCCGCTCTGGCGTTCCGGCATGGATGTCGAGCACCCGGAGTACGGCCACGGCTGGGTGCAGGGCGGCGGATACGGCGTCGTGACAGTGCGTTTCGAGACCCGCTCGACCGGTCCAGGGCCTGCCCATACCTTCGCGGCCGACGATCCGGCGCTGACCAGAGCCGATCCGATGCACAGCCTGCGGTGATCCGACTCGCCGTACGCCTCGACATCGCCGGGCGTGGCGCGTACGTTCGCTGCCGACGACATCAGTCAGTCCCGTGCGGTCCACGTGGTGGTCAGGGGTGCCGGTAGCCTGGGTGCTCGTGCAGCGCTGCCGGTCGGGTTGCGGCTGCCGTGGTGGACATGACATGGACCTACTCGAACGCAAAGGACGAGCAGTTGAAGCTTCGTAAGACTGGACGCATCGCGATCGCCGGCCTGGCCATCGTTGCCGCACTGGGCATGACCGCGTGCAGCGACGACAAGGACAGCAAGCCCGCCGCCAAGACGTCGACCAGCGCCAAGGCGTCGGCGACAAACAACGCGAACCTGCCGCCGGTCCCGACGGTGGCACAGCTGAACGAGGCGCTGACCAAGGCGCTCGACCCGTCGGTTCCCGCCGCCGAGAAGCTCGACAATGTCCAGGGCGCCGAGGCCGACCCGACGCTGCCTTCCCGCCTGGCCGACGCCGCCAAGGGCGCCGACGTCAAGATCACCGTCACCGACGTGACCCAGTTCGGCGACAGCGTCAACGCCAAGGCCAAGTTCACCGTCAACGGCCAGGAGAACCCGGTCGACGTGCCGTTCGTCGTCGACAACGGCAAGTGGAAGATCCAGAAGTCCTGGGCCTGCGCGATGCTGACCAACCTCGGCCAGCAGTCGACCGCCTGCAGCTGATCCACCCCGAACGGCCCGGCCGACGGCGACTGCCGCAGGCCGGGCCGTTCGACATTTCGGCGCGAGGTGACGTGCCCGAAAGGCGTACCGCGCCGGAAATAGGAAGTTACCAACGACTTCCGCGCCAGTGACGTTGCCCACCCGCGAGCCGCTCGCCGAGGTGCACCGCGCGATGGCGGTAGCTGCGACTCTGGGTCGTCCGACCATTTCGCGCTAGCATCCACCGTCGTGACTGTCAGTGACGCTGTGCGCGAATCCTCCCAACCGTCGGCACAGCGGGGGAATCTGCCGGAGCGCCTGCCGGGAGCCGCCGCTCCTCGACTCAAGGCGCTGGCCATCGTCAGCGGCCTGATCGCCGTCCTGTCCGCGTTGTCGATTCCGTTCCTTCCGGTGAACCAGGACCAAGCCGGTGTGTCGTGGCCGCAGGCGGCGGCGGTGTCTTCGGTGACCGCGCCACTGACTGCCTACGCTCCGATGAGCCTGTCCGCCGAGATCCCGTGCGCGGCATTCACCGCGCTCGCGGACGCGGGTGGCGTTGTGGTGTCGACGATTCCGCGACAGTCCGTCGACATGGAGCGCTACGGCTTTGTTGTCAAGGTTGTCCCCGACGCTGCGGATCGAGCCGGGCGAGTCGACGTGGTCTCCCGCAACACGCTGCTCTGGTCGTCGTCGCTCAGTGACGTCCGTGGTCAGGGCTGTGCGCTCGCCATCGACATGACCACGCAGCGGACCACGGTGTCTGCCTCGGGCCTCCCGGACTCAGGCAAGGAGATCACCTCCGATGTCCGTCCACAGGTCGTCGGCGTCTTCAGTGATCTGACCGGTGCGGTGCCTGCCGGGCTGCACGTGGATGTCCAAGTGGATTCGCGCTTCACCTCGTCGCCGACGACTCTGAAGCTGGCCGTGATCGTGGTGGCACTGCTAGCAACGCTGGTTGCCCTGGTCGCGCTGTACCGCCTCGATGGTCTCGACGGCCGGACGTCCCGCCGGTTCCTGCCAACGCGCTGGTGGCGGTTGCAGCCGCTGGACTACTTGGTGTTCGCGACGCTGCTGCTGTGGCACTTCATCGGTGCCAACACCTCCGACGACGGGTACATCCTCGGGATGGCGCGTGGCTCACAGAGTTCCGGGTACATGTCGAACTACTACCGATGGTTCAGTGTCGACGAGGGCCCGTTCTACACGCCGTACACCGACATGATCTCTTTGCTCACCCACTTCTCGGCGGCGAGTCCTTGGGTTCGGTTGCCTACCTTGCTCGTTGGGGTCGTCGCCTGGTGGGTGATCAGCCGCGAAATCCTCCCGCGCTTGGGTGTTGCCTTGCGCGACAACAAGATTGTTGTGTGGACCAGCGGGCTGGTTTTCCTGGCGTTCTGGCTCCCATACAACAACGGCCTGCGCGCAGAACCCTTCGTGGCAATGGGCGTGGTGCTCACCTGGGCTTCAGTCGAGCGGGCTATCGCGACCCGGCGACTGCTGCCGTATGCGTTCGCGATCATCATCGCGGCGCTCACGTTGACCTGCGCGCCGTCGGGACTGATCGCGGTCGGCGCGCTGGCGGCCGGTGCGCGCACCATGACCAAAGTCCTTGTACAGCGGGCGAAGAACACCGGATACCTGGCGTTGTTGCTGCCTGTGCTTGCCGCGGGGCTGGTCGTGCTGACCGTCATTTTCGCGGACCGAACTTTGGCTGCGGCGTTGGAGATGACCTACGTGCACGGCAGGATCGGTCCCGGTGAGTCGTGGTTCTTCGAGTTCCTGCGCTACCAGTACTTGCTGCAGATCAACACCGACGGCTGGCTCACCCGGCGGTTCGGCATGTTCGTGATGCTGCTCGGTCTGGTCGTGTGCGTGGCGACGATGCTGCGCCGCGGCGGGCACATTCCCGGCACCGCGGTTGGTCCTTCGCGCAGGCTAATCGGCATCACCCTCGCCGCGATGGTGCTGATGATGTTCTCGCCGACGAAGTGGACGCACCAGTTCGGCGTCTTCGCCGGATTGGGTGCCTGCGTCGCAGCACTCACCGCGGTTGCGGTCGGGACCGAGGTCATGCGGCCGCTGCGTAACCGCGCGCTGTTCGCTGCCGCGTTGTTCTTCGCGATGGCGCTGACCTTCGTCGGTGCTAATGGCTACTGGTACGTATCAGCGTGGAATGTCCCGTGGTGGGACAAGGCGCCCACCATCGCAGGCACCGGATTGTCGACGTTCGCGGCGGGCTTGTCGGTTCTCGCGCTGATCGTGGCGGGATGGTTCCACATTCGGCCGGAGACTCAGCCGCGATCGGACTCGGTGGCTGGTCGGGTCGCGCGCACGCCGCTGCTGGTTGTCGTGGCCGCGGGCATGGTGCTGTTCGAGGTGCTGTCGCTCGCGAAAGCGGCAGTCGCTCAGTATCCGTCGTTCTCGCAGGCTCAATCGAACATCGCCGCAGCCGTGTCCGGCGGCTGTGGCCTCGCCGACGAGGTGCTGATCGAGACCGACCCCAACGCCTCGATGCTCCGCCCGCTGACCGGCGATACCGCGACTGCATTGGCGGGGGTGTCGACCGGATTCACGCCGAATGGGGTGGCCACCGACCTCACCTCGGACGAGGTTGAATCAACCACGGGCAAGGCGAATTCCGTGACCAGTGCGTCCGATGACACGGCGGATCCGAAGGCCGGGTCGACCTCGCCGGGGTCGGAGACCGCCGCGACGAAGGGCGCCGGAGTCAACGGCAGCAGCGTCCCGCTGCCCTTCGGTCTCGACCCGGCGACCACCCCGGTGCTCGGCAGTTACCGAGAGGGCGCACAGGTACCCGCCGAACTGACGTCCGGGTGGTACCGACTTCCCGCTGCCGACAGCGGAAGTCGCGGCCCGATCATCTCGATCGCCGCGGCGGGTCGGATCCGGCACGTCGATCACGACGGCATCGTGCACCCCGGACAGGACCTGCGCGTCGAATACGGCCGCGCCGAATCCGACGGCACCGCAGTCGCTCTCGGCAGCATCGACCCGATCGACATCGGCCCGTCCCCGACCTGGCGCAACCTGCGCGTCCCGTTCGACCGATTGCCCGAGGACGCGAACGTCGTCCGGATCGTCGCCAGCGACAAGGACCTCGGCAAGGACCAGTGGCTCGCGGTCACCCCGCCGCGGGTGCCTCAGACGAAAACCCTGACAACCCTCGTCGGTACCCGCACTCCCGTCCTGCTGGACTGGGAGGTCGGCATGACCTTCCCCTGCCAAAAGCTCGCCCCCACCTACGCGGGCGTCGCCGACTCGCCCACCTACCGCATCCTCCCGGACCGCAACGGCGCCACCATCACCAACCTCTGGCAGGCGCACGATGGCGGTGGCCCCCTCGGTTGGACTCAACTCCTCTTCACTGCCCGAGCCCTCCCCGCCTATCTGAACAACGCGTGGGACCGCGACTGGGGCTCCATCGAGCAATACCTCCCCCTCGACCCCAACGCCGACCCCGCCAAAGTGACCCTCACCCCAACCCAACGCTGGGGCACCTGGACCCCCGGCCACATCAACACCACCTGGTAACCCCCAACCCGCCCGAAGTTCGCACCCCTTCTGTGGATTCCACAAAGGTTCCATACGGTTCACAGGGCCCAGAGCCCTTGTGAACCGTATGAAGTCTCTGTGGTTCCCTAGTTCAAGGGTTGGATTTCGGTGTACACGTAGCCAGTAGCGAGGATTCGACGCCTTTGATCTTGAAGCTCTCGAAACGGGACCACAGCCAAGTAACCCGGCTGGGACAAGACGACGCGTGACTGACTGCGGAGGTCAGCCGGGTACGGCACACGACGCCACCACGCTACTCCAGTGCAAACCCTTGGCTGCCGCATTCGTCAGGAGACCGTGGACCCGAAGGAGCTTTGCCTTCGCCAAGCCCAAAGCGGCACGACTGCAACCCAACCCGACCCGTGGGGGTGCGGCGTTGGACGGGCGCGGTGTTGGACGGGCGCGGCTTTGGGGGTTGGTGCGGGTTTCGTGGGGCGTGTTGCGTTTGGGGTGGTGGTTTATCCGCGGGTTGAACGGTCTCCTGACGAGCAGGACGGTTTCGGGGTTTGCACTGGATAGCGTGGTGGCGTCGTGTGCCGTACCCGGCTGACCTCCGCAGTCAGTCACGGGTTCTCTTGTTCCAGACCGGGTTGCTTGGCTGTGGTCCGGTTCAAAGATCTTGAAAGAAATCGACGGTAGTCAAATGGTGGGCGTCTCGGTGCGTACTGCCACCATATGACTCCCGTCGATGAAGTTGATCAACCATTTCACTCCCGTCGATGAGGCAACAACCATTTCACTCCCGTCAACAAGGCTCGGCAACCAATTGATTGCCGCCCGATGAGGCTCGGCAACCACTTTCCTCACGCCGATGCGAAGCTCGCGGCCTCAGAAGGGGTTCCGGCGCGAGAGTTGGTGCAGCCATGTCCCGTTCGCGTGGGTGGTGGTTCACGAGTGGTACATGGTGGAGGCGTTTGCGGCGTGTCGCCTCCACCATGTACCACTCGTGCGGGTGTGTCTCACCGGCTGGGACTTGGCTGCGGTGGATGGCGGGGTGGGAGTGGGCGTAGCGCGGGAAGCGGGGCGTGGGGCGCGTTGGGGTGGGAGCGGGTCAGGAGGGGACGGTGGTTTTGGGGGTGTGGGCGTTGCGGCGGGCGCGGAGGAGGGCGTGGGTGGTGAAGAGGGCGAGGGCGGCCCAGATGAGGGCGAAGCCTGCCCAGCGGGACGGGGGCATGGGTTCGTGGGCGACGGCGACGCCCCAGGCCATTTGTAGTGCGGGCGTGAGGTATTGGAGCAGGCCCATGGTGGACAGCGGGACGCGTTGGGCGGCAACGGCGAACAGCAGCAGCGGGACCAGGGTGACCGGGCCGGTGGCCATCATCAGGGCGGCATGTCCTGTGCTGGAGGCGAATTCGCTGCGCCCCGTGATCGCGAGCACGAGGGCGAACACGAGCGCGCAGGGCGCGGCGACGATGCCCTCGGCGGCGATGCCGCGCAGCGCGTCGAGCGGGATCACCTTCTTCACCAGGCCGTAGGTGGCGAATGAGCAGGCAAGCACGAGTGCGATGACCGGTGGTCTGCCGTAGTCGACGGTGAGCACCACGACCGCGGTGGCGCCGAGGCCGAGCGCGACCCACTGCGGACCGGCCAACCGCTCACGGAACACCACCACCCCGAACGCGACGGTGACCAGCGGATTGATGAAGTACCCCAGCGCGCACTCCACCACGTGCCCCGAGGTGACGCCGTACACGTACACACCCCAGTTGATCGCGATCGCGGCCGACGCGACGGCGGCGAGCCGCCAGATCCGCGCGCTGATCCCGCGCAGTTCCTTGATCCGCCCGCGCACCGCAAGCACCGCGAGCACCACCACCAGCGTCCAGAGGATCCGCTGCGCCACCACCTCGGCGGCGCTGGCGAACGCCAGCAACCCGAAGAACGCGGGGAACAAACCCCAGAGGAAAAAGGCGCTGGTACCGAACGCAACACCCGGGATAGACCTGCTTCGCTGCACGCTTGCGACGCTACTTCTCACGTAGCCTTGCGGTCATGTCGACAACCGTGCAGGCATCGCGCGCTACCGGACTCTCGGCGTCGGAGGTCGAGCAACGTCGCCACGACGGGCTCACCAACGACGTACCGGACCGGGCGAGTCGCTCGGTGCGCGACATCATCCGCGCCAACGTCTTCACCAGGATCAACGCCATCCTCGGTGTGCTGTTCATTCTGGTGCTGGCCACCGGATCGATCATCGACGGCATGTTCGGCCTGCTGATCGTCGCCAACAGCGCGGTCGGCATCATCCAGGAGGTCCGCGCCAAGCGCACCCTCGATCAGCTGGCCATCGTCAGTCAGGCCAAGCCGACCGTGCGCCGCGACGGTAAGGCGGTGGAGCTGGCCCCGAGTGAGGTGGTGCTGGACGATCTGATCGAGCTTGGTCCAGGCGATCAGATCGTGGTCGACGGCGAGGTCGAGGAGTCGGCGCTGCTGGAGATCGACGAGTCGCTGCTCACCGGCGAGGCCGATCCGATCGACAAGCAGGTCGGCGCGCCGGTGATGTCGGGCAGCTACGTGGTCTCGGGCAGCGGCGCGTACCGCGCAACCAAGGTCGGCAAGGACGCCTACGCGGCCAAACTCGCCGACGAGGCGAGCAAGTTCACCCTGGTGAAGTCGGAGCTGCGCAGCGGCATCGACACGATCTTGAAGGTGATCACCTACCTGCTGATTCCGGCGGGCGCCCTGAGCATCTACAACCAGTTGGTCTCCAGCAAGGAGTCGTGGCGGCCCGCGGTGACCGGCATGGTCGCGGCGCTGGTGCCGATGGTGCCCGAGGGTCTGGTGCTGATGACCTCGGTGGCGTTCGCGGTCGGCGTGGTGCGCCTCGGCAGGCGCAAGTGCCTGGTGCAGGAGTTGCCCGCGATCGAGGGCTTGGCGCGCGTCGACGTGGTGTGCGCGGACAAGACGGGCACGCTCACCGAGAACGGCATGCGTCTTTCCGACATCAAGACGCTGGATTCGTTCGCGGACAACGACGTTCGGCAGGCCCTTGCGGCGTTGGCTGCCGACGATCCGCGCCCGAACGCGAGCGTCCAGGCGATCGCGGAGGCGCTGCCGGAAGGTCCTGGCTGGCAGCAGACGGCGGTCGCGCCGTTCTCCTCGGCGAAGAAGTGGAGCGGCTGCTCCTACGGCGAGCACGGCGACTGGCTGCTCGGCGCCCCCGATGTGCTGCTCGACCCGTCTTCCGAAGACGCAAGGGTGGCAGAGGAACTCGGCTCTTCCGGCCTGCGCATCCTGTTGCTTGCCCGCAGTGATCGTCCGGTCGACGCGGCGGACGCGCCTGGCACGGTGCGTCCCGCCGCGCTGGTGGTGTTGGAGCAGCGGGTCCGGCCGGATGCGAAGGAAACCCTCGAATACTTTGCCAGCCAGAACGTCTCGATCAAGGTGATCTCGGGCGACAACGCGGTCTCGGTGGGCGCGGTCGCGTCCTCGCTCGACCTCACCGGCGGCGAGCACGCGGTCGACGCGCGCGAATTGCCGGACGACCGTGATCAACTCGCCGACGTGCTCGACCGGGAGACCACCTTCGGCCGAGTGCGTCCGGACCAGAAGCGCGCCATGGTCGCCGCGTTGCAGTCGCGCGGCCACACCGTCGCGATGACCGGCGACGGCGTGAACGACGTGCTCGCGCTGAAGGACGCCGACATCGGCGTCGCGATGGGCGCGGGCAGCCCGGCGACCCGCGCGGTGGCCCAGATCGTGCTGCTGGACAACAAGTTCGCGACGCTGCCGTATGTGGTCGGCGAGGGCCGCAGGGTGATCGGCAATATCGAGCGGGTCTCGAACCTGTTCCTCACCAAGACCGTCTACTCGGTGGTGCTTGCCTTCCTGATCGGTCTCACCGGTGTCGGGGCGCAGATCTTCGGCTATGACTCGATCGACTATCCGTTCCTGCCGCGGCATGTGACTATCGCCGCCTGGTTCACCATCGGCATCCCGGCTTTCATCCTCTCGCTCGCCCCCAACAACGAGCGAGCCCGCAGCGGATTCGTCCGGCGTGTCATGCGTTTGGCGGTTCCGTCGGGTGTGGTGATCGGCGTTGCCACTTTTGTGGCCTACTTGATCGCCTTTGTGCCGCACCCGACGGCGCAACAGAAGGAACAGGCGGGCACCACCGCGTTGATCACCTTGATCATGATCGCAGTGTGGGTGCTCGCCATCGTTGCCCGCCCGTACGTGTGGTGGAAGGTGGTGCTCATCGGGACGTCGGTGGTCGCGTACGTGATCTTGTTCACGGTTCCGTTCACCCGTGAGTTCTTCAAACTCGATCCGTCCAACGTCGGACTCACCACGGCGGCATTCATTTGCGGCGCCGTGGGAATCGTGCTGGTCGAGGTCGCCTGGTGGATCAGCGCGGTATTGCTTGGTGACAAGGGGCAACTGTTCCCGACCCCGAATCGGGGCGAAACCGACTAACTGGACATCTGACCCGGCGCGCCGCGAGAACCCTTGTGCGGGGCGATTATTCAGTGTTGGAGTACCTTCTCCGATTATGGAGGTACTGCTGCACCAGATCGACGCGTTTGCCGACGCACCGTTCTCGGGCAACCCAGCCGCGGTGATGCCGCTCCCGTCATGGCTCCCGGATTCGTTGCTGCAACACTTGGCCGAGGAGAACAATCTCGCCGAAACCGCCTTCTACACTGCGGAATTACCCAGAGAGGCCGGTGCGCCGCCCGGTGTGTGGCCCGCGTTCCACCTCCGCTGGTTCACCCCACTCGCGGAGGTGGACATGTGCGGGCACGCCACGGTGGCCAGTGCCGCACAGATTTTGGAGGACATGCACCCCGGCGAGGATCGGGTCAGCTTCTTCACCCGCAGCGGCTGGCTGCACGTCGACCGCACCGACGACGACGAATTCGTGCTCGACCTGCCCGCCGTGCCCTCGGCCGAGGTGACACCCGACATCGTGCTGCTCGCCGCGCTCGGCGTGCAGCCGGTGCGCGCCTTCACCGGCGCCGACGAGGTCATCGTGGTGGCCACCGAGCAGGAAGTCCGTGCCGCGGCACCGATTTTCACCGCGTTCCCCCCGTTGGCGCGCGGCGTGATCGTCACCGCGCGCGGCGAGTCCGCCGACTTCGTCTCCCGCTTCTTCGCACCGGGTGTCGGTGTCCCCGAGGATCCGGTCACCGGATCGGCACACGCCCAACTGGTTCCGCTGTGGGCCGATGAGTTCGGCAGGACCGAGCTCACCGCCCGCCAGCTCTCCCGGCGCGGCGGCGCGCTGCGGTGCGAACTCGCCGGCGATCGGGTGCTGCTCGTCGGCCGGTGCAGGCGCTACCTGGATGGTGTTGTCCAACTCCCTGATTGACCGGGCCGCGCCATCGAGGCGCGGCCCGCAGTGTGCACCCACTCCGCCTGCTTCGCGCCTAGGGCGCGACGGTCGTATCGACGCGCGGTAGTGGATCCAGATCTCCGCCGGGATGGCTCGGGGTTGAATCATCCCGGCGGAGTGCCATTTTCGACGGCCACCAGACGCGGTCGCCCGCCAGCAAGGTCAGCGCGGGCACCAGCACCGAGCGCACCACCAGGGTGTCGAGCAGCACGCCGAACGCCACCACGAAACCGACCTGGGCCAGCGCGACCAGGGGCAGCGTCATGAGCACCGCGAAGGTCGCGGCGAGCACCACGCCCGCCGAGGTGATCACCCCGCCGGTCACCGAGAGGCTGCGCAGCATGCCCGGCTTGGTCCCGTGCCGCAGTGCCTCCTCGCGAGCCCGGCTCATCAGGAAGATGTTGTAGTCCACGCCGAGCGCGACGAGGAACAGGAACGACATCACGATCACCGTCGAGTCGAGCCCGTGGAACCCGAACAGGTGCTCGAACACGAAAACGCTTGCCCCGAGCGCCGATCCGAACGACAGCAGCACGGTCAGCACCAGCCCGATCGGCGCGACGATCGACCGGAGCAGCAGGCCGAGCACCACCGTCACCACCAGCAGCACCAGGGGCAGCACCAGCCGCTGGTCATGGGTGGCGGCACGGTCGGTGTCGAGATTCGCGGCACTCGGCCCGCCGACCACGGTGCCGACGGTCGACAGTGCGCTGCGCAATCGTTCGATGGTGGCGTACTCGCCGGGCGAGTCCGGCAGATCCTTGGGGATCGCCGAGATCTCGGTGTACTCCGGCCCGACCCTGCCCTCTTCGGCGAACCCGATGCCGGGGTCGGCGCGCACCACCCGCAGCGCCTCGGCGCGGAACTCGCTGCGCGCCAGCACCGTCAGCGGCAGCCCGCCGCGCTCGGGGAAGTGCTCGACGATACGTTGCTGCCCGGCAACCGATTCCGGCGTGCTGATGAACCGATCGACTTGGGCGAGCGGCCCGGTGTTGCCGAGCAGCCCGAGCGCGAGGACGGCCAGCACGCCGCTCGCGCAGGCCGCCGCGACGGCGGGGCGGCCCGCGATGATCGTGCCGACGCGATCCCACAGACCAACGGACTGCGGCACTTCCGCCGCCCGCACCCGCGGAATCCGCGGCCAGAAGACCCACCGCCCGCACAGCACGAGCAGCGCGGGAAAGACGGTCAGCATGACCGCCAGCGTGCACACGATGCCCGCCGCACCGACCGGCCCGAGGCCCGCTGTGCTGTTCATGTCGGCGACGAGCAGGCAGAGTAATCCGGCGGTCACGGTCGCCGCGGAGGCGACGATCGCGGGCGCCGCCTGCCGCAGTGCCGCACGCATGGCCGCCCCCGGTTCGGCATGCCTGCGCAGCTCTTCGCGATAGCGCGCCACGATCAGCATGGCGTAGTCGGTGCCGACGCCGAAGACGAGAATGGTGAGTACCGCGGCGCTTTCCTCGCTGACGGTGAGGTCGAACAGCGTCGCGAGGCCGTACACCGCCGCCATCGCGGCCACATTCGCCATCGCGACCGAGATCAGCGGCACCAGCCACAGCAGCGGACTGCGGTAGGTGAGCAGCAGGATCACCGCGACGACAAGCACTGTCACCAGGAGCAACTGGGTGTCGACGCCGTCGAAGGTGCTGTCGAAATCGGCCTGCAACGCGGCGGGCCCGGTGACCTGAACGCTCAGCCCCGCTGGATGATTCGCGACCGCGGCACGCAGGTCCTTGATGTATTTCGAGCTCTCGCCGCGGCTTTCGTCCACCGTCAGCGTGTACAGCAACGCGGTGTTGTCGCGGGCAACCGCCGGTTGGTCTTGCGCCTGCTCAGTGCCGGGCGCGTACTCGGCGCGCAGGGTCGAATAGTGCTGTGCCGCAGTGGCGCGATCCTCGGCAGTGAGGCCCGCTGCTCGGAAATAGGCCAGCACGAACAGATTCGTGGTGCCGCCGGGCAGTGTCGATTCCAATTCGGCCGCGGCCGTCGACTGCGCCGACGCCGGTAGGTAGTCGGTCGCGCGATCGGTCTTCACCCCGTCGAACCGCCCGGCCAGCGGCGCCAGCGCAACCAGCGCGGCCACCCACAGCCCGAGCACGATCAGCGCACGTGTTCGCATCCCCATCAGTCACTCCTCGGTTGGGTTGTCGAGTGCAGCGTCGCGCGCTCGCGCGGGGAAATCGTCCGCCCGTGGCGGACAGTCCCGGGTACTCCGCGCGAAGTACCCGGGGCGCGGCGATGGCGCGCACAATGACTGGAATGGACAGACAGTGGCGCAGCGACGGCGCGTTGACCGCTGCCGTCCTGCTCATCGGATTCGGCTGGGCGCTGCTGGGTCCGCCGGAGCAGCGGGCACTCGATCCGCTCGGCGCCTTGTTGATGGTTGCCGCGATACTGCCGTTGGCGGTCGCCAGGATCGCGGCGATGCCGGTGCTCGTCGCGCACACCGTGATCGCGGCCGCTTATCACGCGAGCGACTACCCGCACAAAGCGTTGATCCCCGCGACGATGGTCGCGCTGTTCGCCGCCGCGCGCTACGGCAACAGGCGGCGCACCGTGCTGGTGGTGCTGGTGATCGCGCCGCTGGTGGTCGGGGGGATCGCGATCTTCTCCCAGTCGTGGGAGAACGTGTGGCTCCAGGGCTTCGGCGCGATCGGCTGGATTCTGGTTGCCTGTGTCGCCGGTGAGGCGACGCATCTGCAGGAGGCGTATCTGGCGGCGGTGGTGGACCGCGCCGAACGCGCGGAACGCTTCCGCGACGAGGAGGCCAGCCGCCAGGTGACCGAGGAACGCCTGCGCATCGCGCGCGACATGCACGACCTGCTTGCGCACACCATCACCGTCATCCAGATTCAATCCGGTGTCGCCGCGCATCTGCTCACCGAGGGCAAAGCCGAGCCCGCGACGGTGCTCGGCGCGTTGGACACCATCGCGGACGCCTGCGTGGACGCCAGAGCCGAGCTCGCCGCCACCGTCGACGTGCTGCGCTCGCGGGTGGCCGAGCCGCAGGCGCCGCCGCCGAGTCTCGCGCGGATTCCGGCACTGACCGAGCCCGTCGAGGCCGCGGGCATCGCGGTGACACTGGACAGCACCGGGCAGGTGCGCGCGCTGGCGCCGACCGTCGAGATGGTCGGGTATCGCATTGTGCAGGAAGCGCTCACCAATGTGGTGAAGCATTCCGGCGCGACCGAGGTGCGGGTCGAGCTCGACTATCTCACCGACCGGCTGATCGTCCGGGTCGCCGACAACGGCCGCGGAACCGGCGGCGCGACTACGGGATTCGGCATCACCGGGATGATCGAGCGGGCGGCGGCCATCGGCGGCCGGGTGCGGACCGGCGGCGCCGACACCGGGTTCACGGTCACCGCGGAGCTGCCGGTCACCGGCCGTCCGCTCGCCGCCGTGCGGCGCAACGCCGAGTTCGCCGGTGCCGGTTCATGATCCGGGTATTGCTCGCCGACGACCAGGCTCTGGTCCGCGGCGCCTTCGCGCTGCTCGTCGCCTCGGCGCCGGACATGGTGGTCGTCGGCGAGGCGGCCACCGGCCGGGCGGCGGTGTCGATGGCGCGCTCCGAACGCGCCGACGTCGTCGTCATGGATATCCGGATGCCCGACCTCGACGGCATCGCCGCGACCGCGGCCATCGCCGCCGACGAGAATCTGGCAGGCGTCCGCGTTCTGGTGCTGACCACCTACGACACCGATGACAACGTGCTCGCGGCATTACGTGCGGGCGCAAGCGGATTCCTCATCAAGGACACCAAACCGGCAGCGCTGCTCGACGCCATCCGAACCATTGCCGCAGGCGAGGCGCTGCTCTCGCCCAGTGCGACCGCGGCCGTCATCGCTCGCGTCCGCGCGACGCCCGACCCGGCACCCCGGCGCGATCTCGATGTCCTCACCGACCGCGAGCTCGACGTGCTCGTCCTGATCGCCCGCGGCATGACCAACGCCGAGATCGCCGAAGCCCTCGTTGTCAGCCCGCTCACGGTGAAGACCCACGTCAGCCGCATCCTCGCGAAACTTCTTGCCCGCGACCGGGTTCAGCTCGTCATCGCCGCTTACCAGGCGGGCCTGGTCACTCCGGCGGGTTGACCGCCCGACAGGTCTGTTCGGCTGTCGAGGCTTCCTGCCCACTGGCGGCGCCGTGCTCGGCCGTCATCGGGAAGGCTCGTCGGCGGTGCGGTCCTCGAGCGGGAACATGATGGGGCTCAGCAGGTATCGGGTGCGGTCCGGGGTCTCTTCGTTGCCGAGCGTGGGGAGTATCGCCGCGCGCATGCCCGCGATCAGTTCCTGAATCTCGCTGTCGCTGAGCCAGATCGCGTGCTGGCGGTAGCCGACCAGGTCGCGCGCCGGGTCGGCGGTGTCGCGGTCGAGGTAGGCGTTGTACTCGGCGATCAGGGTGGCCATGGCGGTGGCGAAGACCCGCCGATGATCATCGGGGGTCATCGCCACCGCAGTCTCGGCATCGATGGACGCGCGATCCTGCCGGAGTCGATAGTGGCGCTCCAATGCACCGCGGACCCGCTGCTCCTCGGCCACTTCCAGCACCCCACCCGCGGTGAGCAATTCGACGTGCCGGTACACGGTGGCCTTCGAGGTGTCGGGGAGTCGATCGCACAGCTGCGCCGTGGTGAGTACCCGTCCGCCGCGCATGGCGTGCACGATCCGCAACCGCACCGGGTGGGCCAGCAGCTCCAAGGTGTCCATTGCTCCACGATCTCACAACTGATAACGTTCTCAAACATGAGAACGATGAGCACGGAGTGGCTACCACCCGCGTACGCCGACCAAGGCGCCTTCGAGGAACAGGACATCACCATCGGCTCCGGCGACCTCGCGGTCGGCGCGACGCTGAGCCTGCCGCGCGGGCCGGGTCCGTGGCCTGCCGTCGTCCTGCTCAGTGGTGGCGGGCCGTTCGACCGTGACGAAACCAGCGGCCCGAATAAATCATTCAAGGATCTGGCCTGGGGCCTGGCCACCCGCGGCATCGCGGTGCTTCGCTTCGACAAGGTGACGCATGCGCATCCGGAGGTGACCGAACGCCCCGACTTCACGATGGCCGACGAGTATGTGCCCCATGCCGTTTCGGCCCTCCGGCTACTCCGGGAGCACGCGGCCGTCGATCCGGCGCGCGTCGCCGTCCTCGGCCACAGCATGGGCGGCAAGCTGGCGCCGCGGGTGGCCGCCGCCGAACCGGCCGTCGCGGGACTGGTGATCATGGCGGGTGACACCCAGCCCATGCACCACGCCGCCGTCCGGGTGTTCCGCTATCTCGCGTCGCTCGACCCCAGCCCGGAGGTCGACGCCGCGGTCGAGGCGATCACCCGCCAGGCCGCCGTGGTCGACAGCGATGACCTTTCGCCGTCGACCCCGCGCGAGGAATTGCCCTTCGGTCTTTCCGGGAGCTACTGGCTGGATCTGCGTGCCTATCAACCGGTTTCGACCGCGGCCGCAGTGGCGAAACCGATGCTGATCCTCCAGGGCGCCCGCGACTATCAGGTCACTGTCGCCGACGACCTTGTCGGCTGGCAGACTGGCCTGGCCGGGCGGCCCGACGTCACCTTCGGTGTCTACGACGCGGACGACCACATGTTCTTTCCCGGCTCCGGAATCTCCACACCGGCGAGTTATCAAGCGCCCCAGCATGTCGACCCCGCCGTGGTCGCCGACATCGCCGAATGGCTCTCGCGGCTTTGAGGACTCGGCGTGACGGCCCCGGTCAGTGCAGCGCGCCTGCGGGAACCTTCAGGTCGGTGTCGGTCTCGAGGCACGTGCGGATCAACTCCGACAGGCCGTCGGCGAGGCGCGGTATCGGCAGGTTCGGCGGGACGTGGACGAATCCGCCTCGTAGGCGCGGTGATTCGGTGGCGATGAAGTGCCGCAGGCCGTAGAAGACGTGATTGCAGACGAAGGTGCCCGCGCTGTAGGAGATCGAGGCCGGGACCCCGACGGCGGCCATGGCCGCGATCGACGCCTTGAGCGGCAAGCCCGCGAAATAGGCGGCGGGGCCGCCGGGCACCACCGGCCGGTCGATCGGTCGCGCGCCCGCGTTGTCCGGGATGCGGGCATCGTCGAGATTGATTGCGACCTGCTCGGGCGTGATGTCGGTGCGGCCGCCGGCCAGCCCGAGGCAGATCACCAGCTCGGGCGCGTGCTCCGCGATCGCCGCGCGCAGCTCCGTCAGGGACGTGTCGAAGACACAGGGCAGCTCGACCGCAACGATCCTGGTGTCCGCCAACGGTTGTCGCTGTGCCAGCAATGCGGCGGTCGCCCACGACGGGTTGTCGGTCGCACCGTCGAACGGCTCGAACCCGGTGACCAAGACGGTGCGCATCAGAACCCCCACAGGTACATGATCGCGATGTTGCAGCCGAGAACGGCGATCGCGGTCGGGATTTGGGCCTTGATCGGGCCGTAGCGGTCCTTCATCTCCAGCAGCACCGCGGGCACGATGTTGAAGTTCGCGGCCATCGGCGTGCACAGGGTGCCGCAGAAACCGCAGAGCATCCCGACCGCAAGGATCAGCGTCGCGTTGCCGTGGAACTGGCTGACCAGGACCGGCCAGCCGATGGCCGCCGTCATCACGGGGAACGCGGCGAAGGCATTGCCCATCACGATGGTGAACACGGCCATGCCGACGCCGTACAGCGCGACGGCCGCGAACAGCGAGTCGTGCGGCAGGATCGCGGTGAAGATCCGGCCGACCTGCTTGCCGACCCCGGCCTTGTCGAAAAGGAGGCCGAGCACGGCGATCAGCTGCGGCAGCAGCAGTGCCCAGCCGATCGACTGCGCGAGCCGCGAGCCTTCGCGCAACGCGACGCCCGGCCCGGTGGGTCCGGCCGGGCGCAGCAGCGCCATCGCGACAACGAGCGCGACGAGAACGCCTGCGCCGAGCCCGGTGAGCGCCGGTGTTCCGGTGGCGAGCAAGGTTTTACCGCCGACCGTCACCGAGGCGACCATGGTCGCGAAGATCAGGGCGACGATCGGGATCAGTAGCGCGGGCACGAACAGTCGATTGCCGAGCTTCGTTGCGGCGGTTTCGCGTTCGTCGACGGTGGTGGTCGCCATCGCCGCGGTGCCGAGCGCGCCGAGGCCGCCGAGCAGCCCGACGATCACGACGGTGAGGCCGAGCGGCCAGGCGGGGGCGACCTTGTTGACGACGAAAGTCGAGTAACAGAAGCCCATGCCGAGCAGACCCCAGAATGCGGCTGCGCCCGCGCGGCGCGGATTGTCTTGCTGCTGTGCGGCGAAGACAGCGACCACGATGAAGAACAGTCCGAGTCCCCAGTACAGCCATTCGGCGTTGATCATCGCGCCACCGCCTTGACCGCCGCGGAACGACGGACCAGCCACCGGTCCAGCCACAGCAGGCGCCCGGCGTGGATCACGTAGGCGCAGATGGCCGTCGGGATTGCCCACCGCGCGAGCTCCAGCGGATCGAGCTGCAGCCCGTAGGAGGTGTTGACGTAGCCGGTGATCAGCAGCACGCTGCCCACTGCGATGAAAATGTCCTCGCCGAAGAACAGGCCGACATTGTCCGAGCTTGCCGAGAACGCCTTGATCTTCTCGATCTCCGGGTCGGTCAGGTCGCCGTAGCGCTGCTGTGCCGCGCCGATGGCCATCGGTCCGATCAGCGGACGCACCGTGTGCGGATGACCGAAGATGCCGGTCAACCCGAGGGCGGCGGTGCCCTGCCTGACCAACATGTAGCCCGCGAGCAGGCGCCCTGTCGTCAGCACACGCAGCTTGCCGATGAGGCGACCGGCCCGCTGCTGCAAGCCGTATCGATCGAGCAGGCCGATCACCGGCAGCGTGACGACCCAGATCGTCACCGACCGGCTACCCGCGAAGCCGTTGCCGATACTGTCCAGAATTTCCTTCGGCGTCAGCCCGCCGAGCAGCGCCGTGGCCACCCCCGAGACCACAACGACGAGCATCGGGTTGAGCCGCAGCGCAAACCCCACCACAACCAGGGCAACGCCCAGTAAGACGAACACACACACTCCACAACACTGGGGACGGACTGGCGAGAACCGTATGTGTGTCCGGCAGTGTGCGCAACTCCACCCGCGCCGAAGGGTATTCGGGCCTACTCGTCTGGTACGGCACCATCATCGGGTTCGGGCAGAATTTTGTTCATTTGGTTCGGGAGGAGCGGGGTCACCGCGAATCGTCCGGCCACCGCATCCGCGGGCAGCGCCTGGACGGCGCGGATGCCGTTGCGAGAGGCAAGATTTCGAAGTCCGTCCAGGGGGCCGCGGACGACGAGGCCGACCGCGCAGGCGCAGCCCGAGCGCAGGCGGGCGGCCGAGAGAGCGACGATGCGGGCGGAGCGTTCGTCCGCCGTCGGGCGGGGGAGCAGCCAGGCGGCCGACTCGGCGGAGCTGATGGCCGCCGCGTCGCCTGCGGGGACCGGCACGGCGACCAACGGGGTCTGCACCCGCGGCACCGCAACGTGATAGAGCACCTGCGCGATCCGCATGCCACCGCTGTTAGGCGGAAGTTGTTCGGGCACCAAGGGTTCGGTGAACGACACCAGTGCCCAATGGTCGGCACCGTCGGTGCCCTTCAGCGAATCCTTCGCGCGCGCCAGATAATCCGCGACCTCGTCGCCCTGTTCCGGCCCGAGCCGGTCGGTGAAAACGCCCGCCGTGCGCGGCGGGTTCAGCACGCCGAGCAGCACGACGAACACCACGAGACCGACGGCCACCGCCGCGACGACGAGGCGTCCCCACGGCACCGCCCGCCGGTCAGGCATTGCGCAGGACGTCCAGCGCGTGCTTCAGATCGTCGGGGTACTCGCTGGTGATCTCCAGATAGCGGCCGTCGGCGGGATGGTTGAAGCCGAGCGAACGGGCATGCAGCCATTGCCTTTCCAGCCCGAGTCGCTCGGCAAGGCGCGGGTCGGCGCCGTAGGTCAGGTCGCCGCAGCATGGATGCCGGATCGCGGAGAAATGCACCCGGATCTGGTGTGTCCGACCGGTTTCCAGGTGGATGTCGAGCAGGCTCGCGGCTTGGAACGCCTCGACGGTGTCGTAATGCGTGATGCTCGGGCGACCATCGGCGGTGACCGCGAACTTCCAGTCGTTGCCGCGCGCCCGCCCGATCGGCGCGTCGATGGTGCCGCTGCTCGGATCCGGATGCCCTTGCACCAGTGCGTGATACCGCTTGTCGATGGTGCGCTGTTTGAACGCGCGCTTGAGCACCGTGTACGCGTGCTCGGACTGCGCGACCACCATCACCCCCGAGGTGCCGACGTCGAGCCGGTGCACAATGCCCTGCCGCTCGTGCGCGCCGGAGGTGGAGATGCGGTAGCCCGCGGCGGCCAGGCCGCCGATCACGGTGGGCCCGGTCCAGCCGACACCGGTATGTGCCGCAACGCCAACCGGCTTGTCCACCGCGACGATGTCGTCGTCGGCGTAGAGGATGCGCATGCCCTCCACCGGTGCGGCCTCGATGGTCAACTCCCGCTTGGGTTCCGGGAACACCACCTCGAGCCAGGCGCCCGCGGCGAGCCGATCGGATTTGCCCGCCGCGATGCCGTCGAGCTGCACGCTGCCTTCCTCGGCGAGCGCGGCGACGGCGGTGCGGGACAACCCGAGCAGCCGCGACAGCCCGGCATCGACCCGCATGCCGTCGAGTCCGTCGGGTACCGGCATGGTCCGTGTTTCCCTCATGCGGTGTTCCCTTCGGTGGCGGATTCGGCCTTGCCGCTCTCGGTTTCGCGGTCGGCGTCGTTGCGCCCGGTGCGGGTGCCGTTCGGCTCGAAGCCGAACACGGTCAGCACGACGAGCAGGACCGCGCCGCAGACGATCGAGGAATCCGCCACGTTGAACACCGGCCACCAGCCGATCGCGAGGAAGTCGACGACATGCCCCTGCAACGGGCCCGGCGAACGGAACAGCCGGTCCACCAGATTGCCGAGCGCGCCGCCGAGCACCATGCCGAGCCCGATCGCCCACCACAGCGACCGCAGCGTGCGCCCGATGCGGACAACGCCGATCACCACGGCCGTCGCGACCAAGGTCAGCAACCAGGTCATGCCGGTCGCCATCGAGAACGCGGCGCCCGGGTTACGGACGAGGCTGAGCCTGGCGAAGTCGCCGATGATCGACACCGGCTCGCCCGGCGTCAGATTGGCAACGACGAGACATTTCGTGAGCAGATCGAGGCCGAGCAGCACGGCGGCGATGATGAGCAGGGTCCGCAGCCGCTGCGGAGCGGCGGGTTCTGGCGTAGGTGAACTGTCCGGCGGATTCGCCGATGTCGCCCCCTCGACGGTGTTCGTGGGGTTCTCCTCGGGCGGCCGGTCGTCACTCACACGCACCATCATCTCTCGAGGGGCAGTAGTACTTGTGCGGCGGTCCGCTCAGAAAGTCGTCGCATGTCCCGCGCATGTCCCAGCTGACACTCAGGAAGCGGTCGTATCGTGTTCCTCGTGACGGTGTTGTCTTCCCCCCACATCCCCCGGAAAGCTCGCTCGGGTGTGCTGCTCATAGTGCTAGCGGTCGGCCTGACCGCGTTCGGTACCGGCTGCAGCGACGGCACCGAGTCGCGGATGGAGACCGACAGCACCGAACCGCTCGGCAGCAAGGAAGTGACCGTGCCGATCCCGGCGGTGGTCACCACGATCGTGTCGCCGGGCGCCGAGCCGCGCTCGCTGTTACGGCCGGAATATCCGGCGGGCACCGTGCAGCGGGTGACGCTGCATACCTCGCACCACATCGAGCAGCAGATCAACGACCAGTCCGCCCGCGACTTCTCGACGCCGGATCTGACGATCCCGATGACCGCGAAGACCGACGCCGACGGCATCGATCTCACGCTGGGCACCGTCACCTCGCCGGACCCGCGGCTGGCCAAAGCGCTCACCAAGACCAGTGGGTCGCATGCCGGTTTCGACCTGAGCGACCTCGGCACCATCACCGCGCTGCGGCTCGAGCCTGCACCCGAAACCTCCAATCCGGCCCGTGCCGCGCTGGAGCAGGCCTTCTATCAAGCGGTCTACCGCTCGATCGCGTTTCCCGATCTTCCGGTCGGTGAGGGCGCGGTTTGGACGGTGCGACAGGAGGTCAGCGGCGGGGTGATTCTCGACCAGGTCACCACCGCGACGTTGACCAAACGCGACGGCGACCGGCTCACCATCGAATTGGACGTCATCCAGAAGCCGAAGTCCGCGGTGTGGAACCTGCCGAACAACGCGGGCTGGCTCGACATCCAGGACTACGTCATGCAGGGCACCGGCACCATCACGGTCGATCTCGGCTTGCCGCTGCCGGTCGCGGGGTCCATCACCGTCGGCGGCCACCAGGCCTATCGCGATCCGCGCAGCTCGAGCATGCTGCAGCAGACGATCGACACGCAGGTGTCGTGGACGGAGTGAAGCGCGGCTGCGGTCTGATGCTCGCGACGGCCACCACGGTGCTCCTCGCCGCGTGTGGGTCCGCCGAATCGCCTGCGCCGCCCGCGCCCGAGCTGCCTGGGTTCGGCCCCGTGATTGCGGCCAAGCCGGTGACCGGGGCGCCGATCACCGATGCCGATCGGTTGCAGGACCGATTGCTGACCAGCACGAATCTGCCGCCCGATTTCACCGCGTTGCCCGCGCGTGTCGACCCGCCCGCGACGGCGCAGGCGCCGCCGACCGACCCGGCCGAATGCGCGAAGGTGCTGACTCCGCTCGGTGCGCAGCGACCGGGGTCGCTGGCCAAGGCGGTCGTGCAGTACACCGGCCCGAACTTCTCCAGCATCGACATCGATGCGGCGAGCTATCCGAATGACGCAGTGGCGCTTGCGTTTTCGGAGCTGCAGGCGACAGTGCGCGGCTGCGCGCACTATTCGGGCACCGACGCGACCGATATCAAGATCGACTACCGCATCGGTGGCCTTGCCGCGCCCGCCGTCGGCGACGCGGCCGCAGCCTTCCAGGTCCGCACCACCAGTGAAGGACTCACGCTGCAGTCCTCGGTTGCGATCGTCCAGGTCGGCAGCACGCTGACGCAGGTGGCGGTGACCGCGCCGGAGTCGGTGGACATCCAGGTGCTCAACGAGCTGGCCGCCGCACAGGTGCGCAGACTGCAAGGCGTCTCCGGGCCTTGATTCGAGAGGATCAGCCCTGATCATGGCCTCGCGGGCATAGGCTCGACACCGTCCGGCACATCGCCTCACCGGAGGTTTCCCATGTCTGATGTCAAGCCGATCCCCGACGGCTACCCGGTCGTGTCGCCGGGTCTGGCGATCGACGGCGCCGCCGCCGCGATCGATTTCTACAAGCACGTTTTCGGCGCGTCGGAGCGGATGCGCATGCCGGGACCGGACGGCAAGGTCGCGCACAGCGAGCTGATGTTCGGCAACTCGCTGATCATGGTCGGTGATCCGTCACAGGAGATGGACTTCCTCGATCCGAAGCAGGTCGGCGGGACGCCCGTCAACCTGCACGTGTACGTCGAGGATGCGGACGCCGCCTTCGCTGCCGCGCTCGGCGCTGGCGCCAGGGAACTGACGCCGATGACCGACCAGTTCTACGGTGACCGCAGTGGTTCCTTCGAGGATCCGTGGGGACACCGGTGGACGGTGGCCACCCACATCGAAGATGTCGCACCGGAGGAGATGGATCGGCGGATGCGCGAGCTGTTCGGCTAGTTCCTCAGCCTGGCACCACCGAATCACCGACCACCCGAACGGTTTTCGCGGCCAGCGGCTTGGGCGCAGGCCCGCCGACGACCTTGCCGTCCAGCGCGTACTTGCTGCCGTGGCATGGACAGTTGATCGTGCCGCCGGACACGGTGGTCACCTTGCACCCGGCATGCGTGCACGTCGAGGACAGGCCGACGAAGGTACCCGCGTTCGGCTGGGTCACCACGGTGTCGCCGACGATCACGCCGCCGCCGACCGGGATGTCCGCGGTCTTGGCGATCGCATTCCCCGCGGGGGCGTCCGCCGCCGGTGACTTGCCGTCGGCCGCTTTGCTGTCGCTCGGCGGATTCGGTGCGGGAGTGGCGTTTTCCTTGCCGTAGGTGGTGCACGCGGTCAGCGCCGTTGCCGCGACGACGGCGCCTGCGCCCGCCGCCACCACGGTGCGGCGGCGGAAAGCCGAAGGGTCGGTGGTCATATGGTCGATCTCCGATCAGAAGGTGAGGCCGTTGTTCTGGAAGAACCAGAGCGATGAGGTGAGCCAGAGGCCGGTCAGTCCGGTCAGGACCAAGCCGCCCGCGACCGGGATCACCCAGCCGGGCAAGCCTTTCCGGGTGAGCAGCAGCATCTTGGCGACGAACGCGCCGTAGAAGAAGCAGCCGAGCAGCGAATGCGCGAGCACCCGGTTGTCGTACTGCTGAAATCCCAAGGCGTACAGGCAGTGCACCGCGACCGGGACGCTGGCGAGCACGGCGAGCCTGCCCGACCAGACGTGCGCGGTGCCGATCCAGGACGGCGCGGAGATGCCGGGCAGCTTGCCGTACATCGCCAGCGCCGAGACGAACTGGAACAGCGCGAACGCGAAGGCGACGGTGGCCAGCCAGGCCTTGACCGCCTGCGGGCCGGAGAACCCCGCGATGTTCACCGAAAACGCCGAGGGGTCATGGGTTTTGGCGTACACGCCGAGCAGCACCGAGACCGCGGCGCCGACGAGCACCGGGATCGCGATGGCCCCGATCGCCACGGTGCTCGGCTGCGGCCGCTCGATGGGCTCCGTCTCTCGCTCAGCCGACACTGTCACCACCACTTACCTTGTTCGCAGTTATCTTCTTGCCGTTGATGATTGCCGTCGCATCGGGGGCGAGGCCTTGGGCGGGCGAGGTTGTTCCGTCGGCGGCGCGCTGGACGCCGGTAACAGCACCAGCGCCGTCGACGATCCAGCTCTGTCGCACGCCCGCCTCGGTGTAGACGTAGAGTCCGGCGGGCGGTTGCACGGGCGCGGTGCTGAAGTCCCACTTCTTCGCGCCGAGCGACAGCGTTCCGGTCACCGTCTTGCCGTCGAAGCGGCCATCGAGTTTGGCGTCGTTCTTGCCGTTCAGCTGGAGTGCACCGTTGGTGGCGCTGCCCTGCAGCCAGGATTCGACCGCCTTGCCGTCGCAGGCGTAGGCGATCGCCTTGCCGTTCTCGACGGTGATCGACAGCGTGATCGGTGCGCCCGCCGGGAGCGGAATGTTGCCGATGTAGTCCGCCTTCGGAGGGAACTGCGCTGGTGCTGGTGTGCTTGTCGGCGGCGGTGCCGGCGCGGCGACGGTGGCGCTCGATGTCACCGTCGTATTCGGTTCGGCCGTCGACGGTTCGGTCTCTTTGGACATATTGACGACCAGCAGGACTAGGCCGAGCACGGCCACCGCCGCCAGGGTGAGCCACGGCCCGAGACGTTTCATAGGATCTCCTCGAGGTACGGCCGAACTCTGTACCGGCCTACACGGTCCCCGGCGCGAGGGCTGCGCACCGGTACCGCTCTTCGCATTGTCAACGGGGCAGTGCACCCGATCGGTTCAAACCGGCATTCCCGACACCCACCGGTCGGCGTGTTGACCGGTTGTGTCGCAGTGGTGCGCGGGTTCGTGTTTCGGGCGCCTCGAGATCAAAGCCGCTGATCCGCACCCCTTCTATGTATCCGCACCCGTTCTGCGGGCCTAGAACCAGTGCGGATGCATGGAAGGGGTGCGGATTCCGAGAAGGGGTGCGGCTAGCGCCAGCGCGGACCG
>NZ_JBICTD010000016.1:159949-183028 GCF_043197455.1 Nocardia sp. NPDC049149
CGGTGTGAGGTCAGGCGAGGTGGTGGGTGCAATCGCTGGCCGCACCCTTTTTGTGTATCCGCACCCGTTCTGCGGGCCTAGAACCAGTGCGGATGCATGGAAGGGGTGCGGATTCCGAGAAGGGGTGCGGCTAGCGCCAGCGCGGACCGCGGTGTGAGGTCAGGCGAGGTGGTGGGTGCAATCGCTGGCCGCACCCTTTTTGTGTATCCGCACCCGTTCTGCGGGCCTAGAACCAGTGCGGATGCACAGAAGGGGTGCGGATTCCGGGAACAAGTGCGGATGGCGCCGGCGCGGGCTGCGGTGGATGCGATCAGGCGGGGGTTGTGGTGGGGGCGAGCGTTAGCGCCAGGGCGCGGGCCTCGGTGGGGGAGAGGGCGGTCCCGGCGGTGTGGGCCGTGGTGAAGGCGGGTTCGCCGAGAGCGGCGCGGACCGTGTCGGTGGGGCGATCGATGTCTGGACGTTCGGCGGGGAGCAGGGGCATGCCGTTGGCTTCGCGGACCGCTTGTGCGCTACCGAGAAGTTGTGCGGCGGTGTCGAATTCGCCTAGGCCGACGACTGCCGCGGCGAGGCCGGCCAGGGCGAAGGCGGTGTCGCGGGGGGCTTCGATGCGCAGCGCTCCATCGAGGGCGGCGAGGTGCATGGCCAAGGCGGCGGCCGGTTCGTCGCGTTGCTCGTGCAGGTAGCCGAGTTCGACCTGGATCATCGGGAGGAAGAGCGGGGTCTCCTCGCCGTCGGCCGGGGCCAACGCGAGCAGGTCGAGCAGGATGCGTTCGGCGGCATCCGGTTTGCCGTTGCGGCGGGCGGCGAACGCCAGCACGATGGTGGCGAAGAGGCGGCCGGGCTGGTAGCCGTGTTCGGCGGCGACCTGCACGGCTTGTTCGCCGAGGGCCTCGGCGCGGTCGTATTCGGTGTGCTGCATGGCAATCCAGCCGAGCCAGCACAGGTGGGTGCAGACCTGGCCCCACAGTTCCAGCTCCTGTGCCAAACCGAGTGCCTCGGCGTGGATATCGGTGGCGCCGGACAGATCGCCGGTCAATTCGGCGAGCCCACCGAGCCATTCGGCTGCCTGCAGCCTGCCCCAGCGATCGTCGAGCTCGGCGAACAGTCGGGCCGCGGTGCGCGCGTGTGCTTCCAGCGCGGCCAGATCCACCCGACTGTGCGCGGCCTGCGCCAGTGCGACGTTGCCCAGCGCGACACCCCAGCGGTCGCCCAGCTGTTCGCAGGCCGGAAGTGCCTGGTGCAGCAGCGCCGTCAATTCGGCGATGTCACCGGATTCGAGCGCGGAGAACGCGAGGAACACCTGGGCGCGGGCGCGGCCTGCCGGATCGTCGACGGTCTCGTACGCCGCGAGGACCTCGGCGCGTCTGGCCGCGCCGTCGGCGAATTCGCCTTGCCGGAAGGCGAATCCGGTTCGCCAGGCCAGGGCGGGCACCCGGTGTTCCGCCGAACCGTCGAGTGCCAGCGCGGCATCGAACCAGCGCCGCGCTTCGGTCAACCGTCCGCGCAGCAGCCAATACCAGGCGAGCGCACGCACGAGCCGAAGTGCCGCATCGCCGTCTCCGGCGCGGACGAACCCATCCAGTGCCGCACGCAGATTCGCGTCCTCGGCATCGAGTCTGCGCAGCCAGCGCTGCTGATCCGCGCCATGCAGCTCCGGCGCGGCGCGCTCCGCCAGCGCCAAGTAGTACCAGTGGTGTGCCCGATGCACCCCGTCGAACTCCCCGGACTCGGCGAGCCGGTCAAGACAGAACGCCACCACCGACTCCAGTAGTCGATACCGCCGCCCCACCGCCTGTACCAGCGACCGATCCACCAGCCGCGCAACGACATCGGCGATCGTCGAGGGATCGAGATCGCCTCGGCGCACACCGCTGTCGCCGACCGTGAGAGCTCCTTCAGCAGTCCTGACTCCGCCCGGCAGTCCGCCAGGCTGATCGCGCCCACTTACGGCGGACGTCGTCCTTGGGACGGAGCGGTCCCAGGCATCGCCGGACTGGACACCGAGCCCGGCTGTGGCACACACGGTTTCGGCGGCCTCCAGGGTGCAGCCGCCCGCGTGCACCGCGAGGCGGCGCAGCACGGCCTGCTCGGTGTCGTCGAGCAGACCCCAGCTCCAGTCGATCATCGCGGTGAGAGTTTGCTGGCGCGGAGGCGCGCCACGATGGCCGGTGGCGAGCAGACGGAAGCGGTCGTCCAGCCTGGCGACCATGTCGTGCACGCCGAGGGCACGGACCCGGGTGGCGGCCAGTTCGAGGGCGAGCGGGATGCCGTCCAGCCGGCGGCACAGCGTGGCGACCGCGTCGGCGGTGTCGGCATCGAGGACGAAATCGCGCGCGCTTGCGCGGGCACGGGCGACGAAAAGCTGGACGGCGCTGGAGTGTTCGAGATCGGCGAGGTCGGCGTCGGGCTCGGGGATCGCGAGCGGTTCCACCGCGACGATGTCTTCGCCTGGCAGCCGGAGCTGTTCGCGGCTGGTGGCGAGGATGTGCAGGTTCGGTGCGGCGCCGAGGAGTAATTCGGCCAGCTCGGCCGCGTGGTCGATGACGTGTTCGCAGTTGTCGAGCACCAGCAGGAGTTCCTGGTCGGCGAGCACCTCGCACAGCAGGTCGGCCGGGTCGGCGCTATCGGTGGCGCGGATACCGAGCACCTGGGACACCGCGTCCACTAGAAACGTCGCCGCGTCGGCGGTGGTCGGTTGCAGGGGCGCGAGCTCGACAAGCCAAGTGCCGTGCGCAAACCGGTCTGCCACCGCGGTCGCCGCGGCAAGGGCGAGCCGGGTCTTGCCGACGCCGCCCGGTCCGGTCAACGTCACCAGCCGAGCCGCCTCGACCGCACGATCTATCTCGGCGAGATCGGCGTCGCGACCGATCAATGCGGTGCGCTGCGCGGGAATGTTGGTGCTGCGCCGCCGGATCACGGTCTCCCGCCGTGGCGCGGCGAGCTCCAGCTCCTGGGCCAGGATCGATCGATGCAGCGCGACCAGCTCGGGACTCGGATCGAGGCCGAGCTCGTCGGCCAACTGCCTGCGCAGTTCTTCGTAGCTGTCGAGCGCTTCGGCCTGCCTGCCCGCGCCGTACAGGGACCGCAAGTGCGCGGCGCGAAGTCGTTCACGCAGTGGATGTTCCGCGACGAACCCGCCGAGATCGCCGGCCACCTCCCGGTACTCGCCGAGCGAAAGACGCGCCTCGGCAAGTTCTTCCACGGCGACGAGGCGTTGCTCCTCGAGCTGCGCGATGGCGGGTTGCGCGAAGGTGGCGTCCCGGAAGTCGGCGAACGCGGGACCGCGCCACAGGGCCAGCGCCTCGGTGAGCGCCCGCACTCGGTCGGTGGTTTCGGTTGCCGCGCGGGCGGTCGCGACCAGGGCGCGGAACCGCACCGCGTCCACCTCGGTGGTCGCCAGCCGATAACCGGGCGGCGGTGAGACGACCAGTTCACGGGCGCCGGGTTCGGCGTCCTCCAGTGCTCGCCGCAGCTGCGACGCCTTCGCCGCGAGGGTGCCCGCCGGATTGCCCGGCGGATCCTCGGCCCAGATGTCGTCGATGAGCCGATCACCCGACACCGGCTGACCGGCGCCGACCAGCAGATCCGCCAGCAGCGCGCGCACTTTGGTCCCCGGGATCGGCACCACGGTGCCGGTATCCGTCCAGACCGTCAACGGACCGAGCACACCGAAACGCATAGGGGCAGCTTAACCAGGGTGCGCAGCGGCGGAATCGGACCGTAAAGAAACCGGAAGGTGCCCCGGTCAGAGTTGGTGACAACGCAGAAACACACTCACCGAAAAGAGCTCGACATGAAACTCACCACCGTCTTCGCCGCCGCCGTTCTCGCCGCGACCGCTGTGCTGGCGGGCTGCGGAACCGCCGACGAGAACACCAAGGCCGCACCGCCCAAGCCCGGTGCCTACGCCGACGTCAACGGCCTGCACATGTACTACGAAGTGCACGGCACCCCGACCGACCAGCCGCCGCTGGTGCTCCTGCACGGCGCACTGTCCGGCATCGACACCGACTTCGGTCAGCTCATCCCGGAACTGGCCAAGTCGCGCCAGATCATCGCCGTCGAGCAGCAGGCGCACGGCCGCACCGCCGACATCGACCGCCCGCTACGCACGCCACAAATGGCCGAAGACACCGTCGCACTGTTGCACAGCATCGGCGTGCAGCGTGCCGACATCCTCGGCTACAGCATGGGTGCCGGTGTGGCACTGCAGATTACGCTGAAGCATCCCGAGCTGGTGCGCAAGCAGATCCTCGCCGCGGGCGGTCTCGACGCGAACGCCATGCACCCCGGCCTGCTCGACGGGCTCGCCGACCTGCAACCGGAGATGCTGCACGGTTCCCCGTTCCACACCGATTACCTGAAGAACGCGCCACGACCCGACGACTTCCCCCGGCTGGTGGCACGGGTCAAAGAGCACGACCAGAACGCGATCCCGGTCGTCACACCGGAGGCGGCCCGCCAGGTCAAGGCGCCGACGTTGACCGTGATCGGTGATTCCGACATCGTCCGGCCCGAGCACGCCGTCGAGATGTTCCGCTTGTTCGGCGGCGGCATCATGGGCGATACGCCTGCGGGCCTGCCCAATTCGCAGCTGGCGATCCTGCCGGGCACCTCGCACATCACGCTGGTGCATCGCCCGGAGCTGCTGTTGCCGATGATCCCCGCCTTCCTCGACGCGCCGGTCAAGGACGCGCGATGAGCGCAGCCACTGGCCGCGATTCGAGGCGCAGTGGTGGCCGGTTGCGGGTGGTGCTGATCCTCGGCAGCACCCGCACCGGGCGGTTCGGCCCCACCGTCGCCGACTGGTTCGCCGGTCGGCTCGGTCGCCGCGACCTCGACCTCGACCGCGTCGACCTGGCGACCGCAGGCCTACCCGACCAACTGACCGGCCTCGACGAACCACTTCCCGCCGCCGTCCGCGCGCTCAGCGAACGCCTCTGCGTCGCAGACGCTTTCGTCGTAGTGACCCCCGAATACAACCGCAGCTTCCCCGCCGCGCTGAAGAACGCCATCGACTGGTTCGACACCGAATGGGCCGCCAAACCGGTCACCGTCGTCGGCTACGGCACCGACTCCGACGGCAGCCACGCCGCCGCCCACCTCCGCCAGATCTTCGGCGAACTCAACGCCGTCCCCATCCGCCGCACCATCACCATCGCCAAGGCTTGGCAACGCTTCGCCGCCGATGGCACCTGGCCCCGTCGCGACCCCGACCTAGAAGAATCCGTCACCACCACCCTCGACCAGCTCCTCTGGTGGGCCGAAGCTTTGCGTGCCGCCCGCAGCAAAACTCCGTTTGTGGCGTAGTCATGGCTAGCGAATGCGGGGTGAACCGTGGCGGCGGACCCGGTCCCCCTCATCGATCGGGTGGCCGGGTCCGCCGGGTTCGGGGTACCCGATGAGGATTGGTGCGGAAACCTCGGACCGGGGCTAGCAGGCCTGGTGGGGTGCGGTCATGCGGTGGGCCAGCAGGAAGCGCATGAGGTTGCGTTGGACGTCGATGCCGAAATCTTGTTGGAGGATGGCGGCGCCGAAGGCGTGTTCGGCCACGAGCGGTGTAGTGAATTGGGCCAGTTCGCAGCCGCGGGGGCTGGCGTAGTGCTCGAGGGTGAGGGGGATCGGGATGCCTTGGCCTGGCATGAGCAACTCCACACCGGTCGGCAGCCGCGGTGCGGAACCCGGGTCGGCGAGGTTGTCGGCCTCCAGCCACTGGGTCAGGTTTGTCCGGCCGATGACGATGTTGCTGACCTGGTCGAAGAGGGTCTGCAGGAAGAAGGTCGGCATCGGGCGGGCGCGTGGGCCCATCGCGTCGATGACGACCTGGCCGCCGAGTTGCGTGCGGTAGGGGGCGCCAGCCATGGGGGCGATCGCGGCGTACAGGTCCGGGTAGGTGGCGCCGAGGTTCGTGGTGGTCGCGCCGCCTGCGGAATAGCCGCCGAGGTAGACGCGGGACCGGTCGAGGCCGAGGCCGTCGATCAGGGTGGTGGTGATGCCCGCGATGAGGGACGGCTCACCGCGGTCGCGTTCCTGGTTTCCGGGCTTGTCCCAGTTCCAGCAGTACAACGCGTTCGCACCCTGGTCCTGGATGGGATAGGCGAGCACGAAACCCATTTCGTCCGCGACCCGGGTGAGCGAGAACCCGGTGGGGTTGGGTTGTGCTATCGGATCGTTGCAGCCGTGCAGGTACACCATCAGCGGCTTGCCCGCGGTGTCTCCAGGGGGAATGTGCAGGTAGTAGCAGCGGGTGCCCGCGCTGTTGGTGTAGCAGCGTTTTTCGACCTGCGCATGCGCGCCGGGCGCCGCGATGAGCAGCGCGGCCACGAACACGAGGACACCACCGAGGACAGCGGAGAAACGGAACGCGGTGCAACGCACCCCGAAAGCGTATCCGCGCACGGCCTTTCCGGACACCCCTCGGTTCGCCTGGCGGACCCGGCCCCTCATCGTGCCGGGTCCGCCGCGAGGCGGTCGCTACCCGCGGGCGATCGCCTCGAAGACCTTGGGGTCCACCAGGGTCGAGGTGTCGCCGAGTTCGCGGCCCTCGGCGACATCACGGAGCAGGCGACGCATGATCTTGCCGCTGCGGGTTTTCGGGAGCTCGGGCACCACGTGGATTTCGCGTGGCCGGGCGATCGGGCTGATCTCGCGGGCCACTTCGGCTTTCAGCTCGCCGACCAGCGCGTCACCGGTGTTCGCGGTGCCCGCGGTGAGGATGACGAACGCGACGATGGCCTGCCCGGTGGTGGCGTCGCTGGCCCCGACGACGGCGGCCTCGGCGACTCCCGCGTGTCCGACGAGCGCGGATTCGACTTCAGCGGTGGAGATTCGGTGGCCCGACACGTTCATCACGTCGTCGACCCGGCCGAGCACCCAGAGGTCGCCGTCGGCGTCGAGTTTGGCGCCGTCACCGGCGAAATACCAACCGGCGGCGGCGAACCGAGCCCAGTAGGTCTCGCGGAAGCGCGCCATGTCGCCCCAGATGCCGCGCAGCATCGACGGCCACGGCTGGTCGAGCACCAGCAAACCCGAGGCGCCGCGGTCGAGTTCGACGCCGTCGTCATCGACGATCTTCGCCGAGACGCCGGGCAGCGGCGTCATCGCGGCACCGGGCTTGGCCGCGGTGACGCCGGGCAGTGGCGAGATCATGATCGCGCCGGTCTCGGTCTGCCACCAGGTGTCCACGATCGGAGTGCGGTTGCCGCCGATGACCTCTCGGTACCAGCGCCATGCTTCCGGGTTGATCGGCTCACCCACCGAGCCGAGCAGGCGCAGCGAGGACAGGTCATGGGCTTCGGGAATCTCCCTGCCCCACTTCATGAAAGTGCGGACGAGTGTCGGGGCGGTGTAATAGATAGTGACGCCGTATTTTTCGATGATCTGGAAATGGCGATGTTCGTCGGGGGAATTGGGGGTGCCTTCGTAGACGACCTGGGTGGCGCGGTTGGCCAGTGGTCCGTAGACGATGTAGCTGTGTCCGGTGACCCAGCCGATGTCGGCGGTGCACCAGTAGACGTCTTGTCCGGCTTTGTGGTCGAAGACGTTGTGGTGGGTGTAGGCGGCTTGGGTGAGGTAGCCGCCGGAGGTGTGCAGGATGCCCTTGGGCTTTCCGGTGGTGCCGGAGGTGTAGAGGATGAACAGCGGGTGCTCGGCGTCGAACGCCTGCGCCTCGTGCTCTGGCGAGGCATCGGTGACGGTGTCGTGCCACCACAGGTCACGTCCTTCGGTCCACGGCACCTCGATTCCGGTGCGGCGCACCACGAGTACGTGCTCAACCGTGTCGTGCACCCCGCCGAGCGCCTCGTCCACGGCTGCTTTGAGCGGTGCTGCGGTGCCCCTTCGCCACTGGCCGTCGGTGGTGATCACCAGCCTGGCTTCGGCGTCGTCGACGCGCTGGCGCAGGGCGGTGGGGGAGAAGCCGGCGAACACCACGGAGTGGGTGAGTCCGAGCCGGGCGCAGGCCAGCATCGCGACGATGGCCTCGGGCACCATCGGCATGTAGATGGCGACCCGATCACCGACCCGCATGCCCAGCTCGGTGAGATAGTTTGCCGCCCTGGATACTTCGTCCCGAAGTTCCCCGTAGGTGATATCGCGTGAGTCGCCGGGTTCGCCTTCCCAGTGGATGGCGACTTGGTCGCCGTGCCCGTCGAGCACGTGCCGGTCGACGCAGTTGTAGGCGACGTTGAGCTTGCCGTCGACGAACCATTTCGCCACCGGCGCATCGCTCCAGTCCAGCACCTGGCGCCACGGCTGATGCCAGTGCAACCGACCGGCCTGCTCGGCCCAGAACTCCAATCGATCGGCCGCCGCCCGGTCGTACAGCGTCGCATCGGCATTCGCCGTTGCGGCGAACCCGTCCGGCGGCGGGAAGTCCGCCGCGGTCGTGGTGTCGCGGGGATCGGTGGTTGCGCTGGTCAACGCGATATCTCCTTACGAGAGAACAAGGGGGGGCAATGATTACCGGGCATCGCTCATGGGACGGCAGGCCGACGGCGCCGGCCCGGGTGAACTCAGTGCACCACCGCCTTCTCGGCGCCGACACCGGTGAGCGAACGGACCTCCATCTCGGCGGCGACGGCCGGGTTCTCGTCCTTCGGGCCGAGGAACGTGCCGATGATGCCGAGCGCGAAAGCCAAGGGGATGGAGACGATTCCGGGGTTGGACAGCGGGAACCAGTCGAAGTCCAAGCTGGGCAGCATCGCGGTCTTGTTGCCGGACACCGCGGGCGAGAAGACGATCAGCACAATGGTCGAGATCAGCCCGCCGTACATGCTGAACAGCGCGCCGGTGGTGTTGAACCGCTTCCAGAACAGCGAGTACAGGATCGTCGGCAGGTTCGCTGCCGCCGCCACCGCGAACGCCAGCGCGACCAGGAACGCGATGTTCTGCCCGTTGGCGAGGATGCCGAGGCCGATCGCGATCACGCCGATCACCACAGCGGTGATCCGGGAGACCCGCACCTGCTTGTGGTCATCGACCTTGCCGCGCTTGATGACTCCGGCGTAGATGTCGTGTGCGAACGAGGTCGCCGCGGTGATGGTGAGCCCGGCGACCACCGCGAGGATGGTGGCGAACGCGACCGCGGAGATGATGCCGAGCAGGACGACGCCGCCGAGCTCGAACGCGAGCAGCGGTGCCGCGGAGTTCTGTCCGCCCGCGGCGGCCAGGATCCGATCCGGTCCGACGATGGCGGCGGCGCCGTAGCCGAGCACCAGGGTGAACAGGTAGAACGCGCCGATCAGCCCAATCGCCCATACGACTGATCGGCGCGCCTCCTTCGCGGTCGGCACGGTGTAGAAGCGCATCAGCACGTGCGGCAGACCCGCGGTGCCGAGCACCAGCGCCAGACCGAGAGACAGGAAGTTGAGCTTCGAGGTGGCGCTGCCGCCGTACTGCGCGCCGGGCGCGAGCACGTCGCGCGCGGCGACCGCCTTGTTCTTCGACCCGGTCACGTGTTCCTGCGCTGAGCCGAGAATGTCGGACAGGTTGAAGCCGAACTTGGCGAACACCATCACCGTCATCAGCGCGGCGCCCGTGATCAGCAGCACCGCCTTGATGATCTGCACCCACGTGGTGCCCTTCATGCCGCCGACCAGCACGTACACGATCATCAGCACGCCGACGACCGCGATGACCACGGCCTGGCCCGACTTGCTGGAGATGTCGAGCAGCAGCGCGACAAGACCACCGGCACCGGCCATCTGGGCCAGCAGGTAGAACAGCGACACCGCGAGCGTGGTCAACGCCGCCGCGGTGCGCACCGGCCCCTGCTTGAGCCGGAAGCTCAACACATCGGCCATGGTGAATTTGCCGGTGTTCCTGAGCATTTCGGCGACCAGCAGCAGCGCGACCAGCCAGGCGACCAGGAACCCGATGGAGTAGAGGAACCCGTCGTAGCCGTACACCGCGATCGCCCCGGCGATGCCGAGAAAGCTTGCGGCGGAAAGGTAGTCGCCCGCGATGGCGATGCCGTTCTGCGGGCCGGAGAAGCCGCGACCGCCGGTGAAGAAGTCGGCGGCGGTGGCGTTGTTGCGGCTGGCGCGGATGACAACGACCATGGTGATCGCGACGAACACCGCGAAGATGCCGATATTGGCTGCCGGTTCGCCGACAGTGGCGGCAGCGGCGTAGGTGCTGACGTGATTCACGCCTGGCCTCCCTCGAGCTTGGTGCGGATGGCCGCCGCGCGCGGATCCAGTTCCCGGTTGGCGAACCGGACGTAGAGCGCGGTGATGGCGAAGGTGGAGACGAACTGGCCGAGGCCGAGCAGCAAGCCGACGTTGATGTTGCCGAAGACCTTGTTCGCCATGAAGTCGTGCGCGTACGCGCCGAGCAGCACATAGCTGAGGTACCACAGCAGGAACAGCGCGGTCATCGGAAAGACGAAGCGGCGCAGCCGCTTTCGTAACTCCTGGAAATCGGGGCTGGCTTGCACTTCGGCGAATTCTGCTGCACTCGGGGTACGCCGGGGGGCGGAGCCGTCGAGTTCGGTACTGGTCATGGTGGTCCTAGCGTGGGAACAAGGCTTACGTGTCCAGCACCGTAGTCAGCCGCGTATGAGGAAATGGTGATGTGGCCTGGGTCACTCCGGGAAGCCCGCCGATTGTGCGGTGAACGGTCGATTCGGCGCGACGAACGGTTGCCGGAATCGGCGTCACTGCGAGCGCAGGCTGCCCTCGCGATCGGCGCCCATGCCGAGGCGTTCCGGCGCATGCATCCGGACGAAGATGCGCCCGACCCGGCGCGCACTCGGGCCGGTGGTCAGCTTGCTGACCACCACCATCGCGGCGAACGCGAGCGGAACGCTGATCGCTGCCGGGTAGCCGAGCAGCGCGGCGGGCCAACCGCCCGCGACCGTGTCGGAGATGCCGCCGGTCACCGAAACCACCGTCGCCCCACCGGAAACCAGTCCGCCCGCGATCAGCCCGGCCGCTGCGCCCGTCGCGGTGAGGCCTCGCCACCAGATGCCGAGCACCAGCAGCGGGCACAGGGTGGAGGCCGCCACCGAGAACGCGAGCCCGACCGTGCGGGACAGGTCGAGCGACGCGACGGTGAGCGAAAGGGCAAGCGGCACTGTCCCTGCGGCCACCGCTGCCACTCGGAAGTCGCGAATTCGCCCGCGCAGCATGTCGGTGCTCAGCACGCCGGCGATGCTCACCAGCAGGCCCGACGACGTGGACAGGAATGCGGCGATCGCTCCTGCCGCGACCAGTGCCGCGAGCAGTTGGCCAGGCAACCCGGCGACCACCGAGCCCGGCAGCAAAACCACTGCGGCGTCGGAGGTTCCGGTGATCAGCAACTGCGGGACGTACAGCCGCGCGAACACCCCGAGCAACACCGGGAACAGATAGAACAGCCCGACGAGCCCGATCACCGCGAGCGCCGTCGCTCTGGCGGCCCTGCCGTCCGGGTTCGTGTAGAAGCGCACCAGCACGTGCGGCAAGCCCATGGTGCCGAGGAAGGTCGCGATGATCAGCGAATACACCTGGTAGGTCGGATGGGTGCCGCCGAAGCCGCCGCCGGGTTCGAGCCAGGCTGCGCCGTCGGCGGGCGCACCGGCCACCACCGGCACCGTGGCCCCGGCATCCAGCATCAGCTCGGTGCCCGCCGACAGCTCGTGTGGGCCAGGCGTCAGCAGCACGTGCCCATCGACCTGTCGGTCGTCGAGCTTTCCGGTGATCGAAACCTCCTGCGCCGCACCGACTTGCACCACCACGTCGGTGCGGATGTCGACCACGGTCCGCTCGGTGACCACCGGGGGAGCGGGGGCGCCGAGCGCCCGGTCCTCGGCGAGGAAGTACCCGAGCAGCACCAGCGCGGGAATCGCGACCGCGGTCAATTTCAACCAGTACTGGAAGGCCTGCACCAGCGTGATGGACCGCATGCCGCCGCCCGCCACGTTGGCGATCACGATCGCACCCACCGCGACCGCGCCGACCCAGTCGGGCAGGCCGAGCAGCGTGTGCAGCGTCAAGCCGGCACCCTGGAACTGCGGGATCAGGTACACCGCGCACACCAGCACCACCACGGTCGCGGCGAGTCTGCGCAAACGCAGTGAGCCCAACCGGAATTCGGCGAAGTCGGGCACCGTGTACGCGCCGGACCGGCGCAGCGGTGCTGCGACGAACAGCAGCAGCGACAGATAGCCCGCGGTGAATCCCACCGGATACCAGAGCGCGTCCGCGCCGTACTTCGCGATCAGTCCGGCGACGCCGAGAAAGGAGGCGGCGGAAAGGTATTCACCGGAAATGGCGGCGGCGTTCCAGCCGGATCTGACGCTGCGCGAAGCGACGAGGAAATCGGAGGTGGTGCGCGCCAGGCGAACTCCGTACGCGCCGATCGCGACCGTGGCGAACGCGGCGAACAGCAGCGCGAGCACCGTCAGCGCAGGCACCGATCCGGTCATCGGGTCAGTCCTCGGCCAGGTCGAGGAAGTCCTGCTCGTTGCGTTCGGCCAGCCGGACATACACCCGGCCGACCAGATACAGCAGCGGATACACCGCGATGCCGAGCAGCAACCACGGCAGCCGGATGCCGAGCACGACCACCGATCCCACCGACCCGATGCCGAAAAGTACAGGCAGCGAACACAAGACGACGATGGTGACGAAGCCGAAGCGCAGCGCGAGCCCGAGCTGGGCGCGGATCAGGCCGCCGATCAACGCCGCACCGATCTCGGTCTGCTCGACCACTTCCATCCGCGTGCGCACCCGTCGCGCGCCCCGCCGCTCCGACAGTACGACGCGCTGCCGGACCGGACGCTGCGGACCTGTCATTGTCCACCCCACTGCTGCCGAGGCCCGTGCACCAAGCGTTGTTTCAGCTCGCGCACCTGCCTGCGGCTGACCGGCAACTCCACTGCCGCCGCGGCGCCGTCGGCGCGCAGGCACACCACCGTCCCGGTGCCGACCGTGCGCAGCCCGGTCACCAGTCGCAACGCGACCAGATAGGACCGGTGCACCCGCAGAAAACCCGCATCCTCCCACCGGGACTCCAACGCGGACAACGGAATCCGCACCAGATGCGAGCCGCCGCTGGTGTGCAGCCGCGCGTAGTCGCCGTCCGCCTCCACCCAGCTCACGCTCGACCGCGGCACCAGCGTGGTCACCCCGCCGAGCTCCACCGGGATCACCTCGCTCGGATCGGCTTTCGGCCCGTCGACGGCGGGTGCTGCGGTGGCCCGGGTGGCGACGATCCGGCGCACCGCCTCGGCCAGCCGCGCTTCCCGTAGCGGCTTGAGCAGATAGTCCACCGCCCCGAGATCGAACGCCGCCACCGCCCGATCGTCGTGGGCCGTCACGAAGACCACCGCGGGCGGATTCGCGAACTCCGACAGGATGCCTGCCAGCTCCATCCCGTCCAGGCCCGGCATGTTGATGTCGAGGAACACCGCGTCGACCGGATGGGCGCGCAACACCCGCAGCGCGGAGGTCGCGTCGGACGCGGCGTGGATCTCGCCGACACCCGGCTGCGCGCGCAACAGATACACCAGCTCGTCCAGAGCAGGCTTCTCGTCGTCGACGGCCAGCACACGCACGCTACCGGCCGACATCTCGGTGGTCCGCGTCACAACCGCTCCATCGTATGCGGCGTGGCGCGACGAGTGGCACACCACGGAGCGGAGCTCTCGACGAATGCCTCAGCCATGTGCCACTCGTGCGCGTCATGCCTGGATGCCCGCGCGGAATTTGGGGATACGGAGGTTGATTTTGGTGCCTGCGCCTGGCGCGGTTTCCACGACGAGGCCGTAGTCGTTGCCGAAGGCGGCGCGCAAGCGGTCGTCGACGTTGGCGAGGCCGACATGCGCGGACGTGCCGGAACCGGCTGGGCCGCTGCCGGTTTCGATGGCGTCGAGCGCGCCGGAGCGGAGCAGTTCCGGGTCCATGCCGACGCCGTCGTCCTCGACGCTGATCAGGCAGTCGGTGCCCGCGTCGGTGGCGGTGATGCTGACGGTGCCGCCGCGGGCCGCACCGGCCAAGCCGTGCCGGACCGCGTTCTCCACCAGTGGTTGCAGCGCGAGGAACGGCAGCACCACGCCGAGCACCTCCGGCGCGATCTGCAGCCGCACCTGGAGCGCGTCACCGAAGCGGGCGCGTTCGAGCGCCAGATAGCGTTCGATGTTGCGCAGTTCGTCGGCGAGCACGGTGAATTCGCCTGCGGCGCGGAACGAATACCTGGTGAAGTCGGCGAATTCGAGGATGAGCTCCCTGGCCCGGTCCGGGTCGGTGCGCACGAACGAGGCGATGGTGTTCAGCGCGTTGTAGATGAAATGCGGGCTGATCTGGGCGCGCAGCGCGCGCACCTCGGCACGGTCGAGCCGGGCCCGCGAGGCGTCAAGCTCGGCCAATTCGAGTTGGCCGCAGGCGTATCGGGCGACCTCGGCCACCGCGCCGAGCCAGCCGGGCCCCGGTTGTCCACCGGTCACCACCCCCAGAACGCCTGCCACGCCGGTGCTTTCGATCAGCAGCGGCTGGGCGATCAGCGTCCTACCCGCGTGCGCGCCGTTGCCTGGCCCGGCGACAAGCACCGGCCGTTCGCCCGCGACGGCCCGTGCGGCTGCGGCGGTGAAATGTTCGGCGAGCTCGGCGTGCGGACCGGACCAGGCGAGCAGGGTGCCGTCCGGGTCGGCGATGCCGAGCGCCTCGGCCCCGGTGAGGGTGCGCAGATGCGGTGCGGCCTCCTGCGCCGAGTCCGCGGTGAGCCCGCGCCGCAGCGGCAGCGCCGCCAGCGACGCGGTGTGCAGCGCCGAATGCACGGCCCGCTCGGCGGGTGTGGTCACCACCCGGCGGGTCCGCGGCCAGATCACCAGCGCACCGGCGATCAACGCGGCCGAGACGACGAGCGCGACAACGGTCGTCGTCATCGCGGGCCCGGAATCCGGGATGCAGGCCGTGCATTCATGCGCTGATTATCGCGTCCGGGTCGGGGACAACGACTCCGGCGCGCGGTTGCCGCTGGTCGGGAGACAGTCGTCGCCGGTTCCGGTGCCGACGGCCGCGATTCGTCCGGCCCCACCCGGGTCGGCTAGCGGAATTCAGACGCACGTACGGTGAGTCGTGAGACGCGCCGGTGATCTTTACCACCGACACGCCGAACACCTGCGCAGGCGCCGCGCGCCTGTCCGAACCAGTCGGTGGGGACCCCTAGAATCGGTCCAGCCAACCCCCGTCGAGACCTTGGGAGGAAGGACCGTCTTGGCCGCCTCGTCCGGATCGTTCGTTCACCTGCACAACCACACCGAGTACTCCATGCTCGACGGTGCGGCCAAAATTTCTCCGCTCTTCGCAGAGGCGAAACGGCTGGGCATGAACGCCGTCGGCATGACGGACCACGGCAATATGTACGGCGCCTCCGAGTTCTACAACTCGGCGAAGAAGGCCGACATCAAGCCGATCATCGGCATCGAGGCCTACATCGCGCCTGCGTCCCGGTTCGACACCAAGCGCGTGCAGTGGGGCGATCCGAGCCAGAAGGGCGACGACGTCTCCGGTTCCGGCGCCTACACCCACATGACCATGGTCGCGGAGACCGCGACCGGCCTGCGCAACCTGTTCAAGTTGTCCTCGCTCGCTTCGCTGGAAGGTCAGCTCGGCAAGTGGGCGCGCATGGACGAGGAGATCATCGCCCAGTACGCCGAGGGCATCATCGCCACCACCGGCTGCCCGTCGGGCGAGGTGCAGACGCGGTTGCGCCTCGGCCACGATCGCGAGGCGCTGGAGGCGGCGGCCAAGTGGCAGGAGATCTTCGGGAAGGACAACTTCTTCCTGGAGATCATGGACCACGGCCTGTCCATCGAACGCCGGGTCCGCGAAGGACTGCTGGAGATCGGCAAGAAGCTCGGCATCCCGCCGATCGCGACCAACGACTGCCACTATGTCACCAAGGACCAGTCGACCAATCACGAAGCGCTGCTGTGCATTCAGACCGGCAAGACGCTCAGCGACCCGACCAGGTTCAAGTTCGACGGTGACGGTTACTACCTGAAGTCCGCCGAGGAGATGCGCGCGCTCTGGGACGCCGAGGTCCCCGGCGCCTGCGACAACACCGTGCTGATCGGCGAGCGGGTGCAGTCCTATGACGACGTGTGGGCCTTCAAGGACCGCATGCCGATCTTCCCCGTCCCCGAGGGCGAGGATCAGGACTCGTTCCTGCGCAAGGAGGTCGATCGTGGGCTGGCCCGCCGCTTCCCGGACGGCGTGCCCGACGAGTACTACTCGCGCGCCTACTTCGAGCTCGACGTCATCAAGCAGAAGGGCTTCCCCGCCTACTTCCTCGTCGTCGGCGACCTCGTCTCGCACGCGAAAGAGGTCGGCATCCGGGTCGGCCCTGGCCGTGGTTCGGCGGCCGGTTCGCTGGTCGCCTACGCGCTCGGCATCACCAATATCGACCCGCTCCCGCACGGCCTGCTCTTCGAGCGGTTCCTGAACCCGGAGCGCCCGTCCGCGCCCGATATCGATATCGACTTCGACGATCGCCGCCGCGGTGAAATGGTCCGCTACGCCACCGACAAGTGGGGCAGCGACCGGGTCGCCCAGGTGATCACGTTCGGCACCATCAAAACGAAGGCGGCGATCAAGGACTCGGCGCGCGTGCTGTTCGGTCAGCCCGGATTCGCGATCGCCGACCAGATCTCCAAGGCGCTGCCGCCGCCGATCATGGCGAAGGACATCTCGGTCGCCGGCATCACCGACCCCGACCACGAGCGCTACAAGGAAGCCGCCGAGGTCCGCGAACTCATCGGCAGCAACCCGGATGTCGCGAAGATCTACGAGACCGCGCGCGGCCTGGAAGGCCTGATCCGCAACGCGGGCGTGCACGCCTGCGCGGTCATCATGTCCTCCGAACCGCTCACCGACGCCATCCCGGTGTGGAAGCGGGCCCAGGACGGCGCGATCATCACCGGCTGGGACTATCCGTCCTGCGAGGCCATCGGCCTGCTGAAGATGGACTTCCTCGGCCTGCGCAACCTCACCGTCATCGGTGACGCGCTGGACAACATCAGTGCCAACCGCGGCCTCGACCTCGACATGGACAACCTGCCGCTCGACGATCCGGCGACTTACGAATTGCTGTCGCGCGGTGACACTCTCGGCGTGTTCCAGCTCGACGGTGGTCCCATGCGCGACCTGCTGCGCCGCATGCAGCCGACTGGCTTCAACGACATCGTCGCCGTGCTCGCGCTGTACCGCCCCGGTCCGATGGGCATGAACGCGCACAACGACTATGCCGACCGCAAGAACGGGCGGCAGGAGATCAAACCGATCCACCCCGAGCTCGAAGAGCCGCTGAAGGACATTCTCGCCGAGACTTACGGTCTGATCGTCTACCAAGAGCAGATCATGTTCATCGCGCAGAAGGTCGCCAGCTACACCATGGGTAAGGCCGACGCGCTGCGTAAGGCCATGGGTAAGAAGAAACTCGAGGTGCTGGAAGCCGAGTACAAGGGCTTCCACGAGGGCATGACGAACAACGGGTTCTCCGAGGCCGCCGTGAAGGCCCTGTGGGACACCATCCTTCCGTTCGCCGGGTACGCGTTCAACAAATCGCACGCCGCGGGCTACGGGCTCGTCTCGTTCTGGACCGCCTATCTCAAGGCCAACTATCCGGCCGAATACATGGCAGGCCTGCTCACTTCCGTCGGCGACGACAAGGACAAGGCCGCGGTCTATCTGTCGGACTGCCGCCGCCTCGGCATCACCGTGCTGCCGCCGGATGTCAACGAATCCGAGCTGAACTTCGCCTCGGTCGGCAAGGACATCCGGTTCGGGCTCGGCGCGGTGCGCAACGTCGGCGCCAACGTGGTGTCCTCGATCATCGCCGCGCGCAAGGAGAAGTCGAAGTTCACCGATTTCTCCGACTATCTGAACAAGATCGACGCGATCGCCTGCACCAAGAAGGTCACCGAATCTCTCATCAAGGCAGGCGGATTCGACTCGCTGGGGCATCCGCGCAAGGGGCTGCTGCTGATCCATTCGGACGCCATCGACGCGGTGATGTCCACCAAGAAGGCCGAGGCGATCGGGCAGTTCGACCTGTTCGGCGGCGTCGACGCGGACGAGTCGGTGTCCTCGATCTTCAACGTGAAGGTGCCCGACGACGAGTGGGAGTCCAAGCACAAGCTGGCGCTGGAACGCGAGATGCTCGGCCTGTACGTGTCCGGGCATCCGCTCAACGGCGTCGAGCATGTCCTTGCGGCGCAGGCGGATACGCAGATCCCCGCGATCCTCGAAGGGGACGTCAAGGACGGCGCCCAGGTGACCCTGGGCGGCATCCTCGCCTCGGTGAACCGGCGGATCAACAAGAACGGCCTGGCCTGGGCGTCGGCCCAGCTAGAAGACCTCTCCGGTGGTATCGAGGTGCTGTTCTTCCCGCAGGCCTACTCGGTGTACGGGATGGATGTGGTCGAGGACGCGGTGGTGCTGGTGAAGGCGCGCGTCTCGGTGCGCGACGACCGGATCTCGTTGATCGCCAACGACCTTGCCGTGCCCGACCTGTCCTCCATCGGCGTCGCCAAGCCGCTCGCGGTCACGATGACCACCCGGATGTGCACCCCCGACAAGATCAGCGAGTTCAAGAAGGTCCTGTCCAGGCACCCGGGCACCTCCGACGTCCACATCCGGCATGTCGGCGCCCGTGAGAAGACCACGTTGCTGAAACTCGATGACAGCCTGCGGGTTTCGCCGTCGTCGGCATTGATGGGTGATTTGAAGGCGCTGCTCGGGCCGGGGTGTTTGACGGCCTGAGGGTAAGGAGATGGGCTCGCGCCGCACTTCCGGGTGGGAAGTGCGGCGCGAGTTGTGGTTTCAGTGGGTGAGTTCGGGGACGCGGGGGTCGGGTTCGGGGGTGGGGATTTGTGCGGGCTTGCGGGTGACGAGTTGTTCCCAGGTGACGGTGCCGAGGGCGGCGATGCCGACGGCCGCGCCGATCCAGGCGACCGACGCGTAGCCGAGACCAGCGCCGATGGCGAGGCCGCCGAGCCACGGGCCGAGGGTGATGCCGATGTTGAACGAGGAGACGTTGAAGGCGGGGGCGAGGGTCGGACCGTTGGGGGCGAGGTTGAAGACTCGGCTGTTCAGGGTCGGGTTGGTGCCGAAACCGAAGGCGCCCAGCAGGAAGGTCAGGACGACGACCGGTGCGGTGTGCTCCGCGGTGAGGGCGAGCAGCACCGAGGTGCCGACCACGCCCGCGATGCCGACGTAGAGGGTGCGGATCGGGTGGGCGTCGGCGGTGCGGCCGCCGAGGACGATGCCGACGAAACCGCCGACGCCGAACACGGCGAGCACGACCGGGATCCAGCCGTCGGTCAGGCCGGTGGTCTGCGACAGCAGCGCACCCAGGTAGGCGAAGCTGACCAGCAGCGAGGCGATGGAGAGCGCGGTGGTGCTGTAGGACAGCCAGAGTCGCGGGTTGACCATGCTGCGTAGTTCTTTGCGGAGGTCGGGGGCGGTCGCCGCGCGATCGGCCGGGATCTTGGCGAGCACGCCGATCATGGCGAGCGCGGACATGATCGCCACCGTCCAGAACGCCGCGCGCCAGCCGAGGTGCTGGCTGATCACGGTGCCCGCGGGCAGGCCGACGACGGTTGCGATGGTGAGTCCGCCCGCGACGATGCTCATCGCCTTGCCGCGCGCGTTCTCCGGCACCAGGCCGATCGCGGTGGTCGCCGCGACCGACCAGAATCCGGCGTAGACGAACGCGCCGATCACTCTGGTCCCGAACAGGACCCAGTAGTCCGCGGTCAGTGCGGCGACGATGTGCGCGGCCACGAAGATCGCGAGGAAACCGAGCAGCGCGGTGCGCTTCGGCAACCGCAGCGTCGCCACCGCGAGTACCGGCGCGCCGATCACCATGCCCAGCGCGAACGCCGAAATGAGCAGTCCCGCTTGTGGAATGGAGACGCCCAAGTCGGCGGAGAGCTCGGTGAGCAGGCCGGAGAGCATCATCTCCGAGGTGCCCTGGGCGAAAATGGACAACCCGAGGATGTAGACGGCGAACGGCATGGGTACCTCTCTTGTTTTAGATCATTTAGTTCAAAACTTGGGCATGGCGAAAGGCGCTGTAGTTGTGCATATCTGGATCAGAGAGCGGCCAGTGCGGTCGAGGCAATGGCTTCCAGCGTGGCTCGCTCCGCGCCGCCCCTGGCCGCCACGCGCATCCCTGAAATGGTGGCGATCATGAAGTGCGCCAACGCCTGCGCATCCTTCGCCTTGTCGATTTCCCCTGCCCGCCTACCGCTTTCGAACACCGTCGTCAGCGCGGCCAAGCGCAGCTCGTGGTCGTCGCGCAGCACCGCGGCCACGTCCGCGTCGCGCGGTGCGAGCTCGACGATCGAGTTCACCACGAGACACCCCATCGGATCCCCGTCCGGCGCCTCGATCACCTGCTGCAACAACGTCCGCATCTTGGACTTCGCCGGCTGATCGCCCTCGAGTACGGCAAACGTGGCGGCGTTCTTGGTCGTCATGTACCGCCGCAACGCCTGCTGAAACAGATCGTGCTTGCTCGAAAAGGTGTTGTAGATACTGCTCCGTCCCAACCCGGTCGCCTCGCACAAATCCTGTGTCGAGGTCCCGTCGTAGCCTGCCGTCCAGAACGCCCGAACGGCGGCATCGACTGCCCGCTCCTCATCGAACTGTCTCGGTCTCGGCATGTGTCCGACGCTAGCACGGTTTTGAACTGAACGATACAAATAGATGTGATGCGCAGAGGTGCATCGCCAACCGATGATTGTTATCGCATCGATATCGATGTAGCATCTGATGCATGACAAGACGGACCACGTTGACACTGACCGAGCGGGAGGAACGGACGCTCTCGACGCTCAGCAATCGGACAGGAGCCGAGTGGGTGCTGTTCGAATCCATCGCCGCCCACCTCGGCTACGAACTCAGCCCGGAGTCTTCCGAGGCGACCGTGATTCGTGTGCTGATGGCAATCGGCGCGCAGGTGTTGATCGATGAGGCGCTGGAGGAGGGGTACCGGCAGCTGGCCGAGGTCTGGCCGGAGGTGCACGACGAGGCCGAAGCGCAGGAGTTCCGTCGTCGGCGCGCAGCCAGGCGCGCGAACGGTGGTGACACCGAATGACGAACTCGGCCCCGGTCCGAGGGCAGATCTATCGCGTCGACGTCGGTTACGGTCCGAAGCCGTGGTTGATCGTCTCCAACAATCGGCGCAACCGGCTGTTGTCCGATGTGCTGGTCGTGCGGATCACGACAACCGACAAGCACGCTCTCTTGCCGACTTGGGTTCCGCTGACCTCAGCCGATCCGCTGGTCGGTCAGATCGTCGCCGACGACCTCGAGCAGGTAGATCGTGATGAACTCGGCGCACTTCTCGGGACGATCAGCCCGGGCACGGTCATGGCCTTGAACTCCGCTTTGAAGCTCGCGCTTGCTATTCCGTGAAGTTGGGCTGCTGCTGGTGGGCAAGCCGAGTTGGCGAACGTTTGTCCGAAGGGGCTGTGGTCAGGGAAGTCGGGCCGACTACTGGTGGGCGAGCTGAGTTGGTGAATGTTTGCCGGAAGGGTCCGCGGGTGGGCTTGGCACCGTGAGTGTTCGTCGGCAGGTCCGGTGGGTCGGCTGGTGCGCAAAGGTGGTCTGGGGCGGGGCTTGGTGCAGTGATGTTCGTCGGAATGTCCGTGGTCCGGCTTGGTGCGCGAGGTGGGGGCCGAGGCGGGGTTGGGTGCAGTGGTGTTCGTCGGCCTGTTCGTGGTCCGGCTTGGTGCGCGAGGTGGGGGGCGAGGCGGGGTTGGGTGCAGTGGTGTTCGTCGGCCTGTTCGTGGTCTGGCTTGGCGCGCAGAGGTCTGCTGCGGGGCTGGGCAGCACAAGGCAAGCCGACGAGCATCACCGTCCGGTTTGGGAGCAGAGGTTCCGGCTGGGGCCGTGGCTGTGCAGGTTCAGGCTGTGCAGGTGCCGCATTGCTGCGCCGAGCGAATGAGCTAGGGGGCGACGGCTACGCCGAGGGTCTGGGCACCGAAGGCACGCGGGACGTCTTCGGAATAGAAGGCGTCGAGGTCGCGGAGTTCGAAGCCGGCAGTGGCGAGCAGGGCGGGGATGTCGCGGTTCAGGTTGCAGCCGCCGCAGAAGGTTTTCTGGAGTGGGTTGAGGCGGTTTTGCCAGACTTGGACGCCGTGGTCGGGGGCGAGGCCGTGTTCGATGAAGTGCAGAGTGCCGCCGGGGTTGAGTACTCGGCGGAGTTCAGAGAGGGCGATTGCTACGTCCGGGATGGTGCACATGGTCCAGGTGGACAGTGCGGAGTCGAAGCTGTTGTCCGGGAAAGGGAGTGACTGGCCGTCCAGGCCTGCACGCTCGATCGGGACCTTCGACGCAGCGACGCGGTGGCTGGCTAACTTCCATCCGAGGTCGGCGGGCTCGACCGCGCTGACCTTTTCGACCTGCTCCGGGTAGAAGGGTGCGTTGAGGCCCGAACCGAAGCCGATCTCCACAACGCGTCCGTGCAGCCCCGTACACACGCGCTCGCGGAAAGGTTCGTTGAACCGCATCCCGCATGCCTTCTCCACGATCCGCGGCACAACCCGATCTGTATAGATACCCACACGCCCACTCTCCCAGCCCTCAACCACCCGCGCCACAACACTGGTGACAACTAGCAACCGTTGGTCTCGTGCAACGTGCCATATGAACCGTCTCGGGTTTCTTGCCGCTTCTATGCTGGCGAGCTCTCCGGTTGGGGAGTCGGTTGTTGAGAGTAGTAGGCGGCTTCGTATTCCTCGGGTGTGGTGTGGTCGAGGAGGCTGTGCAGGCGTTGGTTGTTGTACCAGTCGATCCATTCCATGGTCGTGTATTCCACGTCGTCAAGTGTGCGTAGCGCTCCGGTGAGGAACGGGCTGTGCGGGCCGAGGGCTTCGGTTTTGAACAGTCCGATGGTGGACTCGGCCAATGCGTTGTCGTATGCGTCGCCGATACTTCCGATTGATGCCGCAATCCCTTCCAGGGCAAGGGTTTCGGTGAACGCCATTGATGTGTATTGGCTGGATTCAATCGGTGGAAGCAACACCGGTTTGTTGTAGCGATTGTAGGTACTCGTTGAAGGCTTCGGCGGGTGTCTTCCATCCGA
>NZ_JBICTD010000017.1:0-139282 GCF_043197455.1 Nocardia sp. NPDC049149
CCCATGACGAGGTCACCGAGCTCGTCATCGTCGCTGCAGCGGGCAGCGGGGCGGAACAACTTCCCGGACAACGCATTCCCGTGGCCGAGTCGCATGCGGGCACGGTCTTCCGGACCGGCCGGGCGGTCGCAGGCGACCAGTTGCTGTTCCGTCCGCAATTCGATGGCCCCGCCGATTTCGGCGCGGCGCTGGTCCTTCCGTTGCGCGCCGAGCACACGGTCATCGGTGTCCTGGTCACCTTGCGCCCCGCCGATGCACAACCGCTGGACGCATCCGGGCAGACGATGATCACCGCCTTCTCCGACCAGGCGGCACTAGCACTGCAATTGGCGGCGACACAACGACGCATGCGCGAACTCGACGTGCTCTCCGACCGCGACCGCATCGCAAGAGACCTGCACGACCACGTCATCCAGCGACTGTTCGCGGTCGGCCTTTCGCTGCAGAGCACAGCCCAACGGGCCCGCACCCCCGAAGTCAAAACCAGGCTCACCGAAACCATTCAAGACATCCAGTCCATCGTGCAGGAAATCCGGCACTCGATCTTCGACCTGCACAGCAGCACCGCCGCCGACGCCCCGACCCTGCGCAAAAAACTGCACGCGGTCATCGCCGAGATGACCGCGGACACCGGCCTGCGCACCACCATCCGGCTCGCAGGCCCGGTCTCGGTGCTGGGACCACCACTGTCCGAAGACGTCGAAGCCGTCCTGCGCGAAGCAGTCAGCAATGTCGTCCGCCACGCCTCGGCGACCACGGTCTCCATCAACCTCACAGTCCGCGACGACGTCACCATCGAAATCACCGACGACGGCACCGGCGTCCCCACCGACCTCTCGCGGATGAGCGGGCTGGCGAACCTTGCCGCACGCGCTGAACAGTCCGGCGGCAGCTTCAAGATCGAGCACGGCGCCGAGCAAGGCACGGTGCTGCGCTGGTCGGCGCCACTGCCCGACCAGCCACCGCGTAGAGCCTGACGAACGACACCCCAGGTAGCAGCCTTTGGACCCGGGCATTGGGGACCAAAGACAGACGTGTCCGGCCACGTCCGCTACCTAACCTTCGGGTACCAGAGTCACTGGACCCGAAGGGACGCCGCGCATGCCCACCTACCCCACCAACGATCCGCACCGGCTGGCCACAGCCGCAGTGGTCGTCGGCGTCGACGGCTCCGAACCCTCCGATCTCGCCGTCCGCTGGGCCGCCGAAACCGCCTCCCAGCACAACCGCAGGCTGCACATCGTGCATGCCCTCGATCTGGCGGCCTCGGCAGAACTGCTCGGCATCTACGACATGCTGGTGCCACCGGTGATCGACACCTTGCGTCAACGCGGCGTCGACCTGGTGACGGCGGCCCGTAGGCTCGCCCACCAGGTCGACCCCACTCTCACAGTGGAAACCGAAGTCTCCGAAGCAAATCCGGCTCGACTGCTGATCCGTCGATCTGAGACGGCATATCTCGTCGCGCTCGGGGCCGCAGGCGGCGGGTCCGCGCTGAGCTATCTCGGATCCACCTTGCTCGCCGTCACCAGTCACGGCCGAGGCAGCATCGTGGTCGTCCGTGACACCGGCACCGACCAGCAGACCCGGCGCGTCGGCCCGGTGGTTGTCGGTCTCGACGGCACCGCGCACAGTGAGCGCGCCGTCGCGGCGGCGTTCGCCGAAGCGAGCGAGCGACACACCCAACTCGTCGCGGTGCACGCGTGGGGCGACCTGTTCTTCGACCGGTTTGCCGGAGTCCCCGCCACCATTCCGGACAAGGACGCGCAGATAGCCGGTCAGGCCATTCTTGCTGAGCAGCTCGCGGGCTGGCAGGAGAAGTACCCGGATGTGCAGGTGATCCGCAAGGCGTATCTGTTCGGTCCACGGCGGGCGCTGATCGACTGGTCCGGGTCCGCCCAGCTCGTCGTGGTCGGCAGCCGGGGTCGCGGCGGATTCCGCGGCCTGCTGCTCGGCTCCACCGGTAACTCGCTGATCCAGCGGGCACACTGCCCGGTCATGGTCGTCCACGCCAAATAGTGGCACCGAATCTTCCCCGAAAGGTGTGCAATCCTATGTCTGCCAACAGCATCAACCCACCGGTCGTGGTCGGCATCGATGGCTCGCACACTGCCGACGAGGCGTTGCGCTGGGCCGCCGTCGACGCCGTACACCACGACGCGCCGCTACACATCGTCCATGCCGTCGGCGCACCGGCCGACTTCGGCCCCGGTGTCGATTTCCACCGCGTCGACCACGACGAATATCTGAAGGCCTGCGCTGTCCGGCTCACGGCGGCGCGGAGGTTCGCCACTGCCGCCGCCGCACCCGTCGATGATCTCGACATCGAGACGTTCCTGGTCGAAGCCGGACCAATCACGACGCTGCGGGACCGGTCCAAGGATGCGCGTTTGCTCGTCGTCGGCTCCCACGGGATGGGAGCGTTCCGGCGTGGACTGCTCGGGTCCGTCAGCACGGCCATGGCGCGGCACGCGCAGTGTCCGGTCGCGGTCGTCCCCGAACCCGAGCGGTACTCCCCGCATCGCCTCCGCGGGCCGGTAGTCGTCGGTGTCGACGGATCGCCGTGCAGCATGCGGGCCGTCGACATCGCCTTCGACGAGGCGTCCCGTCGCGGCGTCCCGGTGCGTGCCGTACTCACCTGGTCCGAGTTCAATCGCTACATTCCCCGCACCGAGATGCAGGCCGAAGCCGAGACACTGCTGTCCGAGACCCTGGCCGGCCACGCCGAGCAGTACCCCGATCTCGAGGTGCAACGGGTGGTCACCGAGGACCGGCCAGCCAAACGTCTGCTCGAGGAGGGTGAAGTGGCGCAATTGATCGTGGTCGGCAGCCACGGCCGCGGCGGTTTCGCGGGGATGACCCTCGGTTCGGTCAGCCAGGCCGTCTTGCACGCGGCCGATTGCCCACTCATCATCGCCCGGTCGCAGAGCTGATCAGTTCGCCTCGCCCGCCCGGGCACGGTTGAGCAGGTGCTCGATGGTCTCCTCGATGCGCTCGGCGAGCAGGTGCAGATCCGGCGTGCTGTCGTAATCGCCGGTGATACCGAACCGCAGCTGGTCCCCGTAGCTGAGAATGGCGATGCCGATGCGCACCCGCATCGCAATCGGCGCGTAGGCCAGGATTTCCAGCACCTCCCGGCCGTGCAGGTGCAGTCGGCGGCGGGGACCGGGCACATTCGTCGCCAGGCCCGAGATCCCCCGCTGCGGATATCGCGACACCAGGCGCACCGTCCACGCGATCGACGCGAACGGCAGCCACCGCGCCAGCGAGAGCAGCGAATTCGCCGCCGCTGCTTCACCACTCGCCTTGTGCTCGGCCATCCTGCGGTGCACAGTGGTCAATTGCTCGACCGGGTCCGCGGATTCGATCGGCAACAACGGCAGCATCGCCGAAACCCGGTTGTCGAGTATGTTCTTCGCGTCGGCGGCGCGCACCGATACCGGAGCGAGGATGCGCAGCTTGTCGGCCGTCGGCTCCTCACCGCGGGACAGCAGGACGGTACGGAACGCCGCGGCAACGGCGGCGAGCACCACGTCGTTCACGGTCGCTCCGAAAGCCGCACCGATCTCCCGAACGGCAGGCAGCGATGCCCGCGCTACGGTGTATCGGCGTTGTCTCCCGATGGAGCCGTTCAGTGACGAACCCGCAGCGGGTAGCACCGCGGATATCGCCAGCGGTACCGCGGCGCGCAGTGTCTGTGCCACGAACCGCGGCGCATCGATCGGCAGTCGCAACGACTTCGCCAGCAGGCCGACCCAATCATTGCGCGCAGCACCCATTTCAGACACGGAGATGTCTGGTAGCTCGGCCGGATCATCGCAGAATCGCTCGAACAGCGTGATCCCGGAGACGCCGTCGACCATGCTGTGGTGGACCTTCACGATCATCGCCCACCGGTCGTCCACCAGGTGCTCGACCACTACGCATTGCCACAGTGGATGATCGCGGTCGAGGCGCTCCTCCATCACCTCGGCAACCAGCTCGCACAGTGCGTCCTCATCCATGGGATCGGGCAACGCCATCCACCGAAGGTGGTGTGCCAGATCGAAATTCAGGTCGGGCACCCACGCAGGTGCCGCGAGATCCCATGGTGTTCTGCGCACCTTCTGGTGCAGCCTGCGGTCCACATCCAACCGCTTCGCCAACTCCGCGCCGAACTCCTCGCGCGACGGCGGCGATCCCGCGACGATCGCGACAGCCCCGATCCCGGCACTCACATGCCGATCGGTGTCCTCCAACTCCATGAATCCCGAGTCCAGCGGGCCAAGTTCGGACATCGTAGACGTTCCGTTCTGACAACGTGGACGCCGAGCCGAGGGTCGGCGACGGTCGCGACCACAGATCCATGGTCCACTGCTGTTCGGGTGGTCGGGAAGATTCGAAAGCCACTCCGGGGCAGTGACCTTCGACCCGGCTCAGCCGACGCGGCGTTGCGACGCCGCACTCACCTCGTCTCCCACGGCGAAGCGCTCCACGTCCGCCGAAGCAGGTCCGGGTGAACCGGACGGCCGCGTCGTGCCGGTGCCGGTGCCGGTGGATCGCACCGTGCCTACCGAACTCTTGGCGGCCGAAGTGCCCACGTCCAGGACCCAATTCCGCTACTGCACGCCGGTTTCGGCGCCGACTTCAGCCGAGAGCAGGTCGGGACGCCGTCGGCAGGGCCATTCGCCACTTTCTGCGAATACCAACGGCCCGAACAGCGCTCGACTTCGACCCTGCCGGACAGCGACGGAGCAGGCGCACACTCACGGCACAGGAGTACAAGCGCGCGGGAGGAAATCCCTTGAAACACAGGAAAGTCACCGACGTGATGACACGCGATGTGGTGTCTGTCCGGGCTTCGTCGTCGTTCCAGCAGGTGGTCCGCACCTTTGCCGAGCAGGACATCAGCGCCGCGCCCGTGCTTGGCCCGCGATCCAAGGTGATCGGCATCGTCAGCGAGGGCGATCTGCTCCGGAGAACGTCGGAATCTTCCACCCACTCACCGAACACTGACACCCATCAAGACACAGCGATAGCGCAGTGCGGTCGTCTCAGCGCTGCTCAATCCTGGCCGTAGCGGGCCGGTCGATGATCCGGTGGATGACCTACCGGATGTCGCGCACCGGCCCGCGGCGCTGTCGTCACCGACCATTCCGGCGTTTGCGGGTCATCTGACAATCCACCTCGTGATCGCTACTCGGCGGTCTTGACCTCAACTTTCTTCGCGAGCTCCGTTGGCTTACCGAGCGGCACGCTGACCGTCAGGATGCCCTTGGCATAGCTGGCCGAGACACCTTCGTCCTCGGCGTTGTGCGGCAACGTCACAGAGCGGTAGAACGAGCCGTAGCTGAACTCCGAACGCCCCTTCTCCTCTCGCCTTTCGGTGCGCTCGGCCTTGATCGTCAGCTGCCTGCCCTGGACAGAAACCTCGACGTCCTTCTCCGGGTCGATACCTGGGATCTCCGCACGCACGACGTAATGGCCGTCCTCGACGGCATCTTCGACCCGCAGCAGGTGCGAACCGAACAGCGGCGCCATTCCGGTGGGCGCGAGGGAGCTCCACAGATCATTGAGATCGGGCAGCAGTGACTCACGATGTGCGGGAAGCAGACTCATCATTCCTCCTGGTGAAAATGTTTCGGACACCATTGATTTCACTCACTCGCGGCGACGGCCGATAGGGCATCGGGTAGCCGATACCACGGACCGCAGATGGTGCGGGTGGTGACCAAAGCCACTTGAGCACCGGCCGCACGTTCTCCTGCGGGGATGCGAGGCCACGGTCGCTCAGCACTCGCAACGGCAGCGTCATGACCGCGCGGCTGTCGTCCGTGCCGCCAGGAGCCTGCGGTAGAGGTCGGCGTAGTCGCGAGCCATACGATGCATGTCGAAGCGGTGCTCGGCCGCGGTACGGCAGTCGCGGCGGATGAACAACCGGACGTCGTGCCCGAGCGCGGTCAAACACCGAGCGAGGTTGTCCACAATGGCTTCGGTGCCGCCGTAGGCGGGTGATGGAATCGGGACCCACGGGGGTGCGATCAGGCCGATCCGGAAGCCGTGATCGGGATCTCGCGGAGCCGAGGAGGCGGTGCTTTCGTCCTGATTCAGGAAACCGCGCGGGCGGTACTACCACGTAGGGGCGCAGGTCACCCGTTGTCGTTACCGCTACGTGTCACGATGGGTGCCGAAAGCCCCTTGCGCAGAACTCCGTTGGTCCGATCACGATTCTCACCCGCGACCACAGCGCGCGGCCGATCTCGCGTGAGCGACGAAAGATCCCTTGCCGCAGTGACCTTCTGCCCTGTTCCCGGTGCGCCCACCATCGAATGATGGTCTGGGCTATTGCCCACTACGGCAGGGAGACTCATCATGACCACTGCACACACCGTCATGCGCTCCGATGTGGAGCACATCACCGTGCGCGACACCATGGAGACCGCGGCACAGCGCATGCGCCAGCTCGATATCGGCGCGTTGCCGATCTGCGACAGCGATGGATGCCCGGTCGGCATCGTGACCGATCGCGACATCATCGTCAAAGTCGTCGGCGTCGGCGCCAACCCGAGGACGACCACCGCGGGTGAAATGGCGCAGGGCGCTGACCAACTGCACACCGTCGAGGCCAGCGCCGATATCGACGAGGCGCTCGCCATGATGGAGCAATACCAGATCAGGCGCCTTCCCGTCACCGAGGACGGCCTGCTCGTCGGCATCATCACCGAGGCCGATCTGGCGCGACACCTGCCCGAGGCGACGGTCGGCGAATTCGTCGAAGCCGTCTGCGCTCAGCATCTTCCGACGGCTAGCGACGCCTGAACCCACGATGCCGCACCGGATATCGAAACCCGGTGCGGCATCCCTGCCGCGTCACCGACGACCGACCTCGCCGGCACGCCGACGTCACGAGGCCGCGGTCACGAAATCAACGCAGGTGCTGATGGTGGCCAAGGTGGGATAGTCGGCCTCGTCGATCCGCACGCCGGTGGCTCGGGTGAGCCGTTCGACGAAGGTGAGGAAGTCCAGGGAGTCGAGATCGAGCGTGACTCGCAACGGCTCGTCGGTGGACAGGTCCGCCAGGTCGGCGTCGGGGGCGAACCCACGGAGCGCGCTCCGTACCGCGGATTCCGCGTCCGCCCGGGACAGGGTGTCGGCATCCCAGGAGAACCCGTGGCATGTCTGCGCGTAGTCGGCCAGGTTGGCGTTCGCCCGCTCGAATGCGGACTTCTCGATCGGTGCCCAGCAGAAAGATCCGGTCGCCGGCGCGCCGGACGCGGTCGTTTCAGTCATATCGTCATGGTCTCCAGCGCAGGCTCGACGCGGCAGAGTCGGCGGACCCGCACTCGTCGGCACTCAACCGGGAAAAGTCCTCTACCAAAAGGACTTCGGGCCCTGGTGCCGTTCGCACGCACCTGATCCGCGCGATCGAGCGCCCAGTCAGGGACCATCGCCCCGCCGGATGGCAACCTTCGGCCCTGTGGCTGGCCGAAGCCGCGCAACAGGCTGGGCAGTACCACCTCTCGATTAGTACCGGGTGATGCACCGAGGAGGAAGCTCATGCCGCACCACGACGATCCGTTCGCGCCACCGTCGCCCAGTATCCGTCCGTGACGACCGATCAGGAGTCCCATCATGAGCAGCACTCGAGCGAAAGACGATGCGCCCCAGACGATCTTTCGTGATCGACACGAAGCCGGGCGAACACTGGCCGCTCTGCTGGACCATTATCGAGGCGATCCTGGCGTGCTCGTACTCGGCTTGCCACGTGGCGGTATCCCCGTTGCCTGGGAGGTCGCCGCAGCGCTCGACGCACCGCTGGACGCCCTGGTCGTGCGCAAGCTCGGCGCGCCGGGCAACCCCGAGTTCGCGATCGGCGCCCTGTCGGCGGGCGGTCACGTCGTGCTCAACGACGATCTGGTGCGCGCGCTGCGGCTCACCGCGGACCAGATACGGACGATCACCCGCGAAGAAGCCGAGGAACTGCACCGCCGCGAGGCGGCCTATCGAGCAGGCCGAGCGCCGATCGATGTCGCTGGGCGAACAGTGATCCTGGTCGACGACGGCTTGGCCACCGGCGCGAGCATGTTCGCGGCGCTCGAGGCGATCAGGGCGGGCGAGCCCAAGCGCATCGTGGTCGCCGTCCCCGCGGCGCCGGAATCGACCTGCCGGGAGCTCGGCGCCTCGGTCGATGAAATGGTGTGCGCCACCATCCCCGCCCCGTTCCGCGCGGTCGGCGAATCGTTCTGGGACTTCACCCAGGTCACCGACGACCAGGTGCGGGCGCTGCTCGCCATGTCGACCACCGGCACCGCGGTGCCACCGACAGATGCCGCGGCGACGATCCGCGCGGCGGCCATCGAGGCCCCCGGCGGCGTCCCGCCCGAAGCGGTACTCGATGACCTCATCGGCGACGCCAAGATTGTGCTGATCGGCGAAAGTACGCACGGCACTCACGAATTCTATGCCGCACGCGCGGCGATCACCCGATGGCTCATCGAGCGAAAGGGTTTCACCGCGGTCGCGGTCGAGGGCGACTGGCCCGCCGCGTACCGGGTGAACCGCTACCTACACGGCAGCGGCGACGACACGACTGCCGCAGAGTCGCTGCGTGGTTTCGAACGGTTCCCTGCGTGGATATGGCGGAATACCGTGGTGCGCGAGTTCATTACCTGGCTACGCGCCCACAACGACGAACAAGTGCGCAACGATCGACCGCGCACCGGGTTCTATGGATTGGATCTCTACAGTCTGCACCGCTCGATGCACGAAGTGGTCGGTTTCCTCGAACACACGAATCCTCTTGCAGCACAACGAGCCAAGGCTCGTTACGGCTGCTTCGATCAGGTCGCGGGCGACGACGGTCAAGCCTACGGATTCGCCGCCGCCTTCGGCGCGGGCAGATCGTGTGAAGCACAGGTGCTCTGGCAGCTGCTCGACCTGCAACGCAGCTCTCCCGGGATCGCCGAGTTGCCTCCGATGGAGGCCGACGACCAGTTCGACGCGTTCCGCAATGCCTGGTCGGTACGCAACGCCGAGACCTACTACCGGGCCATGTTCAGCGACCGGGTGTCCTCATGGAACGTGCGCGATCGGCACATGGCCGACACGCTCGACGCATTGCTCAGCCACCTGTATCGCGGTGGCGTGCAGACTCCGAGCGATAGCGGAAACAATCCTCGTATCGTTGTGTGGGCACACAACTCTCATGTCGGCAACGCCCGCGCCACCGAGCTTGGCAGCGACGGTCAATTGAGCCTGGGGCAGCTCGTCCGCGAGCGCCACGGCGTGCACTGCCGATCCCTCGGGTTCAGCACGTGTACGGGCACGGTCACCGCGGCCGAAGACTGGGGCGGCCCCGCCGTTCAGGAAAACGTCCGCGCCGCATTGCCTTCCAGCGTAGAAGCGGTGCTGCACGACACCGGCGTTGCGCAGTTCCTGCTCCGCATGGACGTTCCCGGCGACGCGGTCGAACTGCTGCGTCAGCCACGGCTGCAGCGCGCCATCGGGGTCATCTACCGGCCGGGCACCGAACGCCAGAACCACTATTTCCACACTCGTCCCGCCGACCAGTTCGACGCTCTCATCCACATCGATCGGACAACGGCGGTCGAGCCACTCGAAACCGCGGGCCAATGGCTCGAGGGTACGACGCCGGAGACCTACCCCTCCGGCCTGTGAGCGCATGGTCGCGGTGAGCCTCGTACAGCGGCGCATCGCAGTCCTTCAAATCACTACAGCGCCAAAGACTTCTCGGAAAGGACATTGGTCCCTCCAGCCCGGGTACCACGGCTCTGACCTGTGTATGTGCCTCTGCGCCACGCTGAATGCATGGAAACGAAACCCACCAGGATCGCGGTCATCTACGCGACCGCGCAAGGATCGACCCGCGATATCGCGGAGTTCATCGCCGCGGATCTCACCGAGCGTGGCGCCACCGTCGAGCTGAGCGACTTCGAGCACGCGCCTGATCTGTCCCGCTTCGACGGTGTCATCCTGGGCAGTGCGGTGCACAACCGGGACTTTCTGCCCGCTGCGGCGGCCTACATCCGGGCCCACCGCGACGAGCTGCGCAGATCGGATGTGTGGATGTTCAGCGTCGGCCTCGGCCCTGCGCTGCGCGGACCGATCGGCCGTCGCATCGGTGCCACTGTGCCGAAAAAGATTGCCGCCCTGTGCAAAACGGTCTGCCCGTGGGACTTCCGCCCCTTCGCCGGGCATTACGAGCGGATCAACGTGTCCTTGCAGGCAAGGCTGCTCTACCGCCTCATGGGCGGCGGCCGCTACGGCGACCTGCGGAACTGGCACGCGATCCGCACGTGGTCGACGATGATCGCACAGTCGCTCGGCCTGCCAAGCGCCAATGCGGCGACCGTCCATCCCTAGAGCTCGACATCCGTCTCGGCGTGACCCCGGGTCCAACGCCGCGGTATGCCGGGACTTTCGGCCGTAGTGACCAACTCCCTATCCGGGAGACGCTGAACGCCAGGACATAACAGAGATCGGAGCCGAAATGGGCGACTACGTGGCTGGATTCGGCGAGCTGCGGCTCGCTGACGCGGACAAGGCCGGGGGCAAGGGCGCGAACCTCGGCGAGCTGGTGGCGGCGACCCTGCCGGTGCCACCGGGATTCGTGATCCTGCGGTCGTGCTACGACGAGCTGATCACCGAGGGGCCACACGGTACGGAGCTCGATCGCCTGCACACCGAGGCACTCCAGGCGAGCGCCGACGGCCCCCGCGTTGCCGAATTGTGCCGTCGCATGCGCGAACTCGTACACAAAGCGACCATCGACGGGGCAGTCCGAGATTCCGTACTGTCCGCCTACCACGCGCTCGGCGAGGACGCGACCGTGGCGGTGCGCTCCTCCGCCATCGGCGAGGACGGCGCCACCTCATCGTTCGCCGGTATGAACATCTCGCGCACCAACGTGCGCGGCGACGACAAGCTGATCGCGACCGTCATCGATTGCTGGGCTTCACTGTTCACTCCGCGCGTGGTGACCTACCGGGCCAGGCGCGGCATGCATCAGCGCCCGGTGATGGCGGTCGTGGTGCAACGCATGGTTGCCGCCCGGCAGTCCGGGGTCGCGTTCACCGCCGACCCGGCGACCGGACGCCGCGATCGCGTCGTCGTCGATGCCGCCCGCGGCCAAGGCGAGGTCGTCGTGTCCGGCGCGACCGAGCCCGACACCTACCTGTTCGACTCGGCGGGCCCGACCTTGCTCGAAAGCCACAGGGGCCACCAGAGTTTCGAGATCGTCGCGGGACCGGACGGCGACCGCCAGGTCGACCTGACCGGTACCGATGCGCCGGTGCTCGACGAGGCGCAGGCCACAGCGGTCGCCCGGCTCGCGCTGGCCGTGCAGCAGCACCACGGCGGCAAACCGCAGGATGTCGAATGGACCTTCGACGACGACACCCTGTGGCTGGTGCAGGCGCGCCCGATCACCATGCTCCCCGACAGTCCGCACGAGCAGCCCATCGCGGGCCCGATCCCGCGGCCCGTCCTCGTCCGCGGCCTCGCCGCCGCACCGGGCAAGGCCACCGGCGCCGTGCGCGTCCTCTCCTCTCCCGCACAAGGTCAGTCGCTGCGCGACGGCGAGGTGCTGGTGGCGCCGATGACCAATCCCGACTGGCTGCCCACCCTCACCCGCGCCGCGGCCGTCGTCACCGACAGCGGTGGGATGACTTGTCACGCTGCGATCGTGGCACGTGAGCTCGGTGTGCCCTGCATCGTGGGAGCCCGTACCGCGACCACGACACTCACCGACGGCCTTGTCGTCACAGTGGACGGTTCCGCGGGTGAAGTCCGTGCAGGACAACAGGAGTCGTCCACCAGCACGGTCACCGTCGAACCCGCCCCACGCGTCGCCGCAGCGACCACGGCCACCCGTATCTACGTCAATCTCGCATTGCCGGAAGCGGCAGAGCGGGTGGCGAAGACCGATGTCGACGGCGTCGGCCTGCTGCGCGCGGAAACATTGCTCACCGAGGCGCTCGACGGCCGCCACCCGCGCGATCTCATCGTCCGTGGCGAGGAACAGCGCTTCGTCGACCGCATGGCCGAGTCGCTGCACCGCATCACCGCCGCCTTCCAGCCACGACCGGTCGTCTACCGCGCAACCGACCTGCGCAGCAACGAGTTCCGGGCGCTTACCGGCGGAAGCCGCTATGAGCCTGTCGAACACAACCCGATGATCGGATACCGCGGCTGCTACCGCTACATCCGCGAACCCGAACTCTTCGCACTCGAACTCGCCGCCCTTGCCCGGGTCCGCGAGCAAACCCCCAACCTGCACTTGATGATTCCCTTCGTCCGCACCCGCTGGGAGCTCGAAGCCTGCCTAGAACTCGTCGACAAGAGCCCGCTCGGCAAGCAACGCGGTCTGCACCGCTGGGTGATGGCCGAGGTGCCGTCGGTCGTGCACTGGCTCCCCGCATACGTGGGGCTCGGCATCGACGGCGTCTCTATCGGCAGCAACGACCTCACCCAGCTCATGCTCGGCGTCGACCGCGACTCCGAACACTGCGCCGAGCTCTTCGACGAGTCCGATCCCGCGGTCCTCGACGCCATCGGCCGCATCGTCTCCACCGCCCGCCGTCTCGGCATCACATCATCGCTCTGTGGACAAGCGCCGTCGAACCACCCCGAGTTCGCCGAACACCTTGTACGCATGGGCATTACATCAATTTCGGTCACGCCGGATGCCGTTCCCGCAGCCCGGCGGGCGGTCGCCGCGGCGGAACGGCGACTACTCCTCGACCGCGCACTCGCTGATTCGGCAACCGTTCCTGGACATCCGTGAGCCGACCGGTTCGACCGCGAACGTAGACGACCTTGGTCCAGCTGCCACAGGACCAAAGACCCTGACCGCGACACCACTGAGCAGGCAATGTGTCCATCGGGCCGCAGCACTCCCCCTGGCTGCGGCCCACCCTCGTTCATCGGAGGAATCATCGTGCGTGACACGACTTCCCGCGAGCTGTATCACAAGCAAACCCCGTGAGAGTCCTGCCACCGCTTGTCCAGCGGCACCAGGTCGGGATGCGATGAGGTACCGCCGGCGTGCCGGTCAGCGGACGTTCGATCGGGCTCTGCCCCACTCCGCCGGTGCGCGGCCGAAAGTCCCTAGGCAAGCGTCAATTCGGCACTATTCGCGGCCGCGGCGGTTCCTTAGCGTCGAACTGACAACGCGTTGCAGTCGGTCAACCGAACAGGACCGGATCGCGCAGTGCGTACGAACCTGAGGAGTCGACAATGTCGTATCAGATCTCGGTCGACCGCTCGGCCCCGCACACCGTTCTCGGGCTGCGCCGGACCGTGCGGATCGACCACGCCGGAGACGACATCGGCGCCGGTATGGCCGCGCTCTACGAGCTGGCAGCCGTCACCGGATTCAGCCCCGCCGGGCCGCCGTCCACCACCTATCGCGGCGAATTTCGAGCAGGCACGTCGACGGAGGCCGACTTCGGACTTCCCGTCGCCCCGGAATCGATAAGAGCGGCCAACGAAGAGGTGACAGTGCGGCGGAGTGAGCCGGAGATCTTCGCGCACCTCACCCATCGCGGCGACTACCACCGCATCGGCGACGCCTACAGCGCCCTCTACGAGTGGATCCGCGGCTCCCAGTATCAGCAGGCTGGTCCACCAACCGAGGTGTATCTGGTTGCGCCCGACGAGGCGCTCAATCCCCATGATCTACTCACCGAAATCCGCGTCCCCGTTGTGCTCGCCGAACTCGTGGTGCGCGTCTCGACACCATTCGCCGAAACCGTCGCTGTGGTGCGAGAGGCGCTGGCCGAGCAGGGATTCGGTGTACTCACCGAAATCGACGTCCGCGCGACCTTGCGCACCAAGCTCGGCGTTGACATGGAGGACTATCTCATCCTCGGCGCCTGCAACCCGAATCTCGCGCATCAGGCACTCGATATCGACAGGCACATCGGGCAGCTCCTGCCCTGCAATGTCGTAGTCCGTACCGACGACGACGTCACTGTCGTCGAGGCTGTCGATCCCGACCAGCTGCTGCGTGCGGATAATCAGGCGGCACTCCGCCCGATCGCGCACGACGCTCGAGACCGGTTGGCCGCCGCACTCTCCGCCGTCGCCAAGCGTGCCACCACGCAGTAGTTCCCTCTCGCTGCGGCAGCCAGGGACGGTCGAACGCCCCTGGATGTTCTGTGCATGCTTCGATCCGATCATCTTCCTGCGCAACGATATTCATGACGAAGCAGCCGATGGTCCGGACACCGACGGCCGCCGGGTGCACTGGGTGCGCCCGGCGGCCGGTGCAGGTCTGGTTCGGCGGATCAGCGTCCAGTGCAGGACTCGAACGGGTCGAGCACGTCCTCGATCGAACGACGTGGCGTCGGCGGCAACGGTTCGGCACTCGTCGGCACCCAGCCGATACGGACGATCGCCTGCGGATAGGCGCTGTCATCGAGTACGCCGACGCGGACATCGCGACGCAGTTGCGCAAGCTCGAGCGGTTCGGTGAGCACGCACGTGGCCAGGCCGACGTTGGTCGCAGTCAGTAGCACCGCACTCAACGCCTCACCGGCCCGCAGCCGGGAGATCCGGTCGTCGGCAGACGTACCGATCACCAGCAACTCCGCACAATCCGGTTCATGCGCGCTGTCGCTGAGCTGCGGGGCGACAAAGGTCCTGGCAGGCAACTCGTCATCCGGCCGAGGGCTCGGGGTGTTGCGCGCGGGCACCCCGTCGGCGGCACTGTGCCTACCGCTCCAGTTCGCCAATTCGAATCGGTACTCCGGGTCCATCGCATGCTGGACGGCCGCGGCGCGCGCTGCCGCGACCAGATGATCACGCGACCGATCCGAGGCCTGCCGGACGATCGCACCGAGGGCAGCCGCGCGTTCTGCGGCGAGCCCGAGATAACCGGCCGGGATCGGCCACGAGCTGTAGTGCCTGCGATCGGTCCGCCTGCGCGAAATGACCGCGCTGAGTTCGACTTCCGCCGGGGTGGGCCGGTGCCGCAGCAGTTCGACCGACGCCAAGTGATTCGGGTCCGCCGGATTGGGCAGCCGGTGCACCACCGCCGACCAGCCGAGCGCCGCGCAGGCCACGCGCAGATGATGCAGTGCCGCACCACAACTCACTATCATGTCGCGCTGATCGGGATCGGTGGCCGGCAGTGCGCGTGCTGGATCGAGGTATAGATGCACCGACCGGCGACCGATCCGCCAGCGCCACGGCTGGGAGTTGTGCACCGACGGCGCCCGCACCGCGAGCGCCAGTGCCGCCTTGACCGTGTTGTCGTCGGGCAGTCCATGGTCCATGTCGTCTCCTCCGTCGTGTTTCGAACAACCGTCTCACCAGCGCATGCCCACGGATAAGAGCCGGACGGCCTCGACTCGGACCAGAAGACCCTCGCCATCAAGGACCTTCGGCCACCCCGGCGGATTCGATGACTCCGCGTGTCACGCGCGCCCGCGCTACGCGGTGTGTGCGCACCGCATCGAGTAGCGCGTCGACGGCCCTCGGCTCGAATACCTCGGTACCTGGTCGCAAGACGGTGGCCGCGGCTGCCGCGACGCCGTCTGCCGGTCAAGACAAGGTACGGAAACTGGTGCGCGGCAGCGATAATCGCCTCGACGCAGCGATCCTGTTCGATCGCGGTGAGCTCAGTACCCGGTGGGACCAGGTGATAACTGTGCCACGGGTGCGTCTCGGCGACAACAACGGCTTCTCTTGTGTCAGAACCTATCTCGACTCCCCGATGCGGGAGCCCCTCCTCGTCGAGCAGCCGATTCAGTCGCTGCCCGACTTCCCTGCCGTAAGTGTGCAGCGCAAGTGCGGAACCACCGAGTTTGCCGACACAGCGGGCGACATTGATCCCGCCACCACCGCCCTGTACCGAACGCACTCTGGCCCGGTTCTTCCCCTCGTCGCGCAGACGATCCACCTCGAGACTGATATCCACGGTCGGGTTCATCGTGACCGTCAGAATCGTCGGAGACACCGCCATCGAGTTCTCCTCGCGAGATTGGGCTCGGCCACCATAGAAGCAACGGCGGCATGACCAATACCGTACGAAGACAGGGCCATACCGGACTGCTGGACATCGTCACCAACAGAGAGGCCGAACGGCCCTGCACTCCCCTCGCGACCAAGCCGACACTGGAAACAGGCCGGAAAGAACAGCTTTCCGACTCCGACGAACGCCAGAAGGTGCCACAGATGAAGGTCGCGGACGTGCTCACCACAGCAAAGGACTCCATGGCGGTATCGCGAGTATTCGGCGAACCGATCGAACGAGACGGCATCACCATGATCGCCGCGGCCGCGATCTCCGGCGGCGGCGGCGCCGGTGAAGGCGGGGACGACACGGGGCAAGGATCCGGAGGCGGATTCGGCCTCGGCGCAAAACCGGTCGGCGCCTTCATCATCAAGGATGGTCAGGTGAGTTGGCAGCCATCGGTCGACGTCAACCGCATGGCGCTGGTCGCTGGGGTAGTCGTCGTGACCGCGCTCATCGTCGGGGCCCGCATCGCACGACTTTTCGCACGCTGATAACCCGGTGCACTGTGCTGTCACCCGCACGGTGCACCGGATCGGGTCGCACGTGCTCTCGAGAGCTCCATTTCGTAGTCCAGATCTCTCGACGACCGGTCGTTCTACGTTGTAGAACTATCACGTAGCCCAACGCTGTTGACTTCCCTCATGTGCAGGCGTGTACTGGGAGAATCATCCGGTCCAGAAGACGGAAGCTTCTGGGCGATCGAGGATCAGCTTGTGCCATGTGGAAGCGGCAGGCTCCCCGTGGCGAATCACGACAAAGGGACGCGATGACGCCCACGACCGTAAACCGAGATGCCGCCAGCGCGGAGATGACGCAGCCGCACCCAACCGGGCATGGCAGTAGCCTGCTCACACACCACGGCGCCATGCCTGTTGAACTCAATAATCGCCTGGTTCAGCACCTGAATGACATCAGCGACGCGGTTCTGACCATCACTGAGCAAAGCCAGGACACCACCGCGGCCGTTGACGAAGCCGTGACCCGAGTAGTCACCGAGCTCGACCACATCATTTTTGAAGCACACATGTTCCTGAGCAGACTCGGCTCTTCGCCCGCACCACACCCCCGCGTGACTGAGCCTCCGGTTGCACATCAACCCGCAAAGGCTCAGCATTCCCACCAGAACCCAACAGCCGAAGTTTAGTTGAGGATTGCCGTTGACGCGCGGCCCGGCGATCGCGGTAGCCGCAACCGTGCGCTGGCCAGCTATATGTTCGGTGGTTCACGGCGTACAGTTCCAACTACTTTCTCCGAGTCCCGCAGCGCGGCTCGCCCCGGTGTGGATGCCAGACTCAGGAGCAGAGTGTGTCGTTTCTCGATCGCCATGACGCGGGCCGTCGACTCGCCGAACGCCTGGAGTCGCATCGAGGGCCAGCAGTGGTGGTGCTCGGGCTACCACGCGGCGGTGTCCCAGTCGCCTACGAGGTCGCGACCGCGCTCGGTGTTCCGCTCGATATTGTGGTGTCCCGCAAGCTCGTTGTCCCGGATCGGCCATGGCTGGTGTTCGGCGCTGTCGGCGAGGGCGGGGTGCGGGTGACCGATAGCGATTTCGGGGGTCGCGCCTTCATTTCCGCAGACGACCGAGCTCAGGTGGCCGGTGAGCGACGAGAACAGTTGCGCCGCAGCGTTGCTCGCTACCGTCGCGGAGATCTCCCCCTGCCATTGGACAGCACTACCGCGCTCATCATCGATGACGGCCTCGCGACCGGCGCCACCGCACACGTGGCCCGCGGTGTCGCCCGCGCCCGCGGCGCCGCTCGGGTGGTGTTCGCCACCCCGGTCGGTTCGTGCCGAGCCCTGCGTGCGTTGACCGCGGTCGCAGACCAGGTCATCTGCTTGCACGCACCGCAACTGCACGGCCCGATTCGCCCCTGGTACAAGGACTTCGCCGAGGTGACCGACGACGAGGTCTGCGCCTTGCTGGATCGGGCGGGCGAAACCCGCGCTGTCCACGCGTAGTCAGCGCAGCCTCCCTGCTCACCTGACTACGGCCGCATCGAGATCCATTCTGCGTGCTGATCTCGTTCATCGGGGACATTGATCCCGGCGCCAGGAGCCGGATGCCTCTCATCACCGCCACCTGCGGAGAAGGCGGTGGAGTTGCTGGCCGCCGGACTGTCCCTGCTCAACGCGATCATCTTCGCCGTCGGACTGCTGGTGGGCAATGTGCCCGAGGGGCTACTGCCCACCAGCACCCTCGCGCTGGCGATCGGTGTCCGTGATCTGGCACGCCGCGGCGCGATCGAACACCGATCGCACTCATTTCAGCAGAGTCTTTCGACCCCTCGACGGCGCCGAAAGTCGGCAACCGCGCACCGTCGAAATTGTGACATCAGAGGCCGTTCTGCTCTGGTCCCGACGGGATCCGGCACCGACACTTGGACGTGCAGACACTGTCGAAACACATTGCTGATCAACATATTTCGAGAGGCTCAATCATGAAATCGTTGTCGGAATCGCTGATGGAACTCGCCACCAAGGTGAAGAAGTTCGAAGAATCATCGACCGCCGCACGGGAGAAGAACCGGGCCAAGCTGCAGTCTCGACGGGAAGAGTTCGACTCAACCTTCGAGCACGAGCGGGCCGAGTTCGACAAGACCACGGCGGAACTGCGCGAAGCAGCGCTGAGCTGGTGGTCGGACACCAAAGAGGCCGTTGAACGTCAGATCAGCGTAATGCGAGCCGACTTCGAGAAGTGGCAGGCCGACATCAAAGCTGCGGAAACAGCACAGCCTGCTGCGGCGGACAAGCCCGCCGAAGCACTGCGTGAAGGCTGATCGAGACAGAACGCCCGGCCGAAGAGGCCAGTTCGGCCTCGGCTCGTCGAACCCGCCGACGACGTGGACAACTCTGGTGAAATCCGTTGCCGGTCAATGTCAGATACTCGTTGCGACCGCAGCGCGGGTGTGTACTGCGTCGAGCTGGGCCCGGGTGCCGAGGACGATCAGGATGGCGTTGGCGCATAGCTCGATGTCGTCGGTGGGGTTGGCGACGAACTGGCCACCGGAAGTTCGCAAAGCCAGTAGCAATGCACCGGTGGCCCTGCGCAATTCGATGTCTCTGAGTGAGCAGCCGATCAGCGGTGACCCCGCGCCGATCGCTATCTCCTCGATCCGGTATTCGAGGGTCTCGTCGTGCATCACAACGTCGAGGAACTCAGCCACGTTGGGCTGCAAGGCAAATGCCGCCATCCGGCGGCCACCGATGAGTTGAGGGTTGACGGCCCGGTTCGCTCCGGCGCGTAACAGTTTGGATTTGGAGCCTTCGGTCCGTGCCCGGGCGATGATCACCAGATCGCTGCGCATTGCCCGGCTCGACAACGTCACGTAAACGTTGTCGGCGTCGCTGTCCAGCGCCGCGATCAAGGCTTGGGCGTGCTGGATACCGGCAGCCTCCAGCACGCTGTCGTCGGTGACATCGCCGAGAATGTACGGGTAGTCGATGTCCTGTAGCCGCTGCGGATCATGATCGATGACCACGATCGTCTTACCGAGGCTCGTCAGATACTTCGCGGTCGAACATCCGACCCTGCCCCAGCCGCACACGATGATGTGCCCACGCATTCGGTCGATGTGGCGATTCATCCGTCTCTGCTCCAGGTGGTGGCGTAGATGTTCTTCGATGAGGGCCTCCAGCAGCACCCCGAACATGTAGAAGACGGTGCCCGCGCCGACCAGGATGAGCGCCATGGTGAACACCTGGCCGATCGGCGAAAGTGGATGCACCTCACGGAAACCGACCGTCGATATCGTCGTTACCGTCTGATAGAGCGCATCGAGGACACCGAACCCGAGAATCACATAGCCGACCGTGCCGACCAGCACTACGAGCAGGAACACCAGCACCACGCGGCTCAGACGACGCAAAGGGTTCACGCGGAGACCATGTCCTTGCCCTGTGGCGCAACCGCGTGCGACGTCGACTCCGATTCGATAGTCACACCGCGAGCAGACCAAATTCTGGCCTCTTGCCCATAGGGCCACAGGTCCCCTCGCCGGGAGACCTTCGTTCGATGTGGCAGTTGCGGAGTGATCCGACAGCGGCTGCTCCGCACCACACGAGTGACCGAAAGCCCGTCGCTGAGAGCCGGATTGCTCTACACGCCGGCGGCCCGCACATCGACAGTTGATACGTACCCAACTCACCAGATCGTTGAGGTACCGACGGCTCACCAGCATTCGAGGCATGGTCGGAGTCCGCGCAGCTGATCGTGGTCGGCAGCCGGGGCTGCGACGGCTTCCGAATCACGATGCCACTAAGCACAATCACCCGACACCTGGAAGGAGTCCACCAATGATGTATTGGAACAACGGAGACATGAGCGGTTGGGGTTATGCGCTCATGTCGATCAGCATGATCGTGTTCTGGGGGTTGGTCATTGCCGGTGCTGTCGCGGTGTTCCGCTACGCGGGCCGACCCCAGCAATTCGACAATCATCCCACGGTGCGTCTGACCCCCGAGCAACTGCTCGCCGAACGATTTGCTCGCGGAGAAATCGACCAGCAGGAATACCGTGACCGCATGCGCACGCTGGGCAACCCGACCGGCCCCAGCCAGCCTGTTCTCGACAAGAACGGGCCCGCTGTCACACCATCGCATCAACCGTGACCTCTCGCCAGCGGACCGGGTGGCCTCTGTCATCGGGTGGTTGCGCGATGACGGTTCCGACGCCAGGTCGCCGCGTACGATTTCCGGTATGACCGCAGCGAACCGACAGCTGGTGCTGACGTGGGCACTGCTGTTGTCGCTGGCGGTCACGATCATGCATTCGCTCACCGCGTGCCCGCCGAACCGGATGCACGGCATGCACGGCGCTGATTCTCCCGAACACCCCGTGGCCGTGGTGCTGACCAGCCCGGCCGATACCGCGCCGGTTGCCGGATGCGAGCACGACCAGCCCGGTGTACGCGCCCATCAATGCGTGGGAGTTCCCAGTCCGCTGTTCACGATCGCGCCGCCGGGAACGCCTGCGCTCTCGATCGAGCTGTCGACCGAACCCGAAACGCGAAACGCGGTATTGGTGCGAGCGTTCGGAGGGCGCGGGCCGCCGTGGACGACTCCGTCGTTGTCACAACTTTCGATTCTGCGCGTGTGACGGACACCCCCGCCCGGCACGCCTGCCGGAGCGGGACCGCTGTCTGTCCCAATTCTTGCGCGCTCGCGCACACCTTTTTCGAGGGAATCTTGTGATGACCGAATATTTGCGCCGTACCCCGCTTACCCGCCGAACCTTCCTCGCCGCCACGATGATCGGCGGACTCGCGCTGACCGCGTGCGGCCGTACCGGTGACGACGCCGCTTCCAACAGGTCCGCGCCCACCGTGGATACCGCAGCGCTCGAGGCCGCCGAAGCAGCCCGCCCGCACACTGGTCGCACCGTCACCGCAGCACTGCGACCGCAGACCGCCGAGATAGATCTCGGCGGAATCACCGCCCGGACACTCGCCTACGGCGACACCGTGCCCGGTCCACTGATCCGCGCGAACGTCGGCGACGGACTCGGCATCACCGTCGCCAACGGCCTCGACCACCCGACCTCGATCCACTGGCACGGCATCGCGCTGCGCAACGACATGGACGGCGCCGCACCCGCCAGCCCCGACATCGGTCCGGGCAAGGACTTCACCTACCGATTCTCGGTCCCGCATCCCGGCACCTACTGGGCCCATCCGCACACCGGGCTCGACACTGACTACGGCCTGTATATGCCGGTGATCGTGGACGATCCCACCGAACCAGGGCGCTACGACGCCGAATGGATCGTCGTCGTCGATGACTGGACCGACGGTGTCGGTAAGAGCCCACAACAGATCCTCGACGGGCTGCGGGCCTCCGGGTCAGGCATGCCGTCCTCGGGCATGGGCCACGGCGGCATGCCGGGGATGGGTGGCGTCGGCAGCAGTGCACTCCTCGGCGGCGACGCAGGCGACATCGCCTACCCGCACTACCTGATCAACGGCCGCATCCCTGCCGCACCGTCCACCTTCAAAGCCACACCAGGACAACGCATTCGGATCAGGATCAGCAACGCCGGAGCTGACACCGCGTTCCGGGTCGCACTGGCCGGGCACCCGATGACAGTCACCCACACCGACGGCTTCCCCATCCAACCCACAGTCGTGGACGCCCTCCTACTGGGCATGGGCGAGCGCTACGACGTCACCGTCACCGCGGGCGACGGCGTGTTCCCGCTGGTCGCCCTTGCCGAAGGCAAGAACCGGATCGCCCGCGCACTGCTGTCCACCGGCAGCGGCAGCGCCCCCGACCCGGGATTGCGGCCCACCGAACTGAGCGGACGCGTCGGCACCGTCGACTCGTTCACCGCAACTACGGAAGCCGCACTGCCCCAAACGAAACCGGATGTAACGCTCGCCGCGAACCTCACCGGCGGAATGATGAGATACGACTGGGCCATCGGCAACCGGGCTTACCCGGACAACACGCCGCTGACCGTCACACAGGGGCAACGAGCACGGCTCACGTTCACCAACAAGACGATGATGTGGCACCCGATGCACCTGCACGGTCACACCTTCCAGGTCGTCAAACCCGACGGCACCCCAGGCCCACGCAAGGACACCGTGATCGTGCTCCCGATGTCCAACGTCCGGGTCGACCTCATCGCCGACAACCCCGGCGACTGGATGCTGCACTGTCACAACGGATATCACATGGATGTCGGCATGATGACCAGACTCGACTACCGAGCATGAGCGAAGCGGCCTCCACCAGGCTGCACACAGCTCGAGCAGGCCAGGCCGCATCATCTCGATGACCGCCGCATGGGTCGGATAGCGGCGACCGCACCAGCGCCCAACCGCGTGAGTTCCATCGGCCGCGCCTTGAACACGCGGATCAGCAGCCGACTCCTAGGCCGGGTGCTCGGCGATCTCGTCCATGTGATGTTCGACCCAGATGCGCAGTCCCGCAAGCGGTTCGGCGACACTTCGGCCGAGCTTCGTCAGGGCGTACTCGACATGCAGAGGGACGGCGGGGTAGATGGTGCGGTCGACGAAGCCCATGGACTCGAGCCTGCGCAGGGTGTTGGTCAGGACCTTCGGACTGACGCCGTCCAGCCGTCGCTGCAGCTCGCCGAAGCGCTGCGGACCCTGTTCCAGCGCGCCGATCGCCAACGCCGACCACTTGTTGGCGAGCAGGTCGAGCACATCACGGCAGGGGCACTGGGCCGAGTAGACATCGTGGTGGTCGTGCAAACCCACCGTGCAGCTCATAGCCACGGCAATAATTCCCTTCACTACCTCTACACTTCCCAATAGATAGTACTCGCCCTTGCGGGTAACTACCACCCTGCGGATAGCTTCGTCGGTACACCGCACGGCCATTCGACGCCGAGCCCCAGTGAGGAGATTTCGTGAACACGATGCGAGCGATCACCCAGGATCAGTTCGGCGGACCCGAGGTCCTGCACCTGACCGAGCTGCCGAGGCCCGAGCCGCTGCCTACCGAGATCCTGGTCCGCGTGCACGCCGCCGGCGTCAACCCTGTCGATGACAAGACCCGCGCCGGAGGCGGTATGGCACACATCCTCGGTGCGCCACCGATCATCCTCGGCTGGGACGTCTCCGGCGTCGTCGAAGAAGTCGGCTTCGGCGTGCACACACTCCAGGTCGGCGACGAGGTGTACGGCATGCCGTGGTTCCCGCGCCAAGCAGGCGGCTACGCCGAATATGTGACCGCCCCCTCCCGGCAGTTCGCTCGCAAACCGGCGACGATCGGTCACGACCAGGCCGCGGCCGTGCCGCTGGCGGCGCTGACCGCCTGGGAATCACTGGTGGACGCGGCCGGCGTGCAAGCAGGCCAGCGCGTCCTCATCCACGCCGCAGGCGGCGGCGTCGGCCATTTCGCCGTACAGTTCGCCAAACATCTCGGTGCCCACGTCATCGGCACCGCGCGCACCGACAAGCACGACTGGCTGCGCAAGCTCGGCGCCGACGAACTCATCGACTACACCCAACAGCCATTCGAACAAGCTGCACACGACATCGACGTGGTGATCGACCTGATCGGCGACGCCAACGACCGCACAAGCACCCGCTCACTCGACACACTCCGCCCTGGCGGACTCATCGTCGCCGTCCCGTCCGGTGTCTCCCCCGAGCTGTTCGAACAAGCACACGGACGCGGCCTGCGCGCCATGCCCTTCCTCGTCGAACCCGACGGCCACGCACTGACCCGCATCGCCGAGCTCATCGACGGCGGCCAAGTACACGTCGAAGTCGAAGAGGTCCTCCCGCTCGAGCAGGCAGGCGAAGCCCACCGCCGCATCGAACAGGGCCGTACCCGAGGAAAACTCGTGCTCAGCATTTGACCCCCACAACCCACCGCGACACCGACCACACGTCCAGCTGATGAAGCTGACGGCCTGGCGTTGGACCGGGCGGTAGTGGTCGCTCTCGACCTCTGTCGAGAGCGACCACTGATTTGTTCGAACTTATCCGGCTGCGGTGCGGATGATGTTCGCGACCGCGGCCGGGCGGGGAACGTAGATGGCGTGGCTGCCCGGAGTTTCGACGACGAGAACGATTCTCGCCAACCCAAGTACAGGCCGAGCACGGCCTACCCGACAGTGCCGAAAGGCCTTCTCCGCAAATATCTTCAGGCAATGAGCAAACCAGCCGGTCGCCACCGCGCCGATGCCGAATCCGCGAAATTCGCACTGCCCATACTGTTTCGAGATTGCTACCTGCGATGTAGGACCGTCTACGGTTGCATGATTTCAGTCAGCCGACCGACGTCCCGGTATGCGGTGGGCTTTTCGCGCAGTTCGGGCCGGTAGGAGTCGTTGGTCCCTAGCGGGGCGTTCCCATCCCTGCCAGAGTGATGCGCTATCGAGGTAGCCGTGCGCGAAAGGTGTGTGGAAAGTTGTCTGCGCTGATATGGATCATATTGCCCTACAGCGCTTTCCTCTCCTTCGTCCTAGGTCACGTGTGGCGGCTTCGGCACGACGGATTCCGGCGCTACACCAGCGGAACCGGGTTGCACCGGGCCGAACGCATCGGGGCGAGGACGTTCGGACTCGGGGTAGGACTGCTCGTGGTTGCGCGGCTCACCGATCTGGCGGCGTCGGGACCCCACACCCATCCAGGCAGCACCGTCCGTCTCGCCATCACCGTCATCGAGATTCTCGCCGCCGTTCCCGCGGTCATCGGCGCCATGCTCCTGCTGGTCCCGAATTTGATCACGGCCACCGCCGGATCACCGGTCACACCGTTGGACCGCGTGACGTTCCCGCTGCTGACCGCGGGCCTGCTGTCCAGGGTCGCCATCCACGTGGACCCGAATTCCGACAGCGGTCGATATCGCAGCGCCGAAACACTGTTCAGCTGGTTCCGTTCCTTGTTCACCACCCACCCGCAGGTCGAAATGATGCAGCAGGCCCCGCTGCTCTACCAGACACGAGCACTGATCCTGTTGCTACTCATAGCGATCTGGCCCTACACCCGCCTCGCCGGGACCTTCACCCGACCGATCTACCGCACAATCAAACACCTCGCCTCGCACCCGACCCGCCCAGCGCGCGGCGCTGCGGCACCGGGTGGTTACCGACTTGCTCAGACCGGCACACCAAAACGCTGAAACCGCCACCGGGTTACCGACGGAAAGTTGCCTCTCCGATCGGCCATCTACGGCCACCACTCTGATACCCCGAACCCGCCGACCACGATGTTCTCGACCATCACGCCCGGCACCGTCAACACGGACGATGCGTTCGATCCTCGGATGTCAATCAAACGACCGATAGCTTCCCCCTATTCAGGTCATTACGCTGTATAGGAAGCGATGTCTGTCGCTGTATTGTCAGGAGCAGCGATGCCAATCCCATCCACTCGAAGATGGGCCGCGCTCATCGCTGGTCCGTTGCTTTTGCTCGCTTCTGCGTGCGGCACTGACGATTCCAGTGGCTCGGGATGGGAACCCAAGCCCTGCGAGACCTACCGAGGGCCCAACCCTACTCAGGCACAGGTTGTCACGGACAGGCGTGAGCGGGCCATCGGGGCGAACAAGGTCGCCGCCGCGCACGCCCAGACGATACTCGACATGACCCTCGACACATTTCGAAACGCCGGCGCACCGCTGCCTCCTGGAATCGACCTGTCCACCGTCGCAACCCCTGCCGACGTCGATGAGGCCGCACGACTTCCCGCCCGCCAGACGCGAATCCTTGCCACAATGCCGCCAAACGCTCTCGACAAGTTCTCGCAGCACGTCTGCAATTATGTCGCAACCGCAGACACTGACAAGGAGATCAAGTCGATAGCGGCCGAAGTCGGCATCGACAACTTGCCCAGCGGCCCAGACGTCAGTCCCGCTGCCGCCAAATACTTCGCCGCGCTCTCGGCGAACAACTCCGCACACCTCATGGCACAACTGCTCGACACCGCAGAATCAGTCTGCACCACTCCAGAAAGAGAACAGAACCCCACCACGGAAACCAGAAAGATCTACACAGACTCGGCTCCCCTGATGTGCCGCTGAAGATTCCACCAAACGGCCGACCGCAACGAACGTAGCCACCTTGTTTCCCGCACACTTTCTGTCTTCCCGCACACGATCTAACATGCGAAATGGTGTGCGGGAACTCAAAAAGTGTGCGGCACGGAGTCTTTGATCTTGAAGGGTCCGTACCGAGCCGACGACCTTGTGCCGAACCCGTCGGCCACGCGGCCGTTGAAAGCGGGTAGCCAACAGAAGACGAACTCCGATGTGGGCGTGCGTCTCACCCTGTGAGCGTGACGGACCGGTATTCGAGCTGATCTCCAGTAACGAACGAGCCCCCCACGCCGGGTGTCTCCGGCGCGGAGGGCTCGAGCGGAAAAGTGGTGCTAGGCGCTACTTTTCAAGCACTGAACGCGCTACTTGCAGTCCAGCGCTTTGGCTTCCCGCCGCCGCCGGTGCAGGATCGGCTCGGTGTAGCCGTTCGGCTGCTTGGTGCCTTCCAGAATCAACTCCTTGGCCGCCTGGAACGCGATACTGCCCGCGAAATCCGGCGCCATCGGCCGGTAATTCGCGTCGCCCGAGTTCTGCCGATCCACCACCGGCGCCATGCGCTCCAGGCTGGCCACCACCTCGTCGGCGCTGACAACGCCGTGGCGCAGCCAGTTTGCCATCAGCTGGCTCGAAATGCGCAGGGTGGCACGGTCTTCCATGAGCGCGACATCGGCGATGTCGGGCACCTTGGAGCAGCCGACGCCGTGGTCGATCCAGCGCACCACGTAGCCGAGGATGGACTGCGAGTTGTTGTCCAGCTCCTGCTGCTTCTCCTCGGCCGACCAGTTCGGCGCCTGCGCCAGCGGGATCTCCAGGATCTGGTCGACGGTGGCCCTGCGGCCGCCCTTGACGATCTCGCGCTGCCGGTCGAGCACGTTCACCTGGTGGTAGTGGGTGGCGTGCAGCGTGGCCGCGGTCGGCGACGGCACCCACGCGGTGTTGGCGCCCGCCTTGGGGTGGCCGATCTTCTGCACGAGCATGTCGGCCATCAGGTCCGGCATCGCCCACATGCCCTTGCCGATCTGCGCCTTGCCGGGCAGTCCGGTGGCCAGGCCGGTGTCGACGTTCCAGTCCTCGTAGGACTTGATCCACTGCTGGGCCTTCATGTCGGCCTTGCGGACCATCGGCCCGGCCTCCATGGAGGTGTGGATCTCGTCGCCGGTGCGGTCGAGGAAGCCGGTGTTGATGAACACGACGCGCTCGGCGGCGGCCTGGATACAGGCCTTGAGGTTCACCGTGGTGCGGCGCTCCTCGTCCATGATGCCGACCTTGAGGGTGTTGCGCGGGACGCCGATGACGTCCTCGATCCGGCCGAACAGCTCGGCGGCGAAGGCAACTTCGTCGGGTCCGTGCATCTTCGGCTTGACGATGTAGACCGAGCCGGTGCGGCTGTTCTTCAGTGCGGTGTCCTCGCGCAACGAGTGCGTCGCGATGAGCGAGGTGACCAGGCCGTCCAGGATGCCTTCCGGCACCTCGTTGCCATCCTTGTCGATGATCGCATCGCTGGTCATCAGGTGCCCGACGTTGCGCACGAACAGCAGCGAACGACCGTGCAGCACAAGCTCACTGCCGTCGAGCGCGGTGTAGATGCGGTCGGGGTTCATGGTGCGGGTGAAGGACTTCTCGCCCTTGGTCACCTTCTCGGCGAGGTCGCCCTTCATCAGGCCGAGCCAGTTGTGGTAGCAGAGCACCTTGTCCTCGGCGTCCACGGCCGCGACCGAGTCCTCGAAGTCCATGATCGTGGTGACCGCGGACTCGAGCACCAGATCCTTGACGCCCGCGGTGTCGGTGCTGCCGACCGGCGAGCTCGGGTCGATCTGGATCTCGATGTGTAATCCGTTGTGCTTCAACAACACCGAGGTGGGCGCGGCCGGGTCGCCGAGGTAGCCGACGAGCTGTCCCGGATCGGCGAGGCCGATCTCGGTGCCGTCCTCGAGGCCGACCTCCAGCTCACCGTCGACGATCTTGTACGAGGTGGATCCGATGTGCGAACCGGTGATCAGCGTGGCGGCGTCGTCGAGGAAGTTGCGAGCCCACTCGATGACCTTGTCACCGCGAACCTTGTTGTAGCCCTTGCCTTTTTCCGCGCCGTTGGCCTCGGAGATGGCGTCGGTGCCGTAGAGCGCGTCGTACAGCGAGCCCCAGCGCGCGTTCGCGGCGTTGATCGCGAAGCGGGCGTTCATCACCGGCACCACGAGCTGCGGCCCTGCGGTGGTGGCGATTTCGGCGTCCACGTGCTCGGTGCTGATCTGGAAATCGGCGGGCTCGGGGCGCAGGTAGCCGATCTCGGTCAGGAAGCTCTTGTAGGCGGCCTTGTCGTAGTTCGCGCCGGGGTGCTCGGCGTGCCAGGCGTCGACCTTGCCCTGGATCTCGTCGCGTTCGGCGAGCAGGGCGCGGTTGCGCGGCGCGAGATCGTTGATGACCTGCTCGGCACCGGCCCAGAACGCGGCGGAATCTACGCCGGTTCCGGGAAGCGCCTCGTTCTCGATGAACTCATGGAGAACGCTGGCCACCTGAAGCCCGCCGACCTGAATCCGCTCTGTCATCTACTGCCTCACTTCTGAGAAAGCCGGGTGGGAAAGACGCATCCATGTTACCGGTGGGTAGTGATACCACCCTGTGCCGGGTCGAAACGCCGCGTCTCACCGTTTCATTCCGCCGCGCCGATCGTGAGGAGGTCGATCAGTCGGCGCGTCGCATCCTGTCGGCGGTCGGCCGGACAGTGCCCTTGATTGTAGAGCGGCAGGCATTTAATGTACTGATCGGAACATTTTCTGACCTGCGGGAGTGTATGTGTCGCTCACAGACAGCGGCGCCCTGGTTGACAGCGGCGCCCGCACCACAAGCGATGCCCTCATAGACAGCGGCGCCCTCACCGACAAGGTCGTCGTCGTCACCGGCGGCAGCCGAGGGCTCGGCAAGGACATGGTGTGCGCGTTCGCCGCCGCGGGCGCGGACGTGGTGATCGCCAGCCGCAAGCTCGACAGCTGCGCCGAACTGGCCGACGAGGTCGAGCACACGCGCGGCCGCCGCGCACTGCCGGTCGCCTGCAACGTCAGCGACTGGGCCCAGTGCGACGCACTCGTCGACACCGTGTACGCCGAGTTCGGCCGCGTCGACGTGCTGGTCAACAACGCTGGCCTCTCGCCGCTCTACCCGAGCCTGGATCAGGTGTCCGAGGCACTGTTCGACAAGGTCATCGGGGTGAACCTCAAAGGGCCGTTCCGGCTTTCATCGCTGATCGGCACCAGGATGGCGGCCGGTGGCGGCGGTTCGATCATCAACATCTCCTCGATCGAGGCGACCCGTCCCGCGCCGTTCGCGCTGCCGTACGCGGCCGCGAAGGCCGGATTGAACACGCTGACTGTCGGTCTCGCGCAGAGCTTCGGACCGACGGTGCGCGTCAACACCATTCAGTGCGGCGCGTTCGCCACCGACATCGCCAAGGCATGGCCCGACGAGATGCGCAAGCAACTCGCCACCCTCAACGCCCTCGGCCGGGTCGGCGAACCACACGAAATCGTCGGCGCCGCACTGTTCTTCGCGACCGACGCCTCGGCGTTCTGCACCGGCGCCACCCTCGCACTGGACGGCGGCTGGCGATGAAAGCACTCACTTACGAAGGTCAACGCCAGATTTCGTACTCCGACGTGCCCGACCCGACGGTGACCGCGCCGGACAGCGCGATCATCCGGGTCACCGCGACCGGCATCTGCGGCAGCGATCTGCACATCTACGGCGGCCACGGCTTCACCGACCGCACCGGCTACAGCGTCGGCCACGAAGCGGTCGGCGAGATCGTCGAGGTCGGCCCCGAGGTGCGCCGCCACGCGATCGGTGACCGGGTGCTCGTCGCCGCGTCGGCGGGCTGCGACCGCTGCGCACGCTGCCGGGTCGGCGTGGTCGCGGCCTGCGAACGCACGCCGCTCCCGATCGACGCCTGCTACGGCCTCGGCGGCGCCCTGCCCGGCGGCCAAGCCCAGCTGCTCGCCGTCCCGCACGCCGACGGCAACCTGATCGCGCTGCCCGACGAGATCAGCGACGCGGCCGCGGTCGTCCTCACCGACAACGCGCCCACCGCCTGGTACGGCGCCCGCCGCGCCCGCATCGCACCCGGTGAGACCGTGGTGGTGATCGGGCTCGGCCCGGTCGGGCTGATGGCGGTCCAGTCGGCGTTCGCGATGGGCGCGGCCCGCGTCCTCGGCGTCGACCTGATCGCCGAGCGCCGCAAGCAAGCCGCCGAGCTCGGCGCGGAACCCGTCGAAGGGGACGACCCGAAGCTCGCCATCCGCGAACTACTCGGCGGCGGCGCGGATGTCGCGATCGAGGCGGTCGGCGCCGACGCCACCATCAAGCTGGCGATCAGCGCGGTCGGCCACCGCGGCCGGGTCAGCGTCATCGGCGTCAGCCAGAACCGGGCCTATCCTTTCCACATGCCACTGGCGCAGGTCAAGGAGCTCGAGTTCCATATCGGCCTCTGCTCGATCCAGTACGAACTGCCCGCATTGCTGCGCCTCACCGCGGCCGGGCGGCTCCGGCCGGAGGCGGTGGTCACCCACCGGCTGCCGATGTCGGAGGGCCCGCACGCCTACCAGCTGTTCGCCGAGCGCGCGGACGGAGTCGGCAAGGTCGTGCTGGACCCGGCCCGATGAACGCCCCCGCGCGCAGGCGCGGCCGCCCGCCCGCGACCGAGTCGACGGCGGGCGACACCCGGGCACGCATCATGCGGGCCGCACGGGACCTGTTCGCGGAGAAGGGTTTCCACGGGACCGGGGTGGCGGAGATCGGTGACCGGGCCGACGTGCAGCGCGGCGCGCTGTACTACCACATCGGCTCCAAGGAGGAGCTGCTCTGGCAGATCCTGCACGACTACATCCAGCTGATCCTGGTCGACGCCGAACGGATCGTCGCCGCCGACGACGATCCGATCACCAAGCTGCGCAGCCTGATCCACAGCTACGTCGGCTTGATCATCGAGCACCGCCGCGAGGTCGCGATCCAGCTGCGCGATGTCACCGCGCTCACCGGCGAGCGCGGCGCGCAGCTGCAGGAGCTGCGCGACCAGGTGCAGCACCGCTGGCAGCGGGTGATCGACGACGGCCACGCGGCCGGGCTGCTGCGCACCGACGATCACGTCATCACCAACAGCGTGCTCGGCATGCTCAACTCGGTGACCCTCTGGTACCGCCCGCACGGCGAGCGCTCCCCCGCCGAGATCGCCGACATTCTCGCGACCACGTTCCTCGACGGCGTGGTCACCACGACCGACCCCCACACGAAAGGCTGATCATGGCTTGGGATTTCGAGACCGACCCGGAGTTTCAGCAGAAACTGGACTGGGCAGCGGAATTCGTCCGCACCGAGGTCGAGCCCATGGACCTGCTGTACCCGAACCCCTACGACCGCACCGACAAAGAGGCCATGGCGCTGATGCGCCCGCTCAAGGAGCAGGTGAAGGAACAGGGCCTGTGGGCCTGCCACCTCGGTCCCGAGCTCGGCGGGCAAGGCTACGGGCAGATGAAGCTGGCCCTGCTCAACGAGGTGCTCGGCACGTCGGTTTGGGCGCCGTCGGTCTTCGGTTGCCAGGCACCGGATTCCGGTAACGCCGAGATCCTCGCGCACTACGGCACCCCGGAGCAGAAGGCGAAGTACCTCGCGCCGCTGCTGGCCGGTGAGATCGGATCCTGTTATGTGATGACCGAGCCCACCGGCGGCTCGGACCCGACGACGTTCCAGACCCGCGCGGTCCGCGACGGCGACCACTGGGTGATCAACGGCGAGAAGTGGTTCAACTCCAACGCCCAGTTCGCCAGCTTCCACATCGTCATGGTGGTCACCAACCCCGATGTCAGCCCCTACCAGGGCATGTCGATGTTCATCGTGCCCGCCGACACCCCCGGCCTGGAGATCGTCAAGAACTTCCACGTGCACGGCTTCAGCGAGCACGAGGGCCACCTGCGCTTCACCGACGTCCGTGTTCCCGCCGACCACCTGCTCGGCGCCGAGGGACAGGGCTTCATCGTGGCGCAGACCCGGCTCGGCGGCGGCCGCGTGCACCATGCGATGCGCACGGTCGCCTTGGTGCGCAAGGCCTTCGACATGATGGCCGAACGCGTCGTCTCCCGTCCGATGCGCAAGGGCCCGCTCGCAGGCCTGCAGATGACCCAGGAGCGGATCGCGGACAGCTGGATCGAGATGGAGCAGTTCCGGCTGCTGGTGCTGCGCACCGCGTGGCGCATCGATAAGGAACAGGACTACCTCAAGGTGCGCAAGGACATTGCCGCCATCAAGGTGGCCATGCCGAAGGTGATGCACGACATCGCCCAGCGCGCACTGCACCTGCACGGCGCCATCGGCGTCAGCACCGACCTGCCGTTCGTGGACATGATGAACTACGCCGAGGTGATGGCGATCGCCGACGGCCCCACCGAGGTGCACAAGATCACCCTCGCCAAGGAGGTCCTGAAGGACTACGCTCCAGGCGATCCCGTGTACCCGAGCGGCTACCGGCCCGCACTGCGCGAGAAGGCCCGCGAGCTGGTCGCACAGCGTCTCGAGCACGTCGTCGGCAACCTGTAGCAGGCACCCCGGAGTCGGCATCACCGCATCGACGCCGACGCCGACTCCGGCCACGGGCGCGGTGGCCGCCGCACGCAGACGACAACCGCGCCGAGCCACGGATCACGAAGCGCGACTGGCGAAATCGACAGGCTGCGGTTCGGCATAAGGCGCCATCGGGCTCAACTGCAGCACCGACGGCATCCGCCGAGTCAGCGCGGTCGGGCCGGAGAAGACCAACCGCCCCGTCCGAATCGCCTGTGCCGCAGACACTCTGCCGAGCCACACCTGATACAGCGAAGCAACGTCGGAGGTGATGATCACGTCGACCGGATACCCCGGATCGGCGTCACACACCGACGGCGTGCCCGCCTCGATCACGATCCAGAACCGGTGCGCCACATCGGCGAACCGCACCGCGAACACCTGCCGCCGCCCCGGAAACGCCGACGTGTCCATGCGCGTATGCATCCACCACACCAGCACCGCCGGATCGAGCTCCTCGGGCCGCGGATCGCCGAAGGTCCACCGCGAACCCCATTCGCCGAGACCGAACAGGATCGGCTTCAGCTCCAGACCCGCCTCGGTGAGCAGATACTCCGAGCCGACCTTGTCCACCAATCCGGCCCGCTCGAACTGACGTAACCGCTTGGCCAGCAGGCTGCGGGACAGCCCGGGCAGCCCGCGCGCGAGATCGTTGAAGCGCGTGCTGCCGACCAGCAGGTCGCGCAGGATCAGCAGCGACCAGCGCTCGCCGAGCACATCGAGCGCCCGGGAAATGGGACAGTACTGGCCGTAACCGGGTGTCGTCATGGGTCACCTCACGATCGGGGTCCAGATTCTGGACCGGCAGGGTCCACTTTCTGGACTATTCGGTTATCGCGCGCCTTCTTACCTTCGAAACATGACGACAACCTCCCCTGACATCAGCATCGACTGGACCGCCCGCGCCCGCCGGGTCGGCGAAACCCTGCGCCCCGAGGTAGCCGCCCGCGACCGCAGCGGCGAATTCTCCACGGCCGCTTTCGATCTGCTTCGCGACGCGGGCCTTTCCGCCGCGCTGGTTCCCGCCGAATTCGGCGGTGGCGGCGCCACCCATCACGAGATGGGCGCGATCCTGCGCGAACTCGGCCGCCACGATCCGTCCACCGCGGTCGCCTTCGCCATGCACACCCATCTGGTCGCCGCCCAGGTGTGGCGGCACAATCACGGCATCGACGCCGCCCCGCTGTTCGGCAAGGTGGTCGACGGCGCGATCCTGATCAGCACCGGCGCCTCGGACTGGGTCGGCTCCAGCGGCCGCGCCGAGCGGGTGGACGGCGGCTACCGGGTGCACGCGCGCAAGGCACCGGCCAGCGGCGTCGAGGCGGGCACGGTGCTGGTCACCAGCATCCGCTGGGGTGACGCACCCGACGGCCCGCACGTCCTGCACTGCGCCGTCCCGCTGAACTCCCCCGGTGTGCGCATCGAAAAGACCTGGGACACCCTCGGTTTGCGCGCGAGCGGCTCACACACCGTGATCCTCGACGACGTCTTCGTCCCCGACAAAGCGGTCTCGCTGATCCGCCGCGCGGATGCCTGGCCGCCGTTGCTCAACGTGGTGATGGGCGCGGCGATGCCGCTGGTGATGTCGGCCTACCTCGGCATCGCCGACGGCGCGGTGGAATTGGCGGCGGCGCTGGCGGCCGAGCGCGCCGACGCACCGACCTTCCAGCTCGCCGGTGAGATGGTCAACGCCCACCTCACCGCCACCGATCTCATCGCCGCCATGTTCACCGCCGCCGACAACCTGCAGTTCGACAACACCGACCAGCACGCAAGCCACATCCTCGCCCGCAAGACCGCCGCCGCCGAAGCACTCCTCAACACCGTCCGCATTGCGATTGAAACCGTTGGCGGACTGGGCTATTCGCGACACTGCGAGCTGGAGATGCGCTACCGCGACGTGCACGGCTGCCTGTTCCATCCGCTGCCGAGGGCCAAGCAGACCCGGTTCTCCGGGCGAGTCCTGCTCGGACACACGCCGAACGGCTAACACCGAACCCCGCCGCCCCCATAATCCAATGGGGGCCCAACCCACTCCCCGACTCCGGCCGTCCCGATTTCGTCACACATTCCCGGGGCCTTTTCCGAACGGCCGGCCCTACCGTTGAAGTCGTCGGCCGCCCGGTCCGACAGCCGCGAACCGTCGAAGGAGCAAGCAGCCATGGTGTCCGTACGCAGGATCGCGCGTTCCCCGATCACCTGGACGCTGGCAGTCCTGCTCGTGCTCGGGCTCGGCGTCGGCTTGGCGCTCACCCAGCCGTGGCGGCTGTTCACCAACACCACCGTCGTCGAGGCGGCACCGACTGTCGCGCACTCCAACGGCGCCGCACCGCCCGTGGGCACCGCGCAAGAACCGCGCGTCCTCGCCACCGGCACCTTCGTCTCGCACGAACACGACACCTCGGGCAGCGTGCGGATCCTGCAACTGCCCGACGGCAACCGAGTGCTGCGGCTCGAAGACCTCGACACCTCCGACGGACCCGCGCTGCACGTCTGGCTCACCGACGCACCGGTGGTCGAGGGCAAGGCAGGCTGGTTCCTCTTCGACGACGGCAAGCACACCGACCTCGGCAGCCTGAAGGGCAACAAGGGCAGCCAGAACTACCCTGTCGCCGCCGACGTCGACCTCGGCACCCTGACCAGCGTGTCGATCTGGTGCGAACGCTTCCACGTCTCGTTCGGCGCGGCCACGCTGCGCTACACCTGACCCGACGGGCCGGATCGAAGGTCGCCTCGGGCCGGCCCGAAATAAATGACCCGACAGCGGCGGGTCCGTTATGTCACCATGGAATTCGACGATGATCACCGAGTAACGGTGGTCGAACGAGCAGGTGGAAAGGAGGAGGTGGCGAATGATCCCGAACGCTGCGATTCGAGCGAATGCCGATGCTACGCAACGGTTGTCGATGGACAAACTCGCATCAGGCCGAAAGCAGAGCCCAGCATGCGACGACAGCCACCTCCAGGCCGGTCACTGACCCGCCCTCCCCTTTCTCGCTCGACTTTCCCGAAACATGGTGATTCCCATGACCTTCCGCCATGCCGCCAGATCCGCGGCACTCACCGCAGACAACTGGATACACACCCCGGTGCTGGTGCTCAACGCCTCCTACGAGGCGCTCGACGAGATCAGCGCCGACCGGGCCGTCGTGTTGCTGATGGCCGGAACCGCGGAGTCGATCGCCGACCGGGCGCCGCACTTCCTCGTTCGCTCCCAGCGCGTCGAAGTGCTACTCCCGGAAACCATTCGGCTACGGCACTACGTGTACATCGAGCACACCGGCCGGGTCAACGACGAGAGCCGGGCGACCCTGGCCGGCGTGCTGCGCCGCGACAAGCACCGGTGCGGCTACTGCGCCGCCTGGGCCCGCACCGTCGACCACATCCGCCCGCGCAGCCGGGGCGGCCCGAACACCTGGGCCAACCTCGTCGCCTGCTGCGGTCCGTGCAATACCGCCAAGGCCGACCGCACCCCGGAAGAGGCGGGCATGCGGCTGCTCTGGCAGCCGAAGGCGCCCAACCACCGGGCCAAGCAACAGCGCAGGGTCTGGCAGCAACTCGCCGCCGCGACCTGAACCGATCCGAGAAAGGAGAGATCGCGATGAGCGTTCGTACCGACACCACCGCCGTGGTGGACCTGACCCTGGCCGAGCTGCTCCCACTCTCGGATTCCCGCGAGTGGCATCGGGCGGCCTGCCGGGGTGACCCGCATCACGAGGCCTGGTTCCCGTACCCGTCGCAGGACTTCGAGTACGCGCGCGAAGTCTGCGCGGGCTGCCCCATCCGGGTGGCCTGCGGTGAATTCGCGGCCAGCACCGGCCAGTCCGGGGTGTGGGGTGGCCACGAGTTCGACCGAGGGCAGCTGATCCGCCCGTAGCGACCGCCGCCGTGTCCGCAGGGGCACGGCGGCGTTTCGTGTCGGCGTGCCGCGCACGGCACGCGCCACTCGCCGAGCCCGCAAACCGCAGGTGAACATACACTGTGCTGCGTGGGCACTCATCGCAGCGGAGCCAGGTCCCGAGGAGTCAGCAAAGGTCCGGTTCTCGCCGTGTTAGCCGTTGTGTTGCTGGTCGCGGGCGTCGTCACCTGGTTTCAACTCCGCGACCGCGCGGCCAATGAGGACAGCGCAGCGGCCGCCGAGTGCGTCTCCGGCCCGGCGACGCTCTACGTCACGGCCGATCCGGACATCGCCACCCAGATACGGGCCGCCGCCGACCGGTACAACGCCACCAACCCGCGCGTCCGCGATCACTGCGCCAAGGTCGCGGTGACCGCGCGACCCTCCTCGGCCATCGTCGCGGCCTTCACCAGCGGCAAACCATGGGATCAGGCCCTCGGCCCGCAGCCGGTGCTGTGGATCCCCGACTCGACCCGCTCGATCGAAGCCATGCGGGTGCCCGGCGTGATCGAGGGCAACCCGGCGCCGATCGCGGTGAGCCCGATCGTGCTCGCCGTGCCGGAACCGTTGCGTGGCGCCCTCGACGAGGCCAAGGTCTCCTGGTCGGATCTGCCACGCCTGCAACAGGGTTCGCTCAAAGATATCGGCCTGCCCGGCTGGGGCGGGCTGAAGATGGCGTTACCGGCGGGCGATGCCACGCTCGCCGCGGCCGCCGCCGTCGGCTCCGCGATCTCGGGCACCGAACCGCTGAGCGAGCAGGCCGCCCAATCCGGCCAGGTCGTCTCGGCGATCTCCGGGCTCGCCGCCGACGCACCCGAGGAACCGGATACCGCCGCCGCCTTCGCGACCCTCGCAGGCCCGCCGGAAGCCGCCGCCGTGCACGCCGTCGCCGCCACCGAGCAACAGGTGAAAACCCAACCGGCGCTGGCCATTTACCGACCGGCGGGAGTGGGCCCGGTGGCCGATCACCCGGCCGCGCTGATGTCGGGACCGTGGGTGGACAAGACGCAGAACCTCATCGGTGGACTCTTCGCCGACTTCTTACGCGCGCCCGAACAAGCGCAGGCGTTCACCGCGGCCGGGTTCAGCGCCGCGCCGATCGCCGCAGCGCCACCGCAGAAGGCCGCACTCGACAAGGTGCGCGACATCATGGCCAATCCGGTGCTCGGCGTGCACTCCACTGTCCTGCTGGATGTTTCGGCCTCCATGGCCACCAAGGACGGCACGCTGACCCGGCTCGCGAACGTGATCGGCGCCGTCAACTCGACGATGGCCGTGATGCCACCCGACTTCGGCCTCGGCATCTGGACCTACGGCAAGAACCTCGACGGCACCAAGCCGTACAAGGTGCAGGCGGCCACCGCGCCGCTCACCACCGACCAGCGCACCAAGATCAGCAACGCGCTCGACGACGTCCAGCCGAGCGACCTGCGCGCCGATCAGGCCTATCCCACCTTGCTGGCCGCGTTCAAGAACGCGATCGCCGGATACACCGCGAGCCGCACCAACTCGGTGCTGCTCATCACCGACGGTCCCGACGACGACTCGACCGTCACCGGCGCCAAGCTCGCCGCCGACATCGCCGCGGCCATCGACAAAACCCACCCCGTCCGCATCGACATCATCGTGATCGGCGGCACCGGAACCCAGACGCTGCAAGCCATCTCGGAGCAGACCGGCGGCACCTACACTCGCCTGCCCACCTCGAACGACCTCAAGTTCGGGACCGCCGTCGTCCAGGCACTCACCGCACCCTGATCCCCGCAAGCACCACCCCTGATCACACGCAAGTGCCCTCCCACCGATCTCGGCGGGAGGGCACTTCACGGTGCGGCGCTTGATATTTCAGCGCTAGATCCGTCGGGACTGAGACACTCGGCGTGAATCTCTTCAGCGCCGAGCGTTTTCCGCACTCAGCCGGTACCGCTCAGTCGGCGTACGCCTCGAGCGGCGGGCACGAGCAGACCAGGTTCCGGTCGCCATAGGCACCGTCGATGCGCCGCACCGGCGGCCACACCTTCGGCCGCGCATGCCCGAGACCCCGTGGGTAGACCGCGGTTTCCCGGCTGTACGGGTGCGCCCACTCGCCGACCAGGCTGGCCGCCGTGTGCGGCGCCCCGCGCAACGGGTTGTCGGTGACCGGCCAGACGCCGGCGGCGACCTGATCGATCTCCTTGCGGATCGCGATCATCGCCTCGATGAAATCGTCCAGTTCCGCGAGGTTTTCGCTCTCGGTCGGCTCGACCATCAGCGTGCCGGCCACCGGGAAGCTCATGGTCGGCGCGTGGAAACCGTAGTCGGCGAGCCGCTTCGCCACATCGTCGACGGTGACGCCGGTCTGCTTGGTGATCTCCCGCAGATCGAGGATGCACTCGTGCGCGACCATGCCGTGCTCGCCGGTGTAGAGCACCGGGAAGTACTCGTCGAGCCTGCGCGCGATGTAGTTGGCCGAGGCGATGGCGGTCAGCGTCGCGCCGCGCAGGCCGTCCGCACCCATCATCCGGATGTAGGCCCAGGTGATCGGCAGGATCGACGCGGAACCGTACTTGGCCGCCGACACCGCGTGCGAGTCGATCTCCAGCGGATCGCCGGGCAGGTACGGCGCCAGGTGCGAGCGCACCGCGACCGGGCCGACACCCGGTCCGCCGCCGCCGTGCGGGATGCAGAAGGTCTTGTGCAGGTTCAGGTGGCTGACGTCGCCGCCGAACCGGCCCGGACGGGCAAGCCCGACAAGGGCATTCAGGTTCGCGCCGTCGACGTACACCTGACCGCCCGCGTCGTGCACCAGCGCGCACAGCTCGGCGACCTCGTGCTCGTACACGCCGTGCGTGGACGGGTAGGTGATCATGATGCAGGCCAGCCGGTCGGCGTGGTCGGCGATCTTGGCGCGCAGGTCGTCCAGGTCGACGTCGCCGTTGTCGCGGCACTTGACCACCTCGACGCGCAGCCCGGCCATCGCCGCGGAAGCCGCGTTGGTGCCGTGCGCGCTGGACGGGATCAGGCAGGTATCCCGGTGCGTGTCACCGCGATCCAGGTGGTAGCGCCGGATCGCCAGCAGGCCCGCGTACTCGCCCTGGCTGCCCGCGTTCGGCTGCAGGCTCACCGAGTCGTACCCGGTGATGTCCGAAAGCCACTGCTCCAGATCCGTGATCACCTGCAGGATGCCCGGCGCGTCCGCCTCCGGTGCGTACGGGTGCACCCGGGCGAAGCCCGGCCAGGTGATGGCTTCCATCTCCGCGGTCGCGTTGAGCTTCATCGTGCAGGAGCCGAGCGGAATCATGCTGCGGTCCAACGCGATGTCCTTGTCGGACAGCGACCGCAGGTAGCGCAGCATGGCGGTCTCGGTGTGGTACTTGGTGAACGCCGAGTGCTCGAGGAACGCGGAGGTGCGGGTCTCGATCGCGGCGACCGGCGCAGGCTCGGGCTGCTCGGAAGACAATGTGGTGCCGAAGGATTCGAGCACCGCGGCGACGTGCGCGGCGGTGGTCGCCTCGTCGCACGCGATGCCGACATGATCGGCGTCGACCAGGCGCAGGTTGATGCCGCTCGACTTCGCCTTGGCGACAACGGCTTCCGCGCCGCCGGGCACGTGCGCGAGCACCGTGTCGAAGAAGCTGTCATGTACGACCGCACCGTCGAGCCCCGCCGCGATCGCGGCGGCATGCCCGTGCACCCTGCGCGCGATCGCCCGCAGCCCGTCCGCGCCGTGGTAGCTCGCGTACATCGCCGCGACGATGGCGAGCAGCACCTGGGCGGTACAGATGTTGGAGGTGGCCTTCTCCCGCCGGATGTGCTGCTCACGGGTCTGCAGCGCGAGCCGGTAGGCGACATCGCCGTCCGCGTCCACCGAGACGCCGACCAGGCGGCCTGGCAGCTGCCTGGCATACGCCGTGCGCACTGCCAGATACCCCGCGTGCGGGCCACCGAATCCCAGTGGCACACCGAAACGCTGGCTGGTGCCGAAGCACACGTCGGCGCCCTGATCGCCCGGCGAGGCGATCAGCGTCATCGCCAGCAGGTCCGCGCCCACCGCGACCAACGCCCCGCGCTCGTGCGCCGCGGAGATCAGCGACGTCCAGTCCACTACCCGGCCGGAGGCGCCGGGCGCCTGCACCAGCACACCGAAGAATTCACCCTCCGGCAATTCCCCCGCGGACAGATCGGCTGTGACGAGCTCGATCCCGAGCGGCTGCGCGCGGGTGGTGAGCACCGTCTTGGTCTGCGGGAACAGATCGGTGTCGAGCACAAGCCGGTTCGACTTGGACCGGCTCGCCCGCTGCAGCAAGGTCATCGCCTCGGCTGCGGCGGTGGCCTCGTCCAGCATCGACGCGTTCGCCACGTCCATCCCGGTCAGCTCCGACACCATGGTCTGGAAGTTGAGCAGCGCCTCGAGCCTGCCCTGGCTGATCTCCGGCTGGTACGGCGTGTACGCGGTGTACCAGGCCGGGTTCTCCAGCAGGTTGCGCACCAGCACCGGCGGCGTCAACGTGTCGTAGTAGCCGAGCCCGATCATCGAGGTGGCCACCGTGTTCGAGTGCGCGAGCGCGGCAAGCTCGGCGAGCACCTCGTGTTCGGTTGCCGCGGGCGGCAATCCGGCGAGGCCGGTCCCGTCCAGGATGCTGGCGGGCAGGGCCTTCGTGGCGAGCTCGTCGAGCGAGCCGACGCCGACGACGTCCAAGATCCGGGCGAGTTCGTCCCGATCTGGTCCGATATGACGATCGGCAAATGAACGAGTCACGGCAAGCTCCCATGGGTCGGGCGGGTCGACGCGGGTGTCGACAGGTACCAGCCCTCCCCCTCTGTCGTGGGCGCCTGAGAGATTCGGGTGTCGATCGACATCCCTTTCCCCATGGGCGGGCAGCTCGAAGCCACCGCTTTCCAGAGGCGCCCAAGCCCGCACGGTCCCTTGTGCCTGAGAGATTGACGGGGAGGTGCTGCTCCTTCGGCGCCCGGACTCTGGTCGAACCCGGGACTCTCCCGCACGGCGTTGGCGCGCCACCAGTTTATGCCGACGCCACGCCCGAACGCGGCACTGGTCCCCTCCCGGCTGTGTCGCGCTGGTCACGTGGGGTCCATCGCGAACTCGTCCATGAAGAGATGCATCGTTTGATGCGCATATCTACCTAACATCATGTGTATTCGTAGATCGACCAGCACGACACCGGGGACTCGACCGGCACGACAACAGACGCAGGCTCGACCCGACGCGCCCGCCAGAGGTGCCCCCTCCCCCTGCGCATCAAAAACCAAGTGCCACAAAGCACAACACCCCGCTACCCTGTGTGACGGGGAGGCGGGATGCTGTGTTCGTTGGTCTGACTATTAACCGGTCTTGCGGTTCATCCGTGCCTTGCGCCGGTAGGACAGCTCGTCCTCCGGCCGCTCGGTCACCGCGGACGCGCGTTCCGCCGGGAAGTTGGCGATGGCGCCGGTGAGTTCACGCATGGCACCGCTGACGGCGATGCCGAAGACGCCCTGCCCGCCCTGCAGTAAATCAACTACCTCCTCGGCCGAGGTGCACTCGTACACCGAGGTGCCGTCGGAGAACAGCGTGATGCCCGCGAGATCCTGCACGCCACGGCTACGCAGATGATCGACGGCGATCCGGATGTTCTGCAGCGAGATGCCCGCATCCAAGAGCCGCTTCACGATCTTGAGGACGAGAATGTCTTTGAAGGAATACAGCCGCTGGCTCCCCGAGCCTGCCGCGCTGCGGATGGAAGGCACCACCAATCCGGTGCGTGCCCAGTAGTCGAGCTGCCGGTAGGTGATCCCGGCCACCTGGCATGCGCTTGGTACTCGGTAGCCGACTAGATCGTCGGGAACCGAGTCGTCCGGGAACAGGCCTGGCTGTACCACATCCTGCGATTGCTCTGCCACTGACCACTCCCTTGCTTCGCCGACGGCTAGCCCTCATCGATGACCCGGCTCCGTTTCGACCTACTGCGATGCCACTAACCCTGCAACCTGGCCAAAACGGACGTGGCCCAACTATCGAGATTACTCCCCCTGATTGTCAGGGGAGCACCATCGTCGGGCCAAACGCGACGCGCGGGTAAAGTCTCGACCTCTAGTTCAGCTGTCGGTGGCTTTGAAATCGTCGGGCGAGACCGATTCCAGGAACTCCTTGAACTTTTCGACCTCGTCCTCGCGCTCGTCCGGCATGACCAGCCCGGCTTCCTCGAGCACCGGCTCCTCGGCGTAGATCGGGCAACCCACCCGCAAGGCGATCGCTACCGAATCCGACGGCCGCGCCGAGATGTGCAGATCGTTCTCGAAGACCAGATCCGCGTAGAAGGTGCCTTCCTGCAGGTCGACGATGCGCACTTCCTTCAGGGTGTGCCCGAGCTCGGTGATCAGGATCTTGATCAAATCGTGGGTCAGCGGCCGGATCGGCGTGACCCCCTCTTGTTCCAGCACGATCGCGGTGGCCTCGGCCTGCCCGATCCAGATCGGTAGATACCTGTCCCCCGACACCTCGCGAAGCAGCAGCACGGGCTGGTTCTGCGGCTGCTCGACACGAATACCGATCACACGCATTTCACTCATGACTCCGCCTCGCTGGCGCTCAGCTCCGTCATGTGCGAAGCACGCTGTGACATGATTCGCTCACTTCGTTCGCTCATGCCTGCGCCTCACTCGACCTCGGCATGCGCGATGCACGCTGTGACATGGTTCGCTCGCTACGCTCACTCATCGCACTGCCTCCCATACTCGCCGGCCGCCCGGCATGACTGCTGCAGAGCTCGCCGTACCACGAGTCTAGGCGAACGCGGGCGGGTGCAGCGATCGGTGTGCACAGCCGAAATCGGCGTGTTGGACGACCGAAACATGGCGGAGATTGCAGACCGGTTATTCGGCGGGATGCTCAGCCGCCCAGCGACGTCCGCACCGACGACTTCACCAGACACGCGTGCAGTGTCAGCGACAGCGCCGCCAGCTCGCGCACCGTTTCCTCGGCCCTGGCGCGCGCCCCCGCGTCTCTGCTCTTCGCGATCGGGGCGGCGATCTGCGCGACCAGCGCGGCCTCCCGGTCCGCGGCCAGCTTGAACGCACGCAGATGCCGTGCCTCCAAACCGAATTCGGCCATCGCCTTGGCGGTCTTGGCCAGCGTCACCGCGTCGCCGTCGAAAAAGCCTGCGGCGCCGGGGGTGATGAGATTGGCCCGGATCAGATCGTTGAGGAAGGCGTCGTCGATCTCGGCCTTGGCGAGCAAATCCGCGCGGGTGAGCCGGATTTCGTGATCGAAACGCAGATCGTCGGGGGAAATTTCGCTGGGCACCACGCCGAGCCTCCTCGGCGCGGCGGCGCCGTTTCTGTTCCCGCCGGGCGCGGCTTGGTGCTCGGAGTCGACTGCCGACTCCGAGCCACCGGGACGGCCGGCGTGCGCTCGGGCGCGGGCTTCCCGCACTCCGAGCGTCGCCGCACCGCTGTCGATCGCTTCTAGTTGTTCCTTGATCACCTTGAGCGGCAAGTACTGATCGCGTTGCGCGGTCAGGACGAACCGGAGCCGTTCACAGTCGGCGACGGAGAATCTGCGATAGCCCGAGGGCGTGCGCTCCGGCCGGATCAGGCCCTCCGCTTCCAGGAAGCGGATCTTCGAGATGGTGATATCCGGAAAGTCTGGACGCAACAGGTCGAGCACGGAGCCGATCGACATGCCTCCGCGTGCCCACTGCGCCGCGCCGGTCACAGCGCCGAATCCGTCATGCCACTGACCCCGAGCCCTTCACTGTGTGCGAAGACCCAGCGTCGCGTGCTCATAGACTTCCCGCACCCGCAGACGAATCGCTCACCTGTGCCCGCGGCCCGGTGAGGAACACCAGGCGGAACTTGCCGATCTGTACCTCGTCGCCGTTCTGGAGTTCCGAGGAGTCCACCGGCTCCCGATTCACATAGGTGCCGTTCAGGCTGCCGACATCGACCACCTGGAACGAATCGTCGTCCTGACGGAACTCGGCGTGCCGACGGCTGACGGTGACGTCGTCGAGAAAGATGTCACTGTCGGGATGGCGGCCGGCCGACGTGGTCGGCTGATCCAGCAGGAACCGCGAGCCCGCGTTCGGGCCACGCTTCACGACCAGGAGGGCCGCACCAACGGGCAGACCCTCGACCCCTTGGACCGGCTGTTCACCGGTCGGCTCTCCGGAGCGCGACGCGTCGACCTCGTTCAGGAAATCCGCGCGGAAGACCGACGTCGTCTCGGCCGCGCTCTCCCCGTAACCCGGGTCATTGTTCTCGCTCACCGTTTCTCTCCTCCTCGAACCTGATTATCCATGCAAGCAGGTGATACCTGTGGCACCACGACCTGCCGTCGAGTCCCTAGACTTCCGGCAAGAACTGCCGGTGCATCTGTTGGCATTGACCGTACCCTGCCAGGGCGTGCCCGTGCAGGTAGAACCGGGAAGGCTGATTCAGCCCCCGATAACTCCTTGATAACCTGCCGAATCCAGCAGTTCACCGAGTGTCGCGTCGAGGCCTGCGGCGTCAGCGACCTCCAACTCGAACAGCCAGCCGTCACCGTACGGGTCGGTGTTCAGCGTCTCCGGCTGCTGCACCAATTCCTCGTTCACCGCAACAACTTTCGCCGCGAGCGGCGCGTAGATGTCGGACACGCTCTTGGTCGATTCGACCTCGGCGATGCTCTCCTCGACGGCAACATCCTTGTCGATTTCGGGCAGCTGCACGAACACAACGTCACCCAGTTGAGACTGGGCGTAATCGGTGATGCCGACCCGAACCCGGGTGGGGGCAATCCGCTTCACCCACTCGTGCTCTTCGGTGTAGCGCAGATCCTCGGGGGTCTGGGTCACAGGCCGTCCGTCCTTTCCGTTGTGATCGTGTGGGCGCAACTCTATGCGAGGTTCGGACGATCGTTCGACCCGACGCTGCCGACTACGCGGACTGGTGTGGCACAGCCGGTATCGACCGCGCGACCGCGATGGCTTTACCGGTGTAGAGCACGCCGGTCCATACATACACCGTCGTACCCCAGACCAGTAGTGCCCCGCCGAAGGCCCGTCCGAAACCATCGAGCGGCCAGTCCATTTCTCCGGCGAGCAACCAGGGCAATGCGGACATCAACGCGAAGGTGGCCGCCTTGCCCAGATAGATGACATCGGGCGGCGGCAGGTCGCGGCGCTTGTAGATGACGAGCGTCAGCGTCAGCACCAGTTCGCGGCCGAGCAGGATCGCCACCACCCACCACGGGATGATGCCGCGAATCAAGAAGGCCGCCACCGTGGTCACCAGATACAGCCGGTCCACGAACGGATCGAGCAGGGCGCCGAGGCGCGAGGACTGATCGAGCAGCCTGGCCAGCTTGCCGTCGAGGAAGTCGGTGACGCCGCTGAGGATCAGCAGGGTGAACGCCCAGCCGTCGGCGTGCCGCACCAGCAGCAACCACACCAACAGCGGAACGCCGAGCAGGCGAACGACACTCAGGACATTCGGGACGGTGAGGATGCGGTCGGCGAAAACGCCGCCGAGCACGCCGCCGGTCTCGGCGCGCTCCTCCGGTTCCGTCGTGCCCGATTCGGTTGTCACGCCCCGTGCTTACCGCACCGACCCCGGTCGACGCCATCCAGACGCGGCCTTTTTTCTATATTCGCGCTCGATATCAGCGTGCGACGATGGCCTGAGCCACACCATCGACCTGACAGAATGAGTATGAAATCATCTCACTGTCGGTGCCGTCAGCCCTGGTGGCCGGTGATGAGAGGAAGTCATGCCCACATTCGACTACGACGTGGTGGTGATCGGTTCCGGATTCGGCGGTAGCGTGAGCGCGCTTCGGCTGACCGAGAAGGGATATCGGGTCGGGGTGCTCGAGGCGGGCAGACGCTGGGACGCCGACACCATTCCGAACACGAATTGGAATGTGCGCAAATCGATCTGGGCGCCGCGGCTCGGCCTGACCGGCCCGCAACGGATCAGCATCCTCGGCAAGTGCGCGGTGTTCTCCGGCGCAGGCGTCGGCGGCGGGTCGCTCATCTACGGCAACACGCTGTACGAACCACTGCCCGACTTCTACACCGACAAGCAGTGGGCGCACATCACCGACTGGCGGGCCGAGCTCGCGCCGTACTACGACCAGGCACAGCGGATGCTCGGCGTGGCGCCGAACCCGAGGATGACCCCGGCCGACGACGTGATCAAGGAGATCGCCGACGATCTCGGCGTCGCACACACCTTCCATCCGACCAATGTCGGCGTCTTCTTCAACGAGAGCGACCCGGGCACCGAGGTCGACGACCCGTACTTCGGCGGCGTCGGCCCGCGCAGGCGCGGCTGCGTGCACTGCGCGCGCTGCTTCACCGGCTGCCCGAACAACGCCAAGAACACGACCACCACGAACTACCTCTACCTGGCCGAACAGGCAGGCGCCGCGGTGCATCCGCTGACAACGGCCACCGCGGTGCGCCCGCTGCCCGACGGCGGCTACGCCGTCGACACCGAGCGCTCGGACCGCTGGATCCGCAAGCAGCGCCGGACCTTCACCGCCGAGCAGGTGGTGTTCGCCGGCGCCGCACTCGGCACCCAGAAGCTGCTGCACAAGATGCGCGACGAGAAGGTGCTGCCGCAGCTCTCGCCCCGACTCGGCGAGCTGACCCGCAGCAACTCCGAGGCAATCCTCAATGTGGTGAGCCGCTCGCGTAAGGACTTCGCCGAGGGCATCGCGATCACCTCCTCGATCCACCCGGCCGACGACACCCACATCGAGGTCTGCCACTACGGCAAGGGGCAGAACGCGTTGTTCCCGCTGTCCGCGCCGATCATCGACGGCGGCGCGTTCCGCTTCCTTCGCTTCCTGCTGGCGATGGTGTTGCACCCCATGGTCTTCCTGCGCAGCCTCAACGCCAGGCACGCCTCGGAGAAGTCGGTGATCCTGCTCGTCATGCAGTCGCTGGACAATTCGCTGACCTCCTTCCGGCGGCGCGGGCTGCTGAAGACGAAACAGGGCAGCGGCGAACCGAATCCGACCTGGATTCCGCTGGCACACGACATCGGGCGCCGGTTCGGCGAGAAGGTGAACGGCGATGTGCAGGGGCTGGTGATGGACGTGTTCAACATCCCGGCGACCGCGCACTACATCGGCGGCTGCGTGATCGGCGATACCGCGGACACCGGCGTGGTCGACCCCTACCAGCGGGTGTTCGGCCACCCTGGCCTGCATGTCGCCGACGGCTCGGCGGTGACCGCCAACCTCGGCGTCAATCCGTCGCTCACCATCACCGCGCAGGCGGAGCGGGCAATGGCGTTCTGGCCCAACAAGAACGAGGCCGACCCGCGTCCGGAGCTCGGCACCGCGTACCAGCGCATCACCCCGGTCGCGCCGCAGCGGCCGGTGGTGCCCGCGACCGCGTCGGGCGCGCTGCGGCTGCCGATCACGCCAGTCGTGCCACCTGTGCCCGCCAACTGAAAGTCTCAGCGGTATATCCGCGCCCCCGTGAACGTGGCGGAATCGACACCACCGCGGGGGCCGGAAACCGCTAGCGTCGGTTGTTGTGTCAGACAGTGGTATCGACCTCCGCACCTACGTTCCTTCCGCGCAGGTGCTGGCGCGCGGTCAGGAATTACGCGAGCGAGTTCCGCTCGACGCCAGGGACCGGGCGGCCGAGGGCGCACGTCGCCCCGATGTGCTCGAGTTCATCGAGGCGAGCAACGCGGGCCGGTTGCCGCACCTGCTTCCGCTGCGGGTCGGCCGGATGATGGCCTCGCCGTTCACCTTCTACCGTGGCGCGGCGGGCCTGATGGCCGCCGATCTCGCGGGCGGACCCGATACCGGGCTCACCGCCCAGCTCTGCGGCGACGCGCACGCCGCCAATTTCGGCCTGTACGGCACGCCACGCGGCGAAATCATCATGGACATCAACGATTTCGATGAAACCATCGTCGGCCCGTGGGAGTGGGATCTGGACCGGTTGGCGGCCAGCCTGGTGCTGGCGGGCCGGGAAAGCGGTGCGGGCGAGGACGATTGCCGCAGGGCGGCCCACGATGCCGCCCGCACCTACCGGCTGGCGGCAGGCAAACTGGCCGAGCAGCCGTTCCTGGAATCGTGGAGTGCGCTGCCCGACGAGTCGGTGCTGAGCAAGGCCGCCGCCCACGATCTGATCGACGACTTCAAGAAGGCCGCGAAGAAGGCGCGCAAGAACACCAGCGCCAAGGTCGTCGCCAAATGGACCGAACATCTCGATGATCACGAGACCGACATCCGCAAACACCGATTCATCAGCGACCCACCGATTCTCACGCCCGTCGACGACCGGGTCGAGGCGGCGATCGTGGACGGCCTCGGGCGGTATGCCGATACCCTGCGCGAGTCGCGGCGCACCCTGCTGACCCGATTCGCGGTGTCCGATGTCGCTTTTCGGATCGTCGGCACCGGCAGCGTCGGCCTGCACACCTATGTCGCGCTGTTGCACGGCAACGAGGGCGAGAATCTGGTGCTGCAGATCAAGCAGGCCAATCCGTCGGCACTGCGCCCGTACCTGCCCGCGCCGCCGGTGCGACACGAGGGTGAGCGAATCGTGCAGGGCGCCAGGCTGGTTCAGTCCGAGACCGACATCCTGCTCGGCTGGACGAGCGTGGACATCGCGGGCGACAGCACCGAATTGCCGTTCATCGTGCGGCAATTCCGTAATCTCAAGGGCAGCATCGACCCTGCCGCACTCTCCGCGGCCGACCTCGACGACTACGGCAGGCTCGCGGGCGCACTGCTGGCTCGTGCGCACTCACGCTCGCTGGACCCGCGCCTGCTCGCGGGCTATCTCGGCGACGACGAGCGCTTCGACGACGCGGTGGCGCGCTTCGCCGTCCGCTACGCCGACCGCACCGAAAACGACCATGCCGTGCTGGTCAAGGCGGTGCAGGCAGGCAAGATCGCGGCCGAACAGCCGGACTGAGCGCACCCGCTGCTGGCGGGTGTATCAGCTGCGAGCACACTTCCCAAGTCTGCGCAGACTTGATCAACACGCCGACACTTCCCACGGGCGCGACGAACTCCGCGACACACCTCGTATCCTGAGGTGTCGAGTGTCGACGTGAAGGGCGGGTCGCCAATGCTCGTGCGAGTGCAGAATGCCGCAGGCACCAATGCCGAGCGGGCGCTGATCGATTGGCTGCGCACCTGGAAGGATCCGGGCAGTCCGCACGGCGTCGCCACGATCAATTGCAGCCTCTTCCACAAGGATCGGCTGCATCAGTTCGACGCGGTGGTGTGGACGCCGACCAGCTGCGTGGTGATCGAGGCCGAGGCGCTGGTGGCCAGGCAGGACGGCGTGCTGGAGATCCCGCTCAACGGCCAGTGGACGATCAACGGCGACCCGGCCGCGATGGAGGGCCGCGATCGGCGCACCCCGCTGGAGAAGTCCCGCGAACACACCTTCGCCCTGCAGAACTGGCTCGCCGCACGCGGGCTCGGCCAGCGCGCGGTGCACGGCCTCGCCCTGGTGGTCCCGCTGCGCGGCGCCGAGCTGAAGATCCAGCAGGCCTGGAGCGACCCGAGCTTCGATGTGATCCTCGGCGACGACCCCGGCAGGCTGAAGCACTACTTCGAGGCGCTCGCCGAGCAGGAAAAGCACCTGTGGACGGCCAACGACGTCGCGGTCGCCTTCCGCGGCCTCGGCATCCTGCCCTACCTGCCCGCCCCGCAGGAACTGCTCAACGAGGGCTTCCTCGGCCCGATCGACATCACGCTGTGGCACGGCGGCCCCAACCAGGCGCAGGCCGAGGCATATGCCGAAGAACTGGCGCAGGCTGAGCGGGAGGCGCAGCGACCGGTCTACGCGATCGAGACGCCCTGGTACAGCCCGTGGAAGCTGTATCCGCGGGAAACCCGCGACATGGACTTCGGTCGTGCCTTCATGCGGATCACCCTGGCGCTCGGCATGTTCATCGCGTTCGCCTGGGTGCTGTGGTTCGTGATCAGCGCGATCCTGACCTACGGGCCCTGATCGCCGCTCATCCCTTGCGCAGCACGGTGATTCGCGCCTGCGGGAGCGCAGTCTGCGTCAGGTCGTCGGTCACCGGCTTGCTTGCACCGTCGGGACCTGGCTGCGCGTACCGTTCCACCACCAGGGCGACATGCAGCCGGGACGGACAGTCCAGCTTCGACATCACCTGGCGCACATGGTTGACGACGGTCCACTCCGAGATGCCCAACTGGCTGGCGATCTTCCGGTTGGTCATCCCGGTCGCCACCAGCTCTGCGATCTCGCGCTGACGGTTGGTGAGCGCGGCCAGCGGCGAGGCGTCGGGATCGGGCAGCGTCGGAGTGGTGCGGGCGTAGCCGATCACGTCCGTCAGCGACATCTCCCCCGCCAGCCGCTGGATGTCTCGGAACTTGCTCTCCCCCACGGCGTTCCGGTGCTCGGATTCGCGCGGTGCCGGATCCCCCGGCCCGAGTTGCGGAATCCCGTGCGCGGTGCGGAGCCTGCGGGCGGCCAGCATCAGCGTCAGCGTGTATTCGGCGTACTCCACCCCCGCCGCGTCGTAGGCCAGCGCGCAGCCCTCCACCGCGATGATCGTCTGCAGCACGTGCGTCGCCACATCGTCGTCGGCCAGGTTCTCCCGGTACAGCGACTGGGCGCGGTCGGCGGTGCGCGGGCCGATCTGGGTGCGCGCCAACGTGTTCAGGCCGATGAGCCGCGCGGTGCTGTCCAGCTGCCGCACCTCGTCCCGCATCGTCGTCCAGGTCTTGGCATCCCGGACCGGCGGCACCGGGAAGGCAAGCAGCGCCTTGGACAGCTCGATCCGCATCGGCCACGGTCCGCCGAGCTCGGCGGAGCGACGGCTCGCGATGCGCAGCAGCTCCGTGGCGGCGGCGTGCTCGCCGGTGGCGATCAACGCGACGGCCAGCGGCACGGCCGCCCGCGCGGCATCCAACGGCCGGTCGAAACGACGGTATGCGGCAACGGCATTCGACAACAGGGCGACCGCGCGGCGCAGCCTGCCCGATCGTCCGGCCCAGAGGCCGAGCACCTCGAGGCACAGCGGCGCGGTCACGCCGGGCGCCAGCGTGCCGCGATCGCTCATCTCCAGCGCCTTGGCGAGCACGGACTCCACCTCGGCCTGAAAGCCGTGCTGGATCCACGCCGACTCCAGCTGAGCGGCCAGCCGGACGGCCCGCTCCGGCTGCCCGGTGTCGATCAGATAGTGCAGTGCGGCAAGGAAATCCACGATCCGCTTGCCCGCAGCAGCCAGTGCCGCGCCGCGGTGCGCATGCTGATCGAACAGCGGCCCGACGGTTTCGGCGAGCTGACACAACCGGTCGACGTGGTCCTGGCGAATCGCCTTGGCACGTACCGGATCCGCACTGAGCGTCCGACGGCAGTAGGCCCGCACCGGAGCAAACAGCCGGTAGCCGTGGCCGCTCGGTCCGCTGGCGACATGGTCGAGCAGGCTGCGATGCACCAGCTCGCCGAGCCAGGCCGCGGTCTCCTCCTCGGTGGCTCCGGCTGCGAGGCAGGCGATTTCGGTGTCGAGCATGGACTCATACAGCGAAAGCCGGAGCATCAGGTCGAGCAGCTCGGGGGCGAGACCGTGCAGTCCCCACTCCACCGCGCCGTGCATGGTGCGGTGCCGCGCAGGCACATCGACGAAGGACGGCGAGTGCAGGTCGGCGCCCGCCTCTATCCGGTGCAGGGTGCGCACCGGGCCGACCCTGGCGATCGACCCCGCCGCCAGCTCGATGGCCAGCGGCACACCGCCGAGCTCGCTCACGATTTCGTCGATCACCAAGCGGTCCGCCAGCGCACTCGAGCCGCGGTAGTGGCTGTCGATGCTGTCGAGCAGTAGTCGCGCGCCGGGCGAAGACCCGGGGAGATAGTCGCCTGCACCGAAGACGGTCTGCAGCGGCCGCACGCACAGCACACACTCGCGGTAGAGGTTGAACGGGACGCGACTCGTTGCCACCAGCACCAGCTGCGGACAGCGTTCCAGCAGCCATGCCACCTCGGCGGATATCTGTTCGACCACCCGATCGCAGTTGTCCAGCAACAGGATTGCGCGGCCGCCGCCGATCCGGGCGGCCAGCACCGCGAGCGCGTCGGCCGGGCCGAGCGGCTGGTACGCCGGCGCCAACGGCCGGTAACTGGCCGCCTCGAGCACCGCGTTCCACGCGGCGGTCCGGTCGAGGCAGTCGCCGACATCGACCTTCGCGTCGAGACAGCCGGGAAAGGTCTTGTCCGACAACGCGGCACGCGCCAGCCTCGACTTGCCGACCCCGGCGGTCCCGGTGAGCGTGAGCAGCCGGACCCGTGGATCGTCGAGCAGTCTGCCGAGCTCGGCGAGTTCGGCGGCGCGTCCGACGATGGTCGGAAGTCGATAGGTCCCGGCCAACGAGGGCTGGACGTTGTCGCCCACCATGGGCACCTCTCAGTCACTGCCACGGATCGGACGACCGCACATCACTGTGTCCGAGCCACGTTGCCCCCTGGCCGACCGAGCCGAGATCTTTGATTGATGAACCAGAATGTTCACCGATCGAGGTCGACGATACCAAGCCGGTGCGAGGTCGCGAAGGATTCCAGGATCCCGCGAGTTGAGCTGGGCCGGTGTCACTTTCGACGACGGAGGATTCTGCCCGGCTTCGGTCGAGTGACCATTGGGTTTCCCGCCGGGACCGGCGCACCCGCCGCGGTCGGCTAGCAAGATCTTGTCAATGGCTATCGTCAGACCGTGCTCGGACTACGACAGGACGTCCTCGGCCGCGACGCGTACCGCCTCGGCGGCATCGCGCTGGCCTGCGGCGTCACGGCCGCGCTGCCGTTGACGTTCCCCGCCGACGGCGGCCCGACCGCGCTCGATCGTGCCGTGGTCACCCGGATCCACACAGCCCTCGACGACCGGCCCGGCGTGTATGACGCGCTGGTCTTCCCGAGTAACTGGTACGTCCTGATGCCACTGCTGCTGCTCGCGTGCGCCTGGTTCGCCTATCGGGCCGAATGGCGCAGCGCCGCCCTCATGCTGGTGGTGCCGGAACTCACCGCAGGCCTGAACGCTGTGGTGTGGAAACCGTTGTGGCAGCGGCACCTACACGATTACCTCGCCTATCCCAGCGGGCACACCGTGCACCTGGTCGCGATCGCCGCCACATTTTTCGTGCTGAGCCGGTCCGTTCGGACGCGGCTCAGCACGCTCATCGTGACGGCGGTGGCCCTGCTCGCGGCGGCCGTCGGCATGATCGGGCTCGACTATCACTGGCCCACCGACATTCTCGGCGGCACCGCCGCGGCCATCGCCATGGTGCTGGCGCTGACCTGGTCGGTGGACAAGGTCAGCCCCGCTCGAACACGCTCGCATCGCTGAGCATCGCCGCACGCAGCATCGACTCCGGCACCCCCATCCCCTCGACGAGGGTGAGCGCCTCCGGCCGCAGCCGGTCGACCAGCTCGTTCACGCCGCGACGCACCGCCTTCGCGCGTTCCACCGACATGAACCGATGCATGATGTACCAGGCCTGATTCTCTTCCAAGGTCGAGTACACGTAGAGGTCGCAGACCGTTTCGGCAAGGGCGCGCGCCTCCGGATCCTGAATGTCGGCAATGCCTTCGATGAAGGCCTCCAGGGTCAGCCGGTCGATGTGCGCGGTGCCCGCGGTGAGGATGTGGTCCTGGGCGTTGTTGAACGCCTCGAACGGACTGGTGTCCTCGGCGCGGGCGCGCAGCCGGTGGCCAGCGGTGCGCACCAGGTAGTCCTCGCGGTCGGCGAACAGCTGCAGCTGCACCGAGCGGCGGGACAGGTCGCCCTCGTCGACGGTGTCGTTCGCGCCGTCGCGCAGCCGCTGGATCAGCTGCCGCACACCGGAACGCTTGCGTACCTCATCGCCCGCCATGGTCGCGGCGAACTTCACCCAGCCCAGCGCGTCCAGGTCGCGGATCTCATCGGAGTACGCGGTCAGCAGTTCCTTGGCGACCAGCTGGGTGAGCACCACGTTGTCGCCCTCGAAGGTGGTGAACACATCGGTGTCCGCCTTCAGCGTGACGAGCCGGTTCTCGGTCAAATATCCTGCGCCGCCGCAAGCTTCGCGGCATTCCTGGATGGCGCGGGTGGCGTGCCTGGTCTGCGCGACCTTCAGCCCGGCGGCCCGCTTCTCCAGTGCCCGTTGCGAACTCGGGTTGAGGTCCTGGCCGGTCTGCACCAGATGCATCCGCCGGACCAGGTCGTTCTGCGCGAAGGCCAGCGCATAGGACTTGGCGACCAGTGGCAGCAGCCTGCGCTGGTGGCTGCGGTAGTCGAGCAGCACGGTCTCCTGCCCGGTGTCCGGATCGGCGAACTGCCTGCGCTTCAACGCATATCGCACCGCGATGCTCAGCGCGACCCTGGTGCCCGCGGCGGCCGCACCGCCGACGCTGACCCGCCCGCGCACCAGGGTGCCGAGCGTGGTGAAGAAGCGCCTGCTCGGGTTTTCGATCTCCGAGTAGTAGGTGCCGTCCGGTGCGACGTCGGCATACCGGTTGAGCAGGTTCTCTCGCGGTATCCGGACGTGGTCGAACACGATGCGCCCGTTGTCGACACCGGGCAGCCCGCCCTTGAGCCCGTCGTCGAAGGTGGTCACGCCGGGCAGGTCCGCGCCGCTCTCGTCCCGGATGGGCACCAGCAGGCAGTGCACGCCGCGGCCCTCCCCCTGGGTGATCAACTGCGCGAAAACCGCTGCCATCCTGGCGTGTTCGGCCGCGCCGCCGATGTAGTCCTTGCGCGCCGACGGCGTCGGCGAGTGGATCACGAACTCCTGGGTCTCCGCGTCGTAGGTGGCGGTGGTCTCCAGCTGGGCGACGTCGCTGCCGTGCCCGGACTCGGTCATCGCGAAACAGCCGAGCAGGTCGAGCGACAACAGCCGGTGGATGTAGTCGCGGTGTCGTTCGGTGCCGAGGTTCTCCACCGCCCCGCCGAACAACCCCCACTGCACGCCCGCCTTCACCCACAGCGACAGATCCGCGTAGGCGAGCATCTCCAGTCCGGTGACCGCGGCGCCCGGCTCGCTGGTGCCGCCGTTCTCCCTGCGAAAACCGCGTTCCGCGTACCCCATCGTCGCGATGACCCGCATCTGCTCGAGCACGCGCGCCCTGGCCGCCTGGTAGTCGAGATAGGGGTCTCCGGCGAACTTGTCGTCGGCGAGCTGGATTCGGGCTTGTTCCCGGATCTCGCCCCAGGGTCCGTCGAGTGCTGCGCGGAGCTGATCTGCCGTTGTTGCGGTCCCGGTAGTCATAACTCGACAGTAGCCCGCAGAACGCCGAGCAAACCGTGACTGTTGACACGACATTCCGGACAGGCTCTTGTGGTGCTTTGAACGCGTGTTTAGTATATTGAACATGTGTTTAACCAACAGCCCCTACCGCAAGGACCCGCCACGGATCTGACCACCGCGGCACGAATACGCGATGCCGCGATCGAGGTCTTCGGCGATCAGGGGTTCCAGGTCGGCGTGCGTGCCATCGCGAAAGCGGCGGGCGTCTCGCCGGGATTGGTGAACCATCACTTCGGCTCCAAGGACGGCCTGCGCGCCGCCTGCGACGAGCGGGTGATTCAGCTGATTCACGACGAGAAGATCAAGGCGATCACCGCGCCCAGCGTCGCAAAGGGGATGCTGGCCGCCCTCGCCGAGATCGAGGTCTACGGACCGCTGGTCGCCTACATGGTGCGCAGCCTGCAGGCGGGCGGTCCGATGGCAGAGTCGTTGTTCGAGCACATGATCGCCGATGCCGAGGTCTACATCCAGCAGGGCGTCGACGCAGGCGCCATCAAGCCGAGCCGCGACCCAGCAGCACGCGCCCGATACCTGTTGACGCTCAACCTCGGCGCGACCCTGCTTTGGGTGCAGCTGCATTCGAAGCCCGGCGAAAAGCTCGATTTCCGTAAGGCCATTCGTGACCTGACCGAAGAGTTCACACCCCCCGCCCTGGAGTTCTACACCCAGGGCCTACTCACCGACCCCACGCTTTTGGACACTGTCACCAAGGAGCACTGATGTCCGAGGTCATTCAAATCACCGATCTCCGTAAGACTTTCGGCCATGTCGCCGCACTGGACGGGTTGAATCTCGCGGTCAGCGAAGGCGAGATCCACGGCTTTCTCGGGCCGAACGGCGCAGGCAAGTCGACCACGATCCGGGTGCTACTCGGCATCCTGCGGGCGACCTCGGGCAGAGCCACGCTCTTCGATCGCGATCCGTGGGCTGACGCGGTCGCGCTGCATCACGAACTCGCCTATGTGCCAGGCGATGTCACGCTGTGGCCGTCGCTGTCCGGCGGCGAGACCATCGATCTGCTCGCCAGGATGCGCGGCGGCATCAACGCCGAGCGGCGCAAGGAACTGATCGAGCGATTCGACCTCGACCCACGCAAGAAGGCGCGCACCTACTCCAAGGGCAACCGGCAGAAGGTCGCGCTGATCTCGGCGCTCGCCTCCGACGTACGCCTGCTGCTGCTCGACGAGCCAACCTCGGGCTTGGATCCGTTGATGGAACAGGTTTTTCGGGAGTGCGTCGAGGAGGCCAAGCAGCGCGGCACCACCGTGCTGCTGTCCAGCCACATCCTCTCCGAGGTCGAGGTGCTGTGCGATCGGGTGACCATCATTCGGGCGGGCCGCACCGTGGAGAGCGGATCGCTGTCGGACATGCGGCACCTGTCGCGCACCTCGATCACCGCCGAATTGCTCGGCGACCCAGGTGATCTCAGCCGCATCCCCGGCGTCGACGACATCCACCGCGACGGTGCGACCCTGCGCTGCCAGGTGGACGGCGAACACCTCGGCGAGTTGATCAAGGTGCTCGGCGACACCGGGGTGCGCAGCCTCACCAGTGCGCCGCCCACCCTCGAGGAGCTGTTCCTGCGCCACTATCACGTCGATGGCGGGGCGCAGGAAGCCCAGGCGGCGAAGGACGCGGAGAAGGTGCGCGCATGACAACGGCCACCGCGGGCAGGCACTACGCCGCACCGGCCACGCGCGGTTCGGACGACTTCGCAGGCACCGGCCAGTTGCTGCGCCTGTATCTGCGACGCGATCGAATCGTGTTGCCGCTGTGGGTGTTCGCGTTCGGCGTCCTGCCTGCCTTCTATGTCGCGAGCACGAAGAAGGTCTACGGAACGCCCGAAGACCTCGCGCGGTACGCGAAGACCATCACCGACAGCCCGGCGCTGCGCGCGATGTACGGCCCGGTGTTCAGCACGGAGATCGGCCCGATGTCGCTGTGGAAGGCGGGACCGTACTTCGCGATGATCGCGATCGCGACGATCCTCACCGTCATCCGGCACACCAGGGTCGAGGAAGAAACCGGCCGCGCCGAACTGGTCGGCGCCACCAGCATCGGCCGCTACGCAGGCCTGACGGCCGCCTTGACCCTCACCGGCGTCGGCTGTCTGGTCAGCGGAATTCTGTGCGCCGCAATGCTGTACAGCAACGATCTGTCCGCCACCGGCTCGCTGGCCTATGGCGCGACGTTGGCGAGCTCCGGCCTGGCCTGGGCCGGCGTGGCCGCCATGGCCGCCCAGGTGAGTACCGGGGCGCGCATCGCCCGCGGCATCGCGCTCGGCGCACTGGCCGCGGCGTTCGCCCTGCGCGCCATCGGCGACGCTGGAAACGGTGTGCTGTCCTGGTTCTCGCCGCTGGGCTGGTGCATTCAGCTGCGCGCGTTCGCCCAGGAACGCTGGTGGGTGCTGCTGCCGCTGCTCGCGCTCGCCGCGCTCACCACCGCGGCCGCCTATCTCTTGATGAGCAGGCGCGACACCGGATCCGGCCTGCTCGCGGAACGCCCTGGCCCGCCGACCGCCGCCCCGGCGCTGTCCGGCGCGACGGGACTGGCCTGGCGCCTGCAACGCGGCTCGATGGTGGCATGGTCGATCGGGTTCCTGCTGTACGGCCTGCTGATGGGCGGCGCAGTGAAGAGTGTCGGCGACATGCTCGACGAGAACTCGTCGGTCACCGACGTGGTCACCAGGATGGGCGGGTCGACGATGTTGCAAGACGCGTTCATCGACCTGGCCATCACCCTGCTCGCCGCGGGCGCGGCCGCCTATTCCATCTCCGCAACACTGCGCCTGCACGAGGAGGAAGCCAGTCAGCGCGTCGAGACCACGCTGTCCGGCTCGATCAGCCGGGAACGGTATGCGTTGAGCCACATCGGTTTCGCGTTGCTCGGTCCCGCGGTGCTGCTGGTGCTTGCCGGGCTCGCGATCGGTGTCGTTTACGGCGCGTCCGACGGTGACGTGGTGGGCAAGGTCGGCGATGCGGTGGGTGCCGCGCTCGTGCAGGTGCCCGCGGTCTGGGTGCTCACCGGACTGACGGTGGCGATCTATGGGCTGCTCCCCCGCTTCACTCCGGTCGCCTGGGGCGTGCTCAGCATCATGATCGTCCTGTTCTTCGTCGGCGCGCTCGACGGGACACCGCAGTGGCTGCTCGACCTGGTCCCGTTCGTCCACCCGCCGAAGCTGCCCGCCGCACCCTTCGAGGCCGCTCCGGTGCTCTGGCTGCTGGCGATTGCGGGCGCCCTCCTCGCGGTGGGCATCGTCGCCTTCCGCAGGCGCGACCTGCGCTGAACCGGCGATAAATGGCCCGCGTACACCGTTGTGCGCGGGCCATTTCCCTTTACTCGGGTGGACGATCGCTTATGCCGCTAAGCGTTTCGACAATGGAATAGTGAGGCCGACACCCTGGACAGAGCCGCGCTCACCAGCGCGGTCGACGGCATCAAGGCCAGCGGATGGACGCCGATGGGCGCCGCGCTGCGCCAGGCCGCCCAGACACTGCCGAACCCGGGACCGCGCTCGATCGTGCTGGTCTCCGACGGCGACGACACCTGCGCCCCGCCCGACCCGTGCGCGGTGGCACAGGAATTGAAGAAGCAGGGCATCGATCTGGTGCTGCACGCCATCGGCTTCGCGGTCGACGACAAGGCGCGCGCCCAACTCACCTGCATGGCACAGGCCACCGGCGGCACCTATAACGACGCCGCGGACGGCCCTGCGCTGGAACGCATTCTGCCGCGCGTGAGCACCGCCGCGCTGCGCAATTACCAGGCCACCGGCACCCCGATCATTGGCGCTGCAAGCTATGAGAAGGCACCGGCCGCCACGCCGGGCCAGTACCTGGACACCATCGGCCAGAAGGAGAAGCGCTACTACGCCGTCGACGTACCGGCAGGCGCCACCGCGTATTTCAGCGGCATCGTGTCCTTCCCCCGGGTGCCCAACATCTCGGCCTCCGACGACTTCAACAGCCTGCGGCTGCAGGTCTTCGGACGAGAGGGCCAGGACTGCAACGCGTCCGAGACCGAGCAGGCGTCGCGCTCCAGTGACGGTGTTGCCCTGACGATCAGCAAAACCTTCGACGGGGCGACCAAGCGACCGACGGGTAGCGCCAGCTCGGACAAGTGCAAAGGCGCGGGCCGGTACTACTTCTCGATCGGCTGGGAGCGGGTCTCGCTCGGTGTTCCGGCCCGGCTGCCGATCGAGCTGCTCGTCGGCATCGAGCCGGCGGCGACCGATCCCGGTCCCGTCGCGGTGTTGCCGCCGACGACCTTCGTCGAACCCATCGGGCCGGGAAAGCCCGCGCCGGGCGGTGGATCATTCACCGTGGCAACCACTCTCGACGGCAGCGGCCGGTACACCGACACCATGCAGCCTGGCGAGTACCTCTTCTACCGGGTCAAGCTGGACTGGGGACAGGGGCTGGCGTACCGCGTGCACTTCGACGAGAACGGCGCGAAGGGCCTCAACGTCGTGTCGAACATCACCACCACCCTGAATTCACCGTTCGGTGACGAAATCGACTGGGATTCGCACGTATACACCGGCACCGCCGGTGTGCTGCCGTCGAATGACCCCGCGATGGTCACCGTGCCGATCCGGTACCACAACCGCGACGCCGACCAGGCCGACGTCCGCAAGCAGTCGGTCGCGGGGTGGTACTACATCGCGGTGAAGCTCGGTTCGACCTTCGAGGAGGGGCACACGCCGGTGCCGGTGCGGCTGGATCTCACCGTCGCGGGAGCGCGGGAGCCGGGCCCGGTGTACTCGAGCGCGCTGAACGGCGGCGTGCTCGGCGAGAACGCGGGCCCCCGCCCGGACAAGCCGCTCGATCATGCTGTCGCACAGGATGAGTCGAGCACCACGTCCTCGACGAACTGGTTGCCGATCGCCGCGATCGGTGCGGGCGTTGTCGCGATTCTCGGCGTTGCCCTCGGGTGGTTGTTCACCCGCAGGCGCCGCAGCTGAAACCCGTTCCTACTCCCCGATGCCGAGTTTCCCGGCAAGCCTGCCGAGGTAGCCGCGCACGTCCTCGGCCGACCGGTCCGGCATCCCGAAAACGACTTCGGTCACGCCGAATTCGGCCCACTGTGCCAACTGCGCCGGGTCGGGCCGACCGGCAAGCGCGATGATCTCGGGTGTGCCTTCGTTGCCGTGCTCGCGCCAGATCCGGTGCAGCAGTTCGATCTTCGGCGCCAGCTCACCCTCGGTGGGCGTGGTGATCCACCCGTCCGCGTGCTTGGCCAGCCAGGCGAACGACTTCTCCCCGCCCGCGGCGCCGAGCGCCACCGGAATCTTCTTCTGCACCGGCTTCGGCCACGACCAGCTGGCGCCGAAGTTCACGAATTCCCCGGTGAAGCTGGCTTCTTCCTCGGTCCAGATCGCCCGCATCGCGTCGAGGTGCTCCCGCAACACCGTCCTGCGCTTGCCGGCAGGCACCCCGTGGTGCGCGAGTTCATCGGTGTTCCAGCCGAATCCGACGCCGAGGCTGACCCGCCCGCCGGACAGGTGGTCGAGCGAGGCGATGGTCTTCGCCAAGGTGATCGGGTGATGTTCGGCGGGCAACGCCACCGCCGTCGACAGCCCGATCCGGGTCGTCACCGCGGCTGCCGTCGCCAGCGCCACCCACGGATCGAGGGTGCGCAGATACCGGTCGTCGGGCAGCGTCGCGTCGCCGGTCTGTGGATGGGCCGCCGCCCGCACGACCGGGATGTGCGTGTGCTCCGGCACGTAGAACGTGTCGAAACCGGCACCCTCGGCGGTCGCGGCCGCTTCCGCGGGCGTGATGCCCCGATCGCTGGTGAACAACACAATTCCGTACCGCACCGTACGCGCTCCCATCGCCGAAACTAGAACAAGTTCTACCACCTTTCCCGGCGGGCACCAAGGGTTTCGCGGCACAAAACGGCGCTACGCGCCGCCCTGCTGCAGCAACTGGACGAGCAACGCGACCTGTTCGGCGTAGCGCTCCAGAAACTCCGGCGACCGCGGATCGGCATCGCACACCCCGGCGATGACATGCGGCAGCGAGGTCGGCGCCATCGCCGCGCCCATCAGCATGACCAGCAGACAGGCCGGATCGAGCTCGGCGGGCAGCTTGCCGTCCGCCTGCATCTCCTGCAATTCCGCGACGCTGGACCCGAGCTGTTCCGCCCGCGGCCCCCGATCCGGATCGCTGTCCGGACCCGCGTATTCGAGCCCGCCCCAGGCGAACAGCCGGACCGCGTCGGGATTATCCAACGCCTGCAACGCATATCGGCGCAGCTGTTCGGGCAGCGGCGTGCCCGGCGGAACAAGGTTGCGCCGCAGCTCCTGCCAGCGTTGCGACATCGCCTGGTAGAGGCCGTCTTTCCCGTCGAAGTAGTACGAGATCAGCTGCTGGTTGACCCCAGCGCGGGCCGCGATCGCGGCGGTCCGCGCGCCGCGGAAGCCGTGCGCGGCGAACTCGGCCTCGGCGGCGTCGAGGATCAGCTGGCGGGTGCGTTCCGGGTCGCGCTGCCGCTCTTGCGGCTTGGGCGATCTGCGGGGTTTCGAGGACGGCACGAGCAGATCCTATCGACACATAGCAGTTTCAATCGACATTCCAAGCTAATCAATCAAATGATTGACAGAGTTCTCCGATCGATTGATGATTGTTCGCGTAGCTCGACCACCAGAGGAGAACCCCAGTCGTGACCACGCACTCCGACGCCGGCAAGACCCCGGTCCTGATCGTGGGCGGCGGCATCACCGGTCTGTCCGCCGCGCTGTTCCTGGCCAGGGCGGCCATCCGCCCCGTCCTCGTCGAACGCCACCCGTCCACCGCACTGCAACCGCAGGCCAGGGCATTCAACCCGCGGTCGATGGAGATCTATCGCGCGCTCGGCCTCGAGCCGGAGATCCGCGAGCGCACCTCGTTCCTGGCCACGCTCCCGGAAATGTTCGGCGCAGAAACCCTGGCTGGTCCGGAACGATTCCGGGTCGATGTGCTGGCCCAGGTGCGCCCGCCCGCCAGCCTCAGCCCCGCCGACTGGGCGATGATCGACCAGGACGAATTGGAACGGGTCGTCCGGGCGCACGCCGAAAAGTCCGGCGCCGATATCCGATTCGGCACGGAACTGCGCTCCGTCGAAACAACCGCCGACGGTGTCACGGCACTGGTGCGTGATCTCGACACCGGCGCGGACTATCCGATACACGCCGACTACCTGGTCGCGGCCGACGGCAACCGGGCGGGCATCCGCACCAGCCTCGGCATCGGCGCCGACGGACCGGGCGAGCTCGTGTACGCCGCGAACTTCCTCTTCGACGCCGACCTCAGCGCCCTGCTGCGCGGCCGTCGCTTCCTGCTCGGCTACCTCGATCAGCCGATCACCGGCACCGCCCTCGTGCCGGGTCCCGAACCGGGCCGCTGGTCGCTCGGCGTCCCCTTCGGTCCCGAGACCGGGGCAAGCCTGGACGATTTCACCGAGCAGCGCTGCATCGACCTCGCCCGCCGCGCAATCGGCGACCCGGGCCTCGAACTCACGCTGGTGCCGCCGCTGCCCGGATCGAGCAGGCATGTCAGTGCCACCCGAATCGGCGGGTGGGTAGCCAGGCAGTTCCGGGTAGGCCGCATCTTCTTCGCGGGCGACGCCGCACGCGTTGTCCCGCCGACGGGTTCCTTCGGCGCGAATTCCGGCATCGCCGACGCGCACAATCTCGCATGGAAGCTCGCCGCGGTGGTGAAAGGCCAAGCGGGCGAGTCACTGCTGGACACCTACCAGGACGAGCGGCACCCGGTCTCGGTCACCACGCTCGACCAGGCGATGCAGCGGCTGCACGGTCGCCATCACGGCACCGGCGACACCGCGGCCGCCATCGACGACCTCACGATGATCCTCGGCTACCGATACCGCTCTGCCGCCATCGTTTCCGAGACACCCGACGATGACGAACCGGTCGAGGACCCGCGCCACGCCACCGGCCGCCCCGGCTTGCGCGCACCGCACCTATGGCTCGACCGTGCAGGCACCACGCTGTCCACCCTCGATCTCTGCGACGGCGGCTTCCTCCTGCTGGCCGGTCCGGCAGGCACGGCCTGGACTTCGGCCGCCGAGAACGCCACCGCCACACTGGGTCTCGACGTGACGGTGCACCAGATCGGCACCGACTACATGAACCCGGACAACCTCTTCCACACCGCCTTCGGCATCACCGACACCGGTGCCACATTGGTCCGCCCAGACGGCTTCGTGGCCTGGCGAACCACCACACTCCCCCAACGCCCGGACAGCGAACTGCTGCGGGCGCTCACCCGAATCCTCGCGCGTTCAGATCAGCAGGCACTACCCAGCTGATCCGCCTGATCACCCCTGCCGCGCCACGCGCTCGGCGGGCGCGTGTGCCAGCCGAGATGCAAAGGTCGTGGGAAGGTGACTACCTTCGCGTGCATGGATACGAGCACGCTGCCAGGAGGCGAGAACACCGACACCAGGGTCGACCATCTCGGCTGGCGGCGGCTGCGGCTCCGCCGCGGGCGGCGACTGCCGGTGGTCAGCCAGGCGGTCGGCAAGCTGGTCGCCGATCGCCAGGCCACCGCGGACACCATCGTCGCCGCGCCCGCGCCGCTGCAGCCGATCGACCTGACCGACGACGCGCGGGTCGCCGAGGTTCTCGATCTGGCCGTCCGCGTGGGCGAGGTGGTGCTTGCCTCCGGCACCGGCGTCATCGACACCACCACCCAGGTCCGATTCATCGCCGCCACCTACGGCTTGGCCCGCTGCGATATCGACGTCACCTACGACGCGATCCGCATCTGGGCCGACCGCGGGCCCCGACTACCGCCCGCGAGCACCATGCGGATCGTGCACTACCGCTCGCTCGACTTCACCAGGCTCGCGGCCGTCGACCGGCTGACCAGGCGGATCCGCAACGAAGTCGTCGCGCCGGAGGACGCGCGCGCCGCGCTCGACACGATCACCTCGGCGCCGCACCCGTACCACCGCTGGATGGCCACCTTCGGCTGGTCGCTGCTCGCCGCGGCCATCGCCGCGCTGCTCGGCGGCGGAATCGTCGTCGCGGCAGTCAGTTTCGGCACCACGCTGGCGATCGACCGGGCCAATCGGGTGCTCAATCGCTTCGGCCTGCCGTTCTTCTTCCAGCACGTGGTGGGTGGTGCGATCGCCGCGACGCCCGCCATCGTGCTGGCCACCTTGGCGGGCCCGCTCGGCATCGAGGTCGATCCCGCGCTCATCATCGCCGCCGGAATCACCGTGCTCCTCAGTGGTTTGCAGCTGGTCGGCGCGGTGCAGGACGGCATAACCGGCGCGCCGATCACCTCGACGGCACGCATGCTCGAGGTGCTGATGATGACCGGCGGCATCATCGCGGGCATCGCCCTCGCGCTGCGCATCGGCGACGTCGTCGGCGCGACCGTGCCGCCGATCGTGCTGACACCGGGGGCGGACATCACCGATCTGCCGATCAAGATCGTCGCCGGTGCCGTCGCCGCCATGGCCTTCGCGCTCGCCTGCTACGCGGAGCGACGGGCGCTCGCCGCCGCCGCGGGCAGCGGCGCGGCGGGCACGATCTGCTATCTCCTGGTGCAGCAGGCCGGCTTCGGCCCGGTGCTCGCCTCGGGTGTCGCCGCGACAGTGATCGGCATGGCGGGTGGTCTGATGGCCCGTCGCGCGCTGACACCCCCGTTGGTCGTCGCGGTCGCGGGCATCACGCCGCTGCTGCCGGGCCTCAAGCTCTATCGCGGGCTCAATGCCGTGCTCAACGATCAGCTCGCCATCGGCGCCAATCAGTTGCTTGCGGCGTTCGGCGTCGGGTGCGCGCTGGCCGCCGGCGTCACCCTCGGTGAATGGTTCGACCGTACCGTTCGGCGGCCGCGCATCCTGCGCCGCTTCGGCGCGCTGCGCCGTCCGATCGTGCGGCGCAGGCCGACCGTTCGGCTGCGGCGCCGGTCCGCGCCACCCGTGCCCACCTCGCCGATCCCGCCCACTCAGTGAGCAGCCGAGTGCAGATCGCACGCGAAACCGGTATCGTCGAACCAGAAAGTTAGGGTATCCATAGTTGGATGGCCCAGGGTGCTCAGGTGAGGTGGTTCGTTCATGTCGGAGGCAATTCCGTTCTCGACGCAGATTCGCAGCGCCACCGCCGAACAACATTCGGACGCGGAGAACTCGCGGTTCATGAGCGACATGCTCGGCGGTGCGCTCGGCGTCGACTCGTATCACCGCTACACCGGCCAACTCTGGTTCATCTACCGCGCGCTCGAGGGGCGCTGGGACAGCCTGGCCGACGACCCGATCGCAGGGCCGTTCATCCGTCGAGAACTGGCGCGCACCGCCGAACTGGAGCGCGACCTCGCGCATCTGCTCGGGCCGCGGTGGCGCGACGGGCTCGAGCCTTTGCCAGCGACCGCGGCGTACGCGGCACGCATCGATGAGTGCGCCCGCGACTGGCCCGCGGGCTACATCGCCCACCACTACACCCGCTACCTCGGCGACCTGTCCGGTGGTCAGGTCATCCGCGGCACCGCCGAGAAGCTGTGGAACCTGCCGCATCGCGGCGACGGCGTCCGCTTCTACGTCTTCGACGGCGTCGGCAACCCGGCCGCGTTCAAGCGCGAATACCGCAGCCTGCTCGACCAATTGCCGCTCGACGATCTCGAAACCCGCAGGGTGCTCGACGAAGGGCAGCGTGCCTTCGCGATGAACACTGCGCTGTTCCAGGAACTGGCCGAGGAGTTTCCGGCGGCTCAGTAGTCACGGCTCGATCCAGTAGGCACGGCTCAGTAGGCGCCTGCCCCGCGGGTCACCGCGCCGATCGTGCGCGCGATGAGCAGCAGGTCGAGCACCATCGACCAGTTCTCGACGTAGGAAAGGTCAAGGCGCACCGAATCTTCCAGGGAAAGGTCGGATCGTCCGCTCACCTGCCACAGGCCGGTGACTCCCGGCTTGACCAGCAGCCTGCGCCGCATCTCGCCGTCGTAGCTGTCGACCTCGCGCTGCACCTGCGGGCGCGGCCCGACCACACTCATCTCACCGCGCAGCACGTTGAAGAACTGTGGCAGCTCGTCAAGGCTGAACTTGCGCAGCACCTTGCCGATCGGCGTGATGCGCGGGTCGTCCTTCATCTTGAAGAAGACCGGGTTGCCGCCGTTGCGCGCGATGAGCGCGTCGACCGCCGCGTCCGCCTCGACATACATGCTGCGGAACTTGATCATGCGGAACGGCGTGCCGCCCCTGCCGATTCGTTCCGACAGGTAGAACACCGGACCGGGACTCGTCAGCTTCACCGCCAGCGCGATGGCCAGCATGGTCGGCGCGATCGCGAGCAGCACTCCGGCCGCGAAGCAGAGGTCGAAGACCGCCTTGCCCGCGGACTTGGCGCGGTCGTATTGCGGCTTGGCGATGTGCAGCATCGGCACGCCGGCGACGAACCGGTTGGTCAACCGGGTGCCCGCGATGTCGACCACGCCGGGCGCGACGATCAGCTCCACTCCGATCGGATCGAGTTCCCAAGCCATGCGGCGCAATTCGATCGGTCCGAGGTGATCGGTCGCCGTCACCGCGACGGTGTCCGCGCCACTGCGCCGGACCGCGTCGAGCACCGTCCGGTCATCGCCGACCACCGAGAACGTGTGGCCCGAGGATCCGGGGAAGTATTCGGTGATCTCGTTGAGCCCGTCCGGAATACACACCCCGACCACCCGATATCCGGAGGCCGGGTCGGCCGCGAACGCGTTGGCCATCGCCTGCGCCGCCTCCGCACAGCCGACCACGAGGACCGAGGTGCGGTACTCCCCCCGACCGCGCAGCTGCCGGGCGTGTATTCGCCACAGCAACCTGCTGAGCATCAGCCCGAACAGACCGAGCGGTAGTGCAATCGCCAAATAGCCACGCGCAAACTCGATCTGAAAGATCAACGAGATGATCGCCAGTACGCCGAACAAACGAAGTGTGGCGGACACCAATCGCCGGTACTCCTCGGTACCGCTGCCGACCACCTGCGGCGACCGGCTGTGACCGATGGCGAGGAAGGCGAGCCAGGTGAACGCGAGCACACCGGAAACCACCGTGTACCCAACCTCGTACGGCAGCGGCCAGGCCAGCGGCGGCGCGGCGGGACCGCCGAATCGGATGACCTGGGCGAGCGTTATCGCCGCCACGATCACGCCGAAATCCGTTGCTATCAAGCGCCTTACGTACTCCGACTGCCAGCGTTCGCGCTCGGAACGCGGCAGCGTGTGCGACGATCGACGGATGTCAAGATCGTCGTCGTCGGCGAGCTCGAAGCTCATGAACACACACCTCCCCGTGGGAGTGAAGAAACATGCTTTCCGGTCTGCATCGACCGGTCCCCTCGGCACAATCCTGACCGCCGTAGGCATCTCATCCGTCGGCGGCCAGAAGGAGATTGTTACAGAACACAAACCGTTTCACACACCGAATCACCATGGCCGCAAAATGTTCCAGAAGGTAGCCAACAAAGGGGCGGTCGGTATGCTGCCCCGGTCTGTTCTGGGCGCTTTGCGCGACAGCGGCGCAGGTCGCGAACCTCGGCTACTCCCAGGCGAATTCATCCCATGAGATCGAATCCACTAACTGCCCTGGTAGCCACCCGGACGCCAGCCCTCGAAGACGGTTGAAAAGTATCGGAAATTACTTCCTGCGCAGTCGATTTCACCAGCACCACCCGGGACTTTCGTTGTAACGTCTCACTGGATCGGGTCGACGTCAGGGGTGCGCCGGCAGTGTGCCGGCCATTCGACTCACGACAGAAGGTGGGCTTTCGTGCGATGTCGCCTGTGTGATTCCGAGCATTTGACGAGCGTGCTCGATTTGGGAGCAACGCCGCCCTGCGAGAAGTTTCTCGCGCAAGACGAGCTCGACCTTCCCGAGGCAACCTATCCGCTGCATCTGCGGCTCTGCGCGGACTGCCTGCTGCTGCAGATTCCCGCATTGATCACTCCGGCAGAAACTTTCACCGAATACGCGTATTTCTCGTCTTATTCCGACAGCTGGGTGCGGCACGCGAAAACTTTTGTCGCGCAGGCCATCGAGCGACTGAAGCTAGACGCGGACTCCTTCGTCGTCGAGGTGGCGAGCAACGACGGCTACCTGCTGCGGCACGTGGTGGCGGCGGGCATCGACTGTCTCGGCATCGAGCCGTCGGTGAACGTCGGCGACGCCGCACGCGCCGCTGGGGTACCCACCGAAACCGCCTTCCTCGACGAGGACACCGCCGCCAAGGTCCGCAGCGCGCACCGGCCCGCGAACCTGGTCGTGGCCAACAACGTCTACGCCCACGTCCCCGACCTGCGCGGCTTCACCCGATCGCTGCGGGCGCTGCTCGCCGACGACGGCTGGCTGTCCATCGAGGTACATCACGCGCTGAACCTGTTGCGCCTCGGGCAGTTCGACACCATCTACCACGAGCACTTCCAGTACTACACCGTGCACTCCGCGCAGCGGGCACTGGCGACCGCCGGCCTGTCGATCGTCGATGTCGAACTGCTCGACACCCACGGCGGCTCGCTCCGGCTGTGGGCCAGGCCCGAGGAGGTCGGCGCGACGCCGAGCGACCGCGTCGCCGACGTGCTTCGCCTGGAACAGGACGCGGGCCTGCACCAGGAGGCCGGCTACACCCAGCTGCGCCCGCGCACCGAGGCGGTCCGCCACGACCTGCTGCGCTTCCTGCTCGACCAGCGCGCCGCAGGCAAGCGGGTGGTCGGCTACGGCGCGCCGGGCAAGGGCAACACCCTGCTCAACTATTGCGGCATTCGCACCGACCTGCTCGAGTACACCGTTGACCGCAACCCGTACAAGCACGGTCGCTACACGCCGGGCACCAGGATCCCGATCCATGCGCCCGAACGGATCGACCAGGACCGACCCGATGTCGTCCTGGTGCTGCCGTGGAATCTCGAAGCCGAGATCACCGAGCAGCTACGCCACATCGGTACGTGGGGCGCCGAATTGGTCTACCCACTACCCACACTGCATCGCGCCGATCTCACCTCGGCCGAACCCACCGGTCACAACGGAGTGAACACCACACACAACTCGGAAATGACAGGGAGGGGAGCGCGATGAAGGTTGTGCTTTTCTGTGGCGGCTACGGCATGCGAATGCGCGATGGCACCGACGACATGATCCCGAAGCCCATGCAGCTGGTCGGTCCGCGACCGCTGCTCTGGCACGTGATGCGCTACTACGCGCACTACGGCCACAAGGAGTTCATCCTGTGCCTCGGCTACGGGGGCCTGCACATCAAGAACTTCTTCCTGAGCTATGAGGAGTCGGTGTCGAACGACTTCGTCATCCGTGACGGCCAGGTGGAGATGCTGAGCTCCGACATCAGCGACTGGAAGATCACCTTCGTCGACACCGGACTGGAATCGGCCATCGGCGAGCGCCTGCGCCGGGTGCGCGACTATCTCGGCGACGACGAGTGCTTCCTGGCCAACTACGCCGATGTGCTCACCGACGCGCCCCTGGACGACATGATCGACAAGTTCACCGCGTCCGGCGCGGCGGCCTCGATGATGGTGGTGCCGCCGCAGTCGTCGTTCCATTGCGTCGATATGAAGCCGACCGGCGAGGTCAAGGAGATCATGCCGGTCTCGCGGATGCCGCTATGGGAGAACGGCGGCTACTTCGTGCTCAACAAGGAGATCTTCGATCTGCTGCCGCCGGGCGGCGACCTGGTCGCCGACGCGTGCGGTGCCCTCGCCGGGCAGGGCAGGCTGTTCGGGTATCAGCATCTCGGGTTCTGGAAGCCCGCGGACACCTTCAAGGAACGCGCCGAACTCGATGCGGGCTACCGCTCCGGCGCCAGGCCATGGATGGTCTGGGAGCACGCGTGATCCCACTCCGCGCCGGGACGGTGACCGAGGTCGCCGTCCTCGGCGCACACTGCGACGACATCGCAATCGGCATGGGCGCAACACTTTTGACGTTGGCCAGAGCCCGCCCCGGCCTCCGGGTGCGTGCGCTGGTGCTGTCCGGCGCAGGCACCGAACGCGCCGAGGAAGAACGCCGCGCGCTCGACGCGTTCTGCCCCGGCGCCGAGCTCGACCTCACCATCCTCGACCTGCCGGACGGCAGGGCGCCGGCCCACTGGGACCGAATCAAGAACGCGCTGGCGGCATTTCGCGCCGGCGCCCGACCCGACCTGGTCTTCGCGCCGCAGCGCGGCGATGCCCATCAGGATCATCGGGTGCTCGCCGAACTGGTGCCGACCGAGTTCCGGGACCACCTGGTCCTCGGTTTCGAGATCCTCAAATGGGAGGCCGACACCCCGGCGCCCACCGTGTTCCACCCACTCACCCCGGAGCTCGCCGCGGAGAAGGCTCAGCTGCTGCTGAAGCACTATCCGTCGCAGGCGCATCGGGATTGGTTCGACGAGCAGGCGTTCACCGGGCTCACCCGGATGCGCGGCGTGCAATGCCATGCCGCGCACGCCGAGGCGTTCGTGCTCGACAAGGCCGTTATCGATTTCGGAGGTTCGTAGCAATGCGGGTACTGCTCACCGGACACCAGGGGTATCTCGGCACCGTCATGGCGCCCGTGCTCCAAGCCAATGGGCACGAGGTGGTCGGCCTGGACGCGGGCTTCTTCGCCGACTGTGTGCTCGGCGAATTGCCCGGCGACCCACCAGGACTCGCGGTCGACCTGCGCGACGTGACCGTCGACCAGCTGCGCGGTTTCGACGCGGTGATCCATCTGGCCGCGCTGTCCAACGATCCGCTCGGCGCGCTGGCACCCGAAATCACCTACGCCATCAACCATCACGCGTCGGTCCGGCTCGCCACGCTCGCGAAGGAGGCGGGCGTCCGGCGCTTCCTGTACGCCTCCACCTGCTCGGTTTACGGGGCGGCAGGCACCGAGCTGGTCACCGAGGACGCGCCGCTGCGGCCGCTCACGCCGTACGCGGAAAGCAAGGTGCGGGTCGAAGACGATGTCGCCGCACTGGCCGACTCCGGCTTCTCCCCCGTGTTCCTGCGCAACGCAACGGCATTCGGGTTCTCGCCGCGGTTGCGTGCGGACATCGTGCTGAACAATCTGGTCGGCTACGCCACGTTGACCGGCGAGGTGAAGGTGCTCTCCGACGGGACACCGTGGCGGCCGCTGGTGCATGCCCGCGATATCGCCTGGGCATTCGCCAACTGCCTCACCGCGGCACCGGCCGCGATTCACAGCCGCGCCTTCAACATCGGCACCGAGGCGAACAACCTCACCGTCGCCGACATCGCCCACGCGGTGGTCGAGGCGGTGCCGGGTTCGCGCCTGCACATCACCGGCGAGAGCGGCGCCGATCCGCGCTCCTACCGCGTCGACTTCTCGGCCGCGCGGCGGGCCATCGGCTTTCGCGCCCTGTGGACCGTGCAGGCGGGTGCGGACGAGCTGTTCCAGGAGTACACCGCGCGCGGACTCACCTACGACGACTTCTTCCAGAAGTTCACCCGGCTGCCGCACCTGGAAAGGTTGCGCGACAGCGGGGTTCTCGATGCTTCGATGCGCCGGGTCGCGAGCGGTACCGCCCATGTCTCGGCGACATAGCACCTCAGCCGAGCGAATCCGCGCCGCGCACCTCCGGCGCCGGATCTGTGCCCAACGCCGCGAGCAGCTCCTGCCAGCTGCCCGCGGCGGCGTCGCGTTGCGACACCACCGTGACCGGCAGCGGCCATGCGATGGCGAGCTCGGCGTCGTCGTAGGCGACACCGATGTCCTCGGTGGGGTCGTGCGGGCGGTCGATGCGGTAGCAGACGTCCGCGGTGGTGGTGAGCGCCTGGAAGCCGTGCAGGAACCCCGGCGGCACGTACAGGTGCCGGAAGGTCTCGTCGTCGAGCCGGAACGCCTGCTGGTGACCGAATGTCGGGGACTCGGGCCTGATGTCGACGAGCACGTCGTGCACCGCGCCGTTGGCGCAGCGCACCAGCTTCGCCTCGCCGCGCCCGACCCGGCCGTGCATGCCGCGGATCACCCCACGCGCGGAACGGGATTGGGAATCCTGCTGGAATGCGGCGGCCGCGCCCGGCGTGCCGAGGTGGGCGTCGAACTCTGCCGCGTCGAAGGTTCTGGTGAACAGGCCGCGCGCGTCCCGGAACGGATCCGGTACCAGCACAAGGACATCGGCGAACTCGGTGGGCTCGATGCGCATGCCGCCATCGTGCCATGTTCGCCGGTGCTCGCGGCAGTGGACGGAAGGCAACGCCATGGTTGTCCTGCCTAGCGGGCGGCGCTGCCGTGGCTGCGGCGGCGCCGAACTCAGCCCCGTGCTCGATCTCGGCACTGTCCCGGCCGCCGACTACTTTCCGCACGCCGGCACCCCGGTCGGTCTCGCCGAGTCGGCGCATCCCCTGCGCATGGATCTGTGCGGCCGCTGCGGTCTGGCCCAGCTGGCCGAGGACGACACCCGCACCGAGGAACCGCGCGGGATCGAACCCGAGGCCTTGCGGGTGCAGGCCGCCGAGGCGGTCGCCGTGGTCGCCAAGGCCGGGCTGCTGCGCGGAAAGACCGTGCGCGAGTTCGGCAGCCCGCACGGCGGCACCTGGCTGCCACTGCTGACCGACCGCGGCTTCGTCGCCACCGACAGTCGCGCCGATATCGTCCTGGACTGCTTCGGCGTCATGCACGAACCGGATCAGCGGGCGGCCTTCGTCGAACGGGCGGCCGCCACCGCACCGCAGGGGCTGCTGCTGGTCCAGTTCCATTCGCTGGCCACGATTGTCGCGTCGGGTCAGTGGAATGCGCTGCGGCACGGGCATTTCGCCTACTACTCGCTGGCCGCGCTCGGCAGGCTGCTCGCCACGGCGGGGATGAGCATCACCACCGCGTGGCGGTTCGACCTGTACGGCGGGACCGTCCTCGTCGCCGCCAGGCACGGCACCCATCTCGCCGATGCCGCCATCCGCGAAATCCGCACGCGCGAAGCCGAATACCTCGGCCTCACGGCGGTGCGGCAACTCCAGCAGGCGGCCGACACGCACGCCGAGGCATTGCGCCATTGGCTCACCAGGCATGCGGCACAAGGCGATCGGGTCTACGCGTACGGTGCTGCCTCGCGTGCGGTGGCCTTGTTCAGCCTCGCCGGTGTGCACCGCGGGCTGATCACCGCCGTCGCCGACGCGTCGCCCGCCAAGCAGGGCCGCCGGATGCCCGGCACCGATGTGCCGATCATCGCACCCGACGAACTCCTCACTGCCCGACCGGATCTCGTCCTGCTGACGCTGCCCGACCTGCTACCCGAGCTCCGTACCCGCTATCCCGAGCTCGACGGCTGCTGGATCGTCGACGACCCGGCGACCGCGACCATGAAGGGAGGATGATGTGCCTATCGAACCCGTTGCGTCGCACTGGGTTCGACCAACACAGCGCACTTCGCTTCACCTGACATGATTGACATACCGAACACCTGATTGCCCCAGATGAGGAGTACTCCTCGCCCCCGCGCGCTCCCGGGGGCGGGGCGCCGAGCGATCCACGCGCCCGGCCGGGTGTGTACCAGAGGGGATTATCTGATGAGGGACTTCACGCAGCAGTGCGGCCGAGGCGTACGCCTCTTCGCGATCGCCACCGTGGTGGCATCCGGGCTCGCGCTGGGCACCACCGGCACCGCGACCGCGGTCGTCGACAGCAGCAGCAACATCATCGATCAGAAGAACCGCTCGATCGAGGCGACCCAATCCGACACGCGCATCGACTTCGTGCCGCCGTTGGACGGAAATCCGTTGACCCGCGAGTGGTTCCACCACGGCGAGGCCGCGTTCAAGATCGTAGGACCGAACGCCGAGGACTGGCGCGGGCACATCACCATCGGCTACCAGGTCGGCTATCCGGCCAGCCTCAGCGGGCGGTTGAAGTTCGGGTACTCGACACCGGACCTCGGGGTCGACCTCGGCGGCGACCCCGGCGCCCTCCTCAAGCTCAACGGCCTGCTCCCCCGGGCGGGCATCGAGATCGAGGTCGGCTTCGGTCCGGGCATCCAGACGGTGGAGTGCGCGGGTGGCGACATCTCCGGCCCCGAGGGATTCATCCGGATGTCCGGTTTCCACGGCACCGTCACCGGCGTCGTCGGGCAGACGACCATCCGGCCGTTCGTGAAGGTCATCAGCGCCAGCGGCGACTATGTGATCACCTACGGTCGGCTCTGGACGATCTGAGCACCGTCGGCGTGGCGCCGTGGTTCGGCGCCACGCCGGTCGCTCAGACCAGCAGAGCTCAGACCAGGAGATCCGGCCGATTCCGCACGGTGGCCACCGTGCGCACCCGCAAGCGGTGCAACGCCGCCTTGGCCAACCGGGTGTCGCCCGCCAGCACGTCGCCTCGGCTCACCAGGTCCGGGTAGTCGCCCGCGATCCGGTGATGGAAACGGTACATGTCGGTCAGCTTGCTCACCGTCGAGGTGCGGCTGCAGAGGTTGAACGACGAATTGCGCCAGGCGGCAAGGATATCGGACATCCCGAAGAACACGCCGAACGACGAGACCCTGGCGAACAGGTCGACGTCCATCGGGAACACCAGGTCGCCGCGCAGCCCACCGACGCTGTCGAAGTGCTTGCGGTAGAACATCGCGGCCGCGGTCGGCCCGAAATCGGCGGGCCCGCGCCGCACGATCACCCTGGCCAGCGCGCGTGCGGTCTGCCTGCCGAGCAGGCCCGCCAGGCCGAGCCCCGTCTCCAGCACCTCGCCTGCCTCGTCGATCACCTCGAACCGGCTCGACGAGATCGCGATCGTCGGGTCCTCGGCCATCACCGCGAGCTGCGCGGCCAGCGCGCCGGGCCGCAGCACGTCGTCGGCGCAGACGACCTTCACCAGGTCGCCGGTCGACGCGCCGATCGCCTTGTTCCAGTTGTCTCCGATCGGCAGCACAGTGTCGTTGCGTAGCACGCGCATTCGGCGATCATCGAACGCGCGCGCGATATCGCCGGTGCCGTCGGTGCTGGCGTTGTCGAGGATGACGAGCTCGAAATCCACGTCTTGGCCGAGCACTGACTCCAGGGTCTTGGCGAGCGTGCGGGCCGAGTTGTAGGCGGGCACGCACACCGACAAAGAGACCATGACTCATTTCCCTCTCGTGTGACCCGGTCGTACCGGGCCGCTGTCCACCAGCCGGAAGACCCGTTCGAGCCCCGCCCTGCTGGCATCGATCTGTTCGACCGCCTTGTGCTGCAACGCATCCCGCACCGCGGCTGCCTCGTCCCACGACTGCTGTACGGCCTCGGTGAGCGCGGTGTCGAGCTCGGGGTCGTTCAGGTGGACGATGCGCAGTCCGGTGCCGAACATCTGGGCCAGCCCGTGGAACTTGTCGTCGTAATACTCCGAGGCGGTGATGCCTACCGCCGGAATCCCTTGGGAGAGTGCGAACACCGCGAGATGGTAGGCGCTCGTCACCAGCACCCGGCAGCGCGCGACCTGTCTGGCGACATCACCGGGCGTGCCGCCGCGACCGACCGCTGGCCGCGCGTCGACCGCCCCCGCGAGTAGCGGCAGCGTGGAAAGCCGGTCCTCGGAGGCATATTCGGAGATAATCAGCGGCTGCACACCGGCGCCGAAGCGAACCGCACTCGAACGGACCACCCGGCCCAGCGTCTGCTGTGCCGCCACGCTGACCCGGGAATAGTCGGCGACCCGAAGGCACAGACCGATGTCCTCGCCGATCCGCGGCTGGCGGTGGCGATACCCGAATTCCACGGCGTCGTCCCCGGTGACCAGCACCCGCTCGGGTGCGACGCCCATCCGAGACAACAGTTCCGGCCCCCGCCTGCCTTCCCGCAGCGCGACGAAGTCGACACCGGGCAGCACCTCGGTGGCGCGCCGCCACAGTTCGGGATCGTGTAGCGGGCCCAGCCCCTGCCCGACCAGCGCCGTCGGAATACCCTGCGCGCCTGCGTATTCGAGCAGATTCAGGGTCCGATGCGCTTGATACCGGTCGACGTCGGTCAGGTAGCCGCCGCCGAGGGCGAGCACCAAGGACGCCTGTTCGACCGCGGCCGGAATTTCCACCGGGAACTCGTCGTCGGCAGCCAGTTGTTCGGCGCTCACGTCGCCGCCGGACCGACGCTTGGCGGCCGCCCGCAACGCTCGCAGCCGGTCCTTCGGCCCGTCGGTGACCGCGCGCCAGTGCAGTGCCGCCGGACCGACCAGTACCGTTGCGGCCGCACGGGTCACTCGCCCGTGCCAGCCGTCCGGACCCCAGTTCCATTCGGGTCCGCACAGCGGCTCCACCTCGGGCAGCAGCGCCCGGAGGATTCCCGGCTGGTGCGTGAGCACCCCGATCCGCGCCCGCGGCCAGCGGGCGCGTAGTCGTTCGACCGTCGTGGTCATCATCGCGATATCGCCGCGATTGCGCAGCCAATATTCGCCGTTCTCGACCAGCACGCGGATCTCGCCCTCGGCGACATCGGCTCGCTCGGCCTCGGAACCTATGGTCCCCACTGCTTATCCTCCCGCCAGTCCCCCGCGGGTCGTACCGTGCCGAGCACGAACTCCTTCTGAAATCTACCCCACGCTATTCATCGCGGCTACCGGTCGGAGAGTTACCGGCAACCGAGTCCGTTGCGCCCGAATAATATTCGAGCCGACCGGCTTGTCTGTTTGCTGTCAGGCGCCTTTGGTGATCCGCCCGGCGTAGAGCGCGCCGAGCGACGCACCGGCGTATGCCGTGCAGTAGTCGACCAGGTCGGCCATCGGCACGTCCAGGCGCCCGCTCTGCTTCTCCACCAGCACACGCTCGAGCATGCCGACCACCGACAGCGCGTAGATGTCCACCAGTTCGGCGGGCGGCCGTTCCTGCGGGCGCGCCGCGGTGGCGGTCTCGGCGACCAGTCGAGCAAACCGCCAGAGTGCCTCTCGCATCCGCTGTTCGGCGCCCGAGGCCGCGGGTTCGACGAAGATAATGCGGAGTTTGCGCGGATCCTCGCCCAGTGCCGTGAGAAAGGAGCCGATGCCCGCGCGCAACTTGCGGGTTCCGCTGGCGCGCACCGCATCCACCGCGACGGCAACGGCCGCGAACAGCTCGTCGATGACACCGTCGAACACGGCGGCGAACAATTCTGCGGTGCTGCCGAAGGATTCGTAGAAGTATCGGTCGGTGAGCCCCGCGGCCCGGCACAGATCCTTCACTCCGGTCGCCCGGTACCCCTTCGACCCGAAGAGTTCGAGCCCGGCCTCGAGCAGCTTGGCGCGCCGTGCCGCGATCCGGTCCGCCGCGCCGACGCCGCCGTAGGACCGCACCGGTCGTGGCTGTTTGGCGGTGCCGCTCATCGCGATTCCGTGCTCGTCATCGTCGCATTGTCTCCCATCGCGCGCCGCCGTCTGCTAAATATGACGATCAGGATAGTCAGAATTGGAACGGAGTTGCGCAGTGACAGCTCGCTTTCGAAACAGCGCGGTCACCCGGCGAACCGTGCTGCGTGGCGCGGCAGGCCTGGCCGGGGCGGCCGGGCTGGCGGCCACCGCGGCACCGGCCGGAGCACAGGACACCCGCAGGCGAAACGGCCCGTCGCGCAACACCGTCGCGGTGCTCGGCGCAGGCATCGGTGGACTCACCGCGGCACACGAGCTGGCCGAACGCGGATTCGAGGTGACTGTCTTCGACCGCAAGGAGCTCGGCGGCAAATCCCGCACCATCCCGCTGCCCGGCACCGGGATCGACGGTCGCGCACCGCTGCCCGGCGAACACGGCGCTCGCGGCTTCACCTCGTTCTATCACCACGTGCACGACACCATGCGCCGCATTCCGCTGCCAGGCACCCGGAACACCGTGTACGACAACTTGCTTCCGTTCTCGGTGAACGATCCGCGCTATCCGCGCGCGGGAAACCTACCGGACGGTTTCCCGCTGATGTTCGGGTTCTACTTCGACCCGAAGCAGGCGCTGACGCCGGAAGGCCTGCAGCGCATCCTGATCGAGGTCTTCCTGAAGAACAACCTCGTCCCGCTCCCCGAGGCGATCCACATGGCGGGCCGGGTCGTCACCTATCTCACCTCCAGCGAAGAACGGCGATTCGGGCAGTGGGAGCACGTCAGCTGGTGGGACTTCGTCGGCGCCGCGCACCGGTCGGCGCAGTTCCAAGCCCTCGCCGCAACGGGTTTGACGCGTGCGCTGGTCGCCGCCAAGGAATACGTCGCCAGCACCCGAACAATGGGCAACATGATGGAGGGCTTCTTCCTGGCGCTGCTCCAAGAGCTCGCCGGTGGCCCGAAGGTCTACGAGGTGCTCAACGGACCGACCAACGAGGCCTGGCTCGATCCGTGGATCTCGATGCTGAGCGAGATGGGGGTGCGCTTCCTGCCCGGCCATGCGCTCGACGGGTTCGCGGTGACCGGCGACCGGATCGACGGCGCCCGGATCCGAAAGCCTGGCGGCGGCACCGAACTACACCGTGCCGACTGGTATGTCTGTGCCGTGCCGACGGATCGCGCACGCAGGCTCTGGTCCCCCGAAATCCGCGCGCTCGACCCGGATCTGGCCCGCATGGACGAGCTCAGCGTCGACTGGATGAACGGCATGCAGATGTTCGTCACCGAAAAGCTCGAACTCGGCGCCGGATACAACATCTACCTCGACGCACCGTGGCGGCTGACCTCGTACTCGCAGCGCGCGTTCTGGAATGTCGACTACGCGGCGAAGTACGGCGACGGCACCGTCGTCGACGGCCTCACCATCGACATCGCCGACTGGGACACCCCCGGCATCCTGTTCGGCAAGACGGCCAAACACTGCACCCGCGAGGAGATCTACCAGGAGACCTGGGCCCAGCTCACCGCCGCGCTCAACGACGACGGCCGCATTCAGCTGAAGGACGGGATCGTCCGCGACTGGCTGCTCGACCCCGGCATCAGCTGGCAGGACGGGGAAAACCAGAACGATGAACCGTTGCTGGTCAACACGATCGGCTCGTGGGCGGCCCGGCCCACCGCGCACACCAGGATCCCCAACCTCTTCCTCGCCGCCGATTACGTCAAGACCAACTTCGACCTGGCCACCATGGAGGGCGCCAACGAGGCGGGCCGCACCGCCGCCAACGCGCTCCTCGACGCCGCAGGCTCCCCCGCCGCGCGCGCCCAACTGTTCACCCGCGAGGCGATTCCCGGGTTCCAACCGCTGCGCGACATGGATGCCGCACGGTACCGCGCCGGACAGCCGAATCTGTTCGATATCGGGTGACTGGGCAGTAGCTCGTTCACTCCCCGGCCAGAACGCCACCGGTCCCCTAGAATTTTGCGGGAGAGGCGAGTTCACCGTCCGTGACTCGTCCCGCCACACCGCCAGTAGGGGGCTTGGGTGACGGGAGGTACCGATATCATCCGGGTGCACATGACCGGGTCCGAATGGTTCGCGGCCGCGCCGGGTGGACTCAATCGGTACTTCACCGAATTGGTCACCGCGCTGGCGAGGCAGCCGGGGATCGACGTGTCCGCTGCCGCGTTCGGCGCCACGGGTTCTGCACCGCCCGGCGCCCGATCTTGGGGTGGCACAGGCGGATCCACGATGCGGCGGGCCCGCACCGCGTTCCTCGATCGCGGCGATCTGCGCCGCGATGCCGCGGCCGCCACGGTGCTCGACCGCCACTTCTGCCTCTACGGACCCGCCGCCGTCGACCGGCACGGCACGCTTCCCCTCGTCGTCCACTTCCACGGTCCGTGGGCCGCCGAGAGCAGGATGTCCGGGCAAAACGCGCTCGCAGCACGGGCGAAGTATCTGATCGAACGTGCTCGCTATCGTGGCGCGGACCGATTCGTGGTGCTGTCCAACCACTTTCGCGACGTCCTGCACACCGACTATCGGATTCCGCTCGATCGGATCGCGGTCATCGCGCCCGGCGTCGACCTGAACCGCTTCCACGCCACCCCGATTCGGCCCGAGACCAGCACGCGCACCGTATTGTGTGTGCGCAGGCTCGAACGGCGGATGGGCATCGATACTTTGCTGCGCGCATGGCCCGCCGTGCTGGCCGAGCATCCGAGCGCCAGGCTGGTGGTGGTCGGCACCGGCACTGCGGAATCCGAATTACGCTCCATGGCAACAGCTCTCGGTGATACTGTCGCGTTCGCCGGACACGTGGACGACCAGCAACTCACCGAACTCTACGAACAGGCGGAGCTGACCGTAGTGCCGACCACCGCCCTCGAAGGATTCGGACTGATCGCCCTCGAGTCGCTCGCGGCCGGTCGGGCGCCCATCGTCACCGATTGCGGAGGGTTGCCCGATTCCGTTCGCGGGCTCGACGCTTCGCTCATCGTGCCCAAGAGCGACGCCGAAACGCTCGGCGCTCGCCTCGCCGCCGCACTGCACGGAAAGCTCCCGACCCCCGAACAATGCCGGGCACACGCCGAGACCTTCTCGTGGGATGTCACAGCCGAACGCCATCTCGCGATGTACCGAGCGATCAGCTCATGACCACAGCCGTTTTCCTCGCGCACACCGCGGCGCCCTCCGGCGCCGAACTCGCCACGCTCCGACTGGTGTCGGCACTGCGCGACCAGGGACGGCTCGACGTCGCCATGGTCTACACCGAGGACGGTCCGATGGTCGAACGCATGCGCGCCCGTGGCGTCGAAACCCGGGTGCTGCGTGGGCGATTCGACAGCAGGTCGATGACCATCGCCTCCGGCCCGCTCGGCCAGGCGCGCGGGTTCCTGATGCTGCTCAGGCACGGCTGGGCGCTCGGGGCGCTCACCACCGAACTCGGTGCGCGGGTGCTGGTGGCCGAGAGCAGCAAAGCGCTGGTGTTGGGCGCGGTCGCCGCGCGCCGGGCCCGCGTTCCGCTGGTCTGGCAGGTGCACGACCGGATCGCCGCCGACTATTTCGGCAGGCTGCCCACCCTGGTGCTGCGAGTGCTCGGCAGGCTCGTCAGCCGCGGCTATCTCGCCAACAGCAAGGCGACCGCAGCCACCCTGCCGGTCGGGCGCAGGCCCGCGCTCGTCGCGTACCCGGGGATCGAGCTCGGCGCCGAGGTGCCGCGGCCCGACCAGCGCCCGCCCGCCGACACCGTGGTCACGGTCGTCGGCAGGCTCGCCCCGTGGAAGGGGCAGGACGTGCTGCTCCGCGCGCTGGCCGCGACGAAAACGCTTCCGCGCCAGATATTTCTGGTCGGCGGCACCTTCTTCGACGAGGAGCCCTACCGCGCCGAGCTCGAAGCACTGGCGCGATCGCTGGCGCTGCCCGTCACCTTCACCGGACACGTCGACGACCCCACCCCTTACCTCCGCGACGCCGACATCCTGGTGCACTGCTCGGTGCTGCCCGAACCGTTCGGGCAGGTCGTGGTCGAGGGCATGCATGCCGGCTGCGCCGTGATCGCCTCCGGGCCAGGCGGTCCCACCGAAATCGTCGAGCCGGGCGCGAACGGCCTGCTGGTCACCGGCGGCGACGAACAACAACTCACCGCAGCGCTGGACACCCTCATCGCCGACCCGGCGCTGCGCACCCGCCTTGCCACCGCGGCGCGACGACGCGCCACCGACTTCGACATCACCGAAACGGCGCACACGGTGGCCGCATTCCTCGACGACATCGCACAACGCAACGAAGCCGCGCGCACCCCACTTTTCCGGGAGAGAACCGCGTATGGCAGAGCACGCCCCTAACGGCCAGCACCCGCCGGGCGGCGCACATCGCCTGAAACCGGTGCGCCGGCGCCACGGATTCCTTTCGGTGATCCGCGATATCGGCTATGTCAGCTTCGGCAAGTACGGGCAGTACGTCGTCACCATCGTGACCGTGCCGCTCATCGCCCGCGTGCTCGGCACGCACGGCCTCGGGCTGCTCGCGATCGGCATGTCGGCGTATTTCATCGGCTCGCTGCTCGTCGATCTCGGCATCACTTCCTATCTGGCCGCGCGCGTGCACGATGCGAGCGCCCCAGCCCTCGGCGACGACCGGTTCGGGCACGTCAACCAGTTGCGTGGCGACTATCTCGCGATCCGCGCGACCACCCTCGGTGTGCTCGGCGCGGCGTTGGCGCTGAGCTATGCGGTCGGCGCGCCGGAGGCGCTGGAGATGATCCTGCTCGGGCTGTTCGCGGGCGGCTTCTGGTCGGTCTCGGAGGACTGGCTGCTCATCGGCCAGGGGCGCTTCGGTGCGTCGACGGCCTACCAGGCGGTCGGCCGGATCGGCTACCTGGTGCTGCTCGTCGTGGTGCTCCCCCGGATGCCGAACGCGCAAATCGCGCTGCTCTGCCTGCTGGTTTCCTCCGTGCCGACGGTCGCGTTGACGTGGTGGGATTCGTTGCGCACCTTCGGACCACCAGCCCGGCCGCGCCACGTGCGCACCATCTTGCGTACCGGCACACCGGTTTTCACCTCCCGCCTGCTGGTGACGACCTACGGACAGGGTGCGGCGGCGGTGTACGCCGCAGTGCTGGACGCAGTGTCGCTCGGCCTCTACTCTGCGGGTGATCGCCTGGTGCGCGCCATCCAATCCACCCTCGACCCCATCGGTTTCGCCTTACTGCCCCGGATGGCACGCAAGAGCGGCGACGACACCTTCTGGCGCCAGGCCATGCAGGCGCTGCTCGCCTGCGTCTGCGCCGCGACGGTCGCGGCCGCCGCGGTGTGGCTGGCGGCGCCGCTGCTGATCCATCTGGTTTTCGGCCAGGACTTCACCGCCGCGATCGCGCTGCTGCGGGTCGAAACCTTCATCCTGCCCGCGACCGCGATCACCTCGTTCGTCACGACGGCGGTGCTTCCGGTGCGCCAGGACACCACCGGGGTGCTCATCGGCGCCGTGCTCGGCACCGGTGTCGCGGCCGTCGCGCTGGCCATCGCGTTTCGCACGCACTCGGTGTGGACGTTGATCTACGGCACCGTCGTCGTCGAATTCACCGTCGCCGCCTGGTATCTGCTGCGCATCCGGGCCTTGATCCGCCGTGAGCGCGTAACACCGGCGCTCGGGCCCGCGATTGTGCTGATGCGGGAGGAAGGCACGAAGTGAGGATCCTCTATCTCGGCGACGACTGGGTCGGCAGCAATGCCCACTCGCTCGCCGACGGCTTCCGGCAAGCGGGCCACGAGGTGGTCGTCCTCGACACCACGCGAGTTACGTTGCCGCCCAGGCTTTCTCCGCCCTGGGTCTACGCCAAGTTCACCAAGCAACGCGCGCCGTGGAGCGTCGCGGCAGTGCACGACGCCATCGAGCGCGCCGCCGCCGAATTCCGGCCGGAGCTGCTCTTCGTGTTCAAGGGCGTGCACCTCGATCAACGCAGGCTGCTCGACCTGCCCGCAGCATTGCGGGTGCACTACAGCCCGGACGATGTCGCGAATCCCGCCAACATCAGCGCGGAATACCTTGCGCACGAACCGGAATGGGATCTCGTCGTCACCACCAAGCAACACAACGTCGCCGAGCTGCAGGCCCGTGGCGCCCGCGCGGTCACCTTCGTGCGCAGTGCCTACGACCCGGCCTGGCATCATCCCACCGCGCGGCGCGGCACCAGACAGTTCCTGGTCGGATTCATCGGCGTGTGCCGCCCCGACCGGCGGGCCGAGCTCGTCGGGCTCGCCCGCACCCACGGCTCCCGCATGCTGGTGCGCGGGCCTGGCTGGCGGCGCGTGCCCGAATTGCGCAGCACCGGAGCACAAGTGGGCGGCGCGGTGTACGGCGAGCAGTACTCGGAAGTGGTCGCGAGCGTCACCGCCAACCTGGTGCTGCTCAACTCCGACAACCGCGACACCCACACCTGCCGCACCTTCGAAGTACCCGCCGCCGGTGGGCTTTTCGTCGGCGAGCGGACCGACGAGCACGCAGAGTTGTTGCAGGACAACAGCGAATGCTTCCTGTTCAGCGACGCGGCTGAGCTGTCCGACATCCTCGACCGATGCGCCGCACACCCGGACAAGGCGGCCGCGGTCGCCGCGGCAGGCCATCAGCGGATCGTCGACGGCAAGCACCGTTACCTCGACCGAGCAAGGGAGATCATCCATGCAATCAGCTGAGCTCGACTGATGGCCGCCACCACCGAGGTGCTGCTGATCGGCCTCGCGCTCGCTACGATCGTGGCCGCGGCCAGCACGATTCCCGGCGTCGCCCGGGTGTTCCTGATCGCGCAGGCGGCCTTCTGGTCGCTGTCCTACCTGGCACGGCCGATCGTGCTGCTGTGGGTGCAGCCGGAACCACATTTCGGCGACAACGTCCCCGATCCGCGCCTGGCCCAGTTCGGCTACGACCGCGGCATCGCGCTGGTCTTGGAACATGTAGTCGTCGGACTCTGGGTGTACGCGGGACTCGTTGTCGCCTATGCCTTCTGGACTCGCCGCCACCCACCCGCCGCGCAGCCCGCACTCACCAACGACCCCAATTTCGTACCGACACTTGCGGCCATGTACGCCGTCGGGCTCCTCGGCCGCGCCGCGACGGTGGCCACCGGGTCCACCGGCGGTGCGGGCGATGTCGAAAGTGCCAATCCCATCCTGTCCTTCGTCGCCATCCTCGCCACCATCGCCGCGCTCGGACTGATCATCTTCGTCCGGCCCGCGACCACACGACTCACCGTGCTGATCATCGGCGGCTTGCTACTCGGCGAGCTCGCCTGGACCGCCGTCGTCCAATCGAAGACGCCGATCATCGGCGCCGCACTCGCCCTCGCGATCCGCTTCGCGATCCTCGGTTGGACGAAACGGAAAGCGGTATCCGTCGCCGCCATCGGCGTGCTCGGCATCGCCGCCTTCGGTTGGTTGCAGTCGCTCAAGCAAACCGAGTACGCGAAAGCCGAAGCGGCGGTGACCGATTCGGGCTACCCCCCGATCGTGCAGCCGTTCCTGAGCATCCTGCGGCGCTTCGATCTGCTCGAGGCCGCGACCGACGCCTACTATCACGGGCCCGGCTTCTGGCTCACCCCCGCCGAAACGTTCCGGCATGCCACGCTGAGCCTGATCCCCGGACAACTCCTCGGCACCTCGAAGTTCCAATCCGGCACCGCGTGGGCACAAGACGTCCGCGGCGCCTCGGTGGACATGACGAAGGTGTCGGTGTCGCTGGCCGAGGGCAACCTCAACGAAGGCTATGTGGTCGGCGGCTACCCGGGTGTCGTCGTGTGCGCGGGCTTCACCTTTGCGCTGCTGCTCTTCTGGGCCAAAGCGCTGTACTCGCGGCTGTTCCCCGTCGCCGTGCTCGGGCTGGCGCTGACCGGCGCCTCGGCGCTGTTCGAACGCGGCATCCTCGGCTCGATGGAAAATCTCGGCAAGTTTCTCCAGGCCGCGGTGCTCGCCTGGCTCATCTCGCTACTCGTGCGGGAGTACCGCCGACGCGCCGAGCCGCGGTACGCACCCGCTCCGCCTGCGCCACCGCCCGCCGTTTCCCTGTCCCGGCCACCCCCTGGCCACCCTGTTCTCGTCGGGGCTGTCACCAGCCAGCAGGCTGTCATCACCGAAAAGAAAGCGTCCCCATGGGATTGATCGACTATTGGCATATCGCCCGCAGGCGCTGGGTCATCATCGCCGCCGTCCTAGTGGTGTTCCTCGGCGCGGCGGCAGGCTACGTCAGCACCCTTCCGACTACCTACGTCGCTTCCAGCAGCATGTATGTGTCGATGGCCACCGGAACCTCGGTCAACGACTCCTACCAGGGTGGGCTCGCCGCGCAGCAGCGCGTGCGCTCCTATCTCGACCTGGCCACCAGCACCACCGTCGCCAATCGGGTCATCGACGACCTCGGGCTACGGATGTCCGTCCGCGAAGTGCAGAGCAAGATCAAGGCCTTCTCGCCGCCCGCCACCACCAACATCGTGATCACCGTTCAGTCGTCGACCGCCGAGGGCGCGCGCGACTTCGCGAACTCGGTCGTCGCCCAATTCCGCCGTCTCATCGACGAATTGGAGACCATCGTGCGCGATGCCGCGCCTGCGGCCAGGATCGTGGTCGTCGATCGCGCCGAGATACCGTCCGGGCCCGCGGGGCCGCAGACGAAACGCATCCTGATACTCGGGCTGCTCGCCGGGCTGGCGTTCGGCTGTGCGGCCGCGTTCGTCCGCGACCGCACCGACCGCACGCTCCGCACGTCCAACCAGCTAGAGGCGATACTGCCGGTCCCGATCCTCGGCATCATCGACGCGGGTCGCCCCGGCGCCCCCGACGAGACCCGCAGGCTGCGGACCAGGCTGCTACGGGACGGCGAGGCCACCAGTGTGCTCGTGGCAGGCTTCTCGCCCAGATCGGAACCGGAAGTCGCTGTAGCGCTGGCAAAGTCGTTCGCCGACACCGGAAGCAACGTGGTGCTCATCGACGCCGACACCACCGGCTACGGCAGCTCGTCCGCCGACAGCGCGCCGAAAAGCCCCGGACTCAGCGCGGTGCTGCAGGGCGACGTGCCGGTGCACGAAGCGCTCACCGGGTGGCCGGAGGCCGGGTTCACCGTGCTCCCGCTCGGCCCTGCCGACGAGCAAACCGCCGACCTGCTCGCCTCGGACCGGTTCGCGGCGGTGGTCGCGAAGCTGCGCACCGACTACGACCACGTCGTCATCGAGGTCGCCCCGGTGGCACACGCCGCCGACGCGCTCTCCGTCGCGCCGCTCTGCGAGCAAACCATCGCCGTCGTCGCGCTCGGCGGCACCAGTGCCCCGCAATTGCGCGGTGCGCTGGCCACATTCGGGGACAACACGCTCACCGGCGCGGTAGCGTACAGCAAGCCGCCGGGCAACCGGTTGCAGCGACTTCGCGAGGGGCTGCGGCTATGAGCGAGCGAACAAGGGGCACGGCCGCGCCGTCGCTCGTGACGGGGTTGAGCACAGTCGGCCGGCGAAGCATGCTCGCCGCGGCGCTCGGGGCCGTCGGCGCGGTACCGGTCATGGCGGCCTGTAGCAGCGCTCCCGAACCCCCCGGCATCCAATTCCGTTCTCCGCACGTCACCGACGCGCCCGCGGCCCGCAACGTGCGGGACTTCGGCGCCGTCGGCGACGGCATCGCCGACGACACCCTTGCCATTGCGGCGGCGGCCGCGGTGAAGGACGTGCCGCTGGTCCTGTACCTGCCCGCGGGGCACTACAAGGTGACTGCGTGGCCCGAACTCGCCGACTACGCAACGATTCTCGGCGACGGCGCCGACGTGACCGTCGTGGTCTGCGCGACCGACACCACGCTGATCACGCTGCGCAAACGCAGCCGGGTGCGCTTCGCCCGCATCGGTTTCTACTTATCCGGGCCGAAGTCGACCGCGGTGGTCTTGGACGAGTGCTTCCGGTGTTCGTTCGAGTCGGTGGTGATCCGCGGCAATCACCTCAGCGACAACCATCCGCGCTACCTCGAGCAGCGCGGTGTGGTGTTGCAGGGCAACACCGGCGGCACCGCATTCCTCAACTGCGACATCAACAATTTCGGCTTCGGCATCGTCACCTCGTGCATCCAGAACTACGTCACCTCGTCCAAGCTGACCAGCAACTTCATCGGCGTGCTCGGCACCGGCAACGACCACAACGCTGGATTGGCGCTCACCAACGTCGAATTCGTGTCCGACCTGGATCCGCGCACCACCGACAAGCACATCGTCATCGACGGGGCGGCCAACGACTGGTGGCTCACCAACGTCTGGTTCGAGGGCGCCGACATCGCGCTGTCCGTCGGCAGGCGTGGCGGCGGCGGGCCCGCACAATTCGGCATGACCAATTGCAAGGTTGCCGCCCGCACGGTCGGCATCGATCTGATCTACTGTCGCCAGCCCTATCTCGCCAACGTGCAATTCGACAGGGATCTCGACCGGCCGCCCATCGAACTGCGCATCGATCCGACCGGTTGCCCCGAAGGGACGGCGGTCAACCTGATCTCCACGGCAGCAGACGATCTCAACCCGGCCGTGTTCCCCGAACGCTGGCATGTGCTCGGCCGCACCAGCACTCACGCGCCGTCGTTCACCGGAACAGTGGTCGCCAAGGCCGGGCGCGGCGATGCCGATATCTTCCAGGCCCAATCCGCCGACGGCGTAGTGCGTTCCGCCGTGCTGGCAAGCGGGACCTGGCTCTCCGAACACACCGAGGGAGGTGTTGTGCTCAAGGATTCCGCTGGAACGTATTGGCGCCTATCGGTCTCGACCGAGGGCGCGCTCAAGACCATGCCGCTGGGCAAACAACGACCGCGCGAGTAGGCCTATGACGACTCGTCCGAACTCGTTGGTGCGTATCGAACTGGGTCCCGTCTCCCTACGCGGCCGCTCCGTGGTGCTGCGGCCGCCACACTATGCGGACTATCGCCACTGGCGTCGTATTCGACTGCGCGATCAACGTTTCATCGAACCGTTCTGGTACAGCTCGACGCTGGACTGGACCGCGCGACATTCCGGAACCCATTGGGTCCGTGAATGTTTGACCAGCCGTGCCGAAGCAAGGTCAGGGCGGAGACTGGCCACCGTCATCGAGGTGGACGGCCGGTTCGCCGGCCAGATCGAGCTCGGTTCGATCGACCGTGCCGCAGGCGCCGCCGAGCTCGGCATCTGGATCGACGCCGAGCTCGCCAGGCACGGGATCGGCGGCATGGCCGCGGCGCTGCTGCTGGATTTCGGGTTCGAGCGGATCGGCCTGAGCCGGATCACCGCGCCGATCTCGCCGGACAACATCGCCGCGGCCCGCGGCGCCGCCGAGATCGGTTTTCGCCGAGAAGCCTTGATGGGCCGCTACTTCGACGTCGGCGGCGGGCGGCGCGACCACGACCTGTGGGCGCTCACCACCGCGGACCGACCGCAGGCCGGGTTCGTGCGCTTCTGGCTGGATCGCTACGACACGACCGCCACCGTCGCGGCGCCCGCGCCACCCGACGACGGCACCGGCGCTTCGCTGTCCACGCTCACTCTGCTGCTCGCCACCGCGCGCTACTACACCGGACGACTGATCCATCTCTTCGATCCGCTGCGCAGGCCGCGTCCGGTCCGGCTCGCCGATCTCGACCATCCGACGGTGGTCCTGCGCACCCGGCGATTCGCCGACTGGCGGCAGTGGCGCGTCGCCCGTGTGCGCGCCCGCGCCGCCCTCGCGCCCGAGTCCGACGCGGCGACCTGGGTTCGCCAGCACACCTTTTCGCAGTGGGTGCGCCAATACCTTTGCAGCCGACCAGGTCTCCGCTCCCCCGGCGGTCTCGTGCTGGTCATCGAGATGGCGGGCGGCTACGCCGGTGAGGCCACGCTGTTCGACCTCGACATGTTCGATCGCAACGCCCGCATGCTCGTCTGGACCGACCCCACCCACCCCGATCTGCTCCGCACCACCGCCACCCGACTCCTGCTCACCCACGCGTTCGGCTCACTCGGCCTCCGCCGCGTTGCCACCGCCATCAGCCCCGACGACCAACGCTCCGCCGAAATCGCCATCCACGCGGGCATGGTGTGCGAGGGCCGCATGCGCGCCTACCGCGCACCTACCGGCCACCGCACCGACCACGACCTCTGGGCCATCACCACTCCCGCCCCGCCTGAGCAATCCGCGGATTCTTCCTCGCCGTTGTCCGAAGTCGAGTAGGGGCCGTCGCTCCCCGCAGCACTCAGTTGTCGACGGCAAGCTCGGCCCGGATCAGCTCAAGCAACCGCCCGACCCAGTTACGCCCCTCGTCGAAACCATGGGTGGTCCAGTACGACGACTCGAAGAGACCGGTGTAGCTGATCCGTGCGTCCGCGGTGGACAGCAAAACTGCCGCCAACTCGGGATGTTGGGCGAATTTGGCTCGGAGCAAACCCGCCATGACGGCGAGGCGGACCACCGGCCAATCCGCTCGCAGCGCACAACTGCCACCGATCTCGTGCGCATCGTGAGCGGTCTCGGCGTCCCTGATCCGGTCGTGGTCCGTGCCGTCAGCGACCGCGATCGCCCAGTATCCGTGCAGGATCGTCGGGTACGTATGGCCACGGTAGGAGATCGAAGCCGGAAACCCGTTGTGTAGCACTCCGAGGTCTAATTGCGCCGCCGGTTCGGCCGGTGAATTGACGCGCTGCGGCACGGTGACGGTCGACGCGGTGATGTCCTTCGGATCGTCGGCATGCATGGCGGACATTCGCTGATGTCCCCGCGCGCTGTCTCGATCCTTGCCGTTGAGGTAATCCAGAAACTCTTCGTACGTCTTCGAGGTGGCGATCGGCCCGTCCCCACCCACCGGCTCACCGATGTCAGTGATCAAGTAGCGCAACGGAATATCCTGGACGTCCATGTCACCCAGCACGTACACCCGCCGATGCGCCGGAATCGCAAGATAGGCCTCCCGGACCAGCAGCCGGTTCTCCTCCGTCGGCTCGTGCTGATACTGCCGCATCGCCTCCCGGCACAGATCCGACGTCGTCGGCCGACCATTCATCGCCCGGATCTCATCGGCGAGCTCGTCGAGGAAACTCTCGTTGGTCAACGGCTCCGGGTAGCGCGCTGACCACCGCGGCGTCTGCTCGACCTGCGGCGGCTCAGGGTCCGCAGGATTGTGCAGCGCGATTTTCCCGGTCTCGAGTCGACGACGGAGTTCCGCGAGATCGAAAGTCTCCCAGCATTTGATCACGCCGTCCGCGTAGGCGAAGAGATCGTCGAGGTAGTAGTGGTACTCGAAGCCGCGCATGCTTCTGATCCAGACATGACACCATGCTCCCGCGATGCGTTCCCCGTCGACGAGCCGGTATGTCGGCGTCCTCCATGTCACCGTCACACGGTAGCGGTGCAACCCACCGCTGAAACCGTGTCCATGCCCGTCGCGGTTCGGTTCGCGACGATATCGAACTCGCGACCACTATCGCGGACGGCTTCGCCATAGATCACCGTCGCTACTACCTCGGTCAAAGGAAGGGCGCGACCGTCGCGGCAATCTGCGTGCGGAATGCTTTGGCGGAGAAGGTTTCCGCGTGCGCACGGATTGTGCTGGCATCGAACGCGGCAGGCGTGAAACGGCCCATCGCTGCGGCGAGCGCCTCGATCACAGCCTCGTCGGAGCCGAAGGGAACGTGCTCGCCGGTCGCACCGGGAACGACCGTATCCAGCGAGCCGCCCCGGTCGACGGCGAGAACCGGGGTACCGCAGGCCATGGCTTCGACGGGAACGATGCCGAAGTCCTCGACGCCGGGCATCAGCAGCGCCCGGCAACGTCGATAGGTGTCGAGCAGAACCTCGTGTGAGGTCGCCCCGAGGAAGGTGGTTTCCGGACCGGCGATGGTCTCCAGGTGAGCGCGGAACCGGCCGTCGCCGAGCACGACCAGGCGGCGCCCCGCGCGTTGGGCGGCACGAATCGCGAGGTCCGGGCGCTTGTAGGGCACGAGTCTGCCTGCGAACAGAAAGAAGTCGTCACGCGAGACCGCCGGATCGGGCGTGAATCGGTCGATGCCCACCGGCGGGTAGATCACCGTCGCAGGCAACCCCCACCAGTCGCCGATGCGCTCGGCCACGGCGCGGGAGTTGGCGATGACATGGGAAAGCCTAGGGGCAGCGCGCAATTCGAACCGTCGCGCCAACCAGCCCAACGCGGTGAGCGCGAGCTGGCCCGCACGCCCCCCTGCCTCCTGAGCGCGAAAGTCCTTGTCCCACGCCCACCGTGCCGGACTGTGCACGTAGGCGACAACAGGAGCATCGGTGGCGAACGCGGCCTGAGTGGCAAACGCGTGATGACTCACGAGGACCGCATCGAACCGGTCGGCGAGCGGGAGTTTGCGCAACGCACGGGGCACGAACGGCAGCAGCGGCGCATGCGAGCGTCGCCCGGTCGCCGTGTAGGCGCGGCTGAGCCACGTGTCGTGCACCGTGCCCAGCGGCGGCCGGACACCCTCAGGATCGACGATGGGCGCGAAAACCTCAGTGTTCTCCCATGTTTCGGCGAGTTCTCCGACAACCGCCTCGGACCCGCCGAACTCGGTGAACCGTTCGTGCACGATGGCGATGCGCGGCATCACCGGTGTCCCTGGCCGATCCGACGCGGTGCCGCGGTGCGCCGGATCGCCGGCGCCACGGGACGACCGACGAGCAGACCTTCTACGCTGCCCTGTTCGATCGCTTTGCGGTAGGTGGCCGCCGCGTCGCGGCAGGCAGCAATCGTCTGATCGATGTCGTCGTCGGTGTGCGCTGCGGAGGTGACGAACGACTGGCCGAGGACGCCACGATGCAGTAGTTCCTGGAGGAACAAGGTGCGGAACTCCTGGGAGGGGTGACCGTGCTGGTCACGGGTGGCGAAGATGAGGCATGACGGGCGACCGAGCACCTGAAGGTGTTCGGCGATGCCGAGATCGGCGGCGATGGCATTGACGCCGGCGGCGAGCCGGCGGCCTGCGCGTTCCATGCGGTCGATCGGGTCACCGGTTCGATACTCGTGTACGACGGCCCGAAAGGCGGCCAGCGAGCCCGATTCCGGACCGTGCGTGGTGGACAACAGGAAGACCCGGTCGTGATCGGTGCGCAGCCCGCCGAGCTCCATCACCTCCCGCTTGCCCGCCAGCGCGGACAGCGGAAACCCGTTTCCCATCGCCTTACCCCAACAGGACAGGTCGGGCCGGACCCCGTACACGGCCTGCGCGCCACCCGCCGACCACCGGAACCCGGTGATCATCTCGTCGAAGACGAGCAGCGCTCCGTGCCGATCGCACAGGGCCCGAACTCCTTCCAGGAAACCGGGTTCCGGCTCGGCGAGCGCGGTGGCCGCCTCCAGCACGACCGCGGCGATCACACCCGAGTCCAGCACTGCCGCCAGTGACGGGAGGTCGTTGTAGCGGAATCGCACGGTGCTCGCGGCGGATTCGGCCGGTATCCCACTGTTCATCGCGGTGGTGCCGATGAACCAGTCGTCGACCGAGAAGAACGGTTGGTCGCAGACGGCGATGGCGGTCCGCCCGGTGGCGGCTCGCGCCAGCCGCACGGCCGCGGTGGTCGCATCCGAGCCGTTCTTGGCGAACTTCACCATGTCGGCGCCCGGCACCAGTGACAGAAAGTCTTGTGCGGCAAGCAGTTCCAACTCGGTCGGCCGACTGAAGCTGACACCGTCCGCGATGGCACGATGCACGGCATCCAGCACCGGCGCAAAACCGTGCCCCAGCGTGACCGACCGCAACCCCATGCCGTACTCGACGTAGCTGTTACCGTCGGCATCCCACACCCGGCACCCTTTGCCCCGCACCAGGACTGGGGCCATGAACTCGGGATACTGGTCGGCGCCCCTGGCATAGGTGTGCGCACCACCGGGAATCACCTCGTGCAACCTGGCCTGTAACGCATTGCTACGGGTGAAGCGGCGGGTTCCCGCGTCATCATCAGAAACAGGCTCCATGGTGGGCTCCCGGAGAGTCGGTTTACGCACAAGCGCGGCGGGATGCCTCCACGAATCCCCCTGCCCGCAACGGGTCTCCGCAACACTGTACGTCCGGTCCCGAGTGATTGTCCGCGCATCGGGCCACTACCGAACAGGGGATGATTCCGTGGCGGCGTCCTGGCGGGGACGTTCGTACAGGTGACGGTGGGTGTACGTGCGGGTGATCACCGCGAGCCACCCGGTGGCGACGGCCGCGATACCGCCGACGATGAGCAGCAGCGTCGCGGGCGACAGCCCGGTCCGGCTCTGGGCGATCGACAGCAGGAAGGGAACGGCGAATCCGAGGTAGGTGAGGATCTGGTACACGGCAGTGGCAGTGCCTAGCGCGTGTGGCCCCACGATCTGCTGGACTTCGACCAGACCACGGAACTGCGTGAAACCGTAAGCGACGCCGAGCAATACGGAGGCGATGAACACCATCCACGGCGATTGCCAGCGAGCGGCCACCGCCGCGACGCCGATGCCGACAAGGGCGACGCCCATCGAGATCAGCAGCAGCCGAGGGGATTCCGGGTGTGGTATCCGTCGGATCAACGGCTGCACCACGATGCCTGCCGAGGCGGCCAGGCCGATGACGACGGCGCCGAACGCCATGGCATGTCCGGCGATCTGCGGCGCGATGAGCGCGGGAAGGTAGGCCAAAGCGATTGCCGCCGTGCCGAATACCCATGGCGCGAACGGCAGCAGCACAAGCATGAAGTGGACGACGACGCCAGGCCGGCGGGCAGTGGCAGTGTCCTGTGTCATCGATGCGGTCCGCATCGCGTGCCGCCGCGGATCCGGGGCACGTCGCACGGCCACCACCGCGATCGCCAACAGGACGAGATGCGGCAGGTACGGCAGCACAGTCGGCGCACCGAGCCACTGCGCGCACAGGCCGGATACCAATGGGCCAGCCGAGAACCCGATGGTCATCGCGACGGTGGCACGCCGCGGCCCGGCCGCCGCATCGCCCGCGGTGCTGGAGAGCTCCTTGACCCACACCGCGCCGGTGCCGAAGGCCAGGCCATTGGCCACACCCGAGAGCAGCCGTCCGGCGAACAGTGCCGACACCGCCTCGCCGCCATAGATCAGCAGGCACGTGCCGACCGCCGAGATCGCCAGCGCCACCAGCACGATGGGTTTGCGGCCGAGCCGATCGGACAGTCGGCCGCCGATCAGCAGAGCCGGGATCAGGCCGAGCGCATAGAGTCCGAAGATCGCGTTCAGCACTGCGGCGGTGAGTCCGAGTTCGCGTGCGTACAGGGCGATCAACGGTGGGAACTGATTCGCACCCCAGCCCATCACCGCCAACGCCAATCCGGGGCCGAGCCAGGCACTCTCACTGACTGTCTCGCTGCGGTCCAGCGCTGTTGTCGAAACCATGATTCCAGTCCACCGGCTTGCGCATCCGGCGACAAGTGACCGATCGGACACTATGCGTACACTTTCAGTCATGACCGGTGTGGTGGCGCTCGCGCTGAGCGACCAGGTGGGTCTCTATGAGCTCGCCGCCCCTTGCACGATCTTCGGAACCGACCGCTCCGAACTCACGGAGGGGCGGGGGTGGTATGACTTTCGCGTGTGCGCTCCCGGCGCCACCCAGGTCGGCAGTTGGTTCGTCTCCGCAACGCCCTACACCTACGACGATCTGCTCGACGCGGACACCGTGGTCGTCCCCGCCTGCCATGACGTCAACCTGCAGCCGCCAGCTGATCTGGTGGACGCGCTGCGGCAAGCCCATCGTCGTGGTGCCCGCATGGTTTCGCTGTGCACCGGCGCGTTCGTGCTCGCTGAGGCGGGACTGCTCGACGGCCGTCGCGCCACCACACACTGGATGCACGCGGGCACCCTTGCCCGCCGCTACCCGCGCGTCGAGGTGGACCCTGATGTCCTTTACATCGACGAGCATCCGGTCTTGACGTCGGCGGGCAAGTCGGCGGCGTTGGACCTGTGTCTTTACCTGGTGCGCAAGGACTTCGGCGCGAGCGTGGCGAATACGGTGGCCCGCAGACTGGTGACCCCGCCGCACCGCGAAGGCGGGCAGGCTCAATTCATCAGCACACCTAGCGTCCCGCGCACGCCAGACCGCTTGGCGGACACCGTCGCCTGGGCGCACGAGAATCTGGACCAGCCCATCACCATCGACGATCTCGCCCGCCGAGCAGGCGTCAGCGTCCGAACCCTGCACCGGCAGTTCAGATCTCAACTGGGTACCAACCCGCTCACCTGGCTGCATCACCAGCGCCTCGCGCGGGCCCAGGAACTGCTCGAGCACACCGACTATACGATCGACCGTATCGCCGAACGCTCCGGATTCGGCACCGCGCATGCATTGCGCAGGCACTTCCAGTCCATTCTGCACACCACTCCGGACGCCTATCGCCGGACGTGGGACGTCAATCGGTCGGCCCGGTAAGTCCCGCCTCGGCATCCGCAGGCCTTCCCGGGGGCATGGACACGTGGGGCGCGTCGGCAACTTTGCGGGAGTGCGGTCGGGGGTTGCGGCGTTGCGGGACGGCCATGGACTGCCAGACTGCCAATCTTTGATTCGGCTCGAAACTGCCTGGTAGGTGGCGCTTTTCGCGGGTAGGCTTCGAACATGTCTTCGAGTAGCGTGGCTGTCGCTGATCCCGGTGTGGAGGCGGCGTTGTGCGCGCTGGAGGGTGGGCTTGCTCAGTTGTGTGGGGTGCGGACTGATGGGTTGTCGAATCCGGATCGGCTGGTGGTGATGCAGCGGTTGGAGACGGTGGTGCGGGCGTTGCCGGGGGTGGGGTTGGAGTTGGTGGCGCAGATGCGTGAGCAGTGGTCCAACAGTGATTTCGCGACGTATTCGGTGATTGACACTTTGGCTGATGGGTTGCGGATCAGTCCTGCTGAGGCGCGTGCGCGGTGGCGTGCTGCTGATGATCTGGCTCCGCGGACGGGGTTGGACGGGCAGGTTCTGGATCCGGTGATGCCCGCTACCGCTGCAGCCCAACGGGAAGGGGTGATCGGGGGTGCGCATGTGAAGGTGTTGCGGGAGTTCGTCGAGCATCTGCCGTCGTGTGTGGACAGTGTGACTCGTGATCAGGCTGAGGCTGAGTTGGCGGGGCATGCCAGGGTTTTGCGGCCTGATCAGTTGCGTCAGGTGGCTGATCGGTTGGATGCGATCCTCAACCCCGATGGGGTGTTCACTCCGAGTGATCGGGAACGGCGTCGTGGGTTCATCCTGGGTCGCCAAGGCCCTGATTTGATGAGTAAGTGCACGTTGGTGGCGGATCCGGAGTTGCGTGCGTATTTGGAGGCGGTGTTCGCCAAATACGCCAAGCCTGGTGCCTGTAATCCTGAGGATGTGGTGCGTCATGTCGATGACGAACCCGATCCTGATGCGGCCGAACGGGATACGCGTTCCGGGCCGCAACGTCAGCACGACGCGGTCAAAGCGGTGTTCCGGGCGATGCTGGCCTCCGGGCAGCTCGGACACCACCGTGGCCTGCCAGTCTCAGTCGTAGTGTCGATGGGCTTGGCCGAGCTCGAAAACGCTGTCGAAGAGGTCCAACACAGCCCCGACCATCATGAACTGCGTGCTTCCGGCCCACCCGTGGTCACCGGCGGCGGGAGCCTGCTGCCGATCCACGACGCCATCCGCATGGCCGCCCACGCACGCCACTACCTCGCCCTGTTCAACGACACCGACGGCCGCCCCCTCTACCTCGGCCGCGCCAAACGCATCGCCACCGCCGACCAACGCATCGTCCTGCACGCCAAAGACATCGGTTGCAGCTACCCCGGCTGCTCCAAACCCGGTTACCTGTGCCAAACCCACCACCGCACCGACTGGTCCAACGACGGCAACACCAACGCCGACGAACTCACCTTCGTCTGCGAACCCCACCACCAACTCGCCACCTCAGGCCGGTGGGCGACCACCGCCACCCCGACCCACCACCGCACACCCGGTCGCACCCAATGGATCCCACCCACCCACATCGACCCCCACCGCAAACCCCGAATCAACCACTACCACCACCCCAGCGAATACCTCACGCCCACAGATAGCTCGACTGCGTCCATCGACTCCGGCTGACAACGAGCCACCGACTCCGGCCCAGGGTGAGCGCCCCGGGCCGACAGGTCTCGCTAAGTCCCCCGACCGTCGTAATCCATCGATTACGACGGCTTCTGGGCGTGGAGCGACGAATAGACGCCCAGCAGATCTAGCGCTGCACATCAGACTAGAACCTCGCGAGTGTCGTCAATCCGCCAGACGTCGAGGGCAGATTACGTTGTCCGACTGCGCCGCTCGCTTACATCACTCGCCGCGCAGCCGATTCCTGGAGGGCCGAGAGGGCCGCGAGCGTCCGATGGTCAGCCTTGATAATCCCGTCGACCTCACGAACCAACGGATCAATACCTTCCCCCGCTCGCCCCAACCCGCCGATGGCAACACCAGCGAGCCGCCGATCGGCGTAACCGCACACGCCGCGTTCTCCGGCACCCCGTTTCCCTTTCGGCGGCAAGGTGACATACACCGGTTCAGTGGCGGCCAGCATCATGAACCCGTTCGTCGCGAACCCGTCCAATTGCCCGAGCGACCATTCCTCGATGACACCTGCCTCAGTTCCTTTGTCGCCGAACCCGGTTTGCTTGTCCGCGTCGTCGGCCGTCGGCGCGCTGGTGCGGTCGGGGTTGGACACCAAACCGCCGAACGTCTCCTCGGTCAGGATCTTTCGAGCCTGTACCGCGTCGGTGCCGCGTGCGATGAACACATACTGCTCGGATTCCAGCTTGTCGAGGTCGTCGCTGGACTTCTTGGCTTGATCGCGTTGCGCACCAGCAAGTTTCCGGGCCCGTGTCTGATTCTCTTTCCCGTCCATGACCCCGAGGAGGTACGCACGGTCTGCTTCGCTCTGTGTCTTCCTGGCCTCGGCGAGCTTGTACAGTTTCGCGTAGGCGTAGGCGACGTCGATTTCGGTGTAGGTCTCCGACTTGTCGTCGATCGCATTCTTGACGATGATGCTGAGGAGTTTGTAGGCGGAGGTAGACGCCTTGGGTTTCGGGGCGACGAACTGGACGACCAGCTCGGTAGCCTTCAAGAAATCTTGCTGCGGAATACCTCGCGAGGCGGTGATATCGGTCGAGGTCGGGTCTTTTATGTTCAGCATCAGTTTCTCCCAGTACCGGAGGTGGCAAGCACCTTCGATCGATCGTATGATCGACAATCCCACGCGGACAGTGCCTTTCGGCTCTGACTCGAGCGTCAGCTCCAGCACGTGACCGCTTCGGGTGCCGCCGCCCGCTTGGCCGAGCAGCAGGTCGCCGTGGTCCGCGACGATCCGGCGGCCAGGATTGCCCTGATGCGGCGCTGTTACGACGGCCCGTTCGGCAGCTCGCCGCAGCATCTGCCTTTCCGGCGGGCGGCGCTGTCGTTCATGCGCTGGCAGCTCCGGCGAGGTTTGCTACACCCCACGTCCAGCGACCATCCTGGGAGTCCGTGGTGGCGTGCGGTGAACGAACGCGTCCTCAGGGACGGCTGCGAGGCAGTAGCCATGAGCGGGGGTCTTTCCGGACCATCGTCCTCACCGACCGTCGACCTGTGGCTGGCGTTCGCCGAGCATCCGACCGCCCGCGCCTGGTATCGAGCGCACAACGGCAGCGTCGTGGCTGCCTACCTCGCGCATCGCGATCTCGCGGCGGCGGAGAACGCAGCCGAGCGCTTCTTCATGAATGTCGTGCTCTGCCGGGTGTTGTACGCGCATGCGCTCGTCGCGAACCCCCGCCTCGCACTGGCTTGGCTCCACCCGATCGCCCCGCCGCTCGGCGACCCGAGACTCGGCATGACCGGGATCTTCCTGCAACTGTCGCGCGTACTCCCCGACGAGTACCCACTCCGCAACAGCGTCGCGTCCTACCTCAGCGCCGAACTCGGATTCGGCAGGCTGCTGGACTACGGGGTGATCACGCCGAGGTCGCAGCGACTCTATGAGTGGTCAGCCGACGAGCTCGCCGCACCGGGCCTGCTGGACTGCATCCGCGACGGAGCCTTGACCTACGCGTGGCCGTTCGAGGACCGCGCCGTCTGGCAACCGCCGAACTCGCGTCTCGTCCAGCTGACTCACCGCGTGCTCCCACTCCCTCAGCGACAACTCGAGAGGTGACCGGCTCAGGCCACACACGTAACATCCGCGGGCCGTGGCGCATCCCAGTCGCTCGCCGCGATCCAGTCGAATAGCGCTAAGCGCCGCTCGATAAATCGCTGCAACCCGTCTTTGCTGCCACAGTCGGTGTTCAAATTCCCTTGCTTGTAGTACTTCGTGATCAGTTCCTTCAGCTTGTCGTTGTATTCGTCCTTCCTTTCGCACGTCGCCTGCTTGGTTTGCGTGTCGAGCACCGGATTCCCGAAGATTTCGCGGCGTGTTTCGGTGTGCACCGGCTGATCGAAGATGGCGGGCGACAGTTCCAGCCAGCCCGCGACCTCGGTATACCATCGAGCGTCGTGGTCGACACCGTCGCAAATCCGCTGCGTCACCTCGGGTGCCACACCGAACAGCGAGTTCTCGGCCGAAGCGGCCGGTCCGGGCAGTATCGCCATGGTGGCCAGCACAGCAGTGACCGACCATGTTATGCGTGAGAATTTCAAAGACCGAGCCCTCCATATGGTTGTGAACTATGGCCGTGCACTCACCTGCCTATCCATTAGCCACGCAGTATTGCACTCAAACCTGCTCGACCCCGAAATTCCCGCATCGGCCGGTGCGCCGCGCCATCGAACGCAAACATCGCCGCGACACAATGCCACGGCGATGCCGGTCTACTGCGCGGTGATCAGTTGATTCGGTAGGTGGCGAGCACTGCCTTGTGATCGGTCACCCATTTCGCGGGCGAGGAAATGAAATTGTCCTTGGTGTCCTCGTCCTTGCGGGCGTTGCGCACGATCGAACCACGCGGACCGACGATGCCGACGCTCGTCAGGTTCAGCCCGGCGCCCGGGCCGGTGAAGATGTAGTCGATGCGGTCACGCTCGTCGGCCTCCGGCGCCCAGGTGAGCTGGGAGACCGGCGCATCCGGGTTACTGGCCGGCCAGGTGAAGCCGGGGTGGGTCACCGGGTTCGGGTATGCGGACCGGTAGGCGTCGACGAAACCGGCCTGCTGCAGTCGGCGGGTGCTCTCCCACGGCACCACGACGCCGTTGTGGTCGAACAGGTTCGCCGTCGCGGGTGCCCAGTCGAACACGGACGGTTCGTTGAAGTCACCGCCCATGATCACCGAACGCCCCGCCGCCGCTTCGGCTTTCGCGTCGTCGATGAACCGCCCGATCACGTCCGGACGCCCCGATGCCACGTTCACCCGCTGCACCGTCGCCGCATCGGTCACCGGCCCGCCGGGCGTCTTGTTCCAGCCGAACTCGGAGTACTCGCCCGGCGCGGGCACTCCGGCGCCGTAGCCGCGCGGCAGGTAGGTCGCGTACCACCGATATTCCAGGTGTGCGGCGTACGCGGTCACCCGTTTGCCGTCGATGTTCAACCGCGCCTTGACCATCCACTGCTGATCGGCGCTGTCCTCGACCGGGTACGCCGAGAGCAACCCCGTGTCGCCGGAGGACACCGCGTTGAACTTCTGGCCCTTCTTCGCCAATGCGTCCGCGATCTTCTTCGTCGCCTGGTTCGCCTCGGACAGCAGCACCAGCGACGCCTGCGTGTCGATGATGAGATCGGTGACCAACCCGATCCCGTTGGAAATCTTGCTGCCGCCGAGCCAGATGTTGATCGCGAGCACCCTGAGCTCCCCGGCCGCGGGCGCCGCCCCGGCCATCGGCACTCCGGCGCCTGCGGCAAGCACGCCGCCTGCCGCCCCCAGCACTCTCATCGCATTGCGTCGCGTCATCGAACTCGTCATGGTGACATCACTCCGATCGTCTGCACAGCGGGACTTGGTCGTTCGCTCAATGGCTAGCCACCCGATCGGAATTCGCGGTGAACTGAACCAGAGCACCGCGCAAACACGCACGCAGACAGGCGTGTGCGGTGGCACCGGACGGCCGGGCCGTGGGACAGTCACTCCCATGACAGCGCACCGTCGCATCGCCATGGTTGTTGCCGGAGTCCTCAGCGTCGCACTGGTCACCGGGTGCGGCGGCGCCGACCCGAAGAGCGAGCAGCCGACCACCTCGACCGTGCCTGCGGTGATCCCGCTCATCTCCACCAACGACCTGCGGGAGGCCAAGCCCGATGAGGTGCATCTGTTCGGGCTCAACGATCTCCACGGCAACCTGCAGCCGCCCGCCGGGGCCACCGGCAAGATCGCAGGCACCGACGCGGGTGGCGCGGCCTATCTCGCCACGCATCTGGCACGACTGAAGGCGGCCTACCCGGCGAGCGCGATCGTCATGGCAGGCGATGACATCGGCGCGAGCCCGCTGGTCTCCGGCCTCTTCCACGACGAGCCGACCGTCACGTTCATGAACAACATCGGTGTCGCGGCCTCTTCGGTCGGCAATCACGAATTCGACCGTGGCGTCCTGGAATTGGCGCGCATGCAGCAGGGCGGGTGCGCCCTGGACGGGTGTTCGCCCGGCGCACCGTTCACCGGCGCGAAGTTTCCGTACCTGGCCGCGAACGTGACCGACGCCGAGGGCAAGCTGCCGCCCGCGCTCAAGCCGTGGACGATCCTCGAGGTCGGCGGACACAAGATCGGTGTCGTCGGCACGGTGACCCCGGACACCACGAATCTTGTTTTCCCGGAAGGTATTCGCGGCTTCCGCTTCGGCGACGAGGCCGAGGCGATCAACCGATACGTGCCTGAGCTCAAAGCAGCGGGCGCCGAGACCGTGGTGGCGTTGCTGCACGACGGCGGCAGCCAGCAGACCGCCAAGGACGTTCCGGTCGACTACAACGGTTGCGCCGACATCTCCCCGAACGTCACCGGTCTCGCTACCCGCGTCGACCCTGCGGTCAAGGCGCTGTTCACCGGGCACAGCCACCAGTCCTACGTGTGCACCATCGACGGCAAGGTGGTCACCCAGGCCGCGTCGTACGGCAGGTTGATCACCGATCTCACGCTGCGGTTCGCCCCCGACGGCGTGCAGGCCTCGGCGGTCAATCGAGTGGTCACCAGGGAGGTGACGCCGGACGCGGCCACCACCGCGCTGGTCGATTTCTATGCCGAGCAGGCGCGCCCGCGCACGGCGCGGGTGGTCGGCACAGCCGCCGAGGTGCTGTCGCAGAGCCCGAATCCGGCGGGTACCTCACCGCTCGGCGAGGTCATCGCCGACGCGATGCTCACGGCGACGAGCGGACCGGCCGGCGCGGTCGCGGCCTTCATGAACCCTGGCGGCGTGCGCGCCGATCTCAAGGCGGGGCCGGTCACCTACGGCGACATCTTCACGGTCCAGCCGTTCGGCAATCAGGTCGTCACGCTGACGCTCACCGGCCAGCAGGTGCTGCGCCTGCTCGAACAGCAGTGGACCAACACCAGCAAGCCTGCCGTGCTCTCCCCCGCGGGCATCACCTACGCCTATTCGGACTCAGCGCCCAAGGGCGCCAAGGTAATTGGCGATACCGTCCGGATCGCCGGGCAATCACTCGACCCGGTCGCGACCTACCGCATCAGCACCAACAGCTTCCTGGCGTCCGGCGGTGACGGCTTCACCACCTTCACCGAGGGCACCGACAACGTCGCGGGCCCGACCGATCTCGATGCGCTGGAAGCGTTCTTCCGTGACAAGCCGCCGATCCAACCACCTACTGCGCGAGTCGAAAAGCGTTAACTTGCGCTACCCAGCAATTTACTGAACAAGCGACCAGTACGTAGATAGCTGGAAATTCTTGTAACACTTACCCTTTGACCTGCGCCGATAGGTGACCAGTTCCACAGCGTGATCCAACCCGGAGCGCTTGCCGGGGTTGTCCACGATCAATTACTGTTTCCTATAAGTCAGGACGAAGGGGTTCCTACTTCGGCCCCGACCGCTGTTGCCGCGCGTCGCGGCCGAACCACACCAATCTCCGCATTCACCGTTGCATGCCGGATGACTTGTGCGACAACACGGTTCGAATGAACAGCAGGAGAGGGCGATGGCTACTTACATCGTTACGGGCGGTACCGGATTCTTGGGGCGGCGGGTCGTTCAGGAGCTCCTGGACAATGATCCCGACGCGGTCATTCATGTGCTGGTGCGCGAGGAATCGCTGCAGAAGTTCGCCGACCTCGCCACCGCGTGGCGCGGCGGCGAGCGGGTGTTCTCGCTGGTCGGTGATCTGACCGCCGACGGCCTCGGCCTCACCCGCGAGGCGCCACGCGCTGACCACGTGATCCACCTCGGCGCCGTCTACGACATGACCGCCGACGAAGACACCGCGCACGCGGCCAACGTCGCGGGCACCAGGTCGGTGCTCGCCTTGGCCCGCGAGATCGACGCTGTGCTGCACCATGTTTCGTCGGTCGCCGTCGCAGGCGACCACAAGGGCAAGTTCTTCGAAGAGGACTTCGATCTCGGCCAGCAGCTGACCTCGCCGTACCACCGGACCAAGTTCGCGGCCGAAAAGCTCGTGCGCGAATCGCACGGGGTGCGCTGGCGGGTGTACCGGCCCGCGATCGTGGTCGGCGACTCCCACACCGGCGAGATGGACAAGATCGACGGCCCGTACTACTTCTTCTCCGCCATCGCCAAGCTCGCCGCGTTGCCGTCCGAGGTGCCGCTGCCGCTGCCCGACCTCGGCGCCACCAACATCGTGCCGGTCGACTACGTGGCGGCCGCGATGGCCACCCTGGTGCGCAGGCCCGGCCTGGACGGACGCACCTTCCACCTGGTGAACCCGGAGCCGCAGCCGTTCCGCGAGGTGTACCGCGCGCTCGCCACCGCCGCGGGCGCACCCACCGGGATCGGCGTCGTGCCGGGCAGCGCCATGGCGCTCAACGGGCTCGCGCAGTTGCCCGGCGTGCCGACCGTCCGCGATTTCCTGTTGGAGCAGTTGGGCATTCCCGCCGCCGTCGCGCCGCACGTGTCGTTCGCGGCGGAGTTCATCTCCGACTCGACCAGGGCACAGCTGCGCGGCGCCGGTCTGTCGGTGCCGTCGTTCGACAGCTATGCCGACCAGCTGTGGCAGTACTGGCGGGCACACCTCGACACGCATCGCGACCGCCCCGAGCTCCCCCGCGCGGCGCTCGACGGCCGGGTCGTGCTGATCACCGGTGCGTCGTCGGGCATCGGTCTCGCCACGGCGCACGCGGTCGCCCGGCGCGGCGCGGTGGTGTTGATGGTGGCGCGCGGCAAGGACGATCTGGCCGACGCCGCCGACTCGGTGCGCGCGGAAGGCGGTGTGGCCCACGACTATCCGTGCGACATCACCGACGCGGACGCGGTCGAGACGCTGGTGCAGACCATCCTCGCCGAGCACGGTCACGTCGACTATCTGGTCAACAACGCTGGCCGCTCGATCCGCCGTTCGGTGCTCAACTCCACCGACCGCATGCACGATTTCGAGCGGACGATGGCGGTCAACTACTTCGGCGCGGTCCGGCTCATCCTCGCGCTGCTGCCGTCGATGCGCGCCAGGCGCTTCGGCCACGTCGTCAACATCTCCTCGATCGCGGTGCAGACCAAGGTGCCCCGGTTCGCCGCCTACGTCGCGAGCAAGTCGGCGCTGGACAACTTCAGTGAGATCGCCGCGGTCGAAAACCGGGATGCCGGAATCACATTCACCTCGGTGAGGATGCCGCTGGTGCGCACCCCGATGATCGCGCCGACCGATCTCTACCGCTCGCTGCCGGTGCCCGATCCGGATCAGGCCGCCGCCATCGTGGTGCGCGCGCTGGAGGATCGGCCGCACCGCATCGACACCCCGGTCGGCACTTTCGCACAGGCGGTCGAGTTGCTGATGCCGTCGGTGAAGCGGACGATCCTGCACCAGGGCTTCCGTCTCTTCGGGGAATCGACTGCGGCACAGGGGAAGAAGAGTGCCGCGCAGGCGGGCGACTCGGGCCGGAATCCGTTGACGGTGCTCGGTCCGGTGCTCATGCCGTTGATGGCGCTGCCCGGGCCCGCCGCGCGGGTGGCGCGGGTGGTCCCCGGCCTGCAGTGGTAATCGCGCGATGATCGACGCATGACCGAGGGCATCGTCAAGTTCTACAAGACCGAAAAGGGTTGGGGTGCGATCGCGTCCGCCGAGCTGCCTGCCGGCTGCGACGCGTTCGTCCACTTCAGCGTCATCGAGGGCACGGGGTTCCGTGCCCTCGATCCGGGGGACCGCGTCGACTTCGATTACGAGGCCGCGCAGCAGGACAGCTTCCAGTTCCGCGCCACCAGGGTGCGCAAATTATGAGCGAATGAAACGACCGGATCAGGCGCGGGCCTGATAGGTCGGCGTAATATTCGGATATCGGTAGTGGATTCGCGCGATGCAGTTGCGCACGGTGTGCAGCTCGGCATGAAGTTCGCGCAGTCGGTGCGTTTGGAATGTCCTTTCGGCAGTTGAGATTGCCCGGGTAAGTCCACGGGCGTGAGCAGCGAGCAAGTCCAGAAACACCCGGGCTTGTGCGATGTCGGGATCATCGGACATTTGCTGTTCCTATCACGCTGGACGGGGCCCACACCACCCGAACTGTCCGCGTTCCATCGGATTTCGCCGCACCGTTTCCGAATCGAAAAGGACCACAGGCGTTTCAGAGAATTTGCTGTGCGATATGAAACAATTCGCTACCCTGCGCACGGCGTCGACGGGGCCGACAAGAGAGTCGACCCCGCCGATTTCCCGCCGACGAACTCACACCAACCTGGCGGCCAAGCTCGCCGCAGGCCACATCGCCCAGCCGTAGTTGCCGTGCTGTGTCGGATCCGCACCGGCACCGCACACCGGATCGCCGCCGGTGCAGTAATTGCCGGTGCGCCAGGCGTAGACATCTGGCACAGCCGCCCCGTTCAGCAGCAGCGGATCACCGAACAACAGCACCGCGGCCACCCGCGACTCGTACTCGAACGGCAACGTACTGATGCCGCCGAGCCCGCCCACCGCACCGGTGCCGAGCACACCCTGCGTGACGACCGCGCCCTGCGAATACCCGACCAGGACGAATCGCTGATCCGGGCAGACCGAGGACTGCCACATCACATGCGCTGTCATATCGGAGGTGCCACGACTGATCGAACTCGGATCGAGCAGGTCGGCAGGATAATTCACCCGGTATGCGCTGACGCTCACCGGAAGCGCCTGGCGGATCGTGTCGAAGAGCGGGTCGCCGATCGCCGAACCCAGATATCCGGGTTCTTGCGTTCCTCGTGCCACCACCACATCGACCGCCGCACAAGACGATGCCCACGCGGGCAATCCTGTCGCCGTTCCGAATCCCGCGACGAGCAGTAGCACAACGAATGCTTGCACCACCCGCCACTTGTCGAAATGAATTACCTTTCGGTTTGCCATCGTGATCACCCACTCACGCCGTTGTGAGAAGCCGAGTGACGCTTGTCAAAGACAAGCGGCACTCGGCTGTATATCCGCGAAGGTAAGAACCGCTGACCGGGTCGTCAAGGAAGTCGACCCGAACGATGCGGACTCAGCCCCGAATCGTGTCCTGATTCAGCATTTCTACGGGACGAGAACCGCTGCGCCAGTGAAACGTCCATGCGCGAGATCGGCCAGGGCCTGATCCGCCATCCCAAGGGAATACCCACGGGTGGTCACTTCTATGCGGTGTTCGCCTGCGAGCGCGAGAAATTCGCGGGCGTCGGCGCGGGTGTTGGCGGTGACAGAGCGAATCTCCCGCTCCTGGAACAGGTGCCGCTGATAGTTCAGCACCGGGATATCGCTGAGGTGGATGCCCGCGATGGCGAGGATCCCGCCCCGATCGAGCGCCTCGAGCGCGGGCAACACCAGGGTGCCGACGGGCGCGAACAGGATCGCCGAATCCAGTTGCACCGGAGGCGGATCCGCGGCGCCCTGCGCAGAGGCAGCGCCGAGCTCGAGCGCCAGCTCCTGCGCCGCCGGGTCACGGGTCATCACGTGCACCTCGGCGCCGCGGGCGAGGGCGACCTGCGCGGCGATATGCGCGCTGCCGCCGAAGCCGTAGACCCCGAGGCGGCCACCGGGCGGTAGTTGCGCTCGCTGCAGCGAGCGGTAACCGATGATCCCGGCACACAGCAGCGGCGCCGTCTCTGCGTCGGTGTACCCCTCAGGCAGTCGCAGCGCGTAAGCCGCTGGCACAGTGGCGAATTCGGCGTAGCCGCCGTCGGCGTCCCAGCCGGTGTATACCGAACGGGGGCAAAGGTTTTCGCTGCCGCGCAGGCAGTACTTGCACGCACCGCAGGTGCCGCGCAGCCAGGCGATGCCGACGCGGTCGCCCACCGCGAACGTCTCGGCGAAGCGGTCGTCCGCCCCCGTCGCCCCGACCGCGGCGCCGACCGCAACGACCTCGCCGACCACCTCGTGGCCCGGCACTACCCCGGCCCGGTGCACCGGCAGATCACCCTCGGCCACGTGCAGGTCCGTTCGGCACACGCCGCACGCGAGCACCCGGATCAGCAGTTCGTCGGACCCGGGTTCGGGCACCGGTTCGCGCACCTGGTCCAGCGGACCTCCGTCGATCGGCCCGGGGCGGCGCACGCGCCACCCGGTCATCGATGCCGACCGAGCCATCTCGTTCATGCCGATCTCCCCTGTGTCGTAAGAAAGCAACGGTCGTCTCGAGTCGAGTTCGACCCTACTAGGCCGATTTCGCCACGTCACAGCTCCGCTTCTGATACATTTATGTATCGAATACGTTTCTGTATCCAACCGGCCGTCTGTTCCCGGTCCCGTCCGAGGAGGTACCCGTTGGCGTCATCCACCGAGGCAGGAGCCGCGGCGACCAGGGTGACCCGCCGCCGCGCCGAAACCAGGGACCGCCTGCTCGCCGCCGCCTACGACGCCTTCGCCGAGGAAGGCTTCGGCCGGGCCACCGTGGAACGCGTCTGCGAACGGGCCGGCTTCACCCGCGGTGCCTTCTACTCCAACTTCGCCTCGCTCGACGAGCTGTTCCTCGCCATGTGGGAACAGCGGTCGGCCGCGATGCTCGCCGAGGTCCAGCGCGTCCTCGACGAGATCACCGTCACCGGCGGCGACGACGTGCGCGGCTCGATCGAACGCCTCGAGCGCGCGGTGCCGATCGACGAGGCGTGGTATCGGATCACCGCGGAATTCACCGCACACGCCTTGCGCAATCCCGGATTGCGGCAGGTGATGGCCGCGCGGGAGGAAGCCATCAGCACTGCGCTGATGCCGACCATCATCGCCGCGCTGGCGCGCATCGGACGCACCGTGCCAGATCCGGAAACACTCGGCCAGGCGCTCGTCGCGGTGCACGACGGCACCAGCGTGCAGGTGCTCATGGAACCGCGCAGCCGTGCCGTGCGCCGCAGGCGCACCGAACTCTTCTTCCATGTCGTGCTGGCCTACAGCACCGAAACCGAAGGATGACCATGTCCAACACCAGTCCCGAATTCGCCGCCGCGGCGGATGTCATCGTGGTCGGCGCAGGCCTAGCCGGGTTGGTCGCGACCCACGAGCTGGTCAAAGCGGGCCGCAAGGTGCTCGTGCTCGACCAGGAGAATCGCAACAACCTTGGCGGACAGGCCTTTTGGTCGCTCGGCGGGTTGTTCTTCGTCGACTCGCCGGAACAGCGCCGCCTCGGCATCAAGGACTCCTACGAACTGGCGCTGCAGGATTGGCTCGGCTCGGCCGGCTTCGACCGGGAGGACGAGGATCTGTGGGCGCGCCAGTGGGCGCAGGCGTACGTGCGGTTCGCGACCACCGAGAAGCGGGACTATCTGCACGATCTCGGCCTGAAGGTGACGCCGGTGCTCGGCTGGGCCGAGCGCGGCGGCGGATTCGCCGACGGGCACGGCAATTCGGTGCCAAGGTTCCACCTCACTTGGGGCACCGGGCCGGAAGTGGTGCGAGTGTTCGCCGAGCCGGTGCTGGCCGGTGAACAGCGCGGGTTGGTCGGCTTCAACTTCCGGCATCAAGTGGACGAGCTGATCGTCGAGAACGACGCCGTCGTCGGGGTGCGTGGCAGTGTCCTCGAGGCGACCGACGTCGAACGCGGCAAGAAGTCGTCCCGAACTGTGGTGGGCGAGTTCGAGTTCCGGGCCAAAGCGGTGATCGTCACGTCCGGCGGCATCGGCCACAACCACGAGCTGATCCGGCGCAACTGGCCCACCGAGCGGCTCGGCAAGTGCCCGGAGACGATGATCTCCGGGGTGCCCGCACACGTGGACGGCCGGATGCTCGGCATCACCGAGGCCGCGGGCGGCGCCGTCGTCAACCGGGATCGGATGTGGCACTACACCGAAGGCATCATGAACTGGGATCCGATCTGGCCCGATCATGCCATCCGGATCATCCCCGGGCCGTCGTCGCTGTGGTTCGACGCGAACGGAAGGCGTTTGCCCGCACCGTGTTTCCCCGGTTTCGACAACAACGCCACCATGAAGGAGATCCTGTCCACCGGCTACGACTACTCCTGGTTCGTGCTCACCCAGTCGATCATCGAGAAGGAGTTCGCGCTGTCCGGGTCCGAGCAGAACCCGGATATCACCGGCAAGGACCTGAAATTCGCGCTGAAGAGCCGCATCGCCAAGGGTGCGCCTGGCCCGGTGGAGGCGTTCAAGCAGCACGGCGTCGACTTCGTGGTCGCCGACAACCTGCGTGACCTCGTCGCCGGGATGAACAAGATCGCGCGCGGCCCGCAGCTCGACCACGACGCGCTGGAGCGCCAGATCGTGGCTAGGGATCGCGAAGTGACCAACAAGTACTCCAAGGACAGCCAGCTGATGGCGATCACCAACGCGCGGCAGTACATCGGCGACAAGGTGGTCCGGGTCGCCAAGCCGCACCGGATCCTCGACCCGGCGGCCGGGCCGCTCATCGCGGTGCGGTTGAACATTCTGACCCGAAAGACGTTGGGCGGCTTGCAGACCAACCTCGACTCGCAGGTGATCCGGCAGGATGGCAGCGCGTTCCCCGGGTTGTATGCGGCGGGCGAGGTGGCCGGGTTCGGCGGTGGTGGCGTGCACGGGTACAACGCGCTGGAAGGCACGTTCCTGGGCGGGTGCATCTTCTCCGGGCGGGCCGCGGGGCGCGCGATTGCGGCGAAAGTCGGTTGAGGACTGCGGTTTACGGGTAGGGGCTATCGCCCCCACCGACTTAAAGGCTGGTGTCTACGGCTTACAACTGATCGCAGTCATATCCGAGTCGAGTTGCGGTCGTGGCGCCGCCACCAGCGTGGTCGGTGCGGTGATCGGTGGCGGCGGCGAGATCGGGGCCGTGATCAGCGGTTCGCCGGTGTAGAGCCGGGCCCCGCTCACTCGCGTTCCCGCATCCAGCGTGATGCCTTGGATTTCCGCGTGATTGCCGTGCACGTCGGTGATCCGCGCGGCGAACGGCCCTGGCCCGGCGCCGGTGATGGACCAGTAGTTGTCCATGCCGCGGGACATGGTCTGCCACGCGCCACCGGCCGCGGGCCGAATAGTGACCTCCCGCAACGGGTTTCCGGCGCCGCTGACGAGCATCGAGAACCACACGGCGGTGGAGTCCGGCTTCACCTGATACGACAGCTCCGACGGCGGCTCGGGATTGCGCACCACCGAGTAACGGACCTTCGCCACCCCTTCGACCGGGTCGGCGATCTGGTCGAACGCGGCCTTGCTCAGATCCAGTTGTCCCGGAGCACATCCCGGGCAACGGTCGACGATTTGCGCGCGCACGTCGCCGTGCGGGCCCTGGATGTCGAGGAACGCACCGCACGGATCGGCGGTGCCGTATTCCGGCGTCGACATCCCGACGTAGAAGCCGTCCAGCGGCAGTCCGGGGAACGAACACGCCACCCCGTGACTGAACGCGTAGTAGCGCGCCTCCCCCGAAACGACCGGCTGCGGCGGCGGCACGGAGCTGGTGAGCGGGCCGAAAGTCATGGTGACAGCGGGCGTTCGCGACGTCGCCGACTGGGCCATCATCGCGTCTCGCGCGTCGCAGCGCACCGGCTCGGGCCGGGTGAGCCAGACGGCGACGCCTGCGATGGCTACCAGTCCGATGCCGGTCCACAGCCAACCGGAACGGAAGTGTCGCTGGTTGATCGGTATCCGGTGCATCGCTCCCCGACTCCGGCTCACCTATGCGTGACTGCGCCGCGCACTCGCTCGGCTCCGTCACGCGGAGGGTGCGCGGCAACCTGCTGCGCTCCCTCACGGACTGTCCATCCTGACGTCCCTTAGGAAAGCAGCCGAACGCCCGCCGCATGCGATGAACGAAAATTCTTCGCAGTGAAAGACTCACGCTTCAGCAAGCATGGGGCAAATCCCCAGCATCCAACTGGACACTCCGGCAGCCCATCGGAAATCATCCGGTCACGACGCGCGGCTGCGCGCCTTCCTGGTGATCTTGGCCGCGCGTTTGTCGACGTCGGCGAGCAGCTCCCTGCCGAACTCCGCCTCCGCCTCGTAATGCCGGACACACCAGCGCAGTACGGCGGCCGGATACGGACGCTGCGGTTGCTCGGTCGCGGCATCCGCCTCGGCAAGTCCGCGCATCCGCTCCGCGTAACCGATGTGCTCGGTGAGGATTTCCCGCAGCCGATCCGGCTCGGCGAGATGACCGAGCCAGGCCCGCAGCATCACGCTGTGCTTGAGCACCGGCGCCTCCACCGGCGCGTGATTGACCCAATGTGCCGCTGCCGCACGCCCACTCGCGGTGATCGCGTACATCCGCTTGCCGCGCACGCCATCCTCCTGCAGCACGGTGCGCGAGCTGGCGTAGCCGTGCTTCTCCAACCGTTTGAGCTCGGCGTAGATCTGGCTGAACGACGGACTCCAGTAGAAGAACTGCAGGCTGCTGTCCGCCCATTTCTTCAGGTCATAACCGGAGAGCTCGTCGGCGTGCGACAGCATCCCGAGCACGGCCCAGCTGGTCGTCGGGAGATCGGGCACCTCGGCGTCCGCCGGGTTTGGCTGCGCATCGGTCACGACTAGGACTATATCGTCTAGGCATATGCCGGAGGGTCAGGCGAAACCGTCCATCAGCGAAAGCACCCGCAGCATCACCTCGTCCGCGCCGCCGCCGATGCTCAGCAGACGACTGTCCCGGAACGCGCGGGAGGTCCAAGTCTCCGACATATAGCCCATCCCGCCGTGCACCTGCAGACACCAGTCCGCCACCTGCCGAGTCAGCCTGCCCGCGTCGAGCTTGGCGATCGTCGCCATCCTGGTGACATCGCCGCCTGCGGCGTAGGCCTGCCCGATCGCCTCGGTGTAGACGCGAAGCATGTCGACCTTCGCGGCCAGCTCGGCGTAGGTGTATTGCAGGTACTGGTTCGCCGTCAGCGGCTGGCCGAATACCTTGCGCTGCTTGGCGTAGTCGCGGGTCATCTCCAGCTGTAGAGCACAACTGATCGGCGCGCTGTAAGCCGCGAACATCCGCTCCATCACGAACTGCGACATCTGCTGCTGGAACCCGCGGCCGATCTCACCGATCGTGTTGCGCACCGGAACTCGCACATCCTCGAAGGTGAGCAGGCCGGTGTCGGAGGCGCGCATGCCGAGCTTGTCCAGCTTGCGATGCACCTTGAAGCCAGGAGCATCGGTCGGCACGATGATCTGGCTGATGCCCCGATACCCGCCCTCGGGCGAGGTGCGCACCAGCGTGCACAGCCAATCGGCCTGAACGGCGTTGGTGATGAACATCTTCGAGCCGTTGATCACCCAGTCGTCGCCGTCGCGGCGCGCCTGCGTCCGGATGGCCGCCACGTCCGAACCCGCCTCCGGCTCGGTAACCGCCACGCCACAGACGGTTTCACCGCGCATGGCCGGTGCGAGATATTCCTGCTTGAGCTCCTCGCTGCCGTGCGCGTGCAGCGACGGCGTCGCCATCGCGACGTGCACGCCGAGCGCCATCGGAAACGATCCGTGCGCGACCCGGCCGAGCTCCTGACACAGCACAACCGTGAACAGATGGTCGGCGCCCTGCCCCGAATAGGCGGGGTCGTATTCGAGCCCGAGCATCCCGAGTTTCGCCATATCGGCGAATATCTCGTGCAGCGGCATCATTTCGGCCTCTTCCCACGCATCGACGTGGGGGTTGATCTTCTGTTCCAGGTAGCGCCGGACCATCGCCCGGAATTCCTGATGTTCGTCGCTGTACAGCACGTGGTGCTCCTAACCCCGGCCAGTCCCGCCCCGGCCCTCCCATTGTCGTCGCCGCGAGGATGCGCGCGGCAGGTTCCGCGGACAGATCGTCCGATAGGTAAGGCGGGCCTCGGTCGAGAACGGGTCGGCGCCGGGAGTAATGTCGGTCGGCATGTCGCGTTCGCGCATTATTCGCATTGCCACCCGCTCGAGTCCGATGGCATTGGCCCAGGCCGAACAGGTCGCCGGGCTACTTGCCGGGCTCGGGATGGACAGTGAACTGGTCAAGGTCACCACCGCCGGAGATCGGTGGATGGGTGACCTGGCCAAGCTCGGCGGCAAAGGCGCCTTCGTCAAAGAGATCGACCACGCGTTGCTCGTCGACGAGGCCGACGTTGCCGTGCACTGCCTCAAGGACATCCCCGGCGATATCCCGGTGCCGGAGGGGCTCGCGTTCGCCGGCTACCTGCCCCGCGACGACGTGCACGACGCGGTGATCACCAGCAGTGGCGCGCCGCTGGCCGAGTTGCCCGAGGGGACCGTGGTCGGTACCAGCTCGGTGCGCCGGACCGCACAGCTGCGGCTGCACTACCCGCACCTGACGGTGCGGCCGTTGCGCGGCAACGTCAATACCCGGCTGGCCCGCCTCGAAGAGGGACATATCGATGTGCTCATCGCGGCCGTCTCCGGACTGCACCGCGTTGATCAGGCGCATCGGATCACCGAAACCCTCGACCTCGACACCATGTGCCCGCCGATCGGTGCGGGCATCATCGTCCTCGAATGCCGCAACACCGACACCGAACTGCTCGAACTCGGCGCGAAGCTGGATCACGCGGACACTCACCGGCAGGCGGATGCGGAACGCGCGATGCTGCATGCGCTGCAAGGGCACTGCAACTCCCCCATCGCGGGCTACGCGACCACCGACCGCACCGGTCGGCTCACGTTGCACGGCAAGGTGTTCAATCTGGACGGAAGTCAGTGGTTAGACTCACACCACTGGGGTGTGCCGGAAGATCCGCAGGCGCTCGGGTTCTTCGTCGGCGCGGATCTGCTTCGCCAGGGGGCGCGGGCGCTGATCGACTCGATTCCGCACTGAGCGGAAGTCCGCGACAGGCGAAATCGCAACTGCCGACAGCGTTCAGGGGCGGAATTCAGCGCAGGCAGCGTTCAGCGGGAGGCGAATTGCCACTGCTGACAGTGCTCAACAGCGGAATTCAACGCAGGCGGCGGTCAGCGGCAGGCGAAGCGCAACCGCTGACAGTGTGCAACAGCGGAATTCAGCGCCAACGAGCGTGGCGCGGGAACAGCGAGCGGCCTGCCTCGTGCGCGACCTCGACGAGGACGCGGGCGAGGCGGGCGGTGTCCAACGTGGTTCGCTCACCACCGATGTTCCCGGACAACGACAGCGCGGCCACCGCGGCGCCGCGACCGCGGATCGGCACCGCGACGCAGGCGATGCCGAGCACCGACTCTTCGTTGTCCACCGCGACACCCTGCCGGTGCCTGACCCGCGCGAGTTCCCGGTGCAATTCGGTTCTCTCGCAAATGGTTCGCGGCGTGAGCTGCGGTAGTCGGTCACGGAACGAGGTTTCCACGATGCTCGGTTCCAGCGACGCGAGCAGCGCTTTACCCAAAGCCGTACTGTGCGCGGGCATCCGGCCGCCGAGCCGAGTCGGCACGCTCGCGGTGCATCGGCCGCCCGCCTTGTCCAGGTAGAGCACCTCGCGACCGTCCAGCACGCCGAGATGCCCGACCATGCCGGTGCGTTGACACAGATCGTGCAGCAGCGGGCTCACCACATCGCGAATCTCGTTGTGGTCGGCGGCAAGTCCGCCCAGCTCCAGATTGCGCATGCCGAGCCGATAGCCGCCGGGCGCGTGCGCGAGCCAGCGCAAGCGGATCATCTGATCGAGAATGCGATGCACCGTGGACCGGGGCAGGCCGGTGCGTTCAGCGAGACCGAGTAGGGTGAGCGTCGGCGTCGCGCCGTCGAAAGCCTCCAGTATCAGCGTCATTCGCTCGATCATGGACACCGGCGGCTGTGGCGGCCGAGCGGACGCTGGTCCCGATCCCGTCCACAACTCTCCGGACTCGGGATGGGTCACCGCCTCGACCGTCATAGCTCACCTCCACGTGTGCTCGCCTAGAGCTTAGAAGTATTTCTATTAGGCATGTGCGTTTTCGGCACACACCTTTGTGTCCCCCATCACAATGCCTCGGCGAGCACGAAGTGGAATCCCGGAAACTACGGAGACCACTACGGATCTTCTCGCTAGCCGGAACCGAGTGTTGACAACTATGCGGAGCCGACCCGCTGACCGACCAAGGCGTACAACCACTCTCGGGTGTAGCGCTCAGCAAGCAGCGGCAGGAACGTGTCGATCGTCGCGTGGTCGGCGACATGGTCGTAGGCCGAGTGGAGGAACTGCTCGATGGCGTCGTCCGCGACGATGCCGTCGAACTCCTTCTCCAAACGGTTCGCCGCGGCATCCAAGGCGACAGACTGATCCAAGGCAGGATCATGCCGACGGGTCGTGGTCGGGGTGACAGGACTCTCGTTCACAGCAGGCTCCCGTGACGATTCGATGCGATGAGCGCATGCATGGCATCGGCATGCCTCGCTCTACCGAGTACCCACCCCACCGGATCGGACACTCCCCGAGATCAGTCCCTAAAACTAGAACAGGTTATTGTTTGATGTGTCAGGCTGGGGTCATGGATCTCGAGGCCATGGAAGCGGTTCGGCAGCTCAAGTATCAGTACTTCCGCACGTTGGATCTGAAGCGGTGGGACGAGTTCGCCGACACTCTCGCCGTCGACGCGATCGGGCGTTACGGCACCCGTGCGCTCGGAGAACCGCTGGAGTTGGACGGGCGGGCGGCGATTACCGCGTTCATGCGGGAGAACCTCGGCCCCGAGGTTGTCTCCGTACACATCGCGAACCACCCCGAGATCCACGTGGACGGCGAAACCGCCAGCGGCTCATGGGCTTTCGAAGACACCGTGATCGCGACCCAGTACGGAGTGCTGATCAGGGGTGCCGGATACTATTCCGACACCTACCGTTTGGACGGCGACGGCCGCTGGCGGATCACCTCCACCAAGTATCAGCGGATCTACGAATCGATGCAGACGCTCTCGGACACGCCCAGTTATCAACTGCTGGCGAACATGTGGGCAACGCCCACACCGCAGTAGCGGGCGAGTAGAACGGTCCACTTTCGGCTCCCTGGCGCTGGACGGGAGGCCTGCGGGCGGCGAATGCTGCCATTATGACGTCCCTCGCCCCCGACGAGTTCACTCTCGAAGCCACCTACCTCAACACAGCCTCCTACGGCCTGCCCTCCGCACGGTCGTTGACCGCCGTCCGCGAAGCCAACGCGCAGTGGTCGAGCGGCCGGGGCGCACCAGCGACGCAAGACCATCTGGTGCCGCAACTGCGCGAGTCGTTCGCCAGGCTGTTCGACGGCGCGACCGCCGACGACATCGCGATCGGCGGCGGCGTCGCCCCGCTGATCACACCGGTCGCCCTCGCGCTGCCGCCCGCTGCCGAAGTGCTGGTGGCCGAGGGTGAATTCGCCTCGGTGACCATGCCTTTCCTGTATCGAGGCGATCTCACGGTGCGCACCGTTCCACTGGAACGGCTTGCAGACGAGGTGCGGCCGGAGACCGCGTTGGTCGCGGTGAGCGTCGTACAGTCGGCGGACGGCCGGGTCACCGACCTCCCGACTCTGCGTGCGGCCACCAACGCGCACGGTGCCCGGCTGTTGGTCGACGCCACCCAGGCGGCGAGCTGGCTGCCGTTGACCTTCGCCGACGCCGACTACTGGGTGTGCGCGACCTTCAAATGGTTGATCGGTGCGCGCAGCGTCGCCTTCTTCGCGGCGGGACCGGAGGCCGCCGCGACAGTGCGCCCGGTCAGCCTGAGCTGGTACGCGGCCGAGGATCGATGGGCCGAGCTGTATCGGCCGGTCGCCTTGGCGACCACCGCCCGCCGTTTCGACTCGACACCCGACTGGCTCGGCGTGATCGCCGCGAGTGCGGGCATCTCGCTGATCGAGGAGCTCACCGTCGAGAAGATCAACGCGCACAACCTCGACCTGGCTGACCGCTTCCGGGCCGGGTTGTCCGCGCTCGACCTGGCGTTCGTGCCGAGCCGTTCACCGATCGTGACGCTCTCCGGCGCGGGCGATGCCGCCGGACGGCTGGAGCAGGCCGGGGTGATGACCTCGGCACGCAACGGCGGGCTGCGGATCTCGTTCCACCTGTACAACGACATCGACGACGTCGACCGGGCGCTGGAGGTGCTCGCCGACAGGTGATGTCGGCGGTGCGGCGGCCACCACACCGCAGCCATCCGGCACCCCGCCACCACAACGCGGCCGTGTCGGCACCTCACCGCCGCGCCACGGCCATCCGGCACCAGGCACCAGGCACCAGGCACCAGGCACCAGGCACCAGGCACCAGGCACCAGGCACCTAAGCAGCATCCCGGAACACCTGCCTCGCCCGCCCGATCCCCTCGATCTCGACCTCGACCACATCACCGTCGCGCAGGTACGGGTACCGACCGGAAAGTGCCACGCCCGCAGGCGTTCCGGTGTTGATGATGTCGCCGGGTTCGAGGACGGCGTATTGCGACAGGTGCCAGACGAGGAAGCCGACATCGAAGATGAGGTCGGCGGTGCTGGAGTCTTGCCGCGCTTCGCCGTTCACGAACGACCGCAGCCGCAGGTCGCCCGGGTCGAGCCGGTCGCGCGGCACCAGCGCGGGGCCGAGCGGATTGAATGTCTCGCAGCACTTGCCTTTCGACCATTGTCCGCCCGAATGTTCGAGCTGGAATGCACGTTCCGAGACGTCGTTCGAGATGGTGTATCCAGCAACGTGATTCAGCCCTGATTCGGCCGAGTCGAGGTACCGCGCCCGCCGCCCGATGACGAGCGCGAGTTCGACCTCCCAGTCGGTCTTGCGGGAATCGCGCGGGATCAGCACGTCGTCGTACGGCCCCACCACAGTGTTGGGTGTCTTGAAGAACACGACAGGCGCCTGCGGCGGCGCCGAACCCGATTCCGCGGCGTGCGCGGCGTAATTCATGCCGACGCACCACACCGCCTGGGGCCGCGCGATGGGCGCGCCGATGCGCTGTCCGTCGATGTCGACCCGGGGCAGCTGTCCGGCCGCGAGTGCGGCGGCGACGGTCTCGATGCCGCCTGCGGCGAGGAAGTCGCCGTCGATGTCGCTGGTGAGTGGTCGCAGGTCGTAGGCGTGCTCGCCGTCGACGACGATCGGCTGTTCCGCGCCGGGCTCACCGATGCGCTGCAACTTCATTCGAGTTCTCCTTCGGTCATCCAGGTGGGTGCGAGGGGCAGTTGGTATGTCCGCCATGCCACTTCGGTCAGCACCTGCACCCGTTCGGCCGGATCGAGGTGGGCGAGGGTGGCCATGGTGGTGCGCCACACGGTGGGATAGGACGCGGCGGTGAGGGTGAAAGGCCAATCGCCGCCGACCATCAGCCGTCCCGGCCCGAACACCGCCAGTGCGTGGTCGACATACGGTTGCCAGCGTGCGGCGCTGATTTCCGTGCCGGACACTGTCGCCAATCCGGAGATCTTGGCCACCACGTTCGGCGCCGACGCCGCGTCTGAGAGCAGGTCGGCCCACGGTTGCCAACCATTCGACGCGATCGGCGGCTTGCCGAGATGGTCGAGGATGATCGTCAGGTCCGGGTGCTCGCGCGCGATCAACGGAACCTGGGCAAGCAGATCCGGCCGTTCGGCCACCGCGTCGAAGGCAAGGCCCGCTTCGGCGAGGAGTGCCAGACTCTCGGAAACCTCCTGGCGCAGTAACCATTTCGGGTCCGGATCGCGATGGATCATGTGCCGGACGCCGACGAACTCCGGATGCGAACGCCACCGCGGCAATTCGGCGGCGACAAGCTCGGGCCGATGCAGCGGCAACCAACCGACCACCGCCGCAGGGCGCGAGGTGGCGACGGCCGCGGCAAGCAGCGCCCGGTTCTCGGCCAGCGAATCGGCCGCCTGCACCAGCACGATCGCGCCGACACCGTGGTCGGCCAGCGCCGGATCCACGTCGGCCAAAGTGTAGTTTTGGCGTAATACATCCGATGTTTCGTTCAGCCAATCGTACTGTACGTCGAATTTTCCGCCGTCAACCTGCCAGACATGGACGTGGGAGTCTACAGTCATCGGAGGCATAGCTTCACATCCTCGAAGGCGAAGGAAACAGGTGTCGGTCACCGACGACGCGATAGCGAAGATCAAAGCGATGATCATCTCCGGCGATCTGGAGCCGGGCTCGCGGCTCCCCCGCGAAGCGGATCTCGCCGCCGAGCTCGGCGTCTCGCGTAACTCGCTGCGCGAGGCAGTGCGGGCGCTGTCGCTGGTGCGGATCCTCGACGTGCGCCAAGGCGACGGCACCTATGTGTCCAGCCTGGAACCCAAGTCGCTGCTCGACGCGATGAGCTTCCTGCTCGAATTCCACCAGGACGATTCGGTTTTGGACATTCTCGGCGTGCGGCGGATCCTCGAGCCCGCCGCCACCGCGCTCGCCGCGCAGCACATGCCCGAGGACCACATCGAGCACTTGCGGACGCTGGTCGTGCCGGAGACGTCCTCGGTGACCGAGCTGGTGACGCTCGACCTGGAGTTCCACGCCGCGATCGCCGCCGCCTCCGGCAACAAAGTGCTTGGCTCGCTGCTGGATTCGCTGTCGATGCCGACCATGCGGGCGCGGATCTGGCGTGGGATCACCGAGGAACGAGCGTTCGAGCGGACCGTTGCCGAGCACCGCGGGATCTGTGACGCGATCGCCGCGCGCGATCCGGAGCTGGCGCATGCGCGTGCCCTCGCCCATGTGGCCGGCGTGATGGAGTGGCTGCAACGCGCGGCAGGGTGACACGCGCCAGCGGATCAGCACGGCGCCGCCTTGTCCAGTTCGTCCCAGAGTTCTTCCGGCACAAACGTATTCAGCATCGCAATGGTATCGGAGAGCTCCGCGCTGGTCCCCGCACCGATCACCGTCGCGGTGACGGCGGCGTTGCGGCGCGGGAATTGCAAGGCGGCCGCGCGCAGCGGGACGTCGTAGGTCGCGCAGAGGCGGTCCATCGCCAGCGCACGCTCCACCACCTCGCCGTCGGCCTGCCGGTAGTCAAAGGTCGCCCTGCGCACGGGATCCGCCAGGATGCCGCTGTTCAACACACCGGCCACCTGCACCCGGATGCCCCGGCGCGCGCATTCGGGGAGCAGCTCAGCCTCCGCCCGCCGGTCGAGCAAGGTGTATCGGCCCGCGATCATCACCTGATCGATGTCGGCCTCCCGAACGAAGCGCAATGCGACCGCCACATCGTTGACGCCGATACCGATTTCCGCGACCACCCCGAGATCCCGCATTCGTTGCAGCTCAGGCATCGCCCCGGCCAGCGCTTCCTCCTGGTAGTCGTCGGGATCATGAATCAGGAGCAGGTCGACCCGATCCAGGCCGAGCCGTTCGAGTGAGTCCGTCAACGACCGGCGGACTCCGTCGGCCGAATAGTCCCGTCGCCGTGAGCGTTTCGGCATGCCGTAGAAGTCGGCCGCACCGTCGGGAGCCTGCGGATCGTCATACAGCAGACGTCCAACCTTGGTGGAGAGCCGGTAGGCGGCGCGTGGACACTCGCGCAGGAACGCGCCGAGCCGCTCCTCGCTACCGCCTGCGCCATAGTGCGGCGCGGTGTCGAAGGCACGGATGCCCGCATCCCAGGCCGCCGCGAGCGCCGCCTGCGCGTCCTCGGCACGCACCGGGCGAAACAGGCCCGCATATCCCGCACCGCCGAGCACGATGTGCTCGAGGCCTTGCGTCACCCCGCTGCGCCGCGTGGTTGTGCCACCGGATCGCAGTGGCAATTCTTCGCCGTACCGCTGTTCCACGTCATTCTCCCGCTACCGGTGCGGGATTCAGCTCCCACACCACCGGCAGCCCCGCGTCGGCGCCCGCCGCCGAATAGTCGTGCGCCGCTGCCAGATACTCGTCCATCCGCAGCTGCCATGCGATGTTCACCGGCAGCTCGGCCAGTCGCTCGAGCAGCACATCGTATGCGGCACAGTCGATCACGTGAAACAGCTCGCTGCCGCTGCGCCAGATGGTCCAGTCGGTGACCCCGGCGGACCTGATCGCCGCGACCAACTCGGCGGGCACTGCGCGATGCGCCGCCTCGTACTCGACTTCCGCGCCCGGTTTCAGCCTGGTGTGCAACGCAATTCGCATCGCTACTCCTGCCGTCGTCCACTGGCGACCCGGGTGATCACCAAGGCGACCAGGATCAGCGCACCGTTGATGAACTTGAGCGAGTCGGCACTCACTCCGCCGTAGGACAGCAGCTTCTGAATCAAGGTCAGGATCAGCACGCCGAAGAACGCGCCGAGCACCGAACCGCGCCCGCCGTTGAGCGCGACGCCGCCGATCACGCAGGCGGCGAACACCTGGAAGATCATCCCGTCGCCCTGACTCACCTGCACACTGGCGAACTGCCCCGAATAGATCAGGCCCCCGATCGCCGCAAGCCCACCGGCGATGACCAGCACGCCGATAACGACGTTATCGGTGCGAATGCCCGCGGCCCGCGCGGCCGCCTCGTTGCCGCCGACCGCATACAGCGACCGCCCGACCGTCGTGTAGGTCAATACCAGGTAGCCGAGGACGAACAGCGCCAAACAGAGCGCCACATCGACAGGCACACCCAAAACCCTGGTATTGCCCAACCATTCGACCGACGGCGGAATCTTGGTGAGCGTGAACCCCTCGGTCAGGAAGGTCAGCAACCCACGCAGCGCGATGAGCATGGCCAGCGTGACGATAAAGCCGTTCAACCCGAAACGCACGATCAGCACCCCGTTGAGCGCGCCGACGGCAAGCCCGACGAGCAGCGCGATCGGAATGGCCATCCACGGCGACGTCCATGAGTAGGCGCCCACCTGCGCGGTACCCATGGTCGCCCAGATGGCGACACCGGGCGCGAGCCCGAAGGTCGATTCCAGCGACAGGTCCATCCGGCCGACCACCAGCACCAGCACCTCGGCAAGCACGATCAACGAGATGCCGCTCATGGTGGTGAGCACGTTGGTGAGGTTGTCGCGCGAGACGAAGTTGGTGTTGATGAAGTAGCCGACCACCAGCACCAGCAGGATCGGCGGCACCAGCAGGAAATCCCGCAGCGCACCCCAGCGCACGGTGCGCCGGGTCGAGGTCGGCTCGCGGGTCGCGGGTTCGCGCCCGGTCGCGATCGGGGTCATGACAGTCCTTCCATCGCGGCGACGAGTTCCTTGTCGCCCCAGCCCTGCTCGAATTCCTGCACGATCACGCCCTGCACCATCACCAAGACCCGGTCGCAGTCGCGCAGATCGTCGAGTTCGTCCGACACCACCAGCACGGCGGTGCCGCGGTCGGCGGCCGCGCGCACGACCGCGCGCAGCGTCTCCTTCGACCGGACGTCGACGCCCGCCGTCGGGGTGATCAACACGAGCACCGCGGGGTCGGTGGCCAGCGCACGAGCGAACACCACCTTCTGCTGGTTGCCGCCAGACAGTTCCGCCACGCTCTGGTCCGGCCCTTCGGTTTTTATGCCGAGCTCGTCGATGGCCTTGCCCGCCACCGTGTTCCGGGTGCGCCGGGACAGCAGGCCGAGCCGTCCGAGCCGGTGCGGCACGGTCAGCGTCGCGTTGTCGGCGACGCTCATTTCCGGGATCAGGCCCTCCTCGTGCCGATCGCGCGGCACGAAACCGATACCGGCGTCCAGCGCGCCGCGTACGCCGCCGCCGCGCGGCGCGCTGCCGGACACGAGGACCGAACCCGTTGCCGCCTTGCGCAATCCGACGATCGTCTCGGCCACCTCGATCCGGCCACTGCTGCCGCCGCCGGCCAGGCCGACGATCTCACCGGGCCGGACCGCGAACGACACCTCGGCGAATTCGCCTGTGCGCGTGAGTCCGTCGACCGTCAAGGTGGGCGCTGCCGAGCGGTCCGGGTCGCGGCGGGCGACCGAGGTCTGCAGCTCCACCGAGTCGCCGGTCATCGCGGCGATGAGTTCCCGCTTCCCCAACTCCGCGGCAGGGGCGGTCACCACATGCTTGGCATCCCGGAAGACCGTGATATCCCGGCAGATCTCGTAGGTCTCGTCGAGGTGGTGCGAGATGAACAAGAAGGTGACGCCCTGCGATTGCAGGTCCCCGATCCTGGCGAACAACCGTTTGATCGCAGGCCCGTCGAGCTGCGCGGTCGGCTCGTCCAGAATGATGAACCGGGCACCGTGCGACAGCGAGCGGGCGATCTCCACCAGCTGCCGGTGCTCGACCGAGAGATCGCGGGCGACGGTGTCGACGTCGACCGGCACCGACCAGGTGTCGAGCAGATCGCGAGCGCGGCGACGCACGGTGCGCCAGTTGATGATTCGGCCGCCGAACCCTTGATTGTTGACGAACAGGTTCTCCGCCACCGACAGGTCGGGGATGATCGTGGACTTCTGGTAGACGCACGCCACCTTGGCGCGCCACGCGTCCCGGTCGGCGGGCGACGGCGCAGGGAGACCGTTGAAGCGCACCTCCCCCTCATCAGGAGCTGCGAGTCCGGTCAAGATCGACACCAGGGTCGATTTCCCCGCGCCATTGCGGCCGACCAGCGCGTGGGTGCGGCCCGCGGTCACCCGCAGCCCGACCCGATCCAATGCAATCACGTTGCGGCCGAATCGCTTCGATACGTCGATCGCCTCGGCGATCGGTTCCCCGGTCGCCGTCATCAGCCGCCGTGCCCCCACAGGCCGGGCGCCGACGGGGTCAGCGTGTCGAGTTCGCCCACCTTGCCGCCGGTCTTCGTGACGACCGGAGCGGACAGTTGGTCTTCGAGCATCCCGCCGATGCCGGTGTCGATGATGGTCGATCCGTGGTCGGTCGGGCCGGGCGTGAACTTCTTGCCGTCGATGGCGGCCTTCGCATACACCGCCGCGTACTGCGCGTACAGATCCGCGGGCTGGGAGATCGTCGCGTCGATCTCGCCCGCCTCGATGGCGTCCAGTTCGGCTTTGATGCCGTCGTTCGACACAATCGTGATGTGGCCGGGCGCACCGGCTTTCACCAGTTTGCCGCTGCGCTTGAGCAAGGCGAGCGTCGACTGCAGGAACACGCCGCCCGCCTGCATGTAGATGCCGTTGATATCGGGATCGGTCAGCAGTTTGTCCTGCAGGCCCGAGACGGCACGGTCGCCCTTCCAGTCGGTGGGGATCTCGATCACCTTGATGCCGGGGTAGCGAGTCTTCATGCACTCGGCGAACGCCTCGGACCGGTCGCGGCCGTTGATCGAGCTCAGGTCACCCTGAAATTCGACGACTTTGCCTGTGCCCTTGAGTGTTTCACCGAGGTAGATGCACGATTTGGTGCCGTAGGCGCGGTTGTCGGCGCGCACCACCATGTACACGCCGCCGCTGTCCGGCCGGGTGTCGACGCTGACCACCGGCACACTTTTCGCGGACGCGGCGGACAGCGCGGGTTTCACCGCCGCGGTGTCCTGCGGCGCCATGATGATCGCCTTGACGTTCTTCGACAGCAGGGTGTCCACGTTCGACTTCAGCCGGTTGGCGTCGTTGTCGGAGGAGGTGTTCTCCAGCTTCACCCCTGCCGCAGCGGCTTTCGGGCCTAGATAGCCCGCGTAAGCACTCCAGAAGTCGGAGTCCGAGCGTGGCTGATCCGCGCCGACGAGGACGCCGGCTTCCGCACCGCTGCCGACGGTGACGCCTGCGCCACTCTTGCCGGTATCGATCGAATCCCGCGAACACGCGGTGCTTGCGATGATCAGCGTCGCGCCGATGGCGATGCCGATGATGCTGGCGGCTTTCATGATTTCTCCTGCGGGTGGGTCGAGAGGTCAACTCCCGGTGTCGAATTCGAGTCGGTGTCGCGCCACACGGCGCCGGTCGGGTAGGTGTGGTCCTGTAGCGAGGCAGGCAGCATTTCGGCGCTGAAGCCCGGTTCCCGCGGCGCCAGATAGCGTCCGTCGCGCACGCGCACCGGATACCGGAAGTGCTCGTGCAGGTGATCGACGAATTCGATCGCCCGCCCCTCGATGCTGCCGCTGATCGCGATGTAGTCGATCATCGCCAGGTGCTGCACCAGCTCACACAGCCCGACGCCACCCGCGTGCGGCACCACCGGAACCCCGAACTTGGCCGCCAGCAACAGAATTGCCAGGTTCTCGTTGACGCCCGCCACCCTGGCCGCGTCGATCTGCAGGATGTCGACCGCGCCTGCCTGCAGCAGCTGCTTGAACAGGATCCGGTTCTGGCCGTGCTCGCCGGTCGAAATCCGCACGGGCGCAACGCGACGCCGGATCTCGGCGTGCCCGAGAATGTCGTCCGGGCTGGTCGGCTCCTCGACCCAGGCCGGATTCGCCGGCGCCAGCCGGGAAATCCAGTCCACCGCGGGGCCGACGTCCCAGCGCTGGTTCGCGTCGACGGCCAACCCGATGTCGGGTCCGATCGCCTCCCTGGCGACCTTGATCCGCCGCACGTCCTCGTCGACGTCGCGGCCGACCTTGATCTTGATTGTGCCGAACCCGTCGGCCACCGCCTGTCTGGCCAGCCTGGCCAGCTTGTCGTCGGAGTACCCGAGCCAGCCGGGCGAGGTGGTGTAGGCCGGATAGCCAGCCTCGAGTAATCGATCCGTCCGCTCCCGTCTGCCCGGCTCGGCGCGGCGCAGGATCGCCAGCGCCTCGTCCGGCGTGAGGGCATCGGTGAGATAGCGGAAGTCGATCAGCTCGACGATCTGTTCCGGCGACATCTCGGCGACCAACTGCCACACCGGTTTTCCGGCCAGTTTCGCGGCGAGATCCCACGCGGCGTTGATCACCGCACCCACCGCCATGTGCTGCACGCCCTTCTCCGGGCCGAGCCAACGCAATTGGGAGTCCGCGGCGAGCGCGCGGGCGAAGCCGCCGAGGTCTCCGACGATCTCGGCCACCGAGCGTCCGACAACCAGGTGTGCGAGCGATGCGATGGCGACGCGTTGCACGTCGTTGCCGCGGCCGATGGTGAACGCGAAACCGTGGCCGTCCGCGCCCGTTTCCGCGTCGGTCCGCAGGATCACGTACGCCGCGGAATAGTCGGGGTCGGGGTTCATCGCGTCCGAGCCATCGAGCTCTCGCGACGTCGGGAACCGGACATCGAAGGTGTCCAGCGCCGTGAGACGCGCCATGGGGGATCCTCGTTCCAGATAGTGATCTGGGTCACGACTATACATCGGATGTCTGTCCGCGCAATGGGAGCGGAAAAATCGACCAATCTCAGCTTCCCAGTGGCAATCTGGCCCATACCGCGGACAGCGGTGTTATCTTCGCCAGGGTCAAACATCGGATCTGTTCTGGGCGGTTGCTCGCACCGGGATCGACGCGAGAAGGTGGACGGTATGTCGTCGCGTGGCACATTCGACGGGCTGGTGGCCGTGGTCACCGGCGGCGCGTCCGGGATCGGGCAGGCGGTCGCCGCGACGTTCGCGGCCGCAGGCGCACGGGTGGCGGTGCTGGATCTCGAGCCAGGAGGCACGCCTCCCGCGTCAGGGCTCGCCCTGCGCTGCGACGTCACCGACGACGTATCGGTGCGGCACGCGACGGCGGCGGTGGTGGACGCGTTCGGACGGATCGACATCCTCGTCAACTGCGCAGGCATCGGCGCGCAGGGCACCATCGAGGACAACACCGACGCGGAATGGCGACGAGTATTCGACGTGAATGTGTTCGGCACAGTGCGCGTCTCCCGCGCCGCGCTCCCCCACCTGCGGCGCTCGCCCGCCGCCGCGATCGTGCACATCTGCTCGATCGCCGCCACCACCGGGCTGCCCGACCGTGCCGTCTACAGCGCGAGCAAGGGCGCCATCCTCGCGCTCACCCGCGCGATGGCCGCCGACCACCTCGGCGACGGTATTAGGGTGAACTGCGTGAATCCAGGGACCGTCGACACGCCATGGGTGCAACGGCTGCTTGCGGCCAGCGCGGATCCCGACGCCGAAATGGCCGCGTTACGGGCGCGACAGCCACACGGGCGGCTGGTCACCGCGGCCGAAGTAGCCGGTGCCGTCGCGTATTTGGCCGGTCCGATGGCCGCGTCGACAACCGGGACCATGCTCGAAGTCGACAGCGGCATGCATTCGCTGCGGCTGCGCACCGCCGCCCACGCCGCCGGGGCAGGCCGGTGACCGCACGCCGGATGCCCCGGCCGCGCGAGCTGACGCCATTGGTCAAATTCGAGCGTCCGTTCGGCGGACGGGCACGCAAACTCGCACGCGCCCAAACCATCTGGGACCTCAGGGAGATGGCGCGCGCCCGCACCCCGAAGGTCGCCTTCGATTACACCGATGGCGCCGCCGACGCCGAGATCAGCCTGAACCGGGCCAGGGAAGCGTTCTCCGACATCGAGTTCCGGCCCGCGATCCTGCGCAACGTCGCGGCGGCCGACACCACGACCACGGTGCTCGGCGCCACCGCCGCACTGCCGTTCGGCATCGCGCCGACCGGGTTCACCAGGATGATGCACACCGCGGGCGAACTGGCCGGGGCGCGGGCCGCCGAACGAGCAGGCATCCCATTCACGTTGTCCACCATGGGCACAACGGCCATCGAGGATCTCGCCGCAGGCACCGGCGTCGACGCCCGCAACTGGTTCCAGCTCTATATGTGGACCGACCGCGATCGTTCCCTGGCGCTCGTAGGGCGGGCCGCCGCAGCGAAATTCGACACCCTCGTCGTCACCGTCGACGTGCCGGTGGCAGGCGCACGGCTGCGCGATGCGCGCAACGGCATGACGGTGCCGCCCTCGATCACCCTCAGCGGCGCGTTCGACGCGTTGCGCAGGCCATGGTGGTGGTGGGATTTCCTCACCACCGAACCGCTGGCCTTCGCCTCGCTCGACCGCTGGTCCGGGACCGTAGGTGAACTGCTCGATGCCATGTTCGATCCGACGGTCGGCTTCGACGATCTCGCCTGGCTCCGGGAGCGCTGGCCGGGGCGGATGCTGGTGAAGGGCGTGCAGACCGTCGCGGACGCGAAACGCTTGGCCGGGCTCGGTGTCGACGGCATCGTGTTGTCGAATCACGGTGGGCGGCAACTGGATCGCGCGCCGGTGCCGCTGCATCTGCTGCCGTCGGTGGTGCGCGAGGTCGGCGACGACATGGAGATTCACCTCGACACGGGCATCATGCACGGTGCCGACATCGTCGCCGCCGTCGCCCTCGGCGCGCGGTTCACCCTCATCGGGCGGGCCTATCTGTATGGGCTGATGGCGGGCGGGGAGGCGGGCGTCGACCGGGCCATCGACATCCTGCGCACGCAGATCGTGCGGACGATGAAGTTGCTCGGTGTCGGCACACTCGCCGAGCTCGAACCGCACCACGTACGAGTGCTGGAACGGTATCGATCGCGCGAATGAGCCACCGCCGCTAGGGCTTTCCGTTCCGTGCCGCCGGGTTGGTGATGAGCGGTAGGTCGAGGGCGGTCACGATGCCCGCCGGCGCCTGGACCACGGCGGGGATCGCGTTGACGATGCGCATGGCCGTGCCGACCAAGGTGGCGTAGTTGTGGTCGCCGTTACGGCTCGACGTCACCAAATCCATGGCATAACTGGGCTCGCCGGTGATTTCGACGCGGTAGGAGCCCTGCCGCTCGGCGGGCTGCGGCCAGTCGGGGCACAGGTCGGGATGCAGGCGGGTCACGTGCTCCAACACGGTGACGACGTCGTCGCCGACCATGCCGCGCACCTCGAAACGCAGTGCGGCAGCGGTGCCCTCGGCGATGTGACCGGTGGCGATGTCGAAGGAATGGCCTGCCGGGATTCGCTCGTAAGTTTCAGTGACCGTGTCGAGGGTGACACCGATGCCCGCGGCCAGCTGGCGCACCACGCCGCCCCAGGCGAGCGAGAGCACACCGGGCTGCAGCAGCAGCGGGATGTCGTCGACGGGCTTACCGAAACCCATGATGTCGAACATGACTTCACGGTTGTCGTAGCTGGCGTAGTCGACGATCTCGATGCAGCGGAGCTGATCGATGCGCAGGCAGGTACCCGCGAGCGCCAGCGGCAGCAGGTCGTTGGCGAAACCAGGATCGATGCCGTTGACGAACAGCGACGAATTGCCCTGTGCCGCGGCTTCTTCCACCGGCTTCAGCAGTTCGTCCGGCAGCACGCCGTACGGGTACTGGAAGAACACCGGCGCGCAGGCGACCACGTTGATTCCGGCGCTGAGTATCCGCTGCAGGTCGCCGACGGCTTCGAACAGGCGGTTGTCGGTCATCGAGCAGTAGACGACGCAATCGGGTTTCGCCGCGAGGATGGCGTCGGCGTCCATCGACGCCGCGACGCCGACCGAATGATCCAGTCCGGCAAGGGCTCCCGCGTCCTGTCCCGCCTTCGCTGGGCCGGACACCCACACGCCGGTCAATTCCAGATCAGGATTGGCGATGACGCCCGCCAGCGCGTGCTTGCCGACATTGCCAGTACCCCACTGCACCACGCGATAGGTCATCTCAGAGGTCTCCGATCGGAAGGTCGAGGTTCGGGGCGATCAGGCCACCGTCGGGCTCGAGCACCTTGCCCGTGAGGTACTTGCCTGCGGGCGAAACCAGATAGAGCGCGGCGGCCGCGATATCGTCGGGATCACCGATCGACTGTAGTGGTGTCTTCGACTCCAACTGGGTACGCATCGCGTCGTTGCTCGCGACGATTTCCAGCGCGGAGGTCAGGATCGAGCCCGGCGCGATCGCGTTCACCCGGATGCGTGGATTCAGGTCGAGCGCAGCGAGTTTCGTGTAGTGCGCGAGCGCGGCCTTCGCCGTGCCGTATGCCGCGAAGGCCCGGCCGGGAAGCCTGCCCATGGTCGAGGTGATGTTGAGAATGGAGCCGCCGCCCGCCGTCGCGAGCATGTGCGGCACCGCGGCCCGCACCAGTGCGTGCGCGTTGGTGACGTTGAAATTGAAGGCATCGACCAGCGCCTGCGGCGTGGTGTCGAGCAACGGGCACGGCATCGCGCCGCCGACATTGTTCACCACGATGTCGAGGCGACCGAACCGCTGCACCGCCGCCTCCGCCAGCGCGGCGGTCGCGTCGAGATCGCTCAGATCCGCCGCGACGACATGCGCCTGCGGCCCGGCGTGGGCCACCTGCTCGGCCACCGCGTCCAACTGGCTCTTGGTCCGTGCCGCGATGAGCACATCCGCGCCCGCCTCGGCAAAGGCCACCGCGATCGCCGCACCCAACCCGCGACCCGCGCCCGTGACAACGGCGACCTGCCCATCGATGCGGAACCGATCCAGAATCATTCGCGCTCCATTCGCGCTGAGGTGTCGAAGCTTCGGATGTCGAATATTCGACACTAGATGATCTAATATTCGACATAGTAGGTCGTCCGCCCGAATCGAGACAAGGGATTCCGCCAATGCCCGATCGCTCCGCGTCCCCGCCGACGCGCCGCGTCATCGAGATCGTGTCCCTCCTGACCACCGCCACCGAGCCGGTCAGCGTCGCAGGCATCGCCGAACGCCTCGGCATCGCCCGCGCCACCGCGACCGCCATCCTGGCCGAACTCGACGAGGCAGGCTGGGTCGCCCGAGACCGGCACCGCGGATACGCCATCGGCCCCGCACTGGTCGGCCTGCACGGTGCCGCGCTCCCGCCCGGCGTCGGCGACATCATCGCCGCCCTCGCTGCTCGCACCGGCTACGGCGCCACCTTCAGCCGCATCGAACCGGACCGCCTGACCGTCCTCGACGTCCGGCACGGCACCCACCGCATCGTCCCCGGAATTCCGGTGGGCCACCGCATCCCACTCCAATTCCCGGCAGGCGCCAGCGTCATGCCCTGGCGTACCGCGACCGAACAGAACACCTGGCTGCGCACTGCCGCCGGCGCCGACCAACGCACCGCAGGCGCGCTGCTCACCCTCGTCCGCGCCAACGGCGTCGCCGTCTTCCGTCCCCGCGCCGACGACGCAGGCATGGTCGACCTGCTCGCCGATCTGCTCAGCGCCGTGGGAACCGAACTGCTGCAACCACATCTACGCTCCCGCGTGCTGCGCCAGCTCGCCGAGCTCACCTCTCGGCCCTACACCAAGTCCGAGCTCGACTCCACCGACGCACTCCCCCTCAGCTACCTCGCCGCCCCCGTCTTCGACGTCACCGGCACTGCGGCCTACGAAGTCCAACTCGGTCCGCTCCAGTCGGCGACCACGAAACCCGAACGCGACGAGTACATCTCGGCAACCCTGGATGCCGCCCGTCAGCTCTCGGCAACACTGTCAAGCAACAGCAAGGCCAACACCTGATGAAACCGACGATTCGGATTCCATTGCGACACAAGATAAAACGGCAGACACGCGGTAGCGCTACGCGATCGTGACTTCGATCCATCGATGGTGGGACACGCGCAGAGGGCGATTGATCCATGAACGACCCCGCCCCCGCACCCGAAGTTCCCGACGAGCCAGCAGCCGAAGAAGCAGACGCACCTGCCGCTCCGGTCGATGAAACCGGCTACGAAGCAGACGACGAAAACAGCGACGACGAACCCGCCGCAGAGACCGACACCGAGGAAAGCGACAAAGACGACGACGAGGAAGACGACGAAGAAGGTGGTGCCGAGAGCGAGTGAGTCTCGCTGCACCCGTGGATGATTGAGACGACGAAGGCCCCCGGCGCGCGCCGGGGGCCTTCGTGCTGCAGACAGGTTAGGAGCTGCTGCCGGTAGCGGTCCCATGACATGTAGATCCCGACTTGCCTGCTTAGTCGGAGGTCACCAGCCGCATCCAGTCGAACACGCTGTCGCTATCCGGGGCGGCAAAACCTTTGTGGTGCAACCAATTCTATCTACCACCAGGTATGCCGAATACCGGACCCGACCGTTGACACGGTTGATTCCAATCGGTAGAAAGGGAGGCGACAGTACCGGCAACGGGAATTGGGGGGTCCACGCACTGCGTAGACATATCCTTCGGCATGTGAAACATATTGTCGCGCAACGGTGCGCGCAGTGCTTTCCTGCGAATAGTGCACACAGAGCCTCCGCAGACAATCGAGCTTTGCGCTGAATCGAGCTCTCGGTGCGCCAAGACACGTGCGATCATCGGCGTGCCACAGGAACAGCGATGCCGCAGGCCCGATATTTGCCCGCCGTGCCGGGGGGAACGTAAACGGGGAGCTATCGTTATGGCACGCAATGTCTTGATTGTGGGTGGCGGGACAGCCGGTTGGATGACCGCCGCATATTTGTCCAAAGCTTTGCCCGGCGTATCCGTATCGTTGATCGAATCCGCGACAACGGGCCGAATCGGCGTCGGCGAGGCAACATTCAGCACCATCCGGCATTTCTTCGACTACCTCGAACTCGACGAGCGCGAGTGGCTGCCGCAATGCGCAGGGGGCTACAAGCTCGGCATCAGATTCCAGAACTGGAGCGGCGACGGCGGCCATTTCTATCATCCGTTCGAACGATGGAATCGAGTGCACGGGTTCAGCCTGGCCGAATGGTGGCTCGCCGGCGATCGAACGGAGCCGTTCGACGAGGCGGCATTCGTCACGCCGACGCTCTGCGCCGCGCGGCGTTCACCGCGCGCCATCGACGGAAGTCTCTACGGCAGAAAGGTTTCCGAGAATCTCGGCGAGTCGACCATGCTGGATCAGATCGAGCAGTTCCCCTATGCGTATCATTTCGACGCGGACAAAGTAGCCGCATTCCTGTCGAAGTACGCCATCGAGCGCGGCGTCCGGCACATCGTCGACGACGTCACCGACGTGCGAACCGACAACGACGGAATCTCCGGTGTCGAATCGTCTGCGCACGGCACACTGACCGCGGACCTCTACATCGACTGCACCGGCTTCCGGTCGCTGATGTTGGCGGACGCACTCGCCGAGCCGTTCGAATCCTTCGCCGACGTGCTACCCAACAATCGCGCGGTAGCACTGCGTGTCCCCCGCGCCGTCACCGAGGAGATGGAACCGTACACCACTGCCCAGACCATGAACTGCGGCTGGCGCTGGACGATTCCACTCTACGAACGCAACGGCTACGGCTACGTGTACTGCGACCGCTACACGACACCCGAACAGGCCGAGGCGGAACTGCGAGCGTCCATACCCGTCGACACATCGGGCCTGGAAGCCAACCACATTCGCATGCGCATCGGACGTAGCCGGCGCTCATGGGTCGCCAACTGCGTCGCCATCGGGCTCGCCAGCGCGTTCGTCGAGCCGCTCGAATCCACCGGGATCTTCTTCATCCAGCACAGCATCGAGGAGCTGGTCCGCTTCTTCCCCGGCACCGGCGACAACGCCTGGTTGCGCGAGGAGTACAACAGGCGAGTTCGGCACGTGGTCGAGGGGGTCAAGAACTTCCTCGTCATGCATTTCGTCGGCGCCGCACGGAACGACACCGAATATTGGCGAGACGTGAAGCTCACACCACTTCCGCAAGAGCTGGAGCGCATCCTGAAGTTCGCCGAGAACGGCTTGCTCGACGAGCAGAACATCTACCCGGAGTATCACGGGTTCGAATCGTATTCCTGGAACACGATGATCCTCGGTCTCGGCATCGGACCCGAGACACCGCGGCCCGCGCTGCGGAATTTCCGCACCGGCGCCGCCGATGCCGGGTTCGCCGACGTACGCAAACGCGCCGCCGCCGCGGTCGAAAGCTTGCCCTCGTGCTACGAATATCTGGACCATCTCACCCGTGATTCAATGGTCCGGTGATCGCCGCAGTCGGAGCACTTGCCGCCACTGTCGTTACTCTGATCGCCATTCCTGGCCCCAGCATCCTCTATATCGTCGGTCAGACGTTGGCGGCAGGTAAGGCCACGGCTTTCCGGAGTGTCCTCGGGAACGCGCTCGGCACGCTGACGGCAGGCATTCTCATCACCACATTCTTGGGAGTGGCGATACAACAGAGCAGCGTCGTGCAAACAGCCCTTCGCACCGTCGGCGCCGTCGTACTGGTCCTGCTCGGCCTCTCGTTTCTGCTGGCGGCCTTCCGAAAAAGAAAGCTGGCCGAGCCCTCGTTGCCGGAGGCCGCAGGCTCTGCTCGACCGTTGGCCACCGGCTGGCTGGTCGGCGCGACCAATCCCAAGGCCATGGTCATTTTCGGGACCATCACGCCCAGTTTTCTGCCTGCCGGCACAGCGGTATTCCCCGGCCTGACCGTGCTTGCGTTCGTTCCGGTGCTGGTCGGGTTTTTCGTCGACTCGCTCTGGCTCGAAGGCGCTCATCGGATGAAGGGGTGGCTTGCCCGCACCAACGGATCCATCGCGTCGATCAATGCCGCAGGCGGAATCTTGATGATAGTGATGGCCGCATTGATTTTCCGCGGGGTATGACCCCGACGACGTCCGGGCACTAGGAAGCAACAATATGACCGGTCAACAGCAGTACGACGCAAGCGATTTCCGGCAGTTCATGAGCTCGTTCCCCAGCGGGGTCGCCGTGGTGACCAGCGTGCTCCCCGATGGTTGCCCCACCGGTTTCACCTGCACATCGCTGTGCAGCGTCTCGATGGATCCGCCGACTCTCCTCGTCTGTGCGAACCAGGCGAGTCGTTCGGGCGCGGCCGCCGTGGCGAGTGGCGGTTTCGCGGTGAACCTCCTGCATGTCGGCGCCACCGCGGTCGCGAAACTGTTCGCGGCACCGACCAGCACGCGGTTCGGCTCGGTCGCATGGCATCGAACCCCGAACGGCATGCCTGCCTTGACATCCGATGCCTTCGCCGTCGCCGACTGCAAGGTGGTCGGCCATCTCCACATAGAAACGCACACAGTGATTTTCGGGCGGCCCACCCAGATCACCTACAGTGACGCCGTGGACCGGCCGCTGCTCTACGGTATGCGAATGTTCACCGGCTGGAACACTGCCACCCAACATCACTGAGCCGGGCGAGTTCGTGGTCGGCAGGTTGTTCTATCGTTGCAGGCGTCGATGCTGGCGGATTCCGAACGAGGTTGGGGTACATGGGCAAGCAGAACCGTCGGCGACGCACCGGCCGTCGGCCACAAAGCGGTCCATCTGGTGGCTCCGAATTCTGGTCTACGCAAAAGCCTGCAGATTCGTCCGCGGACGCGGCCGACATCGCCAACATGCTGATGGCTGCCGCGATCGAGACCGCACGAGGGGCTGCGGCGGCCGCGACGCAGTGTGCGGCGACGCTCGCTGGTCGGGATCGGCTGACGCCACAGGTGGAGCAAGGTGCGCACCTAGCGGGTCAGCACATCATCACCCGGATCTTCCAGAACGGCTGGCTGCCGTGGGATGTCCACCGGGCCGCGCAGCGCCACCTCGACGAGCATGCGATCGCGCTGCTCACCGACATCATCGCCGCGTACATGCAGCCTTTTGCCGCCGCCGCGGTCGATGAGACCTGGCGCGAGCAGCTCGACCAACTCGGCGCCGTCGTCTGGTGGTCGAAGTCCGCACCACACCTCGGCCAGTGGGCGACGAAGCACCTGTTCACGCCGGCCGAAGCGCTCACCACCGTGGTCCAGACACTGGCGCTGCTCATCCGGCTGCCGCGGCTGGAGCTCATCCGTCCGCTTCCCGGCACCGCGCGGCCGAGCACCGCATCGCGACACCACGTCGACGAGAAGGTCCTGAGCCGAGTCAGGGGGTTGCTCGCGAAGGCCGAATCGACGTCGTTTGTTGAAGAGGCCGAGGCGCTTTCGGCGAAGGCGCAAGAGCTGATGACCAAATATGCACTGGACCGAGTGCTGATCGAAGCGGACACCGCTGCGCCCGATCTGCCTGGCGCACGCAGGATCTGGCTGGATACTCCGTACGTCGACGCTAAAGCGGTGCTCGTCGACACGGTCGCCCAAGCCAACCGCTGCCGGCCGATCTTCAGTTCGGCATGGGGATTCACCACCGTCGTCGGGGACGAAGGCGACCTGGAGGCCGTCGAGTTGTTGACAACGTCGCTACTCGTCCAAGCCACGAGAGCGATGATCGCCAGCGGCAATCAGGAACAGCGCAGTGCGGATTCGCGCAGCCGCGGGTATCGCAAGTCGTTCCTGCTCGCCTATGCCACGCGAATCGGTGAGCGATTGACCGCCGCCGCCGAGGCCACGATTGCGGAATCCGCCGAATCAGCGCGGCTGCTGCCGGTACTCGCCTCCCATCAGTTGAAGGTGGACAAGGCATTCGACACCCTGTTCCCGACAGTCCGTAATCGCGGTGTCTCGTTCGGCAACGCCAACGGGTGGGACGATGGTCTCGCCGCCGCCGACAACGCCCAGTTGGAAGCCCGGCGCCCGCTTAGGAAGTAGTGCTATTCGACCGGTTCGAAAGGGGTCGGGGTCGCTCCGGACCAGCGGTAGAGGTGAGCGGTACCGGTCTGCTTGGTTGTGTTGCCCGATTTCACGGTCGCGGAGGTCGCGACGTAGTAGCGGCCTTCGCCCAGAGCGATCAGACCGTACGGGGCGTGGAACTGCCAGCCGCGGGTGGCCGAGGCGTCATCATGTAGGCCGCCCGGGGCGAGAGCCAAGACCAAGGCTTGTTCGGGCCGTGGTTGTCCCAGCAGTTCTTGCCGGACCGGTTGTTCGGTTGCCTCGATCATGAAGAACGGATAGTTCGGGAACTGCGGCTTCTTGCCCGGATACACCGCGAGGAACCAGTTTTCGGTGTGCGGGTCGTACTCCAGGTTCTGTACACCGAAAGTGGTGTTGCCGGTGCGCACGAAGAACTTGCCATCCGGTGCTGCGGGGCCGCTCGTGTGCGGGGCACGCTGGGTGAGTGGGCGCTCGTAGGCGCGCCATGCGGTGGTGTCGTACTGCAGGAGGACCTGATAGTCGTTGTCGCTGCGAGAGTTGTTGGCGTAGATGCCGTAAGCGATCGTGAGTTTCGTGGCACCGGTGCGGGTGCCGAAGGTCGGCCCGAACGCCACGCCGTCGATGCCGCTGCATCCGTAGCGGTGGTCTGCGGTAGTGGCGGTATCGCCGTCGAACTTGCCGTCCCCGTTCATGTCTGCGGTGTAGTCGCCCACCACTTCCTTCAGGTAGACGGTGCTCACAATGCCACTCGATTCGGCATCCAGGTTCGGGGTGGTGATGCGATCGACATCGATGATCGCGATGTAGAACGCGGACGCCGCCTTGTACTCCAACGAGCCGTACACTCGACCGTCCCGGTCATCGAACGCCAAATCGCCCAGATGCCCGGTGAATCCGGTCACCGAACCCACCACGTTTCCGCTCAGATCCGTCTTCACGAAGAGATCCGTGAACGAGAAGTACATGAATCCCTTGTGCGTATCGATGGCGAAACCCTGCACGTGCCCGGATTTCCATGTGCCACCGGATATTTCGGTTGGCAACTCTTGTGCGTGTGCACCGACCCGGGGCAACATCGTCATCGCCGCAACAAGTAGCGCGAGCAGTCCGATTCGCAGGGTTCGAGCAAACACGTGCACCTCCATCGTTGAACGACGTCGAAGCAGCACGGTACGGCGGGTGGATTGGTGGCGAAACAACCAGTGAGAGAACAACATCCGAAGAAACGACGAAGACCCCCAGCCATGGGCTGGGGGTCTTCGTGAATGATTGTCCGGCGGTGTCCTACTCTCCCACACCCTGTCGAGTGCAGTACCATCGGCGCAGGTGGCCTTAGCTTCCGGGTTCGGAATGG
>NZ_JBICTD010000018.1:0-128423 GCF_043197455.1 Nocardia sp. NPDC049149
CTCGCCCCGGCGAGGATCGCGTCGAGCATCGCTTGCTCGTCGGTGAACGAGGTCAGAATCAGACAGTGCAGCCCAGGATGCTGGTCGAGCAACTCGCGACACAATTCGATGCCGTTGCCGTCGGGTAGTCGCACGTCGAGCACGACGACCTCCGGCCGCAATGCCGGGATGCGCGCCATCGCCTGAGACACATTGCCCGCCTCGCCGATCACCTCGAGGTCGGATTCGGCATCGATCAGATCGGCCACCCCGCGCCGCACGATGTGATGGTCGTCCACCAAGAACACTGAAACCATTCGGAATGCACCTCCCTGAGTTGTCGGTTCAGCCTACGAAGATTTTCTCGCCCGCGTCGCGGAGTTGGGCCCTCGATTGGTGGCCAAGGTCCCTTGACATAGTCGGGGAGATCACTGTTTGCCAAGCGCGGAATGCGCTGTGCACGGTGTCGGCGAGCGGTAATTCCGTGTTGAGCACCGTGCCACCGAGCCACGCCGATGCGGATTTCGACATCGCGGCGGCGATCTGCGGAGTCGCTTCGGAGTCGCAGGCACCGCGCCGATCGATGCGTTGTTCTGCCACAGCGGACGGACACACGCACTCCAATTGGAGGAAGTCGGCGTGGGTGTGGGCGGCGAGCACCTCGGCACGGTGACGTTCGTCCGCGGCCATCCAGCTGGCGTCGAGGATCACCGAGATTCCGAGCGAGAGCAGCCGATGAGCGCGAGTAAGTAGTTCGGTGTAGACCTGTGTCTTGTTCGCTGCGGAATATGCTCCCGCGCTGAAGGTTCCGCCGTCTCCTTGGACCTGCCCCGTCGCGCGAAGCTGGGTGCGCACGTGATCGCTGGAGCAGACCACCGCCCCGGTCAATGCCGAAAGTTCCTTGGCAACAGTGGATTTACCGGTTCCCGGTAGCCCGCCAACCAGTACCAGCCGGACGGCGGCCGTCTCGAGGTGGTGGGTGGCGATCAACAGATGCCGGTGGACACGGTCGCGGGCGGCACTGTCGCCCTGGTCGAAGCGGATCGCGTCGACCTTGGCGCGAACGAGGGCGCGGTAGGCGATGTAGTGATCACACAGCGACCTCGACGCCGGATCGGCGGTGATCAGCAGATAATCGGAGAGCAGCCGATCACCCAGTCCCGCATGCCCGAGGAACTCCAGATCCATTGCCAGGAAGGCGATGTCGTCCACGCAGTCGACGTAGCGCAGCCGGTCGTCGAAGTCGAGGCAGTCGAGCACCCGAAAGCCGTCGGCCAGGTCGAAGATGTCTTCGGATTGCAGGTCGCCGTGCCCGTCGACGATGCGGTCGTCGGCAATCCTGTTCATCAGCAACATTTCCCGGCCGTCGATGAAGCGGGTCGCGAGCCAGTCTATCCGGTTGACCAGATGCGGATCGGCCACCTCGGGCGGCTGTTCGGCAAGGCTACGCAACAGTATTCGCCAGCGGCCACGCAGCGCGTCCGGGGTGCCTTCGGCGTTGATTTCGGGACCACGGCGCGCCGAGTGATGAAACAGCGCGAGCACCTGTATCAATGCCGGCAGCCGTGACCGGGACAGCGTCGGGTCGTCGAGGGTGTTCGACAGCCTGCGGTCCTCCGGCATGCGCCGCATCAGCACCACCGGCTCGTCTTTGCCGCCGGTCGGGTCCGACAGGTGGGCAACGCCGAGATACACATCCGGTGCGAGGCGACTGTTCAATTCGACCTCCCTCGTGCACGCCTGCTCGCGCGACTCCGGCGTGCTGAAGTCGAGGAAGTCGGTGCGGAGGGGTTTCTTCACCTTGTATGCCCGGTCGCCGCACAGCACCACCAACCCGGTGTGCGTTTCCCGCAGCTCGGCGGGCGATCCGTGTTCGGGCATGGGGCACAGCCTTTCGGGGGTTCGGTTCGTGTCTTCAGGATCGCCCACCGCAGCGTTGCCAGGGACGGGCCGAAGGTCCTCGATGCCGGGGGACTTCCGGACCGTTTCCCGAAGTCCCTCCACGTGGGGACGTCCTGCCCTTACCTGCATCATCGGTGCAGTGGCAGCGTAGGAACCGACGAGAAGGATGGTGGACGACGATGAACTACGGATGGCCCGACGATCACACTCTGCGTGCCGCGTTTGCGCTCGCGGTGCGGGCGCCGTCGGTCGGCAATGTGCAGCCGTGGCGATTCCGGATCAGCGACCACCGGGTGCACCTGTCTCTCGACTCGATGCGGGTGCCCTCGGCGACCGAGTCCGGGCAGCGCGACGCCGTCGTGAGTTGTGGTGCCGTGCTGCACCATCTGCGGATCGCGCTGGCGGCCTCGGGCTGGTCGGCCGTGGTGCGCCGGTTGCCGAATGCGGCGGATCCGAATTATCTGGCGTCGATCGACCTGGTGCCACATCGGCCGACCATGTTCGACAGCGCACTGAGCGCCGCGATTCCGCGCAGGCAGACCGATCGTCGACATTTCAGCTCCGCCCCGATCCCGCCCGGCTACCTCGGATTGGTGAACGAACGAGCCGTGGCACAGGGGGCAAGCATCCGGCAGGCCGTGGACGGCGCGCGCACCCGGCTGGTTGCGGTGCTCCAGGACTCGGCGGCGCGGGCGGTCGGCGATCCGAGCTATCGGCTGGAATTGGCTGACTGGAGCGGCAGGCCAACGACACTGGACGGCCTGCCCGCCAGAAAGATCCCGCAGCGCTCGGCTCCCGAGGGCAGCCCGACGACCATCACCGCGGGGAGGTCCGTCGCTTCGCGTGTCGATGCCGACTTCGCCGAACTGCTGGTGCTCAGCACTTCGGCTGACGATCGGCTTGCGCAGTTGTGCGCGGGAGAGGCACTCAGTGCGGTACTGCTGACCGCGACGAATGTGGGCTTGGCTACCTGCGCGCTGACCGAACCGCTTGCGGTTCCCGAGCTGCGCCGCCGCATCCGCGTCGGCGTGCTGGACGGCCGCGGTTATCCGCAGGCCGTCCTCAGAATCGGCTGGGCGCAGGCAGGCGCTGTCGCGCTGCCGTGCACGCCGCGGCGTGCGCTCGACGACGTGCTGGAGCGATACGAAGCAACCGCCTGCTGAGCACGAGCTCGCGGTGCGCGTCGGTCGTGAAGGATCATGCTCGGCCGGTGCTGAAGTGGGCCGCCCGACGGTGTACCCGATGACCCGGAATCCGGGTGCGTTGAGGCGCAACAGGTTTCGGTGTTCGGAAGAAGAAGTGCTTGCCTGCTTCGGTCAGCGTCAGATAGATGACGCCGGAGATCGGCGGGCACGAGCTGACCGAGCCGTACCTCCACCAGATCGCCGGGCACCAGATCGGCCACGGCGATGGATTGTCCGCTGCTGTCACGGACCACCGTGGCGCGGTGCTGAATTCGATCGTGCATCACCTCAGCGGCCCGCTCGGCGCGGTACGCGTTGAGCACGCCGAGGCCGACCGACGTGGTCAGGATGAGGCCGATGATCACGGCGTCGGTCCGTTGGCCGAGGAAGAACGATGCGGAGGCGGTTGCCGCAAGCAGCAGTAACAGGGGAGATCGTAACTGGCGCAACAGCCTTCGATCTGGTCGTTGGTGCGCCCAGGTTTTCGGCACCTGGGGCACGACGACTAACGGGCGACGTCGTACCCCAGGCCGTTCCCGCCGTTATCCCTGACGGAACGACAGGATGTCGGTGACCGGGCGGCGGAGCGACTCCGGCGGTACTTCGCCATCAGGCGCCGTGCCGACCCGGATCACTACCTGCGGCATGGTGTGGTGGGGCAGCAAGCCGGTAATGGTTTTGCGGGCGGTAGGCAGCTCGGTGATATGCGTCAGCGCGCAGCTGGCCTGGCCTGCGGCGGTGCATTCGAGCAGCACGGCCGACAGTGCCTCGCCGGTGCGCAGCCAGTCCAGCATCGAGTCGTTGGCGGAGCTGAGCACCAACAGCTGTGCCTGATCCTCGAACTCGCTGCGGCGCGTCGAATGCGGCGCGGACGGGAACGTACGACCGACCGGGACACGGGAGAATTCCGCGTCCGAGACAAGCGCGGTGCGCGGGATGCCTTCGGGAGCCGGCGAATGTCCGGTCCACCAATGCAATTCGGCTTGATACTCCATGTCGTAGCGGCGCAGCGCGGTCGCGTGCTGCGACGCGGCCGCAAGCCGGACGCCTGCCTCGGCGTCGAGCGCATCGAGTTCGATGTCGTGGGGATTCGCCAGCATTCGGGCGGTGTGCACCAGCTCGGGCCAATTATTCGGTGGCAGCATCGGCAGCCGGTCGGTGTGGCGCAGGTCGATGGCGTGGGCACGGGCGGCGACGCCGGCGGGTGGATCGGCCCACGGGCGGAACTCGACCGACGCCAGCAGGTCGCGTTGCTCGGGGTCGGGCAGCCGCACGGTGTCGGTGTGCCAGCCGTGCGCGGCGAACGCGGTGCGCACATGGTGCAGCACCGCGCCGCAGCTGATCACCAACTGCCTGCCATGCGGATCGGCCGATATCAGCAGTCGGTCGTTGTCGCGATGGAGGTGCAGGCGGGTGCCGTCGAAAACCCAGCGCCACGGCTGCGTGTTGTGCACCGAAGGGGCCCGCCCGGCCAGCTGCACAGCCGCCGTGATCGTCGGCCGATCCGGTACGAAAGTTTCGGGAACTGCATCACTTGCGGTCATGTATCGAGTGTCCGTTCGTCGGCGCGCGGCGGATACGGGACTTGAGCCCGATCTGGAGGGCACTAGGTCCCTCGGCGGCCGGGACGGTCCTGATCGGAGGACTTCTGGCCTTGCCGTTCGACTCTTCGTCGCCCGCTCGCCGGGCAACACACTGGGATACGCGGCCTCCCCAGGCGCCGCTGCCAGTCGCAACGGCGTGTGTCGCACTAGCGTGCTGCGCAGGACGGCCCCGCCGCCGCCGAATCCTACGCTCGCGCCCTGTGGCGAGTCCTCGCTCTGGTCAGCGTGCCCGGCTCGATCGGCTACCACATTCTGCCGGGGCTGCGTCGTGCCGACCTGTTCGAATCGGTCCACCAGCAGGGCGATGTCGGCGAATGGTGGCGGCTGACTGCGGTCGAGAACCCTTCTCCGTGACAGTTGGGCGAGCAATAGCCAACTGTCCCTCCGATATTCGACTATTGCGCGCGGAGGATGCGAACCAGGAAGGCGCCGGTGACGGCGGACATGATGGCGGCCATCAGCAGTCCGCCGACGAGTCCGATCGACACGATGCGGAGGCTGGATTGGCCGGGTTGCCACAGGGGTGTGGTGAAGGCGGTGAAGCAGGCCAAGCCCGCGAGCCAAGCGAGGGCGGTGGCCCAAATCCATTGGCCCGCATGATGGAGTCGGTGGCGTAGCACCGACCACTGGGTGAGGCCGATGGACAGCAGCATTATGGTCCCGCCCACCACTGCGGCGGGGATGAGCAGGGCAGGCGGTACACTGGCGAGACTATCGTCGGCCGCCACGGGGATCACGCCTATCGACCAGGCCAGCAGCGCACCGAGCGCGGTCGCGAGAATCCAATCGCCGGAACGTAATCCGTGCACGACGGTGCGCAGTACGCGGGCCTGGAACCAGCCGAGTACCGTCCCTTCGATCGCGCCTGCCAGCAGGAGTGCGAGAGCGGCTGAGGCCGGTGCGGCGTCCCGCACCAGCGTTGCGACCATCGCCGGTGCCGCGAAACCCAGCAATTCACCGAGGGTGACGCTGACCCACCAGCGTCGCCACAATCCCTGGTGCCGCGGTGCGCCGGGCGTGCTGCCCGGCAGGTTGTGTGCGGCCGATAGCTCGATCACGACGAAAGGATCTGTCACGGGAATTTCCGTGCGCGGATACTCCGCCTGATAGATCGCGGCCATCTCTTCGTGTTCCAGCGATCCAGGTGGTGCCACATGACCTGTACCTTCGTGCCACCTGCCGTCGAGCCACACCGAAATCGGCCGGGGTGTACGAAAGTTGCGCCACCACTCCTTTGTGTCGGAGCGAGCTACCCGGACGACGACGATGTTGTCCGAGCGGGCAAAGGACACGGGCAAAGCGAGATGACGACCCGAACGCCGGCCCTGGTAGCGCAGTTCGGTCAGAGTCCGCCGCAACCTGACCGCCATGGGCGAGTGCAGCATCCTCAACATGACCGATGCGCCGAACCCTGACGCCTCGTATCGAGTCGTGATTGTCATGTTTCAATGGTCGGCGCAGCACACTTCGGTCGGCAGGACCGAAAGCCACCAACCGGGAAAGCCGATGGTCCTCCGTCAGAGTGACCTGGTCCTGTGATCTTTTGGTGCGCCGTAGCGGCGCGGATCACCGGTGCGCTGGTATCAGGCAGTCGAACCGTGCCGCGAGTGCGTCGGTGAGCCGGTCCTGGTCGGTGACGATGGCTGGGTCGGCAATAACGCAGACCCCAAGGGTGCCTGCGTATGACAGCACCAGGCTCGGCTCAGATGCCTGCGATATCTCGGCGGTCGAAAATCGGCAAAGCGGCCAGCACACAGCAGATTCCACCGGCGAGGAGCCACAGAAGGGGTAGGGGGAGTCCGGCACCCATGGGCCCGGCCGCGATGGCTTGATGGAACGGTGACCATGGTCCCCACGGAGCGACCGCCGTGACGAGCTGGCTCGCGACATACAGCATGTATGCACCGACGGCAAGGATGGTGGCAGCGCTGAGCGCCAGAACGCGCTTGCCGGTGGCCGCGCCGACCGCGGCGGCGATGAGACCGAACTCCATACCGAGCAAGGTCATCGACAACGCACCGGTGGCGGCGAACGCGATCGGTATACCGAGTCCGAAGATCGCCGAGCACGCCACGACCGACCCGAACAGCACGACCCCGAGCACCGCCACCGATGTGACGACGACGGCGGCCTGCTCCAGCGCCAATCGTATCGGCGAAACACCGTTCACCAGAAGGAGTTCCAGGGTGCCGCGTTCTTCCTCACCGGCGATGCCACGCGCACCTCGGCCGATGGTGAACACCAGGAAGAGGATCGGCAGCATCATGCTGAACAGCTCAGCGTTCAGAAACCCGGTGCCGGTGGCGAACTGGTCGAGGTTGAACAGTTTGCGCATGGCCTCTGGATAGCTCTTCAGGAACTCCTGTATACCGGACATGTCCGAGAACGTCGGCCAGATGGCGCTTTCGAGCAGGACAAGCAGCGCAATGCCGATGCTCCAGCCGATAAGCCCGCGCCGTTGATCGCGCAGACATTTGGTATACACGGTGCGCAACATGGTGTTTCAGTCCTATCCGTAATAGTTGAGGAAGATGTCTTCGAGATCGGGTTCGTGGCTGACGATGTCGATGACCTCGAACGGTGCTACCGCGCGCAGCAGTGCGGCCGTGGAGCCTTCGAGTTCGACATGCACACCCTTGGTGTTGTGGTGTACTGACCGCACACCGTTGATATGCCGAAGCCGGTCCAGATCCGGTGCCGCACCGGCGAATACGAGATCGATGTGGCGCAGTGGCCTTGCGGTGAGTTCATCGATCGCACGAACCTCGACCAGTCGGCCTTGGCGCAGAATGCCGACCATGTCGGCAACCTCCTGCACCTCCGACAGCACGTGCGAGGACAGGAACACCGTGCTGCCCGCGGACTTCGCCTCATGGATCAGCGTGTGGAATTCGCGCTGTACCAAGGGATCCAGCCCGCTCGTCGGTTCGTCGAGGACGAGCAGATCGGGTTCGCTCATGAACGCCTGGACGATGCCGACCTTCTGCCGGTTGCCGTGTGACATCGCGCCGATTCGTACGGTGGGGTCCAGTCCGAGCCGCTCGATCAGCCGTCGGCGGACCTTGTCGTCGACACCACCGCGCAGATTGGCGAGATAGCGCAGATACTGCTCTGCCGTGAGGTCGGGGTATCCGACGAATTCCCCTGGGAGGTAGCCGATGTGGCGTTGCGCCGCGGATCGTGCGCGTACGATGTCCGCGCCGCCGATCGTGGCGCTGCCACGGGTCGGCCGCATCAGACCGACCAGCAGACGTATGGTCGTGGTCTTCCCGGCGCCGTTGGGCCCGAGGTAGCCGAAGACAACTCCGGTGGGCACTTCGAGATTCACGTCGACCAGCGCGGGCTTGCGCCCGTAGAGCTTGGTCAACCCGGTAGTGCTGATGATCGTTGACATCCCGAATATCTCTCTCGACCAGGCCTAGCGGCCCGCGGTCGCGCCGCCGTCCAGGACGAATTCCGAACCGGTGGAGAACGTGGCTTCGGTGACGAGGAAGCGGACCATCGCCGCGACCTCGTCCGGCTCGCCGAAACGGGGCAACGGTTGTGTCGCCGCGATCGATTCGTCGAGGCCCGCCGTCATCGGTGTGTGGATGGGTCCGGGATGCACCGAGCACACGCGAATGTTGTCGGGACCGAGCTCGATGGCCGCGGCCTTGGTCAGCCCGCGCAGTCCCCACTTGCTGGCGACGTAGCCGCCGATGCTCGGGTAGCCGATCAACCCGGCGGTCGAGGACATATTGACGATTACCCCGCCGCCTGCGGCCCGCAGGTGCGGCACGGCCATGTGCATGCCGAGCCAGGCGCCGTAGAGGTTGACCTCGACGACGTGTCGGAACATCGCGGGCGGCTCGGACTCGATGCTGCCGAAGTCGAGAATGCCCGCGTTGTTGATCAGCATGGCGAGCGGCCCGAAGGTCGCCGAGGTCTGGTCGATGACGTCGCGCCACATCGACTTGTCGGTGACGTCCAGGCGCTGGAACATGACGTTCGGCCCGAGCGCGTGCGCGAGTTCCGTGCCCTCTTGTTCGAGTAGGTCGGCGATGACGACCGCGATGTTCTCCTTCGCCAGCGCTCGGACGATGGCGGCGCCGATTCCACGCGCGCCGCCGGTGACGATGGCGCTGCGCCCACTGAAACTGTTCACTGTGACCACCTCTGGGGGGATGAATTCGTGTCCCCTCGAGCGTGGCGTGTCTCGGCCCTCGGCGAGCCTGGCGAAAGTCCTCAGTGCCAGGACCGTCCGACTCTGCTTCGATTATTCGACGGGCAGCAGGCCGTCGTCGGCCGGTGTGAGGACGAATTCGCGGACCTGCCCGGCGCTGAGGGTGGACCGGGTTCCAGCGACATCGATGTCGATGACCGCGGCCGTTGCGGATGGTCTGCTCTCGAGGCGCAGGCGGTGGTGATCTAGGTCGACCTTGATCTGCTGTTTGCGGTAGTGCACGCCGAACCGCACTCCGGCGAGTTGCACCGGGAGGCGGGGGTTGAAGACCAGCCGGTCGCGATGACAGCGCAGCCCGGCGAAGGCGCGGATCACAATATCGACGGTGCCCGCCATGGCGCCGAGGTGGATGCCGTGTTTGGTGGTACCGCCTTGGGTGTCGTCGAGATCGGCGACCAGTGCCTGCTGAAATACTGCCCAAGCCTGGTCGGGCCGCATACGCGCCAGCACCGATGCATGGACGACCTGGCTGAGCGTCGAACCGTTTGCGGTGCGTTGTAGGTAGTAATCCAGTGTGCGGTCGAGGGTTTCGCGGGTGCATCGATAGCCGAGGCGTTCCAATAGCGACAGCAGGTGACCTGGTCCGAGCAGGTAGACCAGCATCAGTACATCGGCTTGTTTGCAGAGCTTGTATCGGTTGGGAGTGTCGCCTTCGGCCTCGAGGATCAGGTCGAGGCGACCGATGTTGCCGTAGCGGTGTCGGTAGGTGTCCCAGTCGAATTCGGCGAGATCGCCGTAGCCGTCGAATTGGCTGAGCACCCCGTCGTGGAACGGCACGGCCATCCGCAGACTGAGCCGAGACCACTGATCGGGCTCGCGAGGGTCATCGATACCGATTCTGCGGCACAGTGTTTCGCGAGTGTGACCGGTGAGCAGATTCAGGGTTTCGACGGCTTTGCCGCACACCCAAGCGGCAAGCACGTTGGTGTAGGCGTTGTCGCGCACCCCGAGGCCTGGTGCGTCGGGGTATCCGTCGTGGAATTCGTCGGGACCCATGACGCCGTCGAGATGGTAGCGATCGTCGGTGGCGGCGTAGCGTGCCATCGCGGTGAACAGCCGCGCTACCTCGATAATCAACTCTGCACCGTGCTCGGCGAGCCAGTCCAGGTCACCGGTGCATTCGTAGAACTGCCAGGCATTATGGGCGATGGCAAGCCCGACATGGCGCTGCCGTCGGGAATTGTCCGGCATCCACCGATTCGAGCGCGGGTTGAAGAGCTCGCTCGGCGTCTCTTCCCGGCCATCGCTGCCGCTTTGCCACGGGAACAGTGCGCCAGCCCAGCTGTGCTCGGCCGCGGCGAAGCGGGCGGCTGGCAGCCTACGGGATCGGTACCGCACCATGGCTTTCGCCGTTTCGGGGCGGTAGATCGTGAGCAGCGGCATCAGAAACAGCGCGTCCCAGAACACGTGGCCCCGATAGCCTTCGCCGTGCAACCCACGTGCCGGTACGCCGGCATCCAACTCGGCGGTGTGCTCGGTGATCGTCTGGGCGAGATGGAACAGGTGCAGGTTGAGCACGAGGCGGGTTTGAGTATCGGTGCCGTCGAGCTCGATGGCGAAGAGGTCCCACCGCTGCGCCCAACCCCGTTGGTGCGCGACCAGCAGATCCGGGAAAGAACCTGGTGCGCGGGTCAATTCGGCGATGACGCCGAGCGCGGGCGAGGCGATGGCGTTGTCCCTTGACGTGGCGATCGCGACGATCTTGTCGATGACGGTGGGCTGCCCGTCCCGCACGGCGACCGGAAAACGCTGGGAATAGCTGTCGGCGCCATCATTTTCGGCGATCGGCGGGCCCACCCCGGTGTCGCCGTGGACTATCACTCGTGCGGCTACTGCGACCCGGATCCGGCTGGAGCTGGTTTCGGCTTGGACGAGAAACGTCCACGGGTCGATCGGGGCGACCTCGATCCGAGTCAGCTGGCGGTGGGTGAACGGCGGGTGCTCCGCGACATTGGTGTTCATGACGCCGGCATCGATGCCGGAGCGCACCTCGACTGCACCGCTCCAGCCCTGGGGCACGAGTGTGGTTTCCAGCGCGGCCAGGTGCGGATGGGACAGGGAAACCAGGCGGCGCTGGGTGACCAGCAGCGTGCGCCCCTGTGGTTCCACCAGCACCGCGGTGCGGCTCGAGACCCCGGTGCGTAGGTCGAGATCGCGGCGTTCATAGCGGACCGCGACCGCGTCGCTCGACCACCACACGCCGCCGAAGCGAATATCCAGCGGCAACCAGTTGGGGATGTTCACGATCTGCTCGTCCTCGACCGTGCGGCCTGCGACGGTGCCGGTGCGCCGGTTATAGACTCCGGCAAGATAGGTGCCTGGATAATGCACTCCACCGCATGGGTATTCGGGTGCCGCGCCGCGGGTGCCGAGGTAGCCGTTGGACAGCGTGGTGAGCGCCTCACGCTGTCCCTCGTGGGCCGAATCGGAGCCACCGTAGCTCAACAGCCACGGATCGGTCAGCAGCACGCCGAGGTCGAGCTCGGCGACATCGCGCACCACGAGTTCAGCGCCAGCGGCGGCCAAGCCATCCGGGTGGAGCCTGCGATCGACGCCGACCACCAGTCCGAATCCGCCCGCGACTCCGGCTGCCACACCGGCAGGGGCGTCCTCGATGACGACTGCGCGCGCGGGAGGAACACGCAGGCGGCGTATCGCCTCGAGGAACAGTGCGGGGTCGGGCTTGCCGGGCAGCGCGAGGTCGTCGGCGACCGTGCCGTCGATGATGACATCGAAGAGATCGGTCAGGCCCGCGGCGGCCAGGATCGCGTGCGCGTTGCGACTGGCCGTGACCAGCCCTGCGGGCACGCCGCCGGCCCGCAGCCTGCACACCAGATCGACGGTGCCGGGAAAGGCCCGGACACCTTGCTCGGCAAGCAGTGTCAGGAAGATCGCGTTCTTTCGGTTGGCGAGCCCGTGCGCGGTCCACGCGTCATCGGGGTCATCGCCTGCGCCAAGCGGCAAGTCGATGCCGCGCGAAGCCAAGAAGGCCTGCACGCCGTCGATCCGGGCCCGCCCGTCGACGAAGCGGCTGTAATCCTCGTCGTCGAACGGACGCCGTGACACCGCCGCGGACACTCTGCTGTCGCGTAACACGGTGTCGAACAACTGCTTCCACGCTGCGGTATGGACGGTGGCAGTATCGGTGACCACACCGTCCATATCGAACAGCACCGCGTCATAGGGCGGGCGGGCGCCGAATGGACCGGATGAATCGGAATGGCCCATAGCCGATCCCGGCCTTCCCACTAGCCTGCTTGCACAGCGATCGGCCGATCGATAACAGACGTGCTGCCGCGTTCGGCCCGCTGCTGGATGCCAATCAGCATCTTGCGCTCCATTATCCAACTGCCCGGCTCCATGATGAGCCGATTGAACAGCCTCGTCGGCAGACCGGAGTCCGGAAGAGTGATGCGGTTGCGGCTCACCAGCCGGGTGCCTTCGGTGCCCGGATAGAGCCCGAACGCCCACACCCAGTGGCCGTCGGTGGAGACGAACACCAAGGCATGCTCGGGTTCGATGGTGGCGACTCGCAGCCGTGGTCCACTCTTGCCGAGTTCGAAAGTGTCTCCGACAGTGAGGTTTTGAAACTCCGGGAGGATCTTGTCCGCGCTGTGCATGTTCAGCCCGAGCAGGTTCTCGATCCAGTCGTAGGTGTAGGCGCCGCCCCGGCCCGGGCCGAGTTGGACCAGCCACGGCCAGATCGCCGTGGTCTCCGCGTCGATCGTGATCGCCCTGGTGGCGACAATGTCCGGGTCGGCAAGCAATTCGTCACCCGGCATGATGCGAGCGACCTCATCGGTAGTCGCACCCCACATGAGGCACTTGCGCCGCAGCAGCAGCTGATATCCCACCGCCAATCCGGCCAGGTACGTTGCGGTTCCGACGGTGATCGCTGTCGTTGTCTTCATGATTCACATCCCGGTGTGTTCCGCCATGAGCATGCGGTGTGCTTCCTGAGCAGCGAATGCGGTTCGGTCGCTGTCCGGTTCGATATCGGGGCGGGCTTCCAGACCGCGCGCGAGCACCGCGACCGCTTCGGAGAGTGTGTGCAAGCGATCGGCCAGATCGGTGAGTCGATCCTCCACCGTCTCTTCGTCGTTCGGTCCGGGCGAGGCGCCGAGCAGGACGCGCTTCATCGAGGCGGGCAGCCGGGCGAAGAGATGCTCGAGCAGACCGGGCGAGCACAGCTCGCGGAATGCGTCGGTGACGATCCACATCAGGCCGACGGCCTCGTCATCGGTAATGCCTGCCGCGGAGGCGAATTCGGCAAGCATGTCGTTGATGTCCTGCGATTTCGGTGTGCGGCCCGGCACCCAGCCTTCGAAGAATACGCCGCGCAGCAGTTCTGGCAGCTGTGCGCTCAGATGCGCGGCGGCGTGCGGTTCCAGACGGTCACGCACGGTGTGCAGCCAGGCCCGGGTGGCGCGGTAGGCGAAAGTGCGATCGTCGGTGGCGATGCCGTCCGCGATGTGCCGCAACCAGACGTTGGCGGAATGGACGGCCGGGGCGAAGGGGTCTCGTTTGTGCGACATGATGGTTCCTCGGTCATTCCTGGTGGGTGACCATGACGGGGCAATGGGCATGCTGGACAAGGAAATTGCTTGTCGATCCGAGCAGCAGGCCGGTGAAAGCGCCGTGCCCGCGCGTGCCGACGACAATCAGCTGAGCCGAGGTGGACAAATCCATCAACGGCCCGACCGGACCGCCGGGATGGATCTGCCTGGTCACCCGCACATCGGGATACTTCTCCCGCCAACCGGCAAGACGTTCGGCGAGCAAAGCGTCCTCGGCGTTCTCGATGTCGGCCTCGACGATGCCGAGTTCGGCTGCCCCCGTGAAGCCGTCGAAGTGCCAATCGCTCCAGGCGTGCACAGCGATCAGGTCGGTGTCGAGCTCCGCGGCCTCGGCGAACGCCGCCGCGACGACAGCCTCACCGGTTGCGGTGCCATCGGCACCGACGACCACCGGCCCGGTCTTCGTGCCGGACTGCTCGCCTCCAGTGCCGCGCACCACGATCACCGAGCCACGACCGTGGCTGGTGACCGCGAGCAAGGTGGACCCCAGGTGCGCGAACGTTCCCGCGTTGTCGGTCACCCCGAGCACCACCAGATGCGCCGTGTGGGACGCCCGGATGAGCAGTTCGGCGCCGTTGTCCTCCGAAACCTCGGTGGTGACGCTGAGTTCCGGTGCGAGCTCGGTGGCGCGCCTGCGGGCTTCATCGACGATCTTGCGCCCGCGCCGATGAATGGATTCGATGACCGGTGCGGTCAAAACGTCGTGGTAGGCGAGTTTCGCCCGGGTCGCGGCGAGGTCGAGGCCGTGCACGATGTGCAGCCCGCGGCGGCGCTGCACGGCGGTGTCGGCTGCCCAGCGGACCGCGGCGTCGGAGCCTGCGGAGCCGTCGACCCCGACCACGACGAGCGCGGAGGCCAGGCGGTGTGGATCACTGCTGTGGGGTGTGTTCATGTCGATCGTCCTCGGATAGCGGGGATGGCTGGCGTGTGCGAGTTACTGCGGGGCGGTGCGGGAAACCAGCACCTTGAGCGCGCCCGTCTCCCCGGCGCGCGCGAAAACGTCGTAGGCACGGGGGAATTCGCTCATATCGAAGCGATGGGTGATCATCGGCGCCGGGTCGAGCCTGCCGCTGCGGATCAGTTGGATGAGGGTAGGCGTCGAGTTGGTGTCGACCAGTCCGGTGGTGATGGTCAGATCGCGGATCCAGATGCGTTCCAGATGCAGCGTGGCGGGAGCGCCGTGCACACCGATATTGGCGACATGGCCGCCGGGGCGGACGAGATCGACCGAGAGTTCGAAGGTTTCGGGTACACCGACAGCCTCCATGACGACATCGGCACCGAGATCGTCGGTGAGTTGCGCGATGCACGCCCGAACGTCCTCGCGGCCGCTGTTGAGCGTGCTGTCCGCGCCGAGTTTGGCTGCGGCGTCGAGGCGGCTGTCGACCACGTCGACGACCACGATGTGACCGGGACTGTACAGCCGCGCGGTCATGATCGCGGCCAGTCCGATCGGCCCGGCGCCGACGATGACAACAACGTCACCGGGACGTACCTGGCCGCTGAGCACACCGACCTCGTGACTGGTCGGCAGGATGTCGGCCAACATCAGCATCTGTTCGTCGGTGATGTCCTCGGGAATCGGATGGGTGGACATGTCGGCGAAGGGAACTCGCACCGACTCGGCTTGCGTGCCGTCGATCAGGTGGCCGAGAATCCAGCCACCGCCGCCGAGACACTGCCCGTAGCGGCCTTCCTTGCAGAATCGGCACGCACCGCAAGCCGAGATGCACGAGATCAGCACGCGGTCACCGACTTTGCGGGTACGTACCCCTTGGCCGACTTCGGTCACGGTGCCAACCGCTTCATGGCCGAGGATGCGTCCCGGTGTGACTTCGGGGACATCGCCTTTGAGGATGTGCAGATCGGTTCCGCAGATCGTGACCGCGTCGACACGCACGATCGCATCGGTGCTGTCTTCGATCTGCGGGTCGGGGACTTCCTCCCAGCTCGGCTGGCCGGGACCGCGAAATGTCATGGCATGCATCGGGTTCTCCTCTGGACCGGGTCAGTTCGGTGAGCGGGCGATGATGACCGGGCAGTGGGCGCCGTGTAGTACGGCTTGGCTGACCGAGCCGAGGGTCATTCCGGGGAAGCCGCCGTGGCCGTGGCTGCCGACAACGAGCAGTTGGGCGAGTTCGGCGGTGTCGAGCAGGGATTTGGCCGGGCGTGCCTCCGCGACGAGCCGGGACACTCGGACATCGGGATACTTCTCCTGGTAGCCGGCGATGGTCTCGGCGAGCAGCGTTTCCGTCTCCTTCTGCATGTCCGTGCGTGCGATGTAGCGGTTGAATTCCGACCAGGTGAGCACCGCGAGCAGAGGCGCACCGCGGCGAGACGCTTCATCGAACGCGACATCGAGGGCGTGCGCACCGCCCGCTGAGCCATCCACGCCGACAACCACTGGGCCGTGGGCATTTTCGGATGCACCGTCCTTCGCTTCGGGAATCACGGCGACCGGGCACATCGCGTGCCTGGCCAGTGACGTGCTCACCGAGCCGAGCAGACCCCGGCGGATGACGCCGTATCCGTGCGTGCCGACGACGAGCAGGCGCGCGTCCGGGGACCGGTCGCGCAGTACCGGGATCGAAGGTGCCTCGACCACGAAGGTGCTGATGTCGATCTCGGCGATCGGTGCGGCCGCCGCTGCTGCGGCGTCGCGTGCTGCGGCGACGATGGCGGCGCCCGATTTCCGGTAGGCGTCGTAGTCGATATGGGTGAAGGCGAGGCCAGGTCCGTAGTCGACCGGGGCGTCGATCGCGTGCACGATATGCAGTGGAGCGCCGTGGCGAGCCGCGTCGAGGGCAGCCCAGCGGACGGCGTCGGTGGCGGCGGCGGAGCCGTCCGTGCCGACGAGGACCGGTGGATTGATGGTGTTGGGGGACATAGTGATTCGAGCCTTTCCGGGTTTGCGGTGGGTGGTCGGTGCGAGTGGGTGACCAGCGCCGGGCTGATGAATCAGGCGTGGCCCGGCGCGTCTGTCGTTGGTTACGAAGACGTGGGTGCAAAGGCCGCAGTCGGTTGCAGGTCAGGCAGTGCGTTCAGTGGCGATGAGCGAGGCGGTCGTGCTCGGTATAGGCAAGGCGTTCGGCCCAGGCCTGTGCCCTGGCCAATTCACCGTCGGCGAGCGGTCCGGTCATCCCATCGACGAGAAAGTCCGCCGGGTCGTCGGCGAGCTCATATCCCAGGCGGCGCAACCGTTTACCCGCGCCGTGTGCGGCCGAGCCCGGCAGCCATGGCGGCTTGGCGACCTTGGTGCAGAAGGCCGCGGCGCGGCGGCCTGTGGTGACTGGAAGGGCCGCGTCCAACCATTCCCGGATGCCGATCTCGACGGCAATGGACTTGTCGGTATGTTCGGCCGCGTCGAGCCTGGTGCGCTTTCTACTCAACCCGAAGGCGTGTGTCGGACCGCCGACCACCAACAGGTCGACAGTCGGCGCGGGCGTGTTCGCGGCTTCGGCGACCGTCAGCACCTCGACCGTGCCCTGCGTGCGCAGTCCAGCGGCGATGGCCTCAGCAACAGCGGCGGTATTGCCGAACATGGATTCATATACGACTCGTGACCGCATCTCGGTCTCCTCAATCACCTGTGAAAACGGTTCGTCACTGACGCTACGATCGCGGTCCGTTGGCGCACAGTGCCGAACCGACGCTGACCGAGGGACCTTCGGCCACCACTCGGCGGCGAGCTGGGGACGCGGCCGCTGCCCGGTATACCGAGGAACTGGACCAGCAGGCCGAAGCCGACACAGACCGGTTGCAACCAGCTGAGTTCGCCGATGATCGCCACCTGCACCGCAATCCAGCCGATGAGCGCGGCTCCCGCCGTTATCGCCGCGATGGGCGTTCGTTCGTCCGCTCGTATCGCGAGGACACCGGTCGTCAGCATCGGCACGCCGACGACGACAGCGAGCATCACGCCGCCGAAAACCGGGCTGTGGAAAGGGATTTGGTTATCGATGCTGGTCCCGAGGCTGATCACCCCGGTGATCAGACCGAGGGCGCCCGCGAACGCCCAGATCGCGACGAAACCGGAGACCAGGCACAGCACAGCCTGCCGTGTGCCTATCTGTCGTACATATGTTGTGAGTGCCATTTCCCCACTGTTTCCTGTCCGGGTGCGCCTGAGGCAGGGCAGGACGTCCCTTGCTCGCGGGCCGGAAGTCGCGATCGGTGACTTTCGGCCGTCTCGCCGGAGCGCGAAGCGCACAATGCTGGAACTGTGCTGACACGCTTACTACCGGGTCTCCGGCAATTCGAGGGCTACCAACGGGCGTGGCTTCGGTCCGACGTGGTCGCGGGGATCACGGTGGCCGCCTATCTGGTTCCGCAGGTCATGGCATATGCGACCGTTGCGGGGCTGCCGCCGGTGGTGGGGCTGTGGGCGGCAATCGGGCCGTTGGCCGTGTACGCTCTGCTCGCCACGTCGCGGCGACTGTCGGTGGGGCCGGAGTCGACGACCGCGTTGCTCACCGCCGTGGCGCTTGCGCCGCTCGCGCTGGGGGATCCCGCCCGCTATGCCGCGCTCGCGGCGGTGCTTGCCCTGTTGGTCGGTGGGCTGTGCCTGGTGGCGGCCGTGGCCAGGCTGGGGGTGCTGGCGGATCTGCTGTCGAAACCGGTGCTGGTCGGATATCTGGCAGGCACCGCGGGCATCATGATCGTCGGCCAGCTCGGGCGCGTCACCGGGATCCGGGTGGAGGGGGAATCTCTTTTCGCGCAGCTGTATTCGTTCGTCACGAACCTCGGACAATGGCACTGGCAGACGAGTGTGCTTGCCGCGGCGGTGCTGTGTGGTCTGCTGTTGGCGGCCTGGCGGACACCGCGCGTGCCGGGCCCGTTGCTTGCGGTGTTGCTCGCCACGGGTGTTGTCGCGGTGTTTTCGTTGCAGCGCTTCGGTATTCGAGTTGTCGGGTCGATACCGTCCGAGGTACCGGTGCCCGGCCTGTCCGGGGTCTCGATCGCGGACATCGGGATGCTGATCCTGCCCGCCGTTGGCATCGCGGTCGTCGGCTTCTCCGACAATGCCCTCACCGCAAGGGCTTTCGCTGCGCGGCACGGCGAGCGCGTCGAGGTGAACACCGAACTCGCCGCGCTGGGGGCGACCAATGTGGCGGCCGGCTTGATGCACGGTTTTCCCGTGAGCTGCAGTGGAAGCAGGACCACGATCGCCGACTTGATGGGTGCGCGTACGCAGCTGTACTCCGTTGTCGCGCTCGGTGGCGTGCTCGCGGTGTTGTTCGGAGCCCGTGGCGTTTTGGCGGCCTTTCCGACAGCGGCGTTGGGCGCGTTGGTGATCTACGCGGCGACGCGACTGATCGATCTGACGGAGTTCCGGCGGATCGCGCGATTCCGGCGCAGCGAGCTGATCCTCGCGCTCGGGACGGTAGCCGCGGTGCTCGCCCTAGGTGTGCTGTACGGCGTGCTCGTGGCGATCGCGCTGTCGATCTTCGATCTGCTTCGGCGGATCGCCCGCGGCCACGACGCCATTCTCGGTTTCGTACCAGGGCTCGCGGGCATGCACGACATCGATGACTATCCAGCTGCGAAACCCATTGCTGGACTGGTGATCTACCGCTACGACGCCCCGCTGTGCTTCGCGAACGCCGAGGACTTCCACCGTCGGGCACTCGCCGCCGTCCAGTCGTGGACCGAACGAGGCGGCGAGCCTGTGCGCTGGTTCGTGCTCAACGCCGAGGCCAATGTCGAAGTCGATCTCACTGCCCTCGATGCGGTCGAGCAGTTGCGCACAGATCTGGCCGCGCAGGGCATCGTGTTCGCCATGGCGCGGGTCAAACAGGACCTTCGCGACGACCTCGACGCGTCCGGTCTCACCGCTGCTATCGGAGCGCACCGCCTGTATCCCACATTGCCCACCGCGGTCGCGGCCTTTCAAGCGGAACAGAATTCAGGGCCACACGGCCCGCCCACCGGGTGACCTTCTTCTCTGCTCTCGCCCGCAGCTGAGCGGGATGCTCGTTATCGACGGTAGACGCCGAAAACGAGGTGAATGGCGATGTCCGAACACGTGATCATCCCGATCCACTCGTCATGGCGGCAGGTGATCTGCTGGTGGGCGCGGCAGCCGTGGAGTCCGAACCCGTTGCTGCGCAAGTCGGATCGGTTCGAAGCATTGCTGCGCCTCGTCGCGGTGGCCGCAGTGATCGTGGCTGTGCCCGTGGCGGGTGCGCTCGGCACCGCGGCCTACACCGAGAGCGCGGCGCAGATCCACACCGAGAACGTGACAAAACACAGGACCAACGCGGTGCTCACCGAGGATCCGGCGAAGGTGGCGACGTACGAATATCACGCTCGGGTGCGGTGGGACGACAACGGTGTTCGTGGCACCGCAGTCGTGCAGGTGCCCCGCGGCGTGCGGGCCGACGCACAAATCACGATCTGGTTGGGCCAGGACGGCGCGCCGACGACCGAACCACGTAAGCCTGCCGCTGCCGCGATGACGGGCATCGGTGTCGGTGTCCTCGTGCTCGTCAGTACCTGGCTCGTCGGCTGGTCCATGGTGCGCGGCATCGGATGGCTGCTCGACGTACGTCGCAGCGCCCGATGGGCATACGAGTGGCGGCAGTTCAGCCGTCCGATCAGAGAGGACAGGCAATGAGTTATCGGTACGGGGACGGCCCACAGTGGTGGATGGCGCTGCTCGCCGACACCCACCACAGCAGCCCGATGTCGAAGGAAGGCATGTCATGACCACCGAAAGCTCTTCACAGCCAACGCGACTCGACGCCCCGATACTGGCTGCCGTCGACGGCTCCGCGAGCTCGTACCAGGCGGTGGCCTGGGCTGCGGTGGAAGCCGGGCTCCGGCACTGCCGACTGCATGTGGTGATCTCGATGGCGATCCAGACCGGATTCGGGCCAGGCATGTCTCTTGGCGAGGCCGACCTGGAATGGCTGCGCAACGACGGGGAGCGAATCCTCGCCGAGGCCACCAGGATCGCCCGTACCGCGGCACCGGGCAACGAACCGCCCATCACCACCGAGGTCTGCTTCGAGCTGATCACGCCGATGCTGATCGAACGCTCCGCACACGCGCGGATGCTTGTCGTCGGCAGCCGGGGGATGGGCGCGTTCCAGCGCGGACTGCTCGGCTCGGTCAGCACCGCCACCACCCACCACGCGCACTGCCCGGTCGCGGTGATCCACGGGATCTCGGCCATCGACGCGGTGTCCGCGGGCCAACCGGTGCTCGTCGGAGTCGACGGCACCAGCAACAGCGTTCCCGCGCTCGAACTCGCCTTCGAGGAAGCGTCACGACGCAAGGTCGGCCTTACCGCGCTGCATGCGTGGAGTGATGTCAGCAGCGTTGACGTGCCTGTCCCTGGATGGGACGCCGCACAGGAATCCGCGCAAGCCGCCCTGGCAGAAAGCCTCGCAGGTTACACCGAACGCTTCCCTGACGTGGCCGTGCGCCGAATCGTGGTGGCCAACCAGCCGGCTCGCTCCCTACTGGACGAATCAGCCAGCAGTCAGCTGGTCGTCGTCGGCAGCCGCGGACGGGGCGGATTCACCAGCATGCTGCTCGGCTCCACCAGCAACGTATTGCTGCATTCAGTCGAGGTGCCGATGATTGTTGTCCGCGAGCGTTGACCGCTGTTCACGTCCACAGTTGACCGACACGGTCAGCATCAGCGGTACCAGTCTTTGACTCAGGTTATTGGTCATGCAACCCAGGGTCCTTCGGCTCTGCCGCACCGCGGGGCACGATTGGCAGGCTTGTCTCCGTGACCAACGTGTCGACGGCGCATCAGCCGATTCGGATGATCGATCCGCATGTGTTCGACCAGACGGTCGAGCGTCTGTGCTCGGAGTTCGATGGCCGGTTCCTCAGAGTGTGGGTGGCGCAGGTGGTTCGGCGGTGCGTCGACGATCTAGCGGGCAATCCGCCTGGTGCCATGCCCGAGCTCGGAGAGCGGCTCGCCCGGCAACGCCTGCTGGGCGCTGGGCCGGTATGGAGTGATTCCACCGGCCCTTCTTGACCCGGCATGCCGCTCCTGCGTCGATCGCTCGACGGCATCAGGCGATCAACCACCCCGGCGTGCATCTGGAGCATGCGTTCGTGACCGAGGCAGCTTCTGCGCATCTGCAGGGACGAGCGGATTCGTTGTGGTGATCGCCTTTCGCTCCGACGGTGAGGCATGTCGTAGCCCCTCCGGCGGTCGGTCGGACTGCTCCGCGAAAGGTCTTTGTCGGGTAGTCGGTCCCTACCTCCAGGGACCTTCGGCTCTGCTTGACGAATGATCTCGGTGGTGACATGGGTACCGCTGAAAATGCCGGACCAAGTGGGAAGCGGGCCTATCCATGATTGTTTCCGAAGTGAGGTCGACCGAGGCGCACGCCATACCGATCCTGGTCTCGACCCATGGCTCAGTGGGCGATGGACAGCTCGCCCAGGCGATCTGCGCGATCGAGCGGATCATGTGGCGACACCGTATCGATGGCAGTGCGCGGATGCGGATCAGCAGTGCGCCGTGCGCAGATGGGCCGATGCTGGTGCAGGTCAACCTCGATTTCGGGACGATGCCGGTCCGTGCGCAGGCGGTCGGCCCCGGCCGGTTCGCGACGACGTTCGCCGCCGAACGTCTGGATCGGATACTCGCCGGAGTGACCGCAGGCGCACAGCGGCCGCGGTGGCCTGATCCGCAGCGCCCGCAGTTGGCGCTGCCCACCGAGCTTCGTCCGATTGTGCGCCGCAAGGTGTGCGCGTTGTCGAGCGCAACGGTGGCCGAGGCGACCGCGGTGCTGGAGGCAATGGACTACGACGTCCACTTGTTCACCGACGCCGAGACCGAGATGGACGCCGTTGTCTACCGTGCTGGCCCGCGGGGCGTGCGCCTTGCCAGGCAACATCGGCTCGGGCCGCCTGCCTCCATGGAACCGTTGGCGCTCACCGTCAATCCGTATCCGACCGCGTTTCTCAGCGCGTACGAAGCCGCAGATCGGTTGTGCCGCTACGGCTTGCCGTTCCTGTTCTACACCGATCCGAGTGACGACCGAGGACGGCTGCTCTATCGCCGCTACGACGGCGACCTCGCCTTGATCGCACCCGCCGAATCCACCGAAACCGAAAGGTAGGCACCTAGATTGCCGCGCGAGCTGACTCAACGCGACATCCTGACCGAGCTGGAGCCGATCGCCGAAGATTGCGTGCACCGGCATCTGGCGATGACGAAGGACTGGCACCCGCACGACTACATTCCGTGGGAAGCGGGCCGCAACTTCGCCCTGCTTGGCGGAATCGATTGGCAGGCAGAGCAATCGAAGCTAAGCGAAGTCGCCAAGGCGGCCATGATCACCAATCTGCTCACCGAAGACAACCTGCCTTCCTATCACCGGGAGATAGCCGAGAACTTCTCCCGTGACGGCGCGTGGGGGACCTGGGTCGGCCGCTGGACCGCGGAGGAAATGCGCCACAGCACCGTCATCCGCGACTACCTGGTAGTGACCCGCGGCGTGGACCCGGTCGCGCTCGAAGAAGCGCGAATGGTCCACATGACCAACGGTTTTGCTTCCGGCGCGACCGCCGCCGAGGTCGACAGCGGTGCGGGCTTCCTGCATTCGGTCGCTTACGTGAGCTTTCAGGAATTGGCTACCCGGGTCACCCACCGCAATACCAGCCGAGTGTGCCAGGACCCGATCGCGGACAAGATGTTGCAGCGCATCGCCGCCGACGAGAACCTGCACATGATCTTCTATCGAACGGTCTGCGGCGCGGCACTGGATCTGGTGCCGGATCAAGCGATCGAGGCGATCGACGCGATCGTGCAGAACTTCCGGATGCCCGGTGCAGGCATGCCGAACTTTCGCCGCCACGGCGTGCTGATGGCCAAACACGGCGTCTACGATCTCCGCCAACACCTGGAGGAGGTGCTGACACCGGTGCTGCGACAATGGAACATCTTCGGCCGCACCGATTTCAGTGCCCGCGGCGAGCAGATCCGCGAGCGCCTCGCCGCCTACCTCGACGACCTCGCCCAGGTGCGGATCCCCAAATTCGAGGAGCAGCGAGACCGTTCACTGGCCCGAGAGCGAGCTCGGTCCGGTCGAGCACCAGCTCGCTGACGCCGTGAACCGGCCTGGTCGGTGGCTGTCGTAGTGTCGGTGGTGTCATGCTGATCTTCTTACTGGCACTTGCAGGGTTTGCCTTCCTCGATTCCCTTCACGTTCTGAACGTGGGGATCACCGCCGCGGTGGTCGTTGACAGCCGACTGGGTCGTCGCTCGCCGGTTCCGGGAGCGTTGAGCTTCATCGCGGGAATCTTCGTTGTCACAACCGCTTTCGGGATCTGTACGGTGCTCGGTCTGAGCTTTTTGACAGATCTTGTCGCCTTCGACCTCACGCCGACTGTTCGGTACTGGGCGGAGCTCGTCGTCGGTGCGGTGCTACTGGTTCTCGGTGGTATTCGGTTGCCGGACAGCGCAGTCGGAGCGATACCGCCTTGGGCGATTGCGGCCCGTCGACGACCGTTGCTTCTGGGGTTGGTCGGTGCCGGCGTCGGCCTCGGACAGGCGCCGACCGCGGTCCCGTACCTCGCGGCGTTGGCGATGCTCTCGGTGCGAGAACCGCGACCGGCACTGTGGCCGTTGATCGTGGGTGTGTACTGCCTGATCGCGTTACTTCCCCCGATTTTGGTGCTGTTCACCTCGACACGTCGCTCTGTCAGCGCCCAGCGGTTCTACCGCGCTCTTGTTCGGATGCTGGGGCGTTTCGGTCCCATGTCGGTTCGCGTCCTGTTCCTGATTTTCGGAGTCGTGCTCGTTGCGGACGGACTCCGAAATTACTCGTCGCTGTAGCGATCTGGTGATCGAGGCTCCGTGCGGGTCCCGACGGCCGACCCCAAGACTCGCGCGCGACTCCTGCTGTCAGTGATCCAGGATGCCGACCAAGGACCTATCACCCGAGTACTGGCAGCGACAACGTCTCGCTACCGTACGCGGGCGCCCGTCTACGTTCCAGCGCAGAGAAATTGGCGCAGGAGGTTGGGAATGGCGACGGCGAGCGTCGGCTTGCCGTCGCGGTGTCACCTGTGCATCGCCTTAGTTGGTGAATCCGGTCTCCGCACAGGGTCATTCAGGGAGTCCGGTATAACGAAACAGCTGGCGATGCGAACCTCATCCAGAGTGAGAGTCGGGTAGCGACTTTCGTGGAAAGCTGCGGCATCGTGCTTACCGAGGCCACGGGCACCTCCCCGACCCAGCAACCATGCGGAGACCATGATCAAGGGGCACTGGTGGCGGCATCGTGCGAGAAGCCACTTACACCAGTGCCCCCTCACCCGAAACGGTCCCGTATACCGAGACCGATGCCGCCGCCAGTTCCCACGCTGTGTGGTTTGGACCCGTACGACGAGTCACGTCTGGGGTCGCGTTCGTGCCGGACAGCATCGTCGCGGCTTGATACCTCTGGCACGTTGATCGACACTGTTCGGCCGGGGCCATCTGCGGTCGCCGGACGAATAGGGTTGTGACCATGACCGTTCTCGACTCTCCGATTCCGCGATTCCATTTGGCCGTGCCGGTCGACGACCTGGACGCCGCGCGGCGGTTCTACGGCGAGGTGCTCGGCCTTCCGCAGGGGCGCAGCGCGGAGACCTGGGTGGATTGGAATCTGCATGGCCACCAGTTCGTCACCCATCTGGCACCGGCTCGACCGCAGCGTATCCACAACCCGGTCGACGGCCACGATGTCCCGGTCCCGCATTTCGGCTTGATCCTGACGATCCCGCAATTTCATGAGCTCGCCGCGCGGCTGCAGGCCGCTGGCACGGAGTTCGTGATCGAGCCGTATGTGCGGTTCGCGGGTCAGGCCGGCGAGCAGTGGACCATGTTCCTACTCGATCCTGCGGGTAATGCGTTGGAGTTCAAGGCATTCGCCGACGACTCCCAGGTATTCGCCGTCTGACGACGATCATCATGCTGGCGGTCGCCACTGCCGTGGTGGACCGGCTCCCGCAGGCACGAGCCAGCCGTGAGCCCGTCATTCCGGCGGTGACCGACGGCGACAGGCACGCCGAAGAGGATTTCGGTCGCAGCCACGTCCGCGAACAGCGGACGCGCCGGTTCTAGGCGCAGCGGGCCGAGCACACCGGCTCGATCGATATTGTCCAGGGCAGGTCGAAATACGGTCCGCAGGGTATCTCGGAAGGGAGTTGTGCCCCATGACAGAAACCCCGAACCACGAAGATTCCGCCCAGCCCAACCGGAGGGCGGCGATCGGCGCGGGTGTGGCCGCGCTCGGCGGCGCCGCCGTGGGTTCCGGTCTCGGTTTCGCCGCCGCCAGGGCACGGCAAACCAACTCCTCGGCGCTGCCGAATGCGGGGGAGCTGGACAACAACCTCGGTACGGCGTCGCACCTGTTCCATCTCGATGCCGAGGAACCTCTGCGTTTCGACGGCGGCACGCTGCAGGGCGCGCACGAAGGCAACTTTCCGGTCTTGGCCGGTCAGCAGGGGTCGGTGTATCTGGTCCGGTTGGAGCCGGGCGGTATTCGCGAACCGCATTGGCATCCCACCGCCTGGGAGTTGAATTACGTCATCTCCGGCACCACTCGGTGGACCATCCTCGGCACGCATCCTGACGGCACCTACCGCAGGGACGTGTTCGAAGCCAACAAGGGTGATCTCGTCTTCGCGCCGCAAGGCTACTTCCATTACTTCGAAAACCACACCACCGACACCACATTGGAAGTGCTGGTCATGTTCAACACCAGTGCTCAGGAGCCCAACGACGATATCGGCATCGTGGGCACGCTCAACTCCATCCCTCGCGATGTCCTCGCCGTCTGCTTCGGCGTCCCCGAAACCGCGTTCGGCCAGATCCCCACAGATATCAAGCCGGTCGTCATCACCAAACGCCCTCGCTGACCACCGCGCGCCATCCGACTGGCGGTCGCCACACGCAGGCCTCGCCACACGCACCGGTCCGCGGGTCAACTACCCGCGGATCGCTGTCGATTCCGCCACCGACCACCACTGCCTTGCTCATGCCTTCCTGTCCGCGGCCTCATACGAGGAAACACCCGCGAGAGCCGCAGTCACGAGCTGCTCGTTGGCGGACAGTCGCTGCGAGTAGCGGGCGAGAATGATCATGACTGCCGGAAACAGCAAGTCGCACACCAGAACTCCGCCGGTGTTGCCAGGAGCATGGTCGCCGTTGGCGAACCATTGGTAGACGTGGCCGATCAGCGCGCCCCACAGGAACATGCCGGCGCCGAGGCCGATGGTGATGCGCTCGCGGGCGGTGGCCGAGACGGCGCGGAATCCCATGACGGCGAGTCCGAGGTTGGCGAAGGCGATTTCGAACTGGAACGGGCTCGCGTTGAAGCCGATCGCGGTGGCCATCACGTCCGGTGCGGTGAGGAACGCGATCGTCATCCACAGGCTGCCGCACCCGAGTGCGGCGACGGCCCACCACCGCTGCCAGGTTTCCAGCGCGGCGGCACGGGAGGGGCTGTGCCGGGTGCGGATCAGTGCGCCGACAACCGCGATGAGCGGCCAGATCAGCGGGAAAGCGGTCTGGGCGAGGTACGAGATCGAGTTCATACCTCAAGTCTTGCATGGTTAATATTAACCATGCAAGACTGTTGTCGGAATCACCCGGAGGGCTCCCGAATCACCTGGTGCGCTGTGGGTTCGGCTCACCGGCCGATCGAGCGGGCCTTGGTGATCAGGCGTCCGCCGAAGGTTGCGCACAGCGGGGCCAGGAACCACAGGATCCATACGTAGGACGTCAGCCAGGCGCATGCCGCGGTAGCGGTGAAGACTGCGGCGACCGCAAAGGACGCATCGGCACTCGACCGCAGGTCGGCTGGGGTCGTGGCTTCGGTGAGGACCGAGCCGCGAGCGGCCAGCTCTTTCACAACGGCCTCACTGGCAAAAAGCAAAGCAGCCGTTGCCGCGAACAGACAGACAGCGAGCCGGTTGTCCGGCGCATGGCCGAATACCGCTGTCACATAAGGCAGGAGCGCGGCGAACAGCAGTAGTGGCGCATGCCAGGCAAGCGTGTGCCGGTCAAGGCGGTGCACCTCGTATATCAGCGTGTGATGGCGGCGCCACACCGACCACAGTAGGAAGAAGGCAAGCACGAACGCCACGAAGGACGCCCGCTCGTGCGAGAGGAAGGCAGCCAGGGCGTGCGGATCGTCCAGGTCCTCGCCCTCCGGCCGCTTGATCTCGATGACGAGCAGGGTTATCGCGATCGCGATAACAGCATCGGCGAACGCGCCGATTCGATGTGGGTCCCAGCCTTCCGTCGAGAGGTTGGCATCAGTTTGCGGTCTCATAAAGCCTCCGTCGGTGGGGCGCATGCCGTCGAGCACCGGGGAGATTACCGGGTACCCACTCGCCGCGCAGGAGCGGTTCGCGGTGAGATTGCGCTCACCCAGGCGGTCCAAGACCCGGGCGGTTGTCCAGGCGGGCAAGGAAGTGAATTCCCGTGTGCTGGAAGGGTTATGCGCGGGAGTTGCCGATGACGCTGATGCACATCTGCGCGCATTCGGCGGCGAGTTCGGCGGCGGTCAGGTCGACGGTGTTGTCGAGCCAGCCTTCGATGAGCTGATTGACGCCGCCGGTGATGAACATGGCCGCGCGGCGCAGCGAGGGGGGATCGGGTACGACGCCGAGGACCGCGGGGGAGTGGGCGACGACGAGGTCTGCGATGGTGGCGAGCACGTCGTGCCGCCGCTGCACGAGTGCTGGTATGTCGCCGGGATCGCTGGCGACGATCCGGTGGATGTGCGGATCGCCTGCGACGGTTTCCAGGAACGCCTGAAGCGCGGCGCGCAGCTTGTCCTCCGCGGAACCCTCGGCTGAGACGCCTGCCTGGACCAGGATCGCGAGCAGTTGATCGCGGATTTCGTCGGCGACCGCGGCCAGCAACTCTTCCCGGTTGGCGAAGTGTTCATAGAAATAGCGGTCGGTGAGCCCAGCCGTTTTGCAGACCCCGCGCACCGTGACCGCGCCGATTCCGGATTCGCCCCAGGTCGTGCGGGCGGCGGCGAGCAGGCGGACGCGGCGATCGGTGCGGCGGTCTGCGGCGCTGACACCACCGTAGGTGCGGATGGCCGGGGTCGTCATTGACAACACTCTAGGCACTCTCCTACATTTGCGGACATACGTCATCAGATGACGACTGTCATCAGATTAGCGATTCAAGGGAGAATCCGCGATGACCCACACCCGCCCCACCGCCGAGACTGCCTACCATCAGGTCACCGCACCCCTGCTCGACGAGCTCGACTACCGAATCGAGCAGATCGACGGACAGCTGCCGAAGGATCTGCGAGGCACCCTCTACCGCATCGGCCCAGGTAAGCATCAGGTGGGAAAGTCGCTGCTGCACAACGTGTTCGACGGCGACGGCATGATCTCCCAATTCGTGCTCGACGGAACCTCGGTGCGATTCCGCAACCGCTATGTCCGCACCCGCCACTTCCAGCACGGGCAACGCTCGGATCGGATCCGTTATCGCGGTGTGGGAGAACAGATTCCGGGTGGACCGCTGGCCAATATCGGGCGGCTACCGGAAAACGTGGCCAACACCAACATCGTCAACTACGACGGCGGTCTGCTCGCCCTGTGGGAACTCGGCAACCCGTACCGCATCGACCCCGACACCCTGGACACCTTGGGCCCCACCGACTTCGACGGCAGGCTCGGATTTCTGGGCGCGTTCTCCGCGCATCCGAAATGGGATCCGGTCACCGGCGACATGTACAACTTCGGGCTGGATCTGCTGCCCACCCCACGCATCCGCACCTACCGTATCGACCGCGCGGGACGGCTGCACCGGCTGGCCACCGTGGCGATGCTGGACCTGCCGTGGAACCACGACTTCGCCCTCACCAGCCGCTATCTGGTGTTCGTCCTCGACCCGATCCTGCCCGACATCGCCAAGCTCGCGCTGGCCACCCACTCGTTCATCGACTCGCTGAACTTCAAGCCCGCCAAGGGAACTCGATTCCTACTTGTCCCCAGGAGCGGGGGTCGCCCGCGCATTGTCGAGCACGAAGCACTGCTGCACGTCCACGTCACCAATGCCTACGACCACGGCGACGACGTCGTGGTCGAACTCGTGCGGCTAGACACCGAATGGAACGACTTCCGGCGCATGACCGGCATGGTCAACCTCGATTCACTGGACACGCCGCAGTTCCCCGACTCGACGCTCATGCAATACCGAATCACCCCTGGCGGCACCGTCATCGAACGCGAGCTCACCAACCGCTCAGGTGAATTTCCGCAATACGACTGGCGTCGCGGCACCCGCGAACACCGCTACAGCTACCTCGCGGGTGCGGGCGGCCCTGCCGGAGTGTTCAACGCGGTGATCAAGGTCGACCACCAGACCGGTGCCGTCACCAGCTGCGAACTCGGCGCCAGCTCGGTCGGCGAACCCTTGTTCGTCCCCCGAACCCCCGACGCCGCCGAGGACGACGGCTGGCTACTGGCGCTCAACCACCAACTCACCGAAAACCGTTCGCAGCTATTGATTCTCGATGCTCGGGATCCCGAGTGCGGACCCCTCGCCACCGCCTGGCTCGACCACCACATCCCCTGGGGATTCCACGGCACATTCACCCACCGCATCGCCCAACCGACACGGTGCGCGCGCACGGTTCGTGAACTCGACCGTGGTGAGCGATCAGGCGTTTCCGCTCAACGCGACGCTCGCGCCGACACCGATGATCATGACTCCGCCTGTGCTGCCGACCGCCTCGAGGCGTCGCGGTGAGCGGGCGAACCACGAGCGGGCGGTGCCTGCGAGCAACGCCCAGCTTGTGTCGGAGATGACCTGAATGGTCAGGCAGATCGCGCCGAGCAACAGCAATTGCACTGGTAGTGCACCGTTTTCGGGCGTCGCGAACTGCGGAAGGATTGCACCGAAGAATACGATCGTCTTGGGATTGGTGGCGCCGACCACGAAGCCCTGCCGCACCATGCGGCCGGTATCTGATTCGCCGGGCGTGGATTCGAGTGCGCCGACCAATTCTTTGCGGTGGCGAATTGCCATGACGCCCAGATACATCAGATAGGCGGCACCGGCGATCTTGACGGCGGTGAACAAGATGGCTGACGCGGCGAGGACCGCGCCGAGCCCGAGCACGACGGCCACCAGCGGCACAGTCGAACCCAGCGTGGCGCCGAGCACCGACAGCAATGCCTGTCGACGACCGTGTGCCAGCGCTCTTCCGATGGCGAACAACACATTCGGGCCGGGAATCACGATGATGACGAACGCGGCCACGATGCAGGCCACAAGATTGGAAACGGGCACCATCCACGCAGCCTAGGCCGACCTTGGCCGGTGCGCAGTGCAGTCACTGCTGCACGCCTGTGCCGACCACGCTGGATCGCAGTGTTGTCGCCCGCGTTCACCGGGTCATGCTGGCACCGATGCAGGAAACGGCACCGAAGGTCGGCTGTCTGATCGCTATCGACTGCGTGCGGTCGGGCTGTCCACTTCGATCCCCTGTCCGCGGAGGACCGGCACCAGTCTCCGCTCGATCCTGCCCAGCATGCGCAGGCGACTCATGGTCGCGTTGAGTTCCGAGTCCGCGGCGGAGTTCGACGGCGCGGCGGTGGCGACGCCGAACGCCGCACGGAACCGTTGCCACATCTGCGGAAGCGTGAGGAACATGCCTCGCTCGAAGTATGTTTCGCCCTCACGGCGTGGATCCTTGTCTTCGGTGATGCGGCTGACACTCGGCAGGGTCTCGTCGAAATCGGAAACGTGCGCCGCGTAGATATAGTGCTCGATCTCCTTTTCCGGGCGACGTTTGCTGAATGCCTGCTCGATGAACATGTCGACCCTGGAGATCTTCGGCCGCTCTCTGTCGAAATCGAATCCGTGCTCTTCCTTGGTCTCTCGTGCGGCGGCGCGGAACGTCGATTCGATGTCGACGTCGTAGCCACGGGCCAACAACGTTTCGATCACCAGCATGTGCAACCGATCGAGCTCGGCTTCCCGTCTCTTGCGAGGGTCTGCGAGGTAATCGAAGCCGCACAGGTCCGGTTCGATACCGAAAGTTCTTAGGAGCTCGACGAGTTGCCGCTTCTGCCCCAACTCGACCACCATGTGTGCGCCGTCCTTCTGCGCAATGGCGTCCTGCGTTCCCTTCGGTAACGTCGGGACCGCAATGCCGACCGGATTGGTCTCGATCACGGCGTAGTAGAGAGTCGGCGGACTGGCCGAACGAGGGTCGAGTTGCGGCACGTCGATGATGTACTGCCGCTCGCGACCGCCGCGGAGCGCAGGATCTCGTGCTCTGCCGACTCGCCCGTCCGCGTGCTGCACAAATGTCACCGGGCTCGCGGAGTTGGCGATCATGTACGCCAAGAGACCGCAGGGGCGGCCATTGGGGAGGTCGGGATAGCCGGTGAAGCGGGAAAGGATCGCAATGATCTCTTGCTGCCTGGGGTCCGACCGCTCCTGCGCCGTCATCGCACGGTCACCTCAGCGCACCGCACGGTTCCGCGGTTTGCGACTGCCTCGGAGACCACCGAAACCTCAACGGACACTGCGCTTTACCTTTCTTATCCGTGTCGAGCATCGGTCCATGGACCTGTTGGACGCGCTTCGGTAAACAGTGCTCAGATAGGTGTGCCACCCGCATCGGTAGAGGCATTCGTATCGGCGGTCTTTCGGGGCATCCGCTACGGCGAACTATCGGTCGCTTCGCTGTGAGCACGGTCCGGAGGTCGGACGGTAGATTGACGCGGTGGACGGTGCACGGCGACATTACGAGTACGTCGGCCCTGCGGACCTGCTGGCCGAGGTGCGGCCCGGTGGTACGGGGCAGCCGATCGAATCATCTGTCGACCTGGTGACCTGGCTAGCTGCGCAGCACGCCGATGAGTCGACGGAGCCCTTCACCTACATTGTCGGTTTGGACGGTCTGCTTCGGCTGGCGCCGAGGCGCAGCGAACACGTCGTTTGTGCCGGCGGCGCAGCGGTTTTGGGCGCGGGTGAAATCGCCTTCGAGCTCCGGCGCGGTGTTTGGGTGGTGGATTCGATCAGCAACCAGTCGACCGGCTACTGCCCGGACCCGGACTCCTGGTTCGCGGTCGCGGACACCCTCGATCTCGCCGGCCTGGCCCATCCCGGTCAGTTCACCGACCCGGTTGTGTTCCGCTCCTGCCCCCACTGCCGGCAGCGGAATCTCGTCAAAGACGAGCACTTCTACTGCGCCGTCTGCGATACAGAACTCCCACGCAAGTGGAACTTCGATCCACTCGAATCCCACTAAGTGACACGGCCGCACGGCTTAGTCACGATCACTACCAGCTCGGTTCGCCTTCGCTTGTCGGTCCTGCCGCGTAGGGTTTGCCAGGCTGGATCGTTAATCCACTCAAGGGTTTCGCGTTGTCCTTCGAACGTTTCGTTGCGAGTGAACTACCAGGGTGAAGGTCGATCACAGTTCGTAGTGCCGCGCGGCTCCAGGCCGACCGGTGGACCGGTGGACCGAAGCTGTCCGAGCTGCTGGCTCACATGGCCAGGCCGGTTGGTCCCCAGCATTAGTGGGTTGCGGTGACGGCGGTTTTCGGGTGGGTGCCGAAGACGAAGGTTAGTTCGGTGCGGCGGGCGATCTCCAGTTTGCGGTAGACGCGGGTGAGGTGTTGTTCGACGGTGCTGGTGGTGATGTCGAGGGCGGCGGCGATGTCGCGGTTGCGTTTGCCGTTGGCGGCGAGTTCGGCGACTCGGCGTTCGGCGGGGCTGAGGGTGTCGGGACCGTTGGGGTGGGTGCTTAGTCGGGAGATGGGTTGTCGGGGGTGATGAGGGCGGTGGCCGAGTAGGTCGTGGAGCAGGGTGTCGGCGCCGCAGGACTCGGCGAGGCGGGTTGCCTCGCGGATCAGCATGCGTGACTTGTCGTGGTCGCCGACGGCGCGGTGTGCGGCGCCGAGTTCGCCTAGGACCGTGGCTAATTCGAGGTCGCAGCCGCCGGATCGGGCGATTGCCGTGGCGTCGCGGAGCAAACGCACGCGTTGGTACCGGTCGGCGGTCGCGGCGAGCAAGCGCAGCGATACGCCGCCGGTGCGATGCTGGCTCGCGGCGCCGAGCAGATCGAGATGACGGGTCGCGACGGAGCGGGCATGCCGGGAGTCGCCCAGCGCGAGGTGGGCGGCGGCGATGTCGTTGCGCCACGGCACCAGCCAGGGAAAGTCCATGTGCCAGCGGCGCATCAGGTATCCGCAGCGGCGGAACGTGCGCAGCGCCTCGTCGGCACGCCCCACGGCAAGCTGGTGGTGGCCTTGTGCATGCAGGTAGGGCAGGCCGAACCGGGATTCGAACATGGCTCGGGGCACGGGTCTTTGGAGTTGTGCCTCAGCGTCGGCGTGCCTGCCTGCCAGGGTGAGCGCGCGCACGAGCGCCGCGATCGGGGTCCCGATCCAGACGCCGAGATGTTCGGCGGGAACATGATTCAGCGCGAGCACCGCATCATCGGCCGCGGCCCGCACATTGCCTTTGCGCAGCATGGTTTCCGCGCGCAGGCCGGCGAAGATCGACTGCCAGGTCGGAGCCTGACGCGCCTCGGCCTCGGCCAGCAGCGAGTCGCACCAGGCCGCCGCGGTATCCAACCGGTCGGTGTAGATCAGGCAATGAACCGCCGCCGCAAGGGTTTCCACTGTGCTCGAGGCGAGCCGATGGCAGGTGAGCAAACGCTGGGCGAGGGTGACTGTTTCGTCGAGCGGCCGCCCGGTGAACAGGCCGGTCAGCAGTTGCGCGCCGAGTACGTGCGGTGACGGTCGCGCCGCGATCGCCGGACGCCGCCGTGCCTGCGCCGCCAGCAGCCGCTGATGCCGCTGTGCATGTGGCGGATGCGAGGACCGCAGCCACGCACACAGGAAGTCGACCTTGGGCGTCGCCTCGTCGAGGCGACCGCAATCCAGTTGGCCGAGAGCCTGATCGGCATGCTGCACCTGGCCGTGCCAGAGCAGGAACATGACGGCGGAGGGTAGTCGCGCGGTGGGCACCCGGCCTGCGCGAACGGCCGCGCGCACCCGGGTGTAGTTCCGAGTTCGATTCGACGGACTGATCCGCCATTCGGCGCGCACCAGGCGGATGGCGATCGCGGCGCGATCGGCGGGGTCACGCGTCGCCCGGTAGGCCAGCTCCAAGAGATCCACCGCGCGGTCGATCTGGTCGTTGGCCAACGCCTCCGCTGCGGCGGTGAGCAGCACCTCGGCCGCCCACGGGTAATCGGCGGCACCGGCCGCGACCAGCTGCTCGGCTACGGTAGTTGCAGGAAACCCATTGTCGTGCAACAGCTTCGCGGCACGACAGTGCAATTCCCTGCGGACCTGCGCCGGGGTGTCACGCAGGATTCGAGCACCGATGTCGAGATCGAACAACGCCCGCGCGGACGATCCGACGGCCAGGCGCCGTACGGCCGTCCGCACCGCTGTCTCGTCGGCGGCGAGCAGTTCAGCGACCAAGCCGACCGTGCTGGCGTTGCCAAGCACGGCCATGGCCTGGCCGACCTCCGATTGCGAGATCTGCTGGTGCATACCCGAGCTCCCTTCGTCGACAAGGTGTGCCCGACTGTGGAAGGGCACCATCGAAGAGAGAAACTCGGGTGCACTGAAGATGCGGCATCGTCGCAGCAGGGGCGTTTCCGGATGCCCCATTGATCCAGCCGGTGCCAATAGCGTAGGTCGCCGACGGCGACCTGTCATCGAATCCCGGCAACAAGATCGCCCGCACAATTCCGACGCGAATGTCGGAATCCAAGTAACATCAACGTCTTTCGCCTATTGAAACACCTGCCGCGCTCACCACGGCCGTCGGCTGCGGATGGTAGGCGAGACAGGCTGCCGCGGCTTCGTCGGCGGCCAGGAACAGCACGGTGTCGGCCGTGCCGAGCACACCGTATTTCCGGGCGTTCAGATACGCGTGGACGGGCGCCGCCGTGTACGGATCGCCGACCGCCGGGGCGAGACCGACCACCGATTCCGTTTGCAGCCGCAACGTTTCGGCAAGGCGCGCCCGGAATCTGGGCGCTGGGGCCGGTGCGAGCAGCACCGCTCGTCCCTCGGCGAAATCATCGTCGTCGAGACCTTCGTCGTCCATGCAGTCACGCACCGTCGACGCCGCGAGCTCGATCGGATCCGCAACGCCGTGCCGAACGCGCATGGCCGAGCGGCCGTTCGCGCCGACGGTACCGAGGTCGACCCAGGCGGATGGGTCAGCCTGCCCGTCGGTCTCCTTGGTATGCAGTCGACCGAAACCGCCTGCGGCGGGGGAGTTTCCGAGCAGGATCGCGGCGGCCCCCGTGGTGTAAGGGAATCCCGCGACGTAGCGCTCGGTCGACGGGTGGGTATCGCCCGCCACGAGCAACGCGTACTCCACTTCGCCGGTGACCAAGAAGCATTCCGCGGCGGTGATGGCGTGCAGCAGGCCGGTCGCGCCGTGCATCAGGTCGAACGAGAACGCGGGTACCCGGCCAGGCTGGTATTCCAGACCCATGCCGATCCGTTTCTGTATGAGTGCCGACACCGCGGGCTCGGAAATGTTGTCATCCCGGAAGACGCCCACGTTGATCAGCATGCCGACCTCGTCGACGGAAACATCCGAGCCGGCCAGGCAGCCACGGGACGCGCGAGCGGCCAGCTCGAAGTAGCTGCCGGTGTCGAGATCGGTGTTCGCCGCGGCCGCGACAATCGTGGTACCCATGGCTCAGGCCTCCAGACGCGAGACGGTGGCGGCGAGATAGCCGGAGACGGTCCCGGACGCCGCGGGAAGCATCAGGATCTTCGATCCTTTGGGAATTTTCTGCTGCCCGAGATACTCGTGCAGCACCAGAAAATGCGAGGTCGACGCGGTATTGCCGTAGTCATGCAACACATTCAGGGTCTGCGGCATCGGCGTGCCGAAATGCTGCCCGGTCAGTTGCCCGATGTAATCGATGGCCGGTCCGCTGAATTGATGATTGATCCAATAGTCGTATTTCTCGCTCTCCCAGGTGCGCCCGGTCTCCTTCAGGAAGGTGTCGATGCGGTTGATGGCCTGCATGTACCTGTCCTCGCTCTGCATGGCGCGGTTGTCGGTGTAGAGCGCGATGCCTGCGGACTGATCGCTGGGCATGCCGAGGCAATGCTCAGCCCCGGCGGCGGCGGTCATCAGTTCGACGTAGTGGATTTCGTCGTGGTCGTCGCCGCGATCGTCGAGCACGACGGCCACCGCCGCGTCGCCGACGGTCAGTGCCGCGAATTGCGGATCGTACGGCTTGCTGATCTCCCGCACCGCGGTTTCCGCGATCGGCGTGATCTGTTCGCCGCTGACCACCAGACCGTTGCGCACCACTCCCGCCTTGATCATCCGATCCAGCACAAGCACCCCGGTCATCATGCCCGCGCACGCGTTCGAGACGTCGAAATGCCGGGCCGACGTCGCGCCGATCTCGTTGCCCAGCATCAGCGCGAATGCCGGTGCGTAGCAGAAGATCTCCTTACCGCGCGTGCGGGTGATGGAGGCCGAGATGATGATGTCGAGTTCATCCGCCTGGTAGTCGGAATGTCGCAGACAATCGTCGATGGCCCGGAGCGCCAATGCGAAAGACGATTCATAGCGGTCCGGATGCGAGTCGTAGACCCGCCGATTCTTGATCCCCGTGATCCGCTCCAGATCCAGTGACCTCGGCACGGCCAGGCTGTCGATCAATTCCTCGGTGGAACGGACGGTTTCCGGAGTGTACGAGCCGATCGACTCGAAACGCGTACGCTGCATTGCCCCTGCTTTCTGCAGATCAGTCGATGACAAACAAGTTGTGTCGCTTGGACTTCCGACAACGTTGTCGCGGACTGCATACAGCAACTGCGCCTAGCCGGTTGGCTCGACCAGGGTCGCGCTGACCTCGCACAGTTGCTGTCCGAGCGCGTCGTCCTGCGCACGACGCGACGGAGTCTTGATGCGGTTCTTCTGGAAATAGGCGCCGGTGACCCCGTCCACCTCGGGATCGGTCGCGAGATAGGTGAGCGCCCGACCGCCTTCCTCGACGGTGATCATGAACAGGCGCTTGGCCAGTGCGACCACAGGCTGCCCGAACCACGGCAGCGAATCCCAGATCCCGGTCGCCACCGCGCCGGGATGAAAGGCGTTGACCGTCACGCCGGTTCCCTCGAGGCGGCGCGCCAATGCCTTGGCGTAGAGGATATTTGCCAGCTTGGATCGGCTGTATGCCTGCTCGCCCGAATATTTTCGCTGCAAGCCGAGATCGTCGAAATCCAGGTTGACGCCGAAATGCAGTACCGACGAGGTGAACAGGATGCGCGAGGGGGCGCTGCGCACCATCAGATCGGTGAGCAGTTCGGTGAGCAGGAAGCCGCCGAGGTGATTGACCGCGAACGTGGTCTCGATGCCGTCCGCGGTCTCGACGCGATCCTTGTGATAGCCGCCGGCATTGTTGGCCAGCACATCCAGTCGGTCGTATTGCGCCAGCACGCTTTTGGCTAGCTGACGGACCGAATCCTGCGAGGCGAAGTCACATTCGAGGGTGTCCACGCCGCCCGCGCCTGCGGCTCGAACCGTCGCCGCCGCATCGGCCAGCTTCCGCGGATTTCGTCCGACGAGCACCAGTCGATGTCCGCTCGCAGCGCACTGTTGTGCGGCCGCGAGGCCGATACCCGATGTCGCCCCCGTGATCAGGATCGTCTTCATAGCCGACCACCCTGCCACACGGTTTCGGGTGGTCAGGGTGACCGAACTGAGGTCACCGTGGGCCTGAAAGACGCTGCACGGGAACAACATTTGCGGAATTCCGCAGGTCGGGCGTGGTCGGCTCGACTCGCCCGAGATCAGCCGATGCCGCCGCGAGCTGAGATGCGTGGCTAGGGGTAGGGGGTAATAGGGGGTGCGCCCGTGAGCCCGGCGCCAGGGTATGCGCTCGTGTGTCACCCTCTAGGTTCCCATCGCACCGGTACTTGAAAACCCGATACTGGCCGCCTGCCGGTGCCTTGGCGGTCGCGCCTGGGTGCCTGGCTGATGTATCGCGGGTCGGACACCGAGGCGAGGAGTCGGTGGCAAAACAGTAGAGACCGGTCGGTTGCCATGGCTGAGAAGGCGTCGAACCGCGCCTAGCATGCCGACAGTGAGTTCGTTGTCAGTATTCGTTGCCATCGCGGCAGTGGCGGTCTTCGCACTACTAGTCGGCCTCTGCCTGTTCGTCACCGGCGGCCGGAACAGGTTGAGAGACGATCCCGGTGCAGATCGACGCCAGGTACACAACGTTTTCCGGCGGCCAGGGAGCGACAGGCTTTGGACGCCTGATTGGCACAGCGCTCCCGAATCGCCGTTCACGGTGGCCGCTGCCGAGGACGTTGTGTATCACCCTCGGCATGCCTACTGCTCCCCGATGAACTGTCCGTGCCTAGCGTCCGCATACGAGACATTGGCTCGCAGCGAGTCGTTCGATTCTTGATCTGTGCTGGTCAGCGCAACGGCCTTGCCGCGCTGCTTTTGCGGGATCGGGCCAGCTTATTGAACGCCTGGCGGAGCTGGACGATTCGGATTCCGCCGGCCACAGCCATGACCAGTAGACCAGCGACGGCGGCGATCAGGATCGCGACCCCGACCGGCAGGGCGAAATGCCATCCCAGGAAGCCGAACCGAACGCTGGTCGTGTTCTGAACTACGAAAATCAAGAGCACCACAAGGAATGCACCGCCAGCCGCCAGGCTCACCCAGATGCTGCCTGCTCTGGTCCGGGAGACCCCGGTCGGCGTCGGTGGTCGGGGCGGCGGTGGTTGGATCGTCGGTGGTTGGGGCGGCGGTGTGCGCGGGTCGTCGTGGTGTCCTCGGTGTGCAGACGGCTTACCCTGCTCGGCAGGCTCCACGATGGTCTCCTCGGTTTGCGACGCCAGCGAACTTTCGGGCGTCATGTGTTGTCGTCATGCGGGCTTCCGCTCTAAGGGAGTAGCCCACTTATCGAAGCTGAACCATCCCGGATCATTCGGTCGCTGCCACCCGAACGAAAAGGGCTCTGCACACCGTCGCGACGTTCGACCTGGCCGAGGACGGAGTGACCTATCACAGCTGCGGGGATCGCTTGCGGCGCAACACGTCACCGAACGTGTGGGTCACTTCAGGCAACATAAGATGTTTCGCTGCTTACGGTTTGGGGTCGCCGCGCCACGAGGCGCACTCGGAGTCGCCGCGGCGCGAGTACGAACCGGGGCGCGATCCGGACTTGTTCTTCGGTGACCTGTTCGAAGCGCCATCGCCTCGCGAGCGTGGCCAGTGCGAGGGTCGCCTCAGCGGTGGCGAGCTGGTCACCGATGCACCGGCGGGCGCCTGCGCCGAACGGGACCAGCGCGTCTCGCGGTGGTTGGGCAAGGTGCCGATCGGGGTCGAAACGTTCGGGAGCGGCATGAAGGTCGCCGCGATGATGAATGAGGTATGGACTGCACACAACAGTGCTGCCTGCCCGAATACGGTGTCCGCCGAGCTCGGTATCGGTTGTTGCCACCCGGGTGAGGAACCAGAGCGGGGGATACAGCCGCAATGTTTCGACGACGACGCGTCGGGTCAGTTCCAAAGCCGGTAGATCGGCGGCGGTCGCCGCATGATCGGCGAGGACCGTATCGGACTCGCGGCCGACCCGCTCGGCGATATCCGGATGGCTCGCCAGCAGATGGATTGCCCACGCCAGCGCGACCGCAGTGGTGTCGACCGCGGCGATGAACAAGGTCACCACCTGGTCGCTGAGTTCCGTCGGCGACAGCGCCACGCCGTTCTCGTCGCGGACCTCGGTCAAAACAGCGTGGATGGTGCTGCGGTCGGCAGCGAGGACGCTTCCGGTGCCGAGAGCGCGCAGACGTGCCATGGCCCGGTGGTAGCGGCGCTGTCCCGGTGTCGGGAGACTGTCCAGTAGGCGCGGGACGAGGATGCGCCGATAGGTACCCGACATGAAGACATCGAGATCGCGAGTGATCTGAGCGAGCTGGTCGGCGGGAAGTTCGGTGGCGAACATTGTCGCGCAAGTGATTCGAGCTGTGAGGGTGTGCATGACGGCTACCGCGTCGACTGTCTCGCCATGCCGCCACGTGCGCGTCACCGCCGCGACCTGCTCGGCCACCACGTCGGCGTAACCGGACACCAGTTCGCGGCTGAACGCGGGGTTCAACTGCCGCCGCTGCCCACGGTGGTCCGCGTGACTGCAGGTAACCAGGCCGTTGCCTGCCACCATTCTGGCGCGCGCGGCGAGCGCGCCGCCCTTGTCGTAGGTCCGGTCGTCGACGAGTACTCGTCTGGTCAACTCTGGATCGCAGACCACGAACGCCTGCCAAGGACGGAGCCCGATCGGGACTACCGCACCGCGAGCGGACAACTCGGTCAAGCCTGCCAGCGGATCTCGTGCCAAATGGCAGGCAATGCTCAGGGCATTCACAACGTGCTCTTCTCGATTCGGCGTCGAACTTCGACTTCCGGCTGCTACTTCTTCACGGCGAGTATTGCCAGCTGCCTGGTGTCCGGGTGCAATGCGTGCGCGTGGAGGTCGAGGTCCCGGCGAAACTGGATCACTTCCTTGTCGAGCACGGTCAGCCCGGCCGCGCTGAGCCAATCGATCGCCGCCGACTCCTCGGACCAGGAAATGTGGTGCCCTGGTATAGGATCGGCTACCTCGATGGGAAGTGAGAAGATGAAATGCGTGTCCGCCGCCGCACTGTCCACGTATCCGCGTAAAGTCTCAGTCGGCTGTAACGCGTGCTCTATCGAATCCTGAAAGATGTAGACCGGATAGCCTGACGGCAGTGCATCGCGGTCCATGTTGTGCTCGATGAGCTTGACCGAACTACTCCAGTCCGGCCGCCAGTGCTCCAGCACCGACATCGCGAACTCCAAGCTTGCGTACTCGAATTCGCACAGGGCGATCTCCGTGGTACGCGCGGCAAGGAGGTGTTGTACATAGCGTTGCGGCGTACCGAAGCCGATGTCGCACACGGCAGTTGGCGCTAACCGTTCGAGGAAGCCGAGCACGACATCCTGTCGCCGGTCGTGCCAGTTTCCTGGCACGTAATTGTGCAGATGCATCGCCATTCGAAGTGTCGTCGACGAATACGATTCATTCGAATAGTTCATGATGGCGAGATCGTAGAAGAGCCAGGCCTCGACGATCTGCTGCCGGGTGATCGAATGCCTGCGCTGGAGATGAGCTATTTCGGCACGAATTTCCGGAATTTCGAATAAGGACTCGACAAGCTTCGTTGCTTGTTCTTTATATTCCATCTTGCTCTCGATCGTTCGCTGCCGGGATCGGACTGCGGCACGCCACCGCGATCGGTAATGTCGGGCTCCGTTGCCTGCACCAAGACGAGCTTCGGCGTCTAGGCAGTGCACGCGCATCGGTAGCTGGAGGTGCCGCCTAAGGTGCTCCCACCGCCGATGGACATGTCATGTACCTAGAGGTGTAACGGAAGGAGCGTTACCCTTGGCGGGTGGTCATAGCGGACAAGGTGTTCGACGCATGAATGAGCCGCGATCGCTCGGGCAGCGCGCTGCCTTCCTGGATCACCTCGAAGCCAATCTCGGCGCCATCACTCCGATCGCGGAATCGCGGCCCGCCGTGGGCGATTACGGCTACACGCTCCTCGCCGCGCACCTGGCCGATCCGGGTGTGTGGTCGGTGGTCACGGACGGTGTGCGGTTGCACCGAATCACCTCTCTGCTGCCCGAGGAATTCAGCTGCTCGCTACAGGATGACCAGAGCCACCACGCGCGGTACCTGGTGGATACGACAGCGTCGCAGGCCGTGGCGAGTGGCCGCGGACTCGACTACGACCAGGTCGTACTCAGCGATCGACCATTGCTGGCTGGGACGGACATCTGCGGGCTGCTCGCGTCGCCGAGTCCGTACTTCGGCGCTACGTTCGACCTCCAGCGCGACGCGGACGGCGACCCCGTACTACAGGTGATCACCCTGATCCCCGTGACGAGGGCGGAGGCGGAATTCGTCGAAGCCGCCGACGCGGAGGAGCTTTACGATATCTGGCGCGAGGCCCGCACCAACCTACTGAATGTGCATCGCGAATCCGCTCTCTGAACTGGCGCGCATTTCCGCTGTCGATCGGCGGTCCGATGAGTGCTCGTAGCGGCCGCTGTCGACCGCTACGAGCGAGTGGTCGCTACTCCTTGGAGTAGTCGGTGCTCAACCAGCGCTCGGGGCGCAGGCGCACGAGCAGCGAGGTCGGGGTGAGGTTCTGATCGGTGAAGGCTTTACCCTCGGCCTCGCCCAGGTATCGGACGGCGATGGCTGTCACGACGTCCGCGGTGGCCTGCTCGATGCCGGTCACCGTGCCCTCGACGGTGACGTACTTGTACGGCGGCTGCTCCACCTGCACGGTCAGCGAGAAACGTCCCGCAGCGCGGATCAGCTTTTCCTTGACCGATCCGGTCTCGGTCCAGATCAGCACCTCGCCACCCGGCTCGTACCCGTACCAGATCGGCACCGCGAGCGGCGCGCGATCCGCCCGTTCGATCGCGATCACCCCCACGTGTAGGTCGGCAAGAAACGCCTCACGTTCGTCGCTGGTCATCTTCGCCATGGAAATCCTTCCGGTCGGTGACACACGTCATACCGGCAAACCATCCGCAAGGCAGAAGTATTTCGCGGTAGTCATCGGCGTTGTCGTCCGCACCGAAGTCATTGAGCTGTGGCTACGCTGGCCTGCTGTCCAGGCGCGCAGCCTGAAGCGTTTCCCGTGGCTGAGAAGTCGGTATCGCATACTCGACTATTTGTTGATGGTCGCAGAGTCGGAGTCGCCTCTGGCAGTGGGTTCTTGGTTCTGCGATCAGTCAAAGGTGTTGTTGCACTGCATGGTCAGAGCTCGGATCGGGTGCGGCGACTGGTAGCGGCTCGGTACTGGAATCGAGGCAAGTGTATGCATCCCAAGCTCTGGTTGCTTGGTAGGTTTCTGGCGGTCGGTGGACATGTGTTGCAAGAGAAGGTGATTCGGCCGAAGGCGCGGACGGTCGACGATGTCCCCATCTCCGGTGCGACGATCACTTCCGAGTGGTTGACGGCCGTGCTGTGCCGCGACACTGCCGGTGCGGAGGTGCGTTCGTTCGAAGTCTTCGATGGCAGCCATGGCACCTCCACGCGGGTGGCGCTTCGAGTCGAGTACAACGAGGCGGGCGAGCAGGCGGGGTTGCCCCGCGAGCTGTTCGCGAAGACCAGCACCTCCTTGCGTCAGCGCATGTTGCTCGGCGGGGCACGGGTGATCGATGGAGAAACCACCTTCTTCATGACCTTTCGTCCTCTGGTAGAGATGGAGGCGCCGAAGGGGTATTGGGGTGCCTTCGATCCCGGATCGTGGCGATCCATTGCACTCATGGAGAACGTGGCCGTGACTCGCGGCGCCGAGTTCATCGAGCCGAGTGTTCCCATCACTCGCGGGCAGGCAGAGGATCTGGTGCGCAATCTTGCGCGGCTGCACGGCACGTTCTGGGAGCATCCATCGATTGCGGCACTGCATACGCCGAACGAGATGCTGATCGCGGTCCGCTCGGCGATCGACATGAAGACACGCAGTGTGGTCGGTTTGAAACGCGCCGAGGCAGTCGTGCCTGCGGCGCTGCATGGCGCGGGTGAACGGTTGTGGCTCGGTGTCGAGCGTGCACTGGACATCGCAACCAACGACATGGCGCCGACGTTGCTGCACGGTGATCCGCACATCGGGCAGACCTATGTCACGAGCGATGGCCGGATGGGGCTGGCTGACTGGCAGGTTGTCATGCGGGGTGGTTGGGCCCACGATTTCGCATATACCGTCAACTCCGGGTGTGAGCCTGAAGACCGGCGCGCATGGGACCGTGCGCTGCTCGAGGTGTATCTCGACGAACTCGGACGCGCTGGGGGAGTTGTGCCGTCGTTCCCCGATGCGTGGCTGGCCTATCGTCAGCAGTCGATGTTTGCCTACGCCGCGTGGGCCTTCACCATCGGCAGAGCCGCTTACCAACCCGAAATGCAGTCTGTCGAAACATGTTTGACGCTGATGCGGCGGATAACGACTGCGTTGGATGACCTCGATTCGCTCGGCGCGTTGGGCGTGTGACGCATCGTCGTCCCGATGGTGGGAACAGTGTCGTGCTGAAGACACCGGATCAGTGGTAAACCCCCTGCGCCGCATTCGACAACAGGGAGCCCGCCACTTGAATACGCCGCTGTCTCCGTCCGACCTGACCGTCTCGGGTTCGCTGACGGATACAGGCGAACCGCCCGTACGTCTGTATGCCCCCGAATTCGCCGCTGATCCACATCGCGTCTATCAAGCATTGCGCAGCAAGTACGGGTCCATGGCTCCGGTTGAGCTTGCGCCGGGTGTCCCGGCCACGCTTGTGCTCGGCTACCGGACCGCGCTACAGATCCTCAACGATCCTGATCGCTTTCCCGCCGATCCCCGAATGTGGCAGCGGGACATCCCTTCCGACTGTCCGATCCGTCCGATGCTCGAGTGGCGACCTGTCGCGAGTAGAAGCACCGGGCTGGACTTCTTGCGCTACCGGCCACCGACCACCGACAGCATTCAGGCCGTCGATTTGTACGCGTTCCACGACACCGTGGAAGCGATCGCCCTCCCGCTCATCGACGGCTTCTGCCGGGACGGTTCGGCAGAACTCATCCGCCAGTACGTATTTCCACTGGTTTTCCAGGTGACGAATTCACTGCTCGGTTGCTCACCGGAGATCGGCCACAATCTGGCAGCCGCGGTCGCCTCGATCGTCGAGGGCGTCGGCGCCGCCGCCGAAGCCGGCAACAAGCTACTGAGTGCGACGCTCGCACAGTTGGTGACGCTGAAGCAGGAGCACCCACACGACGACATCACGTCCATGCTGCTGCAGCATCCCGCCGGATTGACCGCGGAAGAGGTAGCCCAGCACGTCGCCCAGATCTTCGGCACGGGAATCGAATTCCTGCTGAACTTGATCGTGAACACCTTGCTGCTGATCCTCACCGACGAGCGTTTCGGCGGCAGCGTCGTTGGCGGCGCGTTGAGCACTCGCGACGCGCTCGACGAACTGTTGTTCAACGACCCACCGCTGGCGAATCTCCTGATCACCTATCCACGTCATCCGATCCTCATTGATCAAGTCTGGCTGCCCGCCCATCAGCCGGTTGTCATCAGCATGGCGGCCTGCAACACCGATCCGGCAACGCGAGGTGGCGATCTGTCGGGGAATCGCTCGCATTTGGCTTGGGGAGCGGGACAGCATGCGTGCCCGGCGCAGTCATTGGCCTACTTGATCGCCCAGGACGCAATAGACCAATTGCTGGACGCCTTGCCGGACGTGCGGCTGGATCCGGCCGCTGGCGCGCCGACCTGGCGGCCGGGTCCGTTCCATCGCGCATTGACAGCCCTTCCGGTCGTCTTTCCCCCGACGGACCCGCTGGCTGTGGGCTTCGAACGGTGAATGTATAGGCGCACCTGATGGTTCGGAAGCATCTATTCGGTCAAGCTGGTCACAAATTCGTCGGCCTCGGGGCGGAGTGATCGGGGTGTTGATATTCGGTGTCGTCAGGAGAATTCAGTGTCAACTTCCCTAGCGGACAAAGTGGCCTTGGTGACGGGGGCGTCTCGCGGGATCGGTCGTGCGACCGCGCTCGAGCTCGCTGCGCAAGGTGCGGCGGTGGTGATCGGCTACCGGACCAATGATGGGCTGGCCAAGGCAGTGGTCGACAAGATCGTCGGCGGTGGGGGCAAGGCGATCGCGGTCGGCGCCGACCTGTCCAGACCGGCTGAGGTCACCAGGCTGTTCGACGAGGGCGAAGCGGCCTTCGGCACCTTGGACATCGTGGTGGCCAACGCGGCTGACGCACTGATCAAGCCCCTTGTCGACTGCACCGAGGCGGACTACGACCGGATCTTCGACGCGAACACCAAAGGCGTGTTCTTCTGTTTGCAGGAGGCCGCCCGACGGCTGCCGGATGGTGGTCGGATCGTGGTCACCTCGACCAGCGGCACTCGGCTGTTGTTCGACCAGTTGTCGTTGTACCTCGGCAGTAAGGGCGCGATTGAGCAATTCGTCCGGGTGCTGTCCCGCGAGCTCGGCGAGCGTCAGATCACCGTCAACGCCGTCTCGCCCGGATTCACCGACACTGATCTGCTGCCGGACCGGGATCGGGAGGTAGCCGCAGGAATGTCCGCGTTCAAACGAGTCGGCCAACCGGAGGACGTCGCCGAGGTGATCGCGTTTCTCGTCGGCGAGCGTGCACGGTGGGTGACTGGGCAGAACATCGTCGCCGCCGGAGGCGTCTGCTGAGAATCATTCATGCAGTCCCGGGTCCTGCAAAAATCTCCGCTATCGGGGGTGACTCGTCCTGCGTGAATGGTTTGTGCGCTCAGCAGGATGGCCTGTTGTATATGCGCAACCGATGGCTCGGCATCACCTATTCGGTCAAGCTGAACGCGAAGTCGTTGACCTTGAAGCGGGGTGGTCGAACCCGTGACGGACAGGCCAATGAACACTGAAAGGACCCAGCGCATGCGCAAAATCATCGTCACCAACATCATGTCCATCGACGGCTACTACGAGGGCCCCGGCGGCAACGTCATGGCGTTGCCGATGGACGCCGCCTTCGACGGCTACAACCTCGAACGCATCAGCTCCGCCGACACGGTAGTTCTCGGCGGCAACTCCTACGCACTCTTCCAATCCTTCTGGCCGCACGTCGCCACCGACGCGTCCGCGTCGGCCACCAACCAGGATTTCGCCAAGCGCTACAACGCAATCGACAAGGTGGTCATCTCCGACCATGCTGAACTACCGTCGGCCGACCACCCGTGGGCGACCAACACTCGCATCGTTCCTCGGGCCGAAGCCGACGCAACCCTCGAGGCGTTGAAGTCCGAAACCGGTGGCGACATAGTAATTTTCGCTAGTCGAGTCCTCTGGAACGCCCTCATCTCCACCGGCCTGGTCGACGAACTCCACCTCATGGTCGGCGCCACTCCGCTCACCGACGGCACCCCACTCTTCACGACCCGTGTCGAAGGCCTGCACCCCGTCGAAACCCGTACCTTCCCCGGCTCCGCCAATACCCTCATCCGATACCAACTCGCCCACTGACAAAGCGACGGGGTGCAGAGGAGGTATCGGCGGCCGGATCGAATCCGGCCGCCGATACCGTCGCATGGGTGGCTGTCCGGCGAGCTCGGCAACCATCGGTGCGAACCGTCCGGTGACGCCGACACGGCCAGATCGTCTGTCCGCCGTGGAACAGCTTGTCTGCCAATGGTTGTCGGTGTCGATGTGCCGCAGCCAGGGCTGGGACACGTCACTGTCGATGCTTTTGCCTGCGCGGCCGGCGGGCGGCCGCTTGAGCGACCAGGTTCTGTGTGTCGGCGGGCGCGAAGGTGGCAATGTCGACTCGGGAGTTGATCAGCAGTTTGCTGAATATCGAGGCGATCTGGGCATCGACCGTTTTGAACGAGCTGCCGCGGCTCGCTGCGATCTCGGCATTGGTCCAGCCCCCAGCGGCGAGGATCGCCACTTCGAGTTCAGCTGTCGACAACTCGTTCCACAGGGAAGGTTGTGTTTGGCGCGCCGGGTGGTCGCGCTCGAGCTTGTGCACCGAAAGGGTGCCCAGCGCCAGTCGCGCAACCTCATCGAGTTCGGGTCGAAGCAGTGAGCCTTCACGGTCTGCTATGTCGAAAGCCTTCTCTCCGAGCACATCTCGCGCAATCGCGATCGCTTTGTCGGTTTCGGTCGCGAACGGTCCGAGGTTGGTGATGTCCACGCCCATCTGTTGCCGCATTGTTCGGGCGCCTCCGATGAGGGTCGCGATTTCGGTGGCTGACTTGAGCACCGAGTTGGGCTGATTGCCGTGTTTGGTGCGTGTATCGGCGACCAACCGTGCCAACGTCCATGCCCGGATATGGACGGCCCAGACGGCTCCCCACCGGTCTCCCATCGATAGTTGATTCGTCAGCGTGGTGCGCCCCAGCGCCACTGCCTCCCGCGGGTCACCATGCTTGGTCAGCGTGATCACCCAGGCCAATGCGGCCCACGACTGGGCCCATCCAGCGCCGGATCGAGTGGCGCGGTCCAGATAGCCTCGGGCGATATCGACTGCTTGTTCCGCTGTGCCGAGCAACCCGGCCGCGAGTGCCTGGAACAATTCACTCATTGCTGCGCTTCCGCGATCTCCCGCTCCGAGAAAGCGCTTGCGTGCGCGCGCGAGGACCAGCACCGACCGCGGATCGCTCGCGAAGAGCAACTCGGTGCCCCATGCGAAGTCGACAGGTGCCGGCAGTCCTAGGTCTGTGGTGGGATCGTCACGCCAAGTCGCGTGGACAGCGGTATCCCCGCAGCACGTGGCGATGCATTCGTCGAGCATGCGTGCGGCGTCGTCGTGCATGCCCTGACACATGGTGACCCACGCGGTCAACGCAAGCGCGGTGGTTTGCAGTTCGACTGGCTGTGGGTCGAGGCTTCGAGTGGCTTCCAACGCGCGTGTCGCCCAGCGACGGGACTCCCGCAGGGAACCCAGGAAGAACGGCAACCGCAAAGCGATCAACCCTGCGGCGATCTCGAGTCCGATGATGGATTCGCTTGGCGTCGTGAGGCTGCTGTCCATGGCAATGAGCAGGTTGTCCCACGCTGCGCGAGCCCAGTCCAGTATTTCGTGTTCAGCTGGACTGAACCACTCGGCTTGGGCGCGAACGACCTTGTCGCGGTAGTAGCGACGGTGTTGCCGGGACAACCGCTCCGCCTCCGCGCCTCCGGAGCGTTCACGCAGTCGCAGTTGGGCGAAGACGCGCATGCTTTCCAGCAGGGAATATCGGATCGTGTCCGGTGTTATGTGCGCCGTGACCAACGATCGGTCGACCAGGCGCTCGAGCAACCCCTCGATCTCCGCGTTCGTGATGCCGCCGTTGCCGGCATCCGCGCAGACCGCCTCGATTGCTTCGAGCTCGGCGCCTACCTCACGCCCAGACCTCTGGTTGTTGTCGTGGCTGCTGTCGTAGCCGGCCGCGAAGACAGACATCCGTTCGAAGAGCAGTCGTTCGTTGTCCTGGCACAAGTCGAATGACCACGCGATGACATCGTGGATGCCCCAATGCCTTTGATCGGCGCCGACTTGCGGACCGTGCGACCAACTCAGCCGCCGGTCGCCGTCGGTGCCGCTGAGATCGCGCAGGATCATCGGCAGCGGTTGGCGCCGCAATCGGGCCGCGGCGAGCCGGATGAAGAGAGGATGGTTGTGCAGGTGTCGGCAGATCGACTCGGCCAAGGCGTTGTCATCACCTGAGATCGACTGACCGGCCAACTCCGCGCGGGCGCGGAACAAGGTCAGTGCTTGTGCCTGTGACAGTGCTGGGACAGGTATCAACTGCTCGTCGACCCAGCCGATGGCTTCCCGGCTGGTGGCCAGTACCGTCAGCCCCGGTACTGCTTCCAGCAAGTCACCGATCACCTGTCCGGCGCTGGCCAGGATGTGCTCGCAGCTGTCCATGACGAGGATCTTTTGCGGGTTGCGGCTCGAGCTGTCGTTTCTGGAGAACGTATCAATCAAGGCGTCCCAGCTCGATCTATTGGAGAAGTCGATATCGATTATCGAGCGGGCGAGTTCATCTTCGATCGCCGTTGTGCCCGATCCAGCGGGAAGGCGGGCCAGGCGCACCCAATGGATCGGTACAGTCCGGACTTTGTTGTAGCGGCGGGCAGCCTCGGTCGCCAGGCGGGTCTTGCCGATGCCGCCGGACCCGACGAGAGTTATCAGCCGTGTCGACGACAAAAATAGTGTGGCGATTTTTTCCAGCTCGCGCTCACGTCCGACGAAATCGCTGGTTGCCATGGGAAGTGAACCTCTTACGGGTTGACGTTGGCCTGACACAGCGGGCAGATTAACCAGCAGATCGGTGACACGGCAATCGAATCGCCGTTTATACGCCATTCTACCGACGTCTGGCTGCTACCTATCGGCTGGATCGCGAGCAGCAACGTCGCGCCGGCTCATCATCAGCGCTGAGCGGTGTCTTCGTGCTCCTCGGTTGGTAGCAGCCTGGCTCGGCGGTCGCCATGCCGGTGGCTGTCGCGGTTCCTGAACACGACTGGTGACGGACAGGAATGAAATCGCGGCGGACCGAGCCGAACCACGCTGGCGAGGACAGAGGCTAATTCTGCCGCCCTTGTGTTTCCACATCTGGATTCTCCTCCAATATTTGTCGTCTCCGATCGAAAGCATGCTGCCAGAACGCTATCGGATTATTGATGGTCGGTGGTCCTTCAGGCTGATCGTCGGATTTTTCCATCGTTTACGTCCTCGCCTGTTGAGTTTGATTCGTGTTGTGAAGTGAGGTTCCGTTGTTTCGCCGGCGGCACCCTCTTCCTGGTCACATCCCTTGACCTGGTTGCATGCGGGGTCAAGTCCGTGGTGCCACGAATGATTGCTGGAACCTTGTGTGGTGGGGCTTTTCCACTGCCCGGGCTTCGGATGACGACGGATGGGCACCCGCTCTCGTTCGTAAGCGACGTGCCGCCTCTCGCCTGACGTCGAGTCGATCAGCTTCTGGAATGAAGCGGACGATGTCGCGTCGCGAAGAGACCGCCAACTTGGACCGCACGGCTGCCATCTGGGCACGAACAGTGCCAGCCGATGTGCCACGCCGGGCCGCGATCGCCTTGTTCGTCCAACCTGCCGCGGCCAGCAACGCAACTTGTTGTTCTGCTTCGGACAGCCGGTACCACCGCGGATCGCCGGAGGCCCGGTGCGTGCGCGGCTGTCCAGGGCGGCTGTCCGCATCACCCATTTCCATTGCCATACGTTCCAGCCCGTGTCGTTCGAGAGGCAGTAGCGCGCCACCGTCGCGTGCGGACTCGAAAGCCTCGTGTCCAAGTACTTCCTGCGCCAACAGCAGGGCTGCCTCGGTCTGTTCGGTGCAGTCCGCAGGGCTGCAGACGTCGATACCGACGTTGACGCGCAATGTATCGAGCGCGCCGGTCAGCCAAGCGATTTCGGCCGAGTCGGCGCCGCGAAGCGGGTCTGCGTCCGTTCGCATCATCACTGTCCGGGCCAGCACCCACATCCGAAGCGTTGCCATCATTGTCACGCCCCACTGGTCACCGACGGCTGTCAGGTAGGCCGCCCATCGTTTGATACGGGCCAGCACCATGGCACGGTCGTCCTCGATCAGGTAGACCGCGCCGAGCAGATCGGCCCACGCTATTCCCCAGCGGGATTTCGCCGCGACGGCGCGCGCACGGAACTGCTGTAGGAGATCGGCGCCCCGTCCGGTGGCGTCGAGTTGTATTGCCGCAGCGGTCGCCGCCAGGTCGCATCGAGCAGCGAAGCCTCGGTGGCCGTCGCACTGAAATTTGTCTCGAGCACGAGTCAACACCGCGATCGCGGCGGCGTCCTGGTCGACCATCCAGAGTTCGTACCCCCAGGCGAAGTCGACGGCCGCTGGCAGCCCGATATCAGTACGCGGGGTGGCACGCCACTGCAAGCGATCACCAGGTGTGAGATCGCAGGCGCCGACGAGCTGTTCCAGCAAACGTTCGGCCTCATCGTTGTGGCCTTGGCACAACGCATTCCACGCCAGTAGGGCCGCAGCATGGAGTTGCCACTTCGTCGGTGGTGCAACGAGCAAGCGAGTACCGCTCATGGCGTGTTCAATCCATCGTTGCGTTTTCCCCAGCGACGGCATACGGGCTGCCGGCAGAGCCTGCAGAGCGACACAGATCTCCAGTCCCAGCGCACTGTCGGCGGGTGTACGAAAGCTCGTGTGCATCGCGATCAGCACGTTCGGCCAAATAGACGGAATCCAGTCGGCCAGCTCGACTTCTCGCGGCCCGAACCAGTCGGCCGCAAGGTCGGTGACCTTGTCGTGGTAATAGCTCAGGTGCCTGCGCAGCTGATCACCTGCCTCCCAGGCTGGACGATTCCGGAGGCGCTGCATGGCGAAAACCTGTGTGCATTCGAGCAATCCGTACCGCGCCTGGTTCTCCGAAATGTGCACGTGCACCAGCGCCTTATCCACCAAACGAGCGAGCAGGTCGCCGATGTCGTTGCGGGACAGCCGAGCTGAGGTATCGGTCGCAGATCCGCCGTAGGGCAGATCAGCGCAGACAGCCTCGATCGCAGCCAAGCTGACCCCAACCGAGTCGTCGGAAGTGGCATGCTCAGCAGGCCCGATTCCGCTCGGAGCGAACACGGACAGACGCTCGAACAGCAGGCGTTCGCGCTCGCTGCACAGCTCGTACGACCATGCGATCGAATCCCCGACGCTGCGGTGTCGTCCCTCCGCACCGACGAGTGATGTGCTCGACCATCGCAGCCGCTGGTCGACGTCGACCTCGCCGTTCAACTCGGCCAGGATGCCGCGAAGCGGGCGGCGCACCAGCCGCGCTGCGGCCAATCGCAGGTAGAGCGGATTGTCGTGGAGGTGACGGCAGATCTCGGTCGCCGTCTCGATCTGGTCGTCGGAGAGCGGGTGATCGACAATTTCGGCCCGATGCCGAAACAACGCCAACGACTCCCGCCGCCGCAGCGGCGGGACAGGTACCACCTTTTCGCCGATGATCCCGATTGGTTGACGACTCGTGGTGAGCACGGTCAATCGCGGCAGTTCGTCCAGTAGGCGGGTGAGGACTGAGGCGACGGCGACGCGGACGTGTTCACAGTTGTCGAGGACCAGTACTTGCGGCGATCGCTCGGTTATCGCGTTGGTGTCGGCGAGTGCGTCGACGATCGCACTCCACGCCGAGTGCCCCGAGTTGCCTGCGTTCGCGACAGCACTACCGATCTGCTGTTCGACCGCGGCAAGGTCGGCATCTCGTGTCAGCGACGCGAGTCTCACCCATTTCACCGACGCACCGAAGGCCTTGCGGTATCGGCGGATCGCTGCGGCCGCGAGCTGTGTCTTGCCGATCCCGCCTTGGCCGGAAAGGGTGATGAGCTGGCCTCTGTTCATCAACAACTGGAGCACGGTGTCCAGCTCCATGTCACGGCCTAGGAACCCGACGCTCACCACGGGCGGTTCGATCGTGTGGTGTCGGGTTTGGTCCGACATCTCGTCTTCAATCCCTTCGAAGCGTCGGTGATGATCAGGTTCGTGCGGCGCTGTCATCGCGGCGATGGCACGGCTTCGGCGAGGTGCGCGGCGATGGCGGGGGTAGTCACGCACGCACTCCGCGCCTCCATTTCCGCAGGTTCTGGCCAGCCGAACGGCCATTGTCCGGCACGACCCGGGTCTTGCGGCAAGGCCCCCAGTCGGCTATAAATTGAAGTGGGAGGACACCGGATTCTCATCCCATTCAGGTCTTTCTTCCCCAGATCCCGTCTTCACGGTCTCCGAGCCGTTGCACGATGTCTGTCTCGCGTATCTACCGCAGCGCCAGATCGGGGCAGACGCTTCCGTCTTGTCCTCGTCACGAACGCGCCGTCAGGTTCCGGGCGATCCTTGTGCGAGGGGGAGAAACAGCGGACCGCTTGTCTGTTGGACAGGGCCAAGTCCTCGACCAGCGCAATGTCCAGGCGGGGCGCCGGAGGTCTCAGGGGAACGGCGTCGGTGGGGTTGGCACATCGGCGAAACTTTATCGAGCGAGCCATCCTGAGTGCATCCGGATCGTCATCGGTGGCGTTACGAATTGAGGGAATGGAATACCTATACCTTCCATGACTAAGCGCATGGTGATGATTCGCCACAGAGTGGTTCCGGTAGCGATTTCACGCATGGCACTCAGCGCTTCCTTATGGGCGCTGTGCAGGCTGAATGCATATCGTAGCGAACGATCGGTAGAGAAGCTTTTAGGTGTGATGTTCCTGCACTACCTATACATTAATAATACTTCCCATTCGTGGGGAATGGACGAAAATGTTTCTCGACGGATTCGCCGAGGTCGGCGGTGGCCGCGGTACGTGCCGATCGAGCCGTCGGGGATTCGTGGCCGCACGAGTTGCGCAGTCGGGTGTATATGCGCACCCGATGGCCAGGGGCTACCTATCCGTGCAAGCTTGTAGCAATTAATTCGGGCTGGAGGAGTGTGCGTCGATCACGATGGATCGATTCGCAAATGCTGTGTGTTCGTGGGATGCGTCGAATGCCGGTGATGACGTTCGTTCGAGTGGTGGTGTGAGATCGCGGTCGAGGTTCGATCTCTTTGGCGTTGGCTTTTCGATGTACAGAAATGCAGGCTGTTTGCGTTCGTCCGCCGAGACGGTCGTTGCGCGCTGGAGGAGTCGCCGTGAGCGATGAGGTTCGGCTGGATCCCGAGGCTTTGCGGCAGGGCAGCGCTGACTTGACCGAATTGAGCGACCGTGTCGGTCGCACCCATGCCCTGTTGCGCCATGGCGAGCTCGATGCGGAGGGTTACTGGGGCAGTGACGATCTCGGCGCGGCCTTCGCCAGGGACTTCACTCCACACTTCGATCAGTTGCTGGCCAATATCCAGGCGTTGCAGCAAAGCTTGCGTGCTACCGGCGAGCACATCGCGAACGCCGCCAACGACTTCGTATCCCAGGATCTCGAGGGTGCGCATCGAATCCGTCGGGCGGCTGAGGAACCGTCGACATTCGAGAACGGAACGCAGAGACAACCGCACTCCGCAGCCGCGCGGCCCGTGCCGCCCGGCCGCCAGGGAGCGCCTGAGAACCGTTCTGTTACAACGGCTTCTGTGCCCGTCGCGGCGGACGCCGGGGCGCAAGCACCCGCAGTTTCCGATCCGGGTCCACTGTCGCGATCCGCAACACCGCAGGCGCGGCCCGTTGGGCCGGTTGCAGCGCAGAAACCGGCAGCAGCGGATCCTCGTATGCAGCGACCCGATCTGCCGAGGAGTTCAACGCCTGCTGGGGATCCTGGTCGCCGGCCCCGGCCCGCCGAGGTGGCGCCCAGTCAGCCGAAGGTGACTTCGCCGCCCACCGGGCGGGATGTGCCTCGTATCGCCCCCACCGCCGGTTCTAGCGTGACACCCGCGCGAGATCCGAGATATGTCGGCGGTGCCAACCGCGCAACGCCGTGGGCTGAACCGCCGTCGCGAGTGCCTCGTGGATCCGCGTCCAGCGACCAGCCTCCGGCCAGCCCTCGCTCCGACGTCCCGTCCCGTTCGCCGCAGGCGGGTCAGCAGCGTAACCCTGCTCAGCGACGCAAGAGGGAACGGCCGACCGGCGGGCGGCGGGCATCACCGGTTCTTGCCTGGTTGGTACGGGCACTGGCTGATCGGCACAGCGTTGCCGTCGTTGGGTTCGACCTGCAAGGCCTGCAGGAAACGCCTGTGCGCCAGTTCGTGGCGGCGGTGGATCGAGTACTCACCGACTATCCGATGATCGAGCTCGACGTCGTTTCGGTGGCGGAACTGGGCGATGACACCACCGTGCAGTGGCAGCGGGAGTGGCGTGATTCCACCACTGTCCGGTCGATCACCCTCGATCGACGGGTCGCCTGCTCGCTGCATGGCGACACCGAAACAGAGCCAGCGGGAACCGGTTTCGATGATATGGCGATCTATCGGGCGACGTTGGGTGAACTCGGCCTTGCGCTGAACGACGCTGGAGGCGGGGTAGCCTGCAAGTCCGCCCAACGCACTCTTGTCACCGCGTACTTCCGCGAGGTGGCCGGGCGATACACAACACTGGCCGAGCTGCTGGGTGGATATCGGCGTTGGCGGGCCGAGCTGTTCAGCGCGACCGACGAGCACGGTGGCTTCGATACGCGCCGTGCCTTGGGTGGCGCGTTCGCTGATGTTGTGCTGAATGGTGCACAAGCGACTGCGCCGGCGAAGGCTCTCCATGGAGCGCTGGTCGATGCGGCAACCTTGTCGGCTGGCCGACGCGAATGAGCGAAGTGTCGTCGTCGAACTCTGTTGTGGCGGTGCGGGAAATCTTCGAGAGCTTGCTGGAGTTCTTGCGGCGGCCGATCGAGATGGTGGTGTTCGGTGGTGATCTGCCCCGGGCCGACATCTCCGGGATGCGGCAGTTCGCCGCGGAATTGCGGGAGCAAGCTGCGGCGTTGGCCGAGCACGGCGAGGATGTGGGCGTCATCGGGGCGCGGCAGGATTCGACCGGGGTGTTCGGGGACCGATTGCGCGCGGTATTGCGCTCGACCGAAGAGGGTGCAGGCACGCTTGGTCAGCAGGCTCTGACGCTGGCCGACCAAGTGAGTGGTGCGGCCAACGACGCGGAGAAGACACTGTGTGTGATGTACGTGTTCGGTATCGAATTGGCTTGGCGGATAAGCAGAATGCTGGCGGCCGCCGCCGCGGCCGGGCCCGCTGGGCAGGTGGCGGCGGGACCGGCGGTGGAGGCCACACTGTTAGAAGGCCGGGCTCAGGTCGTGCTTATGCGCGCGGGGCTGAAGGAGACCTATCGTCTCCTCGCGGCGAAAACGATGGCCAGGTTGTCGGCGTTGGGGCCGGTGCGATTCGCGATGACGGTGGGGTTGCCGGTGGCTGTCGACGGGGGTGTGCAGTTGCTGCAGGCTGCGGCGGGCGACCGGAATCTGTCTCCGATCGGGGCTGATCGGGAGAATCCGACCGGAATGGACTTGACCTCGATTCTCGTTGCGGGGGTGGCAAGTGCGGGTGGTGCAGTGGGTGGCAGGCTGGCAGCGCGGTTCGCGCCTGCGGTGATTCCTGGGATGCAGACCAGCCGGACGTTGGCCGGACTGGTACACGGGATCGCGGGTGCGGGTGCGGGTCTGGGCGCAGCCGCGATGGTCACCGGCTGGCCGCAGGGTTTCGACCACGTGCTGGCGCCCCTGCTCAACGGCGCCTTCGCCGGGACAGTTCGTGCGCAACCCGGCGCGCACCCCAGTCCTGGTCCCGGCGGCGGCCCTGCGGTCGACGGCAGCGGGGTGTTCACCCGCCCTGATCCGCCGATTGCCGGGTCGCCGATGAAGATCTCCGAGGAGTCGCGGCAGGCGTGGGAGACCGCGCGAGAGCCACGGACACCGGTCCCGGACACGGCGATTACTGAAGGTTCGGAGCCGCGCGTGCATGCGGACCCGGACCCTGTGCCGCTCCCGCCGGGTTCGGTGCCGTCAGCGGTTGTCAACACGGAAACCACAGCGCCGCTACCGGTTTCGGGGAATGGCGCGGGGCAGGCGACCGGTGACGGACAGCTGAAGCCAACCGAGGCGCCGTCACCGTCAGACCCGGGATCGGTCGCCGAGGCGGTGCCGACTCCCGTTTCCGATGTGGAAGCTTTGGTGGCGCAGCACGCGACCGACCGTGCCGAGGTAGAGGGGCTGCTGGGGCTGGAGCCCGGGGCGTTGAAGCTGTGGGGGCGCGGTGCGTTGGAGGGCGCGGTCGAGCGTTTCAGCAGGCAATCGTCGTCGGGCGCGTGGTGGTGGGATGGGCTCGCACCGGAGGTGCGCGAGCAGGCGCTGGCGCAGATCGGCCCCGATCTCATTGCGCCGGAGCTGCGCCGGTCCGGTCAGGCGGAGCACGAGCGGGCACTCGAGCACCTGAGCCACGGGGAGAACCCGCCGCCGAGTACGGCGCCGGAATCCGGTGGCGCTCGCCTGGATGCGTTGCGGCACATGGCTATCGATGCCGGCCCTGAGTCGCCCCTGGCTCGCCTGGTCGGGGCCTACGACCGATACACCGCGGCCGACGCACAACTACAGGAACTCGGCGGTGGCAGGCACGACGGGGCGTCCAAGTATGCGCTCGACTATCCGGTGGATCGCGATCACCCAGTGCCGGAGCAGCGGGCGCGCCCTGAGTCCGTGCTGCCGAGCGAGCCCTCGCCCGCCGATCCGGCGCGGTCCGATCCCGCAGCGGGTGACCGGGATGCCCAGCGCTATCAGCAGATCAAGGAGGCTCGCCTGCGCGAACTGGCCGAGGCCGAGCAGGATCGGCGCGAGCAGCAGGACCGGGAGGCGCAACGTTATCAGCAGATCAGGGAGGCACAGCTTCGGGAGCTGGCCGAGACCCGAGAAGCTCAGCGCAGGCACCAGGACAGTCTCTACGAGCAGATCAGACAGGCTAATCAGCGAGAACCGGCGGAAACCGCACACGACCATGCGCGGCTGGCCGGGCAGCAGCCCGGTGAAGCCGTGGCACCGGTGAAAGAACCTACAGTGCAACAGGATCCGGCGGCCGTCTGGAGCGAGCTCGGCAAGTCACGGGCGGGACTGGCCGAACAGCTCGGCATGAGCGGGGCGGAGCTCGCGCGGTCGAACCCGGCACAGTTGCGCGAGGCGCTGAACCGGGTGCTCGACGGTCCGCCCGAGGTGCTGCAGGACCGCTTCGGCCGCGATGTCGGGCCACTGGTCGGCGAGCTGATCCGCACCGACCTGGCCGCTGACAGCAATGCCGGGCGGATCTCGACCGGTGAGCTGCGCGGTTCGCAGGTGCTGACCGCAGCACTACGGGACCAGCTCTCCAGCGTGGTCGAGGCAGGCGGGTCGGTGCGCAATGCCGAACTGGTGAAAGCGCTGCAGCGCTGGACAGATGCACACGCTGCCGCCGATGCATTGGTCACGCCACGCTCCGGCGCTCCGGCGGTCGGAGCGGCGCCCTCCGCGGCAACGCCGAGGCCGGGATTCGATGGGGCCGCGCACTATTCGAAGCCGGACAGCGGCGTCGGTCGGCAGCCCGCAGCACCCACCCCGGCAACACAGGCCAGCCCGCGTACCGGCGCGGACCATGCTCCAGGGGTCCAGGTGCGCGAGCGCCCCGCCCCGCTTTCCGAGCTCACCCAGGTGCCCGCCGACCACGAAGCGGCCCTGTATCGCCAACTCGCCGATGCACAGCGCCGCGAACAGCTGCCCCCGTCCGATTCCGGCCAGACCACGTCCGATTCGTCGCTACCCCGGGAGGGTTCGCCGCCCCTGCAGCGCGGTACCGGGCGTCCCGAGCCGGATTCGACCCTGCCGCAACCCGACTCGACCCATGCCGAGCCCGACGCGACTCACCAGGAGTCCGTTTCCGGTCGCTCCGGCAAAAGTTCGTCGTCACAGCCCGACTTCACCGAAGACTCGACTCCGGTCGCGCCGGTCGTCGCTACCGTCGAGTCGGTCGCTACGGTCGAGTCGGTCGAGCTGGCTGCTTCGGGCACGGTCGAGCCGGTCACTTCGGGCACGGTCGAGTCGGCTGCTCCGGGCACGGTCGAGTCGGTCGCTCCGGACACGGACGAGCTGGTGCGCTGGCGTGATGCGGCACGCGCCGCCGTGGCAGCGATGCTCGGCGAGTCGCCGGAGGGTTTGCGGTTCGCCGGGCGGCCCGAGCTGGAACAGGCGATCGACCGGTTCGAACAGGCGTTGCGGGCGTTGGACTTCGAGCGATGGCAGCAGCTGAGCCCGGCTGCGCGCGCGGGCCTGACGGCGGACCTCGGCGAGCTGCTCGGGCGAGAGTGGCGCAGTGCGCAGACAGCGCGGCATCCGGACTACGATCGGCCGCTGTCTGCGCCGACCGATACAGCGCCAGACCGACCCGAACCCGAGCGGCTGAGTGAGCTGCGCCGCTTCGCCGCCATGGCGGAGTCGGCCGCGGTGGCGGAGATCGCGGACGCGCTCGAGCATTATCTCACCGCCGATGTCGAGCTCGAGCAGTCGGGCGGGTACCACCAGGATGGCACCGCCAAGTATTGGGCTCCGGACTATTGGTCATCCGAACACGCTGCTGCACAGCAGGATCGAGCATCGATGCGGCCCGCGTCGCACCAATCGGTGCGCACGGACTTCACGCCTACCGCCGACGCGCCGACGCGCCCGTCCGGCACGCCGGAACAGCCTGCGCCAGCGGTGAATTCGGTGCCACCGGCCGGTGCCTCTTCGTGGTCGACCTCGCTGCTACGCGACGGGTGGATCTGGTGGGGCCGTAAGCGCGGCAAGGAGGCCCGTGAGCTCGCACGGATCTCGCCAGACCACACGGTCGATCCTTGGGCGCTCAGCCAGGATTCTGCGGAGCTGGCACGCCTGCGTGAGCAGCACGCGGACGTGGGTGCTGAACTCGCGCGACTGCTCGGTACCACCGCGGACCAGTTGGACGCGCGTCAGGTCGAGGAGGCGTTCGAGGCAGCGTCGGTTGCTCTTCGCGGTCTCGGCGAGCAGGACGCACCACCCGAGCGCGAGCGAGACGAGCTCGAACGCGTGGTCGACCTCGCGCGGACTTATTTGCTCATGACGTCGCTGTTGTACTCGGCGACGATGTTCAACCGGTTGTCCGCACAGATCAACTCCCCGGTACCGGACGGGCCGAAGCCGGGATCGGACTGGCTCGAGCGTCTGGTTCGGATGAGCGCGGCAGATCTGCGTACGCGATGGCAGGAGCTCTACCTGCGATCGACGCCGTCGAGTCTGCCGAAAGTGACTGCGCCGCAGTCGGAATCGGCGGTCAAAGGCCGATGGCGGCACATCGACGCGGGATCACCCGAATCCGCCGTCCACCACTCCTTGCGCACCGGAGAACAGGCACTCGACGACCTCACCCAACGCCGTGACATCCTCGCCGAGCACTTGCACTGGCAACGCGATCGGATCGAGGGTGCGGAAGGACTCCGCAATGTCGGCGCGGAGCTACGCATCGCACACGCAGAGCTCGCGAATGCACTGGGGGCAGCACCCGCCGACGTCACGGCGGTAACCGCCCGCGATCTTCTCGGCGATGCGGTCGCCCGGAAGCTGCCGGAAGGGGCATTCCATGACCATGCCACCACCGAGGCCGACCCGAACGAAACCACCTCCGACCGCCCGGTCACCGACGAAATGGTCACTGCCGCTTCCTACTACGTAGCCACGGCGGCTCTGCTCGACCTGGTCACCGAGATGCATCGACGCGCCACCGACAACTGCGTCAACAATGGCGTCACCGCAATGCGAGTGCTGTGCGAGGGCAACCGGGACCGATTCATCATGCCGCCCGATGAACTACCGTTGCGCGGACACGATCGAGACACGATCCGACGTTCGTTCCGTGGTGGTACGCCCACGTGGGCCGGCTCCGTGGACCGAGCGGTGCAGCGCCTGGAGGGGCGTCCCGGCGGCATTCAGGTCCTGGTCTACAAGTGGCAGCACACCAAAGACGGCCACAGTCCCCAGGGCTACGACCATTTGGTGCTGGTGGTCAACAACAGCGAGGACCTGGCCCGCCCGAACTTGGTCGTGATCGATCTCGCCGCCGACAAGAACGGCAGGCTCGACTTCGACGCGCCCGCTCTGGCCGACCGAAACACATTGCTGGACAAAGCCATCGCTTTCGACGACTGGCTGGGCCGCCAGCGGGAACGTATCGCAGGCCTGCCTGAGTCCGAACGATACTGCTGGACCATCGATTTCGACCGCAACGGTGATCTCGTTCCGGATCGGGTCGTGCCTGCCGACGTCGGCTTGTCGCCGGAACAAATCCGGGAGATCGGCAAATCAATGCGTTCGGCGACGGTGCGCGGGCGGGTGGGCAGTCGGCCGCCGGACGATCGTTCGGCGGCGCCTGAACCGCCGTCGCCGGAGGATCGCGCGACGATGCCAGGTGCGCAAGGCCATGCGGTGGCCGAGCCGGGCCGCCCGTCCGCGCCGATCGGTGATCGGCCGAACGTGATTGCCGGGGTGGACCGGGGTCGAATTGTCGAGTTGGCGCCGCTGAACAGCGGGCCCGCGATGAACGAGGCTTACCGGGTCCGGTTCGAGGACGGTAGCGAATGGATCTACAAGCCGCGCGAAGGCGAAGCGGTCGGCGAAATGGTCACCCCGCCTTCTGGTTTCGCGTCGCGCGCGGTGTTCTACTACAAGCTCTACCAATGGCTGGCTGGTCCGCACGAGGCGGCTCGTGCCGGGCTGGTGCCGGAGACCGTGCTGTGGGAGGGCCCGCGCGGCAAGGGTTCGCTGATGCGATTCGTCCCCGACACCACGCCAAGCGGCTGGGTCCCGAATTACCTACTCGCGGACCGCAATCTGCTCGCGAAGACCGACTACATCGCCGGCATCATGGACCGCGAACTGCGGGTCGGCAATTGGCTCACCAAGCCCGACGAACGTCCGCTCGCCATCGACAACGATGAGTGCGCACCCGTCGACCTGCAGTCCTTCCTGCCGGAGGGACTGTCCGAAGCCGAGATGATCGACGCCCGCCGCCAACTCATGTCGGTCTTCGTCGAGGATGCGCTGAACCGTCCGTTCGACCCGGCCGACCAGGCCCGCGACCGCGCCCGCAACCCCGCCGAGCTCGAGGCCATCATGACTGACATCGGCCTCGAACGCGGGGCCATCCACGGCGTGCTGCGCCGTTTCGAGGAGATCCGTGAGAACGGCCGAATCACCGGCGAGGAATGGCTCCGCCCCGCCCCGGCCCCGGTCGCCGGTATCGATACCCGCCGGCGCGAAGGCGAGGTACAGCGCGATGCGACGCACGCCACAGGTGACTTTTCGCGAGAGCCGAGCACGTCCACGAGTTTGCCGAAGGAACTGCTCCAGGCACTCGGATATGTGGAGTCTGCCGAGTGTGATCCAGCTGTAGCGCGTGATGCGAGAAAGTTCGTTCTCGACCGCTACCTCGAGTATCAGCAGCGTGGAGATAGCCAGCACACTGCGGCAGGATATACCCGCCGCCTCGTCGTCAACATCCGGCAGCGCGCCAAAAAGGACCAGACAGCCTTTCCCGACCGCCTCGCCCAGCTGTATCGGGCCGGCGCGACCGCCAAAACATGGAAAGCGGTCTGGGTAGGGGAGGGCATCGCCGCGTCGCGGCGCGCTGTCGCGGGTACCAGCGAGCACGGTGGGCGTGCGACAGCGCCCGCGCAGCGCCGCGCATTGGAAGCAACTCTCGCGAGCCTCGGAGATGCCGCGAGACACGTTGTGGTGGTGGGTAGTTCGGCGATCGCGGCCACCTTCCCCGATAGGGCCCGGCCTGCGCAGGACACGGATATCTCGGTACCGGAAAACGTGTTCCGCCACCTTCGCGAACAGGGCTGGGCCGAAAGACGTTTCGCGGACGGCTTCGTAGTCGTGACCAACGGCGAGATCGAGGCCACCGTGGGGTGGAGCGGCATTTCCCACGGCGATCTGATTGCCCGCGGGTGGCGAACGGACAGCGGCATTCAGGTTGCGGGACTGTCCGATATCACCGCGGCGAAATGGCGGCGGGGATTGCCGAAGGACTTCAAAGACCTGGACTGGGTGCGGGCAGTACTGCTCGATCCGCAGCGGCCGCCGCTGCCCGACCATGTGCTGGAGCGGCAGATCCGGAAGGTGCGGGCGACGCTACCGGACTGGGTCCTCGAGCATCCGTATGCTCGGGTGGCGGTGCGGCTCGCCGCAGATGGCATGCATGCGGTGAACGCCATGTACGGAGACCCCGAGGTCGGCACGATTCTGCAGATAGTAGGGGAGCTGGAAAAGCCCGAATTCCTGGTGCCCGCTTCGTATCACAATGGTTTCGGTCTCGAAGATGGTCTCCGGCGGTTGCAGGACCATATGGCGAACATCCGGGCCGGCGCCCTGGACCGGCTCCTCGCGATGGCTGCCGATGCCAACAGCGACTTGAAATTCGGCGGTGGCCGGATGGCGGACCGGCCGGAAGCGTACGACGAACTGGTGTCGGCGACGATCCTGCGGCAGCGGGCGCTTGCCCTGGCGCCGGACGCGCGGGACGAGGCGCAGCTGCTGTTCGAGGCGGTGGAAAACACCGCCTACGATCAACGTGCCGGCAGGCAGAAGGGACGATTCCATCCGCATCCGGTGGTGCGCGCCGTGTGCGGCATCGACCTGCAACACCTCTCGGAATTCGATGCGTTGGCCGTAGCCAGATTGCTGGCTCCTGAAGATCTCGCCTCGCTGCGGACGGCGCGATTCTTCTCGCAGATACTTGCCTACGCGTTGAAGCAGGAATCGGCCAGGATCACCTCCCACGAGGACGCTGCCCGTTTCCTCCATGAGTACCGCGATCTACGTCCTGCCATGGGCAATGGCCAGCTCGCGGAGCGAAGCTTGGGGCAGGCGCTCGGCCTGTTCTATCTGTCGAACGCGAAGTTCGTGCATCCGGACAAGGGGTATCAGTATCCGGAGGACTGGAGCCTGAAAAACATCCGGTCCCGTTTCATCCACGCCGAGCAGTCCCAGCTCATCGGTGAGAACCTGCTCTCCGGCCGATGGACACCGCTGCGCGCCGACCAGCAAATCGCTCGGCACACCGAGATCATGCGCGCCCGAACCACGCCTCGAACCGAACTGCCGGAGTTCACGCGGAGCGACATCACCAGGGTGGTACAGGACATGACCGCGGGCAACGTGCTGGCGGCAGAGCTGTACCAGGATCGGCTGTCCGAGCTGCGGGCGAGATATGACGACGCGACGGTCCTGCGCACTCTTACCACCGCCAGGCGTGCTGCACAGGAACGAGCCGAGAGGCTGTCCGCCGAGCTGGACCAGGCGGCCGGGATGCGGGGAGCGCAGGCCGATCGGCTGACCCCGATCTCGGAATACCTCGGACAGTGGTTGGCGGATTTCGATGCCAAAGCGCGGGAACTGGCCGATTCGATGTTGGTGGCCTGGCGTCGCAATCCTGATACCGGGGATTGGGACGGGCCGGATAGCCGCGCGCGGCTATCCGCGCGTCTGGGCCGGTACGACGGCGGGCCCCAGTTGGTGCTGCGGATCGCCACCTTCTTCCAGCACGGACTTCGCCACCTGGCTCCTGGTCAGTGGCAGCACGTGGTCGAGGGGGCTTCGGACGGCGCGCTTTGCCACCTGCCCGTGTGGTTCATGCGCTCGATCATCGATCCGGATGCCGCGCTGAGCCTCACCGATGTCCTCGACGTGCCTGACCCCGACACCGGGGAGAACACGGCACACGAATGGATCGCAGACGCAGTCGCGGAGCTGCGCGTGCTGGGGGAAAAGATCGGCCGAACCTCCGAACCGGGGCGCCTGATCGAGACGGTGACCGAATACCTGGAGCTCGCCCGGCTGGTCGAAATTCCGTCGCGACTGGACAAAGAACGCAAGCTCCTCGCCCGCATCGGCACGATGGAGGACGGACTTCGATCGGGTCCGACTCCCGGGGATGCGGAAACCGGAGTCGAGCTCGAGCAGCTGTCGCGCAGCATCGATACGCTCGCCCGGGTGCGTGCGCTGCGTGACCACTGGCTGGAACTCTGTGGCGAGGAGCGCGCGGACGCGAACTTCGCCACGCCTCGCTTGCGTCGCGAATTGCGGGAATTGACAACGAGTCTCACTGCGGACCTGCACGCCGAGGGGATACTCTCGGCTGACGCCGAACTCACCCCCGACCTGCTGCGTCAAGTCGAGGACGCGCACGCCACCGTGCGGCATGACCTACCCGCCCGAGCCGCGCGCCACCGCAGGCTCGGTCAGCTGCTGGGGTATATCGGCACATGCCAACGAATGGAATCGGCGATCGATGCCGCGTTGCGGCAGTTGCCCACTATTGATGCATCGCCGAGTTCGGAATATGAGCCCGCAGAGCATGATCCGCGAGGCTGGGTGCAAGTCGGCGATCCGCGCGAGTTCCGGCCGAAGCAGATCGGCGTGCTGCGGGAGTGGGGCGAACGGATCGCGGAAGCGGCCGGCGAACGCCGGTACCTGTTCGAAGCGGCGGTGCGGCGTGCCCGTCGGCTAGGGGTGGCGAGCCCAGAGCAGGCGAGTTCGCGCGAGCTCGCTTGCGCCGTCGCCGAACTCGTCGAGTGGGCACATGCCTTCCGCGCCGCGGCGTCGCACCCGCCGGGAACCGAGTCCGAGCAGGAATTGGCTGCGCAAGTCGGCGCCTTCGGTGACATCGTTCGTCGCGACCTCGCGCTGTTCGATCACGGGTTCGGCGCGGAGCGCGCCGTGCGCGCCGAAGCAGCCGCCAACGTGGCGCAAGAATTGCTCGCGCAGAACGTGATCGACGGCCGAGGCGGGCGCTGGCTGGCGTCTCAGGTGGCGGTCGTCGAGAAGGATGGTGTCCCGCCCGAGGTCTTCGTCGCCGGGGCGGTGACCGGGCTGGATCGTGTGATGGACTCGGTTCCCTCTGATGTCCGTGTTGCCCTGTCGGAGCAGAGGGCCCGATTCCATTTCACCGAGGTGACGATCGACGAACAGGGCCGGGCGTTCCTTCGAGACATCCGGCCTGCCGTCGAACCTGTTGTGGCAGAAGATACTGTGGACGCAAAGACCTCCGGTTCCGCTGCCACGCCAACCCCCGCCTCACTCGCTGTCGCGCCGCCGGACAGAGCCACGAACGCGGAATGGGCTGCGGCACACGCGGCCATCGACCGACAGCTCGAGTCGTGGCGGCTGGAGGGAGTCGAGGGCGAGCGGATCACCGAGGCTGTGGCGTTCCTGTCCTCGGGTGACGGCGGACGCCTGGTGGTCGCCGCGCCGACGGGTCTGCATCGCCGGGCGCTGTTGGATGCGGTGATCGCGGATTCGAGATTCGTTGCGGCACGGTGGCATCCGCGGTTCGACCGGCAATACTTGCAAGTGACGACTGGCGCGGAGGGGCCGGTTGTACAGGCCGTCTCCGCTCGCATCGCCGAAGGCGAATATCGTGCGGCGACGCACGCCGAACTCGAGGGCATCCTGCTTGACGAGTACCTGCGTTTCCGCCGGCTCGGCTTGATCTCCAACAGCTTCCGCGACTGGGTCGGTCAGCTGGGCACACACGTTTTCTACGGAAGGAAGGAAGCGCGAAAGTCGCGCGGTACCCGACACGCGGTCGTTGCCGGGCGTCTCAAGCGAGATCGTACTTTGCAGTTGTTCGCCTACTCGGCTGCCGAGGCGAATTCCGAAGCGATCATGGATCTTCCGCATCCGGCGGCAGTATTGATCCGGGCCGCAACCCGCCAGATTCCTTTGCCTGCCGAGCCGGATGCCCGTGCAGCAGGGCGGGTTGTCTTACGTGGCGAGGTCGATCTCGGCGTGGTGCGGCCCGTGGTCGAGATCGCCCCCGACGGCCTGCTCTGGCGCGTCGCGCCGCCCCGGGGCGACGGCGGCGCGGGCGATGTGCTGAACCGATGGCTGCGTGGGATGTCGGATCGCGATCCCGACCGGCTGTTGCGGCGGATCGAGGAGGCGGTAGCCGCAGGTGCGGCGCCCGCAACGACGCAGGTGAATGCGGCAGCTCCGCGTCATTTTTGGGAGCTGTCCGCGACAACAGGTTCCAAGGAACTCACGGTCAACATCCGACTTGGCGAATACGGGTGGTGGGCCGTGCCGACAGCGCAAGCCGAACGTGACGGCGCCCTCGAACCAATCGTCGAACCCGACCTGCCGTCGCTGGTGTGGCGGGTGGCCGCGCAGGTGCATGCGCGGAGCCGCGATTCTGTTCTTCTCACGCCTATAGACCTCGACGTCACGATGTCGCCCGAAGAGGTTCGCCGATACGACGATCTCGTCCGGGACGCTGACGCGGCCGCGGACCGGCTGCGTGCGTGGCAGCTGGCCTGCGACGCGATGGCGGCACGGCTCGGCTTGGCACAACAGGGTGCAAGCGGGCCTGATCCCGTGACTGCGCTGTGGGACCAGGTGCTCGACGAGCGAGCGAATCTGGCCGATGAACTCGGCGTCGACGCCTCGGAATTGACGTCAATACCGGTGTCGGACAACGGTCTTGCCTCTCGCCGCAACGAGATCGTGCGGCGCGAAACGGATTTGCGTGACTATGCCGAACTGCTCGCCCAGCGGGCGAACGCGGCGGCCGAGTCGTCCGATACCACGCGCCGCCGCGACAGCTTCCCGGCCGGCCGGGTCGTCGCCGCAGATCTGCATGCGCGCGGTGCGGGGCACATGGTGAGTGAAGGGATCGGTCACGTGCCGCACGGCGCGAGCGGTCTGCTGCTGGTCGCCGCTCCGCCGGGCGGCCATATGACGAGGATGCTGAGCCTGGCCGCCGAGCGTCCCGAGTTCGCCGACGCACTCTGGCGCGACGAGCTGCAGAAGCGCTACCTCGAGGTGACCACGGGCACGGACGGCCGCGTCGACGTTCGGACAATATCCGCAGCCGAGGCGGAGGGACACCGCCGCAAGCAGTCCGGCGCTGAGATCCTCGCCCAGCTGCTCGACCACTACCTGAGCTTTCGAACGGACGGCGTCACGCCGCTCGGATTCCGTCAGTGGCTCGGCATGCTCGCGGTCGAAGATCCGCTCCGCGATTTCGATCGGCTGGCGTGGCTGGGCCATCAGATGGTCCGGGCGGAACCAATGATCGAGCGGACGCATCCCGCGTACGTGCTGCACCGGCTGTGGACCCGGCAAATCCCGCCTTTGCCTGTGCGCGGCCCCGACCCCCAGGAACCGCTGGATATCGTTCTCGTGCAGGGGAATCTCGGCGACACCCAGGCGGTGGGGATCCCCGTCGAACACCACGACGGACGGTGGCAGTTCGCGCCGAACAGTGAATCCGCGATGGGGGCACCTCCTGAAGAAGATCCGGATCCCTCGCACGAAATTGCCGCGCGAAATCTCGACGAAGCTCGGCGGCAACGGGCAACGGCCGCGGAGCGGCTGCATGCGGTGACGGCTCGGCTTGGCATGCCGTCGTTCGAGCCAAATGCCGCCACGCTCGACTCGCTCCAGGAGCACGCGAAAGGTGCGCGTACGAGGTTGGCCGCGCTACTTGTGGTTGATCCGTCGGATCTGGCGGACCGCAAAATCCTCGCGGAGCCGGTCGAGCGACTGCAGCGCCATTTGCGATCGCTTGACGGCGCTGGATGGACGCGAGCGAGCGAAGCCGATCCCACCGCCCTTCGGGCGTGGATTGTCGACGCGATGCGCTTGGAGAACGACACGCAGGCGGCGACCGCCCAGGTCATCGAGGGCGACACCACCCTCGCTGCCTCGCTCCCAGCGCGCCAGGCCTCCGAGGCGGCCGCGCTGATCGAGATGACGGGCGTGCCGAGACCGTACGAGCCTCGGCCCGACCGCGGGGCCGACCCGCTCGCCGATCTCAGGCGATTGGCGGCTCTCGGCGGAAGCGAGACCGCACGCCTGGTCACTGCTGTGGTCGAATACCTGGAAACTTCCGCGCTGACATACGACGTCACCGAGTGCGTGCGACTGGATCGACTGATCGACCGCTACCGAGACAGCGCCGAATCGGCCGCCCAGACACCTCGCGTGCGAACTGCGGACCCGGCTTCGGCAACCCCACTGACCGAACTGCTTGCCGTTACCGAGCCGGACGACTCTCTGCTCTTGCGCAGGCTCGGAGAACTCGACGGGCGATATGGCCGTCTCGTCTTCCAGGTTACCGCTGCCCGCTATCGTGTGGCGGAGAATGTCGCCGTCCCCTCGGGACACAGAGGCCATGGAATAGCCTTTTCCGGCACGATCGTCAATTCGGAGAATGGCGAGGTGGTGTGGTGGCCTGTATTTGATGTCGATATCGATGATTTGGCCCGAATCGTGGTTCGGTTCCGCAGTGGCAATGCAGCGGAATTTCGGTATGAAATAGAGATCTACAATTCCTTTATTGCTCGACTGGACAATCTATATTTCGGATCGTATGCCGACCGCATGGAGTTCGCCCCGCTCCGTGCGGCCCCGCTGGTCGTGGGGGAGCCCGGCGTACGCTGGGATCCGACCGAGAAGCGATTCGAACAGAGTCTCGAACTGTTGAATGAAGCTGTCCGGTCGCGATTCACCGATCTCACTCCCGCAGACCGCAACCGAGTGACAGCCTTCCTGGCGCAGCTCGAGCAAGCGGGCCCCGGGGGTTCGTCACCTGCTGACGTGCTCCATTTCGGAGGTGCCGATGATCCGCAACTCGGCAAACGACTGCTCCAGGCGGCCTCCGTGTATCTCGTCCGTGACTACGACGAGTATATGGCTGCAGATCCTGCTATCCGCACGGCCTCCCCGGCGTCGGCGTGGATCGACCCGAAGGTGCCGAGTTCGGCAGCATCGACCAGAACTCTTTCATTCCGAGAGTTGCTGACACACGAAGAACCTTACAGCGCGCTGCTGCACGGCGTGCTACCCGGCAACTGGCACTGCGGGCCGTATCGGGTGCTCTCGACGAGGTCTACGTACTCCGTCAATTGGGAGTTCGTAATTTCGAAGGGCAATTATGTTTCGACGCAGCCGAAGAGTTCGACCGTTACGGGATTCAGTATATTCGGGCAGGTGGTCGACGACCGCGGTGGCGACGTCGGAATCTTCCATCTGGACATACAGCTGGATGGTTCCGGAGACATTGTCGTCGACGACCTGACGTATCTTTTCGAGGGTGTGCCCGACAACGGATTCCATGCCGCTTTGGCGGCGCGGACAGAAAGTTACTTCAGGAACAACGGGGTAGATCGGATCGTCGGGACGACTCTGTACGAATATGGCGCCGCAGCAATATTGGCGGGGGTGGACTGGCCGGTCGACGATCCCATCGACCTCAACGGTGTGCTTGTCAATGTGCGAGAGTCGGCGAAATATCTGTGCGCGCACAGCACCGAAAATGACCAGGCACTTCTGGAAAATGTGGTGCACCAGTTCGCAGGAAGAACGGCCGACTTCCCTAGGCCAACTGAATTGATCCGGCTGACCGGCGACAATCCTCATCTCGGCCGTGATTTGATCGCTGAAACGCGGTGTCACATCGTAAGAAGACTGCGGCCGAGCGAGAGTCGGACCGCAGCGGCAGTCCGGCTGGCGGTTGCCCGTCGCGTCGAGAAACAGGCCGTAGCGTTGCGACAGGAGTTGAAGACGCTGCTGTGGCGCAGCGAGGTCACTCCGTCTGAACTGCTGCACACCGGTTCACCTGCCCGGGAAAGCTGGTTCACGTCATATGGCGCTGTCCGTGATCGGTTGCGGCGGCTGCTCGGAGCCGAAGACGGCGTAGCGACTGACGAGTGGGTCGCGCGCGCAGCGGCGCGGCTGCGGTCCCTGGGGCCTACTGCGCCCGAGTTCGATACTGCGACAAAATATTTCGTCGAGCTCCAGCCGGTTGCGCAACTGGACGATGACATACATCGCCTGGAGCGGTTGGCACGAACGGTCGATGCGGTCGAGCAGGAATTGTCCCGGCATGGTGCGTCCCTGTTCCGGTCGCTGGCGTGGGCGTACGGGCTGATGCCCGGCATCGGTTTCGGTCGATATGACGTGCAGCTCGATACCCTTCGGGATGCACTGGCGCGGGTGGCCGATCAAGCGGCCCTCTTCCGGCAGTGGCAGTCCCGAGCACACCAGCTGTATCAGCTCGGCGCAGCCTTGGAAGATGCCGAGGCGCAACGCCTCTCGCGCGAGGGGACACGAGCGGCCCTTCACGATGCTGTCCGAGACCAAGGTCTGCCACAAGAGGAACTTCGCGCGATCTCCCTGGTGTTGGAAGAACGCTTGCTTGCCGACGAGCCGGAATCCGAGGGTGCCGAACAGCTTCGGCACATGATTCGAGACGCAAAGCTGCTCACTGCACTGGACGACACAACCCACCGGTTGAAAGAAGACATTTCTGCAGCGCTGGCGCTGGCGGAGTCAGAGCTGGCCGGCCGCCCGACGGCTGTCGACGGGACGAGTGGAGCACCGAGTTCCGGAAGGCTGACTAGCGAACTGATCTCCGCACGAAATGCGCTTGTGGTGCGGCGTCGCGCGTTGTTCGCAGCGCTGACAACTGCGGACGCACGGTTCGGTATCGACCCGACCCGCTTGGATTCGGGCATAGTCGGCGCGAACGAGCTGACTCGATTGAGTGGGCTGCGCGCACAGCTGGTTGCCGAACATGCGGACGCGGAGTGGCGTGATTCGCTCGACCACGCGATCGACACGGCGAATCTGCTGGTGCGCGCGACGGTGCGTATGGACCAGATCGATGCGATTGCGGCGGCATACGGCGAGGCCGAGCAACAGATCCGTGCCGCTGATGATCGGTTTGCCGGTCTCGTTGCGGATCATCTCCGGCGTTTTCCGCTGCATCGCAACCTTTTCCGAATGGAATCCGGTAGCGACCGATCGGCGTCGCGCGCGACCGTGCTTCCCTCTGGGTTGTGGCGGAGTGTGCGAGGTTGGGCGATGGGCCGTGGCAGCGCATCGCCTCGATCGTCCGATATCTCGGGTGTCGACGCCGAGCCGACCCAGACGTATGCGGTAACTCAGCGATACCGCGCGCTTAGCCGCATCCTCGAGCTGGATGACCACCGCACACGGTGGACCGATTATCGGGATCGCTTGCGGGCCGATACGGAAGGCCTTGAAGAACGGGTCTCTCGGATACACGATGTCGAATCGCGACTTGTCAAAGCATCTGGCGAGTTACGCCGACTCGCTACCGACGCTGGTGTCGACCTCGAAGGCTCGAGCACGAACGAGGAAGGTCTCGCTGCGCTACAGTCCTGGCGCGACGAATTGGCTGTTCTCGACAATCAATTCGGTGTTCTGCTGGATCCGACGCCGCTTCCGCCATTCGTGCAGGCCGTCGAGGGCGAAGGCATCGGGCCCTACCCGCCGACGGACTCGCCAACAGAGAACCATTGCGTACCGCTGACGGCAGAGCTGCATCGGCAACGAACCGGCAGAATCGATGTCGCCATTCCGGACACTGTCGGCCTGAGCGGTGTGTCGATAGGGAGGTGTGCCGAGGCGTTCCACGGGACTCTGCAACGGTTCGCTCCGGATCCGATCACTCCTCATTTCCGGCTGGAGCAATCGGCACGGGCGCTCATCGCCACGCTGCCCATGGAGGAACGCAATGGGATGTCACTTGTGATGATCGACATGTCACACGAGGCCGACGAACACGGCGTTGGCGCCCACATCTCCCGTCTGGAATACCGGTGCGACGAACCCGCGGGCAACGGATGGTTCGAACTGCAGGATCCCGGCAAAGGGCAGTTGGAGGTCTGGCGGGACTCGTCACCTCCTTCCGAGTTGGCCGGTATCTGGGTGATGGCCTTCGACCGAAAGGGCCGCTCTCTGCATTTGCCCGGGGCAGAAGACGACGACACTCCGCCGCCGGATTTGCGGGTTGGCAGGGACGAGGGCTCGCCGGGGAATTCGGGCGAAGCTGCCGATCGCGCACGCTACGCCGGTATGGCGGATCCTGGCGGCGCCGCAGGGTTTCGGGACCTGGAGATCCACGATCAGATTCGGGTGCTCGAGCATGCGATGGGAATCACCACTGCCGCGGAGCGTGCTTTGGAATTGACGCTGTTCATGGAGGACCGATACCGCGAGGTGGTCTTGGTCTCGGGCCAAGATCGGCCGGAGGACATTTTCGATGGTCCCGAGGGATGGGCGGGCTGGCTGGATGCGCGCCTCTTCGCACGATCGAGGTCGGATGCGGAACTGTCGGTGGATTTCCTTACGGAGATTCATCGTCGGCTGGCATGGCGAGTGGCTCCCGGGATCGCCGGTCGGTTCCGGGGCGATGACACTTCGGAACAGGCCGCGGACACCAACGTCTTGGTGGCCTGCCAGGGAGTTCCACTGACGGCGCGTGAAGTCAGCGCGGTCGAAGGCAATCCGCTGCTCACGTATGTTCATGAACCGTACGGACGAGGGACCCAACCTTACGGGTTTGTGGCCGTTCCGCGTATCACTGGGGTACCCGGTGCTCTCGCTGTGCGGCCTGTGTCGTCACCGCTGTCTGATCGGGAACTGGCGGATCTGTTGTCCGACCCGCTCGTCGGCTTCTGGCGGACGACCCAGGAGACCATGCGACTGGCCTCAGCAGCGTTCATCGTCTATCCGTGGTACGGCTCGGCCGCGGCCATGCGCGACGAACTGACGCCGCTCTGTATCCGATACAACGAGGCCGCCGCCGAACCTGGGGCCGGCCCGTACCGAGTGGCCGGGGATCTACAGCAGGGTGTGATTTCACTGCACCCGTTCAGCGTCGATTTGAATGGCCGTGCCTCGCGGCTGGCCCTGCTTTGGGCGCTGGAGCGTGTCGGAGAGCCGCCCAGTGCGCTGCCCGACTTCAACAAGGACATCTTCAGCACGCCACAGGAGTGGGCAGAGGAAGTCCGCCGGGGAAGTTCGCGATACCAGAGGTGGCGGGATCGGGTCGAATCGGATCCGGCGATCGACCCTGTCGCCTTGTTCGAGCTGGAGTCGGTGCGGCAGCGGTATTGGGCTGCCGGTGGCACGGAACGTCCCTTCCCGCCGGGCAACTATTTCGAGGGCCACCTGGTCACCGAATTCCATCGGGCATTGCGTTCGTCCGAGCCGATCGAGGGATTCGCGACGCTCGGCTCGTCGTTCGTTGTGGCGACCCCGGACGAAATCTCGACTTCCGAGCCCAACTCCGTTCTTCCCGATGGCCCGCCGCCGATGAGCTCAGACGGCGAAGCAGGAGATGCGATCGACCATCTCGATCCGGTCCAGGAGACACCCGATGTGGTGGGGACCGACGCGACGCATGGACGGCCGGGAGTAGCGAATAACCCGGCGAGCACCGATCGGTCGAGTCCGGATTCGCCCGGGCCGACCCCGTGGGCCCGGGCGTCGGCGAGCAGCGGCGTGTTCGAGCACCGGCGCGAATCGAACGCGGCGACGGAGCAAGAGGCGATCGCGGTGGATCCGTTGCCCGGTGGTGCTGGCCCAGCGGGAAGCCTTGAACAACTGGGCGATGCGGGCGAGGACGGACAAGTCAAACGACCGTCTGAAACCTTCGAACAGCACGATGTTGCCGGTACCGAGTCGGACATCCGGCTGGCAGTCGCGCGTCGGGTCGATGAGCGGGTCGCCGTACTGCGGCAGGAACTGGCCGAACGGCTTCGGGCCGACGACCTCGACATCGACGAATTGTTGCGCGCAGGTTCGTCCACCTGGAAGTGGTGGTTCGGCACGTATCGACAGTTGCGTGCCGACCTGGTCGCGGGGCTCGGTATCGAGCACGGCTACGTCGTGGACGACGAATGGATACACCATGTGCTGTCGCAACGACAGCAATCGGGGTTCCTGACTCCGGATCTCGTGGCCCTTGGGCGGAGATTCACCGAATCTGCAATGGCCGCAAGGCTTATCGACGACATTGTGCGCCTGAGTCGGTGGGCTCAGACAATCGACGCGGTCGAAGTGGAGTTGGCGCGGCGTGCCGTGCAGGCGTTCCGGTCGCTCGCGGGGGTGTACGCGGTCGCCGGTGTCGCTGCTGGCCTGCGCCCGTTGGGCGCGCCGGTTCGCCTGGTCAGCTCGATGCTTACCGCGGTGGCTGAACAGATCGAGGCGACGCGTCGTCTGGAGGGGCAAGCCGAGTCGCTCTACACGCTGGGTATGGTCGTGGAGGACTACGATCGAGTGCAGCGCACGCTCGGGCCTTCGTATCGCCAGATCTGCTGGACTGCAAGCCAATACGGGTTGCCGACCCAGGATTCGGCGGCCGGGATGTCGCTGCTGGTTGTGCGCCTCCGGCGCCTGCTGACCACTGAGGGTGTGGCGGGCAGGGAGGAACTGCGTCGATTGATGCACCGAGCCACCACGGTTGCCGAGCTCTATGAGTCGAGCATTCGATTGAATGCAGATCTGGATGCTGCGATCGGGCACGTCGCCGGAGTAGTGGTGGGAGCCGCCGGGGCGCTGTCGCGCACGGCCGAACTGCCCGGCTCAACGCAATCGAGCGAAGGGTTGGCCCACGTTCGCGAGGTTCTGGCCGCGGTGCAAGACGATGTCGCGCGGCGGAGGCGTGCCGGGTTCGTCGCCCTGTTGGACGGGCTTGCGCGTGAGTTCGAGCTCGACCTGCCTGCGCTCGATGAACTGGGTGCGGGCGGGGAAGAACTGATGCGGTTGATGACCGTGGAGTCGACGAGTTCCCGGCGGCTGGACGTCACTATCGGTCTCGTGCACGGAATCGCTCGTGCCCGAGACCAACTCGCACGGATCGCTACGGTGGCCGCGGCGATGGACGAGGCGGACCATCGGCGGAAACTTGCGCGGGAGACCCGGTTGCGCCTCCAAGCGGACCACGTACGGAGGTATCCGCAGGATCGACGACTGGGCAGGGTTGAGCTCGAGCCCGATCCGATGAGTATGCAGGCTGCGTTACGGGAGTGCGGGGCCGAACTGCGAGGAGCCGGGTGGGCGGAGTCGACGCTCGCCGAAGTGCAGGCGCGGGTAGCCGCGTTGCGGGACAGCGGCAAGGCCGATCGCGAGATCCGCACTGCGGAGCGCTATCTCGGGTTGCGTCGGCTTATTGATGCTTTCGATGCCGAAACCCCGTGGATATATCGGTATCACAGACTGCACCGGCATGGCGAGGCGCTCGACCGGCTGTTGCAACGCCGACAAGACGACGACGCGACAGTCGACGTGGCCGACGAGATCGGCTACCAGCCAACGCGTTTCGAGGCGGATCTGGATGAGTGGCTGGATGCGGCACTCGACATGGCGGCAGAGGCCAAGGATCTCGTTCGCCGGTTCGGTGACGTGCCCTCAGTGTCCGGTTCTCCTGGGGCTGCGGTGAGTGGAAGCGTGCCGTTGACCGCGGTGCTGCTGACGGATCCGGCAGGCAACGAACCCGTTGTCGCGTCGAGCCGAGTCCGGCCGGGCCTGTCGTTCGGAACCTATGCGTCGTTGCTGCACGGTGAACCGCAGGAAGTCGCTGTCGAGACAGAGCATTGGCCAGGGCCGACCGAAAGTGCACTCCTCACCACGGTGGCGCGCCTTCCCGTGCGGCAACGTGCCGGTATCACGATCGTGGTGGTCGACGAGACGCGTTCGGCCGCGCAGCATGGAGTCGATGCCTTGGCATATTGCTTGACGTACCACTGTGACGAGCAAGGGCGTGACAACTGGATCGAACTGCAGGATCCGGTCAGTGGGCGGTACGAGCCGTGGGATTCCTCGACGATATCTGACGTCCCTGTTCGTCGCTGGTTGATGGGTTTCGACCGGGCAGGCAATGCATTGCGTTTGCTGAGCCTCAAAATGGGTGTGTTTCCGTCCGAGTTGCGGATCGGTGCGGGTGTTCCGGCGCGGGCGGTCGATCTCGAGCGGGCGGATTTCGCGACGTTACAGCAGGCGATGGCCGATGGCGTGACTACTTCGGCGCAGTTGACGCAGGCGTGTCAGCAGCGGATCGCGGTGTTCGACAAGGCGGGCCCACGTCTGAATGCAGTTCGGGTGCTGAATCCAGATGCGGTCGCCGAGGCTGAACTCCTGGATGCCGAACGTCGGCGAGGCCAGGTACGGGGCCCCCTGCACGGAATTCCCGTTGTCGTCAAGGACAACGTCGATATGAGTGGTTTGCCTACGACGGGTGGAGCGTGGGCCCTTCGTGATTCGTATCCGGCGGGCGATGCTTTTGTGATTCGTCAGTTGCGGGCGAAAGGTGCGGTCATTCTCGGCAAGACCAACATGACCGAACTGGCGAGTTACCTCGCCACAGGGTTAAGCAACGGTGTCAGCGCGCTGGGCGGCCGTACACGCAATGCGTACGACAGAAGCGGCGAGGCGGGTGGATCGAGTACCGGATCGGCGGTCGCTGTGGCGGCGGGTTTTGCCGCAGCGTCCGTCGGCACCGATACCTCGGGCTCGCTTTCCTCGCCGGCGGCGGAGAATTCGATGGTCACCATCAAATTCCCGGGAAAGGTGAGCCGTTCTGGAGTCATGCAGACTTCCCCCACATTGGACACCGTTGGGCCGATGACACGGACAGTGCGCGACGGGGCGATCATGCTGAACGCGATGGCCGGCACGGACGCCGAGGATCCGGCGACAGCGGTCAACGCAGGCACCGATCACACGGACTACACCGCCTCGCTGACCGTCGACGCTCTGCACGGCGCGAGAATCGGGGTCGTCGGTGCACCCTATTTCCTCGGAGGAATGCAGGCTGTCCTCAAAGAGCAAGGTGCAATACTCATCTCGGCCGAGGTGAATGCGGCCGGTATGCCCGAACCGCTCTACCCTTTTGAACAGAAGCAGGCATTCAATAGCTACTTGGCCCGGTTGCCTGCGAGTGCGCCGATCAAGACGCTGGACGACCTGATCCGAGCCAATCAGGAATCCGTTTTCGGCCGGGCGATCCCATTCGGACAAGACCGGTTGATTGCCGCCGCCGCTATCGACCTGAGTGATCCAGCCGTGCTGGCGAAGTACCACGCTCATCGTGACGCGGTGATGACTGATGCGGTTGAGCGGCTTGAACATGCCTTCGAGAGCACTGGGGCGGATGCATTGCTGTTTGTCAAGGCGAGTGCATTTTGGGTGTACGCCCGGGCACAGTATCTGGTGATCACACAGCCGATCGGATACAACCCCCGCACCGGCCATCCGCTGTCCGGAACCTGGGTCGGTCGGCCTGGTACAGAGAAGAACTTGTTGGCATACGCGTATGCCTACGAGCACGGCGCGCAAGCGTGGCGTCCGCCGTCCGAGATCAATCCGGCAGCGTTTGCCGGAAAGCAGTTGCTGCCGCCGAGCGGGCTTGCGCGGTCCGCAGCCGATCGAACTGCGACTCGGCCGAGTACGGATTCGGCGCGGCCGACCCCGTGGACACGGTCGTCCGCGACGCGGACCGCGAGCGCTGAGGTAGGTAGGGACATCATTGCGGAAGAGGCTGATCCATCGCGGCGTGGTGCGGACCCTGCGGGAAGTCTCGGACAGCGGGACGTCGCTGGTGTGGCCGGACCAGGCGATCGGCCGTCAGGAACCTTCGAACTGCATGAGATCGCCGGTTCTGACTCGAACGTCCGGTGGTCGGTCGCCCGTCGGGTCGATGAGTGGGCTGCCACGCTGCGGCAGGAACTGGCCGAACTGCTTCGGCCCGACGATATCGACATCGACGAACTGTTGCGTGCAGGCTCGCCCACCTGTGAGACGTGGTTCGGCGCGTGTCGGCAACTGCGCGCTGACTTGGTCGCGGGGCTCGGTATCGAAGGCGGTCTCGCCGTGGACGACGAATGGGTACAGTATGTTCTGTCGCAACGACAGCAATCGGGATACCTGGCACCCGAACTCACGTCCCTCGGGCGAAGATTCACTGAATCCAGTACCGCCGCAAGACTTGTCGACGAGATCCTCCGTCTGAATCGGTGGGCTCGGACGGTCGATGCGGTCGAAGTGGAGTTGGCGCGGCGGGCCGCGCGGGCGTTCGGTTCCCTCGCGGGTGCATACGCGCTGGCTGGTGTCGCTGCCGGTTTCGGCCCGTTGGGTGCCTCGGTTCGACTGGTTGGGGCAATCCTCGATGCGGTAACTGAACAAAACGAGGCAACACGTCGTTTGGAGGGACATGCCGAGTCGCTGTACATGCTGGGTGTGGTCGTGGAGGACTACGAGCAGGCGCAGCGAACTCTCGGGCCTTCCTATCGCCAGATCTCTTGGATCGCAAGCCAATACGGGATGCCGACCCAGGATTCGGCGGCCGGGATGTCGCTGCTGGTTGTGCGCCTCCGGCGCCTGCTGACCACCGAAGGTGTGTCCAGTAAGGACGAACTACGCCGGCTGATGCACCGTGCCACTACGGTTGCCGAACTCTATGCGGCGAGTATTCGACTGAATGCGGATCTCGACGCTGCGATCGAGCACGTAACGAAGGCGCTGGCCGGTGTAGCGGTGGGAGCATCCGGAACGGTCTGCCTACCTGAGCCAACGCAATCGAGCGAAGGGTTGGCCCGCATCCGCGAAGTTCTGGCCGCCGTACGAGATGGCGTCGCGCGGCGGAGACGAGCCGGATTCGTCGCCCTGCTGGACGGGCTCGCCAGGGAGTTCGAGCTCGACCTGCCAGTGCTCGATGAACTCGGTGCGGGCGGGGAAGAACTCATGCGGTTGATGGGTTTGCAGTCGACAAGATCGCGCCGGCTCGAGACCACCATCGGTCTCGTGCACGAAATCGCCCGCACCCGAGACCAACTCGCGCGAATCGCCACGGTGGCCGCGGCAATGGATGAGACAGACCATCGGCGGAAACTCGCGCGGGAGAAGCGCATGCGCCTCCAGGCTGACCATCTGCGGAGGTATCCGCAGGATCGGCAAATGAGCAGGGGTGAGCTCGAGCCTGATCCGATGAGTATGCAGGCTGCGTTACGGGAGTGCGAGGCCGAACTGCGGGGCGCCGGGTGGGGGAAGTCGACGCTCGACCAGGTACGGGCGCGGGTAGCCGCGTTGCGAGCCAGCGGCACGGCCGATCGCGAGATGCATACTGCTGAGCGCTATCTCGGCTTGCGACGGTTGATCGACGCGTTCGATGCCGAAACCCCGTGGCTGCGTCGCCACCACGAATTGCACCGGCTTGGCGAGGCACTCGACCGAATGGTCCGAGGCCGACATGACGACGCTGCGACCGCCGATGAGATCGGCTACCGGGCAACGCGCTTCGACGCGGATCTGGACGAGTGGCTGGCTACGGCGTTGGATGTCGCGGCGGAGGCTGCCGACCTCGTTCGGCCGTTCGGTGACGTGCCCGATGCGCACCGCGGTGATGCGGTGGATGGACGCGTGCCGTTGACAGCGGTGCTGCTGGGGGACAGGGGCGGCAGCGTCGTCGCCTCGGAGCGAGCCAGGCCGGGCCTGTCGTTCGAACGCTTCGCGTCGTTGCTGCACGGTGAACCGCAGGAAGTCGCTGTCGAGGCGGAACGTCCGTATTGGACGGTCGAGCAGGCACTCCGTACGACGATGTCGCGCTTACCCGTGCAGCGACGTGCCGGTGTCACGGTTGTGGTGGTCGACGAGACAGCTGAGGCCGCGCAGCATGGAGTCGATGCCTTGGCCTATTGCCTGACATACCACTGTGACGAGCGAGGGCGTGATGACTGGATCGAGCTGCAGGACCCGGTCACGGTGCAGTACGAGCCCTGGGACGTCACGACGATCAATGACATCCCTGTTCGGCGTCGCTGGCTGATGGGTTTCGACCAGGCAGGCAGTGCGTTGCGTTTGCTGCACGCGAAAACAGGTGGGTTTCCGTCCGACCTGCGGGTCGGGGCGGGCGTACCGCCGCGAACCGCGACGGTCGACGTGGGACGGTCCGATGTCGATACGTTGCAGCGGGCGATGGCCGACGGCGCGCTGACTTCGGTGCAGCTGGTGCAGGCGTATCTGCAGCGGATCGCGCTGTGGGACAAGGCAGGCCCGCGCCTCAACGCGATCGAGATGTTGAATTCGGATGCGCTCGCCGAAGCCGAACTTCTGGATGCCGAACGGCGACGTGGTCGGGTGCGAGGGCCACTGCACGGGATTCCCATCCTGGTAAAGAGCAACGTCGATGTGGCTGGTTGGCCTACGACGGGCGGAGCGGTAGGGCTTCGTGATCTGTATCCTGCGGGCGACGCTTTTGTGGTCCGTCAGTTGCGGTCGCAAGGTGCGATTGTGCTCGGCAAGACCAACATGAGCGAACTGGCAAATTTCCTTGCCGACGGGCTGCCCAACGGCTACAGCGCGTTGGGTGGCCAGGTACGCAACCCTTACGACAGAGGTGGTGAGCCGGGTGGGTCGAGTACCGGATCGGCAGTAGCCGTGGCAGCGGGTTTTGCGGCAGTGGCCCAAGGCGGCGATACCTCGGGCTCGCTCATTTCCCCGGCAGCCCAGAACTCGGTGGTCACCATTAAATTCCCGGGAAAGGTGAGCCGTTCGGGGGTCATGCCGCTTTCGGATACTTTGGATACCGTGGGGCCGATGGCGCGGACAGTGTACGGCGCGGCGGTCGTGCTGAACGCGATGATCGGCGCGGACCCGGAGGATCCGGCGGTCGACTCCGACGCCGGACTGCCGGACTACACCGCCTCGCTGACCGTCGACGCTCTGCGTGGCGCGAGAATCGGGGTCGTCGGTGCACCCTATTTCTTCGGGGGAATGCACACGGTACTCGCGGAACAGGGCGCCACACTGATTTCGGTCGAGGTGCATGAGGCCGATCTGCCCGAAGCGCTCGCTCCGTACGAATTCAAGCGGGATTTCGATCGCTACTTGGCTAGAATGCCCGAGAGTGCGCGGATCAAAACGCTGGATGATCTGATCCGATTCAATCAAGAGTCCGTCTTCGGCCGCGCAATCCCCTACGGGCAGAACAGGCTGATCACTGCAGCGGGTATCGACCTGACCGACCCCGCCGTGTTGGAAAATTACCACGCTCATCGCGCGTCTGTGATGACTGATGCGATAGAGCGACTTGAACATGCCTTCGCAGTCAGTGGCGCGGATGCATTGCTGTTTGTGCAGGCCAGCGTCCACCGGGTGTACAGCCGAGCACGGTATCCTGTGATCACACAGCCGATCGGATACAACCCCCGCACCGGCCATCCGCTGTCCGGAACGTGGGTCGGTCGGCCCGGTACAGAGACGAGCTTGTTGGGATACGCGTACGCCTGTGAGCATGGTGCGCAAGCGTGGCGACCGCCGTCCGAAATATGGCCGGGCGCGTTCGCGGACAGGCGGTTTACGGGTCATCGGGTGTGGGGTCGGAGCGGGGAAGCGCCGCCTCCGGCGGACCGAGATGCGACTCGCTCGGGTCCGGATACGCCCCGGCCGAACCCGTGGTCACGGTAGTTCGCGCCCCCGTGCTCAGGTGCCGAAACGAGCCGCACCGCGAATTGAGGACCGCGAGGGCACAACCGGCCTGAGTCAGGTCAGGCTCTCGCGACCGGTCTGATGGAAGCGTCCATGGCCGAGCGGACAGCCAGAAGGCCGGGTGGCAGCGGGCATTCAGTCATGTCGGCAAACGGTTGCATCGTCGACTCCGGCCAGTCCACCGACCAGGCATCGAAAGTGCGGCGACCGAGCATGACGGTGTCCTGGTCTGCGATGACGCGGCCGAGGTTGTCGACGAGGCGTTCGTCGGCGCCGCCCATCCAGTCGCTTCGACCGGGGTCATCGGCGAACCCGTCGAGGGACATCAGTTCGTAGAGGACGACTTTGCGTATCGGAGTGCTTTTCGGTTCGGTTATGTCGCGTCGATCGTGCGGAGCGAGCAGGGTGGAGGGGAATGGCCGGATCGGCATAAACGGGTGGCCCGATGCGAGAGTGGTGAAGATGATGAGGCGGTGCTGCTGCACACGTTCGACGATGCTGTTTGCGCCGCCTGGACCAATTGTGTTCGTTGGAGAACCGCCCGGATAGGTTGTTCCGGGCGGTTCTTCATCCGGTTCAGAGTTGTGTCGTGCTGTCAGCTGCGTCGGCGGTACCGCAAGTGGGTGACGGTCGGGGACGCGATAACTTCTACTGGCTCGAGCGCGAGGCCGTCCACGCCGTCGAAGAGTCTTTCTCCAGCACCGAGTACCGTCGGTACAAGGTGCAGGACCAGTTCGTCGAGTAGTCCGGCGGCAAGATACTGCCGAACGGCGCCAGCTCCACCGGCGATCTCGACATCCTTGCCGCCAGCGGCTTCACGTGCTTGCTTCAGCGCAGACTCGATGCCGTCGTCGACGAAGGTGAATGTGGTGCCGCCCTCCATGGTCACGGGCGCGCGCTGGTAGTGCGTGAGCACGAATACCGGTGCATGGTAGGGCGGTTCGGGGCCCCACCATCCGTTCCATGTCAGATCCCATTCGCCGCGACCGGGGCCGAACATGTTGCGACCCATGATGTGCGCGCCGGTGCCGGCATGTAGGTCGGTCAGCAGCTGTCCGTCTCGTTCCCGACCTGGCTGCTCAGTTTCGAACATCCACGCCGTCAATGCGTCTGCGCCAACGCCGAACGGATGTTCGGCGTCTTGCTGAGGACCGGCGGTATAACCGTCGAGAGAAATTGCCAGATTCGCAGTAACAATACCCAAGTTCACATCGGCATGGTAGCGCGTTTTCGCGGCGAATCCATCGGCAGGCGTTGGAATATTTCGACTGGAGAGCATGGCCTGAGAGTGTCCAGATATGCATAGGTATGTCATCAATATCTACGTCATCAATACCTATGCAATACTGACCGTCCTTACACCGTCGGGCTGCGCCGACCACGTTGTCACCGATGAACTGGTCTCGTTTTCGCAATCCATCGGAAAATCCCGGTATCGCGGCGGTGCGAGAGCGATACGCCTCGATCATCGTGCTGCTATGGCCGGTGTCGTCGGAGATTTCGAGTCGGTGCAGAAACTGCTGCAGATCTGGCGCTGGGGTTCCTCGCCGAGGACCGTGCGGTAGCCGTGATCGGCCCTTTCGCTCAGGGCGCGAGGAATCGTTGTAGCTGGGCACTTACCTCGCGGGGATTCTCTTCGGGGAGGAAGTGACCTCCCTCGATCGCCATTCCGTCAACATCAGACTCCCATCGTCGCCAGATGTCGAGCGGGCTGTCGTACCAGCTGGCTACTGCGCCTTCACGATCCCAGAGCGCGAGTACCGGGCACCGGATCGGATTGTTCCCGCGATCGGTGTGGTCGTTCTGGCAATCCAGCGTCGCGGCCGCGCGGTATTCCTCGCAGATCGCATGCACGGTCGCGGGGTTCGAGAACTTCGAAATGTACTCTGCCCGAATGCTTTCGGAGAAGGCTTCGGGGTGCGCCGACCATGAGTCGAGCATATGGTTGACGATCATCGCGGGAGCATTGCGGAGGAGCGTTTCCGGGATCGGTGCCGGCGCAGCCAGGAACGACCAGACCCAGTATCCGAGGCTGAACTCCATGTCGGCGTTCTCGAACGCGTCGAGGGTGGGGACGATGTCGAGTACGGCGAGACGGGTGACCGCATCGGGATGATCGAGCGCCATCCGATAGGCGCACCGCGCACCCCGGTCATGGCCCACGACGGCGAAACTGGTGAATCCAAGTGCTGCCATCACCTCGACCTGGTCGAGCGCGATGGCGCGCATAGCGTAAGGTGCGTGGTCTTCGGTACTCGCCGGAGTTCCACTGTCACCGAAGCCGCGAAGATCGGTCGCGACAACGGTGTGGTGTTGCGCGAGCACGGGAGCCACCCGGTGCCACATCAGATGCGTTTCCGGAATCCCGCGCAGCAGCAGGACGGGAGGCCCTTCGCCGCCGCAGCGTCCATGGATGGTGGTACCGGTAACAGTGAGGTCGAACTCAGTGAAGCCGTCGAACATGATGCCTGCCCTCCTATCAGGCGTATTGACATCTTGTGGCACGGCAAACAATCGCGACAATCGGTCCATGCGGCTCGAAAATCATCCTTGGGTCGGACCTTGTCGGATCACATGACGACTCCGTCGTGCTTGGTGCCGGACATGCTTTTCCTACTGTCTTGGAAAGAATGCAGCAGGTGCTCGGCGGTGTCGCGGTCGCCGGTGATGGTCACGTCGCCTGACCGTTCGGCGTCGGCGACTGTGCGTTCGGCGAACACGAGTGACTGCATGGTGGTAGCGGTCGTGGTGATAGTGATGTCGGCGCCGTCGACCTCGGCGCGTTTGGCCAGGAGTTGCCTGTTCTTGATCGTCAGCCGGAAATGGTCATCGTCGAGGCGTAGCTGGACGACGGCGTCGGGAAGGGGCGCATCGTTGACGGTGAACTTGCCTGTCAAGGCGAGGATCAGGGCGTCGACGCCGAGATCCGGACTGGTGGTGTCGCTGAGGGGAGCATCCTCGCCCCATCGACGCAGTGCCATCAGCACGGGCTCGAGTTCGCGACCGCGGTCGGTCAGTTCGTAGGCTGAGGTGCTGCTCGGCGCGAACCTGCGCCTGCGCACGAGGTTCGCGTGTTCCAACTCGCGCAGGCGTTGGGACAGAACGTTTTCGCTGATGCCTGGCAGTCCGCGGCGCAGGTCGCTGAACCGTTTCGGACCGAGGAGTAGTTCACGTACCACCAACAGTGCCCAGCGCTCCCCGATGAGGCCCAGCGCTCGGGCGATGCCACACGGGTCGTCATAGCCAAGCATCGGATCATCCGAGTAGGAACGCTTGCGCTTTCGCAGTGACCACTCCTAATGTAGGAGCAGCAACTGGGCGACGCACAGCCGCCGCCCTCATGGCCGTGGCCAGGGTCGGCCGACTATGCGGCACAACGGGTTACGGCCCGAGAGACGAACTGCATCGACGTGAGGCGTACGCCGCGCAACATCCCATCACGGGCAACTATCGTGCCGGTAAGACGTTTTCGCGTTTCATTGGATGTTCGCAACGCTAGCCTTGGACAGACTCTTCCGTTCGAAGGAGCACTGTGGAAATTCAAGACGTGACACCCATCGAACCCGCTGCCGAATCCGATCTGTCCCCTGCCGTGGTCCGGGTGCGGGAAGTCCCCGCTGCGCTCGACGCCCGCACCGCTCTGCTCGAAGCCATCGCTCTGGAGGCCCGTGCGATCGGTGACGCCAAGCACGGCAAGGCATCTGAGGCGCTGTACCAGCTCGCCCAGGCGTATTCGATGCTGTCCACCACGCCGGTTCCGCTGGGCACAGATGGCTCGAGCATGCCCGCACCTGTTCAGACCAGAGCAGGCGGCCACCAGGTCGGCCTGTGCCTCGAACTGGAGCCATGAAGTCGCTACCCGATCACGCGGTGCCTTACTGGGCGAGCCGCGCCAAATTGTGGAGGTGGTCGGCGAGGAGTCTGCTCTCGTCGGGGGCGGAATCTGCGGTATCAATGGTGAGCTGGCCGTCGTAGGTTGTGATGACGTGTGCCGCCAGCGGTGACATCAGCGTGTTCGGCATGGCGGGGAGGAAGTCTTCGATGGTGAGGTCGGCGGGGGTGGCGAACCGGGGAATGACGCCCCAATTCGTCGACACCACTATTCTCGACAGGCCTTCGGCGCTGGTGAGTAGTTCGTCGGCGCTGCTCATGAACTGGTCACTCCCGGTGAACAATTCACCGGTGGCGAGTCCCTCGCGCAGCGTGCTGGTGACACTCCGGGCCAGCGCGAGGAGGTCGTCGTCGCTGTGCGGGTCGGCGACGAAGTGGGCGATTCCCAGCACGTTGGTCCCCTCCGGGTAGCCGATCCGCGGGGTGAGTCTGGTCCGCAGATCGACCGGGTAGGTGTAGTGGAGGGTGTCGATGTCGATGCCGCGGCTTTGTGCGGTGGCCGCCAGCAGTGCGGCGGAGACCAGCCCGTTGATCGTGGTCTCATGGCTACGCCCGGTCGCGAGGAGGGCCACGGTGTCTGCGGCAGACAGTCGAATGCGAACGCGTTCGGGCGGGTGCGGCGGATTGTCGACGCCGGGGAAGGCTGCGAACGCGTCCAGGTCCGATAGGTCGGTGAGGGGAACGGCGTCGATGCCGCGCTGATCGAGTAGCTGCTCGAGCGAATAGGGGAAGTCATGACGCTGCGGCGCGGTCGCGGTGTAGGCGGCGCAGGCGGTATAGAGCTTCCACAGTTCGGATAGCAGGTACAGCGAGTGGTGGCCATCGGCGATGGAGTGATGGGTCAGCAATGTGACCACGGCGGTGTCGCCGTTTCCGTGCACCGTATGTATCGCTGCGGCATGGCCTTTCAGCTCAGGTAGTCCGAACAGCGGGTCATCGATAGGGCCCGCCACTTCATCGATCGCGGCAGGTAGTCCTGGGGCCGCCTCGATGGACGGCTGGTTCGTGGGGTCGAGCACCAGTCGGGCGGACAGGATCGGATAGGTCTTGCGCAGGATTTCGAATGCTTGCGCCAGTGCCGCCGAGTCGAGTGTGCCGCGGACCTGCGTGGCATATCCGATGTAGACCCCGGACCGGAAATAGAACACCTCGCTCGGTGCGAGCGTGCGAACCAACAGTTGTGGTGACGTCATGACTCGGCTCCTTCGACTGCACGGGGTAGAGAAGCCTGAAACCAACCCCCAGCGGCACTGATAGGGGAGGTCGGCTACCCTTAGGCTAACCGTCTGTGTCAGACTCTGCCATGTTGTCTATATCTGCCATGTAGGTAATTTCTGTCACTTTGTTAGGGTGGAGTGATGCAGAACACAGATGCTTCAGTGGAGCGCCGAAGTCCGGATCTGCGGGCGCGCCGGCGACGGCAGACCGAGCTCGAGATTCACACGGCCGCAGTGACATTGGCTGCTGAGCGTGGCACGGACCAGGTGACCGTCGATGACATCGCCGCGCGCGCCGGGGTGTCCGCGCGCACGTTCTTCCGATACTTCGCCACCAGGGATCGCGCGCTCGTGCACGACCGGTGGGGGTTCGACGACGCCATCGACGAGCTGTTCACTCGGAAGGCTCCTCACGAAGTGCGGTTGCGCGATATCGAAGAGGCATTCGGCAGTGTGCTGGCAAATATGGACGACAGCGCGGACGTCGAGGCGACGGCGTCCATGTACAAGATCCTCATGTCCTCGCCGCAGCTGATGGGGGCGGCAACGGCCAGGGCGAACGAGCGCACCGACGGACTGCTCGAAACCATTCCCGCCGCGGAACGCTCGCGGGTGCGATTCATGCTCGCCGTCGCCGGCACGGTCCTGTTCGCCGCCTTCACCGAGTGGAACGAAACGGGTGTGCCCACAGGCGCTTCCGGCACTCGGTCCCTGCTTGCCGCCTATCGGCGCTTGTGTGGTGAGCTCCCGGCCCTCTGAACGTGAACGTGCCGAACGGGCGAAATATCTGGCGCGCTACCCGAGGTGGTGTGAGTGATATCCCACCTCTCGTTCTCGAATTCCGTCTCGCGGGGGAGTAGCGTCCATTGTTCTGTACGGCGTAAGGGCTCTCGTGAACAATCTCGATCTGGCAAATGCCATTTCCGATTTCGACAAGGCGGTTGTCGAGCTACTGCGGGCCTCGGGCTGGCTCTATCATGTGCATCGCACCGTGTCACCGGATCGATCGGTAGCACTGGATCTGCTGAGGATCGCCGAAGCCAGGCTCACCGGTGTGACCTTGAGCGGGGGAGTGTTCGAGCACCTGTACCACGAGGCCGCATAACCCTGCCGAGTGTCCGACGCGCGGTGGTTGGCTACCTGGTCGAACGGCATCGGCTACCTGTCGTGTCGTCCATCGAGTGTAAACGTAACTGGGAGAGGGTAATTCGCGTATAACGCGGACGCTGAAGTCGTTTGCGTGCTCTGATGAAGAAGCCGCACGCCAGCACCGCGAAGGGACGCCTGTCATGCCTGATGAGGATCGCTTGGTCGACTGGTACGACTGGTCGGGCAAGGAGGACGGCGACTACCCACATCCGGCCGGCGACACCACCAAGTTCATGTCGTGCGTAACCCGTACGCACGCTACGAGCGCAATTGCCCACCAGGAACACATTTCGATCCTGAACGGGGGCAGTGCGTATAAAGACTCCCGGGGGATCCTGGAGTCACGTACTACCCCAATCCAGTTGAAGCGCCACATGTTCCGATGCAGACCCTCGGGCGTATGTCAGCGTCAGATGTTGGTGTCGGCCCGCCACTTCTGACTGGCCTTATCCCGGCAAACCACGGCAGGGACCCACAGCCGACCCTGCAGGTCGGCTATCCCGGCGTCCGCGCACGAAATAAAGCCTTGACGATCAAAAGGACCGACGGAAAGCCGCCCCTGCTGGTCGAATGTCCATTGCAGACTGCCGGGCTTCCAGCGGAACTTGGAGCATTCGCCCGCGCTCAGAAACGCGCCAATGGTCGAGGTGACTCCTATGCAGTCGCCGGTCTTGTCGTTGACGATATGTTTGCTGGCCGGTTCGTATCGGAGCCGCTGTGCACTGTTGTACATGTCGCACTTCTGCTGTAAAATGTTGGGTTCTTCAGGGTGGTCTTCCAGCGGCACGATTGTCCAGCACCGGTCGTTGAATTTCTCGGATCGTATGCTGAAGGGGACCTTCGGAAAATCTGCGTTGGCGGGTTGCGGTGCGAGTGCCGGTACGCTCACCGCGGCAAGCACCAGCAGTGCGGCGCCGAGCGCGGGTCTGAGGCAATGCATCGATGAACTCCTGTCCTGTGTCGTCAGAGCCGGGACACCCGCCGATTGCCGAACACCTCCGAAGCCGGCGCTCACGAGTGTCGCTGTTCTCGCTACCTCTCGGCGGACCGAAACATGGGGACGCTCGTGTTCCGATCGGCCGTCAGTGCACGCCGGTAAGCAGTCCCCTTCGACAGCAGGACGCGATCTTGCGTCGACGAGAGGTGTCGATGTGATCTTCGTTGCCGGGGCGAGCGCGGATGGTTCCGGATGACACATTCTCCAACCACGCCACCAGCTCCCAGCGGCACCGCATCTCCGCAGGCGTGTCGGCCGACTGCGTCTTCTGTGATACCGCCATCGGATGTGCGGCCTTTGTGAACATCGTTGTCCCACACGAAGACTCGACTGCGTAGCTAGTCCAGTCCGGAAGCCTTCAGCAGCCGCGCCAAGTCTCGCCTGATCAGGTGATGGTTGCGGCGGGCCAGGCGTTGCAGGGTCTGGTGGGCCATCGAGTCGTACCGGATGCCTTCGGGGCAGGCGCGCTCGGCTTGTTGCAGCGCGAAGACGGCGGCGAAGTCTGCTCCGCGCAGGCTGTACGCGTAGGCGGTGGTCAGGTAGTAGAGGGCTTGCAAGTCGGCTGAGGCGTCCTCCGGTAGCTCCACCTCAGCGGCGAGTCGTATCGCGTCATCGGCGTGGCCGAGCTGTATCGCGATGTTCATCGCGGTGATCGCCACTTCGGTATCGCCGAACCACACTCTCGGGTCGGCGCCGTTGCCGTGGAGCTTTCGGCGATTTCCCGTGCTTTCTGCCCGAGGCGCGGCACGGTGATCGGATGTATTCCGGAGGGCGGCGACATCGAGGGCGGTCGACGCGGCCTTCCCGGCTATCCGAGTCAGGTTACGGCCGGATGCGTTCGAGTGGGACGTGCGATCGATAGTCGCCGTGTGGCCGAACTGGTTGGTATCCAAAGCAATTGGCGTACCAGTCTGTACGTTGTTCAGCGGCACGGCGTGCACTGTCGTTCAATCTTCGTGCACCGACAATCAATTGGCGGACCAGAATGCAACGTAGTGTTCCAGCTCGGGCGGATCATCGACCCCCCTCCTCGGTGATCTGCCTAGTCGAGAACAACCACGGCACGGTGTTCTGGTATCGGGTGTCTGCTACACGTCGAGGCGTGTAGCAGACATCCTCGGAGGGATGCGGCGCGGATCGTCAGCGTGGATGCAAGGGTGCGCTGGGCAATGCTCCGGTGAGTTGCATGATCTTGTTGGAAAGACGCAGACCGGTCGCCACGCTTCGGAGTCACTAAAGAGGCACCCCCGGCACTGTCCAAAATTCCCGCAGGCGGGTAAGACTCGCGCTGGTGCAACGATTTTCACTGATCGACCACCGCGCGGACCGGTGCCTGCTCCACATCGACGGCATCATTGGCGGGGTGTGCAGCAGACACCGTCACCAGAACACCGTGCGAGGTGGTTCTCAGTGCGCGGTTGGCTGCCGTGGTAGCGCAGCTACTCCGGTAGTTCCCCGGATTTGAACCATACGACGCCAGGGCAACCGATAATTGGTTGTCAGTGCACGCTCATTGGCCGACCGTGCACGGTTGAACCCGAGTGGGTAGGTGGAGGACGGTTTGGCGCTGATCTTGGACACCGACCGATATGATCCGCGGGACCGGGTCGATGTGGTAGCGACCGCTGTGCAGGAGTCTACCGCGCCGTCGCACGTGGTGGTTCAACGTTCGGGCGGAGTGGTCCACGCGCGTTACCACCGCTGGCAGTTCGGGCAGGTCGGCCTGCAGCGGTCGTCGAATTCCGGACTCGGCGTCACCCGCACGCCGAAACAGATCCGGAGTTCGTCGTCTCCGGGACTCTTGGTCATAGTGCAGACGAGGGGCACTACTCGCCTGACCTATCCTGACACGCAATACGAGGCCTCAGCGGGTCGATTGTTCGTCATGTACCTCGATCTGCCCTACTCAGTAGACTGGCGGGGCGGCGAGTCAGCGAACCTGATTGTCCCAACCGATAAAATAGATCTGCCGATCGAAACGATTCGCGCCGCCCTCAGCGGATGCCAACACAGTCCACTGTATGACATGACTGCCAACAGCATTGTCCTGCTGGCAAACTCCGCAGATGAACTCGAGCGCGATTTCGCTGCGCCAGAACTAGGGGATTCGCTAGCTCAATTGACGCGCACTTTCTTGATGTCGGCAGCTGCGCGCGGAAACGAGGACGGGACATCCTTTCCCGAGGATATCCTGATGACCCAGATTCGCGACTACGTTCAGCGTCGGCTCAGTGACCCCAATCTGAGTCCGGCGGAAGTAGCTCGTGACCACAACATTTCGGTGCGCCACATGTACAAGGTCTTCGCCCGCGCTGGATTCAGCCTCGAGCAGTGGATCATCGACCAACGCTTGGCGCGCGTGCACAGCGACCTCGCGCTGGCCAGCAATAGGCACCGCTCGATCGCGGCGATCGGCTACAGCCACGGCCTGCGCGATCCCTCCCATCTCACCCGACGTTTCCGCGCCACCTACGGCATCACACCGAGCCAGTGGCGAAAGGACGCCCTCGAACGTCCGGACTCGACAGAATCCGGATCGCAGTCCGACTGACCTAATATTGCAACGACACCTCGCCGACCCGGACGACTGGGTGCGTAAGGAGATCCGCACTGCACTGCTGCGGGGCATCACCGTCGTTCCGGCCCATTCACCGCTGTGGCGTCCCAGCGCAATACGCGACGGACGTCACCATCCAGAGTCGACCAGAATGCGGTGGTACTCCGTTTTCAAGCTTGCGCAAAGTATGCCCGCGCACCGGTATTCTCGGCTGACGACAGGACCAGCTAACAGTTGCGCGGCAGTACCTTCTGCATATGTGGAGTGAATCCAGCACCGCTGCTGTTTCAGGCCATCCATCCAGGCGTAACTGTGTTTTCTTGGCGAAGGTAGTAGTGGGTCTACCTGATTCAGTCTGTCTATAACTGAAGACCTCTCCACCGGTGAAGGTAGTGGGCCATTTTCCGAGCGAGCGACATTGCGGCTATGATGCATCGCTGATGCCTTCGTGTGACTACAGCAATGCGGTCTGTGCTCACGGTATCTCCTTCGACAGTCAACCGGGCTTCTCGACGAAGCCGCGTCAGAGTGAGGCCGATGGACGACGTTGCCGCTCAACTGCTCCGTCAGCTTAGGACGCGGTTGCAGAATGATTCACTTCCGCGTTATGGCAGGGCAGCTGCAAGCAGGATAGAAGGTATAGGCAACGATATCGAGCATTTCGCCGACAAGGTCGAAAATTAGACCGGCGGGATTTTCCTGGCCTGCACGCGGGGGGTGATCCAGCAGAGCTGAGTCAGCTGATTGCATACCGCCTCATTCCGACTGCGTCGAAACTCCAGGCCGAGCCTGAGGCGGCGTTGGAGTGCAGGATTCGGTGCGTCCGCTGGCAGCAGCGGTCGCTGCTGCGGTGACGGAGGCAATGTCAGCCGCGCTTCCCGCGGAGGTCGCTGGCAATGACCCGCTGATCCGACGCTCGGAACACGCCGATTTCCAGTCCAATGTTGCACTCTCGCTGGCCAAACGACTCCGACAGCCGCCCGGCGAGGTGGCCTCGGCGATCCGCGAACGCATCGTCGATGACTTCGTCGCGTCGGTCGCCTTGTCCGGGCCGGGTTTTCTCAATATCGATCTCAACGATGCGCCGATCTGGAACCAGTTGCGTGACCGCACCGGTTCCCGCTTGGGTGTGGGACGACCCCTGCTCGGCCAACGAATAGTGATCGACTACTCCTCACCCAACATCGCCAAACAGATGCACGTCGGCCATCTGCGGACCACTGTCATCGGGGACGCTTTGGTTCGGGTGCTGACGTTCCTGGGCGCTGAGGTGATCAGGCAGAATCATCTGGGAGACTGGGGAACTCAATTCGGGATGCTCATCCAGTACATCGACGAACACCCCGAAGCCAAATGGCATCAGCGTGAGCTGGGCGAGAACGCCGATGCCCCGATCGCGGCGTGGTCGGCGTAGCTACTCCAAGCCCAGCACGGCCACTGCACACGATGCGGCGAGCTACTCCTGCACGCCGAGCACCCGCCACAAACCCCGGGCGAATGGGAACAGTGGCTGGCGGCGACCCGCAAGGCAATCACCAACAACGCCATCACCTTACGGGACCGGGCACCGAACCAATCCGAACTCCGTCTCATCCACACACGCTGCCGACAACGGCAGCCCGACACCACATCAGCCCGCCAAGGGCTTGCCTTGAGCCGGATGCATGGAAATCGTGCACGTCCGGTTCTGAGGGGGGCCGGGCGCAGCAATGCGCCCGGCCTACCCGGCAATATGTGATGGTTACGGAGTCGCCCACACCCGCACGGTGTTGTCGGCGCTGCCGGTGGCCAGCAGTGTGCCGTCCGGGCTGAATGCGACTGAGCAAATCTTGTCGGTGTGGCCAGTGAGAGGTTGGCCGACAGGTTGACCGGTGGTCGTGTTCCACAGTCGGACGGTTCTGTCGTCACCGCTGGAGGCCAGTAGCGTCCCCTTCGGGCTGAACGCGACCGTTTGCACATGGTCGGTGTGGCCGGTCAATGGTGGTCCGACAGGTTGACGGGTGCGGGCATCCACTAGCTGCACCGCATTGTTGTCGCTGATCGCCAGTCGTGTGCCGTCCGGACTGAACGCCATCGACCGAGCGCGGCGCTGGTTGAGGGGCTGTCCGTCGGGTTGGCCGGTACGGACGTTCCACAACTGCACCATATCGTCGTCGCCGACGCCGGAAACGGCCAGCAGCGCGCTGTCCGAGCTGAACGCGATCGCACCCAAGTTGACGTTGGTGTTGTTGTGGAAGAGCTGCACCTGTGCACGGGTTCGCGCATCCAATATCTGCACCCAATAGCAGTGGCAGCCGAGGGCGATCAGGGTGCCGTCTGGGCTGAACGCCACCTCATCTGTGTAGAGGTCGTTGGGGAGGGGCGGCCCGTCGAGTTGGCGACTGCGCACATTCCAGAACCGCACCGTGTCATAGCTACCGGATACCAGCGAGGATCCATCGGCGCTGAACGCCACTGAGGCAACGGAATTGGTGTGGCCGGTGAGCGGCGCTCCGTCGAGTTGGCGACTGCGCACATTCCATAGTCGCACCGTCGTGTCGGCACTGCTCGAAGCCAGCAGTGTCCCGTCGGGGCTGAACGCGACCGAGTTCACGCGATTCGTGTGCCCGGTGAGGACGGCGATTCCGTTGTCCGAGTTCGGGGCTGGTTCTGATCCGGATCGGAACGTGGCGATTCCGTTGTCCGAGTTCGGGGCTGGTTCCGATCCGGATCGGAACGTGACGGTTCCGGCGGCAACCCCGGCAGCGGCGACCGGCAGCCCGAGAGCAGCACCGATCAGCAGCCGGCGGCTGACCCGACGCGACGCGGTCGCCGGTTTCGGCACCGGTGGCATAGCAGACACGGCGGTGACCGCGGCCGGTCCGGTATCGGGTGTCGGCACAGCGACGCGCGACTGCGTGCGCAGCCGAGATCTGCCCGACCCGCTCGTACTCCCGACCGACAGTGCCTGCGCCGCGGCGTCGGCGAAGTCTGTGCAGGTGGGGTAGCGGTCGGCGGGGCGTTTGGCCAGTGCGGTCGCGATCACCACATCCATGCCGGCAGGCAGATCAGGGCGCAGGCTGCTCAATGCAGCAGCGTTGTCGTGGAGGTGGGCAGCCATGACGGCGATGTGGTCAGCACGGGGGAACGGCGGCTGCCCGGTGAGTAGCTGGTAGAAAGTGGCACCGAGGGAATAGATGTCGGCACGATGGTCGGCGGTCTCGTTGAGGAAACGTTCCGGCGCTGCGTAGGCGAGCGTTGCGGCAACGCTGGACAGGGTGACCGTGTCATCGAGGGTGCGGGCGATACCGAAGTCGGTGAGCACGGCGCGTTCCCCGGCACGTGGGTCGCGATCGACGAGCAGGTTGGCGGGTTTCACATCCCGGTGTAGCACGCCGCTGCGATGCGCGAAGTCCAGGGCGTGCGCGGCGTCGACGATCAACGAGACCGCCCGCTCCGCGGCCAGCCCCTCGGGCGCCTCGGCCAACAGCGTGTTCGCGTCACCACCTTCGATGTGTCGCATCGTTAGCCACAGCGCCGGGTCGCCGGGGTCGCTGCGGTCATACACCGCAACGATGTTGGGATGATCCAGCCGCGCGGCCAGCGCCGCCTCACGCTCGAACGCGGCGCGCGCCTTCGCATCGGCCGCGAACCCATCGTGGAGAACCTTCAGTGCGACACGACGATCCAGCCGCGGATGCCACGCGAGATACACCGACCCCATACCACCCGCACCGAGGAGCCGTTCAATGGTGTAGCCCGCGAAAACCGCTCCCACCCGCAACTGCACACCGACTCCTGATCTGTCTCAAACGCACCGCTGTACTCCCGCGGTACCGTCCGCGGGAGTACCTAACCCAACGACCCACCATCAACGACTCAACCTTGCCTGACGGCGGAACACGTTCTCCAGCGAACCAGCACTCGACCGCTCGGGGGTCATTAAGCCGTCATGAGCCCGTCATCGATCTCATTCCCGCAGATAGGGAAAGGAATTCCGGCGCGAGTGTCCGTCGATCCCACCGTCAGCGCGTGCTCGCGGTCCTTTCAGCGCAGGGCTGAGATGCCCTTCAGAACAATGTCGCTTCCAACGAGGAATTGTTCGCGTTGTCGTGCTCGCGCAGCTGCGTGACCGCCGCGCGCACGAACGGGTACCGGGCAGGGTTCATCGCGCTGCGGCGTGGTCGAGGCGGTCAGGCGCCGCATTCCGCGCGCACGAGGAAGCCGTGCGGCGCGCCAGGGGTGTCGCGGGGGAGGTCGGGATGCGGCCAACGGCCGAATTGGGTTCCCACGGTACTCATCAGGATGACTTCGGGTCGCCAGCCGCGTGTGGTGAGCAGGTCCTCGGGCCGGTCGGTGCCGAAGAGCCACGGTGCCTGCAGTGTCACCATGCGGTCGAGTAGGGGGCGCATGGCCGGATGTTCCAGGAACGACCGTCCGACGACATCCATGTGCAGGCGACTGCCGGGCGCCGACAACGCGGTGACCCGGTCGAGCAGGCGAAGCACGTCGGACTCGGGCAGGTATTGGGTCAGGCCCTCGATCAGCCATTGCGTTGGTGCGTTCGGATCGAAACCGGCGGCGAGCAGTGGTCCGGTCCAGTCGCTCGCCAGGTCGACGCCCACCGGCACTCGGACACATCGGGGTGCTGCGTCGATGAGTTCAGCCTTGACCGCGAGCACGGCAGGCCGGTCGAGTTCGAACACCGTGGTGCCTGCCGGAAAATCGAGCCGAAAGGCGCGGGAATCCATACCTGCGGCAAGGATGCAGATTTGGAACGGGCCTGGCGCGGCAAGCATGTCGTCGAAGTATCGCGTCCGCACCACGATGGCCGGATTGTCGCCGAACTCGTCGAGCAGCTCCTGGCCGGCCACCCCCGCGAGGCGGGCCGCGAACGGATCATCGAAGAGGCGGTCCGGACGCGCCGACTCCACGGCGCGCATGCGGGCTGTCAGTCGCCCGGTGAGAGCTACCGGGTCGAGGGTGTCGGTGCCGGTGGAATCTGAGGTCTGCTCATGGTCTGCCATAGTGGGAGTGTCACGCGGAGTTGGCAGATCCGGGATGGATGCACGTCCAACGTGACGGATTCCGAAGATTCGGGGGCAACTTTGGTGGATTCACTCGACAAGCAGTTGGTACATGCGCTTGCCGTCGATGGTCGAGCGTCATTCAGCTCGATCGCGGAGGTGCTCGACTGCTCGGACCGGACGATCGCGTTCCGATACCGCAAGCTCAGGGCTGCGGGGCTACGAGTGGTCGGTGCCCTCGACGGTCGACGACTCGGCTACGTCGAATGGCTGATCCGCATCAGCTGTGCCCCGGATGCGGCGCTTGAGGTGGCGACCGCGCTGGCGCGCCGCGACGACACATTCTGGGTCCACCTGGCGTCGGGCGGTACGGAAATCGTCTGCATCACGCGGACGCGCGGTGCCGGAGATCAATTGTTGCTGGAAAAGCTCAGTCGCACACCGCGAATCATCGGCGTCACGGCACAGTGCATGCTGCGTGGGGTAGCCGGCGTGGGTGGGTGGCCCGGTCGGCTCGTTGCGTTGAGTCCGGACCAGGTCGCGCGCCTGCGCCCAGTCGAGAGCACCGGTGGTTCCAATGAACCCGAGCCGGTCGAGTTCACCGATGCGGACCGGTCGCTGATGCAGGCCCTGGCGGTGGACGGCCGGACCGGGTACCCGGGTCTGGCCGCCGTGACGGGCTGCTCGGAGTCCACCGTGCGGCGGCGATTGGCGCAACTGCGGCAAGACGGAGTGCTCTACTTCGACATCGACCTGGATCCAACCTGGTTCGGCTACCACTGTCACGCGATGTTGTGGCTCACCGTCGCGCCCGCCGAATTGGCCTGCGTCGCAGACACACTCGCCAGGCACGTGGAGATCGCCTACGCTGCGGCCACCACCGGGACCACCAATCTGGTGGCGTTCGCGGTATTCCACGACCTCGACGCGCTGTACGACTATCTGGCCAGCCGCATCGGCGCCCTGGACGGCGTGCTTCGAGTCGAGTCGTCACTCATCGGCCGTCAGGTCAAACTCGCAGGCGCACACGTCAAGACCTGACCAGCTCGACTGCGTTGGGAAACAGGCAGATTCAGCAGCCTCGACGCGCTTCTGCCGACAAACCTCCACAGGATTCGCTATCAGCTCATACCGCTGTCGCTCTTCTCATCCGGGGATGGGATCGAACGCTGCAGTGCGGTCTTGTCGCCGAATCGGCCCTATACGGCCGCTCGGCGCGCGGAGTGAGCGCGCGGCTTGGCGCGCGATTGCCCTTGCGCCAGACCGCCGTTGCGACGGCCGCCGCCTTGGCGCGGTCCGCCATTGCTCCGGCGCGGTCCGCCACTGTTTTGGCGCGGTCCACCACTGCTGCGGCGGTCGTCTTCCCGTGCTGCCCGCTCACTGTATGTGGGGGCGACGAATGGGGCAATCGTGCCGACGAGCTCGGCTACCACGGGCGAATCGGCGGTGACCCGTTGCGGGGTGACAGTGATCTTGGCCTTGCGCATGAGGTCGGCCAGGTCGCGTCGTTCGCCGGGCAGCACCAGGGTGATCACTTCACCGGAGTTGCCTGCCCGTGCGGTACGGCCCGAACGGTGCAGGTATGCCTTGTGTTCGGCGGGCGGATCCACGTGTACGACCAGCTCGACGTCGTCGACGTGCACGCCGCGTGCGGCCACATCGGTCGCCACCAGCACCCGGGCGTCACCGGCGGCGAAGATCGCGAGGTTGCGGTCGCGGGCGCCCTGCGAGAGGTTGCCGTGCAGGTCGACAGCCGGAATTCCGGCGAGGGTCAGCTGCTTGGCCAGTTTGCGAGCCTGATGTTTGGTGCGCATGAACAGGATTCGCCGGCCGGAGCCCGAAGCAAGCCGGTGTACGACCTCACGCTTGGCTTCGACGCTCGCGGTTTCGAAAACATGGTGGGTCATGGCGGCGACCGGGGAGTTCGCCTCATCGACGGAATGCAGCTTGGCATCCGGCAAGAAGCGGCTGACCAGCTTGTTGACGCCATTGTCCAGGGTGGCCGAGAACAGCAGGCGCTGACCATCATTCGGGGTGGCCGCGAGAATACGGGTCACGCCGGGCAGGAAGCCGAGGTCGGCCATGTGGTCGGCCTCGTCGATAACGGTGACCTCGACGGCATCCAGCGAGATCAGGCGCTGGTTCATCAGATCCTCGAGCCGGCCGGGGCAGGCGACGACAATGTCGACGCCGGCGCGCAGCGCCCGGATCTGCCGGTTCTGCGGGACGCCACCGAAAATCGTGGTGACGGTCATCCGATAGGCCGCGGCGAGGGGTTCCAGCGCGGCCGCGATCTGGGTGGCCAGTTCCCGAGTCGGCGCCAGCACGAGGCCGGTGGGGCGGCTGGGTGCGCGTCTGCCGGCGAGGCCGCCGCCCAGACGGTTGACCATCGGAATGGCGAACGCGAGCGTCTTGCCGCTGCCGGTTCGGCCGCGGCCAAGCACGTCGCGTCCGGACAGCGAATCGGGCAGGGTATCGGTCTGGATCGGAAAAGGTTCGGTGATTCCGGCGCGAGTGAGCGCCTTCACCAGGGGTGCGCTCACGCCGAGCGCGGCAAAAGAGATGTCAGCAGAAGTCATAGGTATTGCGGTGCCTTTCGGGCATCAGGTGGTGCCCGAGCCGTCTGCGGACCTGCGGGTCCGCGCCGGGGGCACGAATGGCGAGATTGCCGATGGGCAAAATCGATCGCCGTAAGAAGAGCGGATGCGGCAAGCGCTGGTTGCGAAGCGAATGCGATCTACGACGCTTGGCGTGACATGTCACGCGCTTGATCAACAGTAGCCTATGGTGAGCGGTTCATCCTCATCGGGTGACGTTTCTCGCCTCTCGCCAGGCTGCCGGGCTCACGGTTCCGGCGGACAGTGGCCACACTTGCCGGCGGCCGAAGGCGTCGATCAGGATCACCGAATCGACTGGTGCGGTCTGCATGCGGGGGAGCTCCCGGCAGATTCCAGTCATGGGGGATATGCGCCCGTTGATGTTCGAGCAATGGAAGCCTCCCAAGGTCGCGCTCTCGATCGGCGAATCGACCGCCCAGTTTGGTAGCCCTCGATCCGAAGGTACTCGCCGGCACCGGGGCCACCGTGGAAGAAGGCCGCCGTTCGCCAGGACACCGCCACCGCCACCCAACCGTTTTCCAGGGCCGCAGCTGCCAGATGGTGGCCTGCCCATAGTCGGGCGTCATTGACTCGGCCTTGCTGTCGGATGGCGATGTCGAACAAGTCGCGAGCGCTGTTCTGCCACAGGTAGGTGCCGTATGAAGTCCGTGCTGTGTTCCGTTGTGGCCAACGCGTTTCCCGCTGAGACTGGTCGAGTGCGCCCTGGAAGTTCTTCCTCAATGACGACTCCGAGGGGCCGACCTATGAAACCGGTGCGCGAGCAATGCGGTGACCAGGTACGCTCGCGAAAACCGGTGGGCCAAAAGGAGAATCGTGCGCGAGTTCGATATCCAACAGTTGCGAGCGGATACACCTGGGTGTGCGCACCGGATCCACCTGAACAATGCGGGCGCGGCGTTGCTGTCGCGCGCGACGTTGGCGGCGATGACTGAGTACCTCCAGTTGGAGGCGTCTATCGGTGGCTACGAGGCGGCCGAGGAGTCGGCAGATCAGATCGCGGGGACCTATCGAGCGCTCGCGCGCCTGCTCAACGCCGACAGTTCAGAGATTGCGCTGTTCGATAACTCCACACATGCGTGGAACGCCGCGTTCTACTCGATCCCGCTGCGCGCTGGTGATCGGATTCTCACCGGCCGCAATGAGTACGGCAGCAACGTGCTCGCGTACTTGCAGGCAGCCCAGCGTCAGGGAGCGGAAGTCGTGGTCGTTCCCGACGACGACTCCGGGCAGATCGATACGGCGGCATTAGCCGATTTGATCGACGAGCGCGTCAAACTGATTGGACTGACCTGGGTTCCGACGAGTGGAGGTCTGGTCAATCCCGCAGTTGAGGTCGGTCGAATCGCCAGCGCCGCCGACGTGCTCTACCTACTCGATGCGACACAGGCGGTCGGTCAGTTCCCCACCGATGTCGTCGAACTCGGTTGCGATTTCCTGACCGGCACCGGACGTAAATACCTGCGTGGCCCCCGTGGCACCGGTTTTCTCTACGCTCGCACCGCGGCGCTGTCGCGCATCGATCCTCATGTTGCCGAAATTCGTTCTGCCACTTGGGATGGCGGCCGCTCCTTCACCTGGGCTGAGGGGGCGCGGCGATTCGAGACTTGGGAGAACAGCTACATAAACGTGGTCGGGCTGGGTGCGGCGGTCGCCCAAGCGCTCGATCTGGGTCTGGAGGTGATCGGGCAACGTACTCAGCAACTCGGTGCCCGTCTGCGTAATGGCCTGCGCGAGTTGGACACCATCAGCGTGCACGACCTCGGCGCGGTGCAGTGTGCCTTGGTTACCGCGACGGTCACCGGCCGCAGCGCCGCCCACGTCGCCGCTGAACTTGCCCGACACTCGATCAACGTCAGTACAACCGTCGCAGAACACAACCAATTCGACACCGAACAACGCGGCATCCACCCGGCCGTGCGCTTGTCGCCGCACTACTACAACACTGAGGAAGAGATCGACCGTGCCGTAGCCATCGTCGCCGCGCTCTAGGATCTGCCCCGATCCGAGCTCGACAACTACCTCGCTAGTTGGCTCGTGTCCATCTTCGAGCGGCCGTTGATAGCCTTCCTGGGCTGCGGATACCCGGTCGATTTCGCTGTCATCGGGGTTCGAATGGCGTCGTTCACAGGATCGGGCGGCCGCCGGTGACGGCGATGCGCGCGCCGGAGATGTAGCTGCCGTCGTCCGAGGCCAGCAGGACATAGGTGGCGGCGAGTTCGGCGGGCTGGCCGGCACGGCCGAGCGGGACATCGTCGCCGAAGTTGGCGACCTTCTTCGGGGGCATCGTCGAGGGGATCAGTGGTGTCCAGATGGGTCCTGGCGCAACGCTGTTCACGCGGATCCCGCGATCGCCGAGTAGCTGTGCCAGGCTGGCCGAGAAGTTCGCGATGGCGGCCTTGGTCGCCGCGTAGGGGGCCAGGGTCGGCGAGGGCATATCGGAATTGACCGAAGAGCTGCCGATGATCGACCCGCCTGCGGGCATGTGCGGCAATGCGGCCTTGACCAGGCGAAAGTAGGCGCTGACGTTGACGTGGAGGGTGTAGTCGAATTCCTCGTCGCTGATCTCTTCCAACGTCTCGTGCGTCATCTGATAGGCCGCATTGCTGACCAGCACATCGATTTTGCCGAATTCCTGCACAGCTCGCTCGACGACTGCCCGGCAATGACCCGCGTCAGCCAGATCGCCTGACACCAGGACCGCTTTGCGGCCGGCCTGGGTCACCAGATCGGCGACCTCCTTGGCGTCGTCGTCCTCGTTCAGGTAAGAAATGAGCACGTCGGCGCCTTCGCGGGCGAAGGCGATCGCCACCGCTCGACCGATCCCACTGTCGGCGCCGGTGATGACGGCGGCCTTGCCAGTGAGTTTGCCCGACCCGCGGTAGCTGTTTTCACCGCAATCCGGGACCGGGCTCATCTGGCTTTGTACTCCGGGAACCGGCTGCTGCTGTTCAGCAAATCCCATGACCAACTCCTTCGTCGACAGTTACGCCATTTCTTCGGCCGACTACCTCAGGACGGGAGAGGTAAACCCGTCGATCGGGCAGGCCCGAGTGCCGTGTCAGGAGATCACCGCGTCAACGGTCTTCTTCAGTGCCGACGGCTGCGCCGGGGAGGTCGGCGCCTTCTTGCGCAGCTCGATCATCTGTTCTCCGATCTCTTGGAGTTCCTTGCGCCCCAACCGTTCTCGCACCTTGGGGAACCATTCGCCTTCTTCTTCATCGATGTGATGGTCGACGTTCTCGATCAGCACCGTCGCTTTGGCGGTGAACCGTTCGTCGTCGGGACTCATGCCGAGCAGTTCCATCACCAGCACGTCGGCAACATGGTGTTCTTCGTAGGATTCGAGGATGTCGTCGCTCAGGTCGGGCAGCAGCTTGCGGACCTGCGGGTACATGCATTCGTTCTCGAGGTAGGTGTGCACGGTCAGCTTTTCGATGATCTTGTCGACCAGTTTGCCTTTGGTCGCATGCGCAGTGGGACCTGCGTTCTTGAAGTCGCGGAAAAGCTTGCGGATGGCCTTGTGGTCGTCGCGTAACAGCACTATTGCGTCGGTAGACATCGGAACTCCTAGCTAGGGTAACGGTTTCGAGCTGGGTTCATGCCCGGCTTTCCCGCGTTGGAACCGGCGAAACCTTCGATACAGAACCTTGGTTCACGCGAAGGCCGGCGGCGGTTGACGCTCCGTCTTGGAAGGTGCACGTGACGAACAGCCCGCACGACCACACCGAGGCACCCCTCGTAGACGCGCTGGCCACGATCGGGGCCGATACGGATTCACTCCGCCGGGCCATCGGCAGGGGCGCGGCACGACTGCGCACGATCCGGGTTACCGCGCAATGATTTCGGCGCGATCTCACCCTGGTCGATACGCGGTATTCGCGGGGTATCCGGTCCTGATGTCGAAATCGCGGGTTAGCCAGTGGTGCTGGGGGTTTCACCAAAGGTCAGCGCGGCGTGCAATGTTTCGAACAGCCCGAGTATCGCGTCGAGCCCGGTCACCTCGATGGGTCGCCGCACCTGCGGAGACGCGACCACTCGCAGTTTGTCTTCTCTCATCGTCTCCAGCGCGAGAAGCAGCACGCTGAGCCCCGCAGATCCGAAGAACCCCACCTGGGACAGATCCACCACGAGCAACGATGGTTCGTAACCGAGTGCATTCTCGATCTCTGATTGCAGCTGTGGTGCCGACACTGCGTCGACCTCACCGGACACGGTGAGCACCGCAGCCGAGTGAACCCAGCTCAGGCGCATTTTCACTGCGCGGGACTCGGCGTTCATCGCGTCACTGCCGCTGCGGAGTCGGGATCATGGGCGACGCTGCGCTGCCCGACGTAGTCGGTGGTGGTCATAGCCTGCCTCTTGGCCGCCGTTGTCGAATGATGGCTGGGCGGCCCAGCTGTCGGGGCCGCCCAGCGCGGGCCGGTCAGGCGTTGATCGCCTGACGCCGATCGCTGTGTTCGATCTGAATCTTGCGGGGCTTGGCCTTCTCCGCGACCGGAATCGCCAGGCGCAGCACACCATCGGTGTAGTCGGCGCGGATGTGGTCGGTATCGAGACCCTCACCGAGGAACAACTGGCGGCTGAACACGCCACGGGAGCGTTCCGCGGCGATCATCGACCGCCCCGAATCCAGTTCCGGGCGCGCCGCTTTCACGGTCACCACATTGCGTTCGATGTCCAGGTCAAGCGATTTCGGGTCGATTCCCGGCAGGTCGAACTCGACCAGGAACTCGTCGCCCTCACGCCAGGCGTCCATCGGCATCACCGCGGGCCGCGCCGCTGTGCCGAACACCTGCTGCGTGAAACGGTCCAGATCGCGGAAAGGATCGGTACGCATCAGCATGGTCGCCACCTCCAACACACTCCATTCTTCATCATCGGGCCAGATAACCTCTGTCATCTGGCATAGATTTGTTTTAGCACTATCGACAGATGAATGCAAGTAGCTACAATAGAAAAACTGACCTAGGCCGACAGATGAGGAGAGCGATGCCCGAGGAGCCCCAGCTGGAATCACATCTGCCCAACCCCGATCAAGCGGTGTACGGGATCTCCGTGGCTGCCGATCTGGCGGGGATCGGCGTGCAGACGCTGCGGCTCTACGAACGCCACGGCCTGCTCACCCCGGCTCGAAGCGAGGGCGGCACCCGCCGCTACAGCAGCAACGACATCGCACGCCTACGGCGAATCACCACCTTGGCGGCCGCTGGAGTGAATCTCGCAGGCATCGGCCGCATCCTCGACCTCGAGGACGCCAACGCTGACCTTCATACAGACAACGCTCGCCTGCGCGACGACAACACCACTCTGCGTGAGAACAGCCAAAGCCCCAGCAAGACAATCAGATAACGGATCGCCGATGGAGGTATCGCCCAACTCGCGAGAGGCCTTTCCGTCGCTGCCGCGGAGAAGGCGCCGCCCTGCCCGAGCCGCCGAGCATCGATCGGGTCGATCCGCTGTGACGTTGCCCATCAACTCGGTATCGCCTCGACTTGATCGGACGGCAGGGGCCGGCCCCAACGGCTGGCCGAGCAATCCTCCGAGTCTTGCTGCCGTGGATCGACTCGCCGCGACGGGCAAGCAACCCGATGTCGTCTGCGTGACGAGTCCCTCCGTCCAAGGCGAGAAGCTCCGACCCATCGGCTCCTGAGCTTGCCGCTCCTCGTTTGCCGTGTGTCGGATTCGGTTGCGCGGCATGATGTCCGGCCGTGATCGACGAGTTGCCGCGCAGGCTGGCACCGGACGGGTTGTGGGCGCTGGTCGAGCCGTTGCTGCCGGAGTTCACTAGTTCGTCGGGTCGTCGCGTAGTGGCAGGAAAGGCGTCTTGTCGGGGGAGTGGCCTTGCTCGATCCCGCGCCCGCGCAGCAGTTCGGCATCGAATGCCGCACCGAGCAGCACCGCTAAGTTGGTGAGCCACAACCAGATCAGGAAGACCACTGCGCCGCCGAGGGATCCGTAGACCTTGTTGAAGGAGCCGAAGTTGGCGGCGTAGAAGGCGAATCCGGCTGAGGCCGCGATCCAGAGGAGGACCGCGAGCGCGCTACCTGGTGTCAGCCAACGGAATCCGGGTTGTTCGGCATTGGGTGCCACCCAGTACAGCAGCGCGATCACCAGTCCGATCACCAGTGCGAGGACCGGCCATTTCAAGACTTCCCATGCGGTGATTCCGGCCGCGCCGATGCCGAGCCATTGTCCGAGACGGTCGGCGAGGGTACCTGTGGTTACGATCCCGAATGCGCACAGTGTCACCAAAAGTACTAGCCCCAAGGTCAACCCGATCCGCAGGGGAAGCGTCTTCCACATTGGGCGGCCTTCGCCGACCTCGTAGATCGAGTTCGCGGCGCGGATGAATGCTCCTACGTATCCTGACGCCGTCCATAACGCCACCAGAAGTCCGAGAATTGCCACGGGACCTGCTACGAGCGGCTGGCTTGCAGCTCTTTGATCGAGTCCACCACCACGCCGGTCTCGCTTCCGAATCCGACGTCTTGGATGGCGGCGATCAACGACTGGGTCGCGGCGGGGCTCAGCAACCCGAGTATCGCGGTCAGCACGATGATGCCGGGAAAGAGCGAAAGCACACCGTAATAGGTAAGCGCCGCAGCCCAATCGGTAAGTTTATCGTTCCAGAACTGCAGCACCGTGCGCCACAACGCGTCCCGCCAGGTTCGCCACCGCAGATCCAGCGGTCCGGTCGACTTCGCTTCTGCCACAACGTCTTGAATCGGCATCGCGCAACCTCTCCTTCTGCGGCCGAATACCCGGGCTCGACCAGCGCAAACGCGAGTTGGGGCAGTCGACACAGCGAGATTCTCGACCGTTCGGTGGAAGCCTCCGTGACCTACTGACGACGAACAGCTGCCCAGCTGAATACACAATCAGCGGAACAGGCGTGGCATATAACGCAGCATCAGGGCCGACCAGGTCATGTGGGTTAGTAGGGGTGCTTGGATGCTGCCGGTGGCTCGGCGCTGCATACCGAACAGGGCACCCATGAATATCGAGGCCAGCACCAGTGCGGGGTTGCGGGTTGCGGCGGTGACGCAGGCGTAGACGCCGGTCGAGACGACGACGGGGTTTCTGCCTGCGACGGAGTAGACCGCGCCGCGGAAGAAGATTTCCTCTGCGGCGCCGTTGGCCAGGGTGATCAGCAGTACCCGCGGGGTCGGTCCTTCTTCGGCGTACCGGAGGACGCTGGCGATTTCCTTGCGCAGGAAGGGGATTCGGCGGGCGATGAGGGCGCATCCGTAGAAGACGGCGAATGCTCCAGCGCCGATCAGGATAGGCGAGGTAATGGGCCGTTCCGGTTTGACGTCGCCGATGTCGGGGAGAAGACCGCCGAGCGCCCAGGAGGCGGCGGTGGTGAGGGTGAGACCGTAGAACTCGGGCGAATCCGGTTCGGCAGCAAACGAGGCGCCAAGCAGTCCGGTACCGGCGACCGCGCCGGCGGCGACCCGGAGTCGCCGTGCGGCGAGGCTGAGTTCACGAGTCATGTGGTTCGCCCGGCTTTGGCGCGTTCGCCGAGTGCCCGCAGCACCGCGTCGTCGTAGCCCAGCGGCTCGAAGGGCACCAGACCTCGAATGCTGTTGTCCCGCACGACCACTTCGTTGCTCATCGAATCGACGAGTGCGCGCCCTGTGGTGGTGTCCACGTCGGTGACCAGCGATAGCCACAGCGAGGACAGTCGTGGCGAGAGCAGCGGGACCGGGACCACCAGCAAAGGGCGGCCCTCGATCCGGGCGACCCGGCGCAGCATGTCGATGTATTCGAGCACGTCCGGTCCGCCGATGTCGAAAGTGCACCCGATGGTTTCGGGCGAATCGAGAACTCCGACCAGGTAGCGGACCACGTCGTCGACCGCGATCGGCTGAGTCCGGGTGCGGACCCAGCGTGGCGTGATCATCGCGGGCAGATGCTCCACTAGTTGCCGGGTGATCTCCCAGGAGATGCCGCCATGGCCGACGATGATTCCCGCACGCAGCGTGGTGACCGGAACGCCCGCCGCGGCAAGCAGCCCCTCGACCTCGCGTCGGCTGCGCAGATGCGCGGACAGGTCGTCGGAATCCTCGCCGAGCCCGCCCAGATAGATGATCCGGCGCACGCCCGCATCGGCGGCGGCACGGCCGAAGTTGCGGGCTGCTTCAGCATCACGGCGCTCGAAATCTGTTTCCGCCAGTGAATGGACGAGGTAGTACGCGGCGGTGCAGTCGGCGAGGGCGGAACGCAGCGAGCCGATCTCGGCAACGTCGCCGACAACGGGGTCACCGCTGCCTCGATACGACTCCGGATGCCTGGTCATGGCACGAACGGCATGGCCAGTGGCGGCCAGTTCCTGGCACAATCGGCTGCCGACGAAGCCGGTCGAGCCCGCGACGAGCACTGTCATTGGCGCATCCTGTCCGTAGCGGGTGGAGTGAAGCCCCGGAGCTGTCAGGCCGTGCTTCGCCAGGCTACTCAGACCAGTCGTCGCCGTGCCACCCAGTGTGCGTTCAGCGCTCTGGCCGAGCCAATCCACCGGGCGCCATCGACACCGAACTCGCGGAAGTGCCATCCGCTCGCTGATGGCGCTGTCGGTAACGTGCGTCGAACTGTGCTGCGTTCGAACGAAATCCGCTACTCCTAGCGCAGCGACGCCATGACGCGGGGATCGGTGGGCATGGGTGACCCGCCAAGTGGCTCGATCGACATCGCGACCTGTCCGGCGTCACCGATTCGCACGAGCATGGGCGCACCGCTGAGGGGCAGGGTGTCGAGCACTCCTCGGCCGTCGCGGCTGATCAACCACATTTGGTAGGTGTGGCCGGTGGGTGCGGTGGGCACGGCTTCGAAAGCGGCTGTGGCTGCGCCGAGTTCGCGGGATGTATGGACGGTCATGGTGCCTCCGCCTGCGACGGCGGCGGTATCGGAGCTGAATCCGGTTACTGCGAACCTGTGGGATCTGCCAAATGCGCTCGCAGTGCGGCGATCACGGAGGACAGCACGCGGTGAGTGGCGCGCAGGTCGGCATCGGGGAACTCCGCCATGGCAGCACGGGTCCGCGTGCCCACTGGAATGAAGAACTCATGCGCTGCCGTCGACCCGCGTTCGTCGTGGTACAGGATGACCCGTCGACGGTCGTTGGTATCGATGACTCGGCGTAGATGGCCGGATTCGATCATGCGTTCTACCAGGTAGGTCACCGCGGCGGAGGTCATGCCCATGAGCTTGCCCAGCTGGCCGGGCGTGATCGGCGAGCCGGCGAACTCGGCGGTCGCGATGTGCAGGAGTGCCCGGAAATCATTGGGGCGCAGGTCGTTCGATCGTGCGAACAGGTGCCCGAGCTGATCGGAGACGGCGGTGAGCGCGCGGATGTCGGTCGCAATCTCGGTTTCGAGTGCCGCGCGTTCGTTCGAGGTCACCCCGGTTGGGGCCGGCGGTACATCCTGTTCCGTCATGAGCGTCAGCCTAACGCTCGCGATCACCTTGTTTGCTTAATAGTTAAGAATCTGAAATGTTTGCGGGCTGAGTGCTTGGGGCCGCTACGCCTCGTCGATAACCTCACTCCAGGAATTCAACGCTACCTATCGAGTGCATCGTTACTGCATCATATCTGAGATAGGCTGGGTATTCGTTATATCACGCAACAACGGCGCGAGGATGAATGCACGGCAGCAAGCAGAGCACCGCCGCCCCGCGCAATACGCAGGGGGCCGGTCGTCGCGGCTCGCCCCACGATCGACAACGGGATGTCCTCGCGGGGTGGCCGATCAGTGTGTTCCTGGTGCGCTGGTGACGAGCTCGCGGCAGCAGTCAGAGTCCGGCGGTGAATTCACCGTCGGTGCCGTGGCGCGAACGCTCGGTATTCCGGTGGCGACGTTGCGGAGTTGGAATCAGCGTTACGGGCTTCCGCCTGGCTGGCACCGGCCAGGCAAGCATCGCCTCTACACCCGGACCGACGTCGCGGTTGTCGGTCAGATGGTGGCATTGGTGCGGGCCGGTATGAGCCCGGCCAGCGCAGCGCGGGTGGCCAGCACGGTGCCCGTACTCGGCGATGTCACTCCCGTGCTCGACGCGGCGCAACAGCTCGACTCGGCGGCGTTGCTGGCCGTGCTGACCGCCCACATGATCCATCACGGGGTGATTGATACCTGGAATCGACTGTGCCGCCCTGCTTTTGCCGAGATCGTCGGCCGTCAAGAGCGCGGCGGCGGGTTCATCGACGTCGAACATCACCTGTCCTGGGCGGTTGCGACAAGCCTGCACCGGGTGATTCCACCACCGCAGTACGGTGCCGGGCAGGTGCCGGTCCTGCTGGCGTGTACGACGCGGGAGAATCACGCGCTGCCACTCGAGGTGCTGCGCGCCGCGCTCGCCGAACGCGGGATCCTCGCTGTGTTTCTCGGTCAGTCGATGCCGGAATCGGCTCTCGCCGAAGCAGTCTCGCGTCCTGGTCGGACGCCGGTGGTTGTGCTGTGGTCGCAATCGAACGCCACCGCGGACCTGGGATCGGTCGGCGTCGCGCAGGCCGGTGCCTCCGGCGTGGTCGCGGCTGGGCCCGGATGGTATGGCGGTGATCTGCCTGCCGGAATACAGCATGTGAACTCGTTGGAGGACGCTGTCGAGCGGGTGGCTCGGCTCGCTTGTCCTGTCTGATGGGCGGGTCGAACGGTCGCACGGTTCGATGTCGCCCTTGCCCGCGAGGTTGTCAGATAGTTAAATTTCTGAAATAGTTGTCAGCAATGTGTGCATCACTTATGCATCGTTTTGGCGTACGATGGTGCTGTGCCCGCACTCGAAAGGAGTCGATGTGGGTCCATCGTGCGGAGGCGTTCCCCATCTGGCCGGACCTACTCGCTCGCCATTCGCGATCCGCGGCGGGTCGCGGGAGTGCTCGATGCGGCACGGAAGTGCGGTACCGGTCGGTGCCGGCGTGGTGCGGCCGCACAGCGTCGTGTGGCCGCACGATGTCGCGATCCGCGGCCGTGCGCGGACACATCGTCGTCGGATGACGGATCAGCGAAGGAATGTCTGGATGGGTCGATATCTGGTTGCCGCGAGCCCGATTCCGGGACACGTTCTGCCCATGATCACCGTCGCCGGTGCCTTGCGGCAGCGTGGGCATCGAGTCCGGATGCTCAGCGGTGCGGCGTTTCGGGACACCGCCACCGACCAGAATCTGCTGTTGTCGGCGCTGCCCGCGGAACCCGTGGTCAGGCCGACCGCATCGAGACACGGCCCAAGGGTGATACGACGGTGGCGAACCGGCCGCGCTGAACTCCGCTCGGCATTCCTCGCACCGCTGGCCGCACAGTACGCGGCGCTGGTCACCGAGCTCGGCCGCGCGGATTACGATGCCGTGCTGGTCGATTCGATGTTCACCGGCGCGATTCCGCTATTGGTTTCGGGCGGCGCGCGCCCGCCGGTGCTGGTGTGCGGGGTCGGCCCGTTGACGCTGTGCAGCACCGACTGCCCACCGTTCGGTATCGGCTGGCAACCGGTGGCGGGACGCGATTACTCGGCGATGAATACGTTTGTGCGGCAAGTGCTTTTCCGTGCCGACCAGGGTCGGCTCGACGCCGCCATCCGTCAACTCGGCGCCGGATCCGCGTCGGTCTTCCTGCTCGACTGGCCCGTGCTAGCCGATCGTCTGCTGCAGTTCAGCGTGCCCGGCTTCGAATACCCACGACGGGACCTACCACACTCGGTGGTGTTCACCGGGCCGATACCCGGTCCGGCTGTTGCTGAGACCGCACTGCCGCCATGGTGGGACGCGCTGATGACCGGCAAGCGAATCATCCATGTGACGCAAGGAACCTGGGACAACGGCGATCTCGGCCACTTGCTCCGGCCGACGCTGGCCGCGCTGGGTCGGCGATCCGATCTGGTGGTCGTGGCGAGCACCGGCGGCTCACGCGATCGGCTCGGGCCGTTGCCCTCGAATGCCTATGTCAGCAAATATGTTTCGTATCCACAGTTGTTGCCACACGTCGATGTGATGATCACCAACGGTGGTTACGGTGGCGTACAGCAGGCATTGAGTTATGGCGTCCCCCTCATCGTCGCGGGGGAGAACGCCGACAAGCCAGAAATCGCGGCACGAGTCGCGTACACCGGCTCGGGCATCGACCTGCGGCGCGCGCGCCCTAGTTCCGCAGCCATCGCCTCGGCGGTGGATCAGGTACTGGGGGACAAGCGGTTTCGTATCGCGGCACAGCGCATCGCCGCCGAAATCTCCCGATCATCACCGTTCGACACCATCGCCGCGGTGCTCGAGGAGCTCGGCGCCACACCCGCTGTGCGACAACGGGAATGCCCGCCAGTGAGTGACATCGCCGCCGGTCGACAGAGGAACAGCCCATGAGCACACTGTCTTTCGATCGAGGCCGCCCGTTCTCGGTCAGCGCGCTGAGCCCGGCCGACGACACGGATATCGGCACAGACTTCCAGCGCTGGCGCGTGGTCGTCCGTCAGCGGGTGCTGAGCGAATTGGATTCCTTCCTGTCCTCGGTCCGCGTCGAGGAACTGCAGGGTGCAGGCGTGGATGAAGTGTTGCGCCAGTACGCAATCGGCGGCAAATGCCTGCGTTCGACCTTCATGTACCTGGGCTGGCTGTGCGGCGCCGAACCGGACCCGGCGGCCTTACGCGCGGCGGCCGCACTGGAACTGCTGCACGCGTTCGCGTTGCTGCAAGACGACGTGATGGACGACGGCGTGTTGCGGCGCGGCGGTGCTGCGGCCCATCTGCGCCTGGCCGACCGCCACCGCGATCGAGGAATGCCCGGCTCGTCCGCCCGTTTCGGTGCCTCGGCCGCCACCCTGCTCGGCGATATGTGTCTGGTCTGGGCAGAGCAGATGCTGCGTGCCAGCGGTGTGGAATCGTCTGCGCTGCAACGAATATGGCCACGCTACGACGCCATGCGGATCGAGCTCGCGGTCGGCCAGTTCGCCGACCTCGCCAACGACGTGCGCGCGGTGCCGACCCTGGATACGGTGCTTACCATCGCGCGCGCCAAGTCGGGGAACTACACCGTGTTGCGCCCGCTGGAACTGGGTGCGGACCTGGCCGGGTGCTCGGATCGAACACTGCGGATGCTCGGCCGGTACGGAGCACGGATCGGGGAGGCGTTCCAGTTGCGCGACGATCTGCTCGGCATCTTCGGCTCGGCCGTGACCACCGGCAAGCCGGGCGACAGCGACTTGGGACAGCGCAAAGCGACCAGCGTTGTGGTGACCGCGCTGAGTCTCGCGGACGCTGCGGATCGGCACGAGCTGACCGCCCTGCTCGACCTACCTGAACTCGATGCCCACGCAATAGCACGGTGCCGTGACTTGATCGCGACGTCGGGTGCCCCGGAACGGATCGAATCCATGATCGCCGAGCGGGTGGAGGACGCACAGCGGGCAGTGGACACCGCCCGACTGGATCCCGCTCAGCGTTCGGCACTGCACGAGATGGCGCTGCTGTGCACCGCACGGCAGCTGTGATGAGGAGAAGACGATGCGCACCGTGACCGGACGTAGTGATCAGGTCGTAGTGGTAGGCGCCGGACTGGCCGGGCTGTCCACCGCAATCCATCTGGCCGGGCGAGGTCGCGAGGTCACCGTGGTCGAGCGAGAAGCGGTGCCTGGCGGGCGAATGGGCAGACTGGACTTGGGCGGCTACCGTATCGACACCGGCCCGACCGTGCTCACGATGCCTGATCTGCTCGACGAGGTTTTCGACGCGGTGTGTGAGCGCACCGAGGATCGCTTGGACCTGCGCCCGGTGACACCCGCCTACCATGCGGTCTACGCGGACGGACGCACCCTCGACGTGCACAGCGACGAGGAAACCATGGTGCACGCGATCACCGAATTCGCCGGTCCTGAGCAGGCCGCCGGGTATCGGCGGCTGCGCGAATGGCTGAACAAACTGTATCGAGCCGAGTTCGATCGGTTCATCGGGGCGAATTTCGATTCGCCGCTGTCGATGGTGACGCCCGCGCTGGCACGCTTGACGGCGCTCGGCGGCTTCCGCACCTGGAATAGCAAAGTGGCCGAGTACATTTCCGATCCCGACCTGCGCCGAGTCTTCACCTTCCAATCGCTGTATGCCGGCGTCGCACCTGACCAGGCTCTGGCTGCCTACGCGGTCATCGCCCACATGGACACGATGTCGGGAGTGTTCTTTCCGCGCGGCGGCATGCGCGCGGTTCCCGACGCACTCGCCGCCGCGGCCGCCGACGCCGGGGTGCGTTTCCGGTACCAGAGCACGGTGGCCCAGGTCGAGTGCGCAGGCGGCCGAGTTACCGCTGTGCGAACTGACGAGGACGAGCGAATCGCCTGTGACGCCATCGTTTTGACCACCGAGTTGCATCGCACCTACGAGTTGCTCGGCCACCGCTCACGACGCCCGCTCGCAACCCGGCCCGCACCCTCCGCCGTCGTTCTACACATCGCGGGTGATCCCGGCCTGCACGAGATCCCGCACCATTCACTGCTGTTCGGTGCGGCGTGGCAGTCGGCCTTCCGCGAGATCATCGACGAGGGGCGGGTGATGTCGGATCCGTCGCTGCTGCTCACTCGCCCCACTGCGGGCGATCCCAGCCTGGCACCGGACGGGCGCGAATTGCTGTTCTTGCTGGCCCCAGCGCCGAATTTGCAACGCGGGCTGATTGATTGGCCGAGCTTCCAGCAGTCCTACGCCGAACAGGTCATGGATATCGCCAAGCGGCGCCTCGGTACCAGGGCCTGGCGCAACGCCGAGTTGTTGCGCGTCGTCACGCCGACCGACTGGGCAGGCAAAGATATGGTCGCGGGTAGCCCGTTCGCCCTCGCGCACACCTTCGCGCAGACCGGCCCCTTCCGGCCCGCCAACATGATTCGCGGCTTCGACAACGTCGTGCTAGCTGGTGGTTCCACTGTTCCTGGAGTCGGTATTCCGCCGGTGCTCATTTCCGGACGCCTGGCCGCCGACCGCATCACCGGGCACTCCTACATCAGGCGCCGCGCCGCCACATCGACTCGCACCATCCTCTGAGGAGCAGCGGTATGACACGCACAGAACTCGAGGCCGCGGGCATCACCGATCCGCAGTTGCAAGCGTCGTATCAGGCCTGCCGACTACTCAACGCCCGCCATGGCAAGACGTTCTTTCTCGCCACCCGCCTCCTGGCCCCCGACCAGCGCCCCGCGGTGCACGCGCTGTACGGGTTCGCCCGCCGCGCGGATGACATCCTGGACGAGTTCGACCCAGCCCGTACTGTGGCCGACCGCGCAGCGGGATTGGAATTGCTGGCGCGGCGGTTCGCCGCGGCCGACGGTGCGGGGGACCCGGTGCTCGCGGCCGTCCTGCACACCGCGGATCGCTACGCCATCGCAGGCCATCTGTTCGACGCCTTCCTGGCCTCCATGCGGATGGACCTCTCCATCACCGACTATCCGGACCGTGCCGCGCTGGACCGCTACGTCTACGGCTCCGCCGAAGTGATCGGGCTCCAGTTGCTGCCGATTCTCGGACCGACCGAGAGCGCCGCGGCCGCCGCACCATATGCCGCAGCGCTGGGAAAAGCGTTCCAGCTCACCAACTTTCTCCGCGATGTCGACGAGGACCTGGCCCGCGACCGGGTGTATCTGCCCGCCGACGAACTGGCCGCCCATAACGTCGACCGGGAATTGTTGCTGTGGTGCAGCCGACATCGACGGGTGGACCCGCGGGTACGCGAAGCGCTCGCCGCTCAGCACGAAATCACCAGGGATATATACGATTACGCCCGCGCCGGGATCGAGTCCCTGGTGCCGCGCTCGCGGCCGTGTGTCGCGACCGCGCTGCGACTGTATTCCGAGATACTGGATCGCATCGAGGACAACGACTTCCAGGTCTTCGGACGGCGGGCCAGAGTGAGCACTGCCCGCCGCGTCCAGGTCGGTGGGGCCGGATTGGTTCGCGCGTGGTGGATTCGGCGTCGTCCGGAGGGGCGGTTGCGCCGTGTTCCGGAGCCGGCTCGCACACCCACTGTGTCGCCTGAATCCACCTAGGAGACGCTGTGGAGCAGTGGCACTATCTTTTCGTTCTGATCGCGTGTCTGGTTCTGACGGCGCCGCTGGAGTTCGTCGGCCCCGGCGTGTATCGCAGACCGCGGTTGTTGCTCAGCGCGCTGGCACCCCTGGCAGTGTTCATAATCTGGGATCTGCTGGCCATCGCCGGTCAGGTGTGGAACTTCAACGAGCGGTACATCATCGGGCTACGGCTGCCCGGGGCGATGCCTATCGAGGAGTTGTTGTTCTTCATGGTCGTTCCCCTGTGCGGGCTGCTCACTTTCGTCGCGGTCGACACCATGCTCGGCCACGCACACCGCAGCCGAGCCCACCGCCGGAGTCGCGTGGAGGGACGAGGATGAACTTCGGTGGCATCGGATACACGCTGCCCGCGGTCGTGGCAGTGCTTGCCGTATGTGTCGTCGAGTTCGCGGTACTGCGCACCGGGCTGCTGGGCAGGCCTGCTTACTGGATATCGATGGCGATCGTGCTCGGCTTCCAGATACCCGTTGACGGCTGGCTGACCACACTCGACGCACCCATCGTCCGATACAACCCGGATCACATTCTCGGCCTGCGGTTTCCGTGGGACATTCCCGTGGAGGACTTCTTTTTCGGGTTCGCGCTCGTGACCGGGGTACTGCTGTGCTGGGAACGTGCGCGACAGCGACAGGAAGAGGTGCGGCAATGACGCGCGACCCCGTGCTCGCCGAACTGGGGCGAGACCCGCGCAGGGAGCGACACCCGGCCCGAGTTGGTCGCGCGGACGTCGGCAGCGACGGGCAGCGACCGACGGCGGTCGTGGTGGGTGCCGGAATCGCGGGTCTGGCGGCGGCGACCGGACTCGCCGAACGCGGATTCCGGGTCGAGGTGATCGAGCGAGAAAACTACCTGGGTGGACGAGTCGGCGGCTGGACCGAACGACTCGACGACGGCACCGTGGTGGGGATGAACCGCGGCTTCCACGCCTTCTTCGCCCAGTACTACAATCTTCGAAAGCTGTTGTGCCGCAGTGATCCCGGACTGACGCGACTGTCCAGGCTCGGCGACTACCCACTGATCGACGACAAAGGTCACCGCGACAGCTTTCGTAACCTGCCACGCACACCGCCCTGGAACGCATTCGCCTTCGCATTGCGCAGCCCGACGTTTCGGTTCCGCGACCTGGTGCGCATGGACGCCCGAGCCGCCGCGCCGCTGGCGGCGGTCTCCGTGCCGGAGATCTACCGGCAGCTCGACCACCTCGACGCGGAAACATTCTTGCACCGCATCAATTTTCCGGATGCCGCCCGGCACCTGGCCTTCGAGGTGTTCTCGCGCAGCTTCTTCGTTGCCCCCCATCGAATGTCGGCCGCCGAGCTGGCCGCGATGTTCCACATCTACTTCCTCGGCTCCAGCGAGGGGCTGGTTTTCGATGTGGCGCAAGACAATTTCGATATCAGCCTCTGGACTCCGTTGGCGGAGTACCTCACCGCGCCGGCCACATCGGAGCGGCCGGGTCGAGTGGAATTCCACACCGGGGTGCGGATCGCCGCTATCGAACCCGGCGCACTCGGATTTCGGGTGATCGACGATACGGGCGCCACGGTCGAAGCGGACGCAGTGGTACTGGCCACCGACGTGGCAGGCCTGCGAGCGATCGTCGCCGATTCGCCGGCGCTGGGAGATGATGAATGGCGCACGCGGGTCGCCGAGTTGGGTTCGGCCCCAACGTTCGCGGTGCACCGGCTCTGGCTGGACCGTCCGCTGCACGCCGACCGCCCGAGCTTCCTCGGAACCGGCAACCTGGATCCACTCGACAACATCAGCATCCTCGACCGATACGAGCGCACGGCCGCCGAATGGGCGGACAGACACGGTGGCAGTGTCGTGGAGTTACACGCCTATGCGGCCGCAGATCAGACCCCCGTCCCGGCCGCCGGGGCGTGGGTGCGCAGCAGGCTGCTTGCCCGGTTGCACGACCTTTATCCCGAATCGGATCAAGCCCGAATCGTGGCGGAAAAGATGCTGTGGCGGGCGGATTGTCCCCGTTTCGCGCCCGGCGACTTTGCTAGGAGGCCCGGTATTCGGACTCCGGATCCGCGATTGATGCTCGCCGGTGACGGCATCCGGGTCGATCTGCCCGTCGCGTTGATGGAGCGCGCGGCGACCACGGGCTGGCTCGCGGCCGACCTGCTGGCTGGCCAGTGGGGCGGCGCGGGGCATGACCTGCAAACAGTGCCCAGCCGCGGCCGGTCAGGCCTACTGCGCACCCTCGCGACACGCGAAAGGCGGTCCGCATGAACGAATCCCCGCTCGCACGGTTGTCGAAAGTGTCACCGTTGCAGCGATTCTCGCCCGAGAAATGGTCGCGTCAAGCACCCACCCACGCGGATGCGGATCCGGGTCTGATCGCCGCCGCGCTGCGCTGGTCCCAGCAGCTGCCCGGCGGCAACTGGTACGTCTTCGCAGGCAGCCGGCAGATCCGGGACGATCGCCCATTCGGTACCACGATCGGCGGAGTGGAGATCGTCGCGTGGCGCGACCGCGCAGGCGCGTTGCACGTCGGTCCCGGCGCCTGCCCGCACCTGGGCGCACCGCTGGATGCTGCGGCGGTGGATGACACGGCGCTGATCTGTCGCTGGCACGGCCTACGGCTCGGCAACGGCGACACCGCTCGCTGGTGCCCGTTCCCCGGCTACGACGACGGGGTGCTGGCCTGGGTGCGCCTGGATTCGATCGGTGGCCAAACACCTACCGACACACCGATTCTCGGCGCTCGCCCCACCGACACCACCGTGCACGCGGTGACGCGGTTGGTCGGGGTGTGTGAACCACGCGACATCATCGCCAATCGCCTCGATCCCTGGCACGGATCATGGTTCCACCCTTACTCTTTCGCGCGGCTGGAGGTGACCCGGACACCACCGCGCACCCGTATCACCGAGGACAACCATCGCTTCCTGCTCAATGTCACGTTCCGGGTCACCCGTACGCTCGGTGTTCCGGTCGAAGCGGAGTTCACCTGCCCGGACCCTCGCACCATCGTGATGCGCATCGTGGCAGGCGAAGGCACGGGCAGCGTCGTCGAAACACACGCAAGCCCAATGGGACCCGGGCCCGACGGCCGGGCCCGCACCGCAGTGATCGAAACGGTGATCGCGAGTTCGGAACGGCCCGGATTCCGGTACGCCCGCCACGTGGTCGGAATATTGCGTCCGTTGATGAACCACGCAGCGAACCGGCTCTGGCGCGACGACATGGCCTACGCCGAGCGTCGGTATCAGCTGCGAACTCGGCGTCGTTAAAGCGGATTCGATGACGCGGCCGGGCAGGAACCGGCGGTATTCGCTGTTCGGAATACCACCGGGTTTTCCCGGCCTGGGGTCAGCCGAGCGACAGACAGCCTTGGAAGGTCTGGAAGTCACCCGCGAATCCGATGCCACCTGCGCAGGTCGGGCCGGTGACTCCGGTGACCGTCACCGTCGCTCCCGGACCAGCGATGCCGAGCGCCAGACCGGGCCGAACACCCGTCGCCGTCACGGTGGCGCCGGGGCCGACGGCGATGGCCGCCGGGCCGGACAAGGGTGCGGAGTTGGCGGTGGCAACGCCACCGTTCTGCGCGATCGCCAGCGACAGGCTGGTCGGTCCCGCGTTGGCGGCAGCGTTGCCACCCAGGCCATAGGCAGCGGCCGCCGCGCCGCCCACACTGGCAGCCGAGCATTGCGCGTCCTCGGCGGTTGCCGAGGTGACCGTGGCGCCCGGTGCCGGACAGCCGGTGGCGGCGGCTGCATTCGGGGCGAACAGGCACAGTGCGAAAACTGCTGGGCCAGCTGCGAGGAATGCGGTCGCGGTGCGACGGGTAAAAAGGACGTTCATGACGTTCTCCTGCGCGTGACCGCCGGGAAACCAGGGCTGATACGGGCATATGGCCCGACGGGCACGTCGAACTCGAATCGTGCGAATTGTATTGCCGCGCTGGCGCATCCCAGCACGACGTGCTCTTACGGTAGCGAAGAAACGATGCAAAGGCGATGCATTGCGGCGGTTTTATTGGAGTGGGAGATGAGTTTGTCCGAATAGGTCATCCGCTTTCCGGCGGCGTAAACCGTTATCGCGGCAGTGCATCCGATGAGCACCATGCCGAAATGTCGCGCGTCTCGAATTGCTCCGTGAACCGCCACTTTTCGGTATCAGGGCAGTGGGCCGCTGTGGCGATGTCGAAACCGTGCTGGGTTATATTCGCCCGGGCGCACTCGCGTCGAGTATCGCTGGATATCGCCTTGAAGAAGGGGTCCCTCAGGCGTCGCTCGGGCGGGCTTCAGCAGCAGGGGCGAGCGACGCCTGGCTCCGGGCGGCGGGGAGGATCTCCGGGCATCCGGGATGGTGTGTGCTACCTGGGGATGGCTCCGTCTCGCCCATCGCGGCGGGCCGAGCAGGTGCGCTCGGCCCCGTCAACCACCGCACGTGCGGCTGGCGTTGTCCAATGGCACCAGAGTTAGGGTCGTCACAATCGAGATCATCTCATTGCCGCTGGGTAACTCGATAGCGATGCTGGTGTGGCGGTACATGCGAGCAGTACCGCTGTTGGCGCGACTCGTTTCGTGCCCGGCAGCCCAGAAGGCCGCGTTGTCGTCGCTGGTTTCACTATTCCGTCCAGGACTGGATTGGAGATCATGCCCAGCACAATTGCAATTTCCTCGGAAGGCCCGCGAAGAGGTGACGGTGGGCAGATCATGAACTGCTCGGCGTCGGCAGGCACGTCGATCGTTCCGCGCGCGGCATGCGCGCGGGACGAGTAGGACGCTATGGGACGCCTCCGTATCCGACGCACTCCCAAAGAAGCAGATCGGGCCGACATCGGCGGGGCCGAGATCGGCGATCGCGGTCGCCCACGCACGAGCGCACCGAAGCACCGGCCTCGTAAGTCGGTCACCAGTGCTGCCAACGGTGCGCGGAATTCTGTTCGGCAGCGCCGACCACGGGTGACGACAGCCGAGCAGCGGCGCGATATCGCATCGTTGCTGCGCGGGAGCATCTACGAAGGAGTTTCGCCCTCACCGACAGCGACCGGGGAGGAGTATTCGGCCCGTCAGGTCATCGACTTCTGTCTGGACCTGGGGGAGGTGATGTTGTCGTCGGGAGCTGATGCGCGCAGCGTCGAGGTAGCAATCGTCGCGGTGTCGGCGACCTGGAACCTGGCGGCGGTGGAACTCGACTTTCCCGGCTCATCGATTCATATGGTGTACGCCGTGCCAGACGAGCCGACCGTCGCCGGATTGCGGGCTGTGCGCAACACGGGTGCTGACCTGCACCGGCTCAACAACGTGTACGGCGTCGTCGACGACATCGTCGGCCATGAGACCGACATGACCCAGGCCAGTCAGCGGCTCGTGGAGGAAATGCGGTCGGATCCGCGATGGCCCTATCGAGTTGTGGCGGGCGCCATGGGAGTTCTTGGCGTTGTCGTGGCACTGCAGGCGGGCGGGAGCTTCTGGTCGGCTGTCGGCGCGTTCGTGCTGATGTTCGTGCTGATGTATCTCGGTAGGGTGCTCGGGAGGCGTTATCTTCCAACGTTTTTCGTCGCTCTCACGCAAATGGCACTGGCGACGACGGTCGGCAGCCTGGCGATCGCGTACACCCGGATCTCGACGGGCGAGGCGGCCAGCATGGTCGCCTCGTGTGTGGTGCTACTTCTGCCACACACGTCGATCGTCGCGGCGGCGCAGGATGCGATATCCGGATTTCGGAGTCTGGCTTTGGTGCGCGGCCTCGGTATCGGCTTGGTGGTGCTCGGCATGGTCGCCGGCATTCAGACGGGCCTGACCGCGACCCGGTGGGTGAATCTCGAAGTCGATCCGTCGGCGATCCATTTGACCGGCCTGTCGCTGTTCTGGGCGCTGTTCGCCTCGGCCATCGCTGCTGCGGCAAATGCCTTCGCTCAGGGAGCCACCGCGCGGGTGGTCCCGATTTCTATGGCGGCAGCGGTATTCACCCAGCTGATGGTGCAGTTGTGTGCGCGCACACATATCGGTCTGCAATTGTCGTTGATGCTCGGCGCGGCGCTGCTCGGCGCCCTCGGTACCTGGACGGCCGCCCGCCTGCGCATCTCGTCGGCATCGGTAATCGTCCCTGCATTCTGCGGTGCCCTACTGCCGTCGCTGACGGTCGCTCATTCCTTACTGCAGTTCATCGCGCATTCGCCAGGATCCGGAGTGTCATTCGCGTTTTCTGTGCTCACCACGTTAGCAATCGGCGCGGGCCTCGTATTGGGCAATATCGTTGCTAGTGGTGGGGCGCGTCGTATGGTCAGCATGCGAACTCGAATCCGCTCGGCGAGCCTCGACACCGAGCCGCAACCGACGGTCTCGGAGGCCAATAGGCAACTGGATTCGTAGCCGCGGCGTAAACCTGCGCCAATCTGTCGATGCTCGCTGTCGTGGTTGGGTCAAGACCGCTGTCATCATCTTCTAGAGGGTTGTGAGCCAGAGGCGCAGTACGGCAATGGTGATCACCCACGTAGCCCTGATGAGGCACGCGGACCGCAGGCCTACGAGTTGTCGCCGACCAAGCGGCCGGTTAGTTTGATCGCGCCCGAGCTACTCCAGTCACGGTTGGCGACGGGCTTTCATACGTGGCCGGTCGTTCTCGGTGAGCTTGTCGGGGTTGTCCGTGGTTTGTTGTCCAGTACCCGTGTAGCGACCCTGGACAACGAATTCCGGCTGCCATGAGCACGTCGATGCAGTGCGAGGCAAGCGCCGCTGCGACAGGTATCGACCACCGCGCCGAACAGCACGTGAGATCGTGGAGCCACGACGGCAGTCCCTCGGGGTCACCACGTCGGCGATACCCGTTGGGACACCGGATCCGTCATCACCTCGGCCGGGCCAGCTGGTGGCTTTCAGTTCGTAGCCGCACCTGACGGTGTCCACGGCCTCGGCGCTGTCAGCCCCGGCGCCTCGACGAGAGTTAGCGGGTTCGAGCCTGGCAGGGATCAGGGCTGGTGTGAATCAGGCCTTGCGCCAGAATTAGTACCCGATAAGGACATTTCGTGCACGGTGCGCTCGTTATGCGGGCGCGTAGGAGGAGTATATCCGCTGGTTACGGGCGTAGCGTGCGGAACGGGTGGTCCACAATTGGTCCACGGTGGGGCCGAACTCGACGCCTTTTGTCCACGATTGGTCCATACGATTTGTCATCGGCGCATCGCCGGCCTAGCCCATGCCCGCGTGTGGGGACAGGGGTTCGTGGGCACGTCCGGACCCTGCGCCGTCGGGATTCGTCAGCGGGCTGGATGAGTGGGCATTGCCTCAGCGATCGCAACGGTGTTGCCGCCCAGGCGTTTTGCCTGATACATGGCGGAATCGGAGCAGAGCAGTAGCTGTCGGAATGTTGCGGGCTCGAAGGCGAGGGAGGTCTTGGCGCTCACCACTCCGACGCTGGCGGTGATCGGGATCGGTAGACCGGGCATGGTCTCGATCGCGCTACGCAGCCGCTCGGCGACCGCGCACATCGAGTCGCCGCGGGTGGCGCCGACGATCACGAATTCTTCGCCGCCGGTGCGTGCGACGATGGCGTCGAGGTCGGCCGTGGAGCGTAGGCACCTCGCCGTCTGCTGGAGTACCTTGTCGCCGACGGGGTGACCGAAGGCGTCGTTGACGATTTTGAATCGGTCCAAGTCCAGCGTGATGGCGTAGATCGAGTCGGGACGCGCGCAGGAGCCGAGGTACTTCCACAGGTAGTAGTCGAGGCCGCGCCGGTTCAGCAGCATGGTCAAGGGGTCCATCAGTGCGTCCAGATGCCACATCCAGGACTGGAACGCCATCGTCAGGAATGCAGTAGCGGTCGCGGTCAGCATGATCAGAACGATCAGGACGCCGATCACGTAGTCGGCGGGTGCGTCGCCGGTTCGCGGCGAATCTTCGGTCACCAGCTGGAGGGTCACCACCACCATGGTCGCCAGTGACCATGCGCCGTGCCGAGCCAGTACCCGTGGGCCGAGCATGCATGCGTACCCGCCGGGGACGACCAGAAGGAGGGTCGCGATCACCCCGTAGAGATGGTTGTGGACGGTCAGCACGCCCATGGCGAGCGAGATGTCCGCGAGTGTGATCCATACGAGCGATTCGGATCGGCTCGGCCATGGCAGAAACCACCAGCGCAGCGCCCACAGCGCGGCCAGGATGGCACCGAACCCCCACGCCGCCGTTCCCACACCGTCGCGCACCATCCCTGGTGACGTCCACGCCAGCATGGTGATGACGAACAGCGTCGCGCCGCCTGCGCCGACGATCAGCTTCGCCCAGCCGAGCATCGCGTGGGCTTCGAGCCGCTTGATCATCCAGCGGTAATCGACCTGGTATCCCAGCCAGGTTCGGACCGTGAATTCGCCATCGTTCATCGGTTACCGCCTTATTTCGGCAACTGGAACTACGATCGGTCGTCTGTGCGCCCGAGCGTAGCCTGCGCGACGAAATGCAGTAACCGGAGATAATATGCTTCCAACTAGAACTAATCAATTCCAGGCTGGGAAGCCGATGCCGAGAATCGAGCTCGGGCTCCTCTGGATCGGGCAGTCCGTTTGGCACAGGGCCCGGCCGATGAATAGCCAGATGGGCACATCACCGGCCTGGCCGTACCCAACAAATCGACCTCAACTTCGAACTTGAAGACCTCGACCAGCGAGGCACCGCTACTCGAGTTGGGCGCGATCAAGCCCCAATACCTGCCGGGCGGCGACCGTGGTCGAGATCGTCGAGTTGTCGGCCCATCTCACACGTCGGTGGGGAAGCGCTCGTTGCCAAGGACTCCCAGCAGCTGTAGCTTCTCGTAGCCTTCGGTGCGCGGGGCAGCGGTCAACACCAGCAGCGCCTGCGACTGGTCTTCGGTGAACAGCACTTGGCAGTCCACCTCGATCGGACCCAATTCGGGGTGCAGCAGCACTTTGTGTTCTTCGAAGCGGCGGGCGACCTGCTGGCGCTCCCACAGCCCGGCGAATTCCTCGCTGGCCTCGCATAGCGCGCGAACGAGTTCGCCGGCACGCGACCGCGCACCCATCGATCCGTACGCGGCGCGCAGGCTGGCGACCTGGGCCCGGCTCACTCGGTCGTGGTCGTGCTCGGGATAGCGCAGCCGCTCGGCGGGCTGGGTGAACCACCGGTAGATCTCGCTGCGGGCCAGGCCGGTGTGTGCGGTCCAGTCACCCATCAGCGCCTTGGCCATTCGGTTCATCGCCAGCGCCTCACCCAGGTTGGACAGGATCAGCGATGGCGTGTCCTCGAGGCGGTCGAGCACCCGTAACAGCGCGGGCGCCACGTGCGTCGCGATCGGCACCGTTGACGGGCTGTTGCGACCGGCTGCCTGGAACAGGTACCGGCTCTCCTCGGCGGACAACCGGAGCGCACGGGCCAGCGAGGACAACATCTGCTCGCTGGGCTGCGGTCCACGCCCCTGCTCGAGGCGCGTGTAGTAGTCGGTGGACATGGCCGCGAGCGAGGCCACCTCCTCGCGCCGCAGTCCCGGCGCCCGTCGGCGCGGGCCATGCGGCAGCCCGATGTCCTCGGGGCGCATGGTCTCTCGCCGGGTGCGAAGGAAGGACGCCAGTGCTGCACGGTCCATGCGGCCAGAGTATCGGGGGTCGCCGATCGGTAGCCAGGGATCGCCGATCCCCCGATAAGCGCTCTCTGTATCCCATCCGCCGCGGCGGCCACGATCAACGCATGAACATTACTGGAAACACCATCTTCGTCCCCGGCGCCACCAGCGGAATCGGCCTCGCACTCGCGGTCGAGTTGCAGGCGAGGGGCAACACCGTCATCGTCGGCGGCCGGCGCACCGCGCTGCTCGAGCGGATCGCCGTCGAGCACCCCGGCATGCACACCGTGCAGATCGACACCGCCGACCCCGCCAGCATCGAAGCCGCCGCCAAGCTGGTGCTCGACCAGCACCCCGAGCTCAACGTGCTGGTGACCATGGCCGGCATCATGAACGTCGAGGATTGGCACCAGCCCGAGACGTTCCTCGCCTCCGCCGAGTCCATCGTGACCACCAACCTGCTCGGCCCGATCCGGCTGATCGCCGCGTTCATCGAGCAATTGCGCACCCAGCCCGACGCCACGATCATGACCGTGTCCTCGGGGCTCGCGTTCGCCCCGCTCACGGTCACCCCGAGCTACAACGCCTCCAAGGCCGCCATCCACATGCTCAGCGAATCGCTGCGGTTGCAGCTGGCCGACACCTCGGTGCGGGTGGTGGAACTGGAGCCACCGTCGGTGCGCACCTCGCTGCTGCCCGGCCAGGAAAACAGCGAGTGGGCCATGCCGCTCGAGGAGTTCGTCGCCGAGGTGATCGGGTTGATCGAGTCCCAGCCCGATGCCAAGGAGATCCAGGTCGAACGCGTCAAGTTCCTGCGCTACGGCGAGGTGCGCGGCGACTACGAGGAGGTCGTGGCCACGCTCAACAACAGCGACCCGAACCGCTAGTGACCAGTGATCGGAAGGAGATTGTGATGACGCTAGAAGGAAAAGTCGCCCTGGTCACCGGCTCGTCGCGAGGGCTTGGCAGGGCGATCGCCCTGCGCTTCGCTCAACAAGGAGCGGATCTGGTCATCAACTACGCACGTGACGCGGCAGCAGCCGACGATGTCCAGGCCCAGGCGAGCGGCTTTGGCGTCAAGGCCGTCGCGGTGCAGGCCGACGTCTCCACGCCCGAGGGTGTCGAGCACCTGTTCCGCACCGCGCTGGACACGTTCGGGCGGTTGGACGTGGTGGTCGCCAACGCCGGCATCGAGAAGGTCAACATCCCGGTCACCGACATCACCGACGAGGACTTCGATCTGCTGTTGCGGGTCAACACCAAGGGGCCGTTCCTGGTGCTGCGGGCGGCGGCACGCCACATCGCCGACGGCGGGCGCATCATCAACGTGGCCTCCAGCACCACCCAGTTCCCCGCCGTCGGCTTGGGCCTGTACGGCACCAGCAAGGTCGCGCCCACCTACCTCGTGCAGGTGCTCGCCAAGGAACTCGGTCCACGCGGGGTCACCGTCAACTCGCTGATACCCGGCGCGATCGACGACGCGGGCATCTTCGACGGCGCACCCGATAACGACCCGTACAAGACCGACCTGCGCGAGTCGGTGCCTCTTGGCAGGTTGGCCACCACCACCGACGTCGCCGACGTGGCCGAACTGCTCGCCGACCCCAAGGCGGCTTTCGTCACCGGCCAGAACATCCTGATGAACGGCGGCTCGAATCAGTGAACTCTGTCCTTGGCGTTCAACCAGCTGCAGCTGGTTGAACGCCAAGGACAGAGCCTGTTTAGGTACTCGATTCAGTACAAGCAAAATTCGCACATACCAACACCATCCGGCGCAGGGTGGTGTCGAGATCCACCGATCAACGGTGTCGTGATTCGTGCATAGAACCAACCTCGCGAAGCAACGATGGCCAGTAGTGATATGTGAAGTAGCTCGAGGTCCATACCGGTGCCGAGTTCGATGCTGTTGGTCCACGATTGGTCCACAAGTCTGCCGGCGGCGAACAGTCTCAATCTTGGTCTCCTGTCCGCCAGAAGCCGCAGACGTCTGCCGCCGCACGCGCCCGGTCGACGACGAAACGCATACCTGGGCGGGTGTGGCGCGCGACAATGCTCGAGGGCCCAAATGGGTTCTCGCGCAGCGTCAGCGGAGGTAGAACCATGGCGGGCTTCGATATCAACGACAGGTCGAGCTGGAACTGGGTCAACGGCGGGGAAGTGACATGTGAGCTGTCGTGGGACCAGGACGAGTACCACCTCGACCCGGAAAGTGCAGTGCACTTCTACCAGTGTTCGAACGGTGTCCCGCATCGTCAGCCGTGCGGGCCAGGGATGGTTTTCAACCCCAGACTCATGGTCTGCGACCACCCTCAGGGCAATAGCGAAGCAGAGATCTATGACTGGGCGGTCAAGATCGGTCAGGTGGCACCGGATCAGAGGTAGGTGACGGGCGAACCCTGATCAGCCAGAGACCTTCGGGGTGTGTAGCCGTCCCGTCGATCAGCGTCGGGTTCGGATGTGTCCATCCCAGTCAGACGGCTCGACGCGGTTCCGTGCGGCAGTGTGGGTGTCCGGAGCTGTCCGGAATCTCGTGCCGCCGGCGACCGGACGGTTGCGTCCAATAGCGTGGTGTAGCAGCTGTCGCTCGGCCGATGAGGTCGAATCTCGGACGTGAGGGTGGCCATCGCGTGATCCTTCAAGAG
>NZ_JBICTD010000019.1:0-100391 GCF_043197455.1 Nocardia sp. NPDC049149
TCGGATGGAAGACACCCGCCGAAGCCTTCAACGAGTACCTACAATCGCTACAACAAACCGGTGTTGCTTCCACCGATTGAATCCAGCCAATACACCTCGATCGCCCTCACCGAACGACTCGCCGAGGCTGGCATTCAGCCGTCGGTCGGGGCGGTCGGATCAAGCTATGACAACGCCCTCGCCGAGACGATCAACGGCCTGTTCAAGGCCGAGCTGATCAAACCACGCGGGCCGTGGCGCAACCTCGATCACGTCGAGTTCGCCACCGCCGAATGGGTGGATTGGTTCAATCATCGGCGGCTCTACCAATACTGCGGTGACATGCCACCCGCCGAGATGGAGACCGCCTACTACGCTCAACAACCAGCCCGGCAACCCGCCGAGCTGTCACACCAATAAGTCTCCGGACTCACCGGGGGGATTCAACTCGCGAGCTCACCATGGGTCACGGGACTGTCAGATAGTCGGTGGATCTGATCTCGGTCTGACGCGTCGAACCTGATGGTTCGGTGGGAAGGATCTATTGATGTCAGAGATCATCGAGTCCGTGGCTGAGGCGATGGATCCGAAGAAGCTGGCCGAGGCGTTGCTGGCCCAGGCCAAGGAGCGGGGTGTCGATCTGGTGGGCCCTGGTGGGTTGTTGAACCAGCTGACCAAGACCGTGCTCGAAACCGCCCTGGAGGCGGAGATGACCGAGCATGTCGGCTATGAGAAACACGATCCGGCTGGGCGGGGAACACCTAACTCCCGCAACGGATCTCGGTCGAAGAAGGTGCTCACCGAGATCGGCCGGTCGAGATCGACGTGCCACGCGATACCAACTCCTCGTTCGAGCCGCAGATCGGCAAGAAGCGCCAGCGGCGGTTGACCGGGGTCGATGAGATCGTGTTGTCGTTGACGGCCAAGGGATTGACCACCGGCGAGATCTCGGCGCATTTCGACGAGATCTATGGCGCGTCGGTGTCGAAAGACACCGTCTCCCAGGTCACCGACAAAGTCGTCGGCGAGATGACCGACTGGTGCAACCGGCCGTTGGACCGGGTGTATCTGGTGATCTTCATCGACGCCATCCACGTCAAGATCCGGGACGGCCAGTTCGCGAACCGGCCGATCTATGTGGTCATCGGGGTCACCGTCAACGGTGAACGCGACATCCTCGGGCTCTGGGCCGGCGACGGTGGCGAGGGCGCGAAGTTTTGGCTGGCAGTGTTGACCGAGATCAAGAACCGTGGCGTCGCTGATGTGTGCATCGCCGTCTGCGACGGGTTGAAAGGGTTGCCCGAAGCGATCAACACCGTCTGGGAACTCGCGATCGTCCAAACATGTGTAATCCACTTGATACGCAACACGTTTCGGTATGCGTCACGCCAGTATTGGGACGAGATCAGCAAAGATCTCAAACCCGTCTATACCGCGCCGACTGAGGCCCGAGGCAGGGTCGGAACGACCGACACCGCCATCACCAGATCATTCATACCCAAACCGCATAAGTGACGAACTCGTATGTCGCGCACAAGTCTTCACCCAAACTTCTGGCACATCACCAGCAAATATCGTCAGCTCGACCGGCCCGTGCCGCATCCGCTCCATACAAAAGAAATCAACACCCCACCCGTCAGCGAGAAGAAGATCCAATAACGTGAAGTTTACGATCGAGGACCACCGAGTGCGCCTCTGCGATATCCAGAAAAATTGTTATACGCCTCATTCTAGACCGGTAAGTCGCATCGAATAGATCAGATGACACATCATTCGAATTGCCAGGCATTCTAATTTCCAACTTCTCCCGAGCAGCCGAGAGGCCGTGACCAGTGACAGCGCTTAGCTGACCATGCCACTGAATGAGCATGCGCCGGATCGGCGAGCCGCAGCTCGACTTGGAATAGCACCCCGGCCCAGGCTGGATGACGTCTGGCCGAAAAGACCAGGACGGACATCCAATGGACTCGAATGGACTGCCACCCGCCGAGATGGAGACCGCCTACTACGCTCAACAACCAGCCCGGCAACCCGCCGAGCTGTCACACCAATGAGTCTCCCGACCCACCAGGGGGATTCCACATCACTCAAGGCTTTGCTCGAGGGGCTTGGCGTGGACCCGTGGCGTAACGTAACCTGCCACGACAACGGTGCTATGCCGACGCATTTTCACTAGCCAATCAAGCCGGTGACAACGATCTCACCGTGCACGTGTCGAGGACCCGCTATCTGACTGCATCACCCACCTGAAACTTGACCGTGCGGCGGCGCAATCCCGGATGGCACGCGGGTCAGTCGCGGTTCATGTGGGCCGTGGGGACTATCTGGAGGTCTGCGCGGCGCAATTCAGATCGGTGGGGGTGTCGCGTCTGGGGTGGGACAGTTGATGAAGTGGTGTGCGACGCTGTATCGGGCGGTGGCGAGACCCCAGTCGTAGAAGCCGCGTTGCATGGTGCGCATGGCTTCGAGAAATCGGATTGTTTCGGGACCGGCGTCGTGTGCCACGGCTTGTTCGGCGGCAAGGTAGTTCGTCACTTCGTTGTTGTGGCGTCGGGCGGTTTCGTCCAGGGCGGACTGTTCGGTGTGGCCGTGGTGGTGAATGAGACTGGCTGGCAGGTTGAGCGCTTCGGCTCCGACGGAATCACGCTCCTTGCCGTAGGAGAATATGTCGTTGGACCAGGAGTTGATGTTTGCTGTCATGGTCCGCAGTCGGCGCAGACGGGGGTGGTGGTAGTCGTTGGCGGGTACTTCGTAGCCGGCGGCGATGTCTTGTAAGGCGAGGCCTGCAGGGGTGGCGCTGGTCATTCGGCGGCCGATCATGTACGCCTCCGGAGTGGGCATGGTCCCCGCCACATGATGACCGGCCTCCCAGTGCATACCTTGGAAGTAGTAGCTCATCTCAGCGACGAACCGCATGTACTGCGATGGTGTGGCACGGTTGGCGAGGGCGGTGAACAGGTCCGCACCTGCGGCGGCGATCTGGTGACAGAATTCGGCTGCGGTGCCGTCCATTGTTTCCGTGACCGCCTGGCCCATCTCGAAATGAGCCGGCGCGGTTGGCTCGTCGAACAGTTCGCGCAGCCATGCGGTGAATGCGGCGAGCTTGCCGAGATCGGTGCCGAATGCGGCGTTATCGGTGACAAAGTCGTCCATGACGAACATCCAGCCGTAGAAGCAGGCGACCAATCGCAGACCTTCACTGTCGGCTGCCGCGTACTCCTGCCCGACCAGCCCCGCGAAACCGGTGCGTACAAACGCATCCCGGACCTGACGGTGCTGGATCAGGCGATGACCAGCAAGCCAGTCGAGCATGTGCTGTTCGGCCTGATCCGTCTCCGGATGGATCAGGCGAGGATAGGGGTACACCAGAACGGGAAGAGACAGTCTCGCTGCGATAGTCACAGTATCGATCCTTATTCGCCGTATCGGCGGAGTCTTTGGCCGTAACACCGCAATGCCAGCTCGAAGTGCTCGGCGTCGAAGTCGGGCCACAGCGTTTCGGTGAAATACAACTCGGCGTTGGCGGCTTGCCAGAGCATGAAATCAGAGAGTCGCTGCTCGCCCGAGGTGCGAATCAGCAGGTCGATGTCCGGTTGTCCGGCAGTGCAGAGTCTCTGTGCGAGTTGATGTTCGAGTTGAGCCAGGTCGAGCTGAGCGAGTCGGTGCGTCGAATCGCTGAGCAGTGCGCTCGCGGCGGCGGCGATGTCGCGTCTGCCGTTGTAGGCCACCGCCACGTTCAGCACTGCGCCTGAACAGTCCGCGGTGGCTCGTGCTATCTCCCGCAAAATCCGCTCCGTATCGTCGGGCAGGTCCGTCAAGGTACCCATCGGGCGGATTCGCCAGCGTCGCATGTCGGCCATCGCGACCAACTCGGTTGTCACAGCTCGAGTGATCGCGCGCACGGAAGGGGCGCCTCGGCGGAGATTGTCGCGCGACAAGGCCCACACCGTCGCGAACGGAATTCTCGCGTCGTCGCACGCGACCATCAACTCTCGTACTCGAGTCGCGCCGAGCCGGTACGCCTCCGCGACCGGTACGCCATGTAGATCCGCCCACCGCCGATTACCGTCCAGGATTACCGCCACGTGCTGGGGAACCGGCAACGCCGGACGCACGCTCGCGACAGTCGCCTCGGGCCGATGCGTGAATTCCTCCGCGTGGCCACGATTATTCCTGCGCATCGTCGTCCCGTTCCGACGGAGAAATCACCACGGCGTGGGACTCCTCGCTGCCACCCCGGTAGCCGCGGTCGTCCGAACCCTCTGGTGTCGACGCCGACTGAATCGACGCCGGTTCGCGTGGGATCAGGCGCATCCGGAATTCGGCCGGGCGCATGGCCACCGCTAGGACAGACCGGACCGGCTGATCGAGGTGCGGACGCGGCTGCCAGCGGCGAAGTATGGAGGCCAGCGTCAGCGTGGCTTCCGTCATCGCGAAACCTTGGCCCGGACACGCCCGTGGCCCGGCACCGAACGGAAGATACGCGCTGCCACGGTCTTTCGGTGAACGACCGATCCATCGGTCCGGATCGAACCGATGCGGCTCGGCGAACTGGCTGTCGAGGTGGTGGAGCAGATACGGGCTGTAGACGAGACTCGTGCCACGACGCAGCGAGTATTCGCCGAGTTCGGTGTCCACAGTAACGGTTCTGGTAAACATCCAGCCCGGCGGATACAACCGCATCGCCTCGGTCAGCACACGGGTGGTTACGCTCAATCGAGTCAATTGCTCATACCGGACCGTGCCGTCGGTGACCACTCGATCCACTTCGTCCAGCGTTTGCGCCAGCACCCTCGGATGCATACACAGCATCAACAACGACCAAGCCAGCGCACCGGCTGTGGTCTCGGATCCCGCGATGAAGAATACGACGATCTGGTTGTAGATTTCTTCATCGTCCAACCCGGGGTCGACGCCAGCGGCCGTCTCGTTTTCGTGCGATGCCAGCAAACTCGATAGCAAATCATCGTAATGCGCACCACCACTGCGCCGTTGCGCGACGATGTGGGTAACCGTTCGACGCAAACGCATTCGCGCCTTGTGGTAGCGACGACTGCCAGGAAGAGGTAACCAACCCGGGGCCGCTTGCCACAGCATCTGCTGATACAGGCCACGCGCGATCGTCATGAAATCGTCGATCGTGCGCTCGAGCGCACCAGATTTCACGCTGTCGGAGAACATGGCCGCGAGGAAACTTCGCGTGGTGATGCGCAGCATCTCCTGCCCCACGTCGATGTTCTCACCGGCGGTCCAGCTGTCGAGGACGGAGCCTATCTCGGTGGTCATCGCGGCGGCATATCCCGGCATGCGGTTGAGCTGGAACGCTGGCTGCACCACGCGCCGCTGCCGTCGATGCACGTCATGGGGGACGGTGAATATGTTGTCGCCCAGCATTTTTCGAATGGCGTCGTAAATCGCGCCGCCCTTGTCGAATACCCGATCATTGTGCAATACCTGATGAGTCAGTCCGGGATCACACACAACCACCATACTCAGCGGACCCAACCGTATCCGAACGAGGCCGCTGCCCACCGCAGGCAATGAGGCCACGAACGACCACGGATCCCGCAACAGGGGAAGCAAATGTCCGATAACCGGCAATCCCCCGGGCGCAGTCGGGATACGCCCGCCCCGTTCCCCCCGCGCTGGCAGCCATTCCTGTCGTACTCTGCTCATCACCGCATCCGTGCTCTGGGCAGCGCAACACGAACCAGTCCCATCACGCTGCGGACTGCGGCCCGCCCGACACCGGCCACACACGCGAACGATAGCGACAATCCGACACAATTCCCCGCCCAGGGAAGTCTGCGGCTACAACGCTGCAGATTTGCAGCGAACCATGCGCAACAAAGCTCGGACTAGGCGGGTTGTTCCGTGTTCGACGAGCTCCGCTCCGTCGGGTCCTGCTTACGCTCGCTGCGATCGCGGCTGCGTCACTAACCATGACCAGCGGCGATCGGTTCCCGCAGCGCGTCGCCGCCGCGCAGAGTGTTGGCGCGCGAGATCAGGAAAACCGATAAGCCCACAACGAATCCCGGTGCTCGCCCGACCGAGGTCGCGCTCTTCGACGCCTCGGATGAGCGTTAACAATCAGTCACACCACCGGCGTACGAGCCCGGTGCCCTGCCGCATTCCGACCCGACCCTGGCTGTCTATCCGAAATTGCTGGTAGATGGGCACATTGACAGGTCGGCGCATCGGAGGTCGAGCCCAAGCCTTGACATCAGCCCAGTGACCTGAGTAACAATGTGCGCGTTAACATAGCTGGGAGCAATGCATGGCGGACACGTATGTGGTGGGTGTCGATTTCGGCACGCTGTCCGGTCGCGCCCTGGTCGCGCGCGTGCGGGACGGGGCCGAGGTCGCGGCGGCGGTGTGCAAGTACCGGCACGGGGTGATCGAGCACGACCTACCGGCCAACGGAGCCCCGCTGCCGCTGGACTGGGCGCTGCAGGATCCCGAAGACTATCTCGACGTGCTTCGGGTCGCAGTTCCAACGGCGGTACGGACGGCTGGCATCGATCCGGCCGAGATCATCGGCATCGCCACGGATTTCACGGCCTGTACGGTGCTGCCGACCATGGCCGACGGCACGCCGCTGTGCCGAATCCCGAAGTTCGCGGGTCGCCCGCACGCCTATCCGAAGTTGTGGAAGCACCACGCCGCACAGGCGCAGGCCGACCGCATCACCGCGGTGGCCCACGAGCGCGGCGAATCGTGGATCGGCCGCTACGGCGGCCGCATCTCCAGCGAGTGGGAATTTGCCAAAGGCCTGCAGATGCTGGAGGAAGATCCCGAGATCTACGCTGCTGCAACGCGATTCATCGAGGCGGCAGATTGGATCGTGTGGCAACTGTGCGGGCGGGAGACCCGTAATGTGTGCACCGCAGGCTACAAGGGCCAGCACCAGGACGGTGCCTGGCCCGCCCCGGGCTACCTCGCCGCCCTGAATCCGGGCTTCGCCGATTTCACCGACAAGCTCGCCCATCCCCTGTCACCGCTCGGCGGTCGTGCCGGCGGCCTGACCGAGCAGGCGGCGCGGTGGACCGGCCTGCGTCCCGGGATCGCGGTCGCCGTCGGCAATGTCGACGCGCACGTGACCGCGCCTGCGGCGCAGGCCGTCGGGGACGGCCAGCTGCTCGCGGTGATGGGCACCTCCACCTGCCACGTCATGAACGCCGGGCAGCTGGCCGAGGTACCAGGCATGTGCGGGGTGGTGGATGGCGGAATCATCAGCGGCAGTTGGGGTTACGAGGCCGGACAGAGCGCGGTGGGCGACATCTTCGCCTGGTTCGTCGACAACGCCCTGCCTGCCGACTATCGGGGCCGGGCCGCAGCCCTCGGCCTGGACCCGCACGAGTACCTGAGCGAACTGGCCGGCCGCCAGCGCGTCGGCGAACACGGACTGATCGCCCTGGATTGGCTGGGCGGCAATAGATCCGTCCTGGTCGATCACGACCTGTCGGGTGTCGTGATCGGGTTGACGTTATCCACCCGTCCCGAGGATATCTACCGCGCGCTGCTCGAGGCGACTGCCTTCGGCACCCGCACCATCATCGAATCCTTCACGCACTCCGGCATTGCCGTGCGAGAACTGATCGTGGCAGGCGGTCTGGTCCGCAACACCGTGCTCATGCAGATTTACGCCGACGTCACCGGTTTGCCGCTGTCGGTGCTCGCCTCCCAGCAGGGCCCCGCACTTGGCTCCGCCATCCACGCGGCCGTTGCCGCGGGCGCGTATCCGGATGTGCGTGCCGCTTCGGCGGCGATGGGCCGGATCGACAAGGCCGCGTATCTGCCGAACCCTGATCGCGTTGCGGCTTATTCCGAGCTCTACGCCGAGTACCGCGCCCTGCACGACCATTTCGGCCGCGGCGGCACCGACGTGCTGCACCGGCTGCGCCGCATTCGCAACGCCGCACGCACGGAGGTAGCCGTCCGATGAACACGATCGAAAACGCCGTCGCCGGACTGCGCACGCAGTTGGTCGACCTGCACCGCGAGCTGACGCGGTGGGGGTTGGTGGTGTGGACCGCGGGCAACGTCTCGGCCCGAGTGCCGGACGCGGAGCTGCTGGTCATCAAGCCCAGCGGGATCTCCTACGACGACCTCACCGCGGACACGATGGTGGTCTGCGATCTCAACGGCAAGCCGGTCGACGGTGCGCTGTCGCCCTCCAGCGACACCGCCGCGCACGCCTACATCTACCGGCACATGCCGCACGTCGGCGGCGTGGTGCACACCCACTCGACCTATGCCAGCGCGTGGGCCGCGCGGGCGGAACCGATTCCGTGTGTGCTCACCGCGATGGCCGACGAGTTCGGCGGGGAGATCCCGGTCGGGCCGTTCGCCCGCATCGGCGGCGACGAGATCGGCCGCGGCGTGGTGGAAACCCTTGCCGGGCACCGGTCCCCGGCGGTGCTGATGAAAAACCACGGCGTCTTCGCCATCGGTCCGCATCCCCTCGCGGCGGTGAAGGCTGCGGTGATGTGCGAGGACGTGGCGCGCACCGCGCATCTGGCGCACGCACTCGGCAGGCCGATCCCCATTCCGCCCGACGAGGTGGACCGCCTGCATGACCGCTACCAGAACGTCTACGGCCAGCGCTGAGACAAGGAGTTCCCTACCGTGACAGCCTCCCTGGCACCCGCCACCACTCGCAAGCCCCGCATCGGCCTGCTCGGCATCATGCAGGCCCTCTACGACCACATGATTCCGGGCATCACCGAACGCCAGGGCGGCTACGCCGAGGCGATCGCCGAGCAGCTCGGCGACGTCGCCGACTGGACCATCGGCCGCCCGGTCAAGGACCGCGCCGACGCCGAGGACGTCATGCGCGAGTTCGGCAACGCCGATCTCGACGGCGTCCTTGTCGTGATGCTGACCTACGGCCCGGCCATGCGAGTCGCACGGTTGTTCAACGAGAACCGAATGCCCCTGCTGCTGGCCAATATTCAGCCGGAACCGGCGGTGACCGCCGCGTGGGACATGGCGGATATGACGTATAACCAGGGCATCCACGGCGCGCAGGACACCGCCAACGCGCTGGTGCGCGCCGATCGTCCCTTCGAGGTGATCACCGACGACTGGCGCTCACCCCGGTTCCGGGAGCGGGTCGACCGCTGGGCGCGCGCGTCCAGGGCGGTCACGGCGTGGAAGTCGCTGAAGGTCGGCGTTTTCGGCTACGCCATGAACGACATGGGCGACATCCGCGTCGACGAGAACGCCCTACTGCGCACACTGGGCCCGGAGATCAGCTTCCTCGCGCCGGGTGACCTGCACCGCGGCGCGCTGGCTGTGCCCGACGCCGAGGTTGCCGAGCTGATCGCGTGGGAGAACGCGCATTTCGAGATCGACAAGGCCCTCACCGCGGTCGAGCGTGAGGACCACGTCCGCATGCAGCTCGCCATCGAACACATCCTGCGCGACCGCGGCTACCGCGCCTACTCCACGCATTTCGACGCCATCGGCGAAGACGGCCGGTTCCGGCGCCTGCCATTGGCGGCGGCGTCGAGCCTGATGGCCAAGGGCTACGGCTACGGCGCCGAGGGCGACGCGCTGGCGGCCTCGATGGTTTATGCCGGGCATCAGCTCATCGGTGACGCCCACTTCACCGAGATGTACGCGATGGATTTCTCCTCGGACTCGCTGCTGATGAGTCATATGGGCGAGGGCAATTGGCGGGTGGCACGCACGGACGAGCCGGTGCGGCTGATCCACCGCGAACTCGGTATCGGCAAACTCGAAGCCCCGCCGACCTTCCTGTTCCGCTACCGACCCGGCCCCGCCACACTTGCGTGTCTGGTATCGCTCGGCGGCGAACGGTTCCGGCTGGTGGTCGCCGAGGGAGAGGTGCTCGACGCGTCTGCGCTGCCGCAGCTGGAAATGCCCTACGGCCAATTCCGCCCTGATACCGGTGTGCGCGCCTGCATGGACGGCTGGCTGGCCGCGGGCGGACCGCACCACCAGGTCATGAACCTGGGCCGCCACGCCGCGGACTGGCAGGTGTTCTGCCGACTGTCCGGAATCGAATTCGTCCAGGTCTGAGCTAGGAGAACCACATGACCGGCATCGATCGCCGCCGTTTCCTCGGGATAGCGGGCGGCTCCCTGACCTTGCTCGCAGCCGCCGCCTGTTCTGTCGACAGCGGCCCGGGCAGTTCCTCCGGCGGCAAGCGCATCGGAATCTCCATGCCCACCAAGTCTTCTGAGCGCTGGGTGGCCGACGGCAACAACATCGTCAACCAGTTCAAGGCGCTCGGCTACACCACCGATCTGCAGTACGCCGAGGACGTCATCGAAAACCAGGTGTCGCAGCTGGAGAACATGCTGACCCAGGGCGCCAACGCACTGGTCATCGCGGCCATCGACAACAAGTCGCTGACCGGAGTGCTGAACCAGGCCAAACAGAACAAGGTCGCGGTGATCGCCTATGACCGGCTCATCCGCGACACCGCCAACGTCGACTACTACGCCACCTTCGACAACTTCACAGTCGGTGTGCTGCAGGCGAAGTACATCGTCGAACGGCTGGGCGCGCCGAACGCACCCGCGCCGTTGAACATCGAACTGTTCGCCGGGTCCCCGGATGACAACAACACGTTCTTCTTCTTCAACGGCGCCATGTCGGTGCTGCAACCGCTGATCGACGCGGGCAAGCTGGTGGTGCGCTCGGGTCAGACCCGAGTCGAGCAGGTGACCACCCTGCGCTGGGAAGGCGCGACGGCCCAATCCCGCATGGAGAACCTGCTTTCCGCCCATTACGCCGCAGCGAACGTGGACGCGGTGCTCTCCCCCTACGACGGGCTGTCCATCGGCATCCTGTCCGCGCTCAAGGCCGTCGGTTACGGCAGCGCCAAGAAGATGCCCATCGTCACCGGCCAAGACGCGGAGAAGGCCTCGGTGAAGTCGATCATCGCGGGCGAGCAGACCCAGACCGTATTCAAGGACACCCGGGAACTGGCCAAGCGGGCGGTGCAGATGACCAACGCCATGCTCACCGGCGGCACCCCGGAAACCAACGACACCAGCACCTACGACAACGGCGCCAAGAAGGTGCCGTCGTATCTGCTGCAGCCGGTTTCGGTGGACAAGTCCAATTATCGGCAGGCGCTCATCGACACCGGCTACTACACCGACAAGGACCTGCAGTAACCCATGACCGAGCACATTCTCGAAATGCGCGCGATCACCATGGAGTTCCCCGGTGTGAAGGCGCTCGACGAGGTCGATTTCGAGGTCGCCCGCGGCGAGATCCACGCACTGGTCGGCGAGAACGGCGCGGGCAAGTCGACCTTGATGAAGGTGCTGTCCGGGGTGTACCCGCATGGCGCCTACCGCGGCCGGATCCTGCTGGACGGGCAGGAAATGGCGTTCAAGGACATCCGGCACAGCGAGGCGGCAGGCATCGCGATCATCCATCAGGAACTGGCGCTGGTGCCACAGCTGTCGGTCGCGGAGAACATCTTCCTCGGCAACGAACGCGCCCGCGGCGGCCTGCTGGACTGGCAGGAGACCAACCGGCAGGCCATGCTGCTGATGCAGCGCGTTGGGCTCATCGAGGACCCCGAAACCCTGGTCGCCGCACTGGGTGTCGGCAAACAGCAGCTGGTGGAGATCACCAAGGCGCTCGCCAAACAGGTGCGGCTGCTCATTCTGGACGAGCCCACCGCCGCGCTCAACCAGGCAGACAGCGACAGTCTGCTGGCCCTGCTTGGTGAGCTGCGGGGTCAGGGCATCACCTCGATTCTCATCTCGCACAAGCTGAACGAGGTGCTGGCCGTCGCCGACTCCATCACGGTGCTGCGCGACGGTCACACCATCGAGACCTTCGAGGTGGACGGCACCGTCACCGAGGACCGCATCATCAAGGGCATGGTGGGCCGCGACCTGGACCACCGTTTCCCGCCGCGGACCGACCCCGCGATCGGAGAAGTGCTCTTCGACATCGAAGAGTGGACCGTCGATCACCCCACCATCGCCGGACGGCAGGTGGTGCGGGGCGCCTCGATCCAGGTGCGGCGCGGCGAGATCGTGGGTCTGGCCGGGCTGATGGGCGCGGGCCGCACGGAGCTGGCGATGAGCGTCTTCGGGCGCTCCTACGGCCGCAACATCCGCGGCGTGGTGCGCAAAGATGGTGTTCCCGTAAATGTTTCGACAGTGCCGGCGGCCATCGAGGCCGGCATCGCCTACGTCTCGGAGGACCGCAAGCAGTACGGCCTGATCCTCGACGAAGACATCCGCCGCAACCTGACGCTGGCGAATCTCGCAGCGGTGTCGAAACATTCGGTGATCGACACCCATGCGGAGGTCTCCGTTGCCGAGGAGCTGCGGACGCGTTTGACGGTCAAGACGCCGACGGTGTTCCAGAAGGTCGGCAATCTGTCCGGCGGTAACCAGCAGAAGGTGGTGCTGGGCAAATGGATCTTCACCGAACCCGATCTGCTGATCCTCGACGAACCCACCCGCGGCATCGATGTGGGCGCCAAATACGAGATCTACCTCATCATCCAGCGACTGGCCGCGGAAGGCAAAGGCGTGCTGGTGATCTCGTCCGAACTGCCGGAACTGCTCGGTCTGTGCGACCGCGTGTACGCGATGAGCCAGGGCCGCATCACCGGTGCCTTACCGGCCGCCGAAGCCACTCAGGAGGCGATCATGCGATTGATGACCCGCGGGGCGAGGGCCACGGAGGTGGCGTCGTGACCTTGCTGGACAGATTGGAGGGCGGCGAGAGCGCCGACGAGATCGTCGCGAAGGCGGAAAGGACGCCGCGCCTCGGCGCGCTGGCCACACTGCGGAACACCTTGCGCGGCAACGTCCGTCAGTACGGCATGATTGTCGCCCTGGTGGCCATCGTGCTGCTGTTCCAGGGCCTCACCACCGCGCAGCTCAGCGAGGGCACCAGCCTGCTGACCCCGCTCAACGTCACCAATCTGATCCTGCAGAACGGGTACATCCTGGTGCTGGCCATCGGGATGATGCTGGTGATCGTCAACGGGCACATCGATCTGTCGGTCGGCTCGGTATGCGCCTTCGTCGGCGGGCTGACCGGCATCGCCATCGTGCAATGGCAGCTGCCGTGGCCGCTGGTGGTGCTGCTCGGCCTGGCGCTCGGCGCGGTCATCGGCGCCTGGCAGGGGTTTTGGATCGCGTATGTGAAGATCCCGGCGTTCATCGTCACGCTCGGCGGCATGCTGCTGTTCCGCGGTCTGGCCCAGCTGTTGTTGCAGGGGCAGTCGATCGGTCCGTTTCCGCCGGGCTTCGTGAAGATCGCCGGCGGCTATCTACCCAACTGGCTGCCGGTCCGGGCGGTGGTTTTCGACGGCTTCCGCAACGGCATCGTGATCCACCTGAAAACCGGTGAACTGCACGGCCTTACACTACTGCTGGCGGCCGCCGCCATCGGCACGCTGGTGTGGGCGCAGCTGCGGCTGCGGCGCCGCCGCCGCTCCTACGGGCTGCCCGCCGGGCCGCGCTCGTTGTTCGTGGCCAAGCTGGTGGCCCTGGGGACGGCGATCGGCACCTTCGGCTTCATCCTCGCCTCCTACAACGGCCTGCCGATCATAGGGCTGATCCTGGTGGTGCTCATCGTCGCCTACTCGTTCCTGATGAATCGCAGCGTGCTGGGCCGCCGCATCTACGCCGTCGGCGGCAACGAGAAGGCCGCGGCGCTCTCGGGCGTGCACACCCGGCGCAACACCTTGTTCGTGTTCGTGAACATGGGCATGCTGGCGGCGTTGGCGGGCATCATCTTCGCGGCCCGCCTCGGCGCCGCCACCCCCAAGGCCGGGCAGAACTTCGAATTGGACGCCATCGCAGCGGCTTTCGTCGGCGGAGCCTCGGCCAGCGGCGGCATCGGCACCGTGATCGGCGCGATCGTTGGCGCGCTGGTCATGGGCGTGATGAACAACGGCATGTCCATGCTCGGCGTGGGAAGCGACTGGCAGCTGGTGATCAAAGGCCTGGTGCTGCTCGCGGCGGTCGCCTTCGACGTCTACAACAAGAAGCGCGCCGCCACCTGAATCAGCGTAGCCGGGGCGGGCCGGAGCTGTCGCGGATGACCAGGGCCGGGATCACCTGCGTGGGCGGCGGTGCGGCGGAATCGGATTCGACGAACCGCAGCAGCAATTCCATACTGCGGCGGCCCACCTCGTCGAAGTCCTGACGCACCGTGGTCAGCGGCGGAGACAGGTAGGCCGCCTCGGGAATATCGTCGAAGCCGACGACCGAGATGTCCTCGGGCACACGCAAACCCCGTTCGGCGAAGCCGCGCAACAACCCCAGCGCCATTTGATCATTGGCGGCGAACACCGCGGTCACGTTCGGTTGCGCGGCCAGCACCGGGCCCGCCGCGTAGCCGGAGCGGGCGCTCCAGTCACCGGCGATGATCGGCGGGACGGGCGCGCCCGCGGCCTCCAGGGTGCGTCGCCAGCCCTCCACGCGGTCGCGGGATTCGAGCCAGCCGTTGGGACCCGAGAGATGCCAGACGGTTTCGTGGCCCAGGTCCAACAGGTGCTGCACCGCCAGCCGTGCGCCCTCGAGCTGATCCACCGAGGCCGAGGGCAGGCCGGCATCCTGACCGGCTTCCACCGCCACGGCGGGCAGCGTGGCGGGCAGGTTGTGCAGCGCCGCGGCGGCGATCATCAAGGGCGCGATGATGATCACCCCGTCGACGCCCTGGTTGGCGAGGGTGTCGACGGCTTCGAGCACCTCGGCGCGGTCGGCCCGCTGCAAGGTCACGATGCTCACTCCGTAGTGCGCGGCCCGGGCGGCGCGCTCGATGCCGAGCAGCATGGAGGCCGGGCCGTAGAGGACTGTGTCGAAGGTGACCACCCCCAGCACTTTCGAGCGCCGGCTCACCAGCCCGCGCGCCATCGCGTTGGGCCGGTAGCCCAGCTCCTCGACCGCGCGCAGCACCCGCTCGCGCGTCTCCTGGCGCACCTGCGGACTGTTGTTGAGCACCCGCGAGACGGTCTGATGGGAGACGCCGGCCAGTTTGGCCACGTCGATCATGACCGCGGGCCGAGTGTGCCGCGGCATCACACCCTCGAACGCTGTGTCCCTGTTACGCACAATCCCACCTTTCCGCGGCGTTCGCGCCCGTTCGATTCAGAGTACGGCGTGCGTTCGGCTCTTGACGGGACCGATGTGAGCGTTAACACTATCAGCAACCTCCGGGTATCAAAGAGTTCGTCGCAAGGGAGTCCTCGTGTTCAAGAGGCTTGTCATCGCCGCCAGCGCCCTCACCCTCGTCACCGCTGCGGCGGTCGGCTGCGGAAGCAATTCGGGAGGTGGCGCAATCACTCTCGGATTCTCTCAGGTCGGCGCCGAAAGCGGCTGGCGTACCGCCAACACCCAATCCATCCAGGATTCCGCCAAGTCCGCCGGGCTGAATCTGAAATTCGCTGACGCCCAACAGAAGCAGGAGAACCAGATCAAGGCGATCCGGTCCTTCATCCAGCAACGGGTGGATGTCATCGCGTTCTCGCCGGTGGTCCAGTCCGGTTGGGACACCGTGCTGAAGGAGGTCAAGGACGCCAAGATTCCGGTGATCCTCACCGACCGCGCCGTCGACTCCAAGGACACCTCGCTCTACGCCACCTTCCTCGGGTCGGATTTCGTCGAGGAGGGACGCAAGGCCGGGCAGTGGGTCACCGACGCCTTCAAGGGAACCGGTGAGACCGTTAACATCGCGGAGTTGCAGGGCACCACCGGATCCGCGCCCGCGATCGACCGCAAGAAGGGCTTCGCCGACACCGTCGCAGCCGACCCCAAGTTCAAGGTCATCGCCTCGCAGACCGGCGATTTCACCCGGGCCAAGGGCAAAGAGGTGATGCAGGCCTTCCTGGCCTCCCGGCAGAAGATCGACGTGCTGTTCGCGCACAACGACGACATGGCCCTCGGCGCGATCCAGGCCATCGAGGAGGCAGGACTGAAGCCGGGCAAGGACATCAAGATCGTGTCCATCGACGGCGTGCGCGACGCCCTGCAAGCCCTGGCCGACGGCAAGGAGAACTTCGTGGTCGAGTGCAATCCGCTGCTCGGGCCGCAATTGATGGAGCTGGTCAAGAAGGTCAAGGACGGGCAGCCGGTGCCGCAGCGCATCGTCACCGAGGAGACCACCTTCACTCCCGAACAGGCCGCCGCGGCCCTGCCGGGCCGCAAGTACTGAGCCGGCGAAACGCTGGGGCCGAGACGATGTCGGAATCGAGCACCACCCCGCTGCTGTCGATGACGGGTATCGGCAAGCGATTCGGCGCGGTCAGCGCCCTGTCGGCGGTGGACCTGCGCCTGTTCCCTGGGGAAATCCACGCCCTGGTGGGCGAGAACGGCGCGGGCAAGTCCACGCTGATCAAGGTACTCACCGGAATTCACGCCGTCGACGCCGGAACCATCCGGCTGGACGGAGCGCCGGTCCGCTTCACCGGGCCGCAGCAGGCCCAGCGCGCCGGGGTGAGCACGGTCTACCAGGAGATCAACCTGTGCCCGAATCTGTCGGTCGCGGAGAACATCTACATCGGCCGGGAACCACGCCGCGCCGGGCTCGTGCGCTTCCGGGCCATGCGCCGCCACGCCGCGGCGCTGGTGACCCGGATGGGGTTGGGCGTGGATGTCACCGCACCGCTGGGCTCGTATTCCCTTGCGGTGCAACAACTCATCGCCATCGTGCGGGCTGCCGACCTGAACGCGCGAGTCCTGGTGCTGGACGAGCCGACCTCCTCGCTGGATGCCGGTGAGGCACAGCAGCTGTTCGGGCTCATGCGTCGCTTGGCCGCCGACGGAGTCGCGATCCTGTTCGTCACCCACTTCCTCGATCAGATCTTCGCACTGTGCGACCGGGCGACGGTGCTGCGCAACGGAACTCTGGTCGGGGAATACCAGGTGGCGGAGTTGACCCACAAGAGTCTGGTGGCCCGCATGCTCGGCAGCACGGTGGACACCCTCGAACGCATCGAGCACGAGCACGACCACCTGCGCGCCCAGGCGATCGACCCGGCGCCGCTGCTCACCGCCACCGGCGTGAGCGGTCGGCGCAACGCCCTGGCCCCGTTCGATCTGACGGTGCACGCGGGCGAAGTGGTCGGGCTGGCCGGGCTGCTCGGCTCGGGCCGGACCGAGTTGGCCAGGTTGCTGTTCGGAGCCGACCGGCCGGCCAGCGGCAGCATCCAGGTGGCCGGGGCGGCGAACCCCGTGCGGTCCACGCGCGGCGCGGTCGCGCAGGGGCTGGCCTTCTGCCCGGAGGACCGGAAAAGCCAGGGATTGATCCTCGAACTGTCCGTGGCCGAGAACATCGTGCTCGCCGCGCAGGCCGCCCGCGGCTGGGCCCGGCCGATCCCGGCCCGCCAACGCATCGAGTGGGTCTCGAAATACATCGCGGCCCTGCGTATCACGCCGAACGATCCGAATCTGCCGGTCAAGTCCCTCTCCGGCGGCAATCAACAAAAGGTGCTGCTGGCCCGCTGGCTGGTGACCCAGCCGCGGCTGCTGATCCTCGACGAGCCAACCCGTGGCATCGACATCGGCGCCAAGGCCGAGATCCAGCGGCTGGTGCTCGCGCTGTCCGAGGAGGGCATGGCGGTGCTGTTCATCTCCGCCGAACTCGAGGAGGTGCTGCGGCTCTCGCACAAGGTCGAGGTGTTACGCGATCGGCGGCTGGTCGCCGAACTCGCCAACGACGCCGCCCTGACGATGGATCGGCTCACCGAAACCATTGCGAGCGGAGCGATCTCATGAAAGACCGGATTGTCGAGATGAGCCACCACCGGCTGGTGTGGCCCACGGTCGCGTTGCTGGCGCTGCTGAGCGTGAACATCGTGCACTCCCCCGGCTTCCTGGCGGTGCGCCTCCAAGACGGACACCTCTACGGCGGGCTTATCGACATCCTGCGCTACGGCGCCCCACTGGTCCTGATCTCTGTGGGCATGACCCTGGTCATCGCCACCCGGGGCATCGATCTGTCGGTGGGCGCGGTGGTCGCGATCGCGGGGGCGCTGGCCTGTCGCCGCATCGAGTCTCTCACGGATCAGAATGCCGTTGGCGGCGTGCTGCTGGCTGTCACGCTGGCGCTCGCGGTCGCGGCGGCGCTGGGGTTGTGGAATGGAATCCTGGTGGCGAGGTTGCGGATTCAGCCGATCGTGGCGACTCTGATCCTGATGGTGGCCGGGCGCGGGCTGGCGCAGCTGCTCACCGAGGGGCAGATCATCACGGTCAACAGTGGCCCCTATCACGTCCTCGGTGGCGGGTTCCTGCTGGCGCTGCCGGTGCCCGTGCTGATCGTCGCGGTGGTCACCGTGTTGGTGGTGGTGCTGCTTCGGCGCACCGCGCTTGGCCTGCTGCTGGAATCGGTCGGCGGCAATGCCGAGGCGGCGCGGCTGGTGGGCGTGCGGGCCGGGGGCTTGATCGCGGGCACCTATCTGGTGTGTGCGTGCTGTGCCGCGGTGGCCGGGTTGATGATCAGCTCCAATGTCTCGGCGGCCGACGGCAACAACGCGGGCCTGTGGATCGAACTCGACGCCATTCTCGCCGTCGTGCTCGGCGGTACCGCCCTCACCGGGGGCCGGTTCCACCTCGGCGGAACGGTGCTGGGCGCGTTGGTGATTCAGACGCTCACCACCACCATCTACACCATCGGCGTCTCGCCGGAGACCACGTTGCTGTTCAAGGCGCTGGTCGTGATCGCGGTCTGCCTGATCCAGTCGCCCGCCTTCCGGGCCAAGGTATTGCGGGCGCACCAAGACCGCGGGCCCGCGGCACCGATGCCCGGGGCCCCAGCAGAACATGACATTGCACCCAGTGGAGAGGCGATCCATCGATGAACGCGGTCCTCACCGAGGCCCAGCCACTGCGGAAAACGCTTGTGCTCCAAAGTAATCGCTATGTGCCCGCGCTGGTCACGGCGGTCCTGTTCGTGATCATGTACGGCATCGGGGTCGCGCGCTACCCGGCATTCGGGTATCCGCAGGTCTTTGTGAACCTGTTCATCGACAACGCGTTTCTGCTGGTGCTGGCCGTCGGCACGACCTTCGTGATCCTCACCGGCGGCATCGATCTGTCCGTCGGCGCGGTCCTGGCGGTGAGCACCGTGATCTCCGCGGACCTGGTCACCGTGCACCATTGGCCCGCCTACCCGGTGATGGCGCTGATCCTGGTGGGCGGCACGGTGTTCGGTGCGGGCATGGGCGCGGTGATCCACTACTTCGAGATCCAGCCGTTCATCGTGACCCTGGCGGGGATGTTCCTGGCCCGCGGACTGTCCTATGTGATCAGCACCGATTCGATCACCATCATCGACCCCACCTACACCCGGCTGGCCCAGCAGCGAATCCACCTGGGTTCCAGCGTGTTCGTGTCGGTGAGCCTGCTGGTGGCGCTCGCTGTGGTGGCGGCCGCCTTCGTGGTGCTGCACTACACCCGCCTCGGGCGCACCATCTATGCGCTCGGCGGCAACGAGCAGTCCGCAGTGATGATGGGGCTTCCGGTAGGGCACTCCAAGATCACCGCCTACGCGATCAGCGGCGGATGCTCGGCACTGGCCGGAATCCTGTTCACCTTCTACACGCTGTCGGGCTGGAGCCTGCACGCGGTCGGCATGGAACTCGATGCCATCGCCGCGGTGGTGATCGGCGGCACGCTGCTCTCCGGCGGTTCCGGATTCATCCTCGGCACCGTGCTCGGCGTACTGACCCTCGGCGTCATCCAGACCATCATCAGTTTCCAAGGCACGCTGAGCTCGTGGTGGACCAAGATCGTCATCGGCGCTCTACTGCTGGTGTTCATCGTGTTGCAGCGGGCCCTCGGCGGACGAGCACCGGGCGCCGCCACCGATTAGCTATGTTCACCAGGAACCCAACGCCGAGCATCGTGTCGCCCAGCCCGATCGCGACGACGGTACTCCATTCGGCATAGCCGCTCATCCGCGCGGCCAGGACGCCCCAGCCGAACAACAACGCCATGTCCAGCACCTGGGTAGCGGTAGTGAAGCCCGCGGTCACCGAGTCGGCCGCGGGCCACGGCCGCCTACCAAGGCGCGATCGACATGATGCTCGCCTACCTCGAAAACCACCCGGACATCGACCCCGCGACTATGCCGACAAACTCGCAGACATCCTGCTCAACTGGGTTCTGGCTGCCTTTCGCCGCGGTCTTCGCCGCCAGGCAAGCCGCCGCGACCTCGGCGATGTCGGCCGGGTCGACGATCGGCACTCGACGTCGCCGAAGGGCGCGGCGACCATCCCCCGCGCGGACGGATTCCGTCCAGGCGAAGGCGTTGGAGGCGAAGCCACCCGGCCGCAGGACTCTCCTGCGGCGCCCCAGCGCCTTGACCGATTCCCCCGGACGGGATGCCCCCGGAGCATCCCGTCCGGCCGACTTTCACCACGCCCCCGCTACTGCTCGGCGGTGGCATGACCAGATGTACTACGTGCGATGGCGTGTCCGTCTGACCGCTGGCTAGGCTCACGGTTCACGACGGGTAGGCGTTTGTGTGGACGTTGTTCAAACCGCCCCCGAGGTCTGAACCGACACAAACGATTGGCGGCCGTCACAGCGCGAAGTCAGCTTCGATCGTCAACCGACCACTGCGAAGATGCTGGTCAGGACTGTTCCCATCTATATGGTGCCCCGCCGAGGAGACGACTTCCGACATCAGACGAATCCTGTTTGCAATCAACAGCTTTCATCCAACGTGCTCCGCGACCACGCCGCTCAGGAACCCGTGGGCGCTACAGCACAGGTCAGCACCACCTGCCAGCGCAGACACGCCCAGCACGGAACTCTAGGGTTCCACATCCGGAGTTCAACTGCGGATCCTCAGCCGTTCGATGCGCAAAGCGAACAACGTTCTGACGCAGAGTATCGATACTGAAGCCGAAATAGGATTCGCCAAGACCCCAGCACCGCTGGGACATCCAACATCCAGCCAACCCGGCCTTCTTGCCTATTCGGCTACCATTGCCACCCGACACCCACCGCCCATCAGTCACGGAGGAAATTTCCTATGGCACGCCAAGTTGTTGTCACCCTCATCGATGACTACGACGGCAAATCCTCCGCCGAAGAAACCGTGATCTTCGGACTCGACGGAGTGAGCTACGAGATCGATTTGTCCGTGATCAACGCCAGCACCCTGCGCGGCATCTTCGAACACTGGACCCCTCACGCCCGCAAGGTCGGACGCGCACCGCGGGGCAAGAGCAGCAAGGCCCGCCAAGCGACTACCCGTGAGGACTCGGCCGCCATCCGCGATTGGGCAACCAAGAACGGACACAAAGTATCGGCACGAGGACGAATCTCAGCTGACGTCACCGAGGCATACAACAAGGCGAACGCATAGCCTTGTCAACTCCGGTCTGAACGTGGATCTGGCACAGAGTCGGTGATTGACCCTCCCGGAATGCGTACCGACGCTGGGTGATTGATGATGTCGTGGGTGCTCGGTGTCGACGACTTCGCCCTGCGTCGAGGACACCACTACGGGACGATCCTGACTGACATGCCGACTCGGCGGCCGGTCGACGTGCTGACCGATCGTGCTGCTGAAACCTTGGCCAACGACGTCGTTGTTGCTCTGGTCAGGGTCGTCGACAAAGTCAGGGCGTTCGCCGGAGGTCATAACGACCCCGCATCAGGAATCTGCGGTCGCCTGCAACAATGTGGCGATTCGTGGCCGCACGAGATGCCCGCTCGGTTGGGCGGTGGCGGAGGATCGGACGGTTCATGGGAATTCAAAGGCACGGCGCGTCGCTCACTGAGCGTCCTGCTGATTCTCCTCCGCCTCCATCAAACCTGATCTTCGCCGTAGACGCCATAGCGTCGGCGGCCTAAGTGCGTTCTCTGCCTATCAATCGACGATCGTTGACGAACGGCTCGAACCGTTGAAGAGTCGTGCGCATAAGCTCCGCCCCCTCACTGCTTGTCCCTCGCCTTACGCGAAGATCGAGTGCCTCGACCGGAGCGGACTGGGCGCCGTCACCCCTGCGGCGGTACCGCGACTTCGACGAACGGCTCTGCTGTCCGACGCAGCGTGCCCGTCTGAGAAGCCAAGGGCGACCAGCGTGCTCCGGGGGCGTGAAGTGCGCCGAGCAGGCGGACCGACGTTCTCCAGCGATGCGGCGGAGTTGCGATCAGAGTGGGAAACCACTCCCACCTCGGTCCGTTCAACGGGATGGCACATCATCATCGCGCTGGAGGGTCCGGCGGAGAAACTCGCCGAACTGATCGACCGATTCCATCTGAAGCATGGTGTCGTGTTCACCATCAATCAGAAGAATGCGCACTTCACCGCTCGAGTATTCTCGCCAGTCCTCGACGATTGTTTCATTGTCGGCCCGGCCACGGATTGCGATGACGGCGATGCCGCGATCGAACATCGACGGCTCATGATTCCGCAGCAACAAGAGATTTTCCCGGCTGACGTCGACGCTTCTTCGCAGGAGCGATTCCAGGGGAATCGAATCGACGATATCGAGCTCTTCAGCCAAGGCTCGCATATCGGCGTAGGTCAGCCTTTCCGCAGTGTGTGCCAACGAAATTTCCATTCGTGCGAGATAGCCACGAATTACGTAGTTCATGAGATCTTCGTCGCCGACGGGCTGTGGATCTGTTCCAGGTAGTCTGCTGTCGAGCAGCACCAAGTTCGCCACGGTCTCGCCTCGCTCCTGCAGTATCACGGCGGCTTCGTGGGCCACGATGCCACCGAACGACCACCCGAGCAGCCGGTACGGCCCTGTCTTTTGCACGGCTTGCATTTCGTCCGCGTACAAAGTGGCCAGCTCACGGACAGATCCGGGATGTGCACCGCTCGCCAAGAACAGCTGGCGAATCATCATGATCGGGCAGCGCACGTATTTCCCGAGGTTGCCATAGTCCCAGCCGGTGTCCACTCCCGGGTGAATGCAGAACAGGGGGTTTCCAGTCCCGCCACGGAGTTTCGTCACCGGCCGAGCAGCCCGCCGGAGCCCGGATTCCACTTCAGCAGCCAGATCCGCGACGGTCGGTGACTCGAAAACAGCTCCGACGGCGATCTCGGCGCCGAACGATCGCTGAATCGCGGCTATCAGACGCATCGCCGACAGCGAATGACCGCCGAGCGCGAAGAACTCGTCGTCGAGGCCCACTCGCTCAACCCCGAGTACCTCCGCGACCAGTGTCGCCAATTCGGCCTGTACCGCAGTCTGCGGTGCTCGGAACGCTGACGTGGATCGGTACTCCGGTGCGGGCAGGGCCGCTTTGTCCACCTTGCCGTTCACCGTCATCGGCACCTGGTCGACCGCCACGATCGCGGCGGGCACCATGAAGCCCGGCAGCCGCTGTGCCGTGAATCCGAACAGATCCGCAGTGTCGAGCGTTCCTGCGACCGCCGGTACGACGTAGGCGACCAATCGCGTGTCCGCCCCGGCCTCCACCTGCGCCGTCACCACAACCTGGCTCACCTGTGGGTGCGAGAACAGCACAGCTTCGATCTCCCCCGGCTCGACCCGGAACCCGCGTACCTTCACCTGATCATCGACCCGGCCACAGAACTCCAATGTCCCCAGCCGATTCCACCGCACCAGATCACCCGTCCGATACAACCGCCCACCACCGCCGCCGCAGTCACCACCGAACGGATCAGCGATGAATCTGGCCGAGGTCAAACCCGGCCGACGCCAATACCCCAGCGCCACACGAGGACCCCCGACGTACAACTCACCCACTACGCCGACCGGCACCCGGCGGAGTCGGGTGTCCAACACGAGGAACGCAAGGTCGGGTAGCGGGGTACCGACCGGGCTCGCGCTCGAGTCGAGATCAGCTGCGTCGATCTGCCCCGCGGACGCGTACACGGTCGTCTCGGTCGGGCCATACATGTTGAGCAAGCGCACGCCGCGGTGGACCTCCATCCACGTTCGCAGTCGTGCCGGCTCCAGCCGCTCACCGGCGAAGACCACGGTGTCCAGCATTGAATCGGGAACCGGCGGCAGTGTGAAGAACGCGGAAGGCGTCTGGCTCAGCACGGTCACGCCCGCATCGACGATCAGCCGCGCGAACGCGACCGGCGACCGCCCCACGACGTCGGGAACCACGACCAGACATCCGCCGTGCGCCAAGGCGGCCCACATTTCCCAGACGGAGACGTCGAAGGCGAGCGAGTGGAACCAACTCCATTTTCGGTCCGGCCCGAAAGCGACCACCGGTTTCGCGGCACGAAAAAGGCGCGACACGTTCCCGTGTGTGACGGCGACGCCCTTCGGCTGCCCGGTCGTTCCCGAGGTATAGATCAGGTAGGCCAAGCTGTCCGCGCTCGGTCGCACCGCCGGGAAACCGGCGTGCGGCGCACCCGGGCAACCACGGACGTCGACAATCTTCACCGGCGCAGTGCCATCGCTGCTCGACTGCTCGATCCGACCGGCCAGATCCGTAGTCGTGATGACGACGCTCACTCCCGCATCACCGAACATGAAGCGAATCCGATCGTCCGGATAGTCTGGGTCGACCGGCACGTACGCCGCGCCGGCCTTCCATACGGCCAGCACGGCCGCCACCGAGTACACCGAACGCGGCAGCAGAACTCCGACCAGGTCGCCCGGCCTGGCCCCTTGCGAGAGCAGTTCGCCCGCCAGCCGGGACGACATGTGATCGACGTCGCCGTAGGTCCACTGCGCGTCGTCGACCTGCACTGCGGTGGCTTGCGGACGCTGAATCACCTGCTCTGCGAACAACTCCGGGACGACGGGACCGTCCGGCGCAGCACGCAGCGCGGCGATGTTGCCGATGGCATCCAACTGCCGTTGCTCGGCGTCGGCCAGCAATTCGACCTCGCCTACCGGGATGGTCGGCTCGGCCGCCACGGCCGCGAGGATGCGCAGCCAGCGCTGTGCCAGCGACTCGATTGTTGGTCGTTCGAACAGCTCGGTAGCGAACTCGATATGGCACGGCCACCCCGGCGCGGCGACGCGATCGTCGACCGTGAAAGTCAGGTCCATGCGCGACACGGCGATGGGCAGCGACACCCGTTCACTTCGCACGCCCGGTAGCCCGAGGTCGTTCCCGATCGTGTTCTGGACCACCAACATCGTTTGAAACACCGGGTGATGGGCGGTGGAACGCGGCGGGTTCAGCGCTTCGACCACGGCTTCGAACGGAATGTCTTGGTTCTCGTACGCGCTCAACGCCTTTCGCTTCACCTGGGTGAGTAGCTGAGCGAACGTGGCCGACCGGGAAAGCTGTACGCGCAGTACCCAGCTGTTTACGAAGAATCCGACCACGTCGTCCAGGTTTTCGTCCGTACGTCCGGCGATCGGTGCGCCGATCACGATGTCGTCGCCGGCGCCGAGTCGGTGCAAGAGCACCGCGAGCGCCGTTTGCAGATACATCGACACCGTCACGCCTGCCTGGGCGGCCGCCTGTCGAATCTCCTGCTGCAGCATCGCATCAATCGTGAACGCCAGCCCATCGCCCGCGTAGGAAGCCACCCGAGGCCGGGCATGGTCGGTGGGAAGGGCCAATTGCGCCGGGGCACCGTCGAGCTCATCGCGCCAGTATCGAATCTGTGTCGAGAGCAGGCTTTCGGCGTCGGTCGACGCCCCCAGCAGGTTCCGTTGCCACATCGTGAAGTCGAGGTACTGCACCGGAAGCGCCTTCCACTGTGGCGCTGCCGCTTTCGTCCGCGCGACATAGGCGGTGGTCAGATCCCGCAGCAGTGGACGCATCGAGGAGCCGTCGATTGCGATGTGATGGATGAGTAGCACCAGTCGATGCTGGCCGGCACCGCGGCTCAGCACGGTGGCACGGACCGGCGCGTCGACGGACAAGTCGTAGGCGTACTGGGCCAGTTCCGCAGTCGCGCGATCCATCCTGCTCTCGTCCCAGCCGGTGGCGTCGAGCACCTGCCACGCGGGTGCGGCGGGCTCGCGAACATGCTGGTACGGCACGCCATCCACCTCGGGAAACACTGTGCGCAACGCCTCGTGTCGACCGACGACATCGACGATGGCCAGTCGCAGGGCCTCGATATCCAAGGGACCGGTGAGCGACCACACCATGGGAATGTTGTAGATCGCCGAACGGCCCTGCAAGCGAGACAAGAACCACAGGCGTTGCTGTGCGAAGGACAGTGGAATCCGTTCTGGCCGAGGCAGAGCGATCAGTGGCGGGCGTCGCCGCGCACTCGTGTCGATGGTGGTGGCGAGTTCGGCGACGGTGGGGGTGTCGAATATTCGGCGGATGGGTATTTCGGTGCCGAGGGTGGTTCGGATGCGGCTGACGAGGCGGGTTGCCGAGAGTGAGTGGCCGCCGAGGTCGAAGAAGTTGTCGTCGACGCCGACGTGGTCGTGTCCGAGGATTTCGGTGAACAGTCCGGCCAGTATTCGTTCGTGGGCGCTGCGGGGTGGTCGGTTGTGGGCTGCCGGCTGGTGTTGCGGGGGCGGTAGTGCCTGGGTGTCGAGTTTGCCGTTGACGGTGACCGGAATCGCGTCCAGGGTCATGATCGTTGTGGGGATCATAAATGCTGGTAGTCGTTGTCCGGCAAAGCGTTTGAGTGCGACGACATCGATCACGCCGGCGGCGGGGTCGGTGACGATGTAGGCGGCGAGTTGTTGTTCGCCGGGTTGCCGGGAGTGGGCGATCACGACGGCTTGCCGGATGCCGGGGTAGGTCGTCAGTACGGTTTGGACTTCCCCGGGTTCGACCCGGAATCCGCGGATCTTGATCTGGTCGTCGACCCGGCCGCGGAATTCGAGCTCCCCCAACCGGTTCCAGCGGACCAGATCACCGGTCCGATACAACCGGCCACCACTCCCGAACGGATCAGCCACAAACCGCGCCGCAGTCAACCCCGACCGCCCCCAATACCCCAGCGCCACACCAGAACCCCCGATATACAACTCGCCAACCACACCGACCGGCACGCGACCCAACCTGCCGTCCAACACGAACAACCCGGCGTGTGGCAGCGGGGACCCGATCGAGGGTGTGCCCGTCCCCGCAGACAGGTCACCGGTGATGGTGGCATACACCGTCGTCTCGGTCGGACCGTAGGTGTTGGCCATCGGGAACCGTGGGGCCCATTGCTCGACCAGTTCGGCTGGTAGTACTTCGCTGCCCAGCAGCACCGACTCCACCGAGTCCCAGCCGTCGGGGGACAACACCGCCAACGTCGACGGCGTCAGATGAACATGGGTGACCCGCTGGCGCGCAACCAGTTCCACCAGATCCACACCCGGGCGCGCCTGTTCCTCCGTCGGCACCACCGCCGCCGCTCCACTCAACAACGCCGACCACATGTTGATCACCGACGCATCGAAAACCAAAGGAGCCAACTGCAAAACCCGACTCCCACCACCGACACCGAGCCGCCGGACATGAGCAGCAACCAGATCCACCACACCCCCATGTGACACCGCGACCCCCTTCGGGACACCGGTAGTCCCCGAGGTGTAAACCACGTACGCCACCTGATCGGGATGCGGGAACGGATGGGCGGTGCCCGGCTCGGTGCCGGTGAGCTGGTCACGGACGTCGATGACCGGACGGTCCGCGCGGTCGATCAATTCGAGCAATGTCGTTGCCCGGCCGATCGAGTCGGCGACCGTCACCACCGCCGCGACAGAGGCGTCGTTCAGCACGAACCCGATCCGGTGATCGGGATAGGCGGGATCGATCGGGAGATATGCCGCACCGATCTTCAGGACCGCGAGGACCGCGGCGAAGTTGTCCGGGGTGCGCGGCAACAGCAGCCCGACGATATCGGCCACACCGACACCGCGTCCGATCAGCCGGTGCGCCAACCGGTCGGCGTCGTGGTCCAGCTCTCGGTACGTCCACGTCCGATTGTCGTGAACGAGCGCGACGGCGTCCGGTGTCCGGGAAACCTGCGCGGCGAAGGCTTCCGGTAACGACGACCGTCCCGTGGGTTTCGCGGCCGCTGCACCGACATTGCCGAACGATGCCAACTGCCTCAGCTCCGCTGCCGCCAGCACATCGATACTGCCGACAGCTGCGGCCGGATCTGCTGTCGCCGCGGTGAGTACCCGCAGAAAACGAGCCACTATCGCGTCGATCGTTGGCTGGTCGTAAAGATCTGTGGCGTACTCGATTCGGCCGGACCAACCCGCAACATCGGGTTGCTCGACGACGACCACATTCAGGTCCATCCGCGCGGCTCCGGTCGTTATCGGCACGACGGCGGCGCTCACGTCGGACAGCTTCAGCTCTGCGGCAGCTTGGTTCTGGAATACGATCATCGTTTGGAACAGCGGGTGGTGCGCGGCCGATCTGCTCGGATTGAGCTGCTCGACCAAGACCTCAAACGGCACATCCTGGTTCTCGTAGGCCGCCAACGCCTTTCGCCGGACTCCGGCCAGCACTTCGGCGAACGACGACTCCGGTGTGACGGTCGTCCGCAACACCCAGGTGTTGACGAAGAAGCCCACCAGATCGTCGAGCGCATGATCGGTCCGGCCCGCGATCGGCGAGCCGATCACGATGTCGTTCCCGGCCCCGAGCCGATGCCACGTCACCACCAGCGCCGCCTGCAGAACCATCGCCACCGTCACGCCGTGACCGGCAGCCAGTGTCGCGATGGCCGCGCGCAACTCGGGATCGATGGTGAACGCCACGACCTGACCGGAGGCCGACATCTCGTGCGGTCGTAGTCGATCGGCCGGTAGGTCGAGCAGTTGCCGAGCACCGGCCAATTCGCCGCGCCAGTAATCGAGCTGCGTGGCAACCAGACTGGCGGGATCGTGCATCGCACCGAGCAGCTCCCGCTGCCACAGCGTGTAATCGATGTACTGGATCGGCAGTGAGGGCGCATCGGCGGTGCGACCGGTGCGCCGGGCGTCGTAGGCGGCGGCGAGATCCCGCAACAGCGGCGCCGACGACCACCCGTCGGCCGCGATATGGTGCACCACGATCATCAGCACGTGCGTGCGGAACGCACATCGCAGCAGCCGCGCGCGGATCGGGATCTCCTCGGCCAGATCGAATGTCCGCCGCGCTGCCCGCGTGAGGGCCGCCGAACACTCGGTCGAGCTCCACGTGGTCGCGTCCACTACCTGCCAGCCGATGTCCACGTCGTCGATGGCCAGCACTCGCTGGTACGGCACTCCGTCGATATCCGGGAACAGTGTGCGCAAGGATTCATGTCTGGCCACGACGTCGGTGATCGCCGCGTGCAGCGCCGCGACGTCCAAGGGTCCGGTGAGACGCCACACCATCGGAATGTTGTACGTCGCAGACTGTCTTTCCAGGCGCGACAGGAACCAGAGGCGGCGCTGGGCGAACGACAGCGGGGCCCGCTCCGGGCGCGGCACCGCAACCACCGGAGGCCGCAATCGGACTTCCGCATCGAACACCGCAGCCAACCGCGCCACGGTCGGAGCCTCGAACACCGCCCGCACCGGAACCTCCACCGCGAGCACCGCTCGAATTCGGCTCGTCAACCGCGTCGCCAACAACGAGTGCCCGCCCAACTCGAAGAAGTCGTCATCGATGCCGACCTTGCCGAGCCCGAGCACCTCGGCGAACAGCTTCACCACCGCCTCCTGCACCGGCGTCTCCGGCGCACGAAAAGCACGCTGGGAAAGGTACTTCGGCGCAGGCAGCGCCGACTCGTCCAGCTTCCCGTTCACCGTCACCGGAATGTCGTCGACCATCACCACCGCAGCGGGCACCATGAACGCGGGCAGCCGCTGCGCGACGAAGTCTCGGACCTCGATCGGATCGGTGCCTGCAACTGCGGGCACCACATAGCCGATCAGACGGCGATCCCCCGCCTCCGCACGCACCACGACGACCGCCCGGGCAACCCGAGGGGACGACGCCAGTACTGCCTGGACTTCGCCGGGTTCGACCCGGAATCCGCGGATCTTGATCTGGTCGTCGACCCGGCCGCGGAATTCGAGCTCCCCCAACCGGTTCCAGCGGACCAGATCACCGGTCCGATACAACCGGCCACCACTCCCGAACGGATCAGCCACAAACCGCGCCGCAGTCAACCCCGACCGCCCCCAATACCCCAGCGCCACACCAGAACCCCCGACATACAACTCGCCAACCACACCGACCGGCACGCGACCCAACCTGCCGTCCAACACGAACAACCCAGCGTGCGGCACCGGCGAACCGATCGCCGGCGCTCCCATCCCCACCGACAATCGACCAGTGATCGTGCAATACACCGTCGCCTCGGTCGGACCGTAGGTGTTGGCCATCGGGAACCGTGGGGCCCATTGCTCGACCAGTTCGGCTGGTAGTACTTCGCTGCCCAGCAACACCGACTCCACCGAGTCCCAGCCATCCGGAGACAACACCGCCAACGTCGACGGCGTCAGATGAACATGGGTGACCCGCTGGCGCGCAACCAGTTCCACCAGATCCACACCCGGGCGCGCCTGTTCCTCCGTCGGCACCACCGCCGCCGCTCCACTCAACAACGCCGACCACATGTTGATCACCGACGCATCGAAAACCAAAGGAGCCAACTGCAAAACCCGACTTGCACCATCGATCCCCAACCGCACGGCCTGCCCGATCGCCAGCTCGGCCACACCCGCGTGTGACACCGCCACCCCCTTGGGCACACCCGTCGTACCCGACGTGTAAACCACGTACGCCACCTGGCCGGGATGCGGGAACGGCAGTTTGCCATCCGAACGCGGCTCGTCGCTTTCATCGTCGATGTCGATGACCGGAAGGTGATCCGCTCCGATGTCGTTCAGCACCAGGGCCACACGATCTATCAACGCGGAGGTGGTGACCACCACCGCCGGTGCGACATCGCGAAGCAGGAAGGCGAGGCGGCGGTCCGGATACCCGGGTTCCAACGGGACATAGGCACAGTCGGCCTTCAGAGCAGCCAGCACCGCGACGAACGGGTGCACGGCACGAGGCAAGAGCAGTGCCACCCGGTCGCCGGGTTCGACACCGCCGTCGAGCAGCCGATGCGCGAAGCGGGTCGACAGCCGGTCCAGTTCCGCGTACGTCCAGGTTCGGTCGTCGAAGACGAGCGCAGTCGCCTGCGGGGTGCGCGCGACTTGGGCGGCGAAGGCTTCCGGCACTGATTTCCGGTCGCCTCGTCCGGAATTCAGCACCTCGGTGTTGCCGTACGACACCAACTGCCGGATATCCTGCGCCGCAAGCAGTTCGATCGCGGCCACCGGTCTCGCCGGATCGGCCGCCGCCGCGGTCAGCACCCGAACGAACTGGGCGGCGATCGCGTCGATGGTCGCCGCGTCGAACAGATCGGTGGCGTATTCGATCCAGCCGGTCCAGCCTCCGATATCGTGCTGCTCGACAATCGCGATGTTCAGGTCCATCCGGGACGTGCCCGCCGCCATGGAGACCGGGGTAGTTGTGAGACCGGGAAATTCCGGGGCGGCGGCGGTGCTGTGCTGGAATGCCAGCAGCGTCTGGCACAACGGATGGTAGGCGGGCGACCGGATCGGGTTCAGTCTCTCGACCAGAACCTCGAACGGGACGTCCTGATTCTCATAGGCAGCCAACGCCTTTTGTCGGACCTGGGCCAGCACCTCGGCGAAGGACTGGTCCGGAGTCAGTCGCACACGCAGGATCCAGGTGTTCACAAAGAACCCAACCAGCTCTTCGAGCGCCTGATCGGTCCGTCCGGCGATCGGCGCGCCGATCACCACGTCCGTTCCCGCGCCCAAGCGATGCCACAGGACGACCAGAGCGGCCTGCAAAATCATCGATACCGTCGCACCTTCGGTTTCGGCCAATCGCGAAACCGCTTCGCACACAGCGGGAGCTATCGAAAAAGACACGAACGCGCCGCGGTGGGACATCGCAGACGGCCGTTGGCGATCGGCGGGCAGAGCCATCAGTCGTGGCGCATCCACCAGTTCCCGTTGCCAGTATCCGACCTGAGCGGACAGCAAACTGTCGGCGTTGTCGGCCGAACCGAGCAAGGCATGCTGCCACATCGTGTAATCCACGTACTGCACCGGCAACGGGGACCACGCGGGAGCGTGACCGGCGAGACGCGCTCGATAGGCGCCAGCCAGATCGTTGAACAGCGGTGCGGCGGACCAACCGTCCGCGGCGATATGGTGCACGACGACCAGCAGCAGGTGCTCGTCCGCACCGGAACACAACAGTTGGGCCCGGAACGGAACCTCGGTGGCCAAATCGAAGTGATGTCGGGCCGCACGCGCCACGGCGGCATGGCGCCGGGTCTCGTCCCAGGCTGTGCCGTCCACAATGGTCCAGCCGAAATCGGCAGTGTCGGCGGAAACGACGTGCTGGCGCGGTACTCCGTCGGATTCCGGAAAGATCGTGCGCAGCGATTCGTGCCGGGCCACGACATCCACGACGGCGACCCGCAGTGCGTCCCGGTCCAATGGCCCGATCAATCGTCGCACCATGGGAATGTTGTAGGTCGCCGAAGGGCCTTCCAGGCGATACAGGAACCACAGTCGGCGTTGCGCGAACGACAGCGGAATCATCGGCGGCCGTATCGTAGGACGCAACGGCGGACGCGGTTCGATTCCCGTGCCGAACTCGGCAGTGAGTCTCGATACCGTTGGTGCGTCGAACACCGCACGGACCGGGATCTCGATACCGAGCGTGGTGCGGATCCGGCTCGACAATCGCGTTGCTGCCAGCGAATGTCCGCCGAGCGCGAAGAAGTCGTCATCGATCCCTACCCGGTCCAACCCGAGCACTTCGGCGAAAAGCCGCGCCACCGTTTCTTGCACCGGCGTCACCGGCGCACGAAAAGCATGCTCAGACAGGTACTCCGGATCAGGCAATGCCGACTTGTCCACCTTGCCGTTCACCGTCGTCGGAATCTCGTCGACGACGACGATCGCAGCGGGCACCGAATACTCCGGCAACCTGTGCGCGACGAACCGCCGCAGCGACGTCGAATCCACACCGACCCCGGCTACCACCGCATACGCCACCAGCCTGCGCTCACCCGCGGCGTCCGGACGAGCCACCACCACAGCGCCGGTAACCTGCGGATGCTTACTCAACGTCGCTTGCACCTCCCCTGGCTCCACCCGGATACCACGGATTTTCACCTGGTCATCGACCCGACCACAGAACTCCAACTCCCCCAACCGATTCCACCGCACCAAATCACCCGTCCGATACAACCGACCACCACCACCCCCGAACGGATCAGCCACAAACCGCGCCGCAGTCAACCCCGACCGCCCCCAATACCCCAGCGCCACACCAGAACCCCCCACATACAACTCACCCACCACACCCACCGGCACCCGACCCAACCTGCCGTCCAACACGAACAACCCAGCGTGCGGCACCGGCGAACCGATCGCCGGCGCTCCCATCCCCACCGACAATCGACCAGTGATCGTGCAATACACCGTCGCCTCGGTCGGACCGTATCGGTACACCATCGAAAAGCGACCGGCCCACTCGTCGGCCAGTTGCGCGGGCAACACCTCGGCGCCCACCGACAGCAACTCCAGCGAGCCCCAATCGCCTGCCGACAACACGGCCAATGTCGAGGGCGTCACATGCACATGGGTGACCGCCGCCTGAGCGGCGAGCTCCACCAACGCTTCCCCTGGACGCGCCTGTTCGTCGGTAGGCACTACCGCGGTCGCACCGGTCAACAGCGCCGACCACATGTCGATCACCGAGACGTCGAACACCAGCGGGGCGAACAGCAGAACCCGGCTGCCACCGTGCACCGCGTGATGACGCGTGTGCACGGCAACCAATTCGACAATGCCGGCATGCCGCACCGCGACCCCTTTCGGCTCACCGGTTGTTCCCGAGGTGTACATCAGGTACGCCACCGACCACGGATCAGGGAGGTCGATCGGCGTGCCCGGCTTCGAATCGAGTGCCGGATCAGCGATGTCGATGACCGGCCGAGCGCGATGGTCCGGCGACCGCAGCAGTGATTCCGTCCGGGCCCGCAGGGGCGCTGTGGTAGCGACCGCAGCCACGGCCGCGTCGTCGAGGATGAAGCGGACGCGGTAGTCCGGCAGATCGGGGTCGATCGGTACATAGGCCGCGCCGATCTTCAGAATCGCCAGCACCGCGATGTAGCTGTGGGCCGAGCGCGGCAGCAGCAGCGCCACGAAATCCCCGGGCCGGACGCCGTCGTCACGCAGCCGGTGCGCCACTGCGGTCGACTGTCGGTCGAGCTCCTGGTAGGTCCAAGTCTGGCCGTCGAAGATGAGCGCAATCGCCGCCGGTGTGCGCTTCGCCTGCACGGCAAAGGCTTCTGGCAGCGATGTCGCGCCACCGCGACCGGCGGACAACGCGGCCCGATTGCCGAATACGTCCAGCTGACGGACCACTCGACTGCCGAGCAGGTCGAGCGAGCCAACCGGGACGCTCGGGTCCGCAACGATTCCGCGCAGCACTCGCAGAAACTGCGCCGCCAGCTCGTCGACGGTCGCGGGGTCGAAAAGGTCGCAGGCGTAGGTGATCTGGGCCTGCCAGCCCACGCCGCGACCGCTGTCGGTGATGACGAATGTCAGGTCGAGTTGCGACGTTTTCGTGTCCGTCGGCACGACCGAGCTGTCGACGCCGTCGAGATCGAGTTCGGTGACGAGGTCGTGGTGGAACACCAGCATCGTCTGGATCAGCGGGTGGTGTGCCGAGGAACGGATCGGGTTCAACCGCTCGACCACAAGATCGAAGGGTACATCCTGATTTCCGTAGGCAGCCAACGCCTTTCGCTTGACCATCGCGAGCAGCTCGGCTGCGGACCGGTCGGGACCGACGTGCGCGCGCAGCACCCAGGTGTTGACGAAGAAGCCGATGAGCTCGTCCAAGGCCTGGTCGGTGCGACCGGCGATCGGCGAACCGATCAGGATGTCCTCGCCCGCACCGCGCCGGTGCAACAACACCACCAATGCGGTCTGCAGCACCATCGCCGCGGTCGCTCCCGCGTCGCGAGCCAGACGGCGGACGTCGGATTCAAGTCGCGCGTCCACAGTGAAAGGCCGCGAGCCACCCCGGTGCGTTCTGATCGGCGGACGCGAACGGTCCGCGGACAACTCGAGACATGCGGGCGCGGAGGCCAATTCGGCACTCCAGTAGTCGAGCTGCGCGGACAACACATCGGTCGGCGCCGATTCCGAACCAAGCAACTGGCGTTGCCACAGCACGTAATCGGTGTATTGCACCGGCAACGGCGCCCACTCCGGTGCCCGACCGTCGAGCCTGGCGCGGTAGGCCAGGGCAAGATCGCGCAGCAACGGCCGAGACGACCAGCCGTCGGCGGCGACGTGATGGAGCACCACCAGCACCACATGTTCTGTGTCACTGCACCGAAAAATTTTGGCACGCAAAGGACTATCGCGCTCCAGATCGAAGGCGTGCGTCACGGCCGCCGCTATCTCGCCGGCCAGCCTGCCCAGCGTCCAGGTGCCGGCTTCGACAACGTCCACATCGACATCGGCTCCATCCACATCGATGATCCGTTGTCGCGGAATGCCGTCGACCTCGGTGAAGACCGTGCGTAGCGACTCGTGGCGCACGCTCAGGTCGGTGAACGCGGCCCGCAGGGCGGTCAGCTGTAGCGGCCCGGTCAGCGACCACGCGAGCGGGATGTTGTAGGTGGCCGACGGACCGTGCAGGCGGTGCAGGAACCACAATCGGCGCTGCGCGAACGACACCGGCACGGCCATCGGTCGTGCCATCGGCTCGAGCGGTGGGCGCGAGGACCTCCACTCGTGCAGCAGCGGCACCAATCCCGACACGGTCGGTTGCTCAAATATGGCAGCGACCGGGACGTCCTTGCCGAGCGCCGCGCGAATCCGGTTGGTCAGCCGTGTCGCGGCCAGCGAGTGACCGCCGAGCTCGAAAAAGTTGTCGTCCATACCGATCCGGTCGTGCCCGAGAATCTCGGCGAACCACCGGGCGACCTCGACCTCGATCTCGGTCTGCGGCGCGCGATACGGAACGGTCGACGCATAGTCCGGCGCAGGCAGGGCCGCCACGTCGACCTTTCCGTTGATCGTTGCCGGAAGCCGGTCCATCACCACAATCGCGGCAGGCACCATGAATTCGGGCAGACGTCGGGCGAGCTGCCAGCGGACGCGCTCGGGTTCGATGTCTGTCCTGGACGTGCTCACCTCCGGCGCCACGTACCCGACGAGTCGCTTCTCGCCGCCCCGATCCGCGCGCGCCACGACGACGGCTCGGCCGATGCCGGGCACGGCAATTAGTTCGCTTTCGACCGCACCTGGTTCCACCCGGAATCCGCGAATCTTCAGCTGATCGTCGACCCGGCCGACGAACTCCAACTCGTCGACCACATTCCAGCGCACCAGATCACCTGTGCGATACAACCGCCCGCCTGCGGCGCCGAGGGGATCGGCGACAAACCTCGACGCCGTCAAACCTGCTCTGTTCCAATAGCATCGAGCGAGGCCCGAACCCTTTACATACAACTCACCGGCCACTCCACGCGGCACTGGACGCAGCCGCTCGTCGAGCACCACCAGGCCCGCACCCGGCACCGGTGCCCCGATTGACGGAGTCCCTGATCCGACTGCGAGTCGTCCGGTCATCGACACCAGCACCGTGGTCTCGGTCGGACCGTAGGCGTTGAACATGACTCGATCGCCGGCGAATCGGTCAACGAGGGCCGCACTGCACGGTTCACCGCCGCTCACCAGCGTCACCCCCGCCAACTGCTCGGCAGTGAGCACCTCGAGCGTCGAAGGGGTGAGATGGGCATGCGTCACCTGCCCTCGGCGGATCAATCGTACGAACGCCGCACCTGGCACAGCTTCCTCATCGGAGGGCACAACGGCCGTCGCGCCGGCCAGCAGCGCCGACCACATGTTGAGCACCGACGCATCGAAAACCAAAGGGGAGAACTGTAATACACCGCTATCGCTGCCGATGCCGGTCCGCTCGATGTGCGCGGTGATCAAATCGCACACCGCGCCATGCGGCACCGCGACGCCCTTCGGCCGTCCGGTCGTTCCCGAGGTGTAGATGACGTAGGCCAGCTGCTGCGCATCCGGCAGCGGCAGCGCGGAAACCGGTTGGCTGTGGATACGTCGATCGGCCACATCGACGATCGTGATATCGCCGTATTCGCCTGGCAGCGTTGCCTCGACGCGGGAAACGAGTTCGGTCGACGTGACGACCGCCGTCACACCTGATTCGGCGAGCACGGTGGCGATCTGGTGATCAGGGTAGGTGGGATCGATGGGCACATACGCCGCACCGGTTTTGAGGATGCCGAGCACCGCGGTGATCCGCTGCATCGACCGCGGCAACAGCACGCCGACCGTTCGACCGGGCCGCACGCCATGCTCGATCAGGAAGTGCGCCTGGCGGGTGGACAACTGGTCGATCTCGCGATAGGTCCATTCCTGGTCGCCGTACCTCACCGCACGGTTGTCCGGCACGCGGCGGACCTGTGCGGCGAAACGCCCGAGCAATGAACACCTTTCACCGCTCGCCTCCCGCACGACCGCACCCTGGCCGAATTCATCCAGCTGCGTACGGTCAGCATCCGGCAAGTGCGATTCCGATCGTGTCGTCATAAGGGCATCCTTTTGTGCAGACATATGATGTAGCCATGGATTTCCAGACCATCCGCTACGAGAAAATCGGCCGAGTGGCGCACATAACGATGCGGCGACCCGAAGTGCTGAATGCGATGAATTCGCGGATGCACGAGGAGTTGTGCATGGTCTGGGACGATTTCGAGGCCGACGATGAAACTCGGGTCGCTGTCCTGTCCGGAGCGGGCGACCGAGCATTTTCCGTCGGACAGGATTTGAAGGAGTCGAGCGCGCATGCGCCAACCACGTTCGGCAGCTACGGGAAGCCCGGATGGCCACGGCTCACCGAACGCTTCGAGCTGTCCAAACCGATCATCGCCAAGGTACGCGGATACGCGCTCGGCGGCGGCTTCGAACTCGCGCTCGCCTGCGATGTCATCGTCGCCGCCACCGACGCTGTTTTCGGGCTGCCGGAGGCGACGCTCGGCCTGGTACCGGGCGCGGGCGGCGTGTTCCGGCTGTCCAGGCAGCTGCCGTGGCACACCGCGATGGGGTTGCTGATCAGCGGCCGGAGGCTCGCCGCCGCACGCGCTTTCGAGCTGGGGCTCGTCAATGACGTAGTGGCGCCGGAGGAACTGGACGATTGCGTCGCCGGCTGGGCCGGAGATATCGCGCGGTGCTCGCCGTTGTCGGTTCGCGCCGTCAAGGAGGCCGCGGTCAAGGCCGAGGGCAGACCATTGGCGGAGGCGTTCACCACTCGCTATCGCTGGGAAGAACGCCGCGCGGCCAGCCAGGATCCGATCGAAGGCCGACTCTCCTTCCAGGAGAAGCGCCAACCGCGGTGGGGGAAATCGCCGCAGGACGACGACACCCCTGACCACCCGGCATGACCAGTCAGGCCGCCGCTGGTCACCGAACCACCTGCGCAGATGCCAGCGATCAGTGCACGAGAACAAGACTCCGCCAAGAGAATCCGAGCAGGTAACGTAGCCCATCGCCGGAACGGACCGACTCAGGCGGGTACGGATTCGACGATCCACAAGGGACCGTCGGCGCATTCCACCCGCTCCCCCGCACCCGCGTCGAGTCGGGTGCGCAACACCCTGATCCGCCGATGGCCGATCTGCGCGACCGGCCCGGTGCCCATCGAGCGAAGCGCCCGCACCTGGTTGTGTACCTCGAGGGTAGTATTCGACCAATCCACCCGGTAGAACGCGGGCTCGAAGGCCGGCTCGCGCGATGCCTCCCGCGCGTCCTGTGGGTGGCCGGGAACTCCGGCCACGACCTTGCCGAGCGCGTCGGGCAGCAGGTCGTTGAGCACCGGATCCATTCGGTCCCACAATCGTTCCGGCGTCGGATCTTCATCCAGCGGTATGCCACCCCGGCTGCACAGGATCTCGCCGGTATCGAACTCTTCGTCCATCCGGTGGACTGTCAGGCCGAAGGTGGTGGCTCCATTTCTGATGGCCCATGCGATCGGCATGGGCCCCCTATGTTTCGGGAGCAGCGACGGATGGATGTTGAGCACGCCGAACTCGGGAATGTCGAGCACATCGGCCGGAAACTTCCAGGGGAAACCACATGCCACGACGATGTCGGGTCGATATCCGGGCAATGCGTCAGCCAATCCAGCGGCACTGCCCGGCAGCACCAGGTCCATCCCTCCCGGCAACACTTCCAGCAAGTCTCCGGCCGCCGCGGACGATGCGGGCAGAACCGGCGAGCCCGACTTCACCGAGCGAGCGCTGAAACAGGACACCACCGAATAGCCGGATTTCTCGCATATTGTATTGACGGTTGCGAAGTGCGCAGCGCCGCCGGCTACTATCACCACCCGAAGCGCGTCGTTCATAGTCGCAGTATCGCAGGCAAGACCGGCTCGATATCCCCACCGTTGGGCATTGTTCGTCCTAGATCCGCCATGGCAGCGCCGCTGCTCGGCACACATCCCCCCATCCCGCCGCATACACCAGAATATGCTGCCGCACAACATCATTCGGCCGCTCATGCTGCCGCACCGATCGCCGAAGCCAGTCGGCACGTCGAAACCGCCCGAATATCAAGAGCATCCGGGGAAACACAGCGTTCCCAACCATGGGCAGACCACGCCGCCGTTCATTGCCGGTTCGGGCTACGCTCCCCGAGCGACGATCCGCTGGGTCCGATCGTGCCCGAGCCGGGCTCCCCAGGGAATGGATGTGATTCACAATGGATCTCGTATGCCGTGCAGATCAATTGCCGGAGCGGCGACCTTCGCGTCGACGCGCCCGCACCGATGCGCCGCGCCAGGCCGGGGTGTCGACGGGCGGAGCATGAGTTGGTGAATCCGACCTCGCGAATTCTTGGTGTCGGAACGGCAGTCCCCTCCACGTCCTACTCACAAGAAGAATTACTCGACAGCTTCGGCATCACCGACCCACGTGTGCGCTCGCTGTTTCTCAACGGTGCCATCGAACGACGGAATTTGACCCTGCCGCCGCACACCGCCGACCGACTCACCGAAGAGACCCAGCGCCAACTATTGGAAAAGCACCGGACCGCCGGTACCGAACTGGGGCGTGACGCTCTCCTGGTCTGCCTGCGCAAGATCGGCGCGACACCGGCGGACATCCGGCACCTGTGTTGTGTGACCAGCACCGGCTTTCTCACCCCCGGCTTGGCGGCCTGGCTCGTCCACGACCTGCCCCTCGATCGGCATTGCTACCGGCTGGACGTGGTCGGCATGGGTTGCAACGCCGGTCTCAACGCACTCGCTGCGGTGAACGCCTGGTCCCGAGCACATCCCGGCGAGCTCGCCGTGCTGGTCTGCGTGGAGGTGTCCTCCGCCGCCTACCTGCATGACGGGACGCTGCGGTCCGCCGTGGTCAACAGCCTCTTCGGCGACGGTGCCGCCGCTGCGGCCGTCATGACCCGCCCGGACCAGGAGAACGCGTCCGCGCCTTCGATTCTCGGGTTCTCCAGCATGATGATTCCCGAGGCGATCCACGCGATGCGTTACGACTGGGACGACAGTCACGGAAAGTTCAGCTTCTATCTGGATCCGATGATCCCCTACGTGATCGGGGCGCACGCGGAGCCGAGTGTCACTCGGCTGCTCGACGAATTCGATCTCCGGCGCCACGACATCGCGCACTGGATTGTGCATTCCGGTGGCAAGAAAGTGATCGATTCGATTCGGGTGAACTTGGGACTGACCCGCCACGACTTACGGCACACGACGGGCGTCCTGCGCAATCACGGCAACCTTTCCAGCGGCTCGTTCTTGTTTTCGCTCGACAGGTTGCGCGAGGAAAACACGGTGACCACCGGAGAATTCGGGGTGATGATGACGATGGGTCCTGGGACCTCGATCGAGATGGCGTTGATCCAGTGGTAACGACAACGATCGAGGATATCGGGTGGACGTGATCCAACCTGTGTTGCAGACAGGCGACGCAACCGCCTCCGGCGCAACGACATTGACAATCCGGCTGGATCAGGCGACATCATTGAGCGATCTCACCGAACAGCTGATCGCCGTCACGGCCCGGCTGGCCGCCGAAACACAGCTGACCAGTGTGCTTTTCGTCCTCGACGAGCCTGTGCAGCCCGAACGAACCGGCCTCTCCGCGGCCGATATCGAGGAAGTACGGCGGTGGGAGCGGGCGGTCCGCCGGCTCGAACAATCACCTGCGCTGAGCGTGGTGGTCGTGCAAGCTACGTGCCACGGACCCGGCGCGGATATTCTGCTCGCCGCCGACTACCGAATCGCCGCCCCGAAGGCGCGACTGATGTTCGCCGGCGACGACGGACACCTGTGGCCAGGCATGGTGTTCTACCGATTGGTACGGCAAGTGGGGCAGGCTGGCGTCCGGCGACTGATGGTTCGCGGCGCGACACTCACCGCGAACGACGCGCTCGAACTCGGTGTGCTCGACGAACTGGCCGCCGATGCAGAGGCCGTCGCCGAGCGGGTAATCCTCGGTGCGAGTTGGCTTTCCAGGCCCGAACTGGCCGTCCGCAGACAGTTGCTGCACGAAGCCGTCACCGCCGAGTTCGATGATGCGCTCGGCGTTCATCTGGCCGCGTGCGACCGTGAATTGCGGCGGCGCGATGGTTGAACCACCGTCGGCTCCGGAGTTTGCCGGTGATCTCGACCTCGATGCCCCACGCCTGGAAGAGGTCGTCACGCGCTGCGAAGCGGTCATCGCCGGCCTTCCGCCGAGAACGCTGCGTGATGCCGAGTCGCAGCGCACGGTGGATCAGGCGTTCGCCGCCGCCAGGAGTGCGCGTCGAGACTTTCTAGCCAGAAACGTCGATCGGGTATACGACACGTTGACTGCGCAGCGGACGTGCCATCGGCGCCTGCCTGAGCTGATCAGCGCTGCGGCAGAACGCTTTCCAGGTCTGGTGCCGACCGCGGCGAGCATCGCCGAAGAACGCGGCCGCATTCAGGCCGAACGCGACGGTCGCGAGATCGACCAGGCGATCTTCTGTTCGGCGGTACTGCACTCGCGGCGATCGGGGGCCCACCTCATCGACGCGATGCGCAGGCCGACCACGGGGGCGATCGAGCTGCTCGACACCTTTCGGCACGACCGCAAGGTCGAATTGCCCTCGGTGGTCGTCGAGCGGGTCGGGTACGCCGCCCACCTCACTTTTCGCGGCGGTCATCCGCTCAACGCGGAGAACGATCAGCTCGTCGCCGACACCGAGACGGCAGTGGACCTCGCGCTGCTCGACGACGACGTACGGGTCGGCGTCTTACGGGGCGGTACGAGCAGCTCGCCGCGGTATCGGGGCAAGCGGGTGTTCAGCGCGGGGATGAACCTCACCGATCTGCGCAACGGCGGAATCTCGTTCGTGGACTTCCTGCTCGGTCGTGAGCTCGGCTTCATCAACAAGATCATGCGCGGGCTGCACGCCGGCGACGATCCCTCGGGTTCGATCGATACCGGCCCGCTGGAGAAGCCGTGGATCGCTGCCGTCGACGCCTTCGCCATCGGCGGCGGCATGCAATTGCTGCTGGCCATGGACCGCGTCATCGCCGAGGAGAACGCGTTCTTCGGTCTCCCGGCCGCGGAAGAGGGCATAGTCCCCGGACTCGCCAACCTCCGGCTGTCGCGAGCGGTCGGCAGTCGACTCGCCCGCCGAATCATCCTGGGCGGCTTACGGATAGCGGCAACCGACCGGGACGCCGAATTGATCTGCGACGAGGTCGTCCCCGCAGCGGAGATGGACGCCGCGATCGCGGCCGCGATCGCGGATCTGGCCGAGCCCGCTGTGGTGGCCAATCGCCGGATGCTGACGCTGGCGGAAGAACCGGTCGACGTGTACCGGCACTATCTGGCAGAGTTCGCGACAGTGCAGGCGGAACGGACGTACAGCCCCGACGTGCTGGCCAACATCGAGCGCCGCTGGCAGGAATCGCGTCGCCGCAAACTCGCGGGAGGCAACCGTGCGGCTGAGACGTAGCGCGCTACACGGGTCGCTCGACGATCCCGTGCTCGGCTCGGTGAGTTTCCTCAACGAGATAATGTCCCGGTATCCCGAGGCGATCTCCTTCGCGCCCGGCGCCCCACACCCCGAGTTCTTCGGCGACCTCGAACCACAGCGTCATATCGAGCGTTTCCTCGCATACCTGCACGACCAAGGCTACGGCCAGGAGCGAGCCAGGCTACTGATGTTCGAGTACGGTCCGAGCCGCGGCATCATCAACGACATCGTGGCCGAGACCCTGCGGCGCGACGAAGGCATCGTCGCAGATCCGTCCGCGATCGTGATCACCGTCGGCGCACAGGAGGCGCTGTTTCTGGTGCTGCGGGCATTGTCCACCGCGCAGGGCAGGGCGGCGGTAGCGGTCGCCAACCCCTGCTATCCGGGCATCGTCGGCGCCGCACGCCTGCTCGATCTGCCTGTCGTTCCGATTCCCGAATCATCGAACGGCATAGACATCGATCAGCTCGCCGAAACCTGCTCCGCTGCCGCACATTCCGGGCAACCCATCCGGATCTGCTACGTGGCGCCCGATTTCGCCAACCCCGGCGGCAGCCGGATGCCCATTGCGGCGAGACACCGGCTGCTCGAGCTCGCCGAGCACGCCGACTTCGTTGTCCTCGAGGACAATCCGTACGGCTTCACCGCACTCGGGCACCAGGTGCTGCCGTCGCTCGCGGCATTGGACACGGCGGGACGCGTGGTGCACGTCGGGACGTTCGCCAAGACCTGCTTTCCCGGTGCTCGGGTCGGATATGTGGTCGCAGGACAGCAGGTGGACAGCGGTGGATCGCTCGCCGATGAGATCGCCGCATTGAAAACCATGGTCACCGTCAATACGGCACCGCTCGCGCAGGCGGTCGTCGGTGGCATGCTGCTCGCGGACGGTGACACGCAGGCCGAGCGGAACCGACGCAAAGCCGCACGGTACCAACGCAACCTCGAATGTCTGCTGTCCGCGTTGGACGCAGGCGCGCGCGACTGGCCTGCGATCGAGTGGAATCGGCCGGACGGCGGGTTCTTCGTCGTCATGCGCCTTCCGGTACGGGTGGATCTCGCGCTCCTGGAGAGATCCGCGTCCGGTTACGGCGTGCTGTGGACCCCGATGGACCAGTTCTATCTCGACGGACGCGGCAGTCACCGGCTGCGTCTGTCGTGCAGCTACCTCGACGAAGCACAGATCAGGAGCGGGGTTGCGCGGCTGAACGCGTTCATCGAGAACGAGGTGCTCGCACGCGCACCGCTGCCCCCGCCCGGTGCGGGTCGCCGCGCATGACCGGGAGGAAAGTCGCATGAACGAAACCGGTGCCGCGCCGACGAAGCATCCCGCTGAAGCGGACAGCGTGCCGCAAGCACTCGACATTCGACGCGAATGGCCGGGTGTGGCACTGCTGCTGGCGGCGACAACCCTTGCCTACCTGTGTAACCTGAGCGCGAACGGCTGGGCTGACGAGTTCTATTCCGCTGCTGCACAGGCTGGTTCGCAATCGTGGAAGGCCTTCTTCTTCGGGTCCTCCGACTCCGCGAACTCGATCACCGCCGCCAAGATACCTGGGTCGCTATGGCCGATGGAACTATCGGTGCGGGCGTTCGGGTTGAACAGCTGGAGCATTCAGGTGCCACAGGTACTGTTCGGCACCGCGGCGGTGGCGCTGCTGTGGGCGACGGTACGCAGGACGTTCGGCCCCGGTGCCGGATTGGTCGCCGGCTACGCGCTCGCGGTGACGCCGGTGGCCGCACTGATGTTCCGGTTCAACAATCCGGATGCCCTGCTGGTGTTCTTGGAAGTCGCCGCGGCGTGGGCGCTGACGAGGGCACTCGGCGACGGACGCACCCGCTGGCTCGTCCTCACCGGCATGCTTGTTGGGTTCGGTTTTCTCACAAAGCAATTGCAAGTCCTGCTGGTGTTGCCCGCCCTGGCGCTGACCTATCTCATCGCGGGTCCACCGCGGCTCGGCAAGCGCATCGCTCAGCTACTCGTGACCGGCGTCAGTATGGTCGCGGCCGCCGCCTGGTGGCTGCTGACGGTGGAACTTTGGCCGGCCAGGTCGCGGCCGTGGATCGGTGCCTCCCAGAACAATTCCGTCGTCGAACTCACTCTCGGCTTCAATGGGTTCGACCGGCTGACGGGCAACGACCGTCGCGGCGTCGGCACGCCGGGCGTCGAAGCGGTCCGCCGCGCGACCGGGCCGAGCGGCACGGGCATCACCCGGCTCTTCGAACCAGCGCAGGGTGGCCAGGCCGCGTGGCTCATCCCGGCGGCGCTGATCGCCTTGACAGCGGGAATCCTGTTGTACGGCAGGTCCTCTCGCACCGATAGCCGACGAGCGGCGCTGCTCCTCTGGGGTGGCTGGCTGGCGGTCTCCGGCCTCGTGTTCAGTTTCATGGCGGGGATCTTCCATCCCTACTACACGGTGGCCCTCGCACCTGCGATCGCCGCGCTGGTCGGTATCGGAGCCGCCCTGGCCTGGCGCTACCGTGACCGGTTGCCGGTACGCGTCGCCGTGGCGCTCGCGCTCGGCTCGACCACGGCGACCGCGTGGATGCTGTTGAGTCGCAGTGCGAGTTTCCTGCCGTGGCTACGGTGGGCGGTGGTGGCGGTCGGATCGCTCACCCTCGTCGCCGTGCTCGTGCGGCACAAGCCCGGCATCGTTGTCGCGGCGGCCGCCGCGCTGACCGCCTTCGCGGGACCGGTCGCGTACACCGTGCACACCATCGCGCACCCGCACTACGGGACCAACCCCATCGCAGGCCCGGTCGTCGCCGCACCGACCGGTGGCGGCGTGACTCCGGGGTCGATCGCGTTCTTCCTCGAACCCTCTACCCCGAGTGCCGAAGTGGTTCGCGTGCTGCGACGCGACGGCTCCGGTTACCGCTGGGCGGGTGCGGCGATCGGATCGATGAACGCGGCCGGATACCAGCTGGCCGCCCAGCTGCCTGTCATGCCGATCGGCGGCTTCAATGGCCGCGATCCTGCACCGACGCTGGAGCAGTTCAAAGCGCTTGCCGCGCAGGGTGATATCCGATACTTCATCATCACGCCGAACGGGCGCGAGCGCGAGACCGGAGCGAACGCCCATATCACCAAGTGGGTCACGGACAGCTTCGCTCCCACGACAGTGGATGGCGTTGCCCTCTACGACCTTTCGCGGCCGTCCCACTGACGACCGTCGAGCACGGCGGCCAGGCGCTCGACACCTTCTCGAATCTCCGCGGGAGGGTGGGCGCTGAACGACATCCGCAGTGTCGACGAATCAGCGGCACCGGCGTAGAACGGCGCTCCCGGCACATAGGCGACCCGCTCGGCCAAGGCAGCTGGGAGTAGAGCGGTGGTGTCGAATCCGTCGGGTAACCGCACCCATACGAACATTCCGCCGTTCGGGCGGCTCCAACTGCTGCCGCGCGGAAGTGTTCGGGCGAGTGCGTCCAGCAACGCATCGCAGCGTTCGCCGTAGAGGAGCCGGGCGCGGGCGATCCGACCATCCAGGTCGCTCGCGGCGAGATAGGCCGCCGCGGCGGCCTGGTCGATCGTCGAGCTGTGCAGGTCGATCGCCTGCTTGACGACGGCGCACGCCGCGCGCACCGTCGCGGACGCGCGCAGCCAGCCCAGACGCATCCCGGGAGCGAGGAGCTTGGACAGGCTGCCGAGCAGAATGGTCCGCTGGGCGGACTCCTCGTAGGAAGCGATCAGCGGCAGCCGTTCACCGCGAAACCGTAACTCTCCGTAAGGATCATCCTCGACGATCCACATGTCGTTCGCGGCGGCGATCCGCGAAACGGCGGCGCGGCGGTCCGCGGGCAAGGTATGACCGGTGGGGTTCTGGAAGGTCGGCACCAGATAGACCATGCGGGGCCGATGTTCGGCGACGAGCTCACGCAGGGCCTCGACCACGATGCCGTCATCGTCGGTGGGTACCGGGACAACCTGTGCGTGCACCGAGCGGAACACCTGTAGCGCCGCCAGATAGGTGGGGTTCTCGACGAGAACGACGTCGGCGGGCTGCAGCAATGCGGCCGCCAGCACGTAGAGGGCTTGCTGGGCCCCGGTGGTCACCAGCAGATCGTCCGCGACCGTGGGCAATTCGGCGCGGGCGAGCAACCGCGCGATGGCATCGCGCAGCGCCGGATCACCATCGGTCGCCGAGTATTGCAGGACGCGCGAACCGGATTCACGCAAGACGTGTTCGTAGGCAGATCTGATGCCGTCGATGTCGAACAGTTCGGGCGCCGGGAGCCCACCGGCGAACGAGATCACTTCCGGACGCGATGTCAGCGCGAGCGAGTCGCGCACAATGGAACTGGAGCCTAGCGCCACCTGGCCGGGTCCTGCGGTGGAAACGGTTCGACTATCCATACGCTGCCTTCGGTTCACGCGGTGGTGGCGGGTTCGCCCGCCCGATCGGCTTCGCCGCCGAGCCGGGCGCCCAGCCGATCGGTGACCTCGGCCATGAACCCCTCGGTGGTGCCGGACCCGCCGAGGTCCGGCGTCGCGAGTTCGGTGCCGGCCACCTCGCGAACAGAATCACGCAGGAGGACAGCCTGTTTGCCGTACCCCATGTGGTCCAGGGCCATAGCGAGCGACATCGCCGCCGCGGCCGGGTTGGCGATCCCCTTGCCTGCAATGTCCGGCGCACTGCCGTGTACTGGTTCGAACAGCCCGCAGCCGGTCTCGGGGCAGATGCTCGCGCTCGATGCGAGACCCAATCCACCCATCAGAGCGGCGCCGATGTCACTGATAATGTCGCCGAACAGATTCGGCGCCAGCACGCCCTCGTACGACGACGGATCGCGCACCAGGTGGTAGCAGAACGAGTCGACGTATTCCTGCCCAGCCGAGAGCTGCGGGAACCCCGCCGCTTCGGCCTCGAAGACCTCTTGCCAGAGGCGTCCGGTGTTCGGCACGGCGTTGGATTTGTGCACCAGGGTCACCTTCGTACGTCCGGTATCGGCGAGTCGCCGCAGCCCGAACCGTACGAACTTCTCCACTGTCTCTCGCGTGTACACGCATTCGTCGATGGCGACGCTGACCGAGCCGCGGCGCGCGATCGTTCCGCCGACCCCGACGTAGAGCCCCTGCGTGTTCTCGCGGAAAAGATCGATCCGGCCGGTCGGCAAGTCGAGCGGGCGGTAGTTCACGTAGAGATCAAGACCGCGGCGTAGTCCGAGCAGAATGCTGCGGCCGTGCGCCATGTCGGGAATCCGGGGGTCGCCCAGCGCGCCGAGCACTATCGCTTGATACTCCGTTGCGAGCGAGTCCAGCGCGCCGTCCGGTAAGCCGGTGCCCGTAGCCAGCCATTCGTCGGCGCCCCAACCGAATACGTCGTGCTCGACCCCTAGATCGCACGCCTCGTTGAGCAAGGCCAGCACCGGCAACACCGCGAGGACAACCTCGCGACCGATCCCATCGCCCGGAATCACCGCGAGCCTCATCGGTTTCCGCTCGCTTCGGCGAGCATGGCCTCGACGGAACTGAGCCGTCCCGCTATAGCGGTGGCGGCCACCACATAGGGCGACGCGAGGTACACCTGCCCCGGTCCGGAGCGTCCGGGAAAGTTTCGGTTCTGGGCACTCACGGTGACCTCGGCCGCGCTTTCCGACACCCCGGGGCCCGCGTTGATGCAGGCGCCGCACGATGGAGGCAGCACGGTCACCCCGACAGCGGCGAACAGCTCGAGATAGCCGCGAGCCGTCGCGTAGCGCAGGACGTCTTCGCTGCCGACCTGGATGAACGCCTGGACTCCGGTCGGCACGGATGCGCCGTGCTCACGCGCTCGGGCGAAAACACTGGCGTACATGTCCATGTCGTGCGCCTTGCCACCGGTGCACGAGCCGCCGTAGACCTTGTCCACGGCCACCGCATCGTGAATCGAGGACAGTGGCACCGAGTTACGCGGATCACCGGGCAGCGCCACCATCGGCTCTACCGCGTCGAGCGCGAGCTCAACGACCGCAGCGTAACTCGCGCCCACATCGGAGACGACGAGCTCGCTTCGGTCGATCCCGCGGCGCTGCGGCCGCCCGGCCAGGTACTCATGGGTCCGGACGTCCGGCTCGACCAGTGCAGTCATCGCACCGGCCTCAACAGCCATGTTGCACAGCGTCGCTCGTTCGTCGACGGTCAGCCCCGCGACGCCCTCGCCGCCGAACAGCAGCACCTTGCCCAGCGTCCGGCTGCCGCGGATCTGTGGATGCGCGAGCAGTGTGAGCACGACGTCCTTCGCGCACACCCCCGGCCGCAACTGCTGCCGCAGTTCGATCCTGATCGCCGCAGGGACCTTGACCAGGATCTCGCGGTTGTACCACGCATTGGCCATGTCCGTCGCGCCGACGCCGAAGGCGAACGCGCCGATCGCACCAGCCGTGCAGGTATGGCTGTCCGTACCGATGATCACGTCACCGGGCTCGGCGACATGTTCGACGATGTAGTTGTGGCAGATAGCCCGGCTGCCACCGGACTGACCCGGCCCGATGAAATTGCCCTGGCTGCTCGTGGCGAACTCTTTCTGGCGCTTGCGCAGAGTGTTGACGCGCCCAATCAGATCCGTGCCGTCGACGCGCTTGCTCAGCACCGATTCGGCGAGGGAGAGGTGATCTTGAAAGTAGTAACAGGTTTCGGGCTGCACCGGGCTCGCCGCCGCGCCGAATTCCAGGGAGAACATCTCCGCTGCCATCGGCGTCACGTACTCGTGCGAGAAACGGATGTCGGCCTGCACGAAGTACGACTCACCAACGGCGACAACGCTGTTCGGCGGCGGGCCGTTGCGCGGCGAGAGTCTGCTCTGCAACACCTTCTCGACGGCGTTGAGGGGCCGGGGCGGAGCGAACCGCGATACTGCCGGGGTACCACTTGCTGTGGTGCTCGCGCGATTGAAGCCGAACAGCCCGCCCAGATCGATGATGGCGCGTTCGATGTCGTTCGCGCCTGCGGTGAACAGCTCGAGCGGCAGCTCTTCGCATGCGACGAGTGCATCGAGCAGTGCGAAATCGGTACAGGTGACGATGCCGATGTTGCGACAGTTCTGCTCGTAGATGCGCTCGAACGAGCGAGCGAACACCAGCTCGACGCCCGCGTACTTCTCCGCGAGTGCGGCGTGCTCGCGGGACGAGCCACACCCCTTGGCCGCGCCGCTGACAATGACCTGCGGTCCGAACGCGCTGACCGCACCCCGGGTGACCTTGCGGCCACGCAGGCCGAGATAGGCAAAGTCGCGGAGTTGCTCGTCATACCAGTAGCAGCACCAGCCGGGAATTATCTCGTCGGTGGAGATGTTGTCGCACAACGGCTTTCGCACAAGCTCCGGCACGCTCGGCGCGCTGTCGCCGGCCAGCTGCGCCGCCACCAGCTCGGTGTCCTCGGTGAGGACCAGGACTTCGCCGTGTAGCCGGAACGATTTCGTGCCCGGCTCAGTCTGTCGCCGCAATGATCTGCCTTATCAAGTCGTCGGTCAGCGGGGTATTGCTCCCCTTGGCATGCCGGAGGATCTTGCCGACCAGAACCGGGTCATCGCCGACACCGTTAGTGGCCAACCAGTAGCGCACGTTGCTTGCCCCAGAGCTGGCGTCGATGATCACTTCTTGCGTCCGCCCGAAAAGGCTTGCCGGGACACTGGAGTACACCGCGTCCTTGGCCAGCACATCACCTTTGGTGTGGGCCTTGAGGATCGCGGCCGCGTGCACGCCCGCGCTGGTCGTGAAAACATCGCTGCCCATCGCTGGATAGTTGTGCGGTATCGCGGTGCCGAGCACCTCGGACGCGAACTCGCAGTACTTCCGCAACGCGATGAGATCGTAGGCGGCACCCTCGTCGAGGTGGCTGTTCACGATCAACTGGTCGAGCGAGGCATTGCCGGTTCGCTCACCGATCCCCAGGATGGTGCCGTGTACCAGGACGCAGCCCGCCGACAGCGCGGTGAGCGAATTGGCCAGCGCGAGCCCACGGTCGTTGTGTCCGTGCCATTCGAAGTCCACCGGATGCCCACGGTCGGCAAAGTAGCGGATGGACCACCTCACGAGTGTCTCGGTGCCGCTCGGCAGCGCGGCGCCGACGGTATCGCACAGACACATCCGGCGAACGCCGACATCGATCGCGACGTCATAGATCTGCCGGAGCAACTGCGGCGGGCATCGGACAGTATCTTCCAGGACGAGTACGAAATTCACCCCTTCCTGGGAACACATCCGCGCCGAATCCTGAATATTGCGCCGGATCGAACCGAAATCCCAATCCTCGACATACTGCCGAATAGGGCTGATGCCGATGAATATGTAGGCATCGACCGATACGCCTGCGGCCTGTGCTACCTCGCAGATGGCGCCGACATCGGCAACGTGTGTGCGCCCGGCATAGCCCTGGGCCAGCTTGTAACCATTGGCGTCGATATGCCTCGCGATCTCGATGCATTCTTTCAGCGCCCCGCCGCCGGCACCGGGAAAGCCGAGGTCGGCGGCGCCGACACCCGCCGCGACGGCATGGTCCACCAGGGCGAGCTTCTGCGCCGAAGTCGGATTCCGCACGTTGGGCGCCTGCAGCCCGTCACGGAGCGTTTCGTCGAAAAAGGGTCCGCGACCCGCTGTGTTCCGCGCTTCGGTCACCTTGGGCGTGTTGTTCCAAGTGAACCACCTGCCGTACCCGACCTCGGCACCATTGGAATCACGGATAACGTGAGACATCGGTCCGCACCCAACCTCCCGGAGCTGATCCTCAGCCAACCTCCCCACCAGGAGGACCAGCCTCGCCGATGATTACGTGAGATGGTCAGCCTAGCCATGCAATTCACGTAACAGCGCGGCGTCATTCCCCCTCGTGAGAAAGGCCAGGCCGCGCATCAGCGCCACCGCCGCAATGCCGACCGCGAGCTGATCAGATCGGCTTGCGAACCAGGACCAGCCGGCAGTCCGGCAGGTTCGGCCGCACCAGCCGGACGATCTCGAACCCCGCTTCGCCGAACACTTTTCGCCAACCCTCCTCGGTGAGCAGCGACTGCTCCATCAAGGCTTGGGTCAGCGAGTACTCCGGCGTCAGCACCTCAGGCACGTTCTGTTCGGTGGTGGGCGGGATCTCCTCGGCGGTCAGCATGTACGCTCCGGCAGGCAACCGGTCGCAGAGCCCGCGCAGATAACTCACCAGCACGTCGTAGCCGTGCTCCAGGACTTCGTGCAGGAAGAAGAAGGTCACGACCAGTTGCACCGACTCCAGTTGCGGAATCGTCGCGGCATCGGACCCGTCGGCCTCGTAGATGGTGATGCGGTCGGCCAGGCCGGCTTCGGCCACCTCGTGGTTCGCCTCGGCGCACGCGGCCGGGCTGATGTCCACCCCGACACCGCGGCCGCCGCTCGCCTGGCATGCCGCGATCAGGAAATGCGCGTTACCGCATCCGATGTCGGCGATCGAATCGAACGAGATCTCGTCGAGTATCGCCATCACTTCCGGCCGCAGATCCCGCTGCCCGACCAGCGCTGTGCCGACCGCGACCCACCGCACATCCCGGTCGATATCCGAACCGAATGTCCGCTTGCCAGTCAACAAGTCACCGTAATGGTGCAACGCATCGCCGTACCCGCCGGACAGCCACATCAGGTAACCGCGGTCGGCGTACAGATCGCGGCCTGCCTCGGTGAGCACATAGAAATCACCGTCATCGCGAATCACGATGTCGCGCTGGGCAAGATAACGCAGTGTGGCCTCGGCGAGATACTGGTTCGCGCCGAGGTCGGCCACCCGAAGTCCCCGCTCGGCCAGCTCGTCGAGAACACCGATGATCCCGAGCGATGCGAAAACCGTGCAGGTGACGTGACCGCGCAGGTAGTCGAACGCGCGCCGTTGGGAAATATGCTGGGTCATGGCCGTTTCCTGATCGTCCGAGTGACGGGTATCCCCCGCGAGGATCATGCAGGCTTTGCGTGCGCTGACCTTCCCGATGACGAGAAGCAAGCGCGCGACATGTGCCGGCCCGTCGTTTCCCAGCACTGAGCATACCGACGTTGTCCGCCGGCTCCGCTCAAGCTACCTTCCTGGGTTGTAGCACCAATCACACTGGCGGCCAACATTGTTGGCAACCAGTCCGGTAAATCCACGATCAAATCTGCTGCCCTGGATAGGTTTTCACGCTGGTCTACGTCACGCCTTTGTCGCGACGAAATCGTGCGGGGGTATCGAAATCATGAATCCGCAATCGGAGCCTGCGCTGCCGGGAACCGAGCAAATCCGCGTGGATACCTTCGGCAATCGATCGGACCTCGATGTCGGCGGCCAGGGGCTCCGTTCGCTTCCCGAGTTGTTCGCAGCCCAGGTCGCGCGCACACCGGACAACCGATCGGTGGTGTTCGGGGAGCAGTCATGGAGCTATCGCGAGATCGACGAAATGTCCTCCCGCTTAGCGCATTTCTGATCGCGCGGCGGGTGCGCCCGGGAGATTTGGTCGGCGTACTGTTGCCACGATCGTGGCACTGGATCGTGGCGGTACTCGGGGTTCTCAAGTCCGGCGCCGCCTATGTGCCAGTTGACCCGGACTACCCCGATCACCGAATCGCGTTCGTGCTGCACGACACCGCTGTCGCCGCCGTTGTGACTACGACGGCACTCGTGCGCCGCATCGAATCGCTGGTGCGACCAGTCGGCCGGGGGTCCGTTCCCCTCGTGAACGTGTCCGATCCGGCGATCGACCGCCAACCGAGCACCGCCCTTCCCTTCCCCGCACCACGCCAACTGGCTTATCTGATCTACACGTCCGGGACGACCGGGCAGCCCAAGGGAGTCGCCGTCCCACACGTCGGCGTGTGCGCGGTCATCACCGCGCACGCGCGGCGACTGCACATCGACGAAGACAGCAGGGTTCTGCAATTCTCTCGATCCGTCTTCGACGCCTCGGTACTCGACATGTGGTCGGCGTTGCTGACCGGCGCCGGTGCGGTGGTGCCCACCGAAGAGCAGGCGCATCCAGGTCCCGAACTGGCGCGCCTGATCGCGCGCCAGCACGTCACGCACGCGCATCTCACCCCGTCCACCATCGCGGTGCTGAGCGCGCCACAGCTGCCGAACGTCACGCTCGTCGTCGGCGGCGAGCCGTGCAACGCCGGCCTGGTCGACCGATTCGCGAGCGACCGCGTCATGGTCAACGTGTACGGTCCCACCGAGGCAACGGTGTACGTGTCGATCAGCAAACCACTGACGGTGGGATCGGGCACACCCTCGATCGGGTCGCCGGTGCCCGGAGTCACACTGGCGGTGCTCGATGCCACTTTACGCCGAGTGCCGGTCGGGGCGGTCGGCGAACTGTATGTCGGGGGTCACGGTGTAGCCCAGGGATATTGGAAGAGGCCCGATCTGACCGCGGCACGGTTCGTCGCGAATCCGATCGGCGACCCCGGCAACCGGCTGTACCGCACCGGAGACTCCGTACGCTGGAACCGTTCCGGCGAATTGGAGTACGTCGGCCGGGTCGACGACCAGCTGAAGATCCGCGGGTTCCGCATCGAACCAGGAGAGGTCGAAAAGGAACTCCTCGGGTATCCGGGAGTGGTCCGCGCGGTCGTGCTGGCCCGCGAGGATCACCCTGGCGACAGACGGCTGACCGGCTACGTCGAGACAGCTGCGAACGCCGCGGCAGGTGCCGTCGATCCGGCAGCGCTGCGTCGCCACGTCGCGGAACGACTGCTGGAGTTCATGGTGCCGTCCGCGCTCATCGTCGTCGATCACCTCCCGGTGACCGTCAACGGAAAGATCGACCGGCAAGCCCTGCCGGTGCCGAAATACCAGGGCGGTACTCGGTATCGCGCGCCGGCAACCGCCGAGGAAGCGGCGCTGGTACAACTGTTCGCAGAAGTGCTCGACCACGAGCAGGTCGGTGTCGACGACGACTTCTTCGAACTCGGCGGCCACTCGCTGATGGCGACACGGTTGGCGAACCGGATCCGAGCAGTGCTCGACAGAGAAGTACCGATCTCCGCGATCTTCGGGGATCGAGGGCATCAGCCCACGCACCTTCAAAACCACGACAGTCGTGGACCCGGTCGCGGAGTTCCCGCCGGATCTCATCGGTCGCCGCTTCGACGGTCGAGGAGGCTGCCTGGTTCTGCCAGCGCTGGAACATCCGATACGACGCAGCCTTGGTCAAGAACACCACCCGGGGTGCTCGTCGCCGATGTCGTGCGCCGCTGCTGGTTCCAAGGCCAGCCGTGGCTACGCGCCCACGCCGTCACCGTTCGTATCCTCTGGACCGATGTCACCACCCTGGTGATCGAGGCATGGGACGTACCCGCGACCGAACCGGGCCAGGTCGCCATTCGCGTGCGGTATCGGCTCTACCGGATGACGCGACTACGGCTTCGCCATGGCTGACCCCGGTCACCCGCCACGTGCCCTTCACGGCCGGATCTTCATTCCTCGCCCGGACCAGAAGTAGGACCGCCCCACTCGGTACTGTTTCGCGCGCACGGGGGCGATCTCCGGACGGCCGGGGAACGTCCTTATGTCATCGAAATATCAGGCAGGGCCAGTCCCGCGCCTGCTGCGGTGGCCCTCACGTCTCGGACCGAAATCATGGGGTCAGGTCAGGCATCGCATGGTTTCATGGCAGGGTGGATATCCGAGGCATCGATAATGTGCTGGTTCCCGTAGGCGAGCTGACCGCGGCGGTGGAGTTCTATGCGGACCGTCTCGGGCTGTCGGTGCGGTTCACGGTGCCGGAGCGCGGGATCGCGCTGTTCGGGATGGCCGCGGAGACACCGGGGATCATGGCGATGGTGGATCCGGCGGCGGGCCATGGTGCACCGCCCGCGATGCGCGTGTGGCTGGAGGTGCCCGATGCCAAGGCCGCTGCGGCGGAGCTCGAAGGGCGCGGTGTCGAAATGCTCACCGCGCCCTTCGAAGTCGCCACCGGCTGGAGCGTGGAGGTGGCCGACCCGTGGGGCAACGTGATCGGGCTGACCGACTACGTCAAGCGCCCAGAATTGGCCCGCCCCGGGTACTGAATTACGGTGCGACCGAGCTGTAGTCGGCGAAACCCGTCGGGTCGTGGCGTCCGATGCTGGCGTGCTCGAACAGGCCCCCGACTCGCCGCGTTGATCCCCTGGTGGCGTCATGCGTCGAGCGGGCGGCAGGCTTCGCGTAGGTGGTCGACTTGACGGTCGGCGAGGTTCCAGCCGTGTGAATGTCCCCGGTACCAGCCGATGGACAATCAGCCATGCCACTGGGTTCAGTGCTGTGTGGAGCGGTAACGAGCAACACGCCCGAGGCGTGAGCGGGGCTCGCGGCGTGGATGCACCGAGCGACCAAACCGCGACGTCCACCGACGCCGTTTGGTACTAGTTGCGTCGCGCGCGTGCTCGTATAGAACCAGCTGACGTTCGGTTGGACGATATCCATCATGTGGTGAATTGCACCTCTCCGCAGCAAGCCTTCCTGGCACTGTGCCTCTTGTGGTTGTGAGCGCCTCGCGGGAGAGCACACAGTGGCGCTGCCCGAACGGGCATCCAGCATCCGGGGCGTCCAGGCTGTTGTCGAGTAGGGCAATTCGCGGCGGACGCCTGATCTAAAGTCGGCTTCATGACAAGGTCTGTTCGGAAACCGGTGCCGTTCTCGATCGGCGAGGTGGCCAGGCGGTTCGGGGTGGCGGTGTCCGTGCTGCGGTGGTGGGAAAAACAGGGTCTGCTGATGCCCAGTGGTCGCGAGTCTGGGCGACGGCGGTACGACGAGGCGGATGTGCGGCGGATAGCGCTGATTCAGCTGTTGCAGGAGACAGCGCTGATGAGTCTCGAGGAGATCCGCACGGTGCTGAACGGCGAAGACCACTCGGGAGGCTGGCGGCAGGTTGTTCAAACGCGCCTGGACGCCTGCGAGGAGCAGCAGCTTCGATTACAGGCGGCCCAGGCCTATCTGTCGCATGCGTTGGCATGCCAGCGCGACGACCTGGTAGACGGCTGCCCGTATCTCTCCGAGGAGATCGACAACTACCTGGAGTCTATCGGTGACCGTTCTGGTGATCAGGCACAGAAGGCGCAACATCGGCCTCGGCGACGCTCCGAAACATTGAACAAACTGTCTGCGGACAGGTGGAAGGAGGGCACGAAGTCGTCATGATCATCGTGGCAGCCGTACTTCGGCTGCCACGGCACTATCGGCGTCGTAGCCGTAGAGCCAGTCGAACCGGCTCAGAGTGAACCCGCGCATGACCATGTCGCGAGCGCGTTGCCTGATGCCGTCCGGCAACTGGAACATATTGCCGTTACGGACGGATTGGTGCTGGACGGTCGCGGTGCGGGCGCTTCTGGCCCGCTCATACCGACGAAGTGCGTCCGGCGCGCTCGCCTTGCTCGCCCCTTCGAGGCAGCGGCCCAGCACCCAGGCGTCCTCGATTGCTTGGGCCGCACCTTGGGCGAAGAAGGGCAGCATGGGGTGTGCGGCGTCGCCGAGCAAGGTCAGCCGTCCCAAACCAATCTTTGCGAGGGGTGGACGGTCGAAAAGTGGTAGTCGAAGAGTCGTCGTCGCGGCCGAAAGGATCGTATGCAGCTCGGGATCCCAGCCGGCCAGCGCTGCGGCGAATTCCTCGATCGGGCCTTCGCGAGTCCAGGATTCGGTGTCCGCGTCCGGGGCAGGCAGCGCCGCGGCCAGGTTAAGCAGCCCACCTCCAGATACTGGATAGCAGACAACATGTTTGCCCGGCCCGAGCCACATCCGCGTCGCGGGCGGCTCGGCCAGGTGCGCGAGAGAATCGACAGGGACCAGGACGCGCCATGCGGCCTTACCGGAGAAACGAGCTGCGCCGGAATGCAGGAGCCGACGCAGCTCGGAGCCCAGACCGTCAGCGCCTACAACGACGTCCGCACGCTGAGCAGTGCCATCGTCGACCAGGATGAACACACCGTCATCGTCCTGTGTCACGCCGATACAGCGATGACCCGGACGGATGACGCCGTCAGGTAGGGCATCGACGAGCGCACGGTGCAGATCGGCGCGGTGAACCGTGTAGTACGGGGCGCCATAATTTGCGGCCACATGGGCCCCAGCGTCGATACCCTTTATGACCTTTCCCGAGTTCCACCGACGGATTTCCATCCGGGCCGGCTCGACGGCCACGGCGGCGAGGGCCTGCGACAACCCGAGACGGTGCAGCAGCCGAGAGGCGTTCGGCCCGATCTGGACTCCAGCCCCTACCTCACCGAGCTCGCTGGACCGTTCAAAACACACCACCTCGTGCCCGGCACGCCGCACCGCGAGCGCGGCACTGACACCGCCGATACCCCCTCCGACGATGGCCACCTTCAATTGCGACGCCACGAACGTCTACCTTCTTTCGGCACGGTTGGGATCCATACCTCGACTATGTCAGCTGAAGTCGACTTCAGGTCAAGCTCGATGCACGCGCGGTTCTACATCACGAAAGCCCTTGTCCCGGGCCGAATCCGCGTCCGATTGCGCCAAACGATCCGAGGCGCCGCTGCGGTGCCACGAACATCGACACCAACTCGACCATCTCGGGCCGGTCATGATCAACCACCCTGCCATGCCGATCGGTTTGCCCTCCTGCAGGAGCTGCTGCGAGGGCTGTTTCGTTGTCAGCTGCGTGGTAGTGGTTTGACGAGATGGACGACGTGGTAATCGCCTGCCGGAGTTCGCTCGAATCCCGGTAACCGAACCGATCATAGACGCGCAAGTTGTCGTGGGCGTGCTCGCCGACGAATAGCCTGAGTTCGGTAATCTGTTCCGGCACAGAGGTTTCGGTTGCCAAAAGCAGGGTTGATCCAAGGCCGTCTCCCTGTCGGTCCGGTGCGACGGTCATACGGCCGATCCGCCCGATCCGGCCGTCCAGCAGGATGCGGATGGCCGCGACGAGACGCGCGTTCTCACGGATCCCGAGGGCCATGATGTCGGGGCGGGCGAGCTGACCGAGCAGGTCCGGCAGCGTCTGTGTCAGTGGTGCCAGGTGCACATCGTTGTGGGCTCGGGCTTCGGTCACGTAGGCGGCTCGCTGGAGGGTGAGGATCTCTCCGGCATCTTCCGCGCCGAGGGCGATGACCTTCGTGTTCGAGTTCACCTGCCAGCATATGGCTCGCGTCCAGCCAATTTCCGGAGTCGATCGTGCGCTCGTTGCGCGGCAAGCACACCCATCCGGCTGCTCACTGATCAGTGATGCCCGATCCCAGGTCGAGTGCAAAACGCGGTGGCTCCCTTAATGAGCGCACCACGTCCAGACCGGCCATGGCGACCGCGTCCGTGTGCTCGGTGGCATGGGAAACCGCGTGCCGCACTACCGAATTCGGCGGCCAACACCTCGCGCGCCACCACTGGCCAGCCAGCGGTACCGAGGCAGATGAACCCTACACCCACCCGGGGCGTACACAGCGAACGAGTTCGGCCACCGCCTGCTGCGGGTCGGTGGCGAAGATGATCATCGCATTCTTCGCACGATGTCCGGCAACGATAACGTTGCTACGCCGGTCGGATCGCCGTGACGAGCTGGAAGGCTCCGTTGACTCGGCTGACGCGCGGTTCGCCGAAGCCGGCGGTTTCGAGCAGGGCGACGAGTTCGGTGTCGGAGTGCAAGTGCATGCGCTTGGCTACCAACGGTGGTACGGCGGAGCGGGGAGGTTCGGGTGCGACGGTATGCAGCACCAGGCGGCCGCCGGGTGCGAGAACTCGGCGCAGTTCGGAGAATACTGGCGGGGCGTCGACGAAGAACAGCATGTTCATCGCCGTCGCGCAGGTGAATCGGCCGGGTGGCAATGGCAGGGCCGCCGCGTCGGCTCGGAGTACCTCGAGCCTGGCTTCTCGCACCGCGCCCTCGTTGGCGGATATGGTGAGCGCAACCATGTCGGCGCTGTGATCCACCGCGGTGACATGGCAACCGGATTCGAGTGCTAACCCGGCGAACGTGCCTCCACCGCAGCCTATTTCGAGTAGCTGGTCGTCGGCGGAGAGCTGCAGTGCCGCGAGGGTGTCGCGGAAGATGTCGTGGTGGGATTTCATGTCCCGCCACATCAGTCGGGCGAAGGGGCCGCGCGGACGACGCAGCATGTGGTCGATGAACGCGTCGATGAGAGCCAAGTCGTTCCTGTCGTGAGTGGTCGGCGATCGAGTCAGATCTCCGTGCGTGCGTCGATCCGCATGTCCCCGAACACGCTTCGGCGCGACAGCGGACGCGCGAGCACACCGTGCGGATATGTCGGTGCGGTGGTAGACGCCTCCCTCAACCGGTCGAGTTGATGGTCGTCGAAATTCAGCGTCATCGCGCCGACATTGTCCTCGAACTGCTGGCGTGTGCGAGCGCCGAGAATCGGCGCGGTGACCATGGGTTGGGCCAGCGTCCAGGCGAGGGCGACCTGCGCTGGTGAGCGTCCTAGCTGACGGGCGACGAGACGAACAACGTCGGCGAGCGCCAAGACCCGGTCGGTGAGTCCGTCGCCGGCGAGAATCAGGTCTCTGCGGGAGCTTCCCACGGTGGGGCGCTCGGTGTTCGATGGTAGATCGGCTCGGGTGTACTTGCCGGTAAGCACGCCGCCCGCGAGCGGTGACCAGCCGATCACCCCCAGGCCCAGTTCTTTCGCCATCGGCAGCAGGTCGTGCTCAGCGGTCCGCTCGGCAAGGTTGTACTCCAATTGCACTGCAGTCAGCGGCGTCCAGCCGCGCAGGTCGGCGATGGTCTGCATGCGCGAGATCTGCCAGGCCGGCGTGTTCGACAAGCCTACGTACAGCACCTTGCCCGCGCGCACCAGATCGTCCATGCCGCGCAGGATCTCGTCCACTGGGGTGCGGTCGTCCCACATGTGCAGGTACAGCAGGTCGAGGTAGTCGGTGCGCAGTCGACGCAGGCTGGCCTCGACGGACGCACGCATGTTCTTGCGGTGGTTGCCGCCGGAATTCGGGTCGGTGAGCCGGCGCAGCATGGTGTACTTCGTCGCGAGTACGAGCGATTCCCGGTTGCCCGTGGCGAATTCGCCGAGCCATTCCTCGGCGGTGCCGTTGGTGTAGTTGCTCGCAGTGTCGAGGAAGTTGCCGCCCCGGCTGACGTACGCGTCGAAGATCCGCCGGGCCTCATGTTTGTCAGCGCCCCAGCCCCAGTCGGTGCCGAAGGTCATGGTGCCCAAGGCCATCGGTGACACCCGCAGGCCCGACCGCCCCAGAAGTCGGTAGCCGTCCAAACTATTATTGAAAATCGTTGTCATTATCGGTTAGTGTAGATGCGATGGATACGGGGAGCAAGGGCTGGATATGGTGACAATTGAAAATGAAGTCCGGCGTTGCGCGGCAACGGTTCTCGGAATCGATGCGAGCGAGATCGACACGCGACGTCCATTGCAGGAGCATGGTCTGGATTCCTTCCTCGCCGTCCGCTTACACCTGAGACTGGCCGAACGGACGGGGGTGCGCGTTCCCCTCGAGTCCTTCGTGGGAGCCACTCTCGAATCTTTGGCCGATGCGATCGAGCAGCGCAGTGCCGCGGCGGAATCCGCGCCCGACGACAGCGCCCCGGCAGCAGAGGTCAGGGCAACCGAGTCGGTCGAAGAAGAGGAGCTGACTCCGATTCAGGTGTCCTATTGGGTCGGCCGTGAGCCGGGCATGCCCTTGGGTGGGGTAGCGACCTTCTACTACTTCGAATACGACCGCGATCCAGAGCGATTCGTGAGAGCCGATGCCGCGGCCGAGATCGAGGCGCTGGAGACTGCGTGGAACACGGTGGTGGGCCGGCACGACATGTTGCGGGCGGTAATCACCGACGACGGCAGGCAACGGGTGCTGCCTCCGGGGCGGCACTACCGGATCGAAATCACCGATCTGCGCGATCGCGGGCACGAGGCCACCGCCATACTGACGCGGCTGCGGCAGGAGAAGTCGCATCAGGTGTGCGACACCACGACCGGACCGTTGTTCGACATCCACGCCGCCGTGCTGCCATCCGGTGCGTTGCGGCTGTTCGTGGGCTTCGACATCATCATGCTGGACATGATGAGCTGGATAGTGCTCATGCGGGAGTGGGGGCAGTTGGTCGCGGACCCGGACGCCGCACTGCCCCGGTCGCAGGCCTCATTTCTCGGTGTTCTCCGCGATCGCCGGGTGACCGACACCGCCCGCAGGGAACGCGATCGCGCCTACTGGCAGGAACGCGTAACCGGCCTACCACCCGGCCCGCGCTTGCCGTACGCCGTTGCGCCCGAGACGATTCGCGCCGCCCGCTTCCGTCGCCACGAGGCCCGGCTCAGCCCCGCGCACTGGTCGGCGCTCACTGCGCGGGCCGCGCGGCGGGGAATCAGCCCCACCGCGGTCCTATTGGCGGCCTTCGGTCTCACCTTGTCCCGTTGGGGAGCCACCGAGGCGTTCTGCCTCAACACCACCTTGTTCGACCGGCCGGACGCCGAGGCCGAGACCCGTGATGTAGCCGGGGATTTCAGCACCACCGCCCTGGTCGAGCTGCCCACGCCGAATCCTGGCGGATGGCGGGGGTTCGCCGATTTCGCGCGGCGCGTCAATACCCGGTTCTGGGCCGATCTGGAGCACCGCTCCTTCAGCGGCGTCGAGGTGCAGCGCACCCAGACCGGCGATCTCACCCCGCGTTATCCAGTTGTGTTCACCAGTGGTGTGGGGCTTGGCCAGGCCGAGAGTCCCGCCGCTGGTTGGCTGGGTGACGAGGTCTTCGGCGTATCGCAGACGCCGCAGGTGGGCCTCGACCACATCGTGTGGGACGAAGCGGGCGGATTGCGATTGGCGTGGGACGCTGTCGAAGAGATCTTCCAGCCCGGCTTCGTCGCTGACATGCTCACCGCGCACATCCGCCTGCTGCGCTCTCTGGCGGACCATGACAACGCCTGGGACAGTGCCGGATTGAGCTGGAACCCGCATTTCGAACCAGTGCGGCCGTTGCCCAGCGGCCACGGTGCCGGGCTGATAACGGACCCAGCGCACCGGCAGGTCGTCGCACGCCCCGAAGCCGCCGCTCTATTCACCAGCGCCGGCTCGCTCACCCACGCCGAACTGTCGATGCGGGCGCGGGCGGTGGCCTCGAAGTTGATCGCGGCTGGGGTTCGGCCGCGCGACCGGGTAGGGGTTCTCGCCGCCAAGTCGGTCGAGCAGATTGCCGCCGTGTTCGGAATTCTCTGGGCAGGTGCCATTTTCGTGCCGATCGAGCCGGACTGGCCGGAATCGAGGATCGCCTCGGTCTGCCGTCGCGCCGGAATCACGCACGCTCTGACGGGACCGGCGGCATCCAGCAAACTACCTGAGACAGTCAACGCGCACTGGCTCGACGAGGCTGCCGGGTCGGCAGACGCCCGAAATCCGGTCGCGACGGCGCAGGACGATCTCGCCTACATCATCTTCACCTCCGGGTCGACGGGCGAACCGAAGGGGGTCGCGATCGAGCATCGCGCCGCCCGCACCACCATCGACGACATCAACGATCGATTCGGCATCGGTACGGATGATCGCGTCCTCGGCCTGTCGGCGCTGAGTTTCGACCTGTCCGTCTACGACATCTTCGGCGTGCTCGGGGCGGGTGGGGCGCTGGTGCTGCCCGATGCCGATCGGCTGCGCGATCCGGGCCATTGGTGTGACCTCGTTGCGGCGCATCGGGTTACCGTGTGGAATACAGCGCCCGCGCTGGCCGAAATGCTCGTCGAATACGCCGAGACTGATCCTGCCGCAGCGGCCCAGCTGCGTTCGCTGCGGGTACTGCTGTTGTCGGGTGACTGGATTCCGCTGTCCTTGCCGCAGCGGCTTCGCTCGGTGATCGGCGAACATGTGCGCGTGATCAGCTTGGGTGGCGCGACTGAAGCCGCGATCTGGTCGATCTGCTATCCCATCCGGGAGGTCCCGCGCGAGTGGACCAGCATTCCCTACGGCCGGGCGTTACGTGAGCAGTTCTTTCTCGTTCTCGACGACGACGGAAACCCGTGTCCGATCGGCACACCCGGTGAACTACACATCGGCGGAGCCGGTTTGGCGCGCGGATACATCGGCGACGACGAGCAGACCGCTCGACGTTTCTTCCGGCACCCGCAGTTGGGCGAACGACTATATCGCACCGGGGATTTGGGCAAATGGCGGTCCGACGGCACCATCGAGTTTCTCGGCCGCGCCGACCGGCAGGTCAAGATTCGCGGCCACCGTATCGAATTGGGCGAGATCGAGGCCGTCCTCACCCGGCATCCGGGGATACGCCGGTGCGTGGCCGCCGCGATGCCGGGTCCCGATGATCGACCGCAACTGGTGGCCTATCTGATAAGCGGCGAAACACCGGTGAACATCACTGAACTCACTGCGCATGCGGCGCGGCACCTGCCGCAGTACATGGTCCCATCCCGGTGGGTGCCGCTGGATGCGGTGCCGTTGTCACCGAACGGCAAAGTAGACGTCTCGAGGCTGCCGAACCCGTTCCACCGCAATGGTTCAGGGACATCCGCCGGCACAGCGAACAACGGCTCCCCCGCTCAGGTGGCCGGGAACGGGCCTCTCGCGCCCGAGCAACACACCACGGCGGTCGAGGTGGCGGGTACACCGGAGGACGAGTGGCTGCTGAGCGCGGTACGGCACGCCGAGGCACACGGACTGACGCTCACACTGCGCGCGGAATCCGGCACCGGCACAATCGAAGACAACGCCATCGCGTGGATCGAACGGCTCCAGGCCGCCGCCACCACACTCGGTCTCGACGCCCATGCCCACTACGGCGACGCCGTCGAGCTTTCACTCACCACGCTCCCCTCTGCCACCCGCGCCCACCTCGAATCCGTTGTCACTCAGGTCTTCATCGACCTGCTCGGCCCTGACGTGACCCCCGCCACCCCGTTCCACGACCTCGGCGCCACCTCCCTGACCCTGGTCCGCGCCCATCGCAGACTGCGCCATCTCACCCCGGCGCTCACGGTGCCCGACCTCTTCACGCTCGGCACGGTCCGCCGACTGACCGCCTGGATCGCCGAGCACGCCGACCCGAACAAGGCCAAGCGCGAATCGCAAACGCTGCGTGTCGATCTCACCGACGCGACCGCACGCGGACGCCGACGTCGCGGCCATCGAACGAAAGCGAGCCTCACCGATGTCGTTCACTGACACCGTACGGCGGCTGCACGGCGGATTGCGCCGAGCGGCCGACCGCAGGCAGCGGTTCACTGCCCACACCGAACACCAGATCGGCACCCCCACTGAGATACGCGTGCAGATCGGACGGCACGCCCTCGTGGTCGACGAGCCCGTAGCCGCGGGCGGCAGCGACGCCGGTCCCGACCCTATCGGGGTGGCGCTGGCAGCGCTCGGATCTTGTCAGGCCGTCACATATCAGTTCCATGCGGCGCGACTGGGTATCGACATCGATTCGCTGACAGTCGATGTCAGCGGCGACATCGATCTCGGCCCGGTCTTCGGACTCACCGAACCCGCCCAACCCGGTCGCATCCAGGTGCGCGCCCGGGTAGGCGGCCCGGCGGACCCGGCTCGCTATCGCGAACTGCATCAGCTGGTCGAGGCGTCCTGCCCGGTGCTGGCCATGATCCGCGGGCAACTATCCGTGGACTCGGAAGTGGAGATCGAATCGTGAACGGCGACAACACCGATACCGAGAATGCCTGCGACGACAATGCCATCGCCATTGTCGGTATGGCCTGCCGGTTCCCGGGTGCACCTGACCTTGCCAGCTACTGGGATCTGCTCACCTCGGGCCGGGAGGGGCTGACCCGATTCGAGGATGCCGAGCTGGCAGCACGCGGAGTCCCCGCCGAACTGCGCGGGCACCGCAATTACGTGCCGGTCGGGGCGATCATCGACGGGCAGGATCAATTCGATCCGGAGCACTTCGGCATCACCCCCCAGGATGCCGCCCTGCTCGATCCGCAGCTTCGGCTGCTGCTGGAGTGTGCGTGGGACGCCCTGGGCGACGCCGGACACCGCAGCGGCGCTTGCCTCGACGCGGTGGGAGTATTCACCGGAGCACAGCGCAGCGACTATCTCGAGCACAACCTGTCGGCCTACCGCGAAGGCGCCGAACGCGATCCGCTCGGACGGCTGCAGGCGGAGATGGGCACACTCACCGATTACTTCCCGCAGCAGCTGGCCTACCGGCTCGGGCTGGCCGGGCCCGCGATGGCAGTGCAGGCGAGCTGCGCGACCTCACTGGTCGCGGTGCACCTGGCGGCGCAGTCGCTGCTGTCGCAGGAGTGCGATGCCGCGCTCGCCGGGGGTGTGTCCCTGATCGTGCCGCAGGGGCGCGGATATCTGCATGTGCCCGATGCGATCTTCTCCGCCGACGGGCACACCCGGTCCTTCGGCGCAGGCGGTACCGGCATCGTGCACAGCCAGGGCGCAGGCGTCGTGGTGCTGCGGCGGCTCGCGGACGCGCTGACCGACGGCGACCCGATCTACGCGCTGCTGCGTGGCAGCGCGGTAAGCCACGACGGCAGTGGCAAGGCCGGATTCACCGCACCGTCGGCGGCCGGGCAAGCGCGGGCGATCGCAGAAGCGCTCGCTGTCGCCGATATCGCTATCGATGCGGTGGATATGATCGAGGCACACGGAACCGCGACCCCGCTGGGCGATGAGATCGAACTATCGGCTCTTGCAGCGGTTTTCGCCGACCGTGTGGTGCCCGAGCCGATCACGCTCGGGTCGGTGAAGAGCAATATCGGTCACACCAACAGCGCGGCGGGCATCGCTTCGCTGATCAAAACCGCGCTCGCGCTGCGGCATCGGCGCATTCCCGCGACGCTGCACGCGCAGCCCACGCACCCGAACCTGGATCGTCACCGCAGACTCTTCGACATCCCCCATCACAGCCGCGAGTGGCCCGAGCGCAACGGCACCCGCATCGCCGGGGTGAGTTCGTTCGGCATCGGCGGTACCAACTGTCACATGGTGCTCGAACAAGCTCCAGTACAACAGGATTCGGCCGATTCCGACCCGCGTGCACAGCTGCTGCTGGTCTCGGCCGCGACGGAATCGGGCTGCCTGGCACAGTTGGAACAGGCCGCCACCGGTGACATCGCGGACGCTCGCGCCGACTACGCCTATACGGTTTCCCGCGGGCAGCATCCGGAGGCCGGCTGGCGTGCCAGCGCACTGCTCACCGAATCGGACTCGGGCCTGCGGCAGATTGCCATCGGGCCGTTGCCGTCCAGGCGGCCGGAGATCGTCTTCGCGTTTCCGGGTGCGAGCGCGCAGTATCCGGGCATGGGTGCCGGGTTGTACCGGGATGAGCCGGTGTTCACGGCCTGCGTCGACGAATGCGCCGAAGAATTCCTTCCGAGACTGGACTACGACATCCGGGAAATCGTCACCGGTCGCGCGGCATTGGCTGACGTCGACGAGGTGCGCTACGGACAGCCTGCCCTGTTCGCGGTTTCGCTGGCCATGGCCTTCACCTTGCAGGACTACGGTATACAACCCGACGGCGTGCTCGGCCACAGCCTCGGCGAATACGCCGCCGCCGTGGTCGCCGGCATACTCAGTCTCACCGATGCCGCCCGCCTGGTCGCGGTCCGATCCCTGGCGCTGGCCGAAACCGCGCCTGGCGCGATGGCAGCTGTCGAACTCGGAGAGCAGGACGTGCGCGCGGCACTGGCTCGCCATCCTGACGTCGCGTTGGCCGCCGTCAACGGGCCAGAGGCCTGCGTGGTATCCGGCCCGATGCTGGCCGTCGACGCATTGTCCACCGCGTTCGGCCGTGCCGGAATCTCCACCAGCAGGCTGCGAATCACCGCAGCCCTGCATTCCCCCGCCGTGGCCCCGGCAGTGCAGATCCTGCACGACGCGGCGGCGACCGTCTCCCTCGCACCCGCCACGCTGGCCTTCTACAGCACGCTCACCGGTCGGCGGACCCGATCCGTCGATGCCGAGCACTGGGCGCGGCACCTGCGTGAACCGGTGCGCTTCGCCGCGGCGCTGGACGCCGCGACGGCCGCAGGTCCTACGACTATCGTTCACATCGGGCCGGGCAGTTCACTGGCCACACTCGCGCGGCGCAATGCGCCCGAGAATCTGCACACCGCGCTGACCACCCTTCCGGATGCTGCCCAACGCGGCGACCCCGCCGCGGACCGAGCCGCCCTACTGAGCGCGGCCGGTGAACTGTGGTGCGCCGGTACCGATCTCGACGTCGACGCGATGCACCGCCGTCGCAGACGGATCCGCCTGCCCGCCCATCCCTTCCAGCGCCGCCGCGTATGGATCGACCCGCCCGCCAATCACGAACCGGTTACTCCCTCGGTGACCGAAACAGCCGACCACCATGGCACCACACCCAGACCAACCGGAACTTCCAGCCAGGGGCGGAGCAACTCCGGCACCAGCGCCGCGCCCGATTTCGACGACGCTGTTGCGCATATTCCGGACAACGGCTCGCAGGTCGGCGAGCCCCGCCACCCGAGCCTGAAATCCGACGAGGTGATCTCCGACCTACCCGAAACAGCGCTCCGCGCACGGACCCTTGGCGCGGTGCCGGCACCCCAGACCACCGATTCCGGAACCGACGAATCTATTCCGGTGTCTGCCGAGGTGATCGACTGCTCAAACGAGATGACACTCGCCTCGTCGACACCCACCGAGTCACTGGGCGGCCGGGCCGTGCTCGCGGACGCACACCCGTTCGCGAATTCAGATGAACACGCGGTCGCTGAGCTGTGGGAACAGCTGCTTGGCGAGCAAGTGACCCATGGCGAGGCGGACTTTTTCGCGCTCGGCGGGACCTCCCTGGCGGCGACCCGCATGCTGGATCTGATCAATGGGAGGGAGCGGACCGATATCCGGATGCGGGAGTTGCTCACGCAATCGACCGTCGCCGCGTTCTCCGGGCTGCTCCGGCAGCGACGTCCATCCGCACCGAGTGCGCCCCGATCAGATTCGCTTACGAGAGAAAGAACGGCGATCGAGCTTCTCGAATCGCCCGCCGCGTCCGTCCTACATGAGGACAGTGTCACCTTCCCGCTCACTCGAGTGCAGCACGCGTACTGGGTTGGCCGTTCGGGCACGTTCGGGCTCAGCGACGTGGCCTGCCACATCTATCTCGAATATGACTGTGCCGACCTGGATCTCGAACGCTACGAGCGAGCCTGGAATCTGGTGATCCGGCGCCACGAGATGCTGCGCGCCGTCATCACCGAGGACGGTCGCAATCAGATCCTGGCCGAGGTGCCACAATTCCGGATTCGCCGCCACGACCTCACCGCGCTAGCAGGCGAGACGCGCGAGGACACCCTGGCCGATCTGCGGCGGCGGCTCTCGCACCGAGTGCATCGGCCCGACCGCTGGCCGCTGTTCGATGTGCGCGCTGCGATCCTGGACAGCGCCACCACCCGCATCTTCCTCGGCATCGACGCGCTCATCAGCGACGCAGGTAGCTTCCTCATCCTCGACCGTGACCTGCGCCGGTACTACGAGGACCCGGCGGCCATCTTGCCGCCGTTGCCTACTCGGTTCGCCGATTACGTCGCCCACACACAGGCGCGCGTCGACAACGCGGATCGACAACGGGCAGCGGACTTTTGGCGGCAGCGCATGACGGATCTGCCCGGCGCGCCCGCCCTGCCGACGCGCCCACGGACTCAGACCCAGCCATGGTTCGCCCGCAGGGGCGCACGGCTCGGGCCCCAGGAGTGGCAGGGACTGCGGCGGCTCGCCGCCGAACACGGCGTCACTCCGTCGGCGGTCCTGCTCACCGCTTACGCGGATGTGCTGGCGGCTTGGTCCGGAGACGAGCGGTTCACGATCTCGCTCACGCTGGTGGACCGGCCCGTCACCCTGCCCGGAATAACCGGCGCAGTCGGCGATTTCACCACCCTGCTGGCCCACGAGGTGGACCGCACCAATGGTGGTGATTTCGCGATACGAGTGGCGCGCACCCAACGGCAACTGTTCGACGATATCGATCATCGCGCCTATTCGGCACTCGATCTCCTCTCCGAGCTTTCCACCCGCACCGGCGAACGCCGGCTGCTGCCAGTGGTGTTCACCAGCGCCCTCGAGGTCGCCGACCTGGTCGGCGGTGCACCGGATCTGGAGTGGGCGGGCAGGATCGTGCACGGTGTCAGCCAGACACCGCAGGTGTGGCTGGACCACCAGGCCTTCGTGCAGACCGACGGCCTGCAAGTGCAGTGGGATGTGCTCGAGACCGTCCTCGATCCCGCGGCTGCCGACACCGCGTTCGCCTCCTATGTCGCCTGGCTGCGCAGGCTGGCCGCGGACCCACTGGCCTGGACCGCGCCTGAGGCGGCCGTATCCCCGGTCGACCGGGACGAGGACGTGGCCGAGGCGGTCACCGCCATCTGGACCCAGGTGCTGAATCTCGAATCCGCCGCTGTGCAACCCGATTCCACCTTCGTTGCGCTGGGAGGTGACTCGGTGCTGGCGGTGCGGATGGCCACTATGGTGCGCGGGCGGCTCGGTGTCGCGGTGCCCGTGGTTGACCTCGTCGGTGACATGACTTTCGTCGACCTGGTCGCTCTCGTCGCCGAACGCCGCACCGGGACCGCGATCACCGCGATCGAGCTGTCCCGACAGGCCGATCCGGCCGCGCCGTTCCCGCTCACCCCGTTGCAGCAGGCGTATTGGGTGGGCCAGCAGCACGGTTATGCGCTCAGCTATGACTCGGCCCACAACTACGTAGACTTCCGATTGACCGGTATAGATCCGGCCGCCGTCGATACGGCGGTTCGCCGCCAGGTGGAACGCCAGCCCATGCTACGGGCGGTCTTCCTGCCCGATGGCACTCAGCAGGTGCTGTCCGTCAGCGATCCGCGCTTGGCCGGCCAACCCGTCGCGCACCTCGATCTGCGCGCAGCGACCGTCGGCGAGGCCGATGAGCGAGTGGCCGCCATCCGCGCGGAAATGCAGCGCACGGGACCGGGAATGGATCCGTGGCCATTCCAGGTCACCGCCGTCCGGCTGCCCGGTGACGAGCTCAGCCTGCACATCGTGTGCAGCCTGCTCGTGGCCGATGGCTGGTCGGTGCAGTTGATGTTCACCGAGTTGTTCACCTATCTCGACGACCCCAATACGATGCTCGCGCCGCTCACCGCGCATTTCGGTGACTATGTCGAGACCATCTCACATCAGCGCGGCGAACCGGAATGGCAGGCGCAGCGGGACTGGTGGTGGGATCGGATTGGCGATCTGCCACCCGCTCCGACATTGCCGCTCGCGGTGCCGTTCGATCAGGTCCGCCCAGATACCTTGGAGCGCCGCGAATTTCGGGTTACCGGTGAACGCATGACGGTGTTGCGCGATCGCTGTGCCGAATACAACCTCACCCCGACCGCGGTCTTCGCGACTTGCTGGGCGCTGGCCCTGGCCAGGCTGGCCGGGCATCGCCGGTTCCTGCTCAATGTGTTGTACCTCAACAGATTGCATCTCCCCCGCGATCTCGACCACGCCATCGGCCCGTATGCGGGGACCGTACTGCTCGATATCGCGCTGCCCGCGCGGGCCGACTTCGTCACCGCCGCCCAGCACGTGCAGGAGGCTACCGCCACCATGCTCGATCATGGGCAGGTCACCGGCGTGGAGGTGCTGCGGGAACTGGGCCGTCGGCGGCGGGACACCGCACCGCAGGCGCCGGTCGTCTTCCACAGCACGCTCGGGCTGCACCCGCCGGGCGGCACTCCCGATACCGTGCAGGTGCGCGACTTCTACCAGCGTGTCCGCACGCCGCAGGTTGCTTTGGATATGCAGGTTTTCCAATGGGATTGGGACGACTCGGTGATGGTGAACCTGGACGCCGTCGCGGAACTGTTCCCGCCCGGCGTGCTCGACGCCCTGTTCGCCCAGGTGCACGAAACCGTCGACGCTCTCGTGGATCGGCCCGAAACCTGGACGGCGACAACTGATCTGCCCGAAGCCGAACAGCCTGCCCGACCCGATGATCCCGTCCCGGCAGCGCTCGACGGCCCGCCCGCGACTGCGACCGAACGTGCCGTCGCCGAGCTGTGGACCGACCTGCTGGAGATCTCGGGCGGCATCCACCGTGGTACCGACTTCTTCACCGCCGGAGGCGACTCCGTGCTCGCCATTCGGATGCTCAACCGGCTGCGCGGCGAGCACGAGCTCGGGTTGACACCGCGCGAATTCCTCGCCGACCCCACCCTGGCGGCCGTGGCCGCCGCCGCACGAGACGATCGCCGCGAGGCGGCGATCCCACGCGATTGTCTGGTCCCGCTGCGCGACGGCACCGGACGGCCCCTGTTCCTGATCCACCCCACTGGCGGTGACGTGCTGTGCTACGTCGATCTGGCGCGGACTCTGGACACCCACGCACCGATCATCGGCATCCAGGACCCGGCACTGGCCGGGGCCCCAGGCCCGGAGACCGTCACCGAACTGGCACAGGTTTACGAGGGTGTGATTCGCGCGCACCAGCCCACCGGCCCGTACCGGATCGGTGGCTGGTCGATGGGCGGCATCATCGCCCACGAGGTGGCCCGGCGACTGTGCGCGGCAGGTGAGACAGTCGGAGCGCTGGTATTGCTGGACGCAAATATCGCCGACCGGATCCACCACGTCGACGGTTACCAGTTCTGGACCCGCTATCTCGGTTCACTGGCGGCGTTCCTGGATTTGGATGTCGAAACGAATTCGATTGGAACGGACTTCGACCGGCTGCCGGACGACGAGCAGCGCGCTGAGATCCGCCGACGGCTGGCCGCGGTGGGGTTGGCTGAGCGTGGTGACCAGGCCGACCAGCGATTGGTGGAGGACATCTTCCGGCGTCATCTGCGTGCCCTCGGCATGCATCGCACCGGCGCGCTCGACGGCCCGGGACTCGAGGTGCTCCTGGTACGGGCCGACCAACGTGCACCACACAACTCCGGGGTGGGCATGGGTGTCGACGACTGCGGTGATCTACCGGACCTCGGCTGGGCGGCGCACACCGGCGTCGCGATCGACACTCGGCCCGTAGCGGCCCACCACTACGCCATGCTGCGCCGGCCTGCCGTGGCCACGGTGGCCCATCTGGTGTCGGAACTGCTCGCGACCCTGGATGATTCGGAGAAGCCGTGACCGACAACTATGCCGCCGCGGCGGAGTTCTACGACCTGATGGCCATCCCGTATATGGCCTCCGTGGAACCTGCGTTGACGAAGCTACTGACCGGGGTGGACACCGTAGCCGGACCGGTCGTCGACATCGGCGCGGGCACCGGCCTGTCCACCATGCTGATCGCCGACGCCCTGCCCGACGCACGGATCATCGCGGTGGAACCTGCCCCCGCCATGCGCGCGGTGCTGCTATCTCGGTTGGCCGCCCGTAAGGATCTGCGAGAGCGAATCACCGTGCTGCCCCACGGATTCCTCGAAACCGGACTGCCGCACATGTGCGCGGCGGTGGTCGCACTCGGCGTGATCGGGCATTTTGATACCGCTACCCGGCCCTGGGTGTGGTCGACCATCGCGGAGGCGCTGGTTCCCGGTGCGGACGCGATCGTGGAGATTCAACGCCCTGGGCGCGTGGAAATCTCACCGGAACGCCGTTACACCAGCGCTCAAGCGGGCGAGCTGCGCTACGAGGGCTGGAGCCGTGCGGACCCGATGGACGCCGACTCGCTGCGGTGGCGAATGACTTACCGCACCTACCGCGGCGACCGACTGGTCCGGGAAGTCGTCACCGACCACCACGTCTGGCCCGCCGACATCGACCGGCTCACCACCGAGGCCCGCGCGGCGGGCCTACACCGAGCCGACTCCGATCCGGCCACCGGCCTGGTGCGTTTCACCCGATGACGCCGCGCTACAAGCAATTTCCACCGATCACCCCGGTCCTTCCGATCCGATACGGAGAACTTCCGCAATGACCGACAACACCACCGACGCGGTGCTCACCGCGGTGGGTGACCTACTGCCGACCCTGCGCAGACGCGCGTCCGAAACGGAGCAGGCCCGCCGCATCCCTGCGGTATCCCTCGCGGAGATCACCGCGACCGGGTTTTTCGGCCTGTTGCGCCCAGGCCGCCGGGGTGGGCACGAGGCGCATCCGTCCGTCTTCTACGCCGCCGTCGCGGAGCTGGCCTCAGCCTGCGGCTCCACCGGGTGGGTTGCGTCCGTCCTCGGCGTATCCCCGTGGAATCTGGCGCTTTTCGACAGTCGCGCCCAGGACGACGTGTGGAGCGCGGACCCCGACGCGCTCATCTGCTCCTCCTACGCCATGACCGGCACCGCCACCCCCGCCGCGGACGGCTACCGGCTGACCGGCACCTGGGGTTTCGCCTCCGGTTGCGACCACGCCCGCTGGGCGATGCTGGGCGCGCGGGTAATGGTCGACGGTGAGCCCGTTGATTCGTGCACCTTCCTGGTACCTGCTACCGACTACACCATCGCCGACGTGTGGGAAGCGGTCGGACTGCGCGGCACCGGAAGCAATGACATCGCGGTGGACGGGGTGTTCGTGCCTGCGCATCGTGTGCTGGGCGCGGACGCGGTGACGGCCTGCCAGACTCCCGGACAGCGGGTCAATGCTGCCGCACTGTACCGAATTCCGTTCGGCTGCCTGCACACCAGCGCGATCACCGCGGCCATCGTCGGCATGGCGCGCGGCGGCTACCACGCCCATCTCGAGCAGCAACGCGACAGGGTGCGCGCCGCGCTGCCCGGCGATGCCCGCAAGGACACGGGTTATGCTGGTGACGCTTTCCGTGACGATCCGGCCACCCTGGAGCGGATCGCGATCGCCGCCAGTGAGATCGACGCCGCCTGGCGCCAGCTCACGCACAATATCGACGAACTGTACCGGTTAGCGTCGGCCGATGCTCCGATCGGACCGCTGGACCGGGCGCGGCTGCGGCGCGACCAAGTGCGCGGTACCGAGCGCGCCGTGACCGCCATGGACCGGCTGTTCGAGAACTCCGGCGGTAGGGCGCTGCGGCCGGACAATGTGCTGCAGCGTTTCTGGCGGGACGTGCACGGCGGGCGCGCCCATGCGGCCAACGATCCCGAGCGGGTGTACCGCATGTTCGGCGCCGCCGAACTCGCCGCCGGATCGCAGGCACGGAAACCGTGACGGCTCAGCTGGTTTCCGTGCTCGGCCGCCACCCGTGGGTGGGCTCGGCGTGCTGGGACGCACGCCACGCGGCGATCGTGGTGCGACCCGCGGCGGCGGCCGTCGCGGTGCGTCCCGAGCCCGGCGCACTGTGCACCGAATATCTCGAGCATTGGCGGCACCTGTACGAACACGTCTACTCCGCCGCCGAACTACGCCACAGTGATGATCTCGACTTGTCCGGGTGGCGGGCCTCCGATACCGGCGCGGCGCTGCCTCGGGAGCACATGCTGGAGTGGGTCGAGCACGCCGTCGGTCTGGTACGGCGGTCCCTGCCCAGCGCGGAACGGCCCGGGACCGTCCTCGAGATCGGCTGCGGCAGTGGACTACTCGTCCATCGACTGCACTCCTCGACCCGCGGCTACCTCGGCCTCGATCCGGCCGAGCCGGTGGTCGAACGGCTTCGCGCACAGCGACTTCCGGGCGTCGCGGTATTGCGGGCCGGCGCGCACGAGCTCGCCGCGCCGCACATCACCTCGGCCTTGCGCGCGCTGGACGCCGATGGACGGCCGGATTGCGTGGTGCTCAACAGTGTGACGCAGTGTTTTCCGGATGAGCGCTATCTGACCGCCGTCGTCCACGACGCCCTCGATCTGGTCGCGCCCGGTGGCACGGTGGTCATCGGCGATATCCGCAACCTCGCCAGCGCCGCGGCTTTCGCGCATTGGCTCGAACACGCCCGCAACCCTGATGCCGACACCGATCAGCTGGCCCGCCGGGTCGCCGCTCGTCTACGATCAGAGGAGGAATTGCTCTGCGATCCAAGGTTTTTCAGCCAGATCGCACAGCAGCACCCCCGGCCGGTGCGGGTCGCCTGCTTCGCCAAGACGATGCGCGGGGATACCGAACTGACGCGCTACCGCTATGACGTGGTGCTGACCGCAGACGCGCCGCCGTCCGCCACCGTTCGTCACATCGCGTGGGGAGAACTCCCCGGTCACGGCACCGTCGAGCGCCTCGCTACCCTCACCGGCACACTCGACCTGGACTCCCTCCTGATCACCGGGATCCCGAACGCCCTGCTCGAAGCCGAAGCCACGGATGCGGTGGCGCCCGCTCACCTCGCGGCGGCGCTACCGCCGGAGTTCGCGGTGCTGCTGGACTCCGCCGACGGCCGGCGGCTCGCGGCCGGGCGACCCGAACACCACACCGAACTCGAGGCCGTACGCCCCGACCCGCTGTCCGACGTCTGCAACGACCCGTTCGCCCGCTACCTGCGCCGCAGGATGCCGGAAGTACTGACGGACTATCTCGAATTACTCTCCGCCGCATCGGATTATCCACCCATCATCGTTGCCGAGGAGCTGGCCGGATGACCACGACACCCTCTCTGGACTATCTGACCGAACTGCGCGCGACCTGCCGGGGCGCCATCCTCGTGCCGAGCGATCCGGATTACGACCGGGTGCGGCAAGGCTGGAACACCGCCGTCGATCAGCGGCCCGCGGCGATCGTGCAGTGCGCGCGGGTTCCCGACGTGCGGGCCGCCGTCACCGCCGCGCAGCAGCACGGACTCGCGGTGGCGGTGCGCGGCGGCGGCCATGAGGTGGCCCGGCACGCGGCGGCCACCGGCGCACTGCTGATCGACCTTTCCGGACTGCGGACCGTCACCGTCGATCCGATCACCCGGCGCGCCACCGTCGCAGCGGGTGTCACCTGGGCGGAGTTCGATCGTGCCTGCCATCTCCACCGGCTGGCCGTGACCGGCGCGGACGTGTCCACGGTCGGCGTGGTCGGCTCCACGCTGTGCGGAGGGAGCGGATGGCTGCAGCGGATGGCCGGATTCACTTGTGACAGTGTGCGATCCGCGCAAGTGGTGCTGGCCGATGGCAGTCTCGTCCACACCACCCCCGAGCACCGGCCCGAGCTGCTGTGGGCGCTGCGCGGCGGCGGCGGAAATTACGGGATCGTGGTGGCCCTCGAGCTCGCACTGCAGTCGATCGGCACCCTGCACGCGGGCTCTCTACTGTTCCGGCTGGACCGGGCGCGCCACGTCTTTCGCGAGTTCCGGGAGCTGTGTGCCACCGCGCCCGACGAATTGGCATTGCGTGCCACCCTGCTGCACTGGCCACCGGCCGCACCCGACGGGCCACCGATGGCGGCAGTAACCGCAGCCTACTTCGGTCCACCTGATCGAGCACGGACGGTGCTGGATCGATTGCGGCGCTTGGGCGAACCCGAACTGGACCTCATTCGGCCGCTGGAATACCCGGAGTTGCAACGCAATACCGAGCAGGCATTCCACGAGGGCCACGGCACGGCCACCGGAACCGAATGGCTGCGCGCGTTCGACGACGACGCCATCGACGCCCTCGTCGACCTGGCGGCCCGCATGCCCACCCCGCACTCGCTGGTCTCGGTGCATCAACTCGGCGGCGCACTATCCCGAATGCCGTTGGACGCCACCGCATTCGGCTACCACGACGCCGCCTTCCACGCCGTCATGTTCGCTGGCGGACCGGCGGGCACGGACCTGGCGAACGCGCGCCGCTGGATCGCCGACGTCGTGGCCGCACTGCAAGGATGTTCGGCAGGCGGGCCCTACATCGGCATCCTGGACGACACCGCATCGCCGGAACGGGTGCGCCGCGGCTACCATCAGACTTCCTATCCGCGCCTGCAACAGCTCAAAGCCGTCTTCGATCCCGGCAATCTGTTCCGGTGCAATCACAATATCCCGCCGCTGGACGGTGCGCCGTGACCGACGAAACCCTCGACGTGGCCGAGCATGCGCGGGCAGCGGTCGCGGATTTCGATGCGCGGCAATGCCTTTCCGCCCGCGACGATCTCGATCTGTTCGGACTGCGGACCATGGCATCGGCATTGCGACCGGCATTGCCCGACGGCGCGGTGTTGACCGAAGACGACCTCGCGGTCCGGTTGAACGTCGCGCCGAGGCATACCTGGCTGCTGCGCCGCTGGCTGGGGTTGCTCACCACGCACGGCTGGCTGGAGCACGAACCGCGCCGAGGCTATTCGACGCTGCGGGAGCGCTGCGCGCCTGTTCGTGCCGATCTCGATCGGGTCTGCGCAGATCTCGGTTTACCGGCGCAGCTGGCCCGGTTCTTCACCGCTGCCAACCGGCAGGCACTGGATCTGCTGCAAGACCGGGTGCTCGCGCAAGAACTACTGTTCCCGGATGGCGACCTGTTCACCGCGGAGGCTGCCTACCGGCGGAATCCGATCAATCAGTACCTGAACGCGGCGGCCGGTGCGCTGATCACGAGGGCAGTAGACGATCTGGCCACCGACCGGCACCCGGTGCGCATCCTGGAACTCGGTGCGGGAGTGGGAGGCACCACTGCCGATTTGCTTCCGGCGCTCGACGGCATGCCCGTCGAATATCACTTCACCGACGTGTCGCCGTTCTTCCTCGACGCGGCCAAGACCCGCTTTTCGCGATACCCCTGGCTGCGGTTCGACCTGGTCGATCTCAACGCCGAACTACCGCCACCGGGTACCTTCGATATCGTCCTGGCCGCGAATGTGCTCCACAATGCTCAGCATTGCAGTATCGCACTGGAGCGGCTGCGTGAATTGCTGTGCCCCGGCGGCCACCTCATCATCATCGAGTCCTGCCGCGAACATTACCAATTGCTCACCTCGATGCACTTCCTGATGTCGCCGTGGCCCGGTGGCGTCCACCCAGGAACCGGTGACCTACGCGCCGGCACCGACCGCATCTTTCTCACCGAATCCCAATGGCGCGCCGAACTTCACATCGCCGACCTGACACCGTGGCTCGTACTCCCCGGGCCGGATCAGCCCCTGGCCACACACGGTCAGCGAATCTTCGCTGCCCGTACACCCCGGTGACCCGAGGAGCCCACATGTCCCCGCACCCCATCGAAGGTCGCCGATACACCGACACTGACCACTACGAGGTCAGTCGCGAGAAGATCCGCGAATTTGCCCGCGCCGTACAGGATTTCCATCCCGCGCACTGGGACGACGCCACCGCCCGGAGTTTTGGTCACCGGGGCCTGGTCGCGCCTGTCACCTTCGCCTCGACGGTCGCCTCCCTCGCGCAACGCTCGCTCATGCGCGCCGCCCTCGACGGGTACGATCCAGCCCGGCTATTGCACGTGGAGCAGGACATCCGCTGCTGCCGACCGGTGACCACCGGGGACCGGCTCACTCACGAGATCACCGTTGACTCCCACCGTCCGATCCGCGGCGGCGACCTCATCGCCGTCACCACCGTCATCCGAGACCAGGCGGACGAGGTGGTACAAACCGTGCACACCACGCTCGCAGGACGCCCGCACGATTCGGCGCCGACCATGGAAACTCTTGCCATGCTCGATATTCTGGGCCCGGCATCCGAGCCGAGAACGCCAGAGCCCTCCGCCGTACCCGCGAAACACCCTGCCGATCGTCGGATCGTCGCACCGAACCTCACCGCCGGACAGTTCTTCCCGCGTCGAACCTTCCGCCTCACCCGCGGCGAACTCGTCTACTACGCCGGAATCTCCGGCGACGTCAACCCGATCCATTGGCATGACCAATCCGCCCAGCATGCCAACCTCGACCAGGTGGTCGCCCACGGCATGCTGATCATGGGCCTGGGCGCCGCCTGCCTGACCGAATGGCTGGGCGTCCCCGACCGCATCGCCGCCTACTACACCCAATTCGCGACACCGGTACTCATCCACACCACTCGCCACTCCGAAATCGAGTTCAGCGGCACCGTCCGCGCGGTCGACTACACCACCCGGCAAGCAACCATATCCCTCACCGCCCAGTGCGACGGTACCGCAACTTTCGGTGCCGCTTCCGCGACAGTGCTCCTGAACTGAACTGACCGCACTGCAGCGCCTCAACCTTCCCCTAGCAACAAGAACAAAGCTGGAGCGCACACCGAGAGGGACTGTACATAGCTCCTCCGTCAAGCCGCGGTGAGCGAGCCGGCTGGAGTACTAAAGGCACGCCAGCTCCTCATACTGTTCGCCGAGCGAAACTTGGTGCCGCGAAATGTGAGTGGGGCCGGCGGGCGGGGCGAAGGACGCGCTCTAGTTGAAGTCGGGGTCTAGCCAGCGAGCCATTTCGACGCGAAGGCCACGCGGACCTTGTTCCTCGCGGCCTGTCCAGCCGAAGCCATGCCTTCGGTAGACGCTGTCGGCGCTCAGGTCGGCGCGGGGTGGTGGTGTCGTATCGAACGTTGAACCATTACGCAACAACGGAATTGGGGTTCGGGCAACGCAAGACCACGGTACGGGTGGCCAACTGCGACCCCGGCGCGGAGGTCCAGATCGACTTCAGCCGGCTCGGTTGCTCACCGATGCGAGCGACGGTCGTCGCGTGACGCAGAGCCGGATCTTCACCGCAGTGTATTCGCGGCACATGTTCGTCTGGCCGACCTACCGGCAGACATCGAACGGTGATCGCCGGATTCGAGACCGCGTGCGCGTTCTTCGGCGGCGTATTAGCGGTCACGATTCCCGACAACATGAAAGCGATCGTCGATCGAATTGCTTTGCTGGAGAAAGGTTCCGGGACCTAACTGACTGTCACGAACGCGCGGCCAGCTGATGCGGCCGTCGCCAGGACACGAGTGCACGGCACTATTCGACTACGGCCGGTCGAGGTGTTCGACAGCGACGAACTACTTGCGCTGAAGCCGCTGATCGACGAGCCGTTCGACAGCCCGACCTGGAGTCATCCCAAGTTCGCCCCGACTATCACATCCAGATTTCCAAGGCGCTGTACAGCGTTCCGGTGAACTCGTGAGCTGCCGCCTGGTTCACTACCAGAACTCTTGACTGACCTTCACTCGATGGCTCGTGTGTGCCGCCATGCGACGCCGAAGCCAAGAACTGTGAGGAAGATTGAGACGAGCACAATGGTCATGTATCCGAAACCGGGGATGAGCGCGAGTCCAACTGTGCTAGCGATCATGCGAAGCAGCCCGAGGATCGTCGCTTGCAACGAATAGTCCGTTGCCGATGAATCCGCGCGGCTGTTATCCATGTAGACAGTGTTTGTCCAGGTCATGATGGCCGCATAGCCGATACTCATCATGAGGATCCCGGTTGCCGCGACAGTGGCGGATACGTCGCCGCTGGCTATCGGGAGTGTCGCCGCGGCGGACAGGATCCCGGCGACGCCGATCACGATGAGCGGACGGGCCCGCCCCCACCGTGAGATTGCGGCGCCTGCTGCCAAGCCCGCGATTACGCCGACCACCGGCGCGTAGACGCCTTGGAGCGTCGCGATATCGCTCAGGCTCCATCCTCGATCCAGCAATAGCGCACCTTGAACGGCAGTAACGAGATACGCGCCGGAAACCAGGAGAGGTGCGACGATCAGCGCGAAGGTGCGTCGTGTCGTCGAGGTGAAAAAGGTACCTATCCGCGACCATTGGATCGCGGCCGGGGCCTCGCCTGCGGGTTCCCGGAAGCCGATCAGCATGGCGGCTGGGATCGCGAATAACGCCGCGAGAATCAGCAGAGTAACGCGCCAACCCCCGAGGTCGTAGAGAAGCAGCGCGCCGCCGGTGCCCAGGACGATCGACGCAGTGGCGGCGGCGACCTGGATGCCGTTGCCCAGCCCTCGTTCGGTGGGTCCCAGAATCCGTACCGCGAGCCCGTTGGTCGCAGTGTCGTTCAGTGCAGCGAACACGAGCAGGATCATCAGTCCGGCAAACACGAGCGGCAGGTCATGTGCTGGATCAACCACAGACAGCGCGGCGAGCGACGCAGCCAGGGCTGCTTGAGTCGCCCAGAGCCAACTGCGGTATGGCCCCTTACGAGACGGGTGGCCTCGGTCGATAATCGGACCGGCGATGAATCGCAGCACGTAGACCACACCGAACAGCGGCACAAGCGCCACCAGCTTCTTGGGGTGGCCGAGGCTCAGCAAAATCGTCGTGAGCGCCCCGAACAAGAAGGAGAACGCGATGTCGCTGACCAGGTAGAGGCTGACGATCAGCGAATAACGTCGCAATCGGCCCGTGATGGGGTAGTGGTCCAGACTGCTCGACAACGGGGCATTCACGAGACTCCTCATAGAGCCGATACTATGCAACCGACTGACCGTCGGTCAATGAGATTGTGTCAGACGAGAATGGCTCTTGCCACGTCGGTTGTTCTGATGAATGAGGCCACGACGTCGGTGACACGACGATCGTGCATGGGCGGCGGTAGCTGTCCGCCAGTCGCACCGTGCGGGCGGTGGTAGTTGCAATGTGTATTCCACACCCTCAGGGCGTTCGAGCGTTGCTGCTCGGAGGTCCAAGTTCGCCTTCGCGTCCGGCAGAGGTTCGGTGTAGGCGAGGCGGGTGTGGCCGACGACAGCGGAGTGCGGGCACTACCGTCGACCACACCCGGCCGCCGGAAACCGCATCAGGGCCTCATACATCTAGATGTTGCGGGTCAGGACGTTGGTGACGCCCTCGTCACCGCCGCCCCTGCGGTTGGCGTCAGCGGCGGCTGGTGCGTAGGTGGATGCGTTCGCCGGATTTTCCGAAGAGGCTGAGGACTTCGACACTTCCATTGTCGACGGCGCCGAACCAGTGCGGGATGTGGCAGTCGAACTCCGCTGCCTCGCCGGCGCTCATGATGAAGTCGTGATCGCCCAGCCGTACGCGTAGGCGCCCGCGAAGTACGTAGAGCCATTCGTGTCCGTCGTGAGTGCGCAGGTGGGGTTGTTCGTCGTGCGCGGGGATGATCAGCTTGTAGGCGCGAGGTTCTCCCTGATGCCGCGATAGCGGGATCAGCACGCGCCCGTCCTTCTTGGAGGGCTGTTGGGGCACGCGTGGGTCGACGATCCGGGGCGCGGCGACGATCTCGTCGAGGGGGATGCCCAATGCTGCTGTGATCGGTAGCAGCAGTTCTAGGCTCGGTCTGCGTTGACCGGATTCCAGCCGAGAAAGCGTGCTGGTCGAAATGCCGGTGGATCGCGCGAGGTCGGCGAGGCTGACGCCCTTGTTGTCCCGGGCGCGCCGCAGCCGGGGTGCGATCTGCTCGATCACGCCATCGACGGTGGGCTGGTCCATGACCGCAGTCAACCAATGTGTCCCGAAAACAGCAACATTGTTTGTCGATTTCGGATGAATCTCCCGATCCTGTCAATGGAGGTGATCCAGATGGACACAACATGCCGATCGGGCGAATTGCTCGCAAAGACGGTGTGGGACAGCATCATTATCGGTGGCGGGGCTGCCGGCCTGTCGGCGGGGATCGTGCTGGCGCGGGCCCGGTTCGCGACCCTGGTCGTGGACGGCGGCGCGCCACGGAACGGGCCGGCAGACCACATGCACGGGTACCTGACGCGGGACGGCATGGCGCCGAAGGAATTCCTCGCGGCCGGGCAGGACGAGTTCACCCGGTACAGCGGAACACTGACTCGAGCGACGGTGACAGACGTGCGCCGCGCCGAGGACGGGATGTTCGAGTTGCGGCTCGATGACCAACACTGCCTGCGGACTCGGTCGATTCTTGTCGCCACGGGGCTGACCGACGATCTCCCCGACGTTCCCGGCCTGTCCGCAGGGTGGGCATCGCTGGTACATCACTGCCCGCATTGCCACGGCTACGAGGTTCGAGGGCGCACAATCGCGGTCATCGGCAGCTCAATGGCTCCACACTCGGCACACCTGGCCGCTCTGATGCGCCGCTACAGCTCGACGGTAACGTTCTGCGTCAACGGCGCCGAGGTCGACCTCGCCGAACGAGGACGACTCACTGCCTACGGTGTACGTCTCATTGACGCGCGCGTCAGCCGGGTTGTGACAACCAGCGGCGATGAAGCGCTGGCGACGATCGAACTGGACGACGGCGCGACGGTGCCGTGTGAGGCGATCTTCGTTGGGACTCGTCCGGTGCCGAACGTTGCGCTCCTGACCACGCTCGGTGCGGAACGGGATCGGGTGAGCGGGCTGGTCTCGGTCGATTCGGTCGGCGCAACGTCCGTCGAAGGGGTGTGGGCCGCTGGGAACGTGGTCAACCCGCGAGCCCAGGTCGTCACGGCGGCCGGTGCGGGCTGCACTGCGGGCATCGCCATGACCAGTTGGCTGCTCGACCGCGAGCTGTCCGCCGCAGTCTCCGGCAACGGGGGTGCGAGCTGATGACCAGCAACCCGATCGAGACGTCCCGCTGCTCCACGAGGCTGCCCCTCGGCGTGTACCTGCTCGCCTTCAGCCTGTTCGCGATGGGCAGTGCAGAGTTCCTGCTCGCGGGTGTGCTGCCGGCCGTGGCCACCGATCTCGAGGTCCCGCTGTCCTCGGCGGGGTTTCTCATCACCTCGTTCGCACTCGGTGTCGTAGTCGGCGGGCCGCCGTTCGCTGTCCTCAGCCTGCGTTGGCCCCGACGCAGCGCGTTGATAGCCACTCAGGGTGTGTTCGCGGCCAGCGTCGCCGCCGGACTGGTGGGCAACTACGAAGTCCTGCTGCTGAGCAGGGTGATCTCGGGCGTGGCCTACGCCGGCTTCTTCGCCATCGCGTCCGTGACCGCGATCAGCCTGGTCACACCGGACCGCAACGCCCGCGCCTCGGGGGTCATCGTCAGTGGTCTGAGCGTGGCCATCGTGGCCGGAGGACCAGCAGGCACCCTGCTCAGCCACTTCACCCAGTGGCGAGGCGGATTCTGGGCCGTCATCGCCCTAACTCTCACCGGGATCGTCGGCTGCTTGATCGGGATCCCCGCAGCCGACACCGGCTCCCGGTCGACGACACAACCGAGTGTGTCACGGGAGCTTGCCACCATCCGCACACCGCGGCTCTGGGGCATCTACGGGATCACGATCCTGACCACAGCGGCCTACATGATCACGTTCAACTACCTCGCGGCCATGCTCGCCGACATCACCGGTATACCTGCGGTCTGGATCCCCGCGATCCTCGCCCTCTTCGGGATCGGCGCCTTCGCCGGCCTGTCCGTCGGCGGACGCATCTCCGACCGTCGCCCGCATGTCGCGCTCCTGAGCGGAACCGTTGCGATCCTGATCCTTTCGGTCATCATGGTCATCGCAATCCACCACTCGTGGGCGGTTATTCTCACCGTATTCCTGCTCGGGATCGCTGCGTTCGTGCTGAACCCGGCGATCTACGGACGTGTCTTCGCTATTGCAGGCGACGCTCCGACGCTCGCTGGGGCTATGACGGTGTCGGCTTTCCAGCTCGGGATCAGCTGCACTCCGGTCCTCGCGGCAGCCGCACTCACTCGAGGCACCTCCCTCACCTGGGTCAGCGTCATCGGAGCCGTCCTCGCCGCGATCGCCGTCCCTCTCGTCCTTATCGACCGCACCAGGCTAGAAGCTGACATCACACCCGACAAGACCACCACAACCCGGCCAACCACCTCACGGACCTCGCAGTGACACTGCCGCAACGCCCCTCAGTCCATCGGGGGACGACTCGCCGAGCGGTGCCGAACCAGGCCGATCGCACACGTGGTGGCCGAGAGGGGATCTCGCGGGCGTGCACGTCCAAGTGGGTGGGCCGGTGGCGCAGGTCTAGGGACATCGGCCCGATGGACCGGTCGTCCACGCCGCCGCCAATCGACAACGACGCCACCTAAGGTCGTCGAGCAGATCGAGACCTCATGAACGGTGAACTCGGCCCACGAGTTCTCCCAAAGCCGCACGATCGCTGGATATTTCGTTCCCAGACCTGGGCGAAACTCTTGAAACCGTCCCAGCGCCGCAGTCTCAGTGGGTGCGTGTAGACCGGTTTTTATGCATTGGCGGCGTTGCCGCTGCTCGGCCTCGTTTGGTGCGCCGAACTCCCCGAACCGAGAAAGGAAACTCACGAGCGAGTTCAGTTATCGCGGTAGCGACGGCTGCCTAATCCATGTCACTACCGTCGGCGACGGCGATCCGCTGGTTCTGTTGCACGGCGGCAGGCCCGATCACGCGAGTTTGATCCCATTAGCCAATCTGTTGGCCGATCGCTACACCGTGGTTTGCCGGATATCCGCGGGTATGGTCGATCGGTCTGTACCGACCCGGCTCTTCTTACCTGGGCGAAGTACACCGATGATGTCATCGCACTGTTGAATACGCTCTGTGCCCCCGCGCGCTCTTGGGCGGTACCGGCCTGGGCTCGACTATCACCTTGCGCATGAGCATTGCTCATCCAGACCGGGGCAAGGCTGGCGTCTTGATCGGCATCGAAGATATCGAGGATGACGAGGATGCCCAAGCCGCGACGGCCTTACTGGATGCCTTCGCCGAGCCGGTCCGGACTGAAGGACTCGAGGCGGCTTGGGCGCCGATCTTGGAGCTGTTCCCACCAGTGATCACGTCCACGGTGCGCGAAGCAATCCCCAGAGTTGATGAACGCGTCGGGCGCGGTGCTCAGAGATGACGGGTGCGGGGGGTGAGGAGCTATTACAGCAGTTGAAGCGGATGGCGGAGGGCATGGTCGAACTGCTCAGCCGCAGGACCGGTCCCCACCTGAGCGACACGTTGGGCGACCTGGCCGATGAGGTCCGCGCGACACGCAGATTCGGCTGCCGACGAACTCGGCCCCCGGCATGTCGAAAGCAGCGTGAGAGAGGCTGAGGGAACCGGGCACGAGTCGAGCGCGCCGCTGCGAGGTAGAGATCCAGATTTTTTCAAAGATAGATGTGTGGAAATAGTAGTCTCGCGCCCTGTCATGGAGTTGGTGGCTAGAGATTTCGAACACGCTATGGGAATCAGGCTGCCGCTCGCGTCGGATTTCAGGGTAGATCTGGACGCGTATCCTGATCCAGATGTGTGGCGTGAGCGAACTCCTGGGTCGTTTGAGAACTTCGTTTCCTATATTGACCGGAAAGGATTGGGCGAGGGCCAATTCACGGTTGTGGACAACGGCCTGCGCGGCAGCGCGCAAGAGATAATGACTCACGCCCTGGGAAAGGAGATCAATGGACACTATGCCTTTCTGTCAATATCCCCAAACGATCCGAACCCACGCGCTAAGAAGGGGCACGTATTCCACCTTCCAGCAAGCGAATGGCAAGGAGGAAACGCCCGTACCCTACCCGACGATCCGAGACTCACTTTCTTACACACCAGGTCTCTTTGGGTTATCGAGTCGCTCATGCCAGGCCCGGCGCAATCAGCGGTGGCGATTGAGCGGCGCGGGCCGGTGCAAACGTTACCTGATCTACTGCCGAGTCGTATGAAATTTCCAGGACCTCTAGATGGGGCATACCGGGAACCCGGCGTGGAAAAATACTGGGAGCCTGGCGTAGAGGAAGCAAGCAGAGTATCCATTCTCCTCGCCGCCACGCATCACGCACAAAGCGGCAGTCCCGGAAATTTGGATAATTTCACCGACCAGTTGAGAAAGTGGCTCCAGCGTGACGAAAGCCGCGATCCTGATTTGGCAAGACTTACGTCGGCGCTGAGCCTTTACAACGCACACTGAAGGCATCCCACCGACCTTCGTACGGTGCAGCTGTGAACCCGGCCCGACAGCGTCCCGCAGCCAGGACAGCCGACCGGATCCGCACCGGTCCGCACAGATCACCTCGATCCGCAAACCGTCCAGATGCGGGAACAGGACACTCATCAGTCCAAGATCAGAACACCAGCGACATGATGAATCAACCGCCCTTCACATCCCGAACGGGTCACTCACCAATACTGTGCCAGATCCATTTTCACGAGTTGCCGACACAACCGTGTCACGCCCAACCTCTCCGGCGTCAAATTCAGGCTGACATGGCCGCAGCGGACACGCGACTGCAGTCGTTCCTCGGAAGGCCGGAAATTGATCTGTCCGAAGCAGTCCTAGAGCTCGGGGAGGATGAATGAGCGGCACCAGCGGCGTACCTCGGCGATGACTCGCTCGGTGAGCGCTGGGTCGGCGGCGTGGAAGAGGTAGTCGGCGCCGTGATGGATCGAGCCGTACAGCAGCACGGCTGTGGACTCAGGATCCACAACTCGCAGCCCTCCGGCGTCGCGTCCGGCCGTCAACAGCGACCTCAGTACCTCGACATGTTGGAATCCGACCTCCTCGCTACCGGCATCATCGCCGGTCGATCCATGCGGCAAGTGGAACAAAGTGTTGTGCTTGGCTGGATCGAGCAGGAAGGTGCGAATTCCGGCGACGAGCCATGTCTCGATGCGACCGGCCCAGTCATCAGGGTGCAGGAGTGACATCGCCTCGTTCTGCGCGTCGAGCAAGGTCTCGATGTATCGCGCGCGCAGGGCTCCGAGAACGTCCTCGCGGGCTCGGAAGTACGAGTAAAAGGTGCCTTTCGAGACGCCGGCAGCCTGGGTGATGTCCTCGACCGTCACCGCGGCGATGCCCTTCTGTGCCAGCAGTTGCTCTGCGGCGTCGAGAAGTTCGGAGCGCCGTTGCTCCGCAGGTTTGGTCCGAGCCACTCACTGCCTCCTGATCAGGTGTCTGTTGACCTATCGTGCCATATGTTAAGTTATTGACTGACGGTCAGTCGATTTGGAGGCAGTTGATGACTTTGCTGGTTAAAGGTGCGGATGTGTCGGACGACAAGGTCGACGGGCCCGACCGGCCCCCGCGGTCCGCAGTGCGCGACCTGCTGCGCCCGGTTCGCCGGCAGCTGTATCTAGGAGCGGGTCTGGCGTTCGTCAGCTCGATGCTCGGCCTGCTTCCTTACGTGGCGGTGGCCGAAATAGGTCGCGAATTGACATCTGCACAGCAGGTCGACGTCGTGTGGATGTGGGTGTGGGTCGGTGTCGTCGGCGCTGCGGGGCGGTTGCTGCTGATGGTGGTGGCGAATCTGGTGACGCATTACGCCGATGCCGACTTGCAACGCTCTCTGCGCGCTCGGCTGGCGCGGCATGCGGCCGTGCTTCCGTTGGGTTGGTTCACCGGCCGCGGTTCGGGCGAGCTGAAGAAGGCGATGGAAGACGACATCGAGGACATGCACCACATGGTCGCCCATGCGGTCCTCGACCTTGCCAGCGCGATCGGGCTCCCGATCGTCGCACTGGTCTATCTCACGGCGACGGACTGGCGAATGACCCTGGTCACCCTGGCGGTGCTTCCCCTGGCGTCCTTCGCCATGGGAGCTGCGCACCGGACCCTGCCTGCGCGGATGGCCGAGCTGACTGCTGCCCAGGTCGAATTGAACAACGCGACCATCGAATACGTCGACGGCATCCAGGTCGTGAAGGCCTACGGCGGCGCCGGGCGGACCTATCGCCGTCTGTCCGAGGTCATCGACCGGTTCTGCGATACCCTAGCTGCCTGGACCGCTGAGGCAGGGCGGGCGATGTTCCTCACACTCCTGCTCCTTTCGCCCGCCTCGGTACTGCTGGTCGTGGCAGGAGCGGGGACCGGATTCGTCGCGGCCGGCTGGCTCGACCCGGTGGACCTGCTGCCCTTTTTGCTCGTCGGCGTCAGCCTGCCCACGCCGTACATGACGATCGTCCAAGGCACTCAACAGCTCCGTAAGGCTCGTGTCGCCGCAGAGCACCTGCGCAACGTGCTCGACCAGCCAGTACTTCCCGAGCCCGACGCACCGCAGACCCCAAGGGCGTACAGCATTCGATTCGATGCGGTGACCTTTGGCTACACCGCCGAAGAGCCCGTGCTGCAATCGGTGGACCTCCTCTGCCGGCAAGGCACCGTTACCGCTGTCGTGGGACCATCCGGCTCCGGCAAGACCACTCTCAGCAGGCTTATCCCCAGATTCTTCGATGTCGGCGCTGGATCGGTAACCATCGGCGGTGTCGATGTGCGTGACATCGAGCAGGAAAAGTTGCTGGCCAGCATTGCCATCGTGTTCCAGGACATTGTGCTGGTGCGCGACACGATACGGGAGAACATCCGCCTGGGACGTCCCGGCGCAAGCGACGCCGAGGTCGAGGCGGCTGCTCGCGCCGCCCGGATGCACGAGACGATTCTGACGCTGCCTGATGGGTACGACACGGTGATCGCCGGTCGTGGCGGCGTGCTCTCCGGTGGGCAGCGGCAGCGAATCACCATCGCTCGCGCCATCCTTCAAGACGCCCCGATCGTGCTGTTGGACGAGGCGACCGCTTATGTCGATCCCGAGAACGAACGCGCCGTCCAGGAAGCTCTGGGCAGATTGGCCCGCGGACGCACTGTGGTCGTGGTCGCGCACCGGTTGTACACGATCCAACACGCCGATCAGATCGTCGTTCTCGACGCCGGACGAGTGGTCGAACGCGGCACCCATGACGAACTGCTCTCCGCCGGTGGCCGCTACCGGGCCATGTGGACAGCGCAGAACCAGCCCCCTCAGGTCACGACCCCGCAAGAAAAGGACGAGTCTCGATGATCCGCCGCATCCTCCAGATTTGGCCGCACCGCGGCATGATCAATGCGCTCGCCCTGCGCTACATACTCTCCGGCGTCCTCCAGGGCCTCGTGCTTGTCATGCTCCTGCCGTTGCTGCGCGAGCTGTTGTCCGACCCGATTCGCATTGGAGATGTGCACTGGTGGTTGCTCGCGATCGCCATCGTCGGAGTCGCATATCTTGCGAGCGTGTGGTGGAGCCACGCGGTGGGATACCCGACCGCCAACCAGATTATGCGCGACCTGCAACATAGCCTTGGTGAGCACCTCGGGCGGCTCCCGCTGGGTTGGTATGTGAATCAGACACCGGGGCGCATCGCGCGCGTCGTTGCCCAGAACACCCCCTCGGCGGCGAGCATCGTTTCGCACGTCTGGCCTGAGCGGATTGCGGCGATCGCCACTCCGGCCACGGTCGTCGCCGGCGTGTTTTTCGTGGATTGGCGGATCGGCCTAGCCTTCCTGGCGGCGGTGCCCGCCGCCGTATTTGTGATGCGCTGGTCGGCTCCGATCATCCGCGACACGCAGCACCGCATGGACGAGGCTTCTGAGGAAGCAGCTGCCCGCGCCATCGAGTTCGCCCAAGCCCAGCCGGTGCTCCGGGCCACCGGAAGAGCCAGTGCTGGCTTCGCCCCGATGGAGCAGGCTCTCGACCAGCAACGACGCGCGTTCCGTCACGCGCTCGCCCGACATACACTGCCGCAATACGCCTACGTCGGGATCGTCCAGATCGGCTTCACCCTTGTCGTGGTCACCGGAGCCTGGCTCGCCACCCGCGGCGAGCTCGCCGTGCCTGAGGCCATTGCGCTGCTCGTGCTCGCGTCACGCTTCATCGAACCACTCGCCGCGATCGCCAGCCTCTCCGGCGCGATCCAGGTCGCAGACGTGGCCCTCGAACGCGTGGGCACCATCCTGAACGCCCCGCCCCTTCCCGAGCCTACGAGCGGTCAGGCTCCCACTAAGTACGACATCACCTTGAACCGAGTGAGCTTCGCCTACGAGCACACTCGTGTCATCGACGACGTCACCGTCGCAATCCCCTCTGGAGGTATGACAGCGATCGTCGGACCATCGGGATCGGGCAAGACCACCCTGCTCCGACTCATCGCCCGCTTCTGGGATGTCGATTCCGGCTCGATCCAGATCGGCGGGATCGACCTTCGTGAGATCCCCACTCCCGATCTGATGCGCACTCTGGCGATCGTCTTCCAAGACACCTACCTGTTCGACGGCACCATCGAGGACAACCTGACTATCGCTGCCCCGGACGCCGATGAGGCACAACTCCACCGGGCCTCGGCCGCCGCCAGACTTGATGAAATCATCGAACGGCTCCCCGAAGGCTGGCAGGCCCGTACCGGCGAAGGCGGTATCGCGCTCTCCGGCGGGGAACGCCAGCGGGTCGCGATTGCTCGTGCTCTGCTCAAGAATTCGCCCATCGTGCTCCTCGATGAAGCCACCGCCGCGCTCGACCCCGAGAACGAGGCCGCTATCAGCGCTGGGGTCAGTGAACTCGTGGCGGCAGGCAGGACCGTCGTCATCATCGCCCACAAGATCGCCACCATTCAGCACGCCGATCAGATCCTCTTCCTCGACGACGGACGACTGGCTGAGACTGGGACTCACGCCACGCTCCTACGAGCCGGCGGCCGCTACGCCGACTTCTGGCGCGAACGCCACGCATCGGCCGAGTGGAGCATACGCCCGTGATATCCGCGATACAGGAGGCACCCAGCCCCATTCGGTACCGAAGGTCATCGTGTCAGAGCCGACGATGCACCCGGGAGTCCGGGCCAGCCGAACAGCCGTTGCTGTCGAGCCCAAGAGCCGATCGCGACGAAATCAAAGTTCTCGGACCAAGAGGGAAGGCTCTAATCGCCGTTGCGCCAACATCTTCCGCCACTTGCAGCGGTTGCTGCACGCAGTGGCCTTCCACACGGGAATTGATAATGAACGCCATTTTCATTAAAATGGTGAAGTCAGCGACCTGGAGCAGGGACTGGAGACAGTGGTGACAACGGCGCATAAAGTGCGTAGATGCACTGGGACGGTACTCGCTATGCCAGCAGACGATGCCGGTCCAGATCGCCGCTTACAGGACTCGGTTCCTCGTGGTCCGGCTGCACATGCGGCTGGCCGAGCGCATCGACGCGCATGGGCCACTGGAGCATTCGTAGGTGCCACGCTCAATTCGCTGACCGCCGAAATCGACAATCGCGACACCGCGGCGCCGGTTGACGAGAACCTCACGGATGCAAGCGAAAGCCATCCCGATCGGCCGATTGTTGTCGAGGCGGAGCTGACACCAATCCAGGCGTCGTACCGGGTGGGCCGGCGTCCGGATCTTCCCCTGGGTGGCGTATCGACCCACTCCTTCTTCGAAATTCGACGCAGCGCAGCGACATTCGTCACCGCCGATACGCTCGACGAGGTCACGGCACTGGAGGCGGAACGGAACCGCCTGGTCGATCACCACGAGGTACTGCACGCGACCGTCCCAGACGAGGGCAGACAGAGGGTCGAGCCCCTGGCCTGCAGTACCGGCTCGGCGTCACGGACCTGCGCGACCGGCAGGCGCGATATCAGTGGCTGCTGGCTGCGCGAACTCACCGACCGCAGCCAGCTGAAAAGAGCAAGCCGATGACACGCAAACGGAGAACCCGGCACATCGAGATGGTAAGCACTGTCGATGTGCCCATCGAACAGGTCTGGGCCACGATTACCTCGCCCGAGGGCATCAACGCCGAACTGCGGCCCTACCTGAAGATGACCGTGCCCAGGACGTTCCGAGACCGCACTATCGACGACATAGCACCCGGAACCCGGCTGGGTCGCAGCGTCCTCCTGCTATACGGCTGGCTCCCCATCGACTTCGACAACATCACCGTCGCCGAGATCGATCCTGGAACACGGTTCCGCGAGGAATCGACCATGATGTCGATGAGGGTCTGGGTGCATGAACGCACCCTGCGTCCCGTCGGCAACAGCACCGAGATCACCGACTCCGTGTCCTTCGTCTCACGCGCACCCCTTGGGCTGCTCCCATACTGGGGCGCGGCCCTGCAGGCTACCCTGACGTTCTTGTTCCGCCACCGGCACCGGCGGCTGCGGACCTACCTGAACGCGACACGGACCGACCGCGAAAGATCATGACACAAACCCGCAGCGATCACGCTCGCACCGCCGACCCAACCGGAAACCCTCGCCGAAACGCGGAGGAGCGAGGCATCCTTCGAGCCGCTGGCCGGCTCCGGACACGGCGACCTTCAACTCACCCTCGACGACTTCCACCACGTCTGCGGCTCGTACTACTTTTGTATCGACAAGGGACTCACACCTGGAACCGATCCGCGGCGCCCTCGCCCGATTCCTCGACCAATGGACCCATCAACTCCAGTTGCTACACCAGCACCCGCCCCAGGCATTTCTGCCTTTCGACGTCCACGACCAATACACAGGCTGGCTACGCGTCTCCTCCGAAACACCACAACAGCCGTCATCGAGGCCGGATGGAGCAACATGAGGGCTACAGTTTCCTCCCCTCCGGCACCACCGAAGCGGCCGAAACAGTGCACGACTTCAAACCGATCGCCAATGCCGCCCTGTAGTGCGACCTCGACGACCTCATTGCAACCATCGCCAACAACCGAGACACCCTCGCCTCACCACACTGAACCCACCAATCCACAGGTTTTGACACTATCTCGTCCCGGCCCGGGGGCTGCTGACAGAGATACAGGCGACTGACCTCGGACGACGGTCAGTTCGTGGCTAGCGCGCGGAGCGTGAGTTCTACCTGGTGCGCGATTGTGTTCCGCTCGCTGTCTGGCATCAGCTGCGCGATGCGGATTAGTCCGAGGAGCTGATAGGCGATGTCGTTCGCCGTCACATCGGGAGCGACGGTTCGGTCGGTGCGGGAGCGGTCGACTGCTTCCTGACCGATTCTGGTGAGGTGGGCGAGGCATCGCTCGAGGTCTGCGTCTGACGGGGCTCCGCCAGCCAGTACGTCGATCATCGCCTGGTTGGCGATGAGACCGGTGAGCGTGGTGGTGAAGAACTCGCGGAGGCTGTCTGCCGCAGTTTTTCCAGCAGGCAAGGCGGCGTGTGCGAGCGCGGCGAGATCGGTCCCTGTTGCGGCCTGTACGAGGTGCTCGCGGCTCGGGAAGTGCCGGTAGAGCGTGCCGATGCCGACGCCGGCCGCTGCGGCAACGGCCCGCATGTCCACGGCCATACCGGACTTCCGGAAGGCCTCGCTTGCCGCGGCCAGGATGCGTTCCCTGTTCGCGGCAGCGTCTCGCCGCCGCTTGCCGTCCAGTGCCATCCCCCCACTGTAGCCGATTCGGAACATTCGTTCCGCTTGATGTTATCCTGAGCGGAACACATGTTCCGTTACGAGAGAGGCGCAGGCGCCATGAAGACGATCGTGATCACAGGGGGCACCGACGGTATGGGCGCGGCCCTGGCCCGCCACTACCTCACAGCCGGGGACCGCGTCACGGTGATCGGCAGGAGCCGCCGCAAGTTCGATGCCCTGGTTGCCGCCGCGGCCAGTGAGGATCCGTCGGCGGTGGCGCGGGCTGAGTTCATCGCGGCCGACCTGTCCCTGGTGGCCGACAGCCGCCGCGTCGTCAATCAGCTCCTGGCCCACCACAAGCGCATCGACGCACTGGTACTGGCCGCCTCCTTCATCCGGCAGCACCGACAGACCACAGCCGAAGGACACGAGGCGTCCTGGGCACTGTTCTTCCTCAGCAAGTACCTGCTCGTCACCGGGCTCGCCCCGCTGCTGCGTGCGGTGGAACAGCCGGTGATCGTGAACACCGCCGTCCCCGGCACACGGGCCGATGCTGTGGATTTCGAGGATCTGGAGATGGTCCAGGGGTTCACCTTCATGCGCTCCAACGCCCAGCAGCGCCGCGCCAACGAACTTCTCGGCATCCTCGCCACCGACGACAACCCGAACCTTGCCTACCTCACCTGGGGACCGGCCTGGCTGGTGCGCTCCAGCTTCGCGGGCGAAGTCGGCAAGGGCATGCGCATCACCGCCGCCGTTCTCGGGCGGCTGCTGGGCCAGCGCCCGGAAGCAGCGATCCGCCCGATCATCCGCCTCATCGATGATCCGAGCCCAGGACGGGCCGCCTACCGCGGCGCCACCCAGCACACCCTCACCGTCGGTGACCGGGACGAGAAGGACGCCACACGTCTGGCCGCAGCGATCGAGGAAAGCCTGCGATGACTCATCGGAACGCCCCACTGTCCTACAAGGGAGGCCTCCGGCTCGTACGACGCTGGCGCACCCGACCGATCGCTCACGTCGCCGCGTAGATGGGCATCTCACGCGCCTGTGCAAGCAAGTGGGTCAACCGATGGCGGCGCTTCGGCGACGTCGGCCTCCACGGCTGCTCCTCGGCCCCGCACATCAGCTCGAACGCGACCCCGGCGTGGGTCATCGAAACGATCGAAAGCTGGCGGCGCGAGCACAAGTGGTCAGCCCAGCTCATCACCGACGAACTCGCCTACCTGAAGTTCACGATCGACCGGCGCACCGTCAGTCGGCACCTGGCCCGACTCGGACTCAGCAGTGGTAGCCGGAACTCGGCACCGCCAAGGCCGATCAGACCGCCGCTGACACCGATAGCGGCTCCAGCACTGAACACCGCCACGAGAGAACTTCGCGGACCGCAGCCACCGTCGGCGACGAACCGGGATCCGGACTGCGTCGCTCACACTGCCGGACCCTACTGACACGTCGCGGACAGAATCAGGCCCGCTGACGAGGAACGAAGGAATGACTGAGTGAACTGGGCCCGATGGTTCTGAAGATCATCAATGCCCACGTTCGCTCCTTCTCAGTCGCCGGCGCCGAGGAGGAACCCCTCGTCCTGGACGCGTTCACCAGCCGGTCGCAGATTTCGTTAAATCGCCACAGCTGGCGGCGGCGACTGCAGCGTCCGCTGGTCAGCGTCTTTTCGCGTGCCCGCGCGACAAACGGGCGTCAATGTCCGTGGCCAGATACGGGCACTCGGTCGCGGGAAGGTCGCGGTGGCAGTGCAATGAGTGCTCGAGATACTCTCTGGCCGCAGTGAGCCGCTCGATCTGGGCTTCGAACGAATCGATTCGAGCGCGTACCAGGTCATGCCAGTCCCGATTGGCGGCGCGACCGGCCAGCACCGCGGCGATATCGTCGAGGCTCATCAGCCCGGTTTCCTGCAGGTACTGGATTATCGCCAGCCTGCGTACCTCGGCCTGGTCGTAGTACCGCCGACCGCCCCTGCGATCTCCCGGCGAGATCAGACCTTCCTTCTCCCACCAGCGCAGCGTCGACGTCGCCACGCCCAACAACTCGGCGACCTCGCCGATCGACATCGACTCCACCATGCAAGACAAGCGCATCACGCGTCTCACACGCAACCTATTTGACTTGAAGGCGACTTCAACTGAGAGCCTCGCCATGACGATCGCTATGACGAGGAGGAAACGACGATGTGTGGTATCACGGGTTGGGTCGACTGGGAGCAAGACCTCACCCAGCAGCGTCCGCTGCTGGAGGCGATGACCGACACTCTCATCCCGCGCGGTCCCGACGCGGGCGGCGTGTGGCTCTCGCCCCGGGCCGCGTTCGGTCACCGGCGGCTGGCGGTGATCGACATCGAGGGCGGTGTGCAACCAATGCAGGCGTGCCGGGAGGGCGAGCAGCCGTGTGTGGTGACCTTCAGCGGGGAGATCTACAACTTCCGTGAACTGCGTAGCGAGTTACAGGGACTGGGCCACCAGTTCCGTACACGCTCGGACACCGAAGTGCTGCTGCGCAGCTACCTGGAATGGGGCGAGCAGTGCTTGCCCCGGTTGAACGGCATGTTCGCCTTCGGCATCTGGGACCCCAACCGGCAGGGTCTGCTGCTGGGCCGTGACCGGCTGGGCGTCAAGCCAATATTCTACCTGCCCTACGCCGCCGGGGCGCTGTTCGGCTCCGAGCTGAAAACGCTACTGGCTAACCCGATCGCCCCTGCGGAGGTGGGTATCGAGGGCCTGGCCGAGGTGCTGTGTGCAACTCAGACCCCCGGTCACGCGGTGTTCCGCGACATTCGCGCACTGCGGCCCGGCCACTACGCGTGGATCGACCGCCGGGGCTGCCGGGAGCAACGATATTGGGCGCTGGACAGCGGTGGGCACCCTGACGACCTGCCGACTACCACCGCTGCGGTGCGAGAACTGCTAGAGGACATCGTGCAGCGTCAGCTGATCGCCGACGTGCCAGTGGGCACGCTGCTCTCCGGCGGGCTGGATTCCAGCGCGGTGACCGCACTGGCCACCGGCGTGCTGAATCGGAACGGCCGCGACCGGCTCGCCACGTATTCGATCGACTTCGAGGGCAACCAGGACAACTTCCAGCCCAGCGCGATCCGGCCGGAACAAGACACCCCGTTCGCATGGATGGTGGCGGAGCACGTACGCAGCGACCACACCTCGTTACTGCTACGCACCGACGAGGTGATCAAGGCCCGGTCCGAAGTTTTGCGTGCCCGCGACCTGCCCGGGCTCGCCGACACCAACGCCGCCCAGTACCTGTTGTTCCGTGAAGTCAAGAAGCACTCGACGGTAGCGCTGTCCGGCGAGTCGGCCGACGAGATATTCGGTGGCTACCCATGGTTCTTCGATCAGAGGATGCTCGCTGCCCCCACATTCCCGTGGACGGTCTCGGTCACCGCGTTCGAGCCGGTACTCGACCCCGAACTATGGCGGCTGCTGCGGCCGCATGAGTACATCGCCGACCGCTACGCGCAGACCATGGCCGAAGTACCGGTGCTGGACGGCGAGGCACCCGCCGACGCGCGGATCCGGGAAATGTTCTACGCCAACCTGACTCGATGGCTGACCATGTTGCTGGACTTCAAGGACCGGATGAGCATGCGAGTCGGACTCGAGGTCCGAGTGCCGTTCTGCGATCATCGGCTGGTGGAGTACCTGTGGAACACCCCGTGGGCGTACAAGACCTCCGGCGGGCGGGTCAAAGGTCTGTTACAGAATGCGGTCGCCGACCTGCTGCCGACTCCGGTGCTGTACCGCAAGAAGACCTCTTTCCCGGTCAGCCAGCACCCAGCCTACGAACAGACGCTACGGGAGCGGATGCGGGCCGAACTCGCTGACCCCAACTCACCGCTGCTGCCGCTGGTGCGCCGTGAAGCCATACTCGCCTTGCTGGCCGGGCCGCCCGGTCAGCAAGGCATGTGGCGCTCCGCGGACACGCTGTCGTTCCTGCTGCAGATCGCCGAGTGGCTGCGCATCTACCACATCAGCATCCGATGAGACTGTTGAACCGCAAGGTGGGCGTAGGGCAGCAGCCGTATCCATTCTCTCAGCAGGGGTCGTACGTCAATATCCAGGGAGAGGATCGGTGGATCGCCCTAGCGCAGGTAGAGGTCGTTGGGGTCGTGAAGGACCGACGGGTCGCGGTTGGCCGCCGTCAATGGGCGGGGCCGAGTGTGGTGTCGTGGATCAGGACGGCGACGTATTCTGCTGTGCGATCGTAGAAGTCGCCACTGCGGGTTTGTCATGATCGTTCGCTGTCGGCCCGTATCACAGTCAATTGGGTCCTCGCCGGTGCTGGTGGCGGAACAACAAGGTCAAGGTAACCTGCAGGGCTGTGCCCCAGCAGGGAGTAGCCGGAGGGGTGCGCGGGGGACGAAGGACACGGCGTCGGTGATCTCGGTGCTGTCACCCCGGACGCTCAAGCTCGATGCGTTCGGGGTGACGGTCAGTTCTGGCGAGACGAGTCTGCGATTCACACCGTCTGAGTGCGCCGTCGACCAGGTCCGTCATGTCGTCCGGCATACCGAACTGCGCCCCGAGTGCCAGCTCGAGCCGCTCGAGCGACTGCCCAGTGAAGTCGAGTCGGAAGCCGTCCTCACTCTCCAGTGCTTCCAGCGCGTGCAAGTTGAGGCTGATGTCGTCCAGCCAGTCATCGTGACCCCGGTATTTGCTCGCGGTGCGGATCGCACGGTACGCGCCTCATGACTAGGGACCCACCTCCAGCGACGTCCGCTGGTGAAGTAGGTGTGCGTATTGGTTGTGTCCCCCTCCGGACACCAGTGCTAAACCCAGGGAGGCTGGCACTGACAACAGCGAGCTGTTGTCGGTGCTGGTACCAGACTTGGACGTTCAGGGCTTCGTAGAGAAGCGCCTTATCCTCCGGAGCTCCAGCAGTCAGTACGGCGCGGATATCTCCAGCCGATTCGATCAGCTTGTGCATCTCGGCTTCGGTCAGTCGAATCGGCTTTGGTATCGCATCAAGTTCGGCTTCGGCTGCTGCCTTCTCCGCTTGTGCCGGGTTCATCGAACTCACGAAAACTGTCGGATCGACTCCCGCCTCAATCGCGGCGACATGCCGTGCCAACTTCGTCTCGGCATCGGCAACTTGGCGACGCAGCAACGCACGACGGGCATCAGAATCGTCAGCATTCTGCGCTTCGAGCAGAATTGCAACGGTTTGGTCTCGATGTTGCCGGTCGAAAAGGGTTGAGAGCCAACCATCTAACGGATCCACCAGCACTGATTCTCGAAGGTTGACCGTCTTCGGATGATCAGCCAACTCAGAGCTGCCGGGTGCGAGAGTTCTTGCACGGCAACGGTAGTAGACATTCGGGCCGACAAGTTCGGCTTGCATCTTGCGATTGCAGGCGTCACAACGGATATGTCCGCGCAGCAGGTACGGACGCGGGATCAGAGTTCTGATCCGCTCCAGCTTTGCGCGGTCTCGGTTGTTGATACCGGCACTTGCCCCGTGAGTGTGGGGCGGTATATGCGGTCACCGACGCTCACGGCTCTAGGTAGAGACGTTCATTGGATAGGCGCGGCAACCCTTCGGCGTTGCCTGCAATGACGGTCAGTGGCTCGTGACGGCGGCGAGTTTGCCAGTCCTGAACGAAGATCAGGGCCGCGGTTAGGCATGCCGCGTAATCCATTCGCACACCGGGGAATTGGATTGAGAGATGTACGTCTATCTCATCAGGATGAGGCGAGTCCGGGCTATCCACCGCCGCTCCCCTGCCCTGGTGTCGACACACAGGATCGGATCGCCTCAACGACCGCCATCCCGGACGGCCGGAATCCGTCAACGGGGTCGTGTACCCATTCTCGGTATCCCAACAGCGGATCGAATGGGGTCAAGTCCCGGGGCGTGGTGTAACTGAGTGGTCACCGCATGATCCGAAGTATGGTCAGGCGGTGAGTTCTGCTGGTGCTGGGTCCTCCTGTTC
>NZ_JBICTD010000020.1:0-71682 GCF_043197455.1 Nocardia sp. NPDC049149
CTCTTGAAGGATCACGCGATGGCCACCCTCACGTCCGAGATTCGACCTCATCGGCCGAGCGACAGCTGCTACACCACGCTATTGGACGCAACCCGCCAGAACCTCGATGTTCTTCATGACCGGCCACTTGGTTTCGGCCGTTGCTTGTCGCAGGCTCGAACCCGTTCGACGTCGTCGGCTTTTGTGTTGTCCCAACTCATCGCTTGTGCCTCCTGGTCGCTCGTCGGGCTGTAAGGACCCCCGACGCCGAGGAAGCGCGCACACCGACGGGCGGCTCAATGCGAGTCGGTGTGCCGAACCGGAGAACGCCGTAAACCTGGGCGTCGGGGACTATTCGAGCGTCGCTGACCAGGAGTTTCGATCCCAGCCACGGAACCGCACGCGAGCGATACGCTTGCGACACGGCTCGTTGTTGGCGGGAGCGGGGGCAGAGATGATCAACAACTTGTGGACACGCGTCGAGGTCTTGGCCTTACGTGTTGATGCGCTGCGGCTGACGCAAGAACAGTTCGCCGAAAGGATCGGCTTCAAACCGCCTACGATCCGGAAGTGGGAACGTGCGACGAAGGACCGACCCGTCCGAGGAGAGTCCGCACAGGCGCTGGATACCTGGCTTGCGCGGCTTGACGACGATCAGCGAGCGCGGTTCCGTGCGGCGACGGTTGAGCGCGTCGTAGTCGTGCCCATAACCGCCGATCGCACCGCAGCCCTGGAGAGCGCAAACCCAGATGCCGGAATGCTCGATGCACAAGGAGCCGAGGACGACGTAGTGAAGCGGCGACAATTCGGGGTTCTTCTCACGGCAGCGCTGGTTGACAGCTCTGTCCCCGCGGGAAGTCGTGTCGGACTGGGCGATGCGCGGCGAGTCATCGAAGCCGTTGCGAGGCTGAGGAGCCGGGAGCAGGCGATTGGCGGTGTCACTCTTGTAGAGGAGGCCGTTGGACGCCTTGAACTCGCGAAGAATTGGCTCGATACCTGCACTTTTGACGAGGCGGCCGGTAGAGCGTTCATGAGTGCGGTGGGGAATCTTGCCACGACGACCGGATGGCTTGCCTACGATGCCGACATGCATGGCCTCGCGCGACGTTGCTACGCCGATGCATTCTCACTGGCCAATCAAGCCGGTGACAACGATCTCACCGTGCACGCGTGCCTCAATGCCGCAAGCCAGCTGATCACCCTCAGTCACAGAGGTCAGGGAAACCCGTACCGTGCGCTCAGCCTGGTCACCCGTGCGCGCGATTTAGTCCGCAGTGATCCTCCGGGCCGGGTTCACACACTGATCGCAACGCGAGAAGCCCAGGCATACGCGGTCTTGTGCGACCGAATCGGGTTCAGCCGGGCAGTGTCGAGAGCGTGGCGTGAGTTGGATTTTGCGCTGGAGCACGAGTCGATTGATGAATGCCCGGAGTGGTTACGGTTCGTGAACTCGGCCGAGGTTCGATGCCATGAGGCTCGCGGGTTCGGTGAACTCGGGCAGTTTAGGAAGTCCGCCGATCTGTCGGCCGGACTGGCGCTCGATCAAGCAGGTGTGCGGAACGCAGCGAACTACCGAGCGGGCTGGGCGGCCTCCCTGGCAAATGTTGGCGATGTCAACGGTGCTGTTACACAGGGGCTTTCGGTCGTTGATGACCTCGAGGGCTCGGTGTCATCCACCCGCACTTTGCGACTCCTCGAACCGGTCCGTGTCGCTGTTGACGACCGGCTCGGCGACGAATTCCGGGAACGTTTCGACGAGTTGGTGAGGAAGGCAGCGATATCCGTATGAGCATCGGTCGAGCAGAGGCGTTGCACGGCATCGAGTTTCAGCACTACACCGCCGAGCAGGCGCGCGAGGAGCGAGACGTGATCGAGGCGATCTTTCGAGGGTCGTACGCTCACTCTAGTAGCGCGTTCAATACGCCCGAGGTGTTCATGCGGCGGTTCGACGCCTACACCGATCCGGGTCGTAATGGCGAATTCGAGCTCGTGATGGCCCGATTCGATGGGAAGCCGTGTGGCCAGACATGGGGCTGGCCTTTGCCGCCGGAAGCCGCATGGTGGGGTGGGCTGCGACTGGATGGAGGTGATGCCGCGGCATTCACCACTGAGGATGGTGCACGCACATTCGCACTCAGCGAGATCATGGTGCTCTCCGAGTTCACCGGGCGGGGTATCGCGCGCGCTCTCCACGACGAACTACTCGGGAACAGACTTGAACGCCGCGCGACGTTGCTCGTGCGTCCCGACAACGTTCGCGCCTACGACACCTACCGCAAATGGGGCTGGTATCGCGTTGGAACGCTTCGACCAAGCTGGCCAGACGCTCCGCCGTTCGACGTTCTGATCAACGACCTCGCTTAACGCGACCTCGACTCATTTCACCGACTTGACCGGATTACAGTCCCAAGTCGATGTTTGGTCGCCGGGTGGTCCGGTCATCCTCGACATCGAACCCGAGATTGTCCTCGGGGCCCCAGTCGCCCTGATCCTCTAGGTCGGCTGCATCTACCGCCACCTGAATGTATGCGCCATCGTCGTTCTCGGTGTCGCTACTGCGTGTTTCGCGTACCGGGCCGTCGAGGATTTCCTCGTTGTCGAACAAGGCGGTTCGTGGTTCTGGTGGCGTGAATGTGGCAGTGTCGTGGACTTTCGAGGTCTCAGCTGCGGGGTTGATGGTGTGCTCGTCGGTAGGGCAGGGCTGAGTTCGAGTCGGGACCAGAGTGCGGGTGCGGGCATCTCGTCGGGCAATGGCCGCGTTCAAGCTCTGGTGATGAGGTGGGTTGCGATGTCGGTTCCGGTGCGGTGAGCGGTTGCGATTTTGGTGGCAATGTTGGGCCACCACGGGTCGGTCACGACCCGTGGTGCGATCTGTTGCGCGAGAGGTGCCCACTTATTCGCGGGAAGGCGCGGGTCGCCGAGGACGTCGGCGACGCGAATGTCGAGGGCGAACCGGCGATCAGGACCGCGGTGAACTGGGCGTATGAACCGTGGTTCAGTTCGTACCCCCATGCCTTTTGCGTACGGGAACTGATCGGGTCGGTACCAGCGCGGATGTCGGGCGCTGTTTCGTCCCACTGGCAACCGGCCACGACAACATGGTCGCCGACCTCGACTCGGTGAACTCCATCGCCGACCGCCCAGACGATGCCCGATGCTTCGGAACCGCCGACGTGGAAGTTCTCGCCTGAGCCCTCCCGTCGCCGGGCGGCGATGACGTCGACCGGCCTTCCCAGCGCGGCCCACACGCTGTTGTAGTTGACACCCGCGGCCATGACATAGACAAGCACATCGTCTCGCCCGACGGGTGGGACGTCGACGACTCGGTCTCGAACGCACCATTACCTCGCCCGGCACACCAGAACACGCCACGCAACACGGGCTCCAAGCTCCCCGCACGCACCTCTTCCGACAGTTGCGTCGGCCCTTCTCGTCTGGGAGCCGACCTACCACAGCCACCTACACAGATGTCCGGTTTGCCGAATACCGGAGGTGGCGGCCAAGACGTTGGGATCCGCTCGACGCTCCTGTCGGCGGGCGCTTCAAGCTTGGATTTGGGGTGTCGGGCTGTCAATGTCACAGGCCGCTGATATCGGAGATGCAGGCAAAGACCTGCATGACGAGGGGTTGAAAACGCAGTGATTTGATCCCCTCTTCAATTTATATCGGACCGGGGGGCTTGCCGCAAGGCCAGGGTTGTACCGCAGAATGACGGTTCGCCGGGCGCGGTTCCCGGCGAAACAGCTGAAAGCAACGTCTATCCGAAGGAATCGTCCATGCGGAACCGCGCAGGTTTTACGCATCAGCGCCCGCCACCACGCGACGACTCGCAGTGGCCGAGCATGGCAGGGGCTGGGCACCGACACCGGCTGGAGTGGTCGAAGAGCTACTGATGACGGTGTTCTTCCTACGGACCATAGTTCGCTGCGAGCGCGGACCGCGGTCCAACGATTGCAGCCGGACTACGTCGTGGTTTGCATGCACAAATACTTGACATTGATCGAACTTTCCGTTGACGGCGTTTGTGGATAGCCGTGTGGCGGTGGGCCGTGCCGGGAATATCCGGCGCGGTAATGAAACGAAGGAGGCTCGCGTTATGGGTATCGTGACCGCAAATATGGCCATTTCTCTCGACGGCTTCACTGCTGGTCCTGGGCAAGATGCCGACCATCCGTTCGGTGTCGGAGCGGAAGCTTTGACCGCATGGATGTTCGAAACCGGCGAACCGGGACGAGAACAGGACGGAAAACTGCTGAACGACCTGCATGCTGGAACTGGTGCGCACATTATGGGCCGCAACATGTTCGGTCCCGGCCGAGGCGAATGGGACTTGGACTGGACGGGATGGTGGGGTCCTGAACCGCCTTACCACGCACCGGTATTCGTGCTTACGCATTACCCGCGTGCGTCGGTGACGATGGAAGGCGGTACCACCTTCACCTTCGTCGACGACGGCATCGAGTCCGCGCTCGAACAGGCGCGAGCCGCCGCAGGCGACAAGGATGTCGAGATCGCCGGTGGCGCCGCAGCCGTCCGGCAGTACCTCGCGGCCGGACTACTGGATGAGCTGGTCCTGCACCTGGTGCCCACCGTGCTCGGTGGGGGTGAACGGCTCCTCGATGGCGTCGACGGCGTCGGGTTCGAGCCGGTGGATGTCATTGCCTCCCCCACCGTTACTCACCTGCGCTACCGCGTACGCCCCTGACGCACCAAGACAAGACTGCCGAACACACGAGAACCGCCCGGCGAATGATCACCGGGCGGTTCTCTGTATCACGTCATCGCGGCGACATGCCTGCGCAGCACCGTGGCGTCACCAGACATCGGCACCCAACTCGTCGGCTCAGCCTCCTTCGGCGCCGTCTGCGACAGAGGAGCACTCTCTCCAGCGGTGGGAAGAGACGCCGAGTCGCACCTCTAGTTGCCCAATACCTGTTGGGCCAGAACCTGTTTCGTGGCTAAGGCGACCTCATCGGGCTCGATGCGGGCCGGTCGTCGACTTGCACGGACCCGTGGACCCTCGTTCCGTCAGGCGAGTTCTACGGTTCTCTCGTCCGAGCCAAGTGGCACCGTCGGCAGATGCCGCTACGCCCCAGCGTGAATGTGTGCCGCCCACAGCGTTGGGGTGGCGGTCTTGGCGCGGCGGATGTCACGGATGACGTGGTGGAGTACCTCTGCTGTGGAGGTGGTGTCCAGGTTTCCGTCAGGCGTGGTGATGCGCTGGTAGAGGTTCGCGGCGATGGTTGCGGCGATGTCGTCGTTGACTTCCCAGAGCGTTCCGATGACGTTGGTGTATCCGGCGAGCTGGAACGCGGAGACGAGATTGATGCCTTCGTCGGCGAGCTGGTCGTCGGGACTCTGTGCGGTTTGGCAGGCGGACAGGTATGCGAGGTCGGCGTACTGGGGGTATGTGGTGGCGATGGCACCGACGGTGAGGGCCTCGTCGTGCAGAAGTAGGGCGCTCAGGGCGGGTTCGGTGGGGTGCCGGTAGGCATGGCACGCGAAGTGGACCAGGGTGCAGGCCGGCAGGAAGGTCAGGACGGCGGAGGCGGTTGGCGGCACCTGCCGCGGCAGGTCGGACCCGGAATCCGCTAGGTCCAGTAGTTCGTCGATGCCGTAGGGCATGACGAGATCAGTTTCGGCGGAATCGGTTTCGGGTTCGTGCAGGATCCAGGGCGTATTCAGGTATTGCTTGATCGAGTCGACCTCCTCCGGTACGAAGTGCAGACGCCCGGGGATGCCCGGGGTGGTCGGCATGGAAACGATCAGAGCGCGGGTGTCGTGGCGCGGCACCCGCATACGCTGGCGGGCGTAGGTCAGGGCACGCAATGTCGGGGTGTAGGACGAGATGACCCGATCCAGCACCGCTCGGGCGCCGGGATCCGAATTGTGGTGGCCCGCAGCATGTATCGGGAGATTGCCGAGTAACCCGCCCGGCGCCCACCAGATTCGCGGCCACGGTTGTCCGGGTTCGGGCGGAGCGTGATGACCGAGTGCCTCGAGTACCGGTCCGGCCGCGTGGTGCCACAGCCACTGCAGTATCTGGCTGAAGGTGCGCTGTGCGGCAGCACGGCGCGCGGACGTGCTGGTCGGATCTGCAGCATCGCGCAAAGCTTGATCGAAGGCGGCGACCTGGTCGGCGACGGCGTCGATGGTCAACGTAGGTAAGGAGACGTGGCTGACTGTACCTTTGTTGACAAGCATCGCGTCACTGCGGAATTCACTGATATTGAATACCACCACGGCGCCGGGCAGTTCCAGCGCGGGAATGTCTATATCCGGTGCAGCCTTGGCGAAATGAGTGAAGCCCGGGCGGGAACGGATCTCGTCCAGTAATGCGACGTACCGCTCCCCTAGCGTCCGGCGTTCGCGAACGGCATCGGGAAATGATCTGAGCGTCGGATCGGGAAAATCGCCGAGCATGTACAAGCCACGAGGGCTGCCTTCGCGCATCCAGCGCAGAGTGTGGCGCAAGGCGTCCAACTGTTCTGCGAGGTCGGGATGCTGCGCGGCGAGTTCTCGGGTGTCGCTGCGCATTTCGATGCCCTGGCCGAACAAGATGGCACGGCCTGCTTCGATCAACTCGAGTGCCTGACCGGCCCGAGCTTCGACGGGGCGGCCGGGGTCTTGCAGGGCGAAGGCTGCCGCATCGGCGGCGACCGCGCCGACGTCGTGGAGTTGTCTTTGCTGATCGGCGGCTTCGAGATGGCGTGGCGCCAGGTTGTCGAGTAGATGTACGGCGAATGCGAGCAGTTGCGCCGCCCGGCCCGGATCTTCCCTGGCAAGCAGGACCCCGCTGGCATGAGCAGCCTGAATTCGGAGGGTGAGATCGTGATCAGCCTGCACTGCAACCGATTCCAAGACGGTAAGCGCGCAGTCACGATCATGAGTCGATCCCGAGAGTCGGTGGCGGCTCGCCAGTGCCGAACCGAGATTGAATTCAAGTGCGGCCGTGTCGGATTCGTTGGTGTTGCTGCGCAGCACACGCTCGGCGTAGTCGATTGCCTCATCGAGATCTGCGGGATCGCCGCACAGCTGGAATCGCGCCCGCAGCACAGCACTGAGCGATGTCGCGAGCGACATCGACTCGAAGTCATCTTCTGTGCCGGCTGCGGCGCGGACCAAGCGGATCGACTCGTCGAGATCGCCTTGGTCCCCGGTGCCGTGGAAGCGCTCGAACAGCGCCTCCACCAAGCTTGCCACGCCGCGCGTCCAGGCCACCGGCTCGGCCGATGCCGTGTCCGTCGTGCTGCGCAGCAACTCGATGGAGCGCTCGAGATCGCCCGGATCCCCGATTCGATGGTACCGTTCGAGCAGCAGCGAGCCGAGAAGCCGCACAGCATGCGATCGGCCCGGACTGTCGAGCGGGAATTCGTCCACCGCCTGCTCACATTGCAGGATCGCTCGATCCAAATCGTCCAGTGCCTGGTCACGCTGGAATCTGTCGTGATAAACGGCGGCCAGTTGGAGCAGGCGCCGGGGCCGTTCGGGGTGATCGTCGGGCAGCACCGCGACGAGGGCGCTGTGAATGGTGCGCAGGTCGTCCAAATCGGCTGCTGCCCTGGAGGATTCGTATCTGGTGTGGAGGGCGGCCGCCAGCGCCTCCAGCCGTCCGACACCGTGCGGTTCGGAATCGAGATAGTTGACCGCGGCCCAGCCGGCCTCGATCGCTTCGTCCAGGTCGTCTGTGGCCCCGGTCAGGCGATACCGCTTGGCCAGGGCGATACCGAGATTCGACAGGCTGGTGGTTCGGCGCGGGTTCTCCTCCGCGATGGCAATCGTGGACTCGCGAAACAGCTCGATGGCGTGATCCACGTCCGTCATATCGCCGGAGAGGTCGTATCGACGCAGAATGGCCGCCGCGAGATTCGATGTGTACTCGGCGTGGCTGGGATGCTCGGATGTCACCATCGCCACCGCGTCGGTGCCGGCACAGATCGCTTCGTCGAGGCTGACCGGATCGCCGGTGCGCTCGAACCGAATCCGCAACGCCGTCGTCAATGCACCCGCGCACGCCGCGCGCACCTCACCGCTGTCCGCCAGCCCGGCCGCGCGCCGCAGGACTGTTATCGGCTCATCGAGATCCGCGTGCTCGGGGTCGAATTGGACTCGAGTGGTCAGGACGTTGCCGAGGTTGAGCAGCGTGACAACGTCGGCACTGTCGTCGGCATCCAGTGCCGCGCGCAGGTAGGCTTCGGCGCGGTCCAGGTCATCTCGTTGACCGTAGGACTCGAATCGGACGAAGGCCGCGAGGCCGGCATTGGCGCTGCGCTGGGGCCATCGAACATCCTCACGCGCTGTCGCTTCGACGATCTGGCCCCAGACGATTGCTGCGACCTGGACGGCGAATTCCTCACGCGCCTGCATGGCCTCGGCCAGCACCTGCGAAGCCTGCGGAACCATGGCGTCCGCGATGCGGCCCAGTAGCTCCTCGGGCAGCGGGCCGTATCCGGCCGCCAGGCAGTAGGCATGCATGTGGACGGCCTCCTCGAGCTCCGCGGAGGCCTCGTCCCCGGTACTACCGCGAGCGCGATGCCAGTACACCCACCCCAGCAGCCACCGGGAAGGCAGCTCGGCCGGATCGTTTTCAGCACCCAGAAGGTCAGCGAGTCGCTGCGCCGCCCGGTACACCCGAGCCTCCATGACCGGTGCCGGGTCCTGGACATTCGCTACACGATCGAGCGAATCCTGCAGGATGGCATGAAGTTCGGCGATCTGACTATCTCTGGACCGCATCGGATGCCCCCTGGCAGCTACGTGGCATCAGGATAATTCAGCGCTTCGCGCCACGTCCAGGAACGGCGGACGGTAGCGTTACCACCGTCGAAACTGCATTCTCGCAGAGTATTTCGCGGATTCGTGGCCAACGTAGAACCAGGGGGACTTGGTATGCCGCCATCCTCAGCAACCGCGCGCGTGTGGGCCGGCATGGCATACGTGTGCCGAGCCCTCGATGAAATCCGCAGCACGCTCGGCGACGACGGAACCGACCCCTCCACCCCGCTGCAGCGATTGCTGGCGGCTGTGCACAACGGGGACGAGCCGACCATGGCCGTGTGCCTCGATGAGGTGCACAACGCCCTCCAGGCAGCGGCGGACGCGCTCGGGATCTACGGCAATGTGCGTAACTTCCAAGTCCTCGGAGTGCAAGGCCTCGAGGTCGTGTACCGGTGCCCGATCAAGCGATGCCATGGCCGGACCAGCGCGGAAGTGGACTCCGAACCACCACTGTGCAGCGTCAACGGCCAGGAACTGAACCGAGACCTGCTGCCGTAATGAGCGGACTGTGGAACGAACTCGGAAAAAAGCTGGCCGAGCAATGGTTGTCGTTGCTCGTCCTGCCCGGCGCGCTGTACGTGGCCGTCACCGTGATTGCGGTGACTCTCGGGCACACACACGCACTGGACCTGGGTCTACTCGTCCGGCAGATCACCGCCCAGGCGAAGAACCCTGCCGTCACCAACGCCAGCGGCCAAATTGTGGTGCTGCTGGCGGTACTCGCGGCAGCGGCCGCGGTCGGGCTCGTGGCACAAGGCATAGGCGCATTCGTTGAACGGGCCGTCCTGGCCACCGGATGGCGGGCATGGCCACGACCACTGGCGGCGGTGACCAGCACCTGGGTACATCGGCGCCAAGCGCGATGGGACAAGGCGCACAACCGGTTTCGCCATCAATACCAGGCAGCACTTGCGCCGGACCCGGCCGATCGACCGGACCCGGCGGCCCGGCACCGGGCCGCACACGCACGTTCCAGAATCGCCGTCGAACGGCCTGAGCGGCCGACCTGGAGCGGAGACCGTGTGCACGCGGCCGCCCTCCGGCTCGACCGCGACCATCACCTCGACCTCGCCACCGTATGGCCGTTCACCTGGCTCGTGTTGCCCAGCGAAACACAGGCCGACATCACCCGGACCCGGACCGCGATTACCCGAGCCGCCACTCTGGCTGGGTGGGCTGTGCTATATCTGGCCCTGTCGAGCCGGTGGTGGCCCGCCGCTCCACTCGCCGTCGTCTTGACCTTCACAGCCCGTCATCGCCTGCGCAGCGGTATCGACAGCTATGCAACGCTTTTGGAAGTCACCACCCGCGCTTACGCCACAACATTGGCAGCGCAGCTCGGTATCGGCCACACCGGGCCACTCACCCCGCAACTCGGTGGGACACTCACCCAGCAGCTCCGGCACTCCGGGCCGCCACATCCACCTGAACCCGCGTAGCCTCGGAGACGCTCATCTCGCCCCTGAGCACCGATAGGACGATCCACAGCTTGTCCCTCGACCGGGATCCTCGACCTCGCCGACCGCGACATGGCGCTCCCTTTCCCAGGCATGAGTGGCCGGACCCCGAACCTGCGGATCCTGCGGGTCGGTCCAGTTCTGGCGCGGGCCTGAGCCACGAGCTGGCCCACCAGCTGCGCATCCACCGCTGACGTCTTCGGTTTCCTCGGTCTGGCCATCGCGTCAGTATCGGCCACCTCGACCGCCATCACATCAGAGTCCATGTGCCACTCCTTGATTCGGAGTTACACCGTTGTTCTGGCTCTGTCCGACTTTCGGTAGTGGCCCGTGTCCGGTGGAGTGGGTGCCGGTGGGGTCCAGGCGCCAGTCCAGCACGGCAGCAGGATCGTCGGCTGTGTCGAGTTCGCGCATGTTCTTCGCGGTGTGCAGTGCGGTGATTGGGTCACGCCCGGACAGCGCGATGGTGGCGAGATGATGGCGTAGGACTGGGTAGGCAGGGGAGTCGGTGAGGTCCGCGTGGAGGGTCTCGGTCTCGGCGTCGAATGGCCGCCGTCGATGATCGTCGGGTCAGCCCTGGAATCGGCGGGTGTTGCCATGCTGTGTGCGCTGATAGAACGGTGTGAGATCCCGCGACGGAAGGAACCCGATGGTGCGAATAATTCCCGCGACTGCCGCGCCAGTACGCCGAATCCTGGTTGTCGCGCTGATTGGCGCGGCGATCGCTGCCCCGAGCGCGATGACAGCGACTGCGGAGGCGCCGCTGACCCGGGCTGACGGCTTCTGCATCGATGAGAAGACGCGCGTGCGCAACGGGTTGCGCGTCAGTGACCCCACTTGCATTCATGACCACGGCCGCTTCCACAATCACGAGCGCTTCCATACTCCGCCGACTCTTTCTTGAGCCCGGCTACCCCCGGAAGCGACATTCCCGTTCTCGGTAGCCATTTCGATTCCGCCCTCGCGGCGCGGACGCGACATCGGTCCCGAGAATCGGGGGCTTGGCAAGCGCCACATAGTTGTTATAGTCGCCACGTCGGTTGCTCCTGTACTGAATCAGTCGTGCCTCGCGCGCGTCCTCGGGATGGTCAGCCCACACGCGCCGGAAGGGTCCTGGCGCTGTTCGGTTTTGGAAGGCAGTGCGGTTGACTGTCACTGAGGGCATGAACTTTGCCGGGTATCGCATAGAGCGACGCCTCGGCACGGGTGGCATGGGAACCGTGTTTCTCGCCCAGCATCCGCGCTTACCCCGCAAAGACGCGCTGAAGGTGTTGTCGGACGCGCACACTGGCGATCCGGTGTTCCGCGCGCGATTCTTGCGCGAGGCATCGGTCGCGGCGCGGCTGGCGCATCCGAACCTGGTCGCGGTGCGCGACCGCGGCCAGTACGACGGCCGGTTGTGGATCGCGATGCGGTTTGTCGACGGCGTCGACCTCGCCGAGCTGATCCGGCGCGGACCCGCGGCGCTACCGCTTGACCGGGTCGTCCGGATCATCACCGAGGTCGCCAAGGGATTGGACGCGCTGCACCGCGCGGGCCTGCTGCATCGGGATGTGAAGCCGGCCAACATTCTCGTCGCCGAGCAGGATGGCCGCCCGGATCGGGTGCTGGTCACCGACTTCGGCATCGCCAGGCCCGTCGACGAGCCGACGATGTCGGCAGCGGCCGAGTTCAGCGCGACGCTGGATTACGCCGCACCCGAGCAGATCAGCGGTGGGCAGATAGATCACCGGGCCGACGTGTACGCGCTCGGCTGTGTGCTGCATGAGCTTTTGACGGGATCGGTCCCGTTCGTCCGCGACACCCCGGCGGCACTGCTGTACGCGCACCTGCACGAGCCGCCGCCAGCGCTGGAAAACCCCGGGACACCACCCGGATTCGACGAGGTGATCGCCACCGCGCTCGCCAAGGACCCCGCCGAGCGGTTCGCGAGCTGCGGCGCGTTGGCGGCCGCGGTGCACGCGGCCGCGCAGGCGACGGTGCGGATCGCGGCCATCGCGCCGCCCCGCCCGGCAACCCGGCGCCGACTGCTGACCGGTGCCGCCTTGGCCGCTGTGGTTCTGGTCGCGGTGACGACGGCTGTGCTGGTCGGATTCGGCGGTGGCGATTCCGCGGGGCCCGCATCGAGCGCTACCGTCCTCGGCCCACAGACCAGTGTGGACGCGGTGTCCTGGGGAGCGTATGCCTATGTCGCGCAAGCATTTCCCGAGTTGTTGCCTGCCTCCCAGTTCGGCACCGGTTACCAGGAGATCTTCGCCTGTCGCCCGGTCGATGAACGGTTGAAGGAGGTCGCGGTCGACGTTTTCGCGCCGACCGCCGACATCTTCTGCCAGGGCAATGGCGATCCGGTGGAAACGCTGGATGTGGTGTGCAACGCGGATCGCTCGCCCATCGCCCCGCCGGTCACCTTCGACCGAGCCGAAGGCGACGAGCACTGGACCCGGCCGTCGGGCACCGGAAATCTGCACTGGAGCACCTACCTCAGCCGAGGGGGCAAGGTGCTGGGGCATCTTCGGCTGTACTTCGATGACCCGAGCCGCAATTTCTGCTACATGGTCGTCGTTGGGTCTCCGAGCGGGGCCGAATTGCGGGCTCGATGGTGGGCGGAGGCCCCGCTGTGAGGCTCGCGAACCTGGCTGTGGCGCTCGGTGTGGCGCTGGCCTGCACTGCCGGATGCGCGGTGCCGGGGAACCCGGTTCCCGGACCGGACCCGAGCACTCTCGATGTCGGACCGCACAGCCGCAACCCACTGCTCGCGCCCGCGCACGGCAGCGAATATTACGGCAGGGTGCTCGAATCGGTACGCATAGCGGAGGTCATGCTGACTCCGGTCGACGTGGATCCGGCATTGCGGGTCCCGCTCAGCACCCGAGCCGTTCCGCTACCCACCGCCGCGAAAGCCGCTGCACTGCTGGCCAATCCGGTGCGGCCGGTGCTCGAACGGCATGGCATGCTCGCCGGCTTCAGCGTCGGTGCCTCCGACACACCTGGAAAATTAGCGATCGGGGGCGGCCGACTGCTCCAGGTGTTGGTACTGCGTTTCCCGGATGCTGCGGCAGCACAGCGGGCCGCGCACGAGATCGATGCCGTCGATGCCGCCGTGAGCCCGGACAATGTGGCCGTCTCGATCCCCGAACACCCCACGGCACACGGGCATTGGCGTCCGACGGTGCCGACTGTCGCCGCCACGGTGGCGCGGGACGCGTTTGTCGTCAGCATTCTCGCCGGACATACGTCGCCAGACCTCGGCGCCCTGACCACGCTGGCGCGCAAGGCCTTCGATCTCCAGTTGCCGCTGCTGCGCGACTTCGCGCCGACCCCGCCGGACCGGTTCGCGGAACTGCCTTTGGATCGTGACGGGATGCTGGGCCGAATGGTGCCGGAAGCGCCGGGGCGATGGCCGTTTCCGGTGGTGATCCTCGGTGACTTGGCGGAGAACGCGGGCTGGGGCAGCCTGGTCCAGGCCCGCGGCATCGTGTACGGACCCCGCGGCGCCGAACTCTTCAACGGACCCACCGACGAGTCGCTCGAGCTGCTCAGCATCAACCGTTTCGACCGGCTCCTGCGCTTCGCCGACGCCGCGGGCGCGCGGAAGTACTTCGCCGGTCTGCGGAGCCCCGCAGACCGAGTGAAGGTTCCGGCACCGGCCGGCCTCGTGGACGTCGACTGTTCGGAGAAGCCGACCTCGGAGGTGTCTTTTACCCAGTTCCTCTGTCTGCTCCGGCACGGCCGTTATGTCGCTTTGGTAGCCAGCCGGGACTACCGGGATGTACAGCAACGAACCGCGGCGCAATACGCGCTACTGGTGGACAGCGAGTAGGCGCATGGTTGGAATGCTCACCCCCGGAACAGTATTCGCCGGATATCGAATCGAGCGGGTGCTCGGCACCGGCGGCATGGGCACGGTGTATGCCGCCAGACATCCTCGACTGCCGCGCCACGACGCGCTGAAGGTGCTGCCCGAGCACGTCGGCACCGCCGACGAGTTCCGTGCCCGGTTCCTGCGGGAGGCGGAGTTCGCCGCCCGGCTGGACCATCCGAATGTCGTCGCAGTGCACGACCGGGGCATCGAGCACGGTCGCCTCTGGATAGCGACGGAATTCGTGAACGGTGTCGACGCGGCCCAGCTGCTCCGCCGCGACGGCGTCGTGGCACCGCCGCAGGTGATGCACATCGTCACCGAGGCGGCACGGGGTCTGGACGAGGCGCACCGTTGCGGGATGCTGCACCGCGACGTCAAACCGGCGAACATCCTGATCGAGCGCCTCGACGACGCTCCGGATCGAGTGCTGGTAGCCGACTTCGGGATCGCGCGGGCCGCCGGCGACGGCACGGCGCTGACCGAGGTCGGCACGGTCGTGGCGACGCTCGCCTATGCTGCGCCGGAACTGCTGACAGACCAGCAGGTCGACCATCGCGCCGACGTGTACGCCCTCGGCTGTACCTTGTTCGAACTGCTCACCGGCACAAAGCCGTACCCGCGCGACTCGGTGGTCGCGGTGATGCGGGCCCATCAGATGGAGCCGCCGCCGCGGACCCGCGCGATGCGCCCGGAGCTACCGCCCGCGATCGACGCGGTGATCGCCAGGGCGCTGGCGAAGAACCCGGACGACCGCTATTCGTCCTGTGGGGCGCTGGCGGCGGCGACAGCGAGTGCCTTCGGATCTCCGGTGGATCAGACCGCTGTCGCGGTTCGGCCGCCGGTGCTGTCCGCGCCACTGGTCGAGCCTCCGGCCGCCTCCCGTTCGTCCGCGTCGAAGGCGCCATCGCGACCGAAAGAGCCACCGCCACCGTGGAGTCCACCGCACCGACAGTGGCCGCGGCGCGCCGCGATTGCCGCAACGGTCATCACGGTGGCGGTAGCGATCACGGGTGTCGTTGTGTGGAACCGTCATTCGAGCGAACCCACGGCGGGTCCCGTCGCACCGACCAGCAGCGCCGCCGGATTGACCTGGGGCAGGTACGCCTTCATCGTCGAGGCGTTACCGCAGCTGCTGCCCGCTACGCCAACGCGGACCGGTCATCAGGGAATCCGGTGCGCCGCAATCGAGGACAAAGGTAAGGCGGCCGATCTGAATCGGGTGCCGGGACGCGTCGCCCACATGCGGTGCACCGGCAACCAGAACCCGGTCCGGGACATCGACATTCAGTGCGCCTCGGATCGGACCCCTTATTACCTGGTTGACGAGGAAGGGTTCGTCCACATCGGCGATCAGCGATGGGAACGTGCCTCTGGTCGCGGCCGGGTGATCTGGTCGAACATTCCCGATCAGCCCGGCCAAATCGGCGTTGTCGGTCTCGAATTCGAGGAACCGACCCGTAACTTCTGCATGGTCGTCGTGATCGGTGGCAGTTCGGGTCAGGACCTCTACGACCGTTGGTGGCCGAGTGCACCGTTCTGATCGCGCAGGAGAAGGAGAGCGGCACCGGTGACTGTCGCGGACGGCATGGATTTCGCCGGGTATCGGATCGAACGCAGGCTCGGCGCCGGAGGTATGGGCGAGGTGTACCTCGCGCAGCATCCCCGGCTGCCCCGGCACGATGCGCTGAAGATTCTGTCCGACCGGCACGCGAGTGACGCGGAATTCCGGGCTCGGTTCCTGCGCGAGGCCGAAGTCGCGGTGCGCCTGCAGCATCCGAATGTTGTCGCGGTGCGCGACCGTGGCGAGCACGACGGCCGATTGTGGATCGCGATGCAGTACATCGACGGCGGCGATGTCGCCGACCTGATCCGGCGCGACGCGGCGGTCCCGGTCGAACGCGCGCTCCGGATCGTGGCCGAGGCGGCGCAGGGGCTCGACGAGATCCATCGGGTCGGCCTGCAGCATCGGGATGTGAAGCCCGCGAATTTGCTGCTGGCCGAAGAGCCAGGACAGCCGGATCGGGTGCTGGTCACCGACTTCGGTATCGCGCGCGCCGCCGGTGCGCAGGGAACCCTTTCCGAAGGCACGGGATTCACCGCCACGCTGGCCTATGCGGCACCGGAGCTGATCAGCGGTGGCGCCGTCGATCACCGGGCCGACGTGTACTCGCTCGGTTGCACGCTGTATCAGTTGCTCACCGGGTCGGTCCCGTACATGCGCAGCAGCCCGGCGGCCGTGATGTACGCGCATCTGCACGAGGAACCGCCTCGCCCGTCCCTTGACAAAGGTTGGGTACCAACAGGATTGGATTCCGTCATCGCCACCGCGTTGGCCAAGGACCCGGCGGAGCGCTATCAGAGCTGTGGCGCGTTGGCGGCGGCGGCGAACGCCGTATGGGCGGCCCATAGCGCGGGCAGGGCAGCCACGGGTGCGCTGCGTCGCCCCTGGCTGCTGGCCGGTGCGGCGATCGCGGCGATTGTGCTGACGGCGGTGGGGGTTTCGCTCGCGGTCGGCGCCGTTCGCGACGACGCCGCGGGATCGTCGGAGAGCCAACCTACTCGGGTCGCCACGGATTCGGCTGGCTGGGGCGCGGCCGCCCTTATCGCCGAGACTTTTCCGAACTTGCTGCCGGTCGCACCGGGCGCTGTCGGGTATCAGGAAATGCACAGTTGCCTGCGCACCGACGGGAACAACAAGTTCATCCCCTTCGAACAGCGGGTCCCGATGAGTGGGTTGCTCTGTGTCGGCGATCGCGACCCAGCCGAAGTGGTTCTGGTCGCGTGCAATTCGGACCGTGCGCCGATTCCCGCGTGGCCCATGATCCTGCAGCTGGAAGGGGAGGAGTTGTGGACTCGCGGCGCCGCCGCCGGGCGGATGCAGTGGGGCAGTTTCACGACGGTCGACGGCATGACCACGGGCAGACTCGACGTGACGTTCGACGGGCCGGATCGCAACTTCTGCCGCCTGCGGGTAGCCGGCGCCATATCCGGCTCCGTGCTCCGGGAACGTTGGTGGCCGGGTGCGCCACTATGACAGGGGTACCGATGTTTTCGCGCACTCGAGCTCTCCGAGCCGTCGTTGTGCTCGCAGCGGCGCTCACGGTGCTGTCCGGATGTGTGCGGTCCGGCGAGCCGGCACCCCACCGCCTCGACCTGGCAACGCTCGACGTCGGAGCGCACAGTGTCGATCCGCTGTTGCCGCCGCGCACCAGCACCGACAAGTACGGGCGGGTGCTGGAATCGGTGCGGATGGGCGAAGCCGTGCTCGACCCTGCCGAGGTCGATCCAGCGTTGACCAAGGGTGACGCGAACCGGACCACGCCGTTGCCGACCCCGCTGAAGGCGGCGGGCATCCTGGCCGAGCCGGTCCGCGCCGTGCTCGAATCGCACCGCATGCTAGCGGGATTCGCGGTCGGTGGCAGCGATGTCGACTTCGGCAACCAGCGACCGGCCATCGGCACCGCGCGACTGCTGACGGTTGTCCTGCTGCGCTTTCCCGACGAGCTGGCCGCGCAGTTGACGGCCAGACAGATGAACGCCACCGATGCGGCTGTCAGCCCGGATAACGTGCCGGTACGGATCGCGGAGTATCCGGCGGCGTTCCTACACTGGCGCCCGACGGTGCCGACCATGGCCGCGACGATCGCACACGGACCGTTCGTCGTGAACGTGCTCGTTGGGCACACCGCACCGGATCAAGCGGTGCTGACCGGGCTGGTACGCAAGGCATTCGACGTCCAGCTGCCGAGGTTGCGCGCCTTCCAGGCGACCGCACCGGACCGGTTCGACGACCTACCGCTCGACCGGGAGGGCATGCTGTCGCGGCTGCTGCCCTACGGTGCCGGGCACTGGTCATATCCGACGGTGTTCACCTCAGACGTCGACCAGAATGCGGGCTGGTCGTCGACCATCCGCGTCAGCGGGATCGTATTCGGCCCGCGGGCCACCCGGCTCCTGAAGCACCACGGCTTCAAGGAACCGATCGAACTCGTCGCCATGAACGGGCACAACTTGCTCGAGCGGTTCCCGGACGCAGTGCGCGCGCGGCGGGTGTTCACCGAGGAAATGCGCGCGCAGAACCCAGCAACGGCGATCGCCACCCCGGCCGGCGTCCCGGACGTGTACTGCGAAAACGGCATCACCACGCAGCCGGAAAACCCTTTCCAGGTACGCTGCCATGTCCTCTACGGCCGGTACACGGCGGCTGTCGTCGGCCTGAATCCGAAGGACGCGCACCAGCGGATCGCCGCCCAATACGCGCTGCTGGTGCACGGTGAATAGCAACCTGCACCGAAAGTTGCTGCCGGGTACGGTTTTCGCGGGGTACCGGATCGAGCGAGTACTCGGCAGTGGTGGCATGGGCACGGTCTATGTCGCGGCGCATCCTCGGCTGCCACGCCGGGACGCACTGAAAGTGCTGTCGTCGGAGTACAGCACCGATCCCGAATTCCGGGCCCGCTTCATCCGCGAGGCCGAGCTCGCCGCCCGGCTCGACCATCCGAACATCATCAGCGTCTACGACCGCGGCGTCGAGCACGGACAGCTGTGGATCGCGATGCGGTTCATGGACGGCCCCGACGCCGCCGCACTGATCCGCCACAGTGCGGCAACGCTGTCCCCGCATCGGGTAGTGCATATCGTCGGTGCTGTCGGCCGCGGCCTCGATCACGCGCATCGGGCAGGCATGCTGCACCGCGACGTGAAGCCCGCCAATATTTTGGTCGAATCGATTCCAGGGCAACCGGATCGGGTCGCCATCACCGATTTCGGTATCGGCAAGGCCGCGGCCGCGACGACGGCGCTGACCCAGGCGGGAACGGTCCTCGCGACCATTCCCTACGCCTCGCCGGAGCAGCTGACCGGGGCGGCGGTCGATCACCGCGCCGACGTCTACTCGCTGGGCTGCACCCTCTACGAACTCCTGACCGGCGCAAAACCATTCCAGCGTGCGACAACCGACGCGATGATCACGGCGCACCTGCACGATCCGCCGCCGCGACCGACCGCGACCGCCCCGGGACTGCCAGGGCAGATCGATGACGTGATCGCCCGTGCACTGGCCAAGGATCCGCAGCGGCGCTACCAGAGCTGCGGTGCGCTCGCCGCTGCGGCGGCAACGGCTTTCGGCGTCGAGCAGGATCCGATCCCGGTGCAGGGCCACCGACCGTCTCGGCGCAGGAACATCGCGATCGGGGGCGGCGCGCTGGCGGTCGCGGCGGCCTTGGTGGCCGCGAGTATCTTTGTCCTGAAACTGAATTCGACCGACCATCGCACGTCTCCCCCGGGTGACGCGTCGAGTGTGCCGTCTTCACCGGGTCCCGTTGATCCCAATTCTTGGGCTGCGCACGAATGGGTGATCAAGGCATTCCCGCAATTGCTACCAAGAACGCAGACGGACAGCGGTTACCAGGGCTTGCGCTGCGTCGCGATCGACGGCGACCGGCGACCGATCGACGTGAGACAAACCCGGGATTCGACGCACGCGTTGTCCTGCAACGGAAATCGAGCTCCAGTTTCCGTGCTGCAGGTGCGATGCGGGATAGACACGCCGGTCCAGGGATTCGAGCCGTCCGCCGGCTCCACCCTGGTCGGTGAAGAGGACTGGGAACGGCCGACGGGACACGGGCACGCCAGCTGGAGCGACACCATCGACGTAGGAGGGCCCACCGGGCAATTACTGCTCCGATTCGGTGACGGCCCACGGGTGAACTGCGCCATGGGAGTATCCGGCGGCACCTCGGGCCAAGACCTCTATGAGCGGTGGTGGCGCAACGCTCCCTTGTGAGCACACGGGTGAGGGTTTCGTCGCCACGGACGTGTACACCAGCCGAACGACTATGCATCGGAATCACCTCACGCACACGACCACACGATGCATCCTGGTTCGATGGGCATCAAGGCCAGCCTCGGTAGCTTCGAGGACGACATCAATCGGCGACGCAACGAGATACAAGCTCGCTACTCCGCTGCTGGACGAGCCGCCCCTGCTGCGGCCGCCGCAGCGGCCGAACTCATCGGTGAAGCGATCGATGTCCTGCGCCCCTACCACTACCAACGATCGGACGGACACCACGGGGTCCGATTCTGGAGGCTCCCCGCAGTCGCGTTCGAGTTCGAGGACCACTTGCCGGTGCTAGCGAAACGCCTTGGTCGCGCCTGGTGCATCGGCACTGCCTGGCACGGTACCCAGCAGATGATTCTGACCGAGGACGGCACCATCGCCTACGCGTCGGTAGCAGAAGTTCAAACCCCAGGAGAGGTCGCGCCGAGACCCCACCATCGATCGTTTTCGGCAGCCGAGCTCGAGTATGAAACCATCGAACTATCCGCAGCCGAAGCCCGTTGGCAACTGCTTCACAAACTCGGTCTCAGTATGGGCGCACGTTACTTCGCCACCGCTTGGGACGTGAAACGGATGCTGAATCCCCATGCACGACAGATCGTTCCACTCATCCAAGACGGCTGGGATCACGGGGTGCCCGACCCCACCTTCAATGGATTCAATCAGGCAGTGCAAGCCAATCAGCGCGCCAGAGACCGCGACAATCCCGCCGGTTACAAGTTCAACTCGCCGGATCCGATACTACGTCCAAATCTACCCGCACAATCCTCTATCAGCGGCCTACATTTCGGCGTCTTCGACGACGGAACACCGGTATTGATCCACTACAACGCCGGTCACACCACCGATCTTGGCGCCAATATCTTCGAGTGCCTGGTTGCCTGGAACTTGGAAAAGACTCTGACGCAACGGATCATGTGTGTCATCGAGGAACGCGACAGCCTGCGACGATAGAGGGTTACCGAGTACGGTCACGGCAGTTCCCGATACCACTGCAATTGCTCGACGGCACGCGTGGCAGGACTCCACAATTCCGGCCTGTTCGGGCAGCGATTCGAACCGCGAGTGGAGATCGAATCCCTGGTCCTGCGGCTGTCCGTGCTGGAAGGTGTTCCGCAGGAGATCATTCCGCGCTGTACACGCCCATGCTCCCCCACGACGGCGCCGTCCACGCGTCCGACGGAAGTCTCCAGCACCGGGAGTCGGCGATGGTGTGGCGCAGCCCGGCGTAGAAGGGCACGGTGGGGTGATGGGATGGTGGTGGGCCGGGATAGCACCGGCCCACCGCCCCCCGGTTACGGTACGAGCACCGGCTGGTCCACTACCAGCAACCACGACCCGTCCGGCTGGCGGCGGGCGACTTCGGCGGTCACCTCGCCGGTGGCCAGCGTGGTCGTTGTCAGCGCCAGGTCGCCGCTCACCAGCGCCGGATGCTGTTTACCCGGCGAGAGCACCGGCGCGGCCGCGACGAACTGCTCGAACACCTTCCGGATCTCCGCATGCCCGGTCGCGAGGTTGCCGGGCGGGAACGCCAGCACCGCGTCCGCCTCGTATAACGCCACCAGCCCGTCGACGTCGCCCGCATTGACGCGTTCGATGAAATATCTGCCCAGGTCGTTCGGCTCGGTGGCCACTTTCTTGTCGGTCATACCAATAAGGCTCCCACCGGATCACGGCGTCGGGTTGCCTGGCCGTCGATGATCGTTTTGCCACAGCCATGTGCCACTCGTGGTCGGACGGATGCGCGGACTGCGCTGGACGGGCGGAGACCGACAGTGCCTCAGCCGAGGCGCGAGCATGGGTGATGTGTTGGGCGGTAAGAGATTTCGCACCCTAGCGGCTGACAACCCGGCGCTCTAGCTATATGCTTTTGCACCTAGTGATTTTGCACCTATCAGGAAGGGCTCGATGAAGCTCGAATATCCCCTGCTGGGGCTGCTGGCGGCGCGGGCGATGAGCGGCTACGACATCAAGCGGTGGTGCTATGTGGAAGGCAAGTTCGTCGGCCTGGACCGCCATGCCAGCCAGATCTATCGTGAGCTGAACCGCATGCAGGTCGAGGGGTCCGTGGTGTGGCGGACCGATCCCCGCGACGGTGGGCCGGACGCGAAGATCTACACCGTCACCGAGGCCGGGATGGCGCGGCTGCGGCGCTGGGTGCGCTCTTCGTATATGCCACCGCGCCGGTTCCAGGATCCGGAGTTCGCGTTCCGGCTCCGCGTGAGCATGATGCTCGGCGAGCCCGGCACGATCGATCTCGTGCGGGAGGAGCTGGCGGCGCGGCGCGAGCAGGTGCGGCTCAATCGAAACCGCCCGTACGACACGGAGACCGACGACGAACGCGCCGAAATTGACGCGGAGGCCTTGGATTTCATCGCTCGGCAGATACGCCGCCAGGGCGAACGGCAGATCGACGGCTGGATCGCGTGGCTCGAGGAGTTGCTGGAGAAATTGCAGACCCGCACGGCCACTGTCGAATCCGGGACTGCTGCGCCGCTCGAGGCGGGCAGCTGATGCGCGCGGTTCTGCTGATGTTCGACAGTCTCAACCGCCGGTTACTGCCACCCTATGGCGCCGAGTGGGTGCACGCACCGAACTTCACCCGGCTCGCCGCGCACACCGTACGGTTCGACAACTGCTACGGCGGCTCGATGCCGTGCATGCCGGCTTCCGCACCGTCTCAGCGGGACCGGCCGGCGGTTCGACATAAGCACTTACCCATGGCGCACAACAGCTTTCGGCGACAAGTCAGGTCAGGAACTATCCTCACCTGGCTTGTTCTTGCTCGAACCTCAGGTACTGGTCCTCGGGACGTCCCGATTCCCAATGGGATTCGACGCGCGCCAGCACAATGTCGATCTCCTGCTGAATTCTTTCGATCAGCATCTGTCTGCTGGTGCCGACGGCGACCGGTGCCGCGGTCCGCGCCAGCACGTACCGACACGTTTGCGCCGCGCCATCTCATCGATGCTGATCAGCTCGTCGCTGACGAACAGCAGCGGCGGCGGGAGCGCACCGTCGCAGTAGTGATCGCACAACGCTAGAAACTCCAGCACGGTGAATTTCCATTGCCGCGTCACTCGTCGATCACCGGCAACGAGCGCTCGACATCCGGCCACAGGATCGAGTCGAGCAGGGCTCCGGCGACACACGCAGGAATGCGGCGTTATGGCCAATACCCTCTCTATCATCTTTCTATTGCCAGGAACTAAGACCAGTGGCCCGCTACCGCTTCAGAAAGGCGCATCGATGGGCTCCGAACTAGGATCAGCGCTGATCGGCCTCGGCTCTGCGGCTTTCACCGCGCTGGGCGGACCAGCGCTCCTCGCCACCGGCTCGGCGGCGTTGGTCGCGGCAGGCATCATGGCCGGGATAGCGGCCAATGTTGTCGGGATTCCAGCCAGCATCATCGGGATCTTGCTCGGACTGGGAGTGATACCGCGTCCGTGAGGAAGTCGATCGGCTCGACCGCCCGGGTCGCGGCGTGGGATGTTGCGCCCCGCGGCGGCGAACCCGGCCCGCAGTTCCTCGACAACGCGGCCGCATGTTCGGGGAAGTGCTGCTGCGGTCGGCGGTCAGCAGGTGGATCGAGGATGAACTGACCAAGGTCAGTGCGGGCCCGGCGGTTGCGTTGGCGAGCCGGGAGTCCGCCGCGCAGACATCGTCCCAAAGCGGCGTCTGCACAGCGCATTTGGCGCCGGAGCAGTCTATTGTGTTCGTATGGCTGGAAGATCCGCCTTCGCCATTGCCGTAAGTTGTGTCGCCTTGGTGTTCGTCGGTGCGCGGGCACCCGTTGTGCATGCCGCCGACGATGTAGCTCCGCTCTATAACGCCGCGCAGAACTACTTCGTCCATGGCGACGTGGCAGGCGGGCTGGCCGCACTCGAACAGGCGGTAGCTGTCGATCCCGGAAATACCGACGTCCTTGTGTTGCGGGCATTCTGGGCCGACGAAGCGGGAAATGTCGTCGCTCGCGACGACTCGGTGAACCGGCTCGGTGAGCTCGCACCTACCGTGCGAGCGGCAGTGCTCGATGCCCTGCGGGCCATCGACAAAGCATTGACGACTCGTATCAATCTCACCCCGACCCCACACGGCCCCGAGACGGCAATCGTGATCCTGGGCTTCGGATTGTTGCCCGACGGCTCGATGCGACCGGAGCTGATCGACCGATTGCAGGTCGGCTTGCGTGCAGCGGCCGTCGCCCCCTCGTCGCCGATCATCACGACCGGCGGCAATCCACAACACGACATCACCGAAGGGCAGGCGATGGCGGCGTGGCTGGTCGGTCAACACATCGACCCGAGCCGTATTCCCCCCGAAACCGAGGCGACTTCAACGGTCCAGAATGCCTTGTTCTCGGCCCCGATCATCCACGCGCTCGGCGCCGATGACGCCGTGTTGGTCAGCTCGGCAGACCACATTCGCAGGGCCACGGCGGATTTCGAGATCGCGGGAGTTTCGGTCGTCGACAATCTCGTTCCGACGGACTATCTGCTCTCGAGTCAACTCCTGCCGGTGCAGCTTCCCGAACGATGGGGCATCTACCTCGACGGGACAAAGGTTTTCGGATTGCCCGCGACCCTACCGACCCGCGATCCACCACCACGACCCGACACCGGCTCGGGCTCGGCGTCCTGATCGCCGGTTCGTTCTCAGGCCCAGCCGAACCTTTCGGCGCTACCAGCTCGCCGACGATGCCGAATCAGGCGAGTGCGTCGGTAGCGGGCGTACCCGATGCCGAGGCCTTTGCCGACCAAGCCGCCGGACAGGACTGCTGCGACACCGCCGACGATCATGCCGAGGATGGAGCCGGATCCGGGCGGTGCGAGCCCGGCCAGCAGCGTGAGCGGATAACCCAGGCCCGCGAGCGCGGCTACGACAGTGCCGGTGCCACAACCGCATTCGCGTCCCAGCCGATCGATCTCGGCGTGCATGTCCTTACTCGGCATGGCCTCACTCAATGGGAGAGTCCGTCGACTCGGCGCCCAAGCAGTGGGGCGGGAAGTTGGCGACGATGTAGTCCCAGGCGGCCTTGGCCTCGTCGAAGACGAAGCTGGGTTCGCCGGTGAGATAGATATCCGGGACCAGCCACCAGTCCCACCAACTGTTCTTCTTGGGGGAGTACATGATTCGGTTGACGCCGTCGGTATGGCAGAGCCCGAAGTAATGGCCGAGTTCGTGGATCGGCACGTACTTCCAGATCTGGTTGGGCCGGTTGTCGATGAATGTCGCACCGGAGGCGATGCTCCCCGACAGTCCGCAAGCCGTGCGCTCCAGCGTGGCCGTCAAACCGCGCAGGCCATCGGTGTAGCGGAAGATGCCAACCACCACCGGATGACACAGTTGGTGATCCGCCCCGGGGCGATCAACCGTCTTATCTATGCGCCCGATCTTATCGATCAGGAATCTGGCCAGCGCACTGTTGGCGTCTGGGGTGTCGAAGCCGTGCTGGACGATGTGGCCCGCCGAGGTGATCAATACCCGGTCGGTGTTGAAGCTCATCATCAATCCGAGTTCACGGCCCTTCTCCTCGGTGGTGCTCACCCGCTCATCGAGGGCGCCGTCGCGCATCGGCAGCACGATGAACGGCGGTCCCTGCCGTCCACGCGAGGAAAGGTAGGTGTCGAGTTCATCTTCGGAGATCGGATTGTCGAATTCCCCTCCGCCACCGCCGCCGACGACGATTCCTTTCTTCAACGTTTTGTAGCTCTTGCGATTCCAGAAGCCCTCGTCGAATTCGAAGCCGCACAATGCACGCAGGTTGATGGCGCCGGTTTCATGCAGCACAACCAGATTGGGCGCCGTGGGATCTGTCGGTGAGGGCGCCTCGGAGTCCAGTACCGTGCGGTACGCCGTTGCATCCATGCGCAGGCCGAACGCGCCGTGGTCGAGCCGAATCGCTTCCTCGATCTGTTCGAGCGTCGCGCCCGAGTACTTCTTCTCCAGCAGTCCGCGGACATAGTTCCGCAGACGCCAGCGATTGATCTCCTCGATGATGTAGGCGATGGTGTCACCGAGCAAAATGATGCGGCCCAACCCGATCGCTCCGAGAACGATCCCGATCCCGATCTGGAGCAGCCCGTCGAGAATGCGCCGCCAGTCGAGGGTGAATATCCCCGCGACGACGTCCCACAGACCGCTCGCGACGTCTTTGATGATGCCCCAGACGACCGCGACCAGCTTGCATACGGTCCGGGTGACCCACTTGCCGACCTTCACGATCACCCACCGGATCACCTTCACAAAATATGTGACGAACCAGCACACCCACCCGCGCGGGTCATACCATGGATAATCCTTACACTTCTTTTCCTGTCTTTCTTCCCACTCCTCGACGGGCTTGGAAACCTCTTCCTCGATCCATTCGGTGATCTCGGTACAGACGAGAGCCATGACGTACACCTCTACCCACTCCGCGCGCCGGGAGCACTCGCGCCATTGCGAGCGGACAACTCCCGGCCTGCGGAAACCGTGGGTATGGTTATATACGGTCGACACCGGTTCCGCGTTTCTCCGAAAAGGAAAACAGTCCTGATTCGTAATGTTCAGAACCCCGGCAAGAACACCGGGCGGGCAATTCCTTCAAGGGAATTGCCGGGCCTGACGAGCTGCGCGAACGTGTGTTGCGGCCGACGCGCTGCCGCTGGTCCGGCAAGTACTCACCGAACTCGGCGTCGAGCCGATCGATGCAGCGCAAGCCCCCTGGGTCGTCGCTCGCGTCATCGCTCGCCAGATGCTTCGGACCGGGATTGACACTAGACGGCAGTGGTGCTCACCCAGCCAGGTCGAGGAACTCCCAGTGCGCCTCGGGATGTGCTCCGCTGAGCCACTTTCCGCAGTTCTGCAAGACCAACGGGCCCGACGTGATGTGCTGGGTGCCGGTGCCGAGATCCCGAAGGAACCGGTCGATCAGACCACGCCGGATCGCTGTCGTCGCTGCCCACCGGTGCACCGTCTGGCCGACATCGTGCACGGTCCATGTCACGTGGTTGAGCACCAGCCGGATCAGCGTTTCTTGCTCGGTGCTCAGTAGCTCACCCGCGTCCAGCGTTTCTTCGCTCCCCTGCCAGACCTGCATCGCCCATGCGCGTGCCGCGCGCAGCCTGGCTTCGGCGTTCGCATACTCGGCGTAGAACTGCGCGGTATCGACGGCGGCGTTGAACGTGCCGGACTTCTTCGAAGCGTAGAGCTTCAATTCGTCGAGCAGCCGCCTGCCGACACCGAGCGCCCAGCCGGTATGCATGATCGTGGACATGTTCACGATGCCGAGGCCATAAACCGCGCCGCCGTTGACCGGGACCATGGTCGTCGCGGGGTACGTATACGTATGCGGGACAAACACATCGGTGCAGTGATAGTCGATGCTGCTCGTCGCGCGAAGCCCGAGCACATCCCAGTTGTCGACGAGATGCACCTTCGACTTGGGCATCGCCACGACCCGAGGCTCGCCCGTGCCCTCAACCAGGGTCGCACTGTGGATGTGGGTGGCCAGCGCGACACCGGAAGCGAACTGCCATTCCCCACTCACCAGATAGCCGCCGTCCACCGGGACCGCCCGGCCAGGCTGGGTGCCTTGACCAGAAAGCAATGCGTGATTACCCCCGATGACGTCGGGGAACAGCTCAGCCACCGCCACCGCACCGAGATAGGCCGCAGTGGCGCCGGTCATCTGCAGCGCCATCATCGTCCAGCCTGCCGCGGCGTCGTAGTAGCTGAGCCGCTCAATCGTCTGAATCAACTGGCGCGGAGCGAATTCGTCACCGCCGAGATTCGCCGGCAGACTGGCGCGGACGATCCCCGTGGCCAGCAGCGACTGCGCGGTGTCGTCGGTGAGCCTGCCGAGTTTGTCGGCCGCGTCCGCGTTTGCCTCGACGGATGCGCCGAGCGCGTCGATCCGTTCCAGCATCGCAGGGAACTCTTTGCTGACGTGTAGCCGAGCTGAGGTTGTCACACTTCCTCCGGGTTTCGCTCTCGCACTGGGGCGCAGGACATTTGGCCACGCTTCCGTGCCAACCACCACTCTCCGACGCGAACCCTCCTTCGTACAGTGCGCGGTCAGCTCAGTGGAATCCGGTATTGAACCAAATGCCCATCCGACAGCGCTTCATCGGCGGGGACCGCTGGAATACCTTGTGGTGCACAACTTCCAGTTGCTCGAGATCGGTGTGAAACCCTCGTGAAAGGCGCGGCTTCGATGCTGGGCCGATGATTCTCACCCGTGTTTGCCGCGCTCTGCTCCTAGGTCTGATGGGAGTATCGCTGATCGCCCTCGCGGCGATGCCCGCCGCCGCGTACGAGGGGAACTTCACCGATACCGACCCGAAAAAGGAGAACGTCCGCTGCAACATGAACGCCGAGCAAGTTCTCTGTGTCATTGTCGGCCAGGTCCCCTGGACCGTCCCCGGCAACCCGCCGCCGCCCGCCCACTGCGCCCCCGGCTACAAATTCCCCACATTCGTCCTCCGCAACACCGGACAGGTTGAACTCACCAACGACTGCCGGATGGTTGTCGAGGACGGGGAGGTCCTCCCATTCCACAAGGTCCTCAGCAACGGCACCGTCGTCTGCTCCGGCCTGTCCCGCGAAGTCGGCATCCAGTGCGTCAACGACCAACATCGCTTCCAGATCGCACGAAGCCATTACACGGTGAGCTGACCGACCCGCCGATTCAGGTTCAGCGGGTGACGTATTCCTCGACGGCCCCGACGGATTTGCTGATCACGCCGACGTGACCGCCGGGGCGGACGAGTACCTAGGCAAGAGTCAAATCCTATGCAGTGCAAGGGATTTTAGCTGTTGCGGGCACCTTACTTGGAGGTCATACCAGGTACACGGGTGGCCGCATGTTGTCCGGCCGCTCGCGTCCGAGCATGCCGCGGAGTGCGTTTCCCGCCTCTGCGCCGGTGGCGCCGGTCAACTCGATGACTCGACGGAGCGTCAGGGCGTTGACGCCTCGAATGCGTGCACCCTGCGTGTAGCGGTCGATGTCGCCGATGGTGTCGCCGGTCGGGATTCGCGGTTCGTGTTGTGTAGCAAGGCGTTTGCGTTCGATGTCGATATCGCTGTAGCCCCGGTGAGTGCGGATGCGCTGCTCGGATTGCTCCAGCGAGAGGGTGTCGGTCAGTTCGGCTGCCAGAGAGTGAGCCGCGACGGCGGTGGCGTCGACCTCGTAAACCTTTGCGGCATCGTCGGTGATGTCGATGAGCGCATCGCGCTGGGTTTCAACTGTGCCACGCCACCCTTGCGCAGCAGCACAAAGCAATCCGTTGGCCTCGGAAGGATGCCATCCCCACACCTCGGCAACCATGGACACGTCGGCACTGCCGAGCTCGGCGACCACGGTCGACCGGTGCCGGCGCAGCAGTGCGTACAACTCTGGTGGTGTCAGCTCTCCGTCGAGCCCGATTCCGGCGATGAGAAGGTGCACCTTCAGCCCGGTCAGGATGGCGGCGGCGAGGGTGAGCGAGTCGGCCAGCGGGCTGCGTAGTCCAGGTTCGTGTCCTTGGGCGAGAACGTCTCCTCCGACGTCGATGACAACCAGGGTGTCGGCTTCGAACACCTTGGATGCGGCGCAGAACTGGGCGGCCAGACCGGTCGCGCAGCTTCCCCGCCAATACCGACGCGGTGACGGCATCACCACCGCCTCCGGCGGCGATCACGATTGCTTTGCTGGTCATTGTTGGGTGAGCTTACTGATCCGCTTCCACCCGGAACGATCTTCTCGTAGTCTCCGGTGACCAGGCAGAGCCAGAACGCTGGAGTGGCACGTGAGCGAAGATCTAGAGCGGTTCGGGTATAAACAGGAGCTCGAGCGATCCCTGCGATTCGGGGATCTGCTGGTGTATGGGTTGATCTTCATGGTGCCGATCGCGCCATTCGGCATCTTCGGCAGTGTGTTCCAGGGCTCGGGCGGCATGGTAGCCCTCGCGTACATCATCGGCATGATCGCGATGATGTTCACCGCGAACTCCTACGCGCAGATGTCACGGGCGTACCCCATGGCCGGATCGGTGTATACCTACGCGAGTCGTGGGATCGCCGCGCCGGTCGGATTCCTGGCGGGCTGGGTGATCATCCTCGACTACGTCCTGGTCCCGGGGCTGCTGTATCTGATCGCCAGCGTGGCAACGAATTCGCTGGTGCCTGCCATACCGGTCTGGGCGTGGCTGATCGCTTTCGTCGTGCTGAACACCGTGGTCAACTACCTCGGCATCGAAATGACTGCCCGCATCAACAAATTCATGCTTGTCGGTGAGCTGATCGTGTTGGCGATCTACCTCATCGTCGGCATCATCGCGTTGGCCAACGGGAAGGGCCACGGGTTCAACCTGACTCCGCTTTATGACAGCGCCACGTTCTCGTGGGGGTTGGTGTTCGGCGCGGTCTCTCTTGCCGTGCTGTCGTTCCTCGGCTTCGACGGAATCTCGATGCTGGCCGAGGAGAACAAGGACTCGATCCGTTCCATCGGCCGGTCGATGGTGGCCGCGCTACTGCTGGCCGGCACACTGTTCGTCGTTCAGACCTGGGTGGCCTCCCTGCTGGTGTCCGACCCCGGCGGGCTCGTCGCGGACGGTGACCCCGACGGGACCGCGTTCTATGACACCGCCCGCACAGCGGGTGGCGCGTGGCTGGCCGTGCTCACCGCGTTGTCCACCGCCGTCGCCTGGGGATTCGCCAATTCCCTTGTGGCGCAGGCCGCGACCGCCCGACTGCTGTACGCCATGGCCCGCGATCGGAAACTACCCTCGTTCCTCGCCCGCATACATCCCACCCGCAAGGTGCCCGTCAACGCCACCTTCCTGGTCGCAGGCGTCTCGCTGGTCCTGGGGATTGCCATGAGCCTGAAGGACGACGGTATCCCCGTCATGACCTCACTGGTCAATTTCGGTGCCTTGGCGGCATTCCTGGTGTTGCATGTATCGGTGGTCGCGCATTATGTGGTCCGCACGCGCAGCCGCGACTGGTTCCGGCACCTGCTCTGCCCGATCATCGGCTTCGCCATCCTGCTGTACGTCGTCGTCAACGCCAATATCGCGGCCCAGGAGCTCGGCTTCGTGTGGCTTGCCATCGGCGTGGTCATACTCGTCATCTCCACTCTGACCGGACGCAAGTTCGCGCCGGCCGACACCTCCGAAAGCGAAACGGTATGAACGACTTCGACGTCGTGCGGATCGACCCGGCCGCCGACCAGCTCGTCTACACCTTCGGCGGCCACGAGCCACTGGTGAGCGTTGCGCCGGGCACCGTCATCGAACTCACCACCGAGGACTGTTACGGCGGACGAGTCCAGGGGATCCACGATCTCCCCAGCCAAGTCTGCAACTTTCCCAAACTCAATCCGGTCACCGGGCCCATTCACGTTGCGGGCGCACGCCCAGGAGACCTGCTCGCGGTGCACTTCATCGATATCCGCCCGCGGCGCGATTGGGCGATCTCATCCACCTTCCCCCATTTCGGTGCGCTCACCACGACCCACAGCACGGCCATGCTGCATCCACCGCTCGAGGAGGTCGTGTGGAAATACGACGTCGATGTCGACCGCGGTGTGGTGCGCTACCACGCGCGCCGCAGCAACTTCACCGTTGAACTCCCGCTCGATCCCATGCACGGCACCGTCGGTGTCGCTCCGGCAGCCGACGAGGTCATCATGTCGATCACGCCGGGCGCGCACGGTGGAAACATGGACACACCCGAACTTCGGGCAGGCACGACCGTCTACCTGCCGGTCAATGTGGACGGTGGCATGCTCGCCATCGGCGACGGTCATTGCCGCCAGGGTGAGGGAGAAGTCTGCGGCACGGCGGTGGAGGCCGCTATGCAGACCACCATCGTTGTCGACGTCGTTCGAGGCGCGGCGCCGGCCTGGCCCAGAATTCAGAGCGACGACTTCATCATCTCCACCGGCTCCGTTCGGCCGTTGGAGGATGCCTTCCGGGTCAGCCAGCACGACCTCATCGGCTGGACGGCGGAATTGCTCGACCTCGATCCACTCGATGCACTGCAGCTGGTGAGTCAGGCGGGATTGGCTCCGGTCGGCAATGTGGTCGACACCAACTACACGATGATCGCCAAGCTTCCCACCTCGATCCTCGGCGCCAAGCGTCCCTACGACGGAGTGCATCAGCGGCTGCGTGACGTCGGCCGCCGCTATCTCGCCCAACGCTGAACTCCAGTGCTCGAGGACAACGGGGCGCGGTTCCTGCGACGACAGCCAAGCCGGTCTTCTCATGCACGACGATCGAACCGGCTACCTTGCCCGGCCGGTCATAACCGGCGGCCGAGGACACCACCGAGGCCGGACACAACATCGATGGGTATCCACGGCGCAGCGCTGAACAACCCCATATTTGAACCTCACCTCCATCAGGGAATTACGGCGTGGTCTCCGGTGAGTGACCACCAGCGGACGCGTGGACATCGACGTCCACGCGGACAGCGAACTCCTTGCGGCGCAAACTCTCTCGCCGCATGGAGCCGAAGAACTATTCGACGCGGCAGCGCAGGCGGATTGGTCTGAATCCGATACTCCGGCACGACCTGTCGGCACCGGGCCTTCTGCTCCGCGCGGATTCCCCGCGCGGCCTCGCCTGCCAACTGCGTTGTGCCGGAGTCAGAATCGTTTCCAGTCGGTTATGCGCCCCAGTCAGCGTGCTCACCAGGGTCCGCAGCGTCGGGTGCGTCAGGCACGAACGCTGACGATGTCGTCTGCCAGGGGAGCTATGGACTCGAGTACCTGCGCGGCCAGGTCTGCCGGCACCCCGGCGCCAAGCAGGGCATCGTTGAGATAGCCTGCGACCAAGTCGAAATGGCTCTGCAGGATGCCGCGGCCTTTATGGACCTGTCTCATCGATACGCCCGTGTACGACTCCGGTCCGCCGAGGGCCGCGCAGAAGAATTCGGTTTGCTTTCCCTGTAGCCGGGCCAGATTGACGCCGGTGAAGAAACCGGCCAATCGGTCGTCGGCAAGGACGCGGACGTAGAAGTCGGCGACAACGGCCTCGATGGCCTCGGCTCCGCCGAGCTTCTCATATATGGACAACGACTTCCCTCTCATAGTGATTCATCCGCCGCGACTCCGAGCGAGGGCGGCGATTCCAGCGCTGCGCTGCGCGCGCAGTTGGACGGCTAGGACGCGGCGTGGTGATAGTGGTCCACTTCGCCGCCGCCGGAAGGCCTCGGCTCATTCCACGGCTGCTGCTCCGACTCACCCGGCAGCGATGGGATCGGCGAAGGGTACTGTGCCGCAGTCGATATCGGCTGGCCACGGATTCCCGGTGGAGCGCTGCGACCGAGCTTGTCGACTTCGGAGCACATTGCATCGACGATCGACTGCAGCTGTTTCTGAGCGATCTGCGTGTAGGCACGGACATAGTCGACCTCGGCCTGCGACACCGTGGTCCCGGGCGCCGGCGCCCGGGTGAGCGCGGCTAGCTCGCCGACGGCCTGTCCCGCGGAATCCTGTGCCTGACGGAGGATTTCGGCATAATGCTGTCTGGCCTCGATGACGAGTTCGGTTGCGTACCGCTCGGCCTCGTTGACCGTTGCCTCCGCGGCTGTCTGAGCTTGGCTGAGCATATTGACCGCGCGGATATTCACGCCGAGCACATCGTCGTGCGCCTCCTCGTGTAGCCGCTCGTTCTCGCGGCGCAGAGACTCGACCTCGTCCCACAGCATCGCGACGGTCGGTCCGCCACCGATCGGGTTCGCATCGCGATCGAGGAGCTGGCGCTCCAGTTCCGCGACCTGCTCCTGGAGATAGTTGTTGGCGGCGACCAGGTCCGCCCTGCCCCCGCGTTGGAGTTGGCTGGTCAGCCGGTCGTTGGCGGCGACGACCTGGCCCATCACGGTAGAGACTCGGCGAAGAAATTGATCCACTTGGGCTTCGTCGTAGCCGCGACGGCCGAGGGCGGAGCGCTTGAACTGTGTGTCTCTGATGCTCTCGGGTGTGATCTCGGAGGGGTTCATCGCCATGGGGGTACCTCGTGTCTGGCGTCTACGAAAGCCGCGTCGGCGCCTGTTGGTGGAACTGCTCGAATCGGACCGCCATGCGGGCCATGCCTGCCGCGACGAGTTCGTTTGCCGTGTGTTCGACCATCCCGGGCGAACCGCAAACCAGCGCTGTGTATCCGGCCCAGTGGTGTGTCTGGGCGGCGATGGTGCCGACGAGACCACGCGCGCCGGGGAAGGTGGGATCCTCGGAAACGGCTGGGGTGTATCGGAACCACGGCCGGGTCTCCGCCCACTCCGAGAGCAGCCGGTGGTCGTAAAGGTGCCACTGAGTGCGCACGCCGTGGAAGAGATGCACGTTTCCTCCGCTGCGGGATTCGTAACGGCGGGCGTCGATCTGCTCGATCACCGCCCGCAGCGGTGCAAGACCGGAGCCGCCGGCCACCATCAACAGATCGCTGTCGTCTTCGGCGAGTGTGAGCGCGGTGCCGATGGGGGCACCGAGCCGGATCCACTCGCCGGGCTCGAGCGAGCGGGCCAGCACCGGGCTGACCTGTCCCCCCGCGACGATTTGCACGTGCAGTTCGATCGTGCCGTCGGCGTGCGGGACGCCAGCGGGTGAGTAGTAGCGCCACAGTCGCGGGCGCTGCGGGATCTCTATGGCCATCGACTGACCGGGCAGGTACGAGTACGGCTGCGACGGCCTGATCCGCACCACCGCCATATCGATACTGCGGCGTTCGGTGCCGATCACCTCCGCCTCCCACCAGGCCGGCGAGGTCCGTTCGTCGGCTTCGGCGGACTGCACCATGAGGGTCGCGATGGTCCCGAACGCCTCGGCCCAATCGGCGGCAAGGCTATCGGTCCAGGCCTCGCCCAGGAAGTACTGCAGGGTAGCCAGAAATGAAGCGCCCGCGGCGGGGTAGTGGTCGGCGACGACACCGAAACGGCGATGGTCGCGGCCGAGTTGCTCGACGAAACGCGGATCATCACCAATTCTGTCGACATTGGTGACAATGTGCCCGAGGGCGGTGAAGAATCGGCCCCGCTGATCCGACATCGACACCGGAAACATGACCCGTACCTCGGGATGTGCCATGAACAGATGCGAGTAGAAGTAGAGAATGGCCTCGGCGCCGATCACTTCCACGTTGCGCCAACTTGCTTGCAGAGCAGGAATATCCATTGTCAGTAAGCGAGCCGGTTGCAATCTCCCTGCCGGACAACTGATTTCGGATAGGCAATAGTCAAAGCAACTCCAACTCCGGTCAGGTGGGGATCGCTGCATGCGACCCGCACCGGCAACGCTCCCCGGGCGGTTTCGACCGTGCCCGGGTCACCCGGATCGAAGGAGATAACAGCGGCCTCGATTTTGCCCAGCGGTTGCGGCACCTTCGGCTCTCCTCGGTCGAACTCCCGTTTACCGGCCGACGGCCAGTGAACAGCTTCCTGCGAATTCCTTCAGTCTCGATCGCGGCCGGGTTCGCTTGTTCGAGACCAGCCCTCGGCCTTGTGCAATCCCTGGAATCGAGCAAAATGCTACATCCCAATGATCACCTTCCCAGCACTGGAAATGGGCACCGCAACCCGACCCTGCGTGGTTCTCGGTTGGGCAGTTGAACAAAAAAGGGACCGACCGGATGGTATTCGATCATTCGGTGAGTATTCCGTAGCGAGTGGCTGCCCAACGTGGTTCCCTCGGTTGGGGAGGTTGGCATGAATGTCGCGTCAATTAGGATGTGCGACGGATCCAGCGACCTTTGGGTGAGCTGTGCCTCACCAGGCATGCGATCCGTGGGTTGCTCGACTGAGCACAGCGAGGAGTCTCGGTGAACTCGATCGATGGTGCGGATGAGGTCTCTGCCGAGCTCGCGGGAGCTCGCCAGCCGCATTCTCCCGGTCAGTTGCGCGCAGCCAGATTTGATTTCGTCGGTCGGGAGCACGAGCTTGCAACGATCGCAACCTCTCTGCTGGGCCCCACTCGCCTGATTACCCTCGTCGGAGCCGGCGGCATCGGCAAGACCACTCTGGCGTACGAAGCGGTCCGCAGGTATCGGAAAGCACGGCGGGTTCCCTTCTTTTGGGTCCCGCTGGCGCGGCTGTCCAAGGGCTGCGATGTGAACGCGGTCGAGGAGGAATTCGCCCGAGCCGTGGTGGACACGGACTTCTCGGGGCGGTCCGCCTGGGACGCCCTGGTCGAGACGTTGGACGATCGAGCGGGCGAGAGCCGATCCGGGCACGCAATCGTTGTGGTGGACAACTGCGAGCACGTACTGTCCACGGCGGGCCAGGTGATCGCGGATCTACTGGATGCGGTGCGGGGAGTGAAAATCCTGGCGACCAGCCGCACGCCTATCAACTGGGCAGATGAGCGGATACTCTCCGTTCCGCCGTTCACGGGCATGCAGGCGCTCGCGTACTTTCGCCGTCGCGCCGAGTTGGCCGGCCAGCCGATCACCGACCGCGAACAGATTCAACTGGCCATGTCAGTCTGCTCGCGAGTGCACAACAATCCGCTTTATATCCGACTCGCCACGGCGCGGCTTCGCCAGCAGCCGCTGGGGATGCTGCTGCGCGAGTTGACTGGCGAACCGGGTGATCGTCGCCTGCGTTGGTCGGACGGGCCCCGCTTGGGCACCGAGCAACGACATCGCCGCATCGTCGACGTCATCGCCTGGTCCTACGATCTCTGCGACGCCAACGAGCGGCTGCTCTTCGAGCGGCTCTCGATCTTCGCTGTCGGTGATGACACCGCGTCCGAGAATGACGCGGGTTCCGCCGATCGGGCGGGTGCCGACCTGGAGGCGATCGAAATGGTTTGTGCCGATACGTCTTCCGACGGTGCCACCGAGGTCGTCACCCGGGCAGAGGTAGCAGATCTGCTCGAGCGGCTGGTCGACAACTCGCTGGTTTCGAGGCATCTGACACCCACGTCGGTTCGCTACTCGCTGGTGGAGAGCTTGCGGGTCTTCGCGGCAGAGCGGATGCGGGAGCGCTCGCCCACGGAGCGGGAGCGACTGGCCACTCGGCACCGAAACTACTACCGCGCCAAGATCGTTCGAGCGCAAGCCGAATGGTTCAGCCCGGCCGAGCAGGAACTGTTGCGGTGGGGCCGGGCCGCCTGGCCCAACTTGCTGCGCGCTATCGATGAAAGCCTGCATTCTCCCGAAACTGCCATCGAGGGCCTGCAAATCGCCATCGGCATTGTCACGATTCGCCTGCCGATTCTGAACGGATCGCTGCGCGAGGCACGCACACTGCTCGAACGGACGTTGGCGGTCGCCCAGCGTTCGGCACACTTGCCGGTGTCGTGCCAGATCGAGGCCAAGGCGCTGATGGCGTGGCTCAGTCTGATGCGCGGCGCGAGCACGGATGCCGCGCAGTTACTGGACGAATGTGTCGCGCTGTGCCTGCCGGAATCGGCGGATCGTGATCAGTGGCGCACGCGCCCCGAACATGATCAGGGACTGCCCGCGTGGGTAGAACTCGTGCACGGCGGCGAGCTGCTGCTGACGAGCGGGGACGCGCGAGCTGTCGCGGCTCTCGGGCGCGCGCGGGAAAAGTTCACTGCGGCAGGCGATCTCGGCGGCGCGGCGGTAAGCGAGCTGACCGAGGCGCTAGCGGCGGCCTTGCTCGGTGCGGCCGCACAATCGGTCGGCATCGCCCGCAGCTGCTTGGACCGAGCCACCCGCGCCGGGGCACAGTGGGCGACATCGTGGGCACGGTTCGTGTTGGCACTCGCTCTCACCTTTCACGGCGATCCGCGCGAAGCGTTGACGACGGGTCGCCTGGCTCTGCGAGATCACCTCCGTTTCGATGACCGGTGGGGTGTACTGCTCGGCACCCACCTACGCGTCTGGTCGCTTGCCAAGTTGATCGAGAACACCGGCGCTGAGAGCCGTTCGGGACAGCGGGTCGAATGGGCAACCGAGATTGCCCATCTGATCGGCAGTGGGATCGAACTGCGCAAACGCACCCCCGCCACACACACCCACCTCGGCCCCTTCGCAGCCGCGACCGACGCGGCCACCGACGCCGCCCGTTCCGTGCTTGGCAAGCGCTTCGCCGCGGCAGAGCGCGAGGGTGCGACGCTGCGGCGTGAACTCCACGAGGCGGCGTATCTGGCCCTCGGCGACATTTCCCTCGACCCGCCACCGACCACCTCCTCCGCCCGGGACGTGCCCTACACGCAGTTCCAGGAACTGACCGCAGCCGAACAACAGGTTGCCATCCTCGCGGCAGCAGGGTGGACCAACACCGCGATCGCGGCCCGTCGCGGCAGCGCGACCAAGACCGTTGACGCGCAGATAGCGTCGATCTTCGGCAAGCTGCAGATCAACTCCCGCGCTCGCATCGCCGCTCTGTTGCCATCCGAGGTGCGTTCCCAAGTCACCGAGGAGGCGGCCCGGCGGCCACAGCGCGCCGCCAACCCGCCGCGGACACACGACAAGCGAACGGTGTGAACGCTCTCTCAGGTGGGCTCTGACTGTAGTTGTATCGACGTCGAGGGCGGTGACACGGCTCGGCCTCTTTCCGTGTCGATCACGGTTGATGACTGGGCTGGCCAGGGTGTTCGCCGGGGCGCGGGACTGCTATCCGCGGCGTCGCTGCGTGCCGTCGACGCAGCAGCGGCAAGCGCGACAGCGTGGTCCGCAGCTGGAACAGTGCCGAATCGGGAAAGGGCTCGTGGCCGGCGAGCGCCTCGCTGAGCAGGCGGATCGGCTCGGCGCACGAGGAATAGCGAGCACCGGGATCCTTTGCGAGGGATCGGTGCAGGATCGTGTCGACCTCCGGTGGCATCCACCGATGTTGTTCGGCGATCCGTGGGGGCTGATCATGCAAGTGGGCCTGCGCGATTGCCAGGAGATTGGCACGTCGGTACGGCGGATGGCCGGTCAGCAGTTCGACGGCCGTGCACGCCAGTGCATACTGGTCCGTCGCAGGCGACACCGTGCCCGCCCGCAACAGTTCGGGAGCGGCGTACGAGAGCGAGACGACGACGAAACCGTCAGTGGCCAAAGGTGGTTCGGGCCGGTCGAGCCAGCGAGCCTGATCGAAATCCGAGACCTTCACGATGGCGGGCTCGCCGGTGCCGACCAACACATTGCCGGGCTTGACGTCGAGATGGACGACGTTGTTGGCGTGCGCGTAATCCAACCCCGCCGCGGTGTGCGTGAGCATCCGCAGCACCCGGCGGAGATCGGGCAATTTCTGCGGTACCAGCGCCGTCCCGCTGGTGCCCGCCACGTACTCGTGCGCCGACCACAGCATGCCGCCGGACTCGCCGTGCGCGTACATGCGCACGATATCCGGGTGCCGCAACGTGTCGAGCACGTCGAATTCGTGCACGAAGCGGGCGCGCGCCGCAGGCGATCGACTCTCCTCCTCGCACATGATCTTCAGCGCGACGTGTCGCTCGGCTTCAGGATCCTCGGCCAGATACACCACGCTGCTACCGCCATCGCCCAGCCGCGCCTGCACGATGAAACCGGCGAACCGGTGGCCGGGCAGAAACTCCACCAGCCCACCGTATGGGCCGCCAGATCCTGGCCGATCATCGCTACCACCGCTGGTGGGAAGGTGTCCGGACGTGTCAAAGGTTGACGAGGGCAGGCGGGCCACGCTGCACAGTGCCGGACCGAGCAGCGGGCAGTGCCGACCATCCCGGCGGAGTAGATCCTGCGTGTGCCGCGACGCACAGTGCACGCGGGTTACCCTTCCAGGTGAGCAGGTGGTAGACCCTCTGTATCCAGTTGTAGCTGTGAGTTCGCTTTTCTCATGCCACCCGAGCTGAGGTACATGCCGAAATTATGGTGTCTGGTTGCCGCCGTGCTGTTGCCGGCGGTTGCGGTGCTGTGCGTGCTCGGCTTCACCGGCGTCCTCGACAGCAGGACCACATTGGTGATCGGTGATGGGCTGGCACTGTCCGGCGCCACTGCGGCGACGGTCGGTTTCGCCCGCTATGGCCGCCGAGAGTCCGTGCCCGCACTTCGTTGGCGGCGCTGGGCGGCCATCGCGATGGCTGTTCTGACACTCGCGCTGGCGAGCTGGAGCTGGAATCAGCTGTTCGCCGGCATACCGATCCCTGTGTCGGCGGCAGGCGGCGCAGGCTTCTATGCCGTGCCGATAGTGGTCTTCATGGCGGTCTTGGCGATGGACGACGACACCTCGCTCATCCGGCACTGTCGATCCGTCTCGACGAGTGGCCGATGGGCGCGGTGGTTCGATGCGGCAACGGTGGTGGTGGCCATGTCACTCATCGTGTGGGTCGCTGTCCAGCAGAGCGACACCGTCGACGGGATGAACACCGTCACGCCGGTACTCATCGCCACCGTGCTGTTGGCCCTGATGTACGCCTCCGTCCCCGCCCTGATACTCATGGTCTACGGTCCGCGGCAACTGCTCGACCATCGGGCGCTGCTGCTCATCGCGTGCGCCTGCGCGACAGAGGTCGTCGAGAATTTGGTGGTCGTCGGCTACCTCACCCAGTCGCAGCAGATGTACCCGGCGGCGCTTTCGCTCGTTTACGCGACATCGCCGCTGCTGTTCGCCCTCGCGGCGTTCATCCCCGATCGCGGTCAACGTCCGCGCAGTCGCACTGCCTATTCGACCGCCGATCTGGTGTGGCTGATCGTGCCGCACATACCGGTGGTATTGGCTGGCGTAGTGGTGGCGATTCAGATTCCGGCACGGATTGCGTTCACCCCCATAGAGATCGGGCTGATGCTGGCGCTGGTGATCCTGTTGATCATGCGGCAATCGGTGACACTTGCCTATAACCACCGTCTACTGCACGAACTTTCGCACCACAGGGAACTGCTCGAGTATCAAGCTCTGCATGATCCGCTGACCGGCTTGGCCAACCGGACGCTCTTCCTGGATCGCCTGAACCGAGCGCTGGAAACCTCGGCAGTGGAGCCGGTGACAGTGTTGTTCATCGATATCGATGACTTCAAGAGCGTCAACGATTCCCACGGCCATGTGGTCGGCGATGAGGTGCTGCATACGATCGCGCAGCGGCTGCAGTCATGCGCGCGCGATATCGACACGGTGGCCCGCATGGGCGGAGACGAGTACGCGATGCTGCTCCGACATGGTGATGTCCATCTAGAGGAACTGCGCCGACAGGTGCAGCGCGCCTGCCACTCCCGGTGCCGCATCCGCGGCATCGAGGTGGCGATCACGATCAGCGTCGGAGCCGCGCAGCTGAGCGGGCTCGACCGGGTCAGTGCGGACGAGTTGATGCACCGGGCCGACGCCGATATGTATGCGGCGAAACGCCGCGGACTGAGCGGTCGGCACACCCACCAGGTACCGGCTCGCCCGTCGCCATAGTGCGCCGCGAATCCCCGCCGACGGCTGACCAACTCGCGTTCTGGTCGCCGAAGTGCCTGCGCCCCTGAGGGTTCCAGATCCATCTTCCCGCTGCGCCGGGCGGCCGACGATCATGCTCGGCTGCGCCAGCGATCGTCTTCGCGCAGCCACTCGATCTCCTTGTCTCCCACGGTGATACAGCCATCGCGCAGCCAATACGTCACATCCGGATCCCATCCAGCCAGCATCGTCGCCCCGTCGGCAACCTCGATGGCGCGACCGGGCGTGGTCAGATAGCCGAGTAGGCTCAGGTGTACTGCGGCGTAGTCCGCGGCGACGGCCGCCCAGTCCGGAATGAACCAGTCCCCGTCGCGCCCTACCGTCCGATACCAGTCATGGCGACGAGAAGCACTCACACACAACGGATATGCCTCCACCAACCGGGCCCAGTCGTCGGGAGCGTCGATCTCGAATACCCGCACCGATGCGGCAACCGATCCGGGCCACACCCGGGCTCGATCCCACCCCATGGAGTCCTCCATCAGCGCCAACTGCACCGCACCCAGCAAGGGCAACGCCCGCGACGTAGCCAGGCGTTGCGTCGTCGCAGGCGTCGACCACCATTCCCCGCTCACATTCGCGCTCGGATCAACCGGGCGCTCCCACCGTGCCCGCTCTTCATCCGCGACCGCACGATCGCGCCACTGCCTCAGGTCCGCGCTGTCCGGCGGTTGTGGATGTTTCGGATACCACTCGTTGCGGTGCCACCACTGAACCCACCGCTGATTCGTTCGATCCGCCGGGCTGGCCAGCCAGTCGATCCCCGGTGCCGCAAGCAACGCAGCAGCGATGGGTCGCAGTGCCGCCACGACAGATCGATGCGCGTACACCCGATCGATGTCGTCGGGCTCCTGCCAATACCTGGCGAATGCAGCGGCTTCCGCGACCGCCCGCATCATCGCCTCCTCCGACAACGCACCGATAACATCCGGTCCTGCGGTTGCGACAGCCGCCACGACCCGCGCCGACCGATCGCCGGTGGACACCTCCGTTGCGTCCCACACCGCACTCAGAAAATCGCTATTACACTCCGCCACCAGATTGGCGCATACCCGCCGTCCACGCGGACTCCCCACGATCTGTTCGGCAATGTCCACGAACTCACTGTAAGCCCCTTTGTGCTGAGCCAGATGTCGGCGCCCTGACCTGCAACCAGCCACCGATATACCGATCCGTCCAGAAGCTGTTCCTGCAGTTCGACTTTCACCCGCTGCTCGAACACGACCCGCCGCCCGTCGCGTGACCTCGCCACGAAATGCGGATAGATCAGCTCACTGATCCGGGGAACGAACGCCACCTTTGTCAGCCGCACCGACGCCACGTACGACGCAACCCCACGTACCCGAACCATGAGACTGGCCCACCAGCCAGCCGATTCGGAATCTCAGAATGATCTGGAGCACAACAGATCTCGATTGATACGAGGATGTCGACGCACGCCCGTGCGGTAGGCCATAGGCCCAGCCGAGATGATCGGGCGGAGCCTGGCTGCCCGGCCCATCGATGGCACTGCTTCAACCGTGACCTCGCCCTGTGCGCCGTCCTCGATCCTCGACTTCTCTTGGGGGTCTGCAAGCAGCGGGATACCGACATCGAGTTCCGTGCGCTTGCCGGCCAGCGCGTGGGTCCCACTCCGGCCGAACACACCATTTCCCGGACGAGCGATCGTACTCTGGATCTGTTGGGAGAGGTTGGTGATGGCTAGACGAACACCGACCATTTCTGCCTGCCGTAGGCGGGCCGCACCCGAAGCCGAGGCAAGCATGCCCGGTCGAATACCGTCCTCCGCACCGAGTTCTGCGCCGACGATGATCACATCTCCTGGCGTCCAACGTTTTCAGGATGTGACCGCCCGGTTCGACTGAGTGGGGCATTTCGGCGACCCCACGCAAACATTCAGCGAAAACGCCGAAATGCGTTCTCCCTATTGATAACTCACGAGCCAGCGCTCTACACTTGTAGCCATATGAATCCGGTCCTGCCGCGACCGTTTCCCCAGTACGTGATCCGCTGGTGGGGCTGGATCGGACAATAGAGTTCGCAGCGCCGCAAGCGAATTCGATGATCAGGTAAACGAAACCTTACGAGAAGGTGTGTGGCTCAGTGAACTTTGGCAGGTGATCGTTCCGGCTCCCCTGTCCCGGTCCCCGACGGCGTCCGCGCAACTGTGCGGCAACGGCGGTACTGGAGCGTCTCAGCTCGGCAGCGATGGCCCCGGTATGCCCAACGGTGGACAAGCGACCGCTGGGATCGGATGAAGTAGGAGGCGGTAGTGGTCACGCAAATGCTCCGGGAGAGTACATCGCTAGCTGAGCTTCTTCGGCACGGCGACCGAGAGTTCCACCAACAACTGCAGCGGATTCTGGGCAACCCGGACTTCGCCGTCACGGATAGGCAGAGCCAGGAACAGCGGCGCCAGAACGCATATGATCAACTCCGGGACCTGGTCAAGGGAATCGGCAGCACCCGTGCTGTCGCGACCGACCTCCCTGAGCTGTTCGCGGTGTTCGATTGGTCCGCGGTGCTGGCGACGGACCTGATCCCGCTGATCTCCGGTCACTACAACCTGGCCTCCGGCAGCCTGGCCACCTTGACCGATTCCGACTCCGCCGCACCGTATCTGCACGACTTGGATGACGCGTCCAGCATCGGTGTGATGCTGCTGACCGAGTACGGGTGTGGCTCCAACATCGGCTTCATGCAGACCACCGCGACGTGGGACGGCAACGGGTTCGTGCTCGACACCCCGAACCCGCGGGCACGGAAGTTCATGCCAAGCGTCGGTATTCCGGTCGCTCGGGTCTGTGTCATCGGTGCACGGTTCATCGATGCGGCCGGCGTCGATCAGGGCGTGCATCTGTTCACTGCGCGGTTACGCGACGCTAACGGCGAGCCGTGCGCTGGCGTGCGGATCACCCAGCTCGATCATCAGCCGCTGGTCATCATGGACAACTCGGTCATCAGCTTCGATGGCCTGCGGGTCGAGCGCAGCGCCTGGTTGAGCAATGACTTGGCTACTATCGACGAGCGAGGCGTGCTGACGTGGCGCGATGAGACCAGTCGACGTCGGGCGTTCTCTTCGGCGATAAGCCAGCTGACTGTCGGGCGTTTGGCGCTCTCGTCCTGCTTGAACGCCACGGCACGCGCGGCGCTGTACATCGCGCTACGTTACGCCGCCAAGCGGGTAGTGCCGTTGACTCTGGTCGATAGCCCGTTGATGGTCGATATTCCGCATGTACGCGACACCTTGCTCATCGATTTGGCCGGTACCGTTGCCAGGACCGTCTACGGCAACGCGATCAAAACCTCCCTCGCCGGTAGCGATCTCACTGATCGCGACACGGTTGTGTCGGTCATGTTGGCTAAGCACTTCATTCAACTCCACGCACTGGAAACGGTCACGCACTGTCGTATCAAGATGGGCGCGCAGGGCATGTTCAGCGCCAACCGCGTCGCCGATTACCTCGGCGTCTGCCACGCCGCCATCACCGGCGAAGGCGACTGTCACGTCCTGGGTTCCGTCGCCGGCCGGGTATTAGCCAAGCAACTCGCCGGTACGTTGCCCCACGAAGTCCGATTGCACGACCCCGACGACCCCGACGACCGCGCGCGCTTGCTCAGCGCGCGTACCCTGACGATCGCACATGAGGCGCAGCGACATTTGGCGACACCGGCGCTCGCGGACCGTTTGGCAGTCATTCCCGACGCACTCGCCCTCGCCGAAGCGTACTGCACCGAAGCAGCGTCGCGGTTGCTCGATGAACACGCCGATCATCCTGAAATAGCTGCCGTACGTAGCGTTTTCGCGTTGCACTACATACTAGAGCATGCCACGTGGTATCTCATTCACGGCCTGCTCGATATCGCCGCGATCGAAGCCACGAAACAACAACTCCGACGCGCCATCGATCATCTGGCCGACAATCTATCGGCGGTGCTGGACGCGTTCGAGCTCGACGACGAGATCCTCGGTGCACCAGCGTTGTCCGAGGATCTACCTGCCGCGTGGGACTCACGGTGCGAAAGCTCCCAACGGCACTGATCCAGCGGTAACCAGGACACCGGATGCGGCTGCGGCGCCTGTACGGGCCCCGCAGCTGGATCCGCCTGATGAGGTATGTCTGAATCTACTCTGACGTCGGAATCTTGTTGGCAGGTAACAAGATAGCGATGTATTTTCTGGCACGTTGCGGGTACGATGCTGGCGAAACCGATACCAAGGAGACGTCAGTGCATCCCCAGCACACGCTTCATGGCTCCACCACCGCCTCAACCCCGTCGATCGAGTTCGCAGGTCCTCGAATCGCGATTTGCAGCGAAGAGTTTGCCGCCGATCCGCACAAGTTCTACCGCCGGATGCGTAAGGACTACGGACCCCTGGTCCCAGTCGAGATGTGGCCGGGAGTACCTGCAACCCTGGTTATCAAATATCGCACCGCCGTCCGAATCCTCAACGACCCCGAACATTTTCCCGCCGATCCGAGCATCTGGCAGAAAACAGCGCCCGCCGATATCCCGATCATGCCGATGATCGAGTACCGACCCAACGCGATACGTACCAGTGGTGCGGCGCACGCTCGTTACCGCAATGCTTTGAACGACGCACTAGCCGGCATGGACCTCAACTTCCTGCGATCCATAGTCGAAAGATCCGCTGTCCCGATCATCAACACGTTCTGCCGGGACGGGAACGCCGATGTCTTGAGCCAGTACGTACTCCCGCTGGTCTTTTCGGTTTTCTGCCAGGTCCTCGGATGCCCGCCGGACATCGGCGAGCGCGTCGCGAAGGCCAGCGCGGCGATGTTCGACGGTGTGGACACCGAAACAGTGAACGCGATAATGGGCGCCGCGTTGCTCGACCTCACCGCATTGAAGCGCGCGCACCCCGCGGACGACGTAACCACGAGGCTGGTCCAGCATTCCGCCGGACTGACCGACGAGGAGATGGTGCATCAGTTGGTCCTGCTGTTCGCCGCCGGTGTCGAACCACCACTGAACCTGGTGGCCAATACCCTGCTGTTGATGCTGACCGACTCCCGGTTCACCACCGTCGACAAAGGCTGTCCGCTGTCGACCAGGACCGCGCTCGATGAGCGGCTGGCCACCGACCCGCCGATGGCGAACTACTGCATCACCTATCCTCGTCAGCCGATCATCATCGACGGCGTGTGGCTGCCCGCGAATCAGCCGATCATCGTGAGCATGGCCGCCTGCAACACCGATCCAGAGATGAACACCGGAGAATTTCTGGACAACGGCTGGAATCTGGCGTTCAGCACGGGCCCGCATGCCTGCCCCGCGCAGGCCCGGCCGTACGGGCTGCTGCTCGCACAGGAGGTCATCGACCAACTCCTGGACGTACTCCCGGAGTTGACGTTGGCGGTTGCCACAGAGGAACTCGTGTGGCGCCCGGGCCCCTTCCATCGAGCATTGACAGCGTTGCCGGTGGTGTTCCCGCCTTCTGCGCCGTTGCCGCTGTGAAGGTGGTCGCCGACATGCCCCGGATAAGTCGAAAGCCGTTGGGCGGAGACGACTTTCGCGGTAGATCAACTCGTTGAGCCGACCGGCGTCGGCTCAGCGAACCCTTCTGCTCGGCGTGCCTCAGCGGAGATTCAGTGGCGGCGACGGCGGAAAACGCACTGGAAGAGCAGCCAGTGCGCGGTGGAAACCGCCTGTCCGCCACTGCAACTGGGTGTCCGGTACAGCCAACCGGACTTCCGGTAGCGCATCGAGCAACTGGTCAAGCGCTTCCTGAACGATGACCACCGCCACTGATTGGGCCGGGCATGAATGCGCGCCCGAACCCCAGGATAGATGCGAACGGTTGCCCGTGCGGTCACCGTTGGCCGCGGCGGGATCGTTGTTGCAAGCAGCCAGGCTGATGAGTACCGGTTGGTCCACCGGCAGCCAGGTGTTCCCCACGATCTGCGGTTGACGCGGATAGCTGAAGCACGAATTCGCTACCGGAGGGTCGGTGAAGAGGACCTCATCGATCGCGTCTCGGATGGACAGGGCTCCGCCGAGTAGTTCGCCACCGAACCGGTCATCGGTTGCCAGCAGCAGTACTGTGTTCGCGATCAGATTCCAGGTCGGTTCGGTGCCCGTCACATACAGCGTGGCCACCTGATCCACCAACTCTTTCTCGTCCACACCCGCGCCGTGCTGGAGCAGCCACGATGTGACGTCTGCGCTCGGCTCGACCCGCTTCGCGGCCACCGTCTCCGCGATCGCCGCTCTCAACATCTTTTCGCCCAATTCCGCTGACGCCGCGTCGGCGGCGTTGCGCAACGCGATCAGCGCCGAGAACGCGTAGCGGCCGCTCTCGGGCCCGAATCCCAGCACATCGTGGAGCACCTCGACGGTCAGCGGAATGGCGTACTGGCCGAGCAGGTCAGCCGAGCCTGCCTCGCAGAAGCTGTCGATCAGTTCCGACGCGGTGCGTTCGACCACGGTACGCAGCGCGTACAGATCGACCTGGTTCAGACAAGCCGTTGTGGCACTGCGGTATCGCGCGTAGTCCGCATCGGTGGTCTGCGCGCCGGGTTGCCACCCCATGGTGGGCAACACTGGACAACCCGCTGCGCGACCGGACTGCCATGCCCGCGGGTCGGCGGGAAAATGCAGCGGGTCGCTCAAAACTTGCAACGCTTCCCGGTAGCCGATAATCAACGTCGCGGGTACCCCGGGCGCCAGTTCCACTGGAACGAGCGGACCGTGATTGTCGCGCATGACTTGATAGGCGCTGTGTGGATCCGCCGCGAACTCCGGCGTGTGGAGCGTCACTCGCGAGGGTCATCGGAGGGAGGCGCCGCCAACTGATCACCTAGCGGGCAAGCGTGCTCGGTCGTCGGTCGTGCGGGGGCATCCAACATGGCCATGACAATTACTCCTCGAAAAGGGTCAGCTGACGAGATACGCACAGCAGCAGGGTTTTCATGCCTGGAAGTCGTTCGCGAACGAGACCGGATCGACTGTCAAGCACTGGACCGGCAAGGCAGCGGGGTCAGCGCGCAGGTAGCAGGCGAAACCGTAGGAGGTGCAAGGGTCGATCCGATACGCATGGTCGGCGAGACCGTGACACGTTACGCCTCCCTGCTCGTGCGCCTATGCCTGCCCGGCCCGAGACAAACCGACCGGTACATCCAAATATGTTCGACTACAACATGTTTCGATAAAGCGCGTCCGAGCATACTGATCGCGAGCGGCGTCCGCAGCTCAAACCATCAGTCAACTCAGTTCAGCACAGCCGGTGTCCCAGCCCGAACGCCACAGTCGGCGAGTCGAGCGCTTCGGCAGTCGCTCCCGGCGACTCGGTCAGTGGGCGTGATACCCGGGCAACCCCGACGGAAACAGCGCATCCGCGTCCGATTGGTTCGGCCTGCCGCCGATTACTCGACCCATGCTGCGGCGCATCTTTTGCCGCAGCGGGGGTAAGCACCGTCAAGCACGGCGATCGCCCCGGTGGCGGGTCGGCTACTAACGAAGGAGAACACCATGCTCGGTCTCGGGATCATCGGTTGGATCATCATCGGCGGCCTTGCGGGTTGGATCGCAAGCAAGATCATGAAGACAGACGCCCAGCAAGGCATTGTGCTCAACATTGTGGTCGGCATCGTCGGTGGTCTGCTCGGCGGCTTCCTGCTGAAGCTGTTCGGTGTCGACGTCGAGGGCGCCGGGCTGTGGTTCAGCTTCTTCACCTGCATCGCCGGCGCGGTAGTCCTGCTCTTCCTGGTCGGCCTGGTCACCGGACGCCGCGCCATGCGCTGAGCGCCCACAACACCGACACAGCGACCTCGGGTTAGCTGACCGAGGCGCGGGTATCCGGCCGTCGAGAGGAGCGTGCCCGATGATCGAGTATCGCGAACAGACAGTGAGCACTGATTGATGGGCGGGCTCGCGGTCTTGCCCGCTCCGCGTGGCGAGATCTCGGCGGCGGTGATCGACGCCCTGCGCAACCCGCCAGGTTCGGGCGCGGTTCTGCCCGAGATCGGCGGGGCCGATCCCTACGGGGAAGATCTCCAGTTGGCGCTGTATGTCTGCTACGAGCTGCACTATCACGGCTTCGCGGACCTGGCGACCGGGTGGGAATGGGACCCGCAACTACTGGGTCTGCGTGCACAGCTGGAACAGCGATTCCTCGCAGCCATGCACCGCGATGTGAAGGGCGGCGACGACGTCGTCGACGAGCTGGCGCTACTGCTCGTCGAGCCGGCCGAACCGGCCGACATCGCACACCATCTCCACGAACATCGCGAGTGGTCGCAGCTGCGGGAGTTCTTCGTACACCGTTCGATCTACCACCACAAAGAGGGTGACCCACACGCCTGGGTGATCCCACGGCTGTTCGGACAAGAGAAGGCCTCGCTGGTCGCGGTCGAATTCGACGAGTTCGGCGGTGGCCGCGGCGAACGGCTGCACGCCCAGCTCTACGCCGAGCTCCTGGCTGCCGCAGGTCTGCACAACGGATACCTGCACTACCTCGACGTGGTGCCAGCTCCGATGCTGGCTGTGGTCAACATGATGTCGCTGTTCGGTTTACACCGCGAGCTGCGTGGTGCACTGGTCGGACAGTTCGCCACCGCCGAGATCACCTCTTCGCCCTCGGCGCGGCGCATGGTTTCCGCATTGGCGGATCTCGATGCACCCGCTCCCTGCCTGCGGTTCTACACCGAGCATGTGGAGGCCGACGCGGTGCACGAACAGGTGCTACGCCATGACGTCATCGGCCCGCTGCTCGCCCGCGACCCCGACCTCACCGAGTCGGTCGTCTTCGGCATCCAGGCGACGAACCTGCTCGAGGACCACTTCACCAACCACGTGCTGAACAGGTGGCAGGCAGGGCGCAGCTCGCTGTACGACAATGTCGCGTCCGTGGATACGACGGCGGGGCAATCATGAGTTCAGCGAGTGGGCATGTACCGAAACCCAGCTCGCCCGAACAGGATTCGGAGCGACGCCGGGTTACGTTCACCTCGGATGGTCCCGCGATGGTCGAGGGACCCGTGGAATTGGTGCGCGAAGACGGCACCGCCATCTGCTCCGACCGCTTCCTGGTCGCCGTCTGTATGTGCCGCCGCAGCAAGACATTTCCCCTCTGCGACACCAGCCATCGCAAACGCGCACGCCGAACGATCTAGGTGCGTGGTGATCGGACTCGCGAACCGTAGGCCCGGCGCGGACGCATGATGCGCGGCGGCGCCGGTTGGCTCGCCGAGCCGAACACACCTCAGGGCGGGGGCATCGGGCCGTCGAGCACGCGGTCGACGGCGGCCTTGGCGTCGACGATCCCGTTGCCGTACACGGAATTCGGCCAGGTCCATGGGTCGGGGACGACGTGGCTTGCGGTTTCCTCGAGTATCTGTTTCACCTGGCGCGGTGTGATGCCGACATTGCAGGAGTACAGCAGTGCGACGACGCCGGAGACGAAGGCGGCGGCGGGTGACGTACCGGTGGCCTCGGTGTATTGCGGTGAGCCCCAGGTCGAGTACAGGTCCAGCGTCGCGATCTTCGATCCCGGTGCGCTCACGCTCATGTGGTTGCCGGTGTTGGAACCCTTGCTCGGCCCCGCAACCCATTGGTAGCCCAGTTTGTTGATCGCACCCACCGCGATGACACCGGGATAGGCGGCCGGGTAGCGCAGGATGTTCGAGTTGTCGTTACCCATCGCGGCGACCACCGTCGTCTTCGCCTGCAGCGCATAGTTCACCGCGTCCCGCACGTGCTTGTTGTCACCGTAGAGGTTCACCATGCTGATGTTCGCCACGTGTGACCACTCCCCCGCCCACTGGATCGCCTTGGCCATTTCGTCGGAGTTGCAGGCGGCGCCAACCCCGCCGCCGGGCAGCTCGGTACGACACGCCACTCTGGCCGCGAACAACCGGCAGCCCCAGGTCACCCCGGCGATGCCGATGCCGTTGTCGGTGGCGGCGCCGATGATGCCCGCCATGCCGGTTCCGTGGCCGTTCTCGTCCTGCGGGTCGTCGTCGGGTGAGGTGTAGTCGCCGACCCGCCGTTCTCCGCCGTAACAGGTGGGGTTCTCACAGAAATCCCAGCCCTTGCCGCGCAGGCTCGTGCCGAGTCGCGGTGCGAGATCGGGATGGTTGCTGTCGCAGCCGGTGTCGATCACCGTGACCTTGATGTTGTCGGTGCCCTTCTGCCGATCCCAGGCGAGCGGCGCCTTGATGGCGTCCAGCCCCCACTGGTCCACGAGCCTCGGATCATTGGCAGTCGTCACCGCGAGCTCGCACAGGCCGACCGGTTCGGCGTTGACGACCTCCGCGAGCGCCATCAACTCGCTCACCACGCCGTCCACGTCGGTGTCCTCGGGGAACCGGATCACGTAGGTCGCAAGCATGCTCGCCAACAGGTCCGGGTCGACATCGTACGGTTCCACCGCGGCGTAGAGCCGGGTGATCGACTCCACGGAAAGCCAGGACAGCGCGCCGTCGACGACTTCGATACCGAACGCGGTATAGGCGCCCGCCTCGACGGTGTCCGTGATGTACTCCGAGACAATGGAATTCGCGTCCGCCGTCAGCTCGACGACGACCTTTCCCGGTGCGTAGTATTCCGATGACATATGTCTTGCCTATCTGGTCGTGCAGGTCGCTATTTTTCGTCGAATACGAGATCGGTGGCCGGTCTTGTCATGCTGACCTTGTTTCCGGCGACCTCGACCACAGCGTCGAGGCCGGTGGTGAAATGACCGGTGGAAAGAATGAAGAATTGATCCATCGCCTGGGCGAGGAACGCGGGGAAACCGGCCAGGTCGAGGTTGCCCTGATTCAGCTGCAGATAGTCGGCCAGCCGCCGAAACAGCTTGGGCAGCAGCACGATATCGGACAGTGCGGTATCGGTGTCGATCACCGCGCCGGACAGGGTGGCGTCGTTTTCCCAGATTCCCCGGCGCTCGGTGGCCGCTTCGGTCGCCGCCGCAGTGAATTCGGTGCGCAACTCGGGAAACAGTTTCCGATAAAAGGTGGGATAGGCGTGACCGCCGCGCAACTGATGGTGATTCGCGGTGCTGCGCACCAGGTTCGGCGTGACGAAGATCGAGCTGCCCGAGGCGGCGGGCGGCGCACCCCGACCGGCGATCGCGACGCAGCGGCCGTGCAGGTCCGCGCCGCGGGTGAGGATGAAGCCCGGGGTTTCGGCCTGGTCACAGGCGATCACGGTTTCGTTCGCGTCCCGTAGCACGCCGGTGAAACCGAGCCAGTTCAGCAACTCGTCTGCCGCCGCGCGCGCCTGCGCCAGCGGTTGGTGCACGCGGGTGCCGTGCGTGGGCGTGTAGTGGGTCTCCAGCGAATCTATTGCGTCGAGCCGCAATTGCGCGGCGCCCGCGGCATTGCGCTTGACGGGGTGCGGGCCGGGGACCAGATCCCACTGCGCCGGATCGTCGGGCCGGAATCGCACCGAGTCCCCGTCCGGCTGCGCGCCCTTGGCGCGGAATGTTCCGCTGATTACGAGATAGGGCATCGCAGCCTCCAGGTGAATCCAACTGTGTTCGGTGAAACGATTTCATGTCCGGCGTTCGCGCGCCTGCGTAGTACCTACTCGTTTACGCTTCCATTTCGAACGATTCAGTATCCGCCGATGTCGAGTACCGTCAGGTATTTGTCGGTGCCGTATTCGGTGACGGCGGCGACCAGATCGCCGAATTGTGCGGTGACGGTGTGTTCTAACGCGATCGCGCCGTGTAATTCCAGCGAATCCCGCAGCACGAGTCCGGCCGGTTGCCGACCGCCGGGCTCGACCGCCGCGGTATCGCGCAGCCGCGGACCCGCCAACGCGAACACCGCCTGTTTGATCGGTTCGCTACGGGAAATCCAGGCGCGCAGCCCTTGTTCCACCTGCTTGCCGGTGTGGTCGGTGACCACCACTTCGATGGCGCCGCGGGCCAGGCTTGCCCGGTAACGATCCTCCGGGTCCGCATCGTCGGTGCACAATCGGTCGACCGCCACGCTCACCCGTGCGACGAGTGTCGCTGCGCCGGTGTCGAATTGCTCGGTGCGCAGCTCGGCGAGCAGCAGCGGCGGCGCGGCGCGGCGGCGCAGACTGTCAACGAACTCCGCTGCCGTCGCGGGCCCGCAGGTGACGAGAAAGGTGTTGCGCCCGGCCGATTCGAGGCTGCCCTCCCGTTGGAACTGGATCGAACCCGGCAGCGGCGCCGCCACCGCGGGTGGCTGGGCCAGCACGCACGATATCGTGCTGCGGCTGATCGGAATCGGCTGCAGCTCGGGAGCGATGCGCCCGCACCGGAACAATGGCGCGAGCCGAGCCGGCGGCTCGGGATGATCCCCGCCGACGAGCCGGTCGCCGACCTCCGCGAACACCGCGTCGGGCAACGCGCTGGTGGTGGCGAAAGTACAAGTCCCGCCGACGTATTCGATCTCGGGTGCGGGTCCTCGTTTGACGAGCGCCGACATCGCGAAATCCAGCTCGCCGGTGTCGCGACGGGCGAGGAACAGCGCGGGCGGTTCGACGTAGAACCGGGTCGGCAAAGCCGCGGCCGCGAGGTCGCCGTTGCGTGCGTCCGGGTAGACCCGGACGCCCAGTTGCATTGTGGCAGTGTCGAAGACGACGGCGTCGGGCCCGAACAGCGGCCCTGCGGGGGTGAGCGTTGGTGGCATCTCCGGGTTCCTCAGGCGATGGTCGGCGCGGTGATCACGAAGATCGGCTGGTCGACGAAGTCGTGCGTGCGGGTCACCGTGCGCTCGCCCGCCGCGGTGCTCAGCGTCAGCGCGACAGTGCAGTTCATGCCGGTAACCGCGGCATCCACCGGGATAAGCGCGTGCACGAAGTCGATCGCGTGTGCCGCGGTCAAGGTCAGGGCAGGCACCGCGATGCCGGGCAGCTCGGTGAGGGTGATCTGCACCCGGATCGCCGTGATACCGAGACCGGTGAAGTTCACCCCGGCCGCGTTCACGGTGAGCGGATGCTGCACCTGCTGCACGGTGACCGTGCGGAAGGTCAGGTAGCGCATCAGCGCGGCCTTGGGCAGCGGAACCGGCAGCGGCATGCTGCGCGACACCGCCGCCCCGAACGCACCGAGATACCCTGGCAGGTCTGCGGTTCGGCCCGCGAGCAGCGCCTGGTTCGCCAGCCCGACGATCGTGGGCTGGCCGCCACGCAGCACCGCGAGCTTGCGCAGCACCAGATCGTGCGGACCCCGGTTCACGAGCTGCATGGTCGGTATCTCGTCCGCGCCGAGCAGGACCTCCAGTTCGTCGGAGCCTGCGGTCTGATACAGGTTCAGCGCGATCTGGGTGCGCACCGGGTGCGGGAACGGATCATCCAGCCGGATGGCCAGGTTCGCGAACAGCGGCGCCGGGCCGTTGGTCGCCAGTTGTTGCAGGAACAGGTTGACGTTGGTGGTCGCCGGGGTGCCGTGGTCGTCGGTGAGATCGACCCCGACCTGGACAGTGTGCTTGACGACGCCATCGGCGAATACCGCGGTGGCCGCGGGAAATCCGTCCAGCGTTGCCGGATTGCGCGCATCGAGCGCGACGGGGAGGGTGAGCCGCAGTGTCCGTCCCGCGGCCTCGGGGATCGTGGTCAGATCCGCCGACAACTGCGCCAGCTCCACCGGATCCGCCAGCGGCGCAACGGTGAAGGTGAAGTGGAAGCGGCAGCCGGTGACCGAGTCCGGCGAGTCGTCGACGATCGAATCGAGGCTCGCCGCGAGCCCACCCGCGCCTCGCACGATGCCGTAACCAGCGGGCACCGCGACCACCGTGCCGCTGACCTGCCCGAAATACAAGCGGCGCAACGACGGATAGCGTTCCTGCACAACGCCGAGCGAGGTCAGCTCCCGGTATTCCGAACGGGGCCCGGCGAAGTCGGACAGATCGCCGGCGTCGATGATCGGCCGGGTCAGCCCGCCCCTGGTGATGGTGAACCGGCTCCGATAGGCGTCGGTCATGAAGGTCTGCCCGACCTTGATCGTGCGCTCGTAGGGCGCGGCGGTGACGGGAAAGAACTTGTAGACACCGAGAACGCCGACCGGCATCCACGCGCCGGTGTCGCCGTCGCCGTACAGCTCGAACTGGTAATCGCCGAAAACCGGCCCGTGCACGGGGAATCCGAAGTCCGGTGACCACACGCGGGCGATCTGATAGGCGCTGTAGCGGCTGCGGACCAGGATCGACGCACCGCCTTGCGCCGCCAGGTGCACGTAGGCGGCCTCGACGCGGTCGCCGAGGATATCGAACGTCGCGATCATCGTCTGCGCATCGACCCGCGAGATCGTGCCGTCCGCGGTGAGGTCGTGCGGCACGCCGTTTTCATCCGTGATCGGCAACAACAACACCAGCTTCGGATCGAGATCAGGAACCTCATGGCCGGGTCCGCTGTCCGGTGGTTTGTCGAAATAGTTGGCCAGGTGCGCGGGCAGGATCGGGTTGATCGTCATGGTCAGCCGAGCGCGGTTGAACGGATTTCCGTCCGCGTCGACCTCGCCGGTCTGCACCACCGCGAAGGAGAAGACCGGATCGGCGGCGGGCAGCACGAAATCCGGCCGGTACCACTCCTTGATGCTGTTGCTGACGCCGAGCACGTCACGCATCAGCGTGCCGTACAGATCCGGAATGTCCAGGCTCCCTTCGGGTCTGCGCGCGTGGCCGGGCTCGGTAGTGGCGACGCTCGGGCCGATGCGCTCGACGATCCACGGGGCAAGTCCCGCCGCGAGGTAGGCGTCGAACGCGTTGTCGATATCGGCGTTCATTTCTTCGACCCCGCGAGGTATGAGTTCTTCGTAAGGCATGGTTCTTCTCCATGGCAGGCCGGATCCGATGGCGACCCGGCCTGCGCTCGAGCCGGTGGCCCGTCGTCAGACGACGACGGCGGCCGCCCGATTCACGTAGTCGCGGATGATGGCGGCCTTGTCGGCCGGTGCGCCGGGCAGCGGCGTATGTAGTTGCGGCACATACTTGATCCGGCCCTGCGGCACCGGCACTTCCACCGGCGCCGAGCTGGAGTAGATCACCGTCTCGTCGAGGAAGGTCGGGCCGTCCACCACCACGGTGACGGTGTAGGTGAACTTTTCCGCGCCGACGTACTTGTCCGAGAACACTTCCCAGAGCGCGTTGGTCTGATTGCCTTGAGTCACCGACAGCGGCGGGTAGGTGTCGCTGCCGATGGTCGGCGTTATCGTGACGGAGACGTTGGGCGGCAACTTCATCGGGTGCACGAGGAAGCGGACGAAGATGTAGCCGACCGCGCTAGCGGTGAGGATCGGACCGTGGCTGGTGGTCAGCTCCTCGATCTCCGCGATCGCGGGATCGTGCGGTGCGATGGCCGGGGACAGGTTCACCCGCGGGTCCTGCCCGTCGAAGATCAGCTTGCGCCGCAGCTTCACCTGATCCGTCGGCCAGCCGGGCACCTCGTTGTCCAAGCGCAGGAACGAGATGTCGACGAAGTCCTTCGCATTCTCCTTCGTCCAGATGGCCGGTCGAGCAGGCCCTTTGGGTTCGGTCTGGCCGATCACGTAGTGACTGCCCTGTGCGCGCATCACCAGGTTCGGCTGACCGCCCTCCACCGGCCGCGACCAGTCCGGGTACCCGGCCTCGAGCTGTGCGGCCTTGATCGGATCGCCGAGATCGGTGCCGTCGGGCAGTTTTTCCCCGAAGTTGATCATGCAGGCGCCCGCGACCTGAACCTTCTTGAAGAACTCGCCGACATCGATCACGAACAGGTACCGGTCCAGATGCGCACGCACCGCGGGCAGCAGGTCGTTGAGATCGCCGCTGACCGTATGGCCGACGGCGATCGTCTGGTCCAGGATCAGTTCGTCGGTGACGTCGACCTCGCGCCGATGATGCTGGCTCTTGAGCGAAACCGAAGCGCCGCCGAAGAGTTCGCTGAACCAGCCGCGGCCCGCGGTGGCCCGCGAATCGGCCTTGGACGGATCCCAGTCGAAGATCTCCTTTTTCACCAGTTCCATCGCCGATTTCTTCATGTTCTCGACGTTCTCGGTGACCCACTTCTTGGTCTCGTCGTCGAGCACAGCACCGTTCTGCGTGATGTGTGTGGTGATGCCGCCGTTGGTGACACAGCTGCTGTAGGCGTATTCGGCCTCGATATCGGAGATACCGAAGATCGAGCCCGCCGACACCGCCGCGGAGAACGAATCGTAGACCTTGGCGATATTGACCGTCACCTGCACCGTGACGCCGTTGATGTAAAACGCCTCCTGCAGCGTGTTTGCGACGGTGAACGGCGGTGAGGTCCCTGCCTTCAGCGCGCTCGCGATCGCACCGGCAGCCACCAGATTGCAGGTGACCAGGAAGGTCGAGATCCCGTGCTGCTCGATGCTGCCCTTGCCGCTGTACTGCGCGCCGATCTTGAGGAAGTTGCCCGCGATCGCCGGGTCGGGCACCGAGCACACCACCGTGCTGTTCGTGACGGGCACCATGCCGAGGCGCGGCTCGGGATCGTTACGCTGGTAATTGAAGAACGGCGCCAATCGCCCTCCGGGCGCGGCGTGTTCGCCCTCCTTGAGTTTGCGGATGACGCCCTGGATGACGCTTTCCGGAATGGCGAAGGTGGTGGAGAAGGTGCAGAACCCGCCGCCGAGTTCCGTCCCGGCCAGGTCGGCCGGGCTGATATGCGTCTCCTCCGACATCAGGCCCTTGAACAGGGTCATCTGGAAGTCGTAGTCCTCGGGCGTATCGTGCTTGCGCGCCAAATACACTCGCGACGGCTGGAAGTAGTACTGGGTGGGCTGTCCGGCCTGCCGTAGTTCAGGATTGTGCGCGTCGGGGTAGACCTGCACGCTGTATTGCCTGCCGGTCTCGTCGTTCACGGTTACCACGACGAAATTCGGGCCGAACAGGGGTCCGACCCCGGAAACGAAGTCGCTCATCTGAATTTCCTGCCTGATCGAGCTGACTGTGCCGGACATCCCCGATGTCCGCGAAAGTCTGCTTGGGGTGCATGTCCGTCCAAGGACGGTGTGTGCGGGATTGTTGTGCTTGCGGCGGCCGCGAGTAGCGAGCTACTTGCGCGGCCGGCCGCCCTGCTGCGCCGGATCCGGCTGGAACGGGCAGCGCCAGTCCGATCCGACCGCCCGGCCGGAGTATTGCCCGGCCTGGGATCCGGCGGCGAGCAAGGCCGGGTTCACCGAACCCTGCAGCGCGATGTCCCTGGCGCGAACACGGCGCTTGAAGGTATCGAGCAGACCTCGTTCGCGCAGCCGGGCGAATTGCGTGTGCGGATTGAAAACCAATACGGGACAGTGGAATCGGCGCGCCAACCGGGAGGCCGACGGGTGCATGCCGATTACGTAGTAGGCGCGTGCTCCGACGCTGAACGAGAACCACGGGTCCGCCGGATCACGGCCGGTTTCCGGGTCCCAGGCGAATCGGCGGGCGTCGATATCGTGCAGCTGTTGCAGGTGCGCCCACAGCAGTCGCTCGAATTCGGCTTCCGTTGCGATCTGCGGTCCGGTGAATACCGCTGCGAACGAGGCGAATTCGACACCTGGGCGCAGCATTTCGGCGGCGAACTCGTATAGGTCGCGGCAGACGGCGGCGGCTGTGTCGGGTGCGCCGAGTTCGGGGTACACCCGCACCCGGCAGAGCTCGTTGCGCACCGACGCCCGCGCGCCTACACACGGAAAGCCCTTGCGCAGCACGGCATCCCGAAACAGGTCGGGCACCGGCGAGTGGTTCGGCACGGCGACTCCCCTGGACGGGCGGCGCTCAGAAACGCCCGCCGGGCGCGTTCACCGTGCCGGTCAGCGCCACCGCGTAGTACTGGGGCGCCGTGTCGTACTCGCTGTCCGAGGCGGCCAGGACCAGCGCACCGGACGCGGTTCCCGCCGATCCCTGGTCCGGTGCGTCCGGCAGGAATACGCTCACCTGCGCGGTGCGCACGATCGGGCCACCGCGCCCGACCGACTGGTGCCGCAGCGAGCCGGTGAGCTGGATGCCAGGGCTCCCCGCGTCGGTGTCCTTGCTCTGCAGCTGGTGCGTGCCCTGGAACGGGGCATAGGTGTCGTCGAGATCGAGTGTCAGCTCGTCGGATTCGGTCGCGAAGGTGAGTTTCAGGCCCGCACCGGACAGGACGAAGGTGGCGTTGGTGGTCATGGGTATTCCTCGGTTCAATCAGGATCGAGCACCGAGGCCAACGCTACGAACGCCACCCGGCCTGCGCACGAGTAGCGTGCTACTCGTTTGCTACCGGGCGTCGGCTGATCCCGCAGCGGGACCACCCAGCTCGGTTTTCACCCATCCGGGTGCCATCAGCAGCAGAGTCCGCAGGTCGTCGACGCAGATTTGCTCGACCGTGTCGGAGCCGACGACTCCTCACCACTTGGTCGCATCGAAGATCACGAGGGGAACTCGATCACTGTGCCGCCGACCTGAAATCCCGCTGCCGGGTGCGCTCAGATCCGGGTGAAGCGGGGCCCAGATCGTTCATGAGCAGGCGGAGGGTGAACTCGAAACGGTCGTGTCCGGTGCCGGAGATCAGCTCGGCGGCATGGCGTCGAGTCAGCGGGAATTTCTCGGCGGGCAGTGCGGTGAAGCGGTCCAACAACTCCTCGTGGCTGAGCACCCATTCCTGATCCTGGTGCTGACGCCGTTGCTGGACCAGCGACTGCTCCAGCGCATAGGCGCTGACGTAGAGGGACAGCGCGTCGCGGGCCCAGCCGGCCGTCCGCGGTTCGATGCCGCCCGCGAGCAGGATCGCCAGGATTCCTTCGCCGACCCGTAGCGTTTCCAGATTGGTCGGCACCATGGCCAGCGCGGCCCGCGAGACTCCGGGGTATTTCAGGTACAGGTCGCGGATCTGCGTGTACACCCCGAGCAGCTGCTCGCGCCAGGCGGCCGGATCCGGTTCGGGGAGCACGATTTCGGCGTAGAGCCTGCCGATCAGCAGATCGTCGATGTCGTCCTTGTTGACGATGTGCGCGTACAGCGACGACGGACCGGTGCCGAGCACGGCGGCGACCCGGCGGATGGTCAGCGCGTCGTATCCCTCGGTGGCGACGACTTCCAGGGCAGCGTCGGTGATCCGTTCGACGGTGATCGGCTTCTTGCGTGGCGCCGATACGGCTGTCCCCGCGGCGGGTTGGGCGTGGCGGGTTGCGCGGCTTTGGCGGGGATCTGCGGGCATGCCAATCACTATAGCTTGACGCGAACTAAGTTCGTTATGTAGAACTTAGATCATCATTACGAACTAAGTTCGTGTCAGTGTTCTGGAGGTGTGTGATGCGAGTTTCCGTTGTCGGAGCCGGTCTGGGTGGCCTGGCTCTCGCGCAGGGTCTGCGTGGCGCCGGAATCGAGGCCGACGTGTTCGAGCGCGACCCGGGGATCGTCGCGCGGTTCCAGGGCTACCGGCTCGTGCTGAACGAGATCGGTTTCCAGGCGGTGCGCGGCTGCCTGCCGACGCGCTGGCACCCGCTGCTGGACGAGATCGTCATGGACGCCTCCGCTGAGCAGTTGATCCTGGACCCGCAGCTGATCGAGATCGGCAGGCTCGGCGCGGGTCGCACCGGCATCGTGGTCGACCGGCAGGTGCTGCGACACCTGTTGCTGACCGGCCTCACCGTGCACACCGACGCCGCACTCACCGGCTACGACGTTCTCGCCGACGGCGAAGTCCGAGCCCAGTTCGCTCGCCGCGACCCGGCCACCGCCGACCTGCTGGTCGGCGCGGACGGCGTGACCTCCGCGGTTCGCGGAGTGCTGTCGCCGCAGACCACCCCGACCGACACCGGCGTCCGATTCGTCATCGGCCGCACGCCGCTGACCGATGAGTTCGTAGGCCTGTCCAAGGCCTACGGCTCGAAGATCGCCGGCGACGGCGTCAGCCTGCTGCTTGGTGCGATGCGCTTCCGCACCCCGCCGAAGCAGGCCGCCGAACAACTGGCCCCCGAAGTCGTGTTGCCCGACATCGGCGATTACGTGCGCTGGGCGATGATCCTGCCGCCGCACGGTTCGCTCGAGGATCTGACCGCGCAGGACGCCGTGCTGTCCAGAATGCAAGGTTGGCACCCACTACTGCGCGCGCTGATCGAGCAAGCCGACCCGGACAACAGCACGCTGCTGTCGATCCGAGTGGTCAAGCCCGGTGAGCGTTGGGCATCCGGCCCGGTGACACTGCTCGGCGACGCGATCCACGCCACCTCTCCGACCGGCGGCAACGGCGCGAACACCGCGCTGCGCGATGCCGACCTGCTGCGTCGCTGCCTGATCGAGGCCAACGAAGGCCGCCAAGACCTTCTCGGCGCGGTCGGCGAGTACGAGCGGAAGATGTTCGAGTACGGCGCCGAAGCCGTGCGCAGCAGCCTCGACAAACTGCCCGCCTTTGCCCCCGAGGCGAAGCTGTCCTGACATCGATCACCCTGCGAAACAGCACCGCAATACCGACTCCCGGTTCGGTCCAGCCCCCTCGACCAGGATTTCGTGCCGAAATGTGACCGATCTCCTCGGAAAGCACTCGACCCGAGTAACATCCATTTGCGTTGCCCGCACTTACCACCAATCCAGTTCTGCCGCAACCGCTTTCGCGGCACCCATGGAGAGCGATGCCGTGCACGGCCTGCCGCCGACGGAACAGAGTCGGCGGTAAAGACAGATCTAGTCGAGAAAGCCGTGGAGGCCGATTGCGATCGAACTCGGTTTCGTTGCAAACATATTCGAGCAGCGCTCCGCCCGGTTTGCGGTGCGTCGGGCAAGTCGACCTCACCACTCGAGACGCCTGGAAGACCGCGCTCGCCGGGCTACCCGACGCGAACCGCGAAATCCACCTCGACTTGTCCGAGCTGAGTTTCATCGACTCGCACGGCACACTCCTTCTCGTCGCGGCCGCTCGGGCGGGCTCAGGCGAGCGACGATTCGTACTGCACAACCCACCGGAGATGATGTTGCGCATCCTCGCGCGATTTTGGCCGTCCATGCCGAAAGTCGAGGTGCATCGCACATGACCAACACCTCATCGGAACAACGCGCCGCCGATGCCACGGATCCTTTCGTGCACCCGGCTCTCTTCTATCACGACACCGAGGAATACGTAACCGCCATAGTTGGATTCATCCGCGCCGGGCTGGCCGACCGGGAGCCGGTCGCGGTGGCAGTACCCGGCCCCAACCTGGCGTTGATCCGAAATGGACTCGGATCCGACGCCGACTCAGTACTTCTCATGGACATGGCCGAGGAAGGCCGCAATCCGGGCCGAATCATTCCGTGCGTGCTTCGGGCATTCGCCGACAATTACGAGTCCGGTCGGGTGCGAATCGTCGGCGAACCAATCTGGGCGGGGCGGTCCGCCGAGGAGTACCCAGCGTGCGTCCAGCACGAGGCCCTGATCAACGCCGCCTTCACCAACCGCCCGGTGACCATCCTGTGCCCCTACGACACCCGACACCTCGACCCCGCCGTGCTGGAAGACGCCAACGCCACCCATCCGGTGGTGATCGACCACAACGGCCAACGCCTCAGCACCGCTTACGATCCCGACAGGATCGTCGCTTCCTACAACTTGCCGCTACCCAAGCCGCCGGGCACCGCACAATCCTTCGGTTTCGATGCCACCACCCTCACCTATACCCGTCGCCGCGCCGTCGAATACGCCCGTTGCGCCGGCATGGTCGCCGACCGCCTCATCGATTTCGAGTTGATCGTCGCGGAGATCAGCACCAACTCCGTGGTTCACGGCGGCGGAAACGGCACTCTCACCCTATGGATCGAGGACGGCCGACTCCACTGTCGAGTCCGTGATGCCGGGCACATCACCAACACCCTCGCAGGCCGCCTCCCCCCGTCCCTCTTCGCACTCCACGGCCGAGGATTGATCATGGTCAACCACCTCGCCGACCTCGTCCGCATCCACACCGACGCCAAGGCCACCACCATCGAGGTACACCTGACCCTCAAACCTCCTACCCAGTGACCGAATTGGGCATCTGGTTGGGCCGTGTGTGCGAATCTTCGCCACACCGGATCCGCCGACGCCTGAAAGCTCCCGCTGACCAAACTATAGGGAACCATGAGGATTGGCGCCGGCGCACTGGAATGCGCTGTCGCAGCGCTACCGTGAATGGTGATCGGTACAACTGGGGCTGACACAGGAAAGGGATCGGCTATGGCTATTGGGCTTCGAATCGCAAGTGCGGGAGTCGGTCTCGCGACAATCCTGGCCGTGGTGTCGGGGTCACCGGCGCAGGCACAGTCGGCGAATGGCGGCGGGCCCTCGGCGCTGTCGTTGACTGTGGGCGACGACGATTCGGTGAACGCTGTCACCAATCAGCGCACCGTGGTGCTGGTGTGTTCGCCGGTCGTTTCCGGCACCCACCCGCAGGCGGATCAGGCCTGTGCCGAACTAGCGGCCTTCGCCGGCGATTTCGAGAAGTTGCGCGATGTGCCCCAGCGGTTCTGCACGCGAATGTACAAGCCGGTAACCGTTACCGCACAAGGCATCTGGAACGGCGTGCCGGTATCGTACCGACAGACCTTTCCGAACAACTGCATGAAATCCGGAAAAAGCAAGTACGTGTTCAACTTCTGAGCTCGGTCCCACCCGCGCCCTCGGCGCGACAACTGGGCTGTCGCACAAGACAATTGGGTTCGCGGCGTTCGACTGGGTGAGATACCCAGGCGAAACGTCCGGATTGCGAAGATTTTTCGTGCACCCGGAGGATCGGTAAGGCAGAACTGCTCGATGTAGCCGAATGGCCTGGCCCCTGCCGACGAAACTGTCAACAGGAGCCAGGCCATTCAGGTGGCGGTCCAGCCCAGCCTTCACGACTGAACCTTCACGGCATGAGGATCACTGGACGAGCCTGCCCATGGAGTGGATTTCGTCCACATCCTGGCTGGTGATGAACGACCATGGGGCGGTGAAGAATCCGTGGTGGCCCCAGCCGGATCCCCAGGAATTCTCGATGGTGACGCCCTTCTGGTCGTAAGCGACGATCGTCACCTCGTGGCCCCCGACACTGCGCTCGCCGGGCCGCGGGTTGTAGTTGTAGTTGCGCTCGTTCAAGTTCTCGAAGCTTTCTTTGACATCGAAGCCGATCGGGACAGGGAGACCGGCAGCGATCGCCTTTTTGACATTGGCCACCCGGTTTCCGGAACTCAGGTCCTGCGCGCCGGAGAGTTTGTAGCGCGCGGCGTTCGCCCGCTCCTTGGCGTCCGGCTGGGTGGTGTAGTCGAAATCGCCCTGCCAGTAGTCAGCCTTGGTGTCGATGCCCTGCCGCTGCTGCATCGGCAGGGCAACCCCCGCCCAGGTGCCTTGATCGTTGCCCTTGGCGATTTGCGAGTACGTGAACATCGGTGCCATCGGGCCGTTGGCGATGTTCTGTTCGTTCATCAGCACGCCGTAGCCGGTGTAGCCGGTCGCCCAGGCGACGCACGACCCGACCTGACCTTGGTCGCCAGCGGGCAGGGTGTACTTTTCCAGCGAGTAGGACGGCGGCGGATCGCCGAGGTCGCCGACGCGAACCGGAAGTGCCCGCCCGACACTGGTGTCCGTGCCCAGATGGGCCTTCGCCGCCTTGACGTCGAGGCCGTAAGCGTGGTGCTTGACCGGTTGCGGCGGGGCAGGCTGCGCGGTTGCGAATCCCGCCGAAGCTATTCCGACGCCAACGAGGAATGCCATTGCTGCGGGCAGGCATGAGTAACGCATTGGTTTCTCCTTACAAACATTTTACTAAGAGGCTCCAGTCGTACGGCCCGCCCATAATTGCCAGATCGACCTAGCGGGACCCTCGGAATTTCTTACTGGAGGAAACCAATATTTCGCCCAACCATGGCGTGCGGCAAGGGCGTTCAAGATGTTCATACTGTTACGACCGCGCCGGACCGTCTTACGATGTGCGTCAGCACGTTTGCTGATCCGGAAAGAGGTGCCCGAATGCGGCTGGAGCGGAAACGAATTGCCCCAGTGATCGTGGCGGTGATGGCGACTGTCCTGTTGGGGCATGCCAATTCGGCCGCCGCGCCTGCGCCGGATGAGAAAGATTTCAGCGGCCGGCCGGCCGGACTGAAAATTACTACCGGACTACCCGCCGTCATGGAGCCGCGGGCGGCGGCATCCGGATCGAGGACGTTGTGGTACTTCCAGCGAGTGCAGGAATTCAACCAGTGGTGCTGGGCCGCCGACGGCGCATCGATAGCGAATTACCACGGCCGTGCGATCAACCAGAACGAGTACTGCAAGCTGGTGCACGGCGTCGGCCCAAAAGGCAAGTGCCCCAACGAGAATGCTTCTCTCGAAGAGGTCGCGACGGCATTCGGGAAGCTCGGCTTCAATGCCTCGGTCGGCTCGCCGTTCTCGATGGCGACCATCGCGGACGAGATCTCGTCGAATCGCCCGATCCTCACCGGCATCGCCTGGGCAGCGGGCGGCGGCCACGCCCAGGTCATCTATGGCTACGACGCTGATGCCGGAACCATCACTTACGGAGACCCATGGCCGTCCGCGCAACGGCGCGTCACGCAGACGCTGACCTCCTACACGCAGAACTCTCAATGGATTTGGTTCGGGGAAGACTACAGAATAATGAAAAAGTAATGCAGCGACACCTACTGTGCATGATCGCACTTCTGATCACCACGGTGTCGGCCTTGGCAGCATGTTCAATCTTGAACCCTAACTCGGCATTGCCGACCAACACCGGCGTCGATTGGACAGCTCATCCGGGCACGGAGACGATTGGCGAGACACTGGGATCACCGGCGGCAGAGCAGCTTGCCGGATCATTTCTTCGATCGCAAGACCCTGCGTATTCCACCGAGAAATCGGCGCCGCTGTGGCCAGCTGGTTCGCCCGTCATGGTTTATGCGACCGACCCGAATTTCGTCACCGACTCCCAGTCGGCACTGCGCAACGCGGGCACCCCTGCCTACCTCGCCGTACCGGTAAAAGCCGGGTCGCGGACCGATATCGACACGCTGCAGCTCAGCCCGGCCCCACCGTTCAGCCCGATAGCCATGGCCACCGGCGCGGAGGAAACCGAAGCGGCCCAGGCGGCGGCAGGCGATGCTCGACTACTCCTGCACTACCCGTCACATACCTGGTTCGGCTGGACCGCAACGCGTGTCACCGCGATCCGGTCGAGCACATATCCGCACCTGAAGGGGCAAGAGTTCGACACGAGGCAATTCAAGCAATGGCTGACCGCACCGTGAACTCGGTGCACCAGCGGGCTACGACTCCAGTTGACCGCGGCTTGCGTTGCTGCCGAGCCGGTTTCACCGAAAGACAACCTGTATCCGATGTTTCGGCGGTCGAGGCTCCGTAATGTCGACTACGCCTCGCCGACTGGCGTCAGGCATCAATGCGGAACCTGCCGACGATCGGTCCGTATCGACTCCGCCGAACCGGACCAGGACCGAATGGTCAGACAGCGAATTCTGGGTAGTGGCTGTGTTTTCGAATCCCGATCGCGTCCCTCGGCGCGATACCGACTGGGCGAGGTGGACCTGGCGGCGCTGGGTATGGTCAGTGGTCGCGCTAGTGGCGTCGTCGCCGCGAACGGTATTGACCGCCGTGCTTCAGGCCGCGCTCGGGTCGGCCCTCGGGCTGCCTGCGGCCGCGCTCCCGGCGGTGTGGTTGCTGTGCTGTGCTGCCTACTATTCCGTAGCGCTGGTACGGGCGACGGCGCCATGGGCGTATGGAATTCGGCGTCCGAACGAGGCCGAGCAAGTAGCGCTGACCGCCGCGTGGGCCGCGGTAGCCAGCGCGGCGGGATTCGACGGCTCTCGATATTCGTTGTGGGTACTCGACGATTCCGCGCTGAACGCGTTCATAGCCCCGAGACGATTGGTCGGCGTCACCACGGGTGCGTTGCAGAGGCTGAAACCGCGGCGATTGGAGGCGGTCCTGGCACACGAGTACGGTCACCGTCTGGTCGGATTGGGACAAGTGGCAAAGTTTTCCGCGCTGTTCGCCACACCCGTTTCGAGCGTCCTGGGCTACCTGTTCGGTGCGATCCGCATCGTCGCCGATCCGCTGGCACGAATCTCCGTGTGGCTCTCCGCTCCTCTGAGCTGGGTGTGGCTGGTGGGCATGAGCATTGCCGTGCCCGCGGCGCTGACGCCGATCCTCGGCCTCTCTTGGGCGGTGACCCTTGCCATCCCCTGCTACGTCCAACCGCTCGTCACGAAATTGCTCGAGCTCCGCAGCGAATTCCTCGCCGACCGAGTTGCGGTCGATCTCGGATATGGAGGAGAGCTCGTCGCGTTCTACACATTCATGGAGACCTTCACTCCCGACGGGTACCCCGCAGGGGCGCACCAGATCCCCAAACCGTCTGCAGAATTACGTATCGACTGTGTCCGGCGAAGGATGAAGGTACTGCAGAGATCGGATCGAGTCGACAGCTGGCTCCATGAGCAAACCGGACGTCACACGTGAGCGCCTGCCGCCGACGACCGTCGGCACAAGATGCCCGCAATCCCGGCGAACATCCCACCGAACGCCGCCCGCCACGGTTGTCCGACGAAGACGGAGGATGCGCTGATGCCGTTCCGAAGAGGGTTGCTGCTCAGTTGACCGGGCTGCGGCGTTCGAGGAACACGGTGTCGCGCCAGACGCCGTCGCGCTGGGCGATACGGTCACGCAATCCGACGGTGCGGTAGCCCGCGGAGTGGTGCAGGGCGATGCTGGCGCGGTTCTCCGGGAAGATCGAAGTCTGCAACATCCATAGCCCGGCTTCGTCGGCGGCGATGACTTGCTTGTGCAGCAACGCTTTTCCGACACCGCGCCCGCGCATGCCCTCGGTGACGTAGACCGAGTTCTCGGCGACACCGCGGTAGCACTCGCGTGCCGACACCGGGCTCGAGGCCGCCCATCCGGCGATGGCGCCGTCGATCTCGGCGATCCAGCGGTGATCGGGAAGCCATTGCGCGTCAAGGGATTCGCGGTCGGGGACCTCGGTGGCGAAGGTGGCGTTACCGGTGGCGATTCCTTCGGCGTAGATACGACGCACGTCATCCCAGTCGTCGTCGGTCATCGCGCGGACACTCACGTCAGCGGGCAGATTGTCGGGGCAGCACGGCAGCGGGGTGAGCACGCCCATCACCGCGTCGGCGGCGTGCGGCAGGCCGGTGCAGCAGGCCGGGTTCACCACCACGACGGTGGAAGTGTGCTCTTTGTGGACACGCACGAAACCGACCTCGGCAAGTTTGCGGATGTGATGGGACACGGTCGGCTGGCCGATGCCGACCAGTTCGGCCAACTCGCCAACGGTAATTCCCGCCGGGCGGGTGGCGACCTGGTGCAGCAGCCGCACGCGGGTCGGATCGGCCAGGCAGGCGAACCATCCCGCGTAGGTGGTCGCATCCGACACCGCAAGGGCATCAACCCGATCCGCGGCCGAGCCCCGCACGACCGGCATATCCAGCGAAGTCATACCCACACTATATCGACACTCATCGATGGTTGCATCCATCGACAACCGTCGATACAGTTCCTGTCATTGATCGATGAGTGTCGATGAAAGGAACATGTGATGGTGAACGACTTGCCCGTTGTTGTGGTCGGTGCCGGACCGATCGGCCTGGCCGCCGCAGCCGAACTACGCGAACGCGGCCTGACGCCGCTGGTGTTCGAACGCGGAGACACCGCGGGCGCGGCCATCGCGCAGTGGAATCACGTGCGAACGTTCTCCCGCTGGAGCGAACTCATCGCCCCAGCCGCCCGCCGACTCCTGGACGTCACCGGCTGGGCCGCACCCAACGCGGACACCTATCCCACCGGGCAGGAGTGGGTTCGTGACTATCTCGCTCCCCTGGCCGCTGCGCTCGGCGATGACGTCCAGCTCGGTGTCGAGGTGAGCGGTGTCGCGCGACGAGGCAGGGACCGGATCGTGGACGCCGGCCGCGACAGCGAGCCGCTCTCGGTACACCTGCGTCGGGCCGACGGCAGCGAAGACCGAGTGCTCGCCGACGCGATCATCGACGCCTCGGGCACTTGGACCACCCCGAATCCGCTAGGAGGGGAAGGACTTCCGGCGCTCGGTGAGTCCACGGCACGGGTGATCGAGTATCGGGTTCCCGATCTCGATGATGCCACCGTCCGGGCTCGCTATGCGGGGAAGCACACGGTGATCGCGGGCAGCGGGCATTCGGCACTCACCGCGATCATCACCCTTGCCGGGCTCGCCGAGCAGGAACCGAGAACACGGTTGAGCTGGGTGCTGCGCCGCGGCGAGGTCGACTCGGCCTTCGGCGGCGGCGACGCCGACCAACTGCCCGCCCGCGGCGCACTCGGGCTGCGCGCGAAAGCTGCGGTCGAGGCAGGTCTACTGCACGTCGTGACCGGATTCCGCACCGCCGCAATCGAACCCACGCAGGACGGGACTGTGGTACTGGTTTCCGATACCGGCCAGCGCCTCGAGGGTGTGGATCGGGTGGTGGCGCTGACCGGGTTCCGCCCGGACCTGTCGTGGCTCTCGGAGGTCCGCCTCGCCCTGGATCCGGTCCTGCAAGCGCCGGTGGAGTTGGCGCCGTTGATCGATCCGAACGTGCACTCCTGCGGCACCGTCTACCCGCACGGGGTGAAGGAGCTGTCCCACCCCGAACCCGGAGTGTTCTTGGCCGGGATGAAAAGCTACGGGCGTGCGCCGACGTTCCTGGCGATGACCGGCTACGAGCAGGTCCGCTCCATCGCCGCCGCACTCGCCGGAGACCACGAAGCCGCGGGACGCGTCGAGCTGGTACTGCCAGAGACCGGAGTCTGTGGCGGCGCAGGCGTTTTCGACTCCACCGCCGAGGAAGCGACCGGCGGCTGTTGCGGCGGTGGTCCTTCCGAACCGCAGGAGCTGGCGTTGTCCACGCCGGTCGCGATCCAGGACTTGGGTCTGACGGCGGCATCGACTCGCTGAAACCGATTCGGTATCCCAGTCGGCCGATGGCTGGACCGTCACCGTCCGCGCGCCAAACCTGTTGTGGTTCTGGCTTGGCCGCCGTCACACTCGGCCTCGGTGGCGCCGGGCAGGTCGCGAGCCGCCCCGGTCTCGCCAACATCTCGACACCTACTCCGAAGGAACACCGCTCATGATCGACGCCATCGTTGTCGGCGCGGGCCAATCCGGACTCGTCGCCACCCGCACCCTGCTCGACCACCACCTCACCCCGGTCGTGCTCGAAGCCGGATCCGAACCCGTCGGCTCCTGGCCGCACTACTACGACAGCCTCACCCTGTTCTCCCCCGCCCAGCACAGCACGATGCCCGGACTATCGTTCCCCGCCGACCCCGACCACTATCCCCTCCGCGACGAAGTCATCGACTACCTACGCCACTACGCCGCAGGCCTCGACGCCGACATCCGCACCAACACCGCCGTCGCAGGAGTCGAAACCCACCCCGACACCGGCTTCCTCGTCCACACCAACACCGGTCAGACCCTGCACACCGCCGGAATCGTCGCCGCTACAGGATCATTCAACAACCCACACATCCCCGAGCTGCCCGGACAACACTCCTTCACCGGCAACACCCTCCATGTTGCCGACTATCGAAACACCGAACCCTATGCCGGACAACGCATCATCGTCGTCGGCGCAGGAAACTCCGCCATCCAGGTCGCCTACGAACTCGCCGAGGTAGCCACCGTCACTCTCGCCACCCACCACCCGATCAACTTCTTACCCCAACACCGCGACGGCCGCGACATCCACCACTGGCTCGTCACCACCGGCTTCGACCAACTCCCACCCGAATGGCTCATCCGGTACGTCGGCGGCACCCTCGTCCTCGACACCGGCACATATCGGAATGCCCTCGACACCGGTCGCCTCGACCGCCGACCCATGTTCACCAGCTTCGACACCGACACCATCACCTGGCCCGACGACACCCGCGAACGGGTCGACACCATCATTTTCGCCACTGGTTACCGACCCAACCTCTCTTACCTCGAACAACTCGACACTCTCCACGACGGCTATCCACTGCACTCCGCAGGCGTCTCGACAACACACCCCGGCCTGGTCTACCTCGGCCTCGAATTTCAACGCAGCTTCTCCTCCAACACCCTGCGCGGAGTCCACCGCGACGCCGAACACGTCATCACCGCCCTCACCGCGCACATCCAACGGGCTCCTGCTGCCGTCGGACTGTGAAGGGAGGTTTCCGGATACGGGCGAGCGTCAGGGGTGGTCGACCGAGGATGTTTGGTCGTCGAACGCCGGCGATCTCGTCGGTAGGGTCGGCCGTATGGTGTTCGACTCCACTCGTTTCGACCTGCAGCCCTATGCAGGCTTGGACCTGGATCGTTCTGTCCGACTGACCTATTCCAGTTGGGAGGATGCCGAGTGGCAGTCCCTGCTCGTTCAGCGGTTCGAACATGACCCGGTCGTCGAGGAGCTGACGTTGCCCGCGGCCGCGGATCTGCACCTAGGCAGTGTTTCGAAGTGGTGAGGGCGGGCCGGTTGGCCCGCCCTCATTGGTGTCGTAGCCATTGGTTGATTGCGGCGATGTGGATGGTGGCC
>NZ_JBICTD010000021.1:0-55612 GCF_043197455.1 Nocardia sp. NPDC049149
CTGGGACCACCACTGTCCGAAGACGTCGAAGCCGTCCTGCGCGAAGCAGTCAGCAATGTCGTCCGCCACGCCTCGGCGACCACGGTCTCCATCAATCTCACGGTCCGCGACGACGTCACCATCGAGATCACCGACGACGGCACCGGCGTCCCCACCGACCTCTCGCGCATGAGCGGGCTGGCGAACCTCTCCGCGCGCGCAGAGCAGTCCGGCGGCAGTTTCGAGATCGAGGGCGGCGCCAAACACGGCACGGTGCTGCGCTGGTCGGCGCCCCTGCCCGAGCAGCCGCCCCGCAAACCCTGACGAACGGCGGCGAGGCACGCAGAGCTGATCAGTTCGGCTCGCTCGCCCGAGCCCGGTTCAGCAAGTGCTCGAAGCGAACGGCAGCCAGCGCGCCAGCGAGTTCGCCGCTGCCGCTTCACCGCTCGCCTTGTGCTCGGCCAATCGGCGATGCACGGCGGCCAATTGCTCGACGGGGTCCGGTGATTCGATCGGCAGCAACGGAAGCGAGCTTTCTCGCTTCGATGGCATCATCCTCCCGCCGCGGCGGCCTGCATCCGGACCCACCGCGACGAACTGCGCAAGTCGGATGTGTGGATGTTCAGCGTCCGCCTCGGCCCGGCGATGGTCGCTCAGTCACTCGGCCTCCCCAAAGCCGACGTCGCAACCGTCCACCCCTGACCGACGACGAACCCCTGATCGATGGCTCCGCGCGACCGCGGGCCCAACGCCGCGGTATGCCGGGGCTTTCGGCCGTAGTGACCGGCAGCCGCACCGGGAGACGCTGGCTATCACGACGATAGCGAGATCAGGGCCGAAATGGGCTACTACGTAGCCGGATTCGGTGAGCTGCGACTCGCCGACGCAGACAAGGCAGGAGGCGAGGGGGTTTCAGGCGGAGCGACTGGCGCCACCGGGATCGGACGTGTCGAGCACATCCGCGAGCGCACGCCGCGGCGTGACCGGCAGCGGTGCCGAGCTGGTCGGCGCCCAGCCGAGCCGGACGACCACCTGCGGATACGCGGTGCTGTCGAGCACTCCTCGGCGCACCATCGCGCGCGTCGCGGGGATCTCGAGCGGCTCGGTGAGGGGGCAGGTGGCCAGACCGACGTTGGTGGCGGTCAGCAGGACCGCGCTCAATGCCTCGCCTGCCTGCAGGCGGGAATGCCGATCATCGGCGGTGGTGCCGACGACGAGCAACTCGGCGCTGTCGGGTTCGTTGGCGTTGTCGGCCAGCTGCGGTGCGGCGAATACCCGGGCGGGCAGCTCGTCGTCGGGCCGTGGCGTCGGAGCGTTCTGCGCGGGCACACCCTCTTCGCTGCTGTGCTTGCCGGTCCAGTTGGCCAGTTCGAAGCGGTATTCGGGGTCCTCGGCGTGCCGGATGACGGCTAGCCGGGTCGCTTCGACCAGCAGTTCGCGGGGCGCATCGGTGGCCTTTCGCACGATCGCGCCGAGGGCGTTCGCACGTTCGGTCGCCAGACTGACATAGCCGGGCGGGATCGGCCACGAGCTGAAATGCCTCCGATCGGACTGTCGGCGCGAAATCGCCGCACTCAACGCGACATCCAGGTCCGTCGGCCGGTGCCGCACCGGCTCGATGGCGGCCAGGTGTCTCGGGTCCGCCGGATTCGGCAGCCGGTGCACAACGGCCGACCAGCCGAGCGCCGCGAGTGCGATCCGCAGATGATGCAGCGCCGCACCGCAACTCAGCAGCAGGTCGCGCTCGTCGGGATCGGTGGCGGGCAATGCCCGCGTCGGATCCAGGTACAGGTGAATCGATCGATCGCCGATCCGCCAGCGCCACGGCTGAATGTTGTGGATCGACGGCGCCCGCACCGCGAGCGCCAATGCTGTCTTGACGATGTTGTAGTCGGGCATTCCGCGCTGCATAACGTCCCTCCGAATGTTTCACTCCACGGTGCCAGCGGCGCCACACCTTCGTTAGGGCATGACGTCCCTTGTCTGAAGGACTTCGGATGATTCCCGCCCGCTGCCGCCGAGCGGCTGAGCTCGAACCGGAAGGCCGCGAGGATCAAGGACCTTCGGCCATTCGGCCTCACCGTTGGTGACCAACGCCAGCAGTCACGCCCGTGCCGAATTCCTACCCTGAGAGCCGACGGAAACACCGAAATCCTAAGGGGCCCGGATCATGACCGCTCACCACACCGGCGACCTACACCAGCTCGCCAACGCTGACATCGTGGTCGGCGCTGATGGCTCCGCAGGCGCCGACCTGGCCGTCCGCTGGGCCGCCGAGACCGCCGCACAGCGCGGTCGCAGGCTGCTCATCGTGTTCGGCCTCGACCTCGCCGCCACGCGCTCGGTGCTCGGCACCTATGACGTGATGGTGCCCTCGGTGACCGAGAAGATGCGTGAACACGGTGCGGATGTCCTCGACAAGGCGCATCTGCTCGCACTTCGGTTCGCTCCCGATCTGACCGTCAAAACTCTACTCTCCGAAAGTAATCCGGCTCAACTGCTGATCAGCCTCTCGGAGAAAGCGCACATGGTGGCGCTCGGTGCGACCTCGGGAGTCGGCGCGCTCGCGCACCTCGGTTCGACGCTGATGGCGGTCACCAGTCACGGCCACGGTTCCATCGTGATCGTGCGCGGGACCGGCGCCGAGCAGGCTGGCGAACAGCGTCCGGTCGTGCTCGGCGCCGACGCAAGCCAGGTCGGCGAAGCCGCGATCGCGGCGGCCTTCGCCGAGGCGGCCGAGCGGAACGCGCCGCTGATCACCGTGCACGCATGGAGCGATCTGTCGTTCGGCGCGTACGCGGGCACGAATTATCCCGACCTCCCGATCACCGCTTTGGAGCAGGCCGAGCATGCCTTGCTGGCCGAACGGCTCGCGGGCTGGCAGACGAAGTACCCGAATGTCGACCTCACCCGCAAGGTGTATTTCGACGGACCACGCACGCAGTTGCAGGAATGGTCCAAGTCCGCCCAGCTGGTCGTCGTCGGCAGTCGCGGTCGCGGCGGATTCAGCGGACTGCTGCTGGGTTCCACCAGCAATTGGCTTGTGCAGCATGCGCATTGCCCCGTCATGGTGGTGCACCCGGAATAGTCGACCGTGTCAGAAATGCGGCACCACGGATGGCCAAAAGTCCTTTGACAAGAGTCGGTTCGGCACTGTGCCGGACGATAGCTCGTCAGTAGCGTCGAACTCCGCACGGTCCAGGATCTGGACCGACATGGATGACCCACCATCAAGGTCACCCCGCAGCGCGCGTCAAATCCGGATCGGAGGAGCCGACGATGTCGTATCGAGTCGCGGTCGTCGAATCGACCACCCAGACCATGCTCGAACTGCGCCGAACCGTGCGCACCGACCGCGCGGGGGACGATGTCAACGCGGGAATGCGGGCGCTCTACGGTCTAGCCGAGCGCACCGGCCTCGCACCCGTCGGACCACCATCGACAACGTATCTCGGTGAGTTCGGTCCAGGTATGTCCACGACAGTCGACTTCGGCCTGCCGGTCGCCGGCGGGCCACTCGACGACGGCACCGACCAAGTCAGGGTGCGACACCTCGAGCCGGCATGGTTCGCGCACACCACCCACCGCGGCGACTACACACGGATCGGTGACGCCTACCGTGCACTCGAAGAGTGGATTCGTGCGTCGAAGTTTCGGCCCGTAGGACCGCTGACCGAGGTGTACCTGATCGCGCCGGAGGAAGCGGTGCATCCGCGTGACCTGGTGACCGAGGTCCGGATACCGGTTGTCGCTGCGACCGAACTCTCGATCAGAGTGCCCGCGCTGTTCGCCAACACCGTGTCCGAGCTGCGGAAGGTGTTGGCAAAACACGGATTCAGAGTCATGACCGAGATCGATATGCGCCAATCGCTGCAGACAAGCCTCGGGGTGCGCATGGGCGAATATCTGATTCTCGGTGCCTGCCACCCGGCCCTCTCGCACCGAGCACTCACCATCGACCCCCGGATGGGCCTGCTCCTCCCCTGCAATGTGGTTGTGCGCAGAGACGGCGACACCACCCTCGTCGAAGCGGTCGACCCAGAACTGCTGCTCGCCAGCTTCCTCCTGCCCAACACCCACCGACCCGAGCTGCATTCGATCGCCCGCGAAGCCCGCGCCGACCTGACAGCGGCCCTGGAAATCGTCGAAAAGCGTTTGTGCGACACGGAATAACCAGACGGAAGGCTCGTTGTGTCGGACCCCTGAATGAGTCTGCGCGGCGGCTGGATTCACCAACTATGGCAATGCCATGGTGATACCGCTGTGGCAGAGTTGATTTCGGCTGTTGTGGGTATCTGTGCGGTTCTGCTCCTGGCAGCACTGCCGTTGCCGATGTGCTGGCGTCGGTGATCGAACTGTGGTGTGGGAGGGTGTTTCAGGGTGAGCCTGGAGCTCGGTCAGGTGTGTAACTACGTGAGCGGCGCTATCAGCAGAAAGCTCGACGCGTATGCCAGGGGGCTGGCTCAGCCCATGCATGACATGATCAGCCATACGCGCAATGTCGGGCCGCATCTGACGGATCGCGACCAACAGTTCGCCCTGCCGATGCGGGAGCCGCTGACCGGAGGCGCTGCCGGAGCCTGGACACCCTTCTCTCGGATCGCCGAACGCACCTGGATATGGGGTCCCGAAGATGTGGTCAAGCGGTGGCCGGGCGCGCTCGCGGTTCGGCCCAAAAATGGTGTGGCCGAGGGTCATCTGATCGTCGTGTCCGATGGGCCACGGGGCGCGTCGGTGGCGCAGCGGGTGGCGTACGCCGCCGAGCTGGCCAAAGACATGGAATCCTGCAACGTGATCGTCACCCGTCGGGGGCTCGGTGCGGATTTCGGGCCGGTCAGCGTCGTGCCACGGAAGTTCGGCGACAAGCAGATACTGGCGTGGACCAAACAACACGAGGGACAACCGTTCAAGCCGCTGAAGATCTTCCCTTGCGGCTTCTGCAAGGTGATCGCGGGCAGCCCCCTGACGACACTGCTGAGAAAATGGTCCGACGGCATCGCGCTCGAGCCGCTGGACCCGGTGCGTCCCGGCGGGCACCGGCTGGTCATCCCGAACGGGTATGTGCCGGGCGCCGACGGCGAGGACATCCATGTCCAAGACGTCTCGGTCGATCCGGCGACGTCCGGCGCGATGATGGCGCACGTGGTCGAACTCACCCGCGACACGCCCAACGTCGACATCATCACCTCACGCGGCGAACCCGCGACCCAAACCGCAGGGCACCTGCACATCCACGCCGTGACGCGTGACGAGAACGACGGCCTGGAAATGATGCTGGACAGGGCGCCGCTGCACGTGCTGGAGTGGCTGATGGACCACCTGGCCCTGAGGTGACCGCCCGCCGACCCTGTTGCTAGCGAAGCTTACGGAAGAACTCCCGGATATCCCCGACCAAGAGTTCGGGCTCCTCCAACGCGGCGAAATGACCGCCCCGATCGGTGACATCCACCCAGTGGGTGATCGTGTTCTCCTGTTCGGCGTAGCGCCGCACCCCGACATCGTGGGCGAACACGATCGCACCGGTCGGCACGCCGGAATCGGCCGGTTTCGCACCCCAGCCCGACGCCTGGGCGTACCCGACATACGCAGCGCTGCCCGCGGTTCCGGTGAACCAGTAGATCGATGCGTTGGTGAGCAGTACGTCTCGGTCCAGCACGGCATCGGGCAGCGCCGTACGCGGATGGGTCCATTCGCGGAACTTGTCCATGATCCACGCGAGTTGACCGACCGGGGAGTCGTTGAGCCCGTAGGCGATCGTCTGCGGGCGGGTCGCCTGAATCACGATGTAGCCGTGTTCCACCTGCATGAACGTTTGGACACGGGCCACCCGGTCCCGCTCGAGTTCGCTGAGTTCGGCGAGCTCCTCTTGGCTCAGCGGCAGCGGTGGCAGCACCGCGGGACCGCCGTTGACGTGCACTCCGGCGACCTGATCGGGCGCAGCCCTGCCTACCGCGGGACTCACCGTGGCCCCGATATCGCCGCCCTGCGCGCCGAAGCGGGTGTAGCCGAGCCGTCGCATCAACTCGACCCATGCGCGGGCGATGCGCGGTCCGTCCCAGCCCGGTTCGCTGGTCGGGCCGGAGAATCCGAAGCCGGGCAGTGCCGGGATGACGACGTCGAACGCGTCGGCAGGGTCGCCGCCGTGCGCGGCGGGATCGGTCAGCGGGCCGATCACCTCGAGGAATTCGACGGTCGAACCGGGCCAGCCGTGCGTCAGGATCAGTGGGAACGCGCCAGGCTCTGGGGAGCGGACATGCAGAAAGTAGATGTTCTGGCCGTCGATCTCGGTGGTGAACTGCGGGAACTGGTTGATCCGTTCCTCGGCCGCCCGCCAGTCGTAGCCGTCGCGCCAGTATTCGGCCAGTTCCTGCAACCAGGCCGTCGGCACGCCGGTGTCCCAGTCGTCACCGGGTAGTGGCTCCGGCCAGCGCGTGCGCGTCAGTCGCTCATGCAGATCGTCGAGCTGCGTCTGCGGGATATCGATGCGAAACGGGACTATTTCCTCGGACATCGACGCAGCATCGCACTCGAGTCGGTGCGGTCCTTCCCGCCAGCGGGAAGGACCGCGGGCCCAGTACCGTCGAGCCCTCATCTCGGCTCATGCGGCCGGTGGAAGCCGCGGCAGCGAAGCAAACCGTTGTACCGCACGAACATCCGCGGCAGCCTGACGAACTCCAGCGCGATGCGGGTGTACGGCTCTGCGAGTACCGCCGCCCAATCTCCCATGCTCGGCGACCGCATGTCGCCGCAAACCGATCAGCGAAGCTCGGCCAGTACTGCGGCGAGTTCGCCTACTGCCCAAGTCAATTCGTTCTCCTCGATGACCAAGGGCGGTGACAGGCGGATGGTCGAGCCGTGGGTGTCCTTGGCGAGGACACCGCGTTCGGCCAGGCGTTCGCAGATCTCGCGTCCCGTAGCGAGTGTGGGATCGACGTCGACGCCGGCCCACAGGCCTACGACGCGAACCTGATCGACGCCGTGCCCGCGCAGCGGTGCGAGGTGTTCGGCCAGCACAGTTCCCAGCCGTTCGGCACGTCGCTGGTAATGGCCGTCCGCGAGCAGCTCGACCACGGCAAGGCCGACCGCGCAGGCCAGTGGGTTGCCGCCGAACGTCGAGCCGTGCTGGCCGGGTCGCAATACGCCGAGCACCTCGCGGCTGCCTACCACGGCAGACACTGGGACGATGCCACCACCGAGGGCCTTGCCGAGGACGACGAGGTCCGGGGTGACATCGACGCGGTCGACCGCGAGCGTAGTTCCGGTGCGACCGAGGCCGGACTGGACTTCGTCGGCGATGAACAGGGTGTTGCGCTCAGTGCACAGCGCACGCACTCGCGGCAGGTAGTCGTCGGGCGGAATGATCACCCCGGCCTCGCCCTGGATCGGTTCCAGCAGGACGGCCGCGGTGTTGTCCGACATGGCGCGCTCGATGGCGTCGGCGTCGGCGTAGGGGACGAGGATGAAACCCGGTGCGTACGGCCCGAATCCGTCGTGCGCGCCCGGATCGTCGGAGAAGCCGACGATGGTGGTGGTGCGGCCGTGGAAGTTGCCTGCCGCCACAATGATTTCCGCTCGGTCGCGCGGAACGCCTTTGACCTCGTATGCCCATTTGCGAGCGACCTTGATCGCGGTCTCGACCGCCTCCGCACCGGTGTTCATCGGGATCATCATCTCGGCACCGACCAGCTCGGTGAGACGCTCGGCGAAGAGCTCGAGGAGGTTGTGGTCGAAAGCTCGACTGACGAGCGTCATGCGCTGCAGCTGGTCCTGGGCCGCCGCCACCAGAGCCGGGTGGCCGTGGCCGAAGTTCATGGCCGAGTAGGCGCTGAGCATGTCGAGATGGCGGCGACCGTCCGTGTCGGTGATCCACACACCGTCGGCGTGTTCAGCGATGATGGGCAGCGGGTTGTAGTTGCGCGCGACTCGTCCGGCGGGGATGGCCGTCGTCATCGGTGGACCTCCAAGGTGCAGCACTTTGATGTTCTTCGCGATGTGGTTTGACGTGCCGTAACGACAGTATGTTGCGTAAGGAAAACATCAAAGAGCAATTCATTGCACAGACGGCGCAAAAAACATCGAATCATTAACCATCCCCCAATGTCCTGCCCCCAGCACGGCCTGACGGACCCCAGCACGGCCTGACGGAACAGCGCTTGATGGCACGTGCCAGGGCAAGGGCGTCTGGGGCGGAGGTCATCTCAGGCAGACTCCCGCGTATGAGTCATGAGGACCTAGACGTGGCATCCCTGCTCGACAACCTGTGCGTCGATCTGGGTTTCTGTCTGCCATTGGATGAAAAGAGCAGGTTGTGCACGTCGCCGCCTAAGGACGTCGACTCGTTCACCGATGCTGTCTTCGTTGCCGAGGGCATGGATCCGAGTGGGGACAAACGTCTTCGCGAGTTGGTCCGCCAGAAGGTGATGCACGCGTTCCATCATCCGCGTCCTGATGCCGGTGATTGTGTTCCGCGGCAGTCGTTTTGACCTGTCGCCGGCGCGGTCCCGGTGATCCGAGTCACATGCGCATTCGGCGGCCGCGGCTCTGCGAGATCGATTGTATTGTTTCCACTCGGAATCAGGGGGCGAGGAGCGCGTTGCCATCACGCTTGTTCGAGGCGTTCTCGCCGTATGCGTGCGAGGTGTGCCGATGACCCAAACCCTGCGCCAGGTACCCGGTTTCGGCAGGTTGATGCTCGGGCGCACGCTGTCGTTCCTGGCGACCGCACTGGTGCCGATGGCGCTCACCCTCGCGGTGATCGATGCCACCGGCCAGGCCGGCGACCTGGGCATCGTCCTCGCCGCGGAGTTGCTGCCACAGTTGGTGTTGCTGCCGATCGGCGGAGTGCTGGCTGACCGATTCCCGCCGCAGAAGGTGGCGTTCGCCGCGGACCTGACGCGCGGGCTCGCGCAGCTCGGGATCGGCCTCGAATTGCTCAGCGGCGTAGTGCGAATCACCGATCTGGCGGTTCTCTCGGCGATCACCGGCATCGGCGTCGCCTTCGGCACCCCGACCATGTCACCGCTGATCTTCGCGACGGTCCCGCAGGCACATCGGTTGCGGGCCAACAGCTATCTCGGCGTGGTGCGCGGCGTGACCTTGGTCGCCGGACCGGGCGTCGCCGGCGTGCTCGCGGTAACGGTCGGCCCCGGTTGGACATTCATCGTCACCGCCGCGGTATTCACGGTGGCGGCCTGCACCCTAGGCGGGCTCCGGGTGGCGCCGCGTGCGGTGGTCGAGCATCCGGTCTCGTTCCTCCGGCAGCTGGCCGAAGGCTGGTTCGAGGTACGCAGCCGCCCGTGGTTCTGGTCCAACCTGATCGGGCACGGCGTCTCGAATCTCGCTGCGGGCATACTCATGACGCTCGGCCCGCTCATCGCGGTGCGATCGCTCGGCGGCGAGATGTCCTGGGTACTGATCTATCAGGCAGGCATGGCCGGGGTGGTCCTCGGCGCGCTGATCGCACCCCGGCTGCGAGTGCAGCGCCCGCTCGTCCTGACATCGGTATGCGCCACCCTGTTCGCCCTGCCGATGATCAGCTTCGCGACGCTGGCACCGGTGTGGGTCGACGCCATCACCTATGGTGCCGCGATGCTCGGCGTCGGGCTCCTGAACACGGTGTGGCAGACCACAATACAACGCGAGTTCCCGCCCGAGGCGCTAGCTCGCGCCGATTCCTACGACGTCCTACTGTCACTCGCCGCCCGCCCGCTCGGCACGGCCTTCGCCGCACCCATCGCCACCATGACCGGCAACACCGCCCCACTCCTGACCATGGCGGTCCTAGTCGTGGTCGTAAACCTCGCGATCCTCGCCCTCCCCGATGTCCGGTCGATAACCACCGAGAAAGCAACCACACGCCAGTAGCCTGCCCGGACTAGCCGAGGCAAAGACGGACGAGTCTGTCGGGCCGAGAACCAAAGTCAGTTCGCCGGCCAGGAAGAATCAAGACGGAGTCGACTGACGCTGACGGTAGGCGCGCTGCTGACAGGCCCTCGAGCAGTAGTCCCGTCGCCGTCCCCGCGCTGCCTCGTCCAACGGCTTCCCGCACATTACGCACTTCGCCCCTTCACTTTCGTCACGCATTACATCACGATTCCGACTTTCGATGAGCACTTGGACACCGTCGAGCGTGCGTTGCAGCCCGAACTCGAACGGGTCGAGTGGCTCGTCCATCCCGCCGCTCTCCCACAGCCTGCTCAAGGCCGGATAGGCGTCCAATCGCTCGAACAGAGACTCACGTTCGCTCCACCAGCGCTCATGGGAGATCCCGGTGCGCCGCTGAACCTCCGCGGTCTCCCCCACCTGCCGCGCGACCGACTCGACGAACCCACCCACGAGATTCACGACCGCGAACACCTGAGCGGGCGCCAGGCCGCCGCGTGCCGCGACGTCGAGCGCGTGGTCATACCCGGCCATGATGTTCGGCCCGGGCAGGCGGCGGCTGCCCGCGCTGTCGACCAGCCAAGGATGCCGCTGGTAGATCCCCCACGCCCGGCGCGCCCAGCGTTCGAGGCCAGCGCGCCAGCCCAGCCCGTCCGCGGGCGCCAGCGGCGCCTCCCCGTAGACGGCGTCCCGCATCAGTTCCACCAGTTCCGCCCGGCCGGGAACGTAGCGGTAGAGCGACATCGTCGTGGTGCCGAACCGTTCCGCGACCTTGCGCATGGACAGTGCGCCGAGCCCCTCGGCGTCCGCGACCTCGATCGCCGCCGCGACGATCCGGCCGAGGCTCAACCCTGGCCGGTCCGGTTCGCGCGCGCCCCACAGCAGCTCGATCGCACGTTCCGGATCCGGCTGTGTGTCGTCTTCAGCCACCCGCTACTCCCTTGACGCTTCTCACTCGATCGTGTTTAACTAATAAACCTCAGTATATCCTATAAACCCTCTCGTAGGAGCGCCTCGCCATGCCCGAAAACAGGTTGTACGTGTCCCCCGACGGCCAGGACGGCTGGCCAGGCACCCTCGACCGGCCGTTCGCCACCCCGCACGCGGCCCAGCGAGCCGTCCGCGCGCTCACCGCCGAGATGACCAGCGACATCGTCGTCGCCTTCCGAGCCGGTGTCTACCACCTCGAAGAACCGCTCACCTTCGACGACACGCAGGCCGACTCCGGAACAAACGGCTTCCGAGTGGTCTACCAGGCCAACGGCTACGGAACAGCCGACCAGGAGAAGGTCGTACTCAGCGGCGGCCGCGAGGTCACCGGCTGGTCCGCGGGCGCCGACGGCGTATGGACCGCCCCGATCGGCGACCTGGAACCACGACGGCTCTCCGTCGACGACCGCCCGGCTGCCCGGGCGGCCCGCACCACCGGACTTCCGGGAATCGTGACGAAAACAGCAACCGGTTACGTCACGGACAGCGCGGAGCCTCAGTCGTGGCCGGACCCCTCAGGACTGGAGTTCGTCTACCCAGGCGTCTATCCGTGGTCCGAAGCCCGCCTGGCGGTCGCCGCCATCTCCGGAGACGCCTCCTCGACCACCATCACCATGGCCCAACCCGCCTTCGACAACGCCAAATCCCTCTACGACTCGAAGTGGTACGGCGCAGGGGATGACGGGGCCTGGGACGGCCTCGCCGCACCGTCGGTGCTCGAGAACAACGTGGCCTTCCTCGGCGAGCCGGGCACCTTCGCCGTCGACCGCTCCGACCCGGGCGGACACGTCCTGCACTACCACCCGCGCCCCGGCGAGGAGATCGGCAAGACCACCGTGATCGTGCCCGTTCTCGAAACACTTGTCAGCGCGAAGAACGTGCAGGACATCGCGCTGCGCGGTCTCACCTTCGCCGAGACAAACTGGTCTGGTCCCAACCGCACCGGCGGTTACCTGCACTATCACGGCAACAGCCGCCACGAGCACGGCGAATTCCAGAAGATCGACATGGGTGCCGATGTGGGCTATGTCCACGTTCCGGCGACACCGACCCAGTTGCCTGCCAACGTCATCCTCGACTCGGTCAGCCGAATAGTGCTGGAGGGCAACCACTTCACTCGCCTCGGCGCCGGTGGGCTGGCTATCGACGGCGGTAGCGACGTCGAGGTCAGGGGGAACGTCTTCGACGAGATCTCGGGCAGCGGGATCGCCGTCCATGGCTCCACTCGCGTCACTGTCGAGGACAATCTCATCCACCACATCGGCACCGAGTACCGCGGTTCGCCCGCCGTCCTGGTCTTCATCTCCGCAGAAACCACCGTGGCGCACAACGAGATCCACGATGTGCCGCACAACGGCATCGTGATCACCGGCGGCGACCGGGCCAACGGCACCCAGGTGATCGGGAACCTCGTCGAACGGAGCATGAGCGTGTTGATGGACGGCGGCGGGATCTACCTGTCCGCACCGCAGGGCTCGTCGTTCGCCAGCGGGGCGGTGGTCAGGGGCAACGTGATCCGAGATGTCCTGACGTCGTACAACTTCGGGCTCTACGCCGACTATGGCGCCGCGTGGATCACCGTCATCGGGAACATCGTGTGCCGGGCCGACACGCCGATCGTGCTGCAGGTGGGTCCGCCGCTGGAGCACGTCGCCTTCCTCGGCAACTTCTGGGACGTCCTGCCCGCAGGCTACGACGACCCGCCCAAGACAGTGACCGTAGCCGGGAACACCGTGCTGCCCAAGGAAACTTTCGACGAAGCGATCAAGGCCGACCCGGCGGCGGCCGACATCCTCGCGCGGGCGGGACGCCGCGTCTGAAACGATGATCGGGACCCTGCCGGGCGTACAACTCGTACGCCCGGCAGACTCTTGGTGATTCACGCGTAGAGATAAAGTCCAGTGGGTGAGTTTCAGGATCGCGGCGTATGGCGTTTGCTTGGAGCTGGGCCGGGTGCTGCTTGCTCGGCATGTGGCCGAAACCGGCGAAACGACGTGGACTTTGCCGGGTGGCGGGGTCGAGCACACCGAAGATCCCTTCGATGCGGTGACTCGTGAGCTGCGCGAGGAGACCGGCTACGAAGGGATCGTCGAACGGCTCCTCGGCGTGGACTCGAGAGTGATTCCCGCAGCGGTTGCCCGGGCAGGCGTCGAGCATCAGAACGTTGGCATCTTTTATCGTGTCCGCGTCATCGGCGGCCGGCTCAGAGGCGAATTGAACGGCGCCACTGTCGAACCGACCTGGACGCTGCTCGCCGAGGTGCCTACTTTGCGCCGATCATCGCTTGTCGATACCGGTCTCGCTCTGGCACAGACCCTCCCGGCGACTGGTCACGTCAGCTCGACTCCGGTCGGCGGACTGATCCAGCACTGAAGGTGGTACGAGATGCGTTCGGCTGATACGGAGTTGGCGTTCTGCAAGTCCTTCGCACAGCCCCTACCGGAGGTCGGGCGGTGTTCCACCAAGGAGGAAGCCGAGTTCAGTGTTCGAACTGCGCGCGTTTGTAGTCGCCGTACGGCTCGTCGCGTTCGCGCACGGCTTCACGGAAACCGACAGTGGCGGAACGCAATTGGAACGCGTATCCCTCGCGGGTGTGGCGGGAGATGCCGTCGAAGACGGTGCTGATCATGCCCGAGTTGGCCACGCCTTGGGACAGCAGCGCCGAGTTGAGTGCCAGCTTCGCCATCATCAACTGGTTGACCGGCATTCTGGCGATCCGGTTCACCAGCTCTTCGGTGCGTGCGTCGAGTTCCTCGGCGGGGCATGACTCCACCGCCAGGCCCCATTCCTCGGCTTGTTTGCCGCTGAGGCTGTCACCGGTGAACAGCAGGCGTTTGGCGCGGGCGTCGCCGAGGCGGTGTGCCCACATTCCTGCCGCGGGGATGCCCCAGGTCCGGGTCGGCGGATAGCCGATCTTGGTGTCGTCGGCGCAGATGATCTGGTCGGCGTACAACGCGATGTCGGTGCCGCCGGCGATCGCAAATCCGTGCAGTTTCGCGACGGTGGGTTTGTTGGCGTGCAGCAGGCTGGCGAAACCACGGTTGCAGCGGCTCATCATCGCGTAGTCGATCATCGGATCCCAAGTGCCCCAAGGATTGTGGTTCGCGGCGTTGACCACAGGGTCGAGCACGGTGCCGGTGACGTCGTCGGGGTTGCCCTCGGTGGCGAACGCGCGCTCGGCGAACATGTCCAGGTCGTAGCCGCCACAGAACCCTTTGCCTCGCCCGCTGACCAGGATCACATGCACCCGCGGGTCCAGATCTGCGCGCTCGACGGCATGGGCGAGATCCAGCGGGGTCGCGGGGGTGATCGAATTGCCCTTCTCCGGCCTGTTGAACGTGATCCGGGCGATCCGGCCGTCTCGTTCGTAGGTCAGTGTCGAGTACTGACGCTCACCGCTGGGCTCAGGACGTTCGTGCCACGGCGAATCGGGCACCTCGGTCCAGTTCTCATACCAGGCCGCCGGGCGAGTACCGGAATGAGATTGCTTGTCAGACAATGGCTTTCCCTTCGAACAAGTGAGCAGCGAGGCCGGTCGTCGAGGCCTTCGCCGCTCGGAGCATCGAGTGGAGCTTGACTCGAGGACCCATTGACAGTCAATAGTGACTGTGAAATTCTCGACCCGACGCCGGACCGACGAAACGGAGAGCCCCCGCGGTGACCACACGCGCTGAGCAGAAGCAGGCGACCCGCGCACGAATCTTGGACGTCGCAACGAACCTGCTGGTAGAGCGCGGATACTCGGCCCTGACAACGGTCGCCGTCCAGCGCGCGGCCGACCTGAGCCGGGGCGCGCTGCTGCACCACTTCCCGACCATGCGTGAGCTGACCGAAGCACTCGTCGCCAACCTCGTCGAGTTGAACGAGGCCACGACACAGGCGACAGCCGAGCGGATCGGCGACACCACCGACCCGATCCACCGCGCCCTGACCGCGCTGTACGAGAGCATGACCCGCCCGCCCGCTCAGGCCGAGTTCGAACTATGGGCAGCCGCACGCACCGACCCCGAACTCGCCGCCGTCCTCCGGGTCGCCGAACGTCGAGCAGGCCGCGACCTGCACCGCGTCATCGACACCCTCTTCGGTCCGACCCTGGTCGCGCACGCGCGATATCCAGCAGCCCGGGAACTCGCCGTCGCCGCGCTGCGCGGCGTGGCGGTGTCTCGATCGCTACGTTCCTCCGAACGCGCCGACCGAGCGACGGTCGAGTATTTGGCAGACGCCATTCGAACGATGCTGTCCACCGACCCCGGCGACTGAGTGCCACAGGGGCTCACCGCGCGGCGCACCGAGTGCGCACAGCTACTAGGCCGCTATCATTACTTGCTCGCATCATCGATCGGCTCAGTACGGATTTGGCACTCATCGGGTGACACCAGGAGGCCGTTCATGGACAACCGAGAGATGGTGGGCTCTTGGTGGCACGATCGTGACCACTACCCCATGCTGATGAAAGCCCTGGTCGACCATTCCGCGGTCGGCTGGATGAAAGCTGTCGCCGGGGCAGCGGGGGCAGTCCTGAGCATTGTCCTGATCTTCGCCGCACTGTCGTCGGGCGGTCCGAGCAATACGGTGGACCGCACCCTGGTGATCGTCAGCGCTGCCGCGGCGGCGCTGTGGGCACTGCGCTGGTGGGCACTGCCGCTACCGACGGCCACGCAGTCGTTAGCGCTGTTCACCGTCGCGGACGCGGCCATCACCGCGGTGTGCGTGAAGGGCGACTATTTCCTCGGCAGGTCGGCCGGGATCATTCTCCTGCTCGCCATCGGCCTCTATTTCATGATCTTCCACACCGCCAGAGCCCTTGTCGCACACGCACTCTGGAGCGTGGCCACCGTTCTGGTGCTGTGGGTTCCCTTGCTGGCGGGAGACACCGCCATCGCTGCCTTCGCGACGATCGCGGCAGCAGTGTCGATCAATATCGGCGCTCTGCCTGCGCTCCACTTCGGTCTATGGCTGGTGTGGGAGGACAAACTGTCGGATGCCCTCACCGGCCTGCTGAGCAGGCGCGGACTGGAGTTTCGGGCACCCCACGTGATCGAACAGGACAGTCCGTCAACGCTCTGTGCGATCGTGATCGACCTCGATCGCTTCAAGAGCATCAACGACAAATTCGGCCATCACATCGGCGACACTGTGCTGGCGCATACGGCAGGGCTCCTTCGCACCATCGCCCCACCCAGCGCGCTGGTGGCCCGCACCGGCGGTGAAGAGTTCGCCATCCTCACCCGAGTGCCGATGACGGCCGCGTGCGCCACCGCCGCCAGACTCCGCGACGCCATCGCCGGACCAACCGGCCCAGCCCCCGTCACCGCCAGCATCGGCCTCGCCGTCCTCGACACCGACAACGCCGGCCACGATCCGGCCGACGAGTCGGTCACCGAGCTTCTCCACCGCGCCGACACCGCGATGTACCGGGCTAAACAACAGGGCGGCAATGCTGTCGTGCTGGACGATCACACCGCAACGCCGACAGCCGAGATCGCCCCGCCACCGAACCCCAACCACCATCTCCTCTAACGCAATTGCCACACCCGAGCCTCGGCCGAACACACCGACGCTTCCGCATCACCGACTCACCTGTGCGTCGTAACATATTGGCACCCAACAATTTAAGCACTTCGACAACTGTATCAATCGCTGTAGCATCACGAATCTCGTTGACCCGCACGGCCTATCGCCATTCCTCTGGAAAATACATCGGGTACGAGGCAATACCGGGTGCCCTACCCCGCGGTCCGGTATCGTCTTAGAGCTATGAGCCCCGACAAGATCGAGTGGGAATCGGGAGTCGCCGACGCCCTTCGTCGGAGCCTCGATCACCTGCTGGGGTTGCAGTCGCCACAAGGCTGGTGGTGCCAGCCGCTGGCGACCTGCGCCATCAACGAAGCCGGGGACCTGTTCCTACGGGAGTTTCTGGGCATCCGAGACGAGACCAAGGCCGTCGAATTGGCGCGCTGGCTGCGCTCGCAGCAGCGCTCCGACGGCACCTGGGCGAAATACCACGCCGGGCCCGGCGACCTGTCCACGACCTTGACAGTTTATGTCGCGCTCCGAATCTGCGGTGACAACGCGGACGAACCACATCTCCTCCGGACAGCCAATTGGATTCGGGAAAACGGCGGCGTGGCCCAAGCCAGTGTTATCACCCGATTCTGGCTAGCGATGTTGGGCCTGTGGTCCTGGGATGACATTCCGGTCCTGCCGCCCGAACTGACCTTGCTGCCGACGTGGGCACCGCTGAACATTTATTCCTGGGCCAATTGGACGCGCCATATTGTCGTACCGCTCGCGGTGATCGCCCATTTCCGACCGGTGCGCTCGGTGGGATTCACCCTCACCGACCTGGCAGGCGATGTCTCGACGCGGCCACGCCCCACCGACTTGCTGAGCCGCGCGTTCTACGGCGCGGACTACCTGTTGCAGGCCTATCAGCGGCTGCCGGTGAAACCCTTGCGCCAGACGGCATTACGACGTGCCGAACAGTGGATCATCGAGCGGCAGGACTCCGATGGGAGCTGGGCGGGCGTACAGCAACTGAACCTGTACTCGATTGCCGCGCTGTCTGCGCTCGGCCTGCCGGTGGATCATCCGGTGCTGGCCGCCGGGCTGCGCAACCTCGACACCTTCGTGGTGCACGAAGAAACCCCGGACGGCCCCGCGCAATGGATCCAGATGATGCAGGGGCCGGTGTGGGACACGGCGCTGTCGTTGCTCGCGCTCACCGACGCGGGCGTGGACACTGATCACCCCGCCCTCAAACGGGCCGCTGACTGGTTGTTGACCCAGGAGGTCAGGACCGTAGGCGATTGGGCCAAGCGCCGTCCCGGACTGAGTCCCGGTGGCTGGTCTTTCGAGTTCGTCAATATCTACTACCCCGACCTGGATGACACGTCCATGGTGGTCAGGGCGCTGACCCGGCTCCATGGTTCCGATTCGGCGGTGCAACGCGGTGTGGCGTGGGGCGCGGGCATGCAGTCGCGCGACGGCGGCTGGGCCGCTTTCGACGCCGACAACACCGAGACGCTGGTCAAGCGGCTGCCGTTCAACGAGTTCGCCGACGTCACCGATCCGCCCTCGGCCGACGTGACCGCGCACATGGTCGAGATGCTGGCCGAGCACGGCGAACGGTACGCCGACCAGGTCGAACACGGGGTGCGCTGGCTGCTGGATCATCAGGAGGCCGACGGATCGTGGTTCGGCCGGTGGGGTGTCAACTATGTGTACGGCACGGGCGCCGTGGTGCCCGCGTTGATCGGCGCGGGCCTGCCCGCGAAGCACCACGCCATCCGGCGAGCCGTGCGCTGGCTGGAGGAGCACCAGAACTCCGACGGCGGCTGGGGCGAGGACCCGCTGTCCTATGTCGACCCGAAGTGGATCGGTTCCGGGACCTCCACCGCATCACAGACGGCGTGGGCGCTGCTCGCCCTGATAGCCGCATCAGGCCGATCCCCGGCTGTGGACCGTGGCATCGACTGGCTGATCCAGACGCAACGCCCCGACGGAGGGTGGGACGAACCTCAGTTCACCGGAACCGGACTCCCCGATGGCGTCTACATCCACTACAGCTCCTACAGCATCGTCTTCCCGCTGAGCGCACTCGGCCGGTATCAGGCACTGAGCGCCGCAACCGAAGCCGGCGACTCCGCAGAACGAGAGAGGTAGTGAGCCGTGGTCTCACAACAGGACGGCACCGATGCGGTCGGTCCGCCGCCCTGGGTACCGATGATCGACGAGCTATGGCAGGAATACACCGATCAACTGATCATCGAATTGCGGCTGTGCTCAGCGGGTTTGGATGACCGGCTGAGCGAGGTGTGCAGCTATGCGCTGCTCCCTCCCGGGAAACTCCTTCGGCCGCTGCTCTGCATGGAGTCCGCAACGGCCCTTGGCGCCGACCCCAGAATCGTGATTCGCGCCGCGGCAGGCCTCGAGCTGGCGCACGTGGGCAGTCTCGTCCAGGACGACGTGATCGACAGCGACTTGATGCGCCGCGGGCGCGCTTCGGTGTTCGACAAGTACGGAGTCAACGCGGCCATCGTTTCCGGCGACGCCATGATCAGCTCGCTGTTCGACGCGTTGACCTACAGCAGCCAGCTCGGCGTTCCCGAGAAGTACGCGGTTCGTGCGATTCAGCATGCCTCCCAAGCGATCTGCGCCATGTGCCTCGGACAGCTCCTGGAAGATCGACTGAGTGGCCGTAGCGAGTGTGATCTCGACAGCTACCTGGAGATGATCCGCAACAAGACCGCCGCGGCGTTCCGGGGATCCTGTGAGATCGGCGCGATTTTGGCCGGGGGAACCGCGGACGAGGTGGCCGTGCTCGGCGATTACGGTGAGCAACTCGGGATAGCGTTCCAAATCAGGGACGATCTCTTGCCTTTCACGGAATCCGAGCACGAGGTGGGCAAGCCGATCACCAGCGATCTGGAGAACAGCAGACCCACCTTGCCGATCATCTTGGCGAGCCGCGCCTTGGAGATCCCGAGATCCGTTGTCGTCGATCGCTATCGGAACGAATCATTCGAATCCGTGGTGATCCTCCTCGAGAATGCGGGTGCGCTGGAGCGTTCTTGGGAAATGGCGCGCGAATACGTGTCGTCTGCGGTGCAACGGCTGTTTTCGATCCCTGATTCGCCTAGCCGGGGCAGGCTCATGAAAGTCGCGCACTACGCCATGGAGCGAACGCTGTAGCCCTGTCGTTCCAGCCGAACAGTGAGGTATCGATGGACGCCGAGATCGAAACTGGTGACACACTCACCCGTACCGAGGCCCCACGCTCGGTACGGCTGAAGGCATTCGTCCGGCTCGGCCGTCCTCGGTTCCTCCTGCAGAGCGCGGCGGCGCTCGGCTTGGGCATGCTCGCGGCGGACCACGACGGTCATCCACTGAGTCTGGGGTGGTACGCCGTCGGTATCGCACTCGCGTGGACCAGCCATCTCATGGTGCACTACTGCAACGAGTACTTCGATCTGCCTGCGGATCGCGCCAATTCCTCGCATACCGAGTGGACCGGCGGAAGTCGTGTTCTCGTTGAGGGATTGGTGAAGCCGGAAACCAGCCTGAGCTCAGCTTTCGTCCTGGTGTTCGCGGCGTTCTTCATCATTTCCGCGGTTCCCGATGTCGTTGTCCGCGAGTTCGTTGTGCTGCTGTTGGCGCTGGCCTGGTTCTACACCGCCCCACCATTCCGGCTCAACTACCACGGACTCGGCGAGCTGACATCCGGCATCTGCCTCTACGGGCTGGTTCCCATCCTCAGCTACTACTTCTACGCGGGATCCGTCTCCGCCCTCGTGCTCAGCATCGTGATACCCATTTTGTGCGTCCAGGTGCTTCGCCAGTTCATCATGAACTTGTCCGATATCGAAGGCGACCGTAAGACCAACAAGCGGACGGCAGCAGTTGTGTTGGGGCCCAACAGGATTGTGCGGCTCTACACGGGCGGGCAGGTGCTGTGTTACCTCGGCCTGGCGGTGCTCGGGATCGTCGGCACCCTCCCCCTGCCGGTCACCGTGGCGATGCTGCTCACCGCGGCACTACCGGTGTGGGTGAGCTGGAAGCTGCTCACCGGCGGCATGGAAAAGCCAAGCGTCGCAAACCGAATCACCTTCCTTGCCTCGATACAGCTACCGAGCATGGTGTGCGCGGCCATGACCGGATTGGTGATCCACACACTGCTCGACGAGCAACAACCGGTCTGGAACAACGGGCTGACCGTCTATGCCATCACCATGGCGATCTACCTGATCTGGGTATCCGGGCTGATTTTCGGCGCAAGCCCGGCTGCCGGAGCAACAAAGGATGAGCAGGCATCATGACGACACTCGGACTCGGATAGCAGGCAGACGAATGGGCTCGAGCACCGCCACGGACACGACAGATGCTGGGGCATACGACGATTCGGCCGACCCGTTCCCCGTTATCGGCATCGACCATGTGCGATTCCATGTCGGCAATGCCAGGCAGGCCGCCTACTACTATTCGGCGGCGTTCGGCATGACCCTGGTTGCCTACCGGGGGCCGGAAACCGGCTGCCCGGACATCGCCGAATACGTTCTGGCCTCCGGTGAGACCCGATTTGTCCTTACCGGCGAGGTGCGGGCAGGAACGGCGGTTGGCGAATCGGTGGCGCGGCACGGTGACGGCGTCGCCGACCTGGCGATCCAGGTGCCCGACGTGGATAAGGCGATCAATTACGCGCGGACTCGCGGCGCCACCGTGTTGCGCCCGCCGGAGGAACTCCACGATGGACACGGCACCGTCCGCGTCGCGACGCTCGCGACCTACGGCGATACGCAGCACACGTTGGTGGATCGTTCCCGCTACGACGGCTCGTTTCTGCCCGGGTTCGTCGAGGCGACACCGCTCTTTCCCGCCAAACCCGCGCATCATCCGGATCGGTACTTCCAGTCGATCGACCACTGCGTCGGCAACGTCGAGCGGATGGACGAATGGGTGGACTTCTACCGCCGCGTCATGGGATTCACCAACATGGCCGAATTCATCGGCGACGACATCGCCACCGAATACTCGGCGCTGATGTCCAAAGTCGTGGCCAGCGGCAACCGCCGCGTCAAGTTCCCGATCAACGAACCCGCCTCGGGCACAAGGAAATCCCAGATCGAGGAATACCTCGAATACTACGGTGGACCCGGTGTGCAGCACATTGCCCTTGCTACCGACGACATCGTGGCGAGTGTGCGGGCGATGCGCGAGATGGGCGTGGAATTCCTGGCTACCCCGGATTCGTACTATGACACCCTCGCCGAACGAGTCGGTGCGATCCGGGCGCCGCTTCAGCAACTGCGCGACCTGCAGATCCTGGCGGACCGGGACGAAAACGGTTACCTTCTGCAGATTTTCACCAAGCCGGTGCAGGACCGCCCGACCGTGTTTTTCGAGCTGATCGAACGCCGCGGCTCACTCGGCTTCGGCAAGGGCAATTTCAAGGCGCTGTTCGAGGCGATAGAGCGCGAGCAAGCCAAACGCGGCACCTGGTAAGCAGCCGAGCGGGACGGTCCGCCGAACCGGCGGGCCGTCCCAATTGCGTTGCGCTACATCACGATCAATCGTCGTGCCGCACTCGGGTCATGACCTTTCGAAAGCGATCAGCAAGTCGATGGTGGTGTTGGAGATGCTGCCCAACGGGTTGCTGCTGATCGGTGGTTGGATGCTGAAATCGGACGGTTCGACAGGGATGCTGGTCTTGAACGCCAGTCGCTGACCGACCTCGGTGGTTTCGAAATTGAAGGTCACCGTGCGGGTGACGCCATGGACGGTGAACCGGCCCGTGGCGGGGACGCTGACCGTCTGGCCAGCGGTCGGAACCGACGGGAAGACAATGGGACTCGTCAACACGAACGACGACGTCGGGAATTTGTCCGTCTCCAGCATCTGATGGTAGGCGGGATCGTGCATGCAGTCGCAGTTCGCGGTTTGCATATTGACCGTCATGTTCGCAGAAGTGATGGTCAGGCCATCGACCTGGATCGTTCCCGACACATCGTAGGTCCGTCCGATCACTCGGGACGTCTGCCCCACGACCGTGTCGTCGGTGGCCCACCGAGCCTCTGTGCCAGAACCGACGGTCCATGTACCCGCGATCGGACTACTGGGCGCAGGAGGTGGCGGTGGCGGAGCGACCGGCGGTGGCGGCGGCGCCGGAGCCGCTGGTGGCGGCGGCGCCGGGGACTCGGGTGGCGGTGGGGCCGGGGATTCTGCCGGGGGCAGCGCGGCGACGGACGGCGTCACACTCGCCGGGTCGGGCGTCGGCACCGGCGGCATCACCGTCGTCCGCGGTGGCCCGCTGGTCGAGGTCGCCAGATCATTGAAGCTCAATGGGTCCGGGTTGTTCGCGCTGACCATTCGAAGATAGATAAAGGGGCCGCCGACAGCGAGTGCGGCCACTACCACCACTACCACAATCCAAGTAATTGGATTGCGTAGCGCGGACCGAATCCTTCCGGAGCTTCTTTGATTCATCATGTGATATTTCCTCATTCCATCATCGGACGTCTTGATGGACGCAGGCGGCGGACAGCACCGGCACATATACGGCAACCGGCACCGGGGAAGGGCAAGGGACACCAGATTCCCGCAGGCTCGCTCGTTTCAGTGGGACTACGCTCTCAGCCATTCCCAAGCCTGCTCTCGGTCGCCCCCCGTGAGAGATACGAGGCACGCAGCCGTTCGGTTCAATCCAATTAATAGTAGAGGACTCGGCGTGGAAAGGAGGGACTCTCGCCGGGGTCCCCACTTACCCCCATACCCTCCTCACCAGCACCAACGCTGCCGACCTCGCCACAACACGACCCGCCCCCTACCGAACCGAACCAGGCGAGCAACCAATGACTGGCACCCGCAAAATGGACGTCACTCGACAATTGGTCAATGTGTTTGCGTAATGCGGACAGACCTGTGCAGCGAACCAAACGCAATCGATGCACTGCGCGGCACTATCGACATGGACGGGTACGGCGGGTTCACCTGCCCCAACAGCAACTACACGGCGACGGTCAAGGGCTGAAAGCCGCCTTGTGATGCTCGGCGACCGCGACGACACTGATGCCGTCCCTCACACCGGTATCGGCGGAAACGTCACCGACAGCGCCGCCAACGCCCGGTGGAACGGGCCCGGGCGCCAGACCAAATCTGTTGCGGGGACTGCCAATCGGAGATCGGGCAGCACATCGAGCAGGTGGTCCACCGCCTCCTGCGCGACCAAGTAGGCCGCCGAGCTCGCGGGGCACGCGTGCGGACCGGCGCTCCACGCCAGATGCGATCGATTGCCGGTGCGGTCGTCGGTACGGATCGCCGGGTCATTGTTGCAGGCGGCCATGCTGATCACCACCGGCTGATGCGCGGGCAACCACATGTCGTCGACGAGCACCGGCTGACGCGGATAGCTGATGCAGAAGTTCGCCATGGGCGGATCGGTGAACAGCACCTCATCGAGCGCGTCCCTGGTCGACAGGCTGCCGCCGAGCAGGTCGCCACCGAATCGTTCGTCTTCGAGAATCAGGAGCAACGTGTTGAGGACGAGGTTCTGCAGCGGTTCGATTCCGGCCCCGTAGAGCACGACGAGTTGATGGACCAGCTCTTGGTCGCTCAAGCCGAGTTGATGCGTCAGTAGTCGCGTGGCGATGTCGTCTCCCGGTGTGGCGCGCTTGTGTGCGACGAGGTCCATCAGTGCCTGCGTGAGCAGCTCGTTGCCCGCCGCGGCATCCGCGCCCTCGAAGATCGCGGCCATCCCCCGCGCGATCCGCTCGCCGATCTCCGGCGGGCAGCCGAGCATCTCGTTGACGACGCCGAACGCCAGCGGTCCCGCGTACTCACGCACCAGATCCGCGCTGCCGGTCCCGCCGAACCGCTCGATCAACGTGTCCGCCAAAGTCCCTACCGTGGCGCGCAATTCGCGCAGATCCGTGGCGCTGATCGCCGCGGTGTTCACCAACCGGTATCGCGCGTGCTCGAATCCGGCGCTGCGCAAGGCATTCGGCCGCCACTCCAGCATGGGCAGCACGGGACTGTCAGCGGGCACCGATTGTTGCCAGCCACGTGGATCGGCCGGAAAACGCTCGGGGTCATGCAGAATCCGCAACGCGATGCGATAGTCGATCACCAGCGTCGCAGGCACCTCCGGCGCCAGTTCCACCGGCACCAGCCCGCCGTACTCGGCGCGCATCTTCGCGTAGGCCCGATGGGGATGGGCGGCGAATTCCGGGCGATACAGCGCAACCCGATCGGTGGCGGGACCGACCGGCGAGCCGTGGTGCGGCAGCGTGCTCGTTGACAGGGCAGGATTCGACGACGAGTGGGTCACTGGCGGAGCCTTCCGGCATGGGACGTTGGCAGCAGCGGCCCCTCGGCTCGCGCCGATCAGCACCACAGCCCCTGCGACCTTGCCTCGAACCGCGCACGCCGGCATCGGCATGGGATCGGTATATGCCTACGTGCGCCATACGGTGGCGCAACACCGCGAACCGCGCTCCGGCCTGACTTCGGTGTCTGGCGGCGCGCCTGATACGTCCCTGTTGTGCTGCGCCCCAAGTGATTGCCGCGGCCCGCGCCGCCGAACGCCGAGCCGCACTGCGGGCGAAGCGCACGGCGACCAGGTCGGAGTGATGCAGGACACAGTGTCCGCATAGGATGCTCAGAGTATCGTCGCCATACCTCTCATTACTCTCTTCTGCTTCACGTGTGCATGCGGTTGGCGTCTCCTGTCCTGCGGTTGTAGGTGCTCGTTGTCCACTTGAAAGTGGTGACTCGATGGCCGATACCCGATTTCTGCTGTTTGCCTGGTGGCGAGACCGGGTCGACTACCGCGCGATAGTCGCCGCATTCGAATCCCACGCCGCCCTCGGCCTGACGAGGTTCATGATCGGCATCGGCGGTGCGGTGCTGCTGGCGATGAGCCTGTGCATGTCGGCATCGCCCGGCGGCTTCCACGGGCCGGTCGGGAAAACGGTTGCCACGATCACCGCGGTCGTTGCGGTGTATTGGACGTTGCGCTGGTGGTTGTTTTCGTGGCCGAGCGAAACCGAATCGCTGGTGCTGATCGCGTGCGCTGATCTGGTCATCACCGTCTCTGCGCTGACCGTGCACAACCATGTGTACGGAGCGATCGCGACGGCAACGTTGATCATCCCCGGCGGATATCTGCTTTTCCTCGGGCCGCGCGCGCTGATCCTGCACGTCTGCTGGTCGGTGGCGTCGGTATTGGCCGTGACCGCAATGATGGTGACCGACGAGTCGACCCGATCCGGCGGCGCCGCAGGCGATTACGCCTTCGGCGCCGCACTGATCCTCGGCATGGTCGCCGCCACCGTTGTCGCGCTGCCTGTCTCGCATTTCGGCCATTGGCTGCTGCGCCGTGATTCCCTGTCCGATCCCTTGACCAAACTCTGGAACCGGCGGGCCCTCGACACCTTCCTCCCCCGGTACTTCGACGCACACCACCGCGGCCCGGTGTACGTAGCGACCCTGGACATGGACCGGTTCAAACACATCAACGACGAGTTCGGTCACGCGGCAGGCGACGAGGTCCTGATCCGGATCGCGAACCGTGTCCGCGCCGCCGCCGACCCCGACGCTCTGGTCGCACGCGCGGGTGGCGAGGAGTTCGTCGTCGCGGGGTATCTCCGCGACGACCCGGCATCGGTGCTGGCGGAACGGCTGCGCTACGCCGTGGAAACCACACCCGACCTGCCCGTCCCGGTCACCGCCAGCGTCGGGATCACGGTATTCCTGATTCCCCCATCGGCCGACCCGCACCCGAGCCATTACGCCTTACGGTGTTCCGATATCGCGATGTACGAGGCCAAACGCCGCGGCGGCAATACCGTAGCGGTCACCCAACCGGATACCGCACCTCAACTGCCCCGCCTGACCACCGACGCATGAAGTATCACCTGCTCCGGCGGGCGCCGAGATGCGAGGATGCGATTCGTGGATGGATCCGACATCGGTAGGGACACTGCGGGATCGGGCGCGTTATTGCTCGGTATCGACATCGGCACCACGGCGGTCAAGGTCGCCGTGTTCACGGCGGACGGGCAACCGCTCGCCGAGCACTCCACGCCGTATCCGATCAGCAGGCCGCGGCCAGGCTGGGCAGAGCAGGATCCGTGGGACTGGTGGCGCGGCTGCGTCGACGGTATGCGCGCGGTCATGTCCGCAGTGCCTGCGGAGTCGGTGCGGGCGATCGGGCTGACCAGTCAGGTGAATACCCACGTTTTCACCGACGACCAGTTGCAGCCGCTCGGGCCCGCGATCGTCTGGCAGGACCAGCGCTGCGCCGACGTTGCCGCCGAGCTCGATGCGCGCTTCACCGCCGAGGACAAGCTCCGCATCTGGGGCTCCCCCATCACCCTAGACGCCTCGTTCGTCGGAGCTCGGGCGCAATGGTTTGCCACGGCGAATCCGTCCGCCTGGGCCGACACGCGGTGGGTGCTCGGCCCCAAAGACTTCATCGCAGCGCAACTGACCGGCCGCGTCGCAACCGATCTGCTCTCCGGCGTGCGGGTGGCAGGCCCGCAGGGTTACCTTCCCGACGCGGTAGGCCTCGTCGACGGCCTCGCGGACCGACTGCCGGAGATCCTGGAACCAGAAACGCGTCTCGGCCGAGTCGATTCGGCCGAGGTCGTGGTCGGCACCATGGACGCCTACAGCGCCGTATTCGGCAGCCACGCCACCGAACCCCGTCGCGGGATGATCTCGTGTGGGACATCGCTTGTCGTCGCGGGCGCCTCGGAGCGAGCGCACCCCGCGCCCGGCATCGTGACTTTTCCGCCGCGGCACGGCTATTACGTGCACGCCGGGCCGACCCAGGCCGGCGGCGACGCGGTGCGCTGGTGGAGCCGGGTCACCGGGTTGCGCATCGAGGACGTTTTCGACTCGGCGGCGGCAGGCAGCCCAGGCGTGCTCTTCACTCCGCATCTCTCCGGCGAGCGAGCGCCGCTGTGGGACGCCGACATTCGGGCAAGTTTCCTCGGCATGAGCTCGGCGACCACCACGGCGGACCTGTCGCTGGCGGTGCTGCACGGCGTGGCGATGTCGGGCAGGCACGTGCTCGAAGGTGTCGAAACTGCCTGCGGGCGTTCGGTGCCCAGTGTGACGTTCTCGGGCGGCGGGGCACGCAGCGCGTTGTGGGCGCAAATCCATGCCGACGCGCTGGAGCGTCCGATCGAGAGCCTGCGGGTGCGCGACAGCGCCGTGTTGGGCGCGGCGTTGCTCGGCGCGGTGGGCATCGGAATCTATCCCGACATCGAATCCGCCGCTGCCGCAACGGTTCACGTCGCACGCACGTTCGTGCCTGCGGAGCGGGCCGATCGGCTGCGCCCGCTCTACGGGATGTACCGCGCTACCCACAGCGCCTTGGCCACGCTCCACGCGGATCTCGCCGCCTGGCGCCAGTCCGCAGCGGACCCGCCCATTCCCGAGGCGTGATCGCACTGGCCGAATGACCCGAACCGCGCCCGCCGCAGCGAATTCCGCGGAAGCCCCCTCGACAGAATTATTGCTTCTGCGCCGTAAAGTGATATTTTACCTTCTAGGGCCGACTCGACCTGTTACTTGTCGCGCATCTAGGGAGATTCCGTGTTCATGGCTGTGAAGGTTGCCGTCGCGCGGGTTTGCGGAGGAATTCTCGGGGTTGTTCTGTGCGTAAGCTGGTTCGGCGTCGCACATGCACAAGACGCGCCAGGACCGGCGATGGTCGACGGCAGCGCATATTTCGCCCTTGGCGGGTGGAACTGCTCGATCGCCGCGAACGGCGCCGTTGGCTGCGACCTCGCGACGCCCGCCGCGTCCATGAATGTGCTTTACGCCGGAATGCAGGTGGCGCTGCCGAATGTGCCTGCCATCGTCATCGATTCCGCGATGGCGCCCGCACACCCCCAATGGAACTCCAACGGCAGTCACACCCTGCCGGGCGGAAACCCGCCGTTGGCACGCATCAATCAGGTGAACTATCACGACCCGCAGTACTCGGTCACCCATGCAGGAGCGAACTGCCAAATCACCTTCAACGGCACTGCGGTATGCACGTCGATGGGTCACGGGTTCAGCCAATGGGGACCAGTGCCACACGGCTACTGATCCCCATCAATCATCGGCTACCGGTACCAGACACCGGAATCCCAAGCGCCGTAATCCCATACGTTGAAATCGTAGCGACCATGCGCTCCCCCGAACAGATACCCCCACCAACCAGCCGAAGTGTCACAGATCTGGTCGTCGTGGTTGCATACCGTCAGCACCGGGAAGGGGCCGAACCAATCGTCGACACCCGCCAGCGGATAACCGAGAATCCCGCTACCGGGAGTGGACGACAATCCACCCCAGCCGGGCCCCGGCGCCCGCTTGGGATCCGAAAGGAGAATGGCATTCGCATTGTCGACGCCCTGGTGCGCGGTGACCCAGGCGTGGACGATCGCCGCGCCTTCACTGTGCCCGATCAACCTGATGTGATCGCCTGGGCACTGGTTACGATGCCACCAGAACAGCCGGTCGAGCTCGTTCAACCCCGACATCGCATCGGCGGAGTTGTAGCCGACAGGCTGATTCACGAACGGAACGAACACCGACGACGTGTTGTCACCTAGTCCGCCGACACCGATGGCCCAGTCGCCTAGGCAATCATCGGCCTGCGCCCGCGGACTCGTCGGGTATGCAAGGGAAAAGAGAACAGCCAACAATAATGTGGCGAAGAGCGCCGTTGCTCTACGCATGATCGTACTTTCTGGATGTGTGTTGCCTCCGGGTCCGGCCCGGCTCGAGCAAGATATACCCAGCAATTGCTGGCGTTCTTGATTGTTGGCGAAACAGTTACCTCGACCACGAACTCGGCGACCATAATGCAATGTCGGAGCCCATCTTCGGCGATATCTCATCGGCTTGCCGATCATTCACCCGGTTGGTTCATACCACTGAATCACGAAACACGGTGCACTGGTACAGCATTCACCGCTCATGTCGCAATCGGCGTCACGAGACCGGATTTCGCTCGAGCACGGACAGGTCACGTTCTGCGTACAGGCGATGCTCCCACTCCTCGTTGAGAACGATGCGAAGGCATTCCTGCACCGGAAACCCTTCCGCCTGCGGCCAGCCCGGTTCGGTTCGCGTCACGTCAGCGCCGAGTTGCTCGTCGGTGAGCGACTCCATGACACGGCGCACCATCGCCTGACGTTCGCTGCGCACAACGAGCACCTCGTCGAGCGAAGGTCGCGCCGCACGATCCCACGGAATGCCCTCCCACCCGGGTGCCTCGTCCCACGGTAAGTCCAGCCGATGCCAGGGCGTCGGGTTGCCGAGGACCATCCGGCCAACCCACGCCGCGGCGGCAAAGTTGAGGTGCCGCAACGTCTGTATGAACGACCACTCGTCGTCGACGCTGCGGTGCAACTCGCTCTCCGGCAGCGCACGCGCCTGCGCCACCGTGCCCTCCCACAGCCGTTCCAGGATGTCCCACGCCGCACGGAATCCGGCGCTGTCGTCGGGCCGCATCTTCGCCCGCTCGGGCATTCGACGGTTCAGTTCGGCGTCGACGAGCGGCGCGATGTCGACACCGTTCACCACGACGTTCTGTAGCTCACCATTGATCTCGACGTCGACCAGCTCTACGCCGCGCATCCGACTTCCCCTCAGCATGGCTCCGCGGAATCGCGCTCCGGTCAAATCCACATCGTGAAACCCGGCGTTTCGAAGCTTGACGCGTTCGAACTGGGCTCCGGTCAGATCACGCTCGCGGAACTGGGTCATGGCCAGCACGCTAGCTGATGAAGTCGCCGGCGTGGGGCGAAGTCCACCGAGATCGCCACGGCGACAACGACTCACCGTGTCGCGGACTAGCGGGCGCCCGCTTCGGTGGGCACGTCCGAGTTCGCGACATCAATCGCCTTGGTCAGCAACGTGATGCGCTGGGCCGAGACGTCCCATGACGTTCCCTTTGGTTCGAGGCTCAGCACAACGACGATCCTGGCATCGTTGACGCCGACGGTTCGGTCGTGTGCATGGCTCGTTTGGTGAGGTCGATCGGCGGCGCAGTGGGTGCGGATCGTTGCCTGGACGGCGCTGTCTCGCGGATTCCGTCTGGGCCCAAGACGATTGGGCCATCGGCGGCGGCCCTGATCAGGTCGAGAGGGATACGCGGTTTCGGGTTCCCCGGCAGGCACTCCTTGCCCGGCTCGGGCGCGGCGCCGAACCCGGACCACCCCTGCTTGACGGCCCAAGGCCGGGCCAGTGCGCGCGGAATTCCGAAGGACGACTGGTCGAACCCGTCCTGCGCGCATTTCGTCGACGCGTGCAGGTTGCTCATCATGAATTGCCGCGCTACCGGATTCGCGGTTTCGAGGATATGCCGGTAGATCGTCACCACGTCGGCCGCGCTGATCGCGGTGTAACCCCACATCCCGCGATCCGCGGGCGGCGCGGTGTCGGTCAGCTTCAGCTTCGTCACCATCCACTCGACGATCTTCTCCCACCCGTTCTCGACCCACAGGTAGCTCGCGGCATCGTCGTCGCTGGACCGCAACATCGCCTGGAGCCGAGCCAGATCGTCGGCGGGGATGGATTTCGGGTCGTGCGAGTCCAGATAGTCGAGGGCAATCAGCAGTTTGACCACCGACGCGGACCGGTACTGCTTGTGCGCATTGAGTTGCACACGCGCGTCGCCGGTCGTGCGATCGAAGACCACGAAACTCGCCTCCGCACCGGCAGGCACGGCAATCGAGGCAGGATCGGCAACGGCGGGTTGCGCGGCAATTCCCGTCAGCACGGTGCCCGCGAATACCGCCGTGGCAAGCCTGGTCAGCGGTGCTGTTCCTTGCCGAGATCGGGAAGATCCCAAGTAGCGCAACATATTTCCCCCTAGGTCGGATCGACGGCTCATTTTGACGATGCAGGACGCTATCGATGTGCGATCACCCGCGCCAGATCAGTTGTGCAACTGGGAATCACGTTCGTCGATGCCGTCGAGCACTGGACCAGCAGCGACTGATCGAGCCCGCCGCTGCCGCCGTTCGACTGGGTAGCGGTTGCCGGTTCGCTCATCGGACCGACGAATGACCGACAGCCCGGAGCAGCGATACCGTCGTGCTATGTTTCGCCAAATTGTCGCGGTCGCAACGCTTCTGGTCGGCTGCGCCTTCGCTGCTCCCACCTCGGCATCCGCGGATGCCACGTCATCGCTGACACTGAGCGCAATCAACGCGGGAACAAGTGAACAGGTGATTCTGCAGTTCACCGGACCGCTGCCGACAAAAACTCTGAACATCAGCGACAACAACACCGTTCCGGTCGATATCGGCGCCGACAAGCCGCGCCCGATCGGCGACAGCAAGCACTACATTCATCTCGGCTGCCTGCAAGTCTGTTGGTCCGGCCGCATCACCAACAACGTGCCGTTCAAGCAGCTCCCCCTCGTCCGGGGCGCGTTCGACCAAGTCTACGAAGGCGAGCTGGCACTACACATCGGCCTGGCAACTCCCGCCGCCTATACAGTTTCGGGTCAGGGCACCAGCCACATCGTCATCACCGTCCAGCACTAGCCGGCAGGCCCGACCGCTCGCGCGAACCCGGTCGAACAGATCTATCGACTGCGGCGCCTGCTGATGGACTTCGAACAAGCAACTGCCCCACTGGTCGACGAACCCTCGAACGCCTGGTCCGCCGCCTCCCCGCATGGATCGCCGACGACCCGTACAGCGCCGACATCGGCGAGCAGGCACTACACGAAATCGACCGCCACTTCCGCCACATCGTGGCTCTGAGAGCGCTCCAACCGTCTAGCGCCCAGGGAGTGGACACCGGACGCGGAGGGGCGCGCCGCTTCCTCGATGCGCACGGGCTTCGCGGATCTCCCGTCCCCGGAAGTCGTCCGGCTCGCCATCGTGCAGGAGCGTAACCACAGCCAGCACCGCAGATCCGAAGATCACCCAACTGATCATGAGTCACCCTTTCCTTGAGGCAGTGAGACAAACAACGTCATTATGGCCCATAGCATAGCAAGATGTGAAGCGACGATGCCCCACACCGACCGCCGAGCGCTGGTTTCCCACGTACCTCAACGCGCGGGGAATCGGACGATTCGGTCGTCGCCGGTGCGAACCGTGCCGCGACCGTCGGTGTTGGAGGTGCTGACCCACAGCGAGCCATCGGCCGCCACCACGGCGGTGCGCAGCCTGCCGTACCGGTTACGCAGTTGGGCAACGGGAGTACCGAGCGTGCCGTCGCTGCGCTGCGGGACGGTCCACAGCCGCTCGCCACGCAGGGCCGCGACATACAACGTGTTCGCAGTGATCGCGAGCCCGGACGGCGACGCTTCGCCGGTGGTCCAGGTGACCAGCGGGTTGGTGAAGCGGCCGTTCTGGGTGTCGCCCTTGCCTTCGACAGTCGGCCAGCCGTAGTTGCGTTTCGGTTCGATCAGATTGACCTCGTCGAATCGGTCCTGACCGAATTCGGTCGCGTACATCCGGCCGGTCTGATCCCACGCCAGGCCTTGCACATTGCGGTGGCCGAGGGTGTAGACGGGGGAATTCGGGGTGGGGTTGCCCGGCGCCGGGCGACCGTCGAGCGCCAGCCGGAGAATCTTACCGTTCGGGCTCGCCGGATCCTGCGCGCGGCTCTTCTGCCCCGCATCGCCGGTTCCGGCATACAGCATGCCGTCGGGCCCGAATGCGATGCGGCCGCCGTTGTGGATGCTGGCTTTCGCGATTCCCTTGAAGATCACTTCAGGCTGTCCGTCGAGGCGGAAACGCACGATGCGATTGTCGGCGCTACTGGTGAAATATGCGTAGACATAACCATCTTCGGCATATTTCGGCGAGACCGCTACGCCGAGCAGCCCGCCCTCACCGCTTGCCACCACGCCAGGCACCCGATACACCTGCTTGGGTTTGGCGCCAGGCGCGACCCGCACGATGGTGCCGGTATTACGCTGCGCGACCAGCGCGGCACCGTCCGGTAGGAACACTAGGCCCCACGGCGTCCCGATGTCGCGAGCGACCTCCTCGGGAGCATTGAGATCCGGCGTACCGGCTGCGATGATTTGTTCTGCGAAGGAATTCGGTATGGCGACTAAAACCGTTGCCGCTAAAGCGATCACGGCGGTTCCGGTGTAACGTGCCATACCTCGAAGTGTCGTAGCCATGTCCAAGTAGAACATCCATGCGGCGTGTTCGACTGGAGACAACTGGGGATGCGAAAGACGTAGCGCGCCTTATGATTAGGTAGCACTTCCCTTTCCCGAGCAGCGATCGGAGATATTCGCATGCAAACAATCAAGAAGACTTGGCAGCGACCGGATTTCGACTTCTTCGACACCGCATTGGAAATCACCGCCTACGCGGGCCGCGGCTGACCCGACGACAGCGCGAAGGACGGACGATGTCGGGGCGACACGACAGCGAAACCCCCTGGAGCGCGGACACTTTCCGGGACGCACTCTATGCACTCGAGCCGTCGTATTGGGCCCGACACCCATTTCATGAACGGCTGCACAGCGGACGGCTGGACAAACACGAGTTGCAGCTGTGGGTGGCCAATCGCTGGTACTACCAGCGCTGCCTGCCACAGAAGGATGCCGCGATCATCGCCAATTGCCCACTGCCGCAAGTGCGCCGTCAATGGCTGTCACGGATCGTGTACCACGACGGAACCGAGGATCGGGCGGGCGGCGCGGAGAAGTGGCTGCGCCTGGCCGAGGCCGTCGGCCTGGCGCGGGCCGAGGTAGTCACGGAGCGCCACGTCCTGCCCGGAGTGCGTTTCGCCGTGGACGCCTACGTCGACTTCGCCCGGCGCCGCCCATGGCTGGATGCGGCGGCATCCGGGCTCACCGAGCTCTTCTCCCCCGGCCTGCTCGCCTATCGGCTCGGCCGGATGCGCGAGCACTATCCCTGGATCGCCGAGGACGGTTTCGCCTACTTCACCGCGCGGATCGATGTCGTTGCGGCAGAAGGCCGTTCGCTGCTCGATCTGGTGGTCGAGCACGCCGTCACCCGCGCGCAACAACAGGCTTGTGTCGCCGCCCTCGCCTTCAAATGCGAAGTGCTGCACGGCGTGCTCGACGCCATCGACTATCACTCGGCCGCGAGAGGACCCACCGATGCGCCCCGATGATCGGCAACGACCGCGCCTGCGCCACGGAGTCCGGTTGACCAACGACCCGGCGCGTGGCGAACTGGCCCTGCTGCCGGAGGGCGTGGTCGTGCTCAACGACACCGCCGCTGCGATACTCGCGCTGTGTGACGGCGCCTCGAGCATCGACCACATCGTGCGCAGGCTCGGCGCGGAATACGAGGGCGTGCGCGCCGAGGACGTCGCCGAGCTCCTCGACCGGCTCGCGCAGCGGCGAGTGGTGGTCCTCGATGACTGAACCGCAGGTCGCGGCGCCGCTCGGCATGCTGGTCGAGCTGACCCACCGTTGCCCGCTGCACTGTCCCTACTGCTCCAACCCGGTCGAGCTCGTCCAGCGTGCCGGGGAGCTGACCTACGACCAGTGGGCAGGCGTGCTCACTCAGGCGCGTGAGCTCGGCGTGGTGCAGATGCACCTTTCCGGCGGTGAGCCGCTGGCCCGTGCCGATCTGCCCGAGCTGGTTGCGCATGCCAGGCAGCTCGGCGCCTACGTCAACCTGGTCACCAGCGGTGTCGGGTTGACCGCCGAGCGGGCCAGGCAGCTCGCGCAGTGCGGGGTCGACCACGTTCAGCTCTCCATCCAGGACGCGGATCCGCGGGCCGCCGACCTGATCGCAGGCGCCCGCGTACACGCCGTCAAACTCCGTGCCGCCAAAGCGATTACGTCCGCGGGGCTGCCGCTCACCGTCAACGTTGTGCTGCACAGGGCGAATATCGACAGGGTGGAGCAGCTCGTCGATCTCGCCGTCGATCTCGGCGCGGAGCGCATCGAGCTGGCCAACACCCAGTACTACGGCTGGGGGCTGCGCAACAGGGCCGCGCTGCTGCCCACCGCGGCGCAGCTCGACGCCGCGCAGCAGGCCATGCGGCGGGCACGGGCGAAGCATGCGGGCGGTCCCGAGCTGATCTACGTGGTTGCCGACTATTTCGCGGATCGACCCAAGCCGTGCATGGACGGTTGGGGCCGGATCCAGCTGACCGTTACCCCCGGCGGCGATGTGCTGCCGTGTCCGGGGGCGTCGGCCATCACCACCCTCCCGGTGGAAAACGTACTGCGCCGCCCACTGGCCGAGATCTGGTACTCCTCAACGGCATTCAATGCCTTCCGGGGCACCGACTGGATGCGCGAACCGTGCCGTTCCTGCCCGGAGCGGTTCCGTGATTTCGGCGGATGCCGTTGCCAGGCTTTCCAACTCACCGGCAACGCTGCGGCCACCGACCCGGTCTGCGCGCTCTCCCCGCACCGGCCACTGGTGGACGCGGTGCTGCGCGAATCCACCGAACCCGTGGCACGCGGATTCACGATGCGAATGAACACCGTGCCGTGAAGGTGATTCTGCTCGGCACCGCGGCGGGTGGCGGTTTCCCGCAATGGAATTGCGCGTGCGCATTGTGCCAGGCCGCCCACCGTCGAACGTTGATGTCGCGAACCCAGGAATGCGTTGCCGTGAGCGGCAATTCACGAGACTGGTGGTTGCTCAACGCCTCCCCGGACATCCGCGCGCAACTGCTCGCCACCGCCGACCTCCACCCCGGTCCTGGCCCGCGGGACACACCGGTGCGCGGTGTGTTGCTCACCGATGCCGAGCTGGATCACACGCTGGGACTGACCATTCTGCGTGGGGCAAGCGATCTCACGCTGTATGCCGCGGCGCCCGTGCTCGACGCCCTCACCACGGGCCTGCCACTACACGGCTTGCTCGACCGCTACGAACCGTGGTCATGGCAGCTCAGCACCCGTCCAGGCGGATTCGACCTGACCGGCGGACTCCGTGCCAGCGCGCACCCGATCAGCGCGAAGGCACCGAAGTACGTCACCGCCGCATCGCCCGACGCACATTGGGTGACCGCCCTGCGCATCGAGGACCAAAACACCGGCGGCACACTGATATACGCCCCGTGCCTGGCGGACTGGCCGCCCGGCTTCGATGAACTGCTCGCCACGGCCACCCATGCGCTTGTCGACGGCACCTTCTTCAGCGCACGCGAGCTCGGCGCGGCCGTTGTCTCGGCGAATCCGGATGCGGGCCAATCCCGCATGGGCCATCTGCCGGTCGACGGACCCACCGGCACCATGGTCGCCCTTGCCCGCCACCCATCGCTACGCCGAATCTATACGCACCTCAACAACACCAACCCGCTGCTGGATCCGGCTTCCACCCCGAGCGCGCTGATTGCCCGAGCGGGCATCGAGGTCCTGCCCGACGGCGCCGAATTCACCGTTTAATAGGCGTTGTGCATCACCCGATCGTCCGCGCATTGTTCGCCGCGACGAACGGACCCGCGCTGATCGGCGAGTTATAGCAACTTTGAGGGGTTGACAAAGCGCTTGCGACGGGCCACCTTTAGCCGATGGTAACGTTACCAGAGGGCGAGCGAGACGCTCCGGCACCGGGCGAGCGGCGTCGGTGGCCGACGATGGCGGACGTGGCTCGTCGCTCCGGCGCCTCGCTGATGACCGTGTCGCGGGTGGTGAACGGTGAGCCAGGCGTCCGGGAGGAAACCGCGCAACGGGTGCGGTCGGCCATCGATGAACTGGGTTTTCGCCGCAACGACGGCGCGCGAATTCTCCGCCAGGGCAACGCCACCGCGAGCATCGGCCTGGTGATGGAGGATCTGACCGGCCCTCTCTACAGCACCATCATGGCCGCCGTCGAGCAGGTGGCACGGGACCGAAACTACTTGCTGCTGGCCGGATCCGCGCAGGGTGATTCCGCGCGCGCGGCGAAACTCACCAGCGCGTTCCTCGACCGCCGGGTCGACGGGCTGATCGTCGCCGCCAGTCTCGCGGGCGAGGTGCAGCTCGAATCCGAGCTGGCGCCGGAAACCAAGTGCGTCTTCGTCGACCGACCGAGTTCGAATGCGACGTTCGACTCGGTCGTCGCCGACAACGAAGGCGGCGTGCGTCATGCCGTTGACCATCTCGTCGCATTGGGCCACCGTCGGATCGGCTACCTCGGCGACGACGAGCATTTCTGGACGGCAGGCCGTCGTCGCGACGGTTTTCTCGCCGCGATTCGAGCACACGGCCTGGACGCGACGGGCCTCGTCGGGATGGGTTTACACGAGCCGAGCAGTCAGGCCGAGATCTGGCAACGGTGGACCAGTGGGCCCGAGCCGGTCACCGCGGTGGTCACCGGAAACATCCGCGCCACCCTCGCGCTCCTCCGTCATCTGCGTTCTGCTCCCGAATTGTCGGTCGCCTACGTCGGATTCGACGATTTCGACCTCGCCGATCTGCTGAGCCCGGCCGTCACCACGGTCACCCAGGACGCCGAGCAGATGGGCGCGCGCGCCGCCGAGATGCTCTTCGACCGGATCGGCGGGCGGACCGACAGTCCGCGACACGTCGTGGTTCCGACTCGTCTGATCGTCAGGGAGTCCGGGCTCAGCAAGCGATGAGTCGCCAGACTCGGCGCGAAATCCCTACCGGCATCGTCGAACACAGATCAAAGGAGATCCCGTGACCCACTCAACGGCGCGCTTGCGCCGCAACGCAACACTTCTGGTGCTGGCAGGCGCCCTACTGGTCACCGGATGCCGCGGTGGCGAATCCACCGCAGGCTCGGCCGGTGCCGGATCGGCCATCCCGGACACCGCCGCGATCGTGAACGCCGTGCAGAGCGATCCGGCGCTGGCCGGCGAGGTGCCTGCGGCGATCAAGGGCAAGGGCACGCTGTCGGTCGGCTCGAATGTGCAATCGCCGCCGAACAACTTCTATGGCGCGGACGGCAAGAAGGCCGTCGGGTTCGAGGTCGATCTCATCACGGCCGCCGCGAAGAAGCTCGGCCTCGGAATCGCCTACAGCGACATGTCTTTCGACTCGCTCATCACCAGCCTGCAGACCGGACGCATCGACGCGACCATCGCGGGCATGAACGATACGAAGGAACGCCAGCAGAAGATCGACTTCGTCGACTACTTCACCTCGGGCATCACCATGATGGTGGGCAAGGGCAACCCCGAGAAGATCCACACCGTAAACGACTTGTGTGGCAAGGCCATTGCGGTGGTGACCGGAACCAGCCAACAGGAATTCGCCAAGGCACAGAGTGCGCAGTGCACGGCAGCGGGCAAACCGGCCCTCGCCATCACCGACACGAGCAGCGATTCACAGAACCAGCAACAGTTGCGTTCCGGCCGGATCGCGGTGATCCTCAACGATCTGCCTTCCGCGGTGTACATCTCCCGAACCGCCGGTGACGGAAAGTTTTTCGAGACGGTCGATCAACCGCCGCTCAACGGCGGTCCGTACGGGATCGGCCTGTCCAAGGAAAACAAGGCGCTGACACAAGCATTGCAGAAGGCGCTGCAGTCCCTCGTCGACGACGGGACCTATACCAAGATCCTCGATGCCTGGCAGATCACCTCGGGCGCGCTGCAGCAGGTCACCGTCAATGCCGGCTGAGGTCCATCCGGTTCAGGACGAAATGTCCACTGTCGCACTGTTACCCAAGGTCCCCCTGCGACACTGGGGCCGATGGATATCCGGCGTGCTGATCCTGGTGCTGCTCGGCGCACTCGGATACGCGATGTCGCAAGGTCAGATCGACTACGCGTCCATACCCGAGCTGCTCACCGAGCCGATCATCCTCGAGGGTCTGGTCAACACCATCGTCCTGGCCGTCGCCGCGCAGGCGGGAGCCATCGTGCTCGGCGTGCTCATCGCGCTGATGCGCGCCTCCCGCAATCCGGTCGCGCGCTGGTTTGCCAGCGGCTACATCTGGCTGTTCCGCGGGTTGCCTGTCTTGCTGCAGATCCTGCTCTGGTTCAATCTCGCGTTCATCTTTCCGCGCATCACGCTCATGATCCCGTTCGTCGACGTCACCGTGCTCGACCAGTCGGCCAATGTGCTGATGACGGTGTTCGTCGCCGCGCTGCTCGGGCTCGGGTTGAACGAGAGCGCCTACATGGCCGAGATCGTGCGTGCGGGGCTGACCAGTGTCGACAAGGGGCAGGTCGAAGCCGCGCAGTCGATAGGCATGCCGCCGAACATGGTGCTGCGCAGGGTGATTCTGCCGCAGGCGATGCGCGTGATCATCCCGCCGACCGGCAACGACTTCATCAACATGCTCAAGGGCACCTCGATGGCATCGGTGATCGGCTACGTGGAGTTGATCAAGGCCTCGCAGAACCTGACCTCGCACAGCTTGAATCCGATGGAGACGCTGTTCACGGTCGCGATCTGGTACATGGTCGTGGTCAGCGTGGCCAGCGTCGGGCAGTACTTCCTCGAACGCAAATACTCGGCTTCGGATCGAACGAGCGGAACACCGTGGCGGCGGATCGGGCGATCTCTCGGCACCCCTCCGATGGTCAGGAGTAATCCATGAGCACAAGCGATCCCGATGTTTTGGTCAGAGCCGTGTCGGTGCACAAGCGGTTCGGCGCCACCGACGTGCTCAAGGGTATCGATCTCACCGTCCGTCGCGGTCAGGTTGTTGTGCTGCTCGGTCCTTCGGGCGCAGGCAAGAGCACGTTTCTGCGCTGCATCAACCATCTGGAATCGGTGGATTCCGGGGAGATCTGGGTCGACGACGAGCCGATCGGGTTCCGGTTGCGCGGCGGCAAGCTGCACCAGCTCCGCGAACGTGAGATCGCCAAGCAACGCGCCCAGATCGCGATGGTGTTCCAGCGATTCAACCTGTTCCCCAATCGCACGGCGCTGGAGAACGTGATCGAGGGGCCTGTCAAGGTGAAGGGCACGTCGCAGGCGCAGGCGCGGCAGCAAGGGAAGGAACTGCTCGACCGCGTGGGACTCGCCGACAAGGTCGACGAATACCCCGGCCGCTTGTCCGGCGGACAACAACAGCGGGTGGCGATTGCCAGAGCATTGGCCATGCAGCCCAAGCTGATTCTCTTCGACGAGCCGACGAGCGCGCTCGATCCGGAACTCGTCGGCGAGGTGCTCAGCGTGATGACCGAGCTCGCCCGTGCGGGCATGACCATGATCGTGGTGACCCACGAGATGTCCTTCGCCAAGGAGGTGGCGGACGAGGTGGTGTTCATCGACCAAGGGGTCGTCGTCGAGCAGGGCCCGCCGGAGCAGGTCATCGGCAGTCCGACGCACAGCCGTACCCGTCAATTCTTGGCGAGGGTGCACGCATGACCCCATCGGACCCGCAAGCCGCGTATCTGGCCCAATTCTCCGAGACGACAGGCTATCTCGACTTCGCGCGATACGGTCCGCCGTCACAGGCGGTGGTTGCCGCGAGCGCCGCGGCGATGCAGTCGGGCGCGACGGCAGGTCCGGGAACGGTCGACGATCTGATGGACGCGACCGACCGGGCAACCCGTGCGGCGGCGCGACTGTCCGGCTTCGCGACCTCGTCGGTGACGCTGATCCCGAACACCTCGACCGGGTTGTTCCAGGCCGCCTTCGCCATCCCACCTGGACCTGCGGTCGGAGAGGTCCTGGTGAGCGGCGGCGACTTCCCTGCCAACCACTACCCGTTGGCGCGCGCCGCTCAGTCCGGCCGGATCCGGCTGCGCGTGCTCGCACCGCCCGGCGGCCGGATGACGCCGGACGTGATCGCCGCGGAACTGCGCCCCGACACCACGGCGGTGTCGGTCAGCGCCGTCGACTTCGCCACCGGCTATCGAGCCGACCTCGCCGGTATCCGAGATGTCCTCGGCGAGCGGCTGCTGATCGTCGACGGTATCCAGGGATTCGGGGTGACGACCCAACCGTGGGAGGTGTGCGACATTCTCGTGGTCGGTGGACAGAAATGGCTGCGCGCCGGATGGGGGACCGGGTTTCTCGCGCTGTCGGATCGAGCGCTGGAACAAGTCGATCCGCTGCTTTCGGGATGGACCGGCGCGGTCGATCCCACCCACTATGACGGTCTGATCCACCCGCAGGCGGGTGGTGCCGCGCGATTTTCGCTCACCAATCTCAGTCCGGTCGATCATGCCGCGTTCGCCGCCGCGCTCGAGCTGGTCGAGTCCGTCGGCCCGGCCTGGATCGAGCAGCGGATCGGCGAACGCCTCGACGCGCTGCACGAAGCGCTACTCCCCCTCGGCCCGACGATCCGCTCCTCGCTCGACCCCGCGCACCGTGCCGGGATCCTGTCCTTCGCGCTGCCCGATCACCAGCCTGCGCAGTTGGGCAAGCGTCTGGCTGCCGGGGGTGTCACCGCGACCGTGCATGCCAGCGCGGTACGCCTGTCCGTTCATGCGACAACCACCGACGCTGCCATCGACGCGGTCACCGCTACGATAAGGGGCACGTGGTGACCGTAATTTACTGCGGCGCAACGCCGTTCAGTTGCCCATACTGAGCGGCGGTCAGCAGTTCGCCTGCGGCGGAGGGCAGCACGGCGAACAGCCAGCCTTGGTCGTAGGGATCGGACGTGATCAGCGTCGGGTCGTCGACCACCGCCTGGTTCACCAGTGTTACCCGCCCGCTGACCGGCGGGAAGAGCTCGGAAACGGCCTTGGTGGATTCCACCTCGCCACAGGCCGATCCGACGGTGATGGTGGAACCGACCGCAGGCAGATCGACGAAAACGAGGTCGCCGAGGGAATCGACGGCGATCGCGGTGATGCCGACCCGCACCGGCGCGTCGGGAAGGTCGGCGCCGGGGGCGAGCACCACCCATTCGTGGTCGCGGGTGTAGCTACGGTCGACGGGAATCGCGGGCATGGCAGCTTCAGCAAGCACGAGGTGTCTCCAGTTTCGCGCGCGTCCGGATCGCCCGGACGTCGAACAAGGGCACCTCCCCGCTCTGTCCTGAAACCTGAGAGTTTGGGCGTGCCACTGCGAGCGCGCTGTTCACCTTCGGTAAGCACCGGCTCGACGCCGGTCCTGTTCTCCAGAGTTGCCTCGGCGCTGCGGTACTGGTGCCTGAGAGATTCCCGGGGAGGATGTTGCTCCTACGGCGCCTCCCGAACGGAGGTTCTCCCGCTGCGCGTCAACGGCGTCTTCAGTTGTGTCGGCTGACAGTACACCGCAGCCGCACGTTTGTCGCCCGCGACCGACATCGGACGGCGCACGCGCCGTCCGGCAGTAGGTGGGTGACAGTCGGTCATCAGTAGGCGTCTATGACGTGGGCGATTCGGGTGGCGTAGCGGTCGAACCAGCGTGAGCGGCCCAGGTCTTTGGCGCGTTCGTGGCGGGTGTGGTTGCGCCACACGTCGATTGCTTCCAGTGAGCTCCAGTAGGAGACGGCGATCGAGAATCCGGGGCGGTAGCAGGTCTCGATGCCGTAGAACCCGTCGATCTCGGACGCGGCACGCATCACCGTTTGCGCCAGTTCCGGGTAGCCCGCGACGTCAGGGCGCAGATCGGCTGGTGCGACGACGGCGTAGTACGGGGGTTCAGGCAATGCGGCGATACCCGACATTGGCACTCCTTCGGTCACGCCGATCGCTGTTCGTCGGCTACGGGATGACCGTACGACGGTTCGCTATAAGCCAGAACCCGGTATCTTCCGTTGAGGGTATAAGTATTGTCTATGATCGCGGGATGGAGCATCTGCAGCGACTCAGGGTGCTGCGCGCGGTGGCCAAGCACGGTTCGTTCACGGCAGCGGGCGCCGCGCTCACCATGTCGCAACCCGCTGTCTCCCAACAAGTCACGGCGCTCGAACGCGACATGGGCGCACGCCTGGTCGAACGCACCACGCTCGGCGCGCGGCTGACTCCGGAAGGTGAGATCGTCCTGCGGCACGGGCTGCGCATGCTGTCCTCCTCCGACGACGCGCGCCGCGAGCTCGATCAGATCCGCTCCGGCGACCTGGCAACCGTGCGCATAGCCGCCTACCCCACCGCCTGCGCTCACCTGCTGCCCCGCGCCGCCGCGTTGTGGCATCGCCGTTATCCCGCACTGCCTTTCGAGTTCACCGAATGCGATGCCGACCAAGCACTGGACCTGACCAGACACGGCGCAACCGACCTCGCGCTCACCTACGACTACGCCGCGCACCCCATCGACCTAAGCCACCTCACCGCACAACCGCTCCCCGACGACCCACTCCTGCTCGCACTCCCCGCAAGCCATCCCCTTGCCGCGACACCCGTCGTCGACGTCGCCGCACTCGCCGAACAGGCCTGGATCAGCGGCACTTCGTTCGCCTGCGCGGAATCACTGCGCGCGATCTGCGGTGTCGCCGGGTTCACTCCGATCGTCGCCCTGGACTCCAACCGCTACCCCACCACCCTCGCCATGGTGGCCGCCGGACACGGCATCGCCCTCATACCTGCTGCCGCACTGAGCAATCCACCCGCCGACGTCGCGATCCGCCCGCTCCGGCCGGTGCCACCACCCCGCCGAATCTGGATGGTCACCCAAGGGCAACCCCATGCCACGGTGATCCACCTGATGGATTGTCTGGTAGCCACCGCAGCACTGAACCAGCCGCCCAATCCAGGCCGGTAGTCCCTGCCCGGTCCTTGAACAGTGTGTTGTCAGGATCGGCGGGACAGATGCGCCTCGTGCTGTGCGGTGACTTGACGCCACAGCCGATCTCGTTCTGTGGGAGTGAAGAGCGTTGGAGAGATGCCGAAGACCTCGTCGAGTGCACCGAACCATTCCTCGGCAGTGGTGAAAACCCTTGTGCTGGAGCGAGTGCCGTCCAGTCTGGTCAGCGTGCGAGCCCGCAGGGTGTCGCATCCGCCTGCGTGGCGGCGCTGCACGACGCACACCCGGACGAAGCCGGATGCCGGATCGGTGGAGAGATATTCGTGCCGGGCCGCGAAGTCGGCCATGGTTGCCGGGGCCGGATCGAAATCCATGCCGAGGAAGCTGCCGTGCGGGTCGTGGTCGAAATGCCAACCGCCGGGCGCGATCGCGGACGGCCGCAAGCCGAAGGTGAACGGCCCCTGCGGATAACGTCCGGTGCGTAGCGGAAGCGGCGAGAACAGTGCGTCACCGAGGCCGACATCGACCAACCAGGTCGTGCCGGGATCGTCGGGCAGTCCGGACACCGTCAGCGCCAGATGGTTTCGGCTGATCTCCGCAGGCGACCCCGCATTCTGTACACCGGCGCGATGCAGCGTGACCCGGTAGCCGAGTGCGCGCAGCAAGCCCGCGAAGGCGCCATTGAGGTGGTAGCAGTAGCCACCGCGTCGCTGCCCGATGATGCGATCGGCGGAATCGAGCGGATCGAGCGTGGTCCGCCGCCCCAGCTGAATCTCCAAGGCCTCGTACGGCACCCGCTCCACGAACGCTTCGTGCAACCTGGTCAATGCCGCCACACTCGGCTCCTCCGCACCTGGCACGGCCAACCGTCGCAGAAACCCGGGCACATCAATCGCACGCACGTCAGGGACATTAGCCATCACACCCGCGCCGATGCGCGATCTTTTTCCCAGCGGCGGCACGGAACCCCGCGGACAGAGCCACTTCTGCGCGGACAGAGCCACTTCGGACGGCCCACACCCTGCGGCACGAGAGAGAGCTCCGGGCGTTCAAGTGGGAAGTGACTGCACCAGACCGACATTGTCCCGCGCCGCCAACGGCGATACGCTGCGGCTATGGACGAACGCCTGTTCCGCCGTGGACGCTTACGACGGTTTGCGCTTTCCGCCGTGGCAATCGGCGCATTGATCTTGGTGTCGGCGGCGTGCCGCATCGGCGAAACCGGTTCCGCCGCACCGCCGCCCGAGGCAACGAGCATCGAGGTGAACCAGACCGGCGGCTTCGCAGGGGCCGAGGTGCGCTACACAGTCGACAGCACGACCGACAACCAGCGCCGCAGCGAACTGTTGAACACGGTCAGCAGCCCGCAGTTCCAGGCCTTGCAGGACAGCTACACCGAACCGAACTGCCGTGACGCCTACTCCTACGACGTGACCGCGACCTACCGCGACGGCACCAGCAAGCACATCGTCGCGGACGAATGCGGCCAACTCCCCCAACTGCTGACCGATGTCATCGCAGGCGCCAAAGAGATCGGCCACCGGCACAACGGCTCGTGACCCTTGGGTATCGCGGCTAGCCGAGGGCTTCCTCCCCACCGCGCCTACGAACAACGAGTCGCCCGCTACGTCCACTGACCATGCTCGGCCTCGGAGCACAGCCTTCGGCCGCTCACTTCATGCCCTATCGGACGTTCAGCGGATAGACACTGCACGTCCACGCTGCGAAACTCGTGAGGCCTGAAGGAAGAGGTCAGCGTCGATGCCGGCAGAGATATGGGTAGCCCTGATGGCAGGCGCATTCACGGTACTCGGCGTGTGGGCGCACGAGCAGGTCGACAAAACACGACGCGCAGACAAGCGTGACAGGTTGGAGAAAGACCTGACCCTGCTCGAAAAGTACACTGCGACAAGCACACCTGGATCAGACCTTGCGGAAGATCACCGTGCCGCCGAGAAACACACGAAGCGCCGCGAATCGATCGAAAAGCGGCTGACTGCCCTCATCGATGAAGATGAGAGCGACGGCATGTCATGGTTCATGAAGATCGGTACCGCTATTGCCGTGGCCGCGGTGGCCGGGTTCTTCGTTGCTCCCGTCGTGCTGAGCCTCTTGCATTGGCGCTCCGTGGCCGATGTCCAACATCCCGGCTATTCTTCGCCGCAAAAATGGTCCGTCGCAGTCAAGCACACCCTCGACAACCTTGGTGACGACCCGCCGTGCGGCGTCAAGCCCGAGCCCGAACGTTCGCCACGTGGCGCACTCCTCGAGAAGATCGGCAATGCTTCAGGGCCACTGCTGATGGGAGAATGCGACCCACTGTTCAGCTTCGCTCTCAACAAGATCTCGGCAATCGAGTCGTGCCGACCGGAGTCACCCGACGAAACGCCGACAACGCGGAACGGACGGTTACTCCGACTCGACTTCACGGTCAGAGTCGGCAGCGAAGCCCTCCTACCGGACGAAGTGTTGCTGGCCAGCAAGGATTTCTACGCGGTCGACGAAGCGGGGAGAATCGTCCAGGATGTCCAATTCGATATCGCCAGGTGCATCCAGGACGGCGCGTCCACTGGGCTTTCCGATCCGATCAGGAGGCAGAACTACAACGTTGCCATCGTCGTCGATGTCCCAATAGGTAAGGGATACATCGGCTACCGATGGAAAAGCCGAGGGTGGGACGGATCGTGGGAGACCCCGTACTGATGACGACACCGCGGGCGGTGCCGCCCCGGTTTATCGGCCTGCCCAGGCTTCGATGGTGGTGGTTTTGCTGGACCTGTCGATGAAAATTCGAAGGGCTTCGCCGCTGCGGTATGCGACGGGGTCTACGTGGTGCCGGTCGCCGTTGCAGTTGTGGGTCTTGCTGTGGACCTGCCCGGTGTTGAGGTTCTTGATCGATACCTTCGCGTCGCCGCCGCCGGTGCATTTGAATACCGCGCGGCCCTGGTTCGAACCGCCGGGCAAACTGAAGTTCTGCGACTGCCATTTGTTGCCGTGGGCGACCAGGTAGTCCCTGTCGATGGTCGACTGCCATTGCTTGGACCAGCTCGTCTCGATCTCGACGTCAGGCTCGGCAGTGGCCGTTCCCGCGAACCCCGCGGACAACAGCGCGGCGGCCGCAGTGAGCGTAATGATCCTGTCCAGCTTCATGATTGATCCATCCTTCGTTGCCGTGATATCGAGGGCAGGGTGGAGTCATCGGCCAGTCTGTTCCCTCCCCGACCGAGCGTGCGGCGCTGCAACATGAAACATGTTGCACCCCACCGCTTCCTGCGCGCCCATCGTAGCTTCGAGCGAAAGCCGCTGGGAATACGTTCAACTGGGCAAAATTGGTAGGGGTTGCACGCGCCAGCTCACCACAAAGACGTGCGGCGAGATTGCTTACAGCGTCAGCTTTCCGGCGAGTCTGTGGCTTGCGTCGAGGGAGGTAGCCGGCCCGCGGCCGCTCATCGGGCGCGGCGTTGGCGAAGGGTTCCTCGGTCATCATGGCCTAGTGTCGGCGGACACGGTTCGATCCGCTCGTACAGACCGTTAGGTCTGATCGAGAGCCGACATGGCTCGTTACCCGCTCCACATAATTTTTCGATCATCCGCCGCCATCACGCTGCGAACCGATAGACCGGCACCAATTACCGAGCGACGCCGACCGACACCATCTCCGCCGATACCGCTGGACGCGCGTGGACCTGCTCGACGGCCCGGCGGCGCAGCTGTTCACGGTCTTGTTTTCCGTTGCGGGTCAACGGCATTCGCCGGGTCCGGACGAAACGGCTCGGAACTGCCGCCGTGGGCAACTGGGCACAGAGACCGGCACGCAGCCGACGGAACAAACCCTCGGGCTCGCAGTCGGGGTTCGCGGGCTGGATCCAGGCGACCACGGTGGTGTCGTCGTCGACGTCAACCGCGACGACCACCGCGGCCGCGACTTCGGGATCGGCGAGCAGTCGGCACTCGATGTCCGCGGGCTCGATCCGCTCGCCGCGGATCGTCACCTGGTCGTCGATGCGACCCAGGTACGCCAGCTCGCCGTCGACCAGCCGCACCCGGTCCCCCGTGCGATACAGCGTGCGCACCGACAACCCTTCCGGTGCGGTGACGAACGCCCGCTCGGTCAGGTCGGGCCGGTTCAGATATCCCGCCGCCACCGAGATGCCGCCGATGTGCAGCTCACCCTCGTGCCCTGGCGGCACCGGCATGCCGTCCGCGCCGAGCACGCACAGCACGCAGTTGTCGATCGGGCGGCCGATGAACACCTGACCGATGTCGGACGGACTGCTCGGACAGGTCCACGCCGTCACGTCGATCCCGGCCTCGGCGGGCCCGTACAGATTGTGCAGGGCGGCGGGCAATGTCGCCACGAACTCCCGCGCCACCGGTACCGGAAGCGGCTCACCGCTGCAGAACACGTGCCGCAGCGACGTGCACTGCGCCGCGTCCGGCCAGCGCAGGAACTCCCGCAGCATGGAGGGAACGAAATGACAGAGGGTGATCTGCTGCCGCACGATCGCCTGGGCGATCGCCACCGGATCCCGATGCTCCCCCGGCGCCAGGAAGACGCAGCGCGCCCCGGAGATCAACGGCAGCAACAGTTCCCAGCCGGACACGTCGACATTCACCGGATTCTTCTGCAAGATCCGGTCATCGGCGCCGACTCCGTAGGTGTCCCGCATCCACTCCAGGCGATTGCCCAGCGCGGGACCACCGACCGCGACTCCCTTGGGGATACCGGTCGATCCGGAGGTGAACAGCACACACGCCGGTTGATCGGCGGGCACTTCCCGTAGCGGGTCGAGCTCATCGGTGTCGGACTCGCGGGGCATGTCCACCGCACGCAACCCGCACTCGACGACCAACTGCCGACCGGGCCCGGCCACCACAGCCACCTCGCAATCGGCGATCTCGGTGACCTGCCGCATCCGTGCCGAGGATTCACCGGGATCGACCAGCAGATAGGGCAGGCCTGCCTTCAGCACCCCGAGCATCGCGACGGGCAAGGCGAGGCCCCGCGGCACCGCGACGGCGACCGTGCGCCCGCGCGGCGCGGTGGCACGCAACAGCCGCGCGACGCGATCCGAACGCAACTCCAGCTCCCGATAGGTCAGCTCGCCCGATCCGTCGGCCACCGCGATCGCTCCCGGGGTTTCCCTGGTCACCGCGCGGATCAGACCTGGAACGCCCTGCCCGAAGCTCCGCGATACGGTTCGGCCACGTAACTCCACGTCCGCGATCGAGTTTTGCTGGTGCACCAGACCTCCACACTCCAACTCATCCTGCTAGCCACGCTAGAAGGCGATGACCTGCACAGGAACGGCCCTAACGCAACATTTACGAGCGGGAGACGTGGCTCACGTCTGCGGTGGCACGACCACAATGCGGCGCGCACTCATCGCACGGTCACCGAGGGGTGGCAGATCACGGCGGCACGCCGACCAGCGCGGCGACCTGCGTGTCCGCCTGTGTTCACCAGATTTGCTGCATTCCACAGTGTTTCGAAAACTACGCTCACCGCATCGGCGGTCGGAGCCGCCGACGCAATATCGCCGACGCGTTCGGCGAGAAAGGTTTCACGATGACAATCGGCGTGGTTCTCGACTTCTCCGGAGCGACACTCGACCAGTACGATTTGATGCTGCAGAAACTGGACTTCAAACCCCTGGGACCGGGGTCGCCCGGCGGTCTGTTTCATTGGGTGACCGCCACCGACACCGGCATCCGGGTCACCGACGTGTGGGAGTCGCAGGAAGCCTTCGAACGGTTCACCGCGGAGAAAGTTGGCCCGGCGGCGGCCGAGATCGGGCTACCCAATCCGCCGGAAGTCACGATCTATCCGGTGCATAACTATCTGACTGCGGGCTGACCGCCCCGACGCTGGCAGCGCGTATGCACGACGCGCTGCCCGCGCTCGAAACCACAAGTCCTGAAACACAATTCACTATTGCGCGCTCGCGCGGTGGCGCTGCCAGTTGCGAGCGACCATGCGGAAGAACGCCGGGTTGATGACGAACCGGCGGAAGGGGCGGATAGCCGCCATATAGAGACGGCCGATCAAGCCTGCGGGGCGGACGAGGATCGTCATTTCACCGCGGTAGTCGGCGGCTTTGCCGGGAACCGGGACCCAGCCGACGTGCATGAGCGCGTGCACGGTCCGGCCCGCGTATTCGCCGACCCATTCGCGGTCGGTGCGATAGACGGAGATCCACGGCGCCGCGCGCTGGTCCGGGCCGCGCTCGCTGAAGATCGCGTCTTTCGGCAGCCGATCGCGCAGGGACGCCACCCGCGCGCCGAGCCCGGCTTCCGGACGATCCCAGCCGAACAACTTGCCGATCAGCTGGCGGACAACGAACAGCAGGATGACCAGTCGCTCCCCTTCGTACGCCCCCTCTCCTTCGGCGATCTGATGTACCAGCTCCCGGAACTCCTGGCGTTCGCCCTGGGCGGGTAACACCCACACGTCTTCGACGGAGAAGTCGGGCGCGATCTCGGCCAACCGCCATGACCGTGCGTCGTACGTGGAATTGGGCAGCCTCATGGGTCCTGACCTCCGTCGTGTCCTTGCGGGAGACCGGACTCCCGGCGTGTGCTCGATCCGGCATGCGTCGAATGCCGTTGCCAGACAACAGGACAGACCGCGAAAACCGGAGTACAGATACAGCTCAGCTGGGGGTAGCGGTGGCGAGCCAGCAGGCGGGCAGTGGTCCGACGGCGCGGCCGAGCCCGATGGCTGGATCGTCGCCTGCGTGCACCGCACCGATCCAGCCGTGCCGTGCGAGCCACTGCGGTACGTCATCACGAGCCGACAACCACTGTGCGCCTTGTGATTCCACACGCTCTCTGGCATAGCGGCCGAACTCACCGAGCATCGGCGCCTGCAACTGCTCGAGCAACAGCAGGCTGCCCGGCGCGGTCACCTGGCGCACCCCGGCGAGCAACGCATCGCCGTCCGCATCGGACAGATACATCAGCAAGCCCTCGATCAGCCACACGGTCGGCCGGGTCGGATCGAACCCGGCCTCGATCAGCGTCTGCTGCCATTCGCCGGTGAGGTCGGCCGCGACCGGCTGCCACCGGCAGCGCGGGCGTAAACCGGACAGCTGCGCGACGGACTGTTTGAACCGGCGCATGGTCGGCAGATCGATCTCGTACCAGTCGGCGTCCGGCGGGCAGGTCAGCCGGAACGGCCTGCCGTCCAATCCCCCTGCCAGAGTGACGATCTGGCGCGCGCCGCCGCGCAGCGCTGCCTCGATACGATCATCGAAATACCGGGTCCGCACCGAGAAGTAGTCCGAATAGGTCGGCTCGTCGCTGGACACCTCCCGCACTAGCTGGGTGCACGCCCGCATGTCGGGGTGATCGGCGAGGGTGCCGGTCAGCCAGGTGGCGAGCGGATCGTGGAACAGCGCGTCAGGACGGCTGCTCTCACGCTGCCGCTGCCAGGCGATGAACAGGGCGGTCTGTCCGACGCCGTCGGGGACATCGAGGTCGGCGAAGGAATGCGGGGCTGCGCTCATGGCGACTCCAAAGGTGTTGGGGGCGATCAGGGTTGGAGCCGAGTCCACTGCCACTTGCCGTGGGCACGGCGATAGACGAGCCTGCGGTGCAAGCGATCCGGGTCCGAGCACCAGAATTCGATCTCGTCGAGTGCGCACCGGTATCCGACGAAGCGCGCCGGACGCGGTAGTGGCGCAGCATGATCGGCCAGCGCGGCGGCCCGCCGGGCGAGCTGCGCGGGCTCCGGCAACTCGTGACTCTGCTCGGAGGCCACCGACATCGGGTGCAGCGCCCGCGGTCTGGCCCGCCACAGAACGTCGGACTCGTCGGGGCGCATCGGGGCGACCGAGCCGGACAGCACGATCTGCTGGCCGGTCTCCCGCCAGTACAGCACCCCGCTGGCCTGCCGGTTGACGGCGAGGTCCCGGCCTTTCCGGCTGGTCGTGTGGCTGGCGAAGACCAGCGCGTTGGGTTCCACGCCGATGATCGACACCATCCTGGTCGACGGGCGACCGGTCGCGTCGGCTGTTGCCAAGGCCAGCGCCAGCGGCTCACGCACCCCGTACTTGCGCGCCGCAGCCAGCCACGCGTGCAGGATCGCCGCGGGGTCGGCAGGCGGATCGAAGTACTCCGGAAAGGCGTGTTCGACTGCGGCAGTGAGTGTCTCATGGTCGGCCGGGCGCATCACTGGCATCCCTTCGGTAGCAGCACGGTTCGGGTCACACCAGCAGCGTGCCGCGCGCGACGGTCACCGCGTCACCACTGACGGCCACCGACTCGACGCCAGTGCTGGAGCCTTGCGCCGTCGCGATCATGTCCGACGGACGACCCAGCTCGACGCCCTGGCGGATCCGGACCTGATCGCCGAAGCCGGCCCGCCCGTGGCTGGCCAGATGGATCGCGAGCGGCCCGGCCGCCGAGCCGGTCGCCGCGTCCTCGACAACGCCGTAGGCGGGCGAGAACATCCGCATGCGCCAGTGGTCGCCCGCCTCGGCGAAACAGATCGCCGCCATGTCCTCGTGCTCGGCCAGCCTGCGGTGATCGGGACTGAGCGTGGACAGTTCCGCCAGCGTGCCGAGCCCGACGAGCACGTGCCGAGGACCGTTGCGGTACTCCGACACCGGCAAGGCGGGCGCTTCGACACCGAGCGCGGCGAGCAGTTCGACGGAACGCCGATACGGCGCGGAGACCGGGATGGGCTGCGACATGCGGACCCGGCCACGCAGATCGCCGCGCGGCTCGACCTCGATGTGCACGATCCCCATCGCCGTTTCCAGCTCGAGCGCCCAGGCATTGTTGCGCTGCGCAACGGCCAGCGCGGTGCCGAGAATCGGATGGCCCGCGAACGGCAACTCGTTCACCGGGGTGAAGATCCGCACCCGCGCATCGCCGCCCGCGCTCGGGCGCAGCACGAATGTTGTTTCGGACAGGTGCATTTCATTGGCGATGCGCTGCATCGTGCTGACGTCGAGGTGGTCGGCGTCGAAACAGACCGCGACCGGATTTCCCGACAACGGCTCGCTGGTGAACGCGTCGACGACGGTGTAAGGCAGCATGCGAGGTACCTCTCTGAACAGGTCGCGCCTGCGGCAACGACGGGTAAGCGAACCTGGTGCACAGCGAAACGCTCAGCGCCGCATCACCTCATCGATCAATGTCGCGGTGATCCTCGGCCCGTCGACGGTGAGCAGCGACTCCGGATGGAACTGCAACGACGCGAAGCGGTCCGCGCGGGTCGCGTGCACCTGTCCGCTCTCGGGGTCGCGGCAGAGTTCGACGATGCCGACGCCGTCGATCTCGATCTTGTCGTCGTCGTTGCGCGCGGCGAAGGTGTTGTAGAACCCGACCGTCTCCGGCCTGCCGAACAGGTCGATCCGGCGCTGCACGCCCTGATTGGGCACCGTACGCCGCTCGACCGGCAAACCCAGACGGCGGCAAAGGATCTGGTGACTCAGGCAGATGGCCAGGAACGGGCGCCGCGCGGCGAGCAGCTCGTTGACGCCCGCACGCAACCGGTCGATCCTCGCGTCGGCGCGCGAGCGCGGATCGCCTGGCCCCGGCCCGAACACGACCAGATCCTGGCGATCGGCGCGCCATTCCTGGTCGGTGCGCCGCACCTGCACCGCCGCTCCGAGGGCGCGCAGCTGATGCGCAAGCATTGCGGTGAAGGTGTCTTCGGCGTCGATGATCAGCACCCGCATGCCGTCGACCCGCGTGCCAGCACCGCTCGCCTCCTCGCCGAGCCAGAAGCCGGAGATCGAATCATTACGCCTGGCAAGCATTTCGACGATCTGCGGATGGTCCTGCCAGGACGTCGCCGGACTGCGCGTCATCGCGTCGAGCAGCCCGGCCGCCTTGGCCCTGGTCTCACGCGCCTCCGCCAGCGGATCGGAATGCCGGACGATGGTGGCGCCCACATCGATACGCACGGTGCCTGCCGCATCGATGTCGGCGGCCCGGATGGTGATCGCGGAATCCAGGGTGACACCAGAACCGTCGTGGCCGATGCGACCGACCACACCGCTGTAGTACCCGCGACCCTCCGGCTCATGGCGGTGGATCACCTCGGTGGCCCGCTGCACCGGGCTGCCGGTCACCGTCGGCGCGAACATCGTCTCGCGCAACAGATCCGGCACCGCGCCCGCCGTGCGACCCTCGACGACATACTCGGTGTGCGCCAGGTGCGACATCAGCTTCAGGTAGGGACCGCGCACCCGGATGTCGGCGTCGCAGATGCCCGCCATCATCTTCAGTTCCTCGTCGACGACCATGAACAGCTCGTCGGTCTCCTTGCGGTCGTGCAGGAAGTCGGTGATCCCGGCCAGCGTCGGACCGCCTTCCGGATAGCGGTAGGTGCCGCTGATCGGGTTCATCACCGCCCATCCGCCCTGCACGCTGAGATGGCGCTCCGGCGAGGCGCCCACCAGGGTTCGCTCGCCGGTGTGCAGCACGAAGGTCCAGTACGAGGACGGCTCGGCGGCGAGCAGCCGCGCAAACACCACCAGCGCGTCCAGCGGCCGGTAGTCGGGGACGGTGGCGCGAAAAGTGCGCTTGAGCACGAAGTTCGCGCCGTCGCCCGCGCCGATGGCCTCGTGGATGATCCGGGCCGCGCGGGCCGCGTAGGCCTCGTCGTCGAGGTCGAAGCCCGCGTTCTGCAGCCGGGTCTGCCTGTCGGGGACGAGGGCAGTGAACTCGTCGACCCGTACGGTCTCCTCCCGCTGTACCCGTAGCGCCAGCAACGGCGCGCCGTCGTCGTGGCAGGGGTACCCGCGTTCCGCGAGCTGTCGATACGGTACGGCGACAACGAGATCCGCGCCGGTCGCACCGGGCCTACGCAGGTGCGCACCCAGCTCGGCGAGCCGCTCGAGGTGCACGATGTCGCCAGTGAGCACCTCGACCACGCCGGCACCGCCCGGACCGCTGCGCCGGTAGAGCAGGGCGAACGGCGGCGGATCATCCTGCAGAATCTCCTGCAGGACAGTGCCGTTCATCGCGAAACCTCGGCGCTGACCAGGACGACACCGCAGCGTCGAGCGACATAGCGCAGCGCATCGGCATGCTCGGCCGCCGTGAAATCGGCTGTCGCATCGGCGACTACGAAGGGCTGGATATCGTGGCTGAACGCGTCGATCGCCGTCGCGAGTATCCCGACATGGGCGTAGACACCGCAGATGAGCAGCTGATCCCGCCCGGCGGCGCGCAACCTGGCCAGCAGGTCGGTGTGATGGAACGCGCTGTAGCGCCACTTGGTGATCGACCAATCCGCCTCGCCGGGAGCGAGTTCCGGCACGATCCGCCGATCCGCCGAGGTGGTCCGCATCCCCGGTCCCCAGAAATCGGCGAGCAGGCCGCGCTGCTCCGGCGTCATCCGGCCTGGCTGTGCGGTGAACGCGACCGGAGCGTGCACACTTTCACACCACTCCCGGACGGCGACGGTGTTGCCGACCAGCCGATCGCGCATCGCGTCCGGGAGTGCCCGCAGAAAATACTCCTGCATGTCGTGCACGAGCAGTGCGACGCGCGCAGGGTCGAGTGCCCATGTGGTGCTGCTCGCCGGAAACGGCGGTGGCAGCACGTATGTCTCGATGCTTGGCAGCCCCGGCGGGGCGGCCGCCGGTTCGTGCAGGTCCGTGGCGTCGACCGCCATCGGCTACTCCTTCCAAAGAGGGCTCGACCGGTGCGGGGCTAGGCAGTGTTTCGAAGTGGTGAGGGCGGGCCGGTTGGCCCGCCCTCATTGGTGTCGTAGCCATTGGTTGATTGCGGCGATGTGGATGGTGG
>NZ_JBICTD010000022.1:0-45521 GCF_043197455.1 Nocardia sp. NPDC049149
CACCATCCACATCGCCGCAATCAACCAATGGCTACGACACCAATGAGGGCGGGCCAACCGGCCCGCCCTCACCACTTCGAAACACTGCCTAGCCCACACCTGGCGATACGCCCGCGATCGCTGAGACAGCCTCGGCGAGCCGGTTGCCGTCGGGGAGTTCGCCGTTCGGCGCGATCAACCACAGCACGCCGAGGCCCTGGACGAGGACGAAGTACATCTGGGCGATCGACTCGGCCTGTTCCGTGGTGAGTTGCGGATGCGTTTCCTGCAGGGCCGTACCCATTTCGCGGTAGATGGTCGGCAGCGCGTCGGTGAAGAAGTTCTTCGACTCCGGTGAGCGGGCGATGCGCACCAGGTTCTCCATGCTCGCGACCATGCTGTCGCGGTTCTCTTCGAAGATCCTCGGCATCGCGTTCCACAGCTCGGTGAACCCCGTGATCAGCGGGGTGCCGCCGGAATCACGGATCATCGCCTCCATGCCGTCGCCAATCGCGTTGCCGAGCGCGTCGGCGAGCGCCTCGGTGATCAGCTGTTCCTTGGAGCCGAAGTGGTATCCGATGGCGGCGAGGCTGACGCCTGCGGCGGCCGCGATGTCACGGGCCGTGGTCTTGGCCACGCCCCGCTCCACGATCGCCTTGCGCGCGCCCGCCAGCAGATCTTCTCGGTTTCCCATCAGGCCAGGTTACAACGTTGTCAGACATTTGTGCCAGACGCCTGCGCTAACCGTTGCCGGACCGAACGACCGCGCCGACGCTGCGCCGTGCCGACGGCGCTAATCTCGTCAGATGCGGCAAAAGATCATCATGGACGTCGATACCGGGATCGACGACTCCCTCGCGCTGCTCTACCTGCTCGCCTCGCCGGAGGCCGAGATCATCGGAATCGCCTCGACCGCGGGCAATGTGGACGCGCCGCGGGTCGCCGCCAACAATCTCGCCTGGCTCGACGTCTGCCGGGCGCCCGAGATCGAGGTGGCGCTCGGAGCCGCTGGGCCGCTGGCGATTCCGCTGCGCACCACCGAGGACACGCACGGCCCGCACGGCGTCGGCTACGCCGAACTGCCCGCGTCGACCCGAACGCTCTCGGCACGGTCCGCCGCGCAGATGTGGGTCGAACTGGTGCGGGCCCACCCCGGAGAGATCGTCGGACTCTGCACCGGACCGCTCACCAATCTCGCGCTGGCCCTGCGGCTGGAACCTGCACTGCCGACCTTGCTGCGCCGCTTGGTGATCATGGGTGGCGCGTTCAATCATCCCGGCAACACCACGCCGACCAACGAGTGGAACGTGCACGTGGACCCGGAAGCGGCCAAGGAGGTCTTCGACGCTTTCTCCGCCGCGCCACCGGATCGCAGGCCGATCGTGTGCGCGCTCGACATCACCGAGACCATCGAGATGTACCCGAAGCACCTGGCGCAGCTGGCCGAACGCGCCGGAAGCCTTCCCGTCGAAGCGGTTTCGGCTGCCGATCCGCCTGAGGCCAGGTCCGCCGCGAGCAATCCGATCATCCGGCACGTCACCGACGCGGTGCGGTTCTACTTCGACTTCCACCAGCTCTACGACCTCGGCTACCTCGCGCACATGCACGATCCGTTCGCGGCGGCGGTCGCGCTCGACCCCGCCCTCGCGGTGACCCGCCCGGCGACGGTCGACGTGGAGCTCACCGGAACCTTGACGCGCGCGACCACCGTCGCCGACTGGGCGGGCATGTGGGGCCGGGAACCCAACGCCGACATCGTGATCGGCACCGACCAGGAACTGTTCTTCGACCGGTTGATCGCCCGCGTCGGCGACCTCGCCCGGTCGGTGTACCCGCCGGAGCGAAACAACGATGCCTGACTACCTCCTGGACTTCCGCGACCGACTCGGCTTGCCCGGAATCATCGACGTACACACGCATTTCATGCCTGACTCGGTCATGCAGAAGGTGTGGGCCTACTTCGACTCGGCAGGCCCGCTGGTCGGGCGCACCTGGCCGATCGCCTACCGTGCGGACGAGCAGGTCAGGTTGAAGACGCTGCGCGGCTTCGGTGTTCGCGCCTTCACCTCGCTGGTGTACCCGCACAAGCCGGAGATGGCGGCCTGGCTCAACGAGTGGACCGCCGAATTCGCCGAGCGCACACCGGATTGCCTGCACACCGCGACCTTCTTCCCCGAACCGTCGGCCGCGCAGTACGTCAGGACCGCCGTCGAGCGTGGTGCCCGAGTGTTCAAGGTGCATCTGCAGGTCGGCCGCTTCGACCCCCGTGACCCGCTGCTCGATCCGGTATGGGGTCTGCTCGAAGACGCCGCGATCCCGGTGGTCATCCACTGCGGATCCGGACCGGTCCCAGGGGAATACACCGGCCCTGGCCCCATCACCGCTGTGCTGCAACGTTTCCCGCGCCTGCGCCTGATCGTCGCGCACATGGGCATGCCCGACTACTCCGACTTCCTCGACCTGGCCGAACAGTACGCCGACCTCCGGCTGGACACGACCATGGCGTGGACCGACTTCACCGAATCCCAAACCCCGTTCCCCACTGCCGAACTCCCCCGGCTCCGCGACGCAGGCGACCGCATCCTGTTCGGCAGCGACTTCCCGAACATCCCGTACCCCTACGAGCATTCGATCCAGGTATTAGAACAACTCGACCTAGGCGACGACTGGCTCCGTCGAGTCTGCTACCAGAACGCCGCAGACCTGTTCGCAATCACCTAACCCGCAGCATTTGGCGGGAGTGCAATGGTTGCTGGGCCATCCACGGGAGTGAAATGGTTGTTGGCCCATCGACGGGAGTCAAATGGTTGATCAACTTCATCGACGGTAGTCATATGGTGGCAATACGCACCGAGACGCCCACCATTTGACTCCCGTCGATTTCTTTCAAGATCTTTGAACCGGACCACAGCCAAGCAACCCGGTCTGGAACGAGCGAACACGCACCTGACAGCGGAGGTCAGCCGGGTACGGCACACGACGCCACCACGCTATCCAGTGCAAACCCCGAGACTGTCCCGCTCGCCAGGAGACCGTTCAACCCGCGGATAAACCACCACCCCAGACGCAACACGCCCTAGGAAACCCGCACCAACCCCCAAAGCCGCGCCCGCCCCAGACCGCGCCCGCCCCAGACCGCGCCCGCCCGAGACCGCGCCCGCCCGAGACCGCGCCCGCCCGAGACCGCGCCCGCCCAAAGCCGCACCCCACGGGGCGGGTTGGTCTGCGGCCGTGCCGCTTTGGGCTTGGCGAAGGCAAAGATTTCCCCGACTCCACGGTCTCCTGTGAGTACGGCATCTCGGTGTGTGCACCGGATTAGCGTGGTTGCTTCGCCTGCCGTACCCGGCTGACCTCCGCAGTCGATCACGCGTTCTCACGTCCCAGCCGGGTTACTTGGCTGTGCTCTCGTTTCGAGAGCTTTCAAGATCAAACAAGTCTGATTCCCGCTACCTTCCACCGGGACACCGAGAGCGGCCGACGATCCACAGACCTTCCATACGGTTCACAGGGGTTCTGGGCCCTGTGAACCGTACAGACGGTCTGCGGGATCGACCGAAGCGGTGCGGATTTCGGCGTTCGGGCGCGGCGGACTCGCTGCTGGTGGATTCAGCGGCACCGGCGATCCCGGCATGTGGGATCTCAGGGGTGGTTCCGTGCCGAGGGGGTGCTGGTGCTGGTGGCCTCTCGGGCGATGCCTGCACCAGTACCCGGTGATCAGTCGACCAACTCCAGAACGGGTGCGGATCCATGAAGGGTGCGGGTTTCTGGAGGGTGCGGGATGTTGGGCGGGTGGGGTCAGGCTGCGGCTACGGTGAATCGGGCGCGGGGGTGGGCGGGGGTTTCGGCCTCGTCGAGTAGGGCGACTGCGAAGTCTTCCATGGAGATGGTTGAGGTGCCGTCGGAGGTGGTGAGCAGGTCGTCGGTGCCGGAGCGATAGGTGCCGGTGCGGGTGCCTGGTACGAGGAGGGCGGGTGGGCTCAGGTAGGTCCAGTTTGCGGTGGTTTCCGCGCGGTACAGCGCGAGCTGTGCTGCGCAGGCGAGAGCGATGGGGCGCAATTCTGCTGGGAAGTCCGGGGTTTCGTGCAGGGTGAGGCCGTTGGCTTCCGGGACGTTCAGTGTTGCCGCGCCGCCGACGGCCAGCACTCGAACGCCGGTGTGTGCCAACGCCTTCAGCAGCACCGAGGTGACTGCGGGTAGTTCGCGCTCCTGGCCTGCCGGCGGGCGGGTCGCGGTAATCACGAGATCCTGTCCGGCACTGAGGTTTACCACGTCGTTCAGGTCGGCTGCATCGCCGACGCACACTTCGGCCGCGGCGGGCACCGCGGCCGCGCGGGCCGGATCGCGGACCACCGCGACGACCTCGTGACCGCGCGACAGCGCTTCGGCCACTACTCGGCTGCCTACGTCTCCTGTCGCACCGAACACCGTGATACGCATGATTTGTCTCCTCCGGACGCCTTCTCAGTTACTTAGCACTAAGCAACATAGCTTAGCGCTGAGTAATTTCGGGCATGAGGTATCTCACCGTTGAGGTATTCGATAGAGTGCGGGGGTGACCGATCATGTCGACCGAGTGCTTGCCCAATGGCAGGCGCAGCGCCCCGACCTGGACGTCTCCCCCATGGCCGTGCTCGGACGGTTGACCAGGCTGTCCCAGCTCGTCGGCACCGAACTGCGCAAGACCTTCGCCGCGCACAACCTCGACGCCGCCTCCTTCGATGTGCTGGCCACCCTGCGGCGCAGCGACCCGCCGCACTGCCTGACCCCGACCGAGCTGATGCATTCGGCGATGGTCACGTCCGGCGCGATCACCCAGCGCCTGGATCGGCTCGAGGAACGGGGCCTGGTCACCCGGTCGCGTAGTGAATCCGACGGCCGCGGCGTCCGGGTCGCACTCACCGAGGCGGGTCTCGCCCTCATCGACGCGGCGCTGCCCGACCACGTCGCCACCGAGGAACGCCTGCTCGCAAAGCTCAGCCCCACCGACCGCGACCAGCTCGCCGACAATCTGCGCACGATGCTCGAATCCCTGGGCGACTCAGCCTGATTCGCCGGTCAGGCCGCCGGTCAGGCCGCCGGGCGGGCGGCCAGGCCGCGGATGTAGTTGACCCGCTGCTCGGTGTCGAGGACCTGACGGCGGTCGCTGATCGGCACCTGGGTGGCGTAATAGAAATCGGGGCCCTGCACGCTGACCTGGACGAAGCCCTGGATGACTTCCTCGCGGACGGCCAGGAACAACAGGCCGAGCAGACAGGCGAGCATAAGCAGCACCGCGAGCACGATCGCATAGGACGGGATGCGCTGACTCACGGTGGTCTGGTTGGTCAGGATCCAGGTGGTACCCGCCAACGGGTGCGCACCGGACGGCGTCAGCACCCGGGTTGCCGTGCAACCGATGTCGCCAACGGTCACGAGGACCGGCTCCGGCGTGTTCGAGGCAGGGAACATGATCAATTGGGGCGGCGGTTCAGGCCCGGCAGGTCGATACGACCGAACCGGATGCGGTTCAGGCGTCCAGTGATTCACGTCATCGGTCATCGACCACACCTCCTTCGAGCTACGGAGGGAACGAGCCCTCCGTATCACGTCGGCCGGCGAGTCCTCGGCAACCGCGTCGTCGCCGGGCGGGAACCTTCAGGAAAGGAACCTTCCGCTGAGGAACCTTCGAGCCTACTCCGCGTCAACGGCGGTCGACAACTAGCAGACGAGTGGCAAACATTCCGGATTGCCTGCATTTCATATCATCCGCCCAGCTGAAGACATCCAGCCGACGAAACAAGCGGCGACCGCGCCACTACACCAGCAGCTCTGGCGACTTGCCAGTTGCCCTGTCCTGTCCTGTCCTGTCCTGCCCTGCCCTGCCCTGCCCTGCCCTGCCCTGCCCTGCCCTGACCTGACCTGACCAGAGTGCCGCGGCGACGATCAGTCCGCGAGATCGATCCTGATCGTCAACAGATTCGTACCGAGGGCACGAACCACCGCGCTGTTCATCGTCGGCAGCGTGCGCAGCCGGGCGATCGGGTCGTCCTGCGGCATCGGATGCGCGGTGCCGTGATGCCACTGCCCGTTGAGGCGGATCCGAACGGCGGAGTCCGCCATCAGGTTTCGCACGTAATCGGACTGGTCGCCATGATTCGAAACCAGCCAGAATTGCCGCCCCACCTGTTTGCCGCCCACCGGCGTGCGTCGCGGCTGGCCGGACTTGCGCCCGGTGGTCTCCAACAGGACCTGCCCCGGCGTCCGGGTGCTGATCGGATTGGCAAGGCGACGGTGGAAGAACCTGTCGAGCCGCATGCGCCAGCTGTTCGATGCCATGTCGGTCATACTCGCCGCGAACCGCGCCGAGTGCAACTTACCGACCGTCAATCACCAGTCAGCCCTCAATCACCAATCAGCTCAGCGTCCATCGAAGGCGCGCAGCAGTTCCTCCGCGGCCAGCGCCGCGGTGAGCGTGCCGTCGCGAACCTGCTTTTCCACTGTGGCCCGAATGGCTTTCACGTTCGGGTTGTCGGCGAGCCGGCGCAGCAGCTGGTCGTGCACCATCGTCCAGGTCCAGTCGATCTGCTGCCTGCGGCGCTTCTCGTCGAACTCCCCGGCATCGGTGAGCACCCGGCGATGTTCCAGGACGGTGTCCCAGAACTTGTCCAGCCCAATGCCTTCCAGCCCGCTCATGGTCAGCACCGGTGGCTGCCACAGCGCGTCGTGCGGATGGATGAGCCGCAGCGCACCGCTGAGTTCGCGCGCCGCCGACTTGGCTTCCAGTTCGTGCTTGCCGTCGGCCTTGTTGACCGCGACCAGATCGGCGAGCTCCAGCACGCCTTTCTTGATGCCCTGCAACTGATCTCCGGTGCGGGCCAGCGTCAGGAAGCAGAAGACGTCCACCATGTTGGCGACGGTCACCTCGGACTGGCCGACGCCGACCGTCTCCACCAGGATCACGTCGTAGCCCGCTGCCTCGAGCAGCACGATGGTCTCGCGCGTTGCCTTGGCGACCCCGCCGAGGGTGCCTGCGGTGGGTGAGGGCCGGATATATGCGTTGCGCTCCACCGAGAGTCGCGCCATCCGGGTCTTGTCGCCGAGGATCGACCCGCCGGTCCTGGTGGACGACGGATCGACCGCGAGCACCGCGACCCGGTGTCCCTTGCCGATCAGGTCCATCCCGAGCGCGTCGATGAACGTCGACTTGCCGACACCCGGAACACCGGTGATACCAACACGATTCGACACCGTGGCCGTCGCCGAGCTCTGCTTGTCCGGCGTCAGCTCGAGCAGCAACCGCTGTGCGAGATCGCGATGATCCGCGCGCGTCGATTCGACCAGGGTGATCGCCCGCGCCAACGCCGCGCGCTCCCCCGCCCTGACCGCCTGCGCCAGCGCGTCGACGTCGATCACCCTGCCCCGCCGCGCAGGCCGAGGACCTGCGTCGGCGGCGGCAGTGCCAGTGCCCTCACTCATTCGGCCCCTGCGGAGTCCTCGGCGCCCGCGTGGCCGAGTTCAGTCGCGAGCTTCTTCAGCAGGTCGATCGCGGCGTCGGCGATCACGGTGCCCGGCGGGAAGATCGCCGCGGCGCCCGCCTCGTACAACGCGTCGAAGTCACCGGGCGGGATGACCCCGCCGACGATGACCATGATGTCCGGTCGCCCGGCATCGGCCAGTGCCTGCCGCAGCGCGGGCACCAGCGTGAGGTGGCCTGCCGCCAGCGACGACACACCGACGACGTGCACGTCGTTGTCGGCCGCCTGCTGCGCCACCTCCTCGGGGGTCTGGAACAGCGGGCCCACGTCGACGTCGAAGCCGAGGTCGGCAAAGGCGGTGGCGATCACCTTTTGACCGCGGTCGTGGCCGTCCTGGCCCATCTTGGCGACCAGGATGCGCGGGCGGCGGCCTTCCGCCTCGGCGAACTCCTCGACCAGCTCGCTCGCCTTGGTGATATTGGTGACCTTGCCTGCCTCGTCCCGGTACACACCCGAGAGAGTACGGATCTCGGCCTGGTGCCTGCCGTATACGCGCTCCAGCGCGTCGGAGATCTCGCCGACGGTGGCCTTGGCGCGGGCCGCGTCGATAGCGAGCGCGAGCAGGTTGTTCTCCATGCCACCCTCGGACGACGCTGCCGCCCTTGACAATTCGGCGAGCGCGCGTTCGACCTCGCCCGCGTCGCGTTCCGCGCGCAGCTGGCGCAGCTTCTCGATCTGCTCGACCCGCACCCTGGAGTTCTCGACCTTGAGGACCTCGACCTCTTGGTCCTCCTCGACCTGATACTTGTTCACGCCGATCACCGGCTGCTGGCCGGTGTCGATGCGCGCCTGAGTGCGTGCGGCCGCCTCTTCGATGCGCAGCTTCGGGATGCCCTCGCCGATGGCCTGCGCCATGCCGCCGTGCGCCTCCACCTCGGCGATGTGGGCGCGGGCGCGGTTGGCCAGCTGATGGGTCAGCCACTCGACGTAATAGGAACCGCCCCACGGGTCGATCGGCCGGGTGGTGTTGGACTCCTGCTGGATGAGCAGCTGGGTGTTGCGCGCGATGCGGGCGGAGAAGTCCGTCGGCAGGGCGAGCGCCTCGTCGAGCGCGTTGGTGTGCAGCGACTGAGTGTGGCCCTGGGTCGCGGCCATCGCCTCCAGGCAGGTGCGTGCCACGTTGTTGTAGGCGTCCTGCGCGGTCAGCGACCAGCCCGAGGTCTGCGAATGCGTGCGCAGCGACAGCGATTTCGCGCTCTTCGGGTTGAACTGCGCAACGAGTTCGCTCCACAGCAGGCGCCCGGCACGCAGCTTGGCCACCTCCATGAAGAAGTTCATGCCGATGGCCCAGAAGAACGACAGCCGCGGCGCGAACTTGTCCACCGGCATGCCCGCGTCGATGCCTGCGCGGAGGTACTCGACGCCGTCGGCGAGGGTGTAGGCGAGTTCGAGGTCGGCGGTCGCGCCGGCTTCCTGAATGTGGTAGCCGGAGATGGAGATCGAGTTGAACTTGGGCATCTTGGCGCTGGTGTAGGCGAAGATGTCGGAGATGATCCGCATCGAAGGCTTGGGCGGGTAGATGTAGGTGTTGCGGACCATGAACTCTTTCAGAATGTCGTTCTGAATGGTTCCGGCCAGCTGTTCCGGCGTGACGCCCTGTTCTTCTGCCGCAACGACATACAGCGCGAGAATCGGCAGCACCGCACCGTTCATCGTCATCGACACGCTGACCTGGTCGAGCGGGATGTGGTCGAACAGCTGGCGCATGTCGAGGATGGAGTCGATGGCGACGCCGGCCATGCCGACGTCACCCTGCACGCGCGGGTGGTCCGAGTCGTAGCCGCGGTGCGTGGCCAAGTCGAAGGCAACCGACAAGCCCTTCTGACCCGCCTGCAAGTTGCGGCGGTAGAAGGCATTCGAGTCGGCGGCGGTGGAGAAGCCCGCGTACTGGCGGATGGTCCACGGTTGGTTGACGTACATCGTCGGGTACGGACCGCGCACGAACGGCGCGATGCCCGGCACGCTGTCGAGCGGATATCCCTCGGCCACAACGGCATCCCGATCGGCCTTGGTGAATACCGGTGCCACGTCGATGCCTTCGGGCGTCGACCACTTCAGCTGCTCGGGCGCATAGTGATTGGCGGCGGCCGCCGTGCGGACGTAGGCATCGACCTGTGCGGTGTCGACGGCGGCGGGCTCCGGCGCCCGCTCGGTCAGCGGCACCTCGGCGAAACTGCCGATCAGATGCTGGATATCGCCCGGTTTGCGGGCGTGGCTCAGTGTCATCAGGCTCCCACCTTCTCCAGCAGTCCGGACAGTGCGGCGACCGCGTCGATCTTGGCCGCCAGGAATCCGTCCGGTCGTTGCGACTCGCTCAGCCCGGCGACCGCTTTCGCGGCACCGGCGAGCAGCACCGTCGTCACCCCGGCGGCACGCAGCTGCTCCACCGCCGCACCGGCCTCGGTGCCGTATCTGGCGTCCGCGCCGCAGAGCACAGCGATCGGCGCGCCCGCTTCGGTTGCGGCCGTGGCGATTCCGTCCACCGCCAGCGGGCCCGGGTTGATCGACTCGATGCCGCCGGAGGCGAGCAGGTTCGCGATGAAGGTCACTCGCACGTTGTGTTCGGCGACCGAACCGAGCGGCACCAGCAGCGCTTTCGGGCGCACGCCGTGCTCGGCCAGGTAGGCGTCGGAGCGGTTGCGCAGCTCCTCGAATGCCGCGCCGTAACGCGCCACCCGGCCAGGCTGCCGTGCCGACTCCGACAGCGGCTTCTCGGCGAGATTGGGGAACTCGTTCACGCCGGTGACCGCCGTCTTGCGGTGGGCGACATCGGCATCGCGGGTCGCCTTGGTCGCGGCGATGCGCTCGGCGAGCAGTCCGGCATCCAGCGCGGCCGGGTAGCCGCCCGCCGCCTCGATCTCCTGCATGAACTCCCACGCCTTGGCGGCCAGCGCCGCGGTGAGATCCTCGACGTACCAGGAACCCGCGCCCGGGTCCTGCACGAAGCCGAGGTGCGATTCCTCGAGCAGCAGCAGCTGGGTATTGCGAGCCATGCGGTCCGAGAACGACTTCGACACCCCGAGCTCGCCCGCGGGCAGTGCCGAATCGAACGGCAGCACGGTGACGGTGTCCGCACCGCCGACGCCTGCGCCGAACGCGGCGAGCGTGGTGCGCAGCAGGTTCACCCACGGGTCACGCTGAGACATCATCGCCGCTGACGTGACCGCGTGCTGCGGCGCACCGCCGAAGTCCGGCGCACCGAGGACGTGCGCGACGCGGGCCCAGAGCTGGCGCGCGGCCCGGAATTTCACGACCGTGGCGAACTGGTCGTCGGTGGCGGCGAACCGGAAGCTCAACTGCTCCAATGCGTCCGCAATGTCCAGGTGCTCACTCAGGGCGCGCAGGTAGGCCAGGCCTGCCGCGACGGCAGCGCCCAGTTCCTGGGCATCGGAGGCGCCTGCGTCGTGAAAGACGGTGCCGTCCACGGTGATCGCACGGACCGTCTCGGCCCGCTCGGCCGCGGTGGCGGCCAAGGCCACCGTCTCCGTGAGTTCGAGATCGGGGATGCCGGCAAAGCGGCTGGTGAGTGGCGCTGCACCGAGCTCGACCTGAATCTCCTTGCGGGAGACCACCTCATAGCCATCGAGCACGTCGAACACCTGTGCCGCCGCGGCGGCCGCGGCAGTGCCTGCGTCCATGGTCAGCGGCGCGAGCTCGAACAGCAGCCCCGACAGCGCGGTAGGCAAGTCCGCCACCGGCACACCGCGTTCCCCGGCGCCGAGCCAGAGCGCGCTGATGCCGTTGCCGAGCGCGGCCAGGATCTCCCGGTTCACCTCGGCCGCATCCGCACCACCGAAATGGGCGCTCACATACCACCCGCGGTGCACGTCCCTGGTGGCGTCGCGGCCACGGACGAACGGGAAGGCGCCGGGCAGCGGCTGTTCGGGCAACTCGTCGCGGCTGGTGTAGAGCGGGGCAACGGTCAGCCCGTCGTAGGTCGTCTCATCGAGCAGGTGCTCGGGCTCCTCGGGCAACTCGGTGACCTCGACCCGCCGGACCTTCGCGAGCACCCCGGCCACACCCTTACGCCACGCGGAGAACTCCGGAACCGGACCCACACCGGTGGGTCGCTCCGCAGGCTCCGCTCCCGCGCCGGGCTCTGAAGCAATCGGCATAGCTTGCTTTCTCTCTTCCCCTCGACCTTCGGCGCACTCGTCGCGTGCACCGAAACCGCCGTATTTGCCCAGTTCAGCGCGTACTTTGGTTAACGAGGATTCGTCCCGTTTCCTCTGATGCTAGCGCCAACTACCGGATGCGTTCTCCTCCAGTACCACTACCACCCGGTAATCTTGCGCCGGTGACCAGGCTGCTCCGCGATCCCCGCGTACTCACACTGCTGGTCGGCGTGGTCGTGCTGTTCGGTGCCGCACTGCTGGTCCCGCTGCCAAGTCCGCAACAGATCCAGGATTGGGCGGGCACGGTCGGCCCGATCTTTCCGCTGCTGTTCTTCGTGGTGCACGCGCTCGTGACGGTCGCGCCGATCCCGCGCACCGTGTTCACCGTCAGTGCCGGACTGTTGTTCGGGCCGGTGCTCGGCATCGCGCTCGCGGTGGGTGCGACGACGGTCAGTGCCGCACTCGCCATCCTGCTGATCCGCGCACTGGACCGAGAGCGCGTGGCCGCGCGGTTGACGCATCCGGCGGTGCGCGCGGTCGACGATCGCCTGCGGCGGCGCGGCTGGCTCGCCGTCGGGTCGCTGCGGCTGATCGCGGCGGTGCCGTTCTCGGTGCTCAACTACTGCTGCGGGTTGTCTTCGATCCGCTTCTGGCCGTACATGGCCGCGACCCTGCTCGGTGTGCTGCCCGGCACCATCGGCACGGTCATCCTCGGTGACGCGCTCACCGGCACCACCCATCCAGCGCTGCTGGTTTTCTCGGGCGTGCTGATCGGCATCGGGGTGCTCGGTCTGGTCGTGGATGCCCGCTGGAAAGACACCACGGAAACGCCGGAGCCGGTGCCGGTTTCGGTGCTCGAGACCCCGCGGGCGCGCTGAGCGGGATCCGGCGTCAGTCCACCGTCAACTCGATCGGCACCGCGATCACGTCGACCATCGCACCGTTGCGCAGCACCGTCACCGGCAGCTTCTTGCCGATCGCGTCGGAGAACAGCTGGCGTTGAATGCCTTGCGCGTCACGGACTTCCGCCCGCGCGACGCTCAGCACGAGATCGCCGCGCCGCAATCCGGCCTCCTCGGCAGGGCCGCCGCGCACCACCTCCATGATGCGCACCCCGCCCGCCTGGCCGGTGCGGGACGCGACATGGGCGGGCAGCGGCGCGGGCATGCCGACCAGGCCGAGATAGGCGCGGCGCACGCGGCCTTCGGAGTGCAGCGTGCCGATGATGCGCCGGGTCGTCGTGTTGATCGGAATCGCAAGGCCGAGACCGATGCCCGCGACGGCGGTGTTGATCCCGACCACTCGTCCAGACGAATCCGACAGTGCCCCACCGGAATTGCCGGGATTGAGCGCGGCGTCGGTTTGGATCACGTCCTCGATCACCCGGCCCGCCCGCCGCGAGGCGACCGGAACGGCGCGACCGAGCGCACTCACCACGCCGGCGGTCACCGAGCCAGCGAGTCCGAGCGGGCTGCCGACCGCGACCACCAGTTGACCGACGACCAGCTGATCCGCGTCGCCGAGCGTCACCGCCCCCGGCGCACCGCCGCGGGAACGCAACACCGCGAGATCCGAGAGTGGATCGACCCCGACCACGTCGAACCGGGACTCCACCCCGTCGGCGAACACCACCTCGCCACCGCTGGCCGACCCGATGACGTGCGCGTTGGTCAGCAAGAAGCCGTCGTCGGTGAACACCACCGCTGAGCCGCTGCCTCGCCTGGACCGCACGCTGGCCACGTGCGGCGTAACCGACGCGGCCACGGAGATCACAGTGCGGGAGTAGGCATCCATCGCCGCATCGTCGTCCACGCTGACCACCAACCCATTCCAGCCTCGAACCAGCCCCTCCAGCATGCCCGCACTCGGCGCCGTGCGCACCGTGTTCACCCCAGGCGCAACAGGACTGCGCGGTCACCGCAGTTCCTGCAGCGAGATCCGGGCGGCCCGAACGTCTGCGCGGCCGGTGCGCGCGGACTGGGGTGCGGCGCAATGGATTCGCCACGCACTTGCCGAAAACACGCGCGGCAACCCTCTTGTCGCCACCGTCTCAGACGGTATCGTACTAGTAGTACCGCATACTGACGGTACGAAGCTCAATGAGGTGCGAGATGACCGAATACAGTGTGCAAACCAACGCACGCACAACCGGATATCCACGGGCCAGGCGGATCCGATTCCGATTCGGCGACCCGGAACCCATGGCCAAGTACTTCGCGGGCGGTGACATGGTGTTCAGCCACTTCATCGCCGGGCTCTCGGCGGCCTTCCCGCCGGGCGAAGAGTCGTTCATCCGATCGGTGCGCCGATTCGCCGACCAGATCAGCGATCCGGAGCTGAAGAAGCGCGTCACCGGATTCATCGGCCAGGAAGCGACACACGGCCACCACCATCGCCAGCTCAACGAGAAGCTCGCCGAAATGGGCTACCCCGTCGAGTGGTACGACTCGCCCGCCGCGATCGAACGGTCCAAACGGATCGAGGAACGACTGCCCGCCCTGCTGCACCTGGCGGCAACGGCGGCCGCCGAGCACTACACGGCGGTACTGGCCGAACGGACCCTGGCCAAGGCCGAAATCCAGGCGCTCGCAGGCGATCCCGAAGTGCGCAACCTCATGAACTGGCACGCCTTCGAGGAACTCGAGCACAAGTCGGTGGCCTTCGACCTGTATCGCGCGATGGACGGGACGGAGGCGATGCGGATCATGACGATGGCGACGCTGCTCGCGCTCACCCTGCCGCTCACCGCCGTCGGCCTGACTGTCTCACTCAGTCGAGATCCTGACGCCCGGCGCTATCCGCTCAGCCTGGCCAAGGAGATGGTCACGCTGTTCCGCGGGCCGATCTTCCGTGGCATCGGCCGGGAGCTGGCGCTGTATCTGCGGCCAGGGTTCCATCCCGACGACATCGAGACCACCGAGTTGTTGGAGCGTTGGCGGGCCGAGCTTTTCGGGAACGACGGCGATCTGGTCGACCACCTGAAATAGGTCAGCGCAGCCAGCCTTTTCGCTTGATGTAGGCCAACGGGATCACCGCGGCGACCAAGGTCATCAGGGTGGTCGCCAGAAACCCGTGCTGCCATTCGAGTTCGGGCATCCAGGTGAAATTCATGCCGTAAAAGGTGGCGATCAACGTGGGCGGCAGGAAGACCGCGGTGATGATGGTGAACACCTTCACGATCTGATTCTGCTTGACGTCCAGCCAGGTCATCACCGACTGCTGCAGGTAACGGACCTTGTCGTGTTCGAAGCCGGCATGCTGTTTCACCCCGTCGATATCGGCGATGAGGATGGCGATCAGGCTCTCCAACTCGGCGCTGTGCACGGTGATATCGGCCATCAGATGCCGTGCGGCACGGGCTAATTGGAGCTGGGTCTCCTGAGTGCGCGAGACGATCTCCTCCGCGGAGTTCATCCGCGACATGGTGCCGCGCATGTCCGCGACGCCGATCTCACGGCCGCGCTGGTCGTGGCCCATGGTCGCCATCTCGATTTCGTCGTTCATCGCCTCCAGCGCGTCGCTGGCGTAGTAGATGACCCGCTCGGAGGCCTCGTTCAAGGCCCACAGCAGCGCGTACATCACGCCGTGCGCAGAACCGGTGAGGGCGGGATTCCTGCGCATCTTCGCGATGGCCTTGTCGAACGGGATGAAGTGCTCGTCCGGTTGCAGCGTCACCAGGAATTCGGCGCCGAGCGCGAACACGATCGTCTCGCGTTCGATGGTGTCGCCGTGCTTGTAGTTGGCCACGACCGGCAGGTAGAGGAAGTTGTCGGTCTCCCAGACCCGCTGCTTGGCCGCGGCGAAGTCGACGCCGAGCCGCTCACGCAGCACCGCGGCGGTATCGGCGTCTGCGGCCGCCAAAGGAATCCAATGTTGTTGCAGGACTTCGGTATCGAAGCGATCACCGGTCACGGCACTGCCGACGGAGTGCATCCGCTACCGCCCCGAGGAGTGGGCAGGCGACACCGACGACGACCCGACCGGCGCCTGCGGGTGCACATAGTGCATCGTCAGCAGCCCGGCACTGATCAGCAGGTAGAGACCGATGGTGAACCAGATCGCCTGGCGCTCCAGATTCGGTGCGCGGTGCGGTGTTTCACCCCTCTTGAACATGATCGCCATGGCGGAGCTCCAATACTCGATAGTGAAAGTCAAAGCGGCTAGCGGAAAGTGCGCCCGCCTGCGCGGGCCTGGTGTCCGGGCGCGGGCAGCAGGTGTCCGCGACCGGACCTCGGCGCGGCCGTCCTCGGACGATCGCACCGAGCGCAGGCCGACGGCGCGCGCCGACCTATCGGGTCGAAAAGAATGCTGGAATCGGTGCCGCGTCAGGCGATCGGCGGGCCATCCACCTCGGCCGCGCGTCGCGCGGGCAGATCAACGACGAACCGGCACAACCTGTTTCGCTAGGGCGGTCCGGCTAGAGACGTCGATACTGTCAACCGGCATCAGCCGCTCACCCCGCTTCGTTGGTTGCTCATCCACGCAGAAATTGCGCACCCATCATTAGAAACCCGCTGCCGCACATACGTCAATCAGTTGCGCAAGTATTCGACAGCGTGTCACGCTACCGACAGGTTGGAGGCGACGTGACCGAGCACAGCGAACCGGGTCTCATCCCGGCGGCTCAACTACATGACGCGGCAGCGGTTTTCGGCATGCTCGCGGCCACCGCCCGGTTGCAGATCCTCTGGCTGCTCAGTCAGGGTGAACGCGACGTCGGCACACTGGCCACCGACATCGGCCAAACCGTGCCTGCGGTCAGCCAGCATCTCGCCAAACTCCGACTGGCCGGTTTGGTTCACGTCCGCAAAGCGGGCCGACGCAATGTCTACACCATCGCCGATCCCGGCGTCGCCGACATCGTCCGCCTCGCCGTCCGCCACCACCGCCGCCGCGGCGGGGCACTGCCCGGTCAGGTCGACTGAGCGACGAGTCGCTCTGCGGCCACCGCCGAGCTGCCGGTTGCACCCGCCCGACCGTCCTCGCTGCTGACCGGCGCTGAGCCGCCACACCGTATCCGCCGAGCCGCCCGCTCGCACTCGCCCGACCAAACCGACTGAGAGGAATATCGCTCCTGCTCAGGTCGCCGGTTCGGTTCCGTCTAGGTAGCGTGACCTGGTCTGACCCGTTAGTGATCCAGAAGGGAGCGGTGATGATCCCGTTCTCTGCCCGAAATGCCGGAGTTGCCGCTGTAGCGGTGGTCGCCTTGGCGACCGGCTGCGCCAGCAACGACGTGCCCGAGGCCGCGCCCGCCGCCGCCCGCACCCCGTTCGCCGACTGCGCGCCGCTGTCCACCGACCAGATCAGCGAGGCCGTGCACGCCGACAGCCTCGTCGCGCACCGCACCCCGCAGGCCTGCCTGTGGGACGCACAGATCGGCACCGGCGATGCGGGCATCAGCTTCGCCTTCTCCGCCGACGAGTCGCTGCAGCAGCTGTGGGACCGGGCCAGGGCGAACGGCTTCCAGACCGAGCACATGATCATCACCCAGCACGCGCTCGGCACCGTCACCGCAACCGCGTTCTACATCCGCAACCCGCACGACCCCGACGACTGCGCGGTGGCCGCCGCGTCCAACGGTTCCATCACCTGGCGCGTCCAGAACCGCTCGCGCCCCGCGGCCCTCGACCCGTGCGCGGCCGCGCTCCAGCTGGCCACGATGATGGTCGACCTCTCCCCCTAGCCGCGACCGGCCGCCTCAGAACAGGAAATAGCGCTGCGCCATCGGCAGTTCGGTGGCGGGCTGCTCGGTCCAGACCTCGCCGTCGATCCGCACGGTGAACGTGTCCGGGTCGACCTCGATGTGCGGCATCGCCTCGTTGTGCGGCATATCGGTCTTGGTCCGATCCCGAACGTTCTTGACCGGCGCCAGCGTCCGACGGAGCCGCAGCCGCTCGGCCAGCCCGTCCTCGATCGCCTGCTCGGACACGAAATGCAGCGAGGTCGCCGCCGCGGCCAACGGCGCCGCACCGAACATCGGCCGCGGCAATACCGGCTGCGGCGTCGGGATCGACGCGTTCGCATCGCCCATCGCCGCCCACGCGATCGCGCCGCCCTTGAGCACCACGTGCGGCCGCACACCGAAGAACGCGGGCTCCCACAGCACCAGGTCGGCGAGCTTGCCGACCGCCACCGAGCCGATCTCGTGATCGAGCCCGTGCGCCACCGCCGGGCAGATGGTGTATTTGGCGATGTAGCGCTGCACCCGCGCGTTGTCGGCGGCGCCGTCGCCGGGCAGCGCACCGCGGCGGCGCTTCATCACGTGCGCGGTCTGCCAGGTCCGCATGACCACCTCGCCGATGCGCCCCATCGCCTGGGAGTCGCTGCCGATCATCGAGATCGCGCCGAGATCGTGCAGCAGATCCTCGGCGGCGATGGTGGACGGGCGAATCCGGCTCTCTGCGAAGGCGAGATCCTCGGGGATGGACGCGCTCAGATGGTGGCACACCATCAACATGTCGAGGTGTTCGTCGAGGGTGTTGACGGTGTGCGGCCTGGTCGGGTTGGTCGAGCTGGGCAGCACGTTGAGATGCGCTGCGACGGTGATGATGTCGGGCGCGTGCCCGCCGCCGGCCCCCTCGGTGTGATACGCGTGGATGCCGCGGCCCGCGATGGCGCCGAGGGTGTCCTCGACGAAGCCCGCCTCGTTCAGCGTGTCCGAGTGCAACGCCACCTGGACGCCTGCGGCTTCGGCGACGGTGAGGCATGCGTCGATCGCGGCGGGCGTGGAGCCCCAGTCCTCGTGCAGCTTGAAACCCGCTGCGCCGCCACGCAATTGCTCCCACATCGCCTCGGCGTTGACCGTGTTGCCCTTGCCGAGCAGGACGATGTTCATCGGCCAGCCGTCGGTGGCCTCCAGCATCCTGGCCAGATGCCACGCGCCCGGCGTCACCGTGGTCGCCTTGCTGCCCTCGGCGGGCCCGGTGCCGCCGCCGATCAACGTGGTGATGCCCCCGCCGAGCGCCTCGTCCATCAGCTGCGGGCAGATGAAGTGCACGTGACAGTCGATGGCGCCCGCGGTGAGGATGCGCCCGTTACCCGCGATGATCTCGGTGGACGGACCGACCACCAGGTCGGGGTGTACCCCGCTCATCGTGTCGGGGTTGCCCGCCTTCCCGATGCCGCAGATCCGGCCGTCCCTGATGCCCACATCGGCCTTGATGATGCCCCAGTGGTCGATGATCACCGCGCCGGTGATCACGGTGTCCGGCGCACCGTCGGCACGGGTGGCCCTGGACTGTCCCATGGATTCGCGCAGCACCTTGCCACCGCCGAAGACGGCCTCGTCGCCCGCGAGTCCCGGTCCGCCGCTGCGGTCTTCGGTGATCTCGATGAGCAGATCGGTGTCGGCCAGGCGAATTCGGTCACCGGTGGTCGGACCGAACAGTTCGGCGTAGCGGGCGCGGCTCAGTTCGGTCATGACTGCTCTCCGTCCAACTGCCCCGGCGGCGTCAGGCTGATGCCGTGCACCTCGCGCATTCCGCCGAGCGGAACCAGCGAAACCCGCTGGCCGAGACCGGGTTCGAAACGCACCGCGGTGCCTGCGGGGATGTCGAGCCGATGGCCGTGCGCGGCCGCCCTGTCGAAGCGCAGCGCGGCGTTGGCCTGCGGGAAATGCACATGGCTGCCAACCTGCACCGGCCGGTCGCCGGTGTTGAGCACGTCGAGTTCGAGTCGCGGCGCACCCGCGTTCAGCTCGATAGTGCCCTCGGCACAGAGGTATTCACCCGGAATCATGGCCCGCCTAACCGATCGGGTGGTGGACGGTGACCAGCTTGGTCCCGTCCGGGAAGGTCGCCTCGACCTGCACGTCCTTGATCATTTCCGGCACACCGTCCATCACGTCGGCGCGCGTGAGAACCGTTCGCCCGGAAGACATCAGCTCGGCGACCGAGCGCCCGTCCCGCGCGCCCTCCAGCACGTGATCGGTGATGAGCGCCACGGCCTCGGGATGATTCAGCTTCAGCCCGCGCGCCTGCCTGCGCCTGGCCAGCTCGGCCGCATAGCTCAGCAGCAGCCGTTCCTGCTCGTGGGGCGACAGTCGCATGCGGGGTCCTCGTGGCTCGGGATGGCAAGGGTGACGGTCATTCTGGCACGCCTGTTCCGCAGGCGCGCCGCCGTGCGACCGCTCAGGCAGGCAGGTTCTGCAGCCGGACTTGGCCGCGCGCGACCACCCGGGCCTGCTCGTCGGTGATCACCACTTGCCACAGCTGTTGCAGCCTGCCGCGATGCACCGGCGTCGCCTCGCCGACGAGCAGGCCGTCGCGGACCGCACGCAGGAAATCGGTGTTGTTGTTCACGCCGACGACCGTGCCCTTGCCGCCGTACCAGACCCCGCCCGCGACGCTGGCGAGCGTCTCGATGACGGTGCAGTAGACGCCGCCGTTCTGGATGCCGGCTGGCTGGTACAGGTGTGGCTTGACGGTCCATTCGCCACGCACCCGGTCGGGGCTGATTTCGGTGTAGCGCAACCCGATCAGGTCGGTGAACGTGCCTTCGCTGGCCTCGGTCATCTGGTCCGGCGTGATGCTCGCCAGCCAGTCACGCGCCCTCTCCTGTTGCTCTGTCATACGGTCCACTTTTGCACAGCGATCGCCGCCGATTTGCGCTGGCTCGCCGCAGGCCGGGTACCGACCCCGGACAGAGCGATGGGCTCCACCGAAGTGGAGCCCATCGCGGCAATGGATCGGGGGTCACCGCAGCCCTCGGGACTCTCGCTCGATCCGCCCGCCGAGAATGAGTATAGGTCAGGCTTACCTAAGTTAGCAAGCTGGTCGTTCGGCGCACCGGAAGTCCGCGCCGCTCCAACGCCGCCAGCAGCCCTTGACCGCGGCGAGTGCCCGCCACCGCGTCGGTGCGCGCCAGCTCCGGCACGTAAGTCGAAGCGCCCGCGATGGATTCGCCGACCAGTTGCCAGAACCGGCGGGCGGGCAGACCCGCGTAGCGCGCCATGCTCGACTGGATGAGCACCAGCGCGGGCTCGCAGCGGTGCGCGAGCCAGACATACATCGCGCCGTCGCACGGCAGGCTCACCACGCCGGAATCGCCGGAAAGCACGTCGCCGTCGACGACCCGAATGGTGGTGTCGCCCAGGCCCGCCCAGTCGGTGCCGCCGTCGTTGTCGGTGTGGATCCACAGGTTCTCCAGGCCGGGATCCCAGGCCCGCCCCTCGGCGATCAGCAGCGCGACCACCCGCCCGACCACCGCGTGAATCAGCGCGGTGGCCACCACTTCCGCCGCGACGTCGGCGCGGATCATCTCGGCCGCATGCCTGCGATACATCAACTCGATCCGGCCTTCGCGCACCCCGTCGGCCAATCGCCACCATCGACGCTTGCCCTGCTCAGCCATCGCCGCCACGGCATAGACCCGCGGATGCTCGGGCTGCAGCGCACGCAGCCGATCGCAGGTGCGGTCGAACGCCAATTGAGCATGGCGTGGCGGACTGGTGGTCATGAGCTCGGGCATGAAACCTCCTCGAGGGGTTGGCCGTGACGCATGCGCACCGGGAGTTGGCCGGGACAGGTGCGCACCGAAGATAGGTTAGGCTTACCAGACCAACCAGTACCGTGCTACCACGAATCAGGAGCAGTTCGTCACCGTGACCATCCTTGGCACCGTGCGGCGCCGTCGCCTGTCCGGGCTGCTCGCGTTGACCGCACTCCTCCTGTTCGCCGCGCTCGCCAGCGTCGCGATCGGGACCAGGTCGCTCTCGCCGGGCGTCGTCTACGACGCTGTCTACCACGGACTCACCTGTCAGGGTGGACCGTTCAGCTGCGCTACAGAGTCCACCGCCGAGGACATCGTCCGCGGGCTCCGGCTGCCCCGCACGGCGCTGGCACTGACCACCGGACTCGCGCTCGGCATCGCAGGCGCGCTGATCCAGGGCTACACCCGCAATCCGCTCGCCGACGCAGGCCTGCTCGGGCTGAATGCGGGCGCGGCCTTCCTCGCCGCGCTGAGCATGTACCTGTTCGCGTTCACCACACCCGCGCAATACATCTGGTTCGCCTTCGCAGGCGCGCTGGTCGCCGGGCTCGCGGTCTTCGGGGCGTCGTCGGTCGGTGCCGGCAAGGCGAGCCCGCTGAGCCTGGTGCTGGCAGGCGCGGCAGTCACCGCATTTTTGCAGGCGATGACGAATGCCGTTGTGCTGCTTGATCCGGCGGCACTCGACGCCTACCGGTTCTGGGTCGTCGGCAGCGTCGGCGGCCGCGACGCGGCGGTGCTGTGGCAGGTGCTGCCCTTCCTGGCGATCGGTCTGCTGCTCGCCGTGATCGCGTCGCCAGGACTGAACCTGCTGAGCCTCGGCGACGACGTGGCCCGCGGGCTCGGCGTGAACATCGGCCGCAGCCGAGCGCTCGGACTGGCCGCCATCGTGCTGCTGTCCGGCGCGGCGACCGCCGCGGTCGGGCCGATCGCGTTCATCGGCTTGGTGGTGCCGCACCTCGCCCGGATGATCACCGGGCCCGACTTTCGCTGGCTCGTCCCGTATTCCGGCCTGATCGGCGGACTGCTGCTGCTGATCGCCGATATCGTCGGACGGGTGATCGCCCGCCCCGGCGAGCTCGAGGTCGGCGTCATGCTCGCCGCGCTCGGCGCACCGTTCTTCATCGCGTTCGTGCGCCGCCGGAAGCTGGTGAGCCTGTGACGCTTTCGCTGAAACCACGGTCGACCAAGGGCGTGCTGCCGACCAAGGGCGCCCGTCCCGCACTGCGGATCGGGCCGATCTCGCTGGTGCTGCGCCCGGTGATGGTGCTCGTCGTCGCCGCACTCGGCGCCGCCGCGCTGCTGTTGTTCTGTCTCGACATCGCCACCGGCGAATCGCACATCCCGCTCGGCCGGGTGCTCGACGTGCTGAGCGGCGGCGGCACCAGGGCGCAACGGTTCATCGTGCTCGACTCCCGGCTGCCGCGCGCGCTCACCGCGCTGGTGGTCGGCGCGGCGCTCGGACTGTCCGGGGCGATCACCCAGTCCATCCTGCACAACCCGCTCGCGTCACCGGACATGCTCGGCATTACCGCCGGTGCAGGCCTCGGCGCGATTTCGGTCGTCGTCCTCGGCGGCAGCACCGGTCTGGCCGCAACGCTCGGCGCGCCGCTCGCCGCACTCGCCGGCGGGCTGCTCACCGCCGCGGCGATCTATCTGCTGGCCTGGGGCCGCAGCCCGACCGGCGATCGTGGCGTCACCGGATTGCGGTTGGTGCTCATCGGCGTCGGCTTGAACGCATTGCTGCTCGCGGGCATCAACTGGGTGATCACCCGCGCCGATCTGCAAGACGCGCAGCGAGCGCACCTGTGGCTCAACGGATCTCTCAACAGCGTCAACCGCGACACCCTCGCCCCGGCCGCGGTCGCGCTCGCGGTGGTCGCGCTCGTCGCGCTCGGCTCAGCGCGGACGCTGGCCGCGCTGCGGCTCGGCACCGACACCACCCGCTCGCTCGGCGTGCGGATCCAATCCCAGCAGGCGCTGCTGATCGGAGCGTCGGTGATCGGCGCCTCGGTGGCCACCGCGATCGTCGGCCCGGTGGGCTTCGTCGCGCTGGCCGCGCCGCAGATCGCGCGCCGCGTGCTGCGCACCCCCGGCGAACCCCTCATCGGTTCCGCGCTCGTCGGTGCCATCCTGGTGGTCGGGGCGGACGTGGCCTCCCGCAGCATCCTCCCCGCCGACCTGCCGGTCGGCATCGTGACCGCCGCGTTCGGCGGGCCGTTCCTGCTGTACCTGCTCGTGCGAATGAATCGGAAGGCAACGCTGTCATGACCACCGAAGCCGCGACCAGCGCGGCGGACGCGAAGCCGGTTCCGCACTCCCATCGGCTCGGCGCCGACACCGTCACGCTCGGCTACGGCGACCGGGTGATCGTCGACGGGCTGACCCTCGACATCGCCCCCGGCGTGATCACCACGGTGATCGGCCCCAACGGCTGCGGCAAGTCGACGCTGCTTCGCTCGCTCGGCCGGTTGCTTCGCCCGCAGGCGGGCCGAGTCCTGTTGGACGGCAAGGCCATTTCGACGATGAAGACCAAGGACGTGGCCAGGGTGATCGGCATGCTGCCGCAGTCGCCGGTCGCGCCGGAAGGTCTCACCGTCGCCGATCTCGTTGCGCGCGGCCGACATCCGCACCAGTCGTGGTTCCGGCAGTGGTCGGCGGCGGACGAGGCCGAGGTGTTCGCCGCGCTCGAACAGACCGGCATCGCCGATCTCGCCGACCGCGCGCTCGACGAACTCTCCGGCGGCCAGCGCCAACGCGCCTGGATCTCCATGGCTTTGGCGCAGGGCACCGACATCCTGCTGCTCGACGAGCCGACCACCTACCTCGACCTCGCCCACGCGGTGGACGTGCTCGACCTGGTCGACCGGCTGCACGCGGATCTCGGGCGCACCGTCGTCATGGTGCTGCACGATCTGAATCTGGCGATCCGCTACAGCGATGAGCTCCTCGTCATGCGCGAGGGCCGGATCGTCGCGCACGGCCGTCCCTCCGACATCGTCACCGTCGATCTGCTGCGCGAAGTCTTCGATCTGGACGCCTCCGTTTTACCGGACCCGGTCTCCGGGCGACCGATGGTGGTGCCGATCGGAACCAGGCATGTGCGCGGCCGTGTCGGAGGTCCCGTCATGCCGGAAAACAGCACGGTATGACAAATGACACACCAGCTATTCCATAGTTACGACGACCTGTAGTACGCATGCATGTCGTTGATTCCGTAAAATTGTGGGATGGCAGGACTTGGTGAACTCGAGAAAGCGGTCATGGACCAGTTGTGGTCGACCGATGAACCGCAGACGGTCCGGCAGGTGCACGAGGCATTGGCCGCGCGCCGGGAGCTCGCGTACACCACGGTGATGACGGTGCTGCAACGCCTCGCGAAGAAGAACCTGGTGGTCCAGCAGCGTGACGACCGCGCACACCGGTACGCGCCGGTGCACACCCGCGACGAGCTGGTGGCGAGTCTGATGGTGGACGCACTGCAACAGGCCGACGCCGCGGGCAGCCGCGCCGCCGCCCTCGTGCACTTCGTGGAACAGGTCGGCAAGGATGAGGCTGACGCCCTCCGGGAGGCACTCGCTAAGCTCGAAGCATCCGAGGACACGCCGCCGCCACAATAGTTGTCGCAGTAGACTCCTCGGGGACCACGCCCCCAACGCAGTGAGCTGAGTCGATGAACGCAACCGCGCCGGTATTCGCCGGACTCGCATTGCTTCTCGCGGGGCCTGCCCCGGCCCTGCTCAGCCGGGCGACCTGGACATACCGGACGCCCCGCGCCGCGCTCGTGCTGTGGCAGGCCATCGCGCTCGCCGCCGTGCTCAGCGCGTTCGGCTCCGGACTGGCCATCGCCGCGGAGCTGCTCGTGCCTGGCCCGGACGGCAGGCCGACCACCGCACCGATGCGCGAGATCGACGCGCTCGGATTGCCGCTGTGGCTGGCCTATGTCTTTGTGTTCATGCTCACCCTGCTCGTCGGCGCGCGGTTGATCTACGCCATCGTGCGCGTCGGTGTGCACACCAGGCGCAGGCGAGCCAGGCATCGGATGCTCGTCGACCTGCTCGATCAGAGCGGACCCCGGCGCCGGGCCTCCGATATCCGGGTGCTCGCCGCGACCGAGCCGATCGCCTACTGCCTGCCCGGCCTGCGCCAGCGGGTGGTGATCAGCGAGGGCACGCTGACCAACCTGGAGGACGCGGAGATCACCGCGATCGTCAGCCACGAACGCTCGCACCTGCGGGCACGGCACGACCTGGTGCTCGAGGCGTTTACCGCGGTGCACGAGGCGTTTCCGCGGGTAGTGCGCAGCAAGGCCGCACTCGGTTCGGTGAAGCTGCTCATCGAGTTGCTCGCCGACGATTCCGCGGTCAAAGTCACCGGGCCCAAGCCACTGGCCCGCGCGCTCGTCGCCTGTGCCAAGTCCACCGCGCCGCAGGGCGCGCTCGCAGCAGGCGGACCGACCACGCTGATTCGCATCCAGCGACTCTCCGGCCGTATTGGCGACGTCCGCGTCGCCAGCGCCGCCTACCTCGGCTCAGCCGCGATTCTGGTGGTGCCGACGATGGCCGTCGCGGTGCCGTGGCTCGTCGAACTGGGTCGGCTGTTCCGCGGCTGACACTCGTAGGACGTATCCTGGACACTTGGCCCGCCCGTTGGCGGCCACATCGCCCTCTTCGCGCTGCGCATGATGTCTCTTGCCGCAGCGCGCGGTGAACCGCCCTCGGTCACCGCCCCGACCCCACCGAACAGCGCGTTCACGAAGACGAGCGCGCCGTCTTACGAAAGGCACACACCCCTCGTGACCCCCTCGACAACCGTCGCCGCGGCGCCCACCGTGTCATTTACGGACCTGGGCCTGCCCGCCGTGCTCGTGCAAGCACTGCGGCGCGACGGCATCGAGGCACCGTTCCCCATCCAGGCCGCGACGGTGCCGGACGCCCTGGCGGGCAAGGATGTGCTCGGCCGCGGCCCGACCGGTTCCGGCAAGACCCTCGCCTTCGGGCTGCCCATGCTGGCCAGGCTCGCCGGCGGGTCGAGCAAGCCGGGCAGGCCGCGCGGGCTGGTGCTGGTGCCGACCAGGGAACTGGCCGCACAGATCGAACGCGCCATGGACGCACCGGCACTCGCGCTCGGCCTCCGGGTCGCCTCCGTCGTCGGCGGTGCGCCGATCAAGCGGCAGGCCGACCGGCTCGCGCGCGGCGTCGACTTACTCATCGCCACCCCCGGCCGGCTCTTCGACCTCATCTCGCAGGGCTCGGCGTCGCTGGCCGACGTGCGGATCACCGCGCTGGACGAGGCCGACCACATGGCCGACATGGGGTTCCTGCCGCAGGTCACCAAGCTGCTCGATCAGACCCCGAAAGACGGTCAGCGCCTGCTGTTCTCGGCCACCCTCGACGGCGAGGTCGACAAGCTCGTCAAGCGCTACCTGCGCTCCCCCGTCACGCACTCGACCGCGCCGCCCTCGGCGTCGGTGGCGACGATGACCCACCACCTGCTCTATGTGCGCGACAAGATCGCCAAGCGCACCGTCGCCGCTGAGATCGCCGCGCGCGACGGGCTCACCATCATGTTCGTGCGGACCAAGCACGGCGCGGACCGGCTGGCCAAGCAGCTGCGCGGGTCCGGCATTCCGGCGGGCGCGCTGCACGGCGGCAAGGCGCAGAACAACCGGACCCGCACGCTCGCGGCGTTCGCGGACGGCTCGGTTCCGGTGCTGGTCACCACCGATGTGGCGGCGCGCGGCATCCACGTCGACGGCATTTCCCTTGTGGTGCACGTCGATCCGCCCGCCGAGTCGAAGGCATACCTGCATCGGGCCGGGCGCACCGCGCGGGCGGGCGAGGACGGCGTTGTCGTCACGCTGGTCATGGACGAAGAACGGCGCGACGTCGAGACGATGACGCGTAAGGCGGGTGTCAAGGTCGCCGGTATCGAGGTCAGGCCGGGTGACCGCAAGCTGATCGAGATCACCGGTGCGCGCCAGCCCTCCGGGGTTCCGGTCGCCGCGCCCGCACCGCCGAAGCAGGCTGCGGCCGAAGGTGGTTCGAGCACCGGCACCGGTCGCAGGCGTTCCGGTTCGGCGAGTCGTCGCGCGGCCGCTGGTGAGACCGCGGGGCGTGGGGCCGGTGCTCCGGCGCGCGCCGGCCGGGCTGCCGGAGGCCGAAATGGCGGTCCTGCCAAGGGATTCGCCTCGCGTGAAGACAACGCTGGGTCGAGCCGCACCGGCGGATCGACCGGTCGTGGCGCGGCCAAGGTCGGCGCAGGATCCGCGGGCGGCGCCACTCGTGGCGCGAAGGTCGGCGCCGGCCAGGCGGGCGGCGCACGCGGTGCGTCCAGGTCCGCGACAGGCACCGGGAACGCCGCGGGATTCGGCGGCCGGGCCGCCACCTCGAGCCGTTCCGCAGGATCGGGGACCGGCTTCAGCGGTCGCTCCGGCGGCGGCGCGAACGGCGACACTCCCGGAAACGGACGGCGACGCGCCGTACGCCCGGAGCGCGCGCCGAGCCACCGCAACCGCGGGGCTAACTGACGATCGTGGCCGAGCACCCCGTAGGCGCCGTCGTCTGCGCGGTGCTGGCTGCGCTGTTCTTCGCGCTCGCGGCGGTCGCCCAGCAGCGCGCGGCCGCCGCGGTGCCCGAAGGGGTTTCGCTCGTCCGTGCGCTGCTGAGCAACCCGCGCTGGTGGGCCGGTGTGGTCGGCGATATCGGCGGCTACGGCCTGCAGGTCGCCGCGCTGGCCCTCGGCGCGGTGTTGCTGGTTCAGCCGATCCTGGTGAGCGCGTTGGTGTTCGCACTGCCGCTGGCCGCGCGGCTCAACGGTAGGCGGGTAACCGGACGGACCTGGGCGGGCGCGCTCGCCCTCACCGTGGCGCTCGCCGTGTTCCTGCTGGTCGGCGATCCTTCGGCAGGCAATACCGATGCGCCGCTCCATGATTGGCTGGTCCCGCTGATCGTACTGATCGGGCTCGTCGCCGCCGCAACCACGGCAGGCATCGGAGCCACCGATCCCAGCAGGCGCGCACTGCTGCTCGGCGCGGCCAGCGGCTCGCTGTACGGCTTGGCCGCGGCCCTCACCTCCTACGTCACCGATCTGTTCGAACACGGCATCGGCCACGTGCTCGGCAGCTGGCAGACCTGGGCGCTGGTCGCCGCCGGAATCACCGGTGTCTACTTGCAGCAGCGTGCATTTCAGGCCGGACCTCTCACCGCGTCGCTACCCGCCGTCACGATCGCAGAACCGCTCGCGGCCGCGTTCATCGGCCTCACCGTCCTCGATGAGCGCTTGCGCACCAACGCTTTCGGCCTGGCGATCACTGCGGTCGCCGTGATCATCATGTGCGCCACCGCAATTCAACTCTCTCGCGCCCAGGCGACCAGCTGACGGGTTGTAACGGAGCCCGCCGTCGGTCCGATTCCTGAGTCATAGGCTCGGCCTGGAGAGTGACATGGGCACGAACACCACACCGGCGACGAACCGGCTTCGACTGATCCGGCCCTTAGCCGGGGCCGGGGCCGCCCTCAGCCTCGTGGTAGGAGGCTTACTCGCCTTCTCCTACCAAGAGGAACCTCACGGCAAAGAATGGGCTGTCAGCTATCCCGTCGTCATACACGACCTGCGCCCCGCACCGACCAACCCGTCGTTGTTCCCCCCGTGGCTGCGCTCGCCTCCCCCGGCAATCAGCCCACCACCTGCCCTTTTCCTACCGCCGACCCCCTCGGACTGCTGCCGCGGACCCGCCGCCCGCTGCACCGTCGGCCTCCACCTGATGCTGGGCGATTGCACGACCATGACCGCTCTTGGTTATCATCGGTTAAGTGCAGTTTCTCCCTGGCCATCAGCCGCCGTATGACCTGACCTACGACGACATCTTCCTCGTCCCCAATCGGACGGATGTCGCCTCACGGTTCGACGTCGACCTTTCCACCGTCGACGGGTCCGGCACCACCATCCCGATCGTCGTCGCCAACATGACCGCGGTCGCTGGACGCCGGATGGCCGAGACCGTCGCCCGCCGCGGCGGCATCGTGGTGCTGCCACAGGATCTGCCGATCAGCGCGGCCGCCGACACCATCGCCTTCGTCAAGAGCCGCTCGCTCACCGCGGACACCCCGGTCACCCTCGACCCGGAACGCTCGGTGTCCGAGGCCGTCGCCCTGATGCACAAGCGCGCCCACGGCGCGGTCGTCGTGGTGGACACGACCGGCCGCCCGGTCGGTGTCGTCACCGAGGCCTCGTGCACCGACGTCGACCGGTTCGCCAGACTGCGTGACGTGGCGATCACCGATTTCGTCCAGGCGCCCGCGAGCACCTCGCCCCGTGACATCTTCGAACTGCTCGAGGCCAAGCACGCCAAGCTCGCGGTCCTGACCGCCGAGGACGGCACCCTGGCAGGCGTGATGACTCGCACCGGCTCGGTCCGCGCAGGCATCTACCAGCCCGCCGTCGACCAGCAGAACCAGCTGCGCGTCGCCGCCGCGGTCGGCATCAACGGCGATGTGGTCGCCAAGGCCAAGGCGCTGGTCGACGCGGGCGCCGACGTGCTCGTCATGGACACCGCGCACGGCCACCAGGCCAAGATGCTCGAATCCCTCAGCGCCGTCCGTGATCTCGGCCTCGGCGTGCCGCTGGTCGCCGGAAACGTGGTGTCCGCGCAGGGCACCCGCGACCTGGCCGCCGCGGGCGCCGACATCATCAAGGTCGGCGTCGGCCCCGGCGCCATGTGCACCACCCGCATGATGACCGGCGTCGGTCGCCCGCAGTTCTCCGCGGTCGCCGAATGTGCCACCGCCGCAAAGGAACTCGGCGTGCACATCTGGGCGGACGGCGGTGTCCGGCACCCGCGCGACGTCGCACTCGCGCTGGCTGCTGGCGCGTCCAACGTGATGATCGGCTCCTGGTTCGCAGGCACTTACGAATCGCCCGGCGATCTGCGCGTCGACCGCGACGGCAACGCCTACAAGGAGAGCTTCGGCATGGCGTCCAAGCGTGCGGTCGCCGCGCGCACCGCCACCGACAGCGGCTTCGACCGGGCCCGCAAGGCGCTGTTCGAGGAGGGCATCTCCAGCTCGCGCATGCGGCTGGACCCTGAGCGCCCCGGCGTCGAGGACCTCATCGACCACATCTGCTCCGGCGTGCGCAGCGCGTGCACCTACGCGGGCGCGCGTAGCCTGACCGAGCTGCACGAGCAGGCCGTGCTCGGCGTGCAGTCCGCGGCCGGTTTCGCCGAAGGACGCCCGCTGCCCAGCGGCTGGTGAGCACCGGCTCGACACGCCCGTGACATGACATGGGACCGGCCAACGCGATCGTCTGCGTTGGCCGGTAACATTGTTGTTGCCGGTCTCCGGCACCACGGCCGCCACTTTGCGAAAGGATCCAGTTGTCACCCGCGTCCGAGGGCGCAGCACAGGAGGGCTCCTCTACCGAGCCGGGTGACAAACCCGGCGTCCTCCTACTCCGAGCCCCAATTCCCTCCGGCCAGTTCCCAGCCCAGGGTGGGTATCCGCCCCGCAGGCTGCGGCCACGCTGTGTGCCCGCACTCCCGCTGTCGACCTTCTCGGGGTGGCGCTGACGATGTCCGTCGCACTCACGGCACTCAGCCTGCTGGGGTTCATCGCCCTCACGGCAGGCACCGCCCTCTTCGTCGCCGCCGAATTCTCGCTGACCGCGCTGGAACGCAGCACCGTCGAATCGCATGCGCGCAACGGTGACGTCCGCGCACGGATGGTGCGCCAAGCCCATCGCACGCTCTCCTTCCAGCTCTCCGGCGCCCAGCTCGGCATCACCATCACCACGCTGATCACCGGTTACATCGCCGAGCCGGTGCTTGCTCGGCTGCTGGATCCGCTGTTCACCGGCATCGGCCTGAGCGAGGGTGCGGCACAGGGCATCTCGCTGGCACTGGCGCTCGTGCTGGCCACCTCGCTGTCCATGATCTACGGCGAGCTGGTGCCCAAGAACATCGCGATCTCCAAGCCGCTTGCCACCGCGCGCATCACCGCGACGCCGATGGTCGGCTTCTCGGTGGTGTTCAAATGGCTGATCCATTTCCTGAACAACACGGCCAACTGGGTGGTCCGCAGGCTCGGTGTCGAACCGGCCGAGGAGCTGCGCTCGGCGCGTTCGCCGCAGGAACTCGGGTCGCTGGTGCGCACCTCGGCTCTGCGCGGCGCCCTCGACCAGCGCACCGCCCTGGTGATCGATCGGTCGCTGCAGTTCGGCGAGCGCAGCGCCGAGGAACTGATGACGCCGCGGGTGAAAATCGAATCGCTGGACAAGCTCGACACCATCGCCGATCTCATCGACGCCGCTCGGCGCACCGGGTTCTCCCGCTTCCCGGTGATCGACGGCGACCTCGACAACACCCTCGGCGTGGTGCACATCAAGCAGGCGTTCACCCATCCGGCGACCGTGCGCCGCACCATTCCGCTGCAGATGCTGGCTCGCCCGGTGCCGATCGTGCCTGCCAGCCTCGACGGTGACGAGGTGCTCGAGCGCATCCGCGCCGACGGCATGCAGGTCGCACTCGTCGTCGACGAATACGGCGGCACGGCGGGCATCGTCACGATGGAGGACATCATCGAGGAGATCCTCGGCGATGTCCGCGATGAGCACGACGAGGAAGAACTCGACGTGCGCCGGGTGCCCGACGGCTGGGATTGTTCCGGGCTGCTGCGCATCGACGAGGTGTCCAGGGCGACCGGTTACGACGCACCCGAAGGGGAGTACGAGACGCTGGGCGGGCTGGTGCTCACCCGGCTCGGCCGCATCCCGGACGCCGGCGACGAGGTGCTGTTGCCGAATCCCCGCTCCCAGCAATGGTCGTCGACCGACTCGCCCGAGGACGGCGGCTGGATCGCCAGGGTCGAACGGATGGACGGGCGCCGGATCGACCGGGTTCGCCTGATCCCAGTGGCCGCGGACGATCTCGCGCTGCGCAAGCACCACCCCGACCAGCAGCCCGACGATCCGGCATCGCCGGACCGGGAGGCGCTGCCCGCACAGCTGGCGCGCCCCAAGGACGAGGCATTGACCGGACCCGGCGCGCTGCCCGCACAGGAGCACAGTCATGGGTGATCTGTTCGCAGTGCTGCTCACCGTGGTGCTGCTCGCGGGCAACGCCTTCTTCGTCGCCGCCGAGTTCGCGTTGATCTCGGCCCGACGCGACCGGCTCGAGGCGCTGGCCGCGCAGGGAAAGCGCAACGCCAACACCGTGATTCGGGCCGGGGAGAACCTGTCGATCATGCTGGCGGCGGCGCAGCTCGGCATCACCATCTGCTCGATCCTGCTCGGTCGCGTCGGCGAGCCCGCCGTCGCGCACCTGCTGGAAGGCCCGTTCGATTTCCTCGGCCTGCCCGAACAACTGCTGCATCCGGTCGCGTTCGCCGTCGCGCTGGCCATCGTGGTGATCCTGCACATCCTGTTCGGCGAGATGATCCCGAAGAACATCGCGCTGGCCGGACCGGAACGCAGTGCGCTGCTGCTGGTTCCGGTGCACCTGATGTGGTTGCGGTTGGCGCGTCCGCTCATCGCGATCTACAACCTGGCGGCGAACCTGTCGCTGCGGTTGATCCGGGTCGAGCCGAAGGACGAGCTGGACGCCACCGTCTCCTCGGTGGAACTCGCCGAGATGATCGGTGAGTCACGTTCGGAGGGGCTGCTCGACGAGGAAGAGCATCGCAGGCTCACCCAAGCACTCGGCACCAGCGAACGGGTCGTTGCCGATGTGCTGGTGCCGTTGGAAACCACCCGGACAGTTCCGTTGCGCGGCAACGGAACCACGCTCGGCGATATCGAAACCGCCGTCGCCGAAACCGGATTCTCCCGCTATCCGGTCCGGGCCACCGACGGTTCGCTGGTCGGGTACCTGCACGTGAAGGACGTGCTGGACAAGGTGGCCGACGAGGCCGCCGGTCCGGCAACGCCCATCCCGCGCACCGATATTCGGCCGTTGCCGACGGTGAGCATGCACACCACCCTCTACGAGGCGCTAGCCAGGCTGCGCCGCACCAACAGTCACCTGGGCCGGGTGGTCGACACCCGAGGCAACACCACGGGCATCGTTGCGCTCGAGGATCTGGTGGAAGAGTTCGTCGGCACCGTCCGCGACGGGACGCACCGGATTATCGAATGAGCGTGTGGGAGTGCGGTTCCCGCATGACGGAGCCGAGCGAGGCGCAGTCATGAGCGATGTGCTGGTACTCGCCGAGGAGCAGTGGCGGGAGCGGGCCGCGGCGCACGTGGTCCGGCTCGACGCGCTCGTGGGCCCGTATCTGCACCGGCGGGCTGCGGGTTCGGCGCATCCGGTGATCGACTTCCTGTTCACCTACTACGGGCACAAGCCCGCCCAGTTGCGACGCTGGCACCCGGGTTTCGGCGTCGCGCTGGCCGGTGCCGCCGAATACGACGGCGCGCGTGGCTATCACCGGCGGGCGGAAGGATGCACGGCCGATCCCGCCTATCTGGCGCGGCGGCGCGACACCATCGAGTTCGTCGCGAACCTGCTGCGCGCCACCGCGACCCGGCCCGCACACCTGTCCTGCTTCGGGCTGCACGAGTGGGCCATGGTGTACCGCACCGACGAGGTCAGGCACCGACAGGTGCCCCTGCGTTTAGGACACTCGGGCACCGACGCCGTCGTCGAGTCGATGTCGTTGCGCTGCACCCACTTCGATGCCTACCGCTTCTTCACCCCCGACGCCGTCGGCCGCAACGCCGAGCCGCTCACCCGCGCCGATCAGGTTCAGCGGGAACAGCCGGGCTGCCTGCACGCCAACATGGACCTCTACAAGTGGGGCTTCAAACTGGTCCCCCTCGTCTCGTCCGAGCTGATCCTGGACTGCTTCGAGCTGGCGTGCGCCGCCCGCGAACTCGATATGCGCGCAAGCCCCTACGACCTGTCCGACTACGGATACGAGCCGGTGCGGATCGAAACCGCCTCCGGTCGCGCGGAGTACGTGCGGGCCCAGGCCGCCCTTGCCGAACGGTCGGCCGTGCTGCGGCGCGTCCTGCTCGGTGTCTGCGACGACCTCCTTGCCGCCGACGTCGCACCGTCGACCACCGGCTAAAGCAACGCCACCGTCGTATTTGCCGAAACCACCCACACAAGTTAATGGTTGTTACTACTATTCAGTCAGTTCTTTGCTGTCCCAGTCAGCAAAAGGATGACGGATCATTAACTTGATGAAGGTTGGGGAACCCGAGGATGCGCTCACTGTCGAGCTTGCGCCGCGCCAAACCATTGGCCCTGGTCACTGTCGGTCTCGTCGCCGCGCTGCTGCTACCGAGCAGCGCGTCCGCCGACCTACAGTCCGATATCCAGCAGTCCGTGCGCGAGTTCCTCGACGTGGGCCGAACCGCCGTCCCCCGGGCGGATTGCGGGCCCGGATCGGCGCCGGAGAACGGCATGCAAGGCGATGTCACCGCAGCCGACCGGGACAGTGGACGCAGCACCCAGGGCTACCGCTGCAACATGTCGTTCGTCGGCGGCTTCGCCGGGCGCGGCGCAGGCATCACCTCGACCAGCTTCGAGCATTGCGCCTATATGGGCTCGTTCTTCCCCGGTGATCTGATCAGCGAGGGACGCGGCGTGCAGGTGCTCGACGTGTCCGACCCGGCGAACCCGCGACCCACCGCGACATTAACCGAACCGGCGATGCTCGCGGGCACGTGGGAAAGCTTGAAGGTCAACGCCGCCCGCAAACTGCTGGTCGGGACCGGCGTCCCGGTCGGCACCGGCGTCGGGTACCTGTCGGTCTACGACATCTCCGACTGCGCGCATCCGCGCCTGCTCAATCCTGGGCCAGGCACGAACATGCTGATGCCGTTGCCGATCACGACACACGAGGGCGGGTTCTCCCCCGACGGCAACACCTACTGGGCCTCGGGCATCGCGCCCGGATTCGTCAGTGCGGTAGACCTTTCCGATCCGGCCAACCCGCACGTGGTCTGGCAGGGGCTGACCGGTATCGAAGCGCACGGATTCGGGATCAGCGCCGACGGCAACCGGATGTACATCTCGGCGCTCGGCGGATTCACCGTGCTCGACATCAGCGCGGTGCAGCGGCGCGACCCGAATCCACAGGTGCACCACATCGGGCGAGTGTTCTGGACCGACGGGTGGGCGACCCAGCACAGCATCCCGGTCAGCTACGACGGCAAGCCGTACCTCTACACCGTCGACGAAGGCGGTTCCGGCGGTGTGAAACTCATCGATATCGCCGACGACCGCACGCCGAAGGTGGCCGCGAAGATCAAGCTCGAGATCAACCTGCCGCAAAACCTCGACAGCAATATCGGTTCGTCCATGGGCGGCTCGGCGTTCGCCTACGAATCGCACTACTGTGCCGCCGATCGCCGGGACAACCCGACCGCACTTGCCTGCGGCTGGATCTCCTCCGGCATCAGGGTTTTCGATGTGCGCGACCCCTTCCACATTCGCGAGATCGCCTACTACAACCCGCCGGCACGGACCGGGCAGAACCTGAGCCTCTGGAACTCGCCGCACGCGCTCGCCTCGATCATCGGTGTGCCGCTGATGAGCGCACCGCCCGCGGCGCGAGCCGTGCTGGAAGGACAGTTCAATCCGATGGATGCGCTCACCCCGCGCACCGGCAGGCTCGCCTTCGGTGACGTCTCCACGGACTGGTGCTTGTCCCCGCCGGAATGGCGCGGCTCGCAACTGTACGTCTCGTGCTCCGACAACGGGTTCATGGTGTTGCAGCTCGACAACGAGGTGTATACGCCGCCCGCGGACCAAGAATCGATCATCGGGTCGTAGCGATGGCGCAGCTTTCCGTGTTGCCGCGCTGGCTCCGCGGCGCCGCGTTTGCGTCGCTCGCCTTCGCGCTGCTGGTGTTGGGGGCCGCACTGCGTCCGCTGGCGTTTCCGGAAACGCACACGGCCACACCGGTTCTCAGCGCGGTGGAGATCGGGTTCGTGCAGGACATGACAGCGCACCACCAACAAGCCCTGATCATGGTGCAGCGCCTCGACCCCGGCGTCGATCCCGCCGTGCTCCAGCTCACCCGCCAGCTCGACGCGACCCAGCGCCTCGAGATCGGCACCATGCTCGGCTGGTTGCGGCTGGCAGGCGCGGCGCCGATGTCGAGCCGGCCGATGGCCTGGATGCATGCTGATGCGGTTGCCGCACACCAGCATTCAGCCGCTCAGGTCGCACCATCGGATCCCGCGGGCGCACCCATGGCGGGGATGGCGACAACGGCCGAACTCGACGCACTGGCCGCCGCACGTGGGCGCGACGCTGAAATCCTGTTCCTGCAGTTGATGTTTCGCCACCATCGAGGGGGCATCGCGATGGCGCAGACCGCCGATCAGTTGCTGTCCGCCGGGCCGGTCAAGGAAGCGGCGCGATCGATGATCCACGGACAAGGGCAGGAGGCCGGGCTCATGGGCGTGCTGCTCGCCCAGCGCGGCGCCGCACCCCTGCCCTGACCCGCTGCGGCCGTCTGGAATGCCGGGCCGGGACCGCGCGTTGGCCACCGGATGAGGGTCGAGCCGAGATCGACCAACGGCAGAGAGGCACGGCATTGTCCGACAAGACATTCGCGGAGCAACACGTTGTCGTCACCGGTGGCGGAACCGGGATCGGCAGGGCCGCCGCGTTGGCCTTCGCGCAGCAGGGTGCGGCCAGCGTGACGATCACCGGCCGTCGCAGTGCACCGCTAGAGGAGGTCGCCGCGCTGCACCCGGCGGTGGTTCCGGTGGTTGCCGACGTCACGACCGAGGCGGGCGCCGACGCGATCGCCGCGGCCGTGCAGCAGCGCGGGGGTGTCCTCGATGTGCTCGTGCACAACGCGGGTGTGTTCAGCCTCACCCCGCTCGACGATCTCGATCCGGTGCAAGTCCGCCAGCTCCTCGACATCAACGTCGTCGGACCGGTCCTGTTGACCGGCAAGCTGTTGCCGCTGCTGCGCTCGCCCGGCGGCGCCATCGTGGTCGTCTCCAGCATCTCCGCCCGCCTCGCCGCGCCCGCCCAGTCGGTCTACTCGGCCAGCAAAGCAGCCGTCGACAGCCTGATCCGCTCGTGGTCAGTAGAACTGGGCTCCAAGGGAATTCGCGTCAACGGCGTCTCCCCCGGCAACGTCCGAACCGACATCCTCGAGATCGGCGGCCTCTCCCCGCAGACCATCAACGAATGGAGCACCGGCTACGCCGACCGAGTCCCCACCGGTCGCGTCGGCGAGGTCGCCGACGTGGTCCCTTGGATCACCCGGCTCGCCGAACCGGCCAGCTCCTGGATCACCGGCGAAAATATCGTCGTCGACGGCGGCCGGCTCGCCGCGTAATCCCGTGACGATGCGGGGTCCGTACCGGGCCCCGCATCGTCCGCTGCTCACCACCGCGACCTCCTGCCGACACCCCATTACGGTCGCCCCCGGCTTCGTCCTGACACCGGTAGTCTTCAGTCCGAAAGATGTCCCCGTGGTCACCGACCCCGCCGTCGCCGCCGCCCACCCCGGCATGGCGGCGCTTTCGGCAATCGCGCACCGCCATAGCCCCCAACGCGATGCGATACTCAATGCGCTGGCCAAGACCGCACCGCCTACGGAGACCACCCAGAAATACGTCGACCTGATCCTGGCCACGCTGCCTCGCATGGCAGCCGATCACTTCATGGAGATGCTGATGATGACCAAAGACGCGCCGTACTTCAGCGATCAGTTCCGCAAGCCGTACTTCGAAGGCAAAGCGGAAGGCGAGATCGAAGGTAAGGCCAAGTCCCTGCTTGGCCTCATCGCCACGAAGCGCCTCGAGGTGACCCCCGAGGCGCAGACAAAGATCACGAGTTGCACCGACCCCGCGCAACTCGATCAATGGATGCAACGCCTACTCACCGCCACGACCATCGAGGAGATCTTCGCTCCGTAGACCGGAAGACGTTCGATCCCCGGAGCGCCCGCGTGTGCGCTGGGGCTCGAATCAGGTTGCAGCTCAGGATTCTTCGGTGAAGCGGTACCAGTGGGGTTGGAAGCGTTCGTAGGTGGTGGGTGGGGTGGTGGCGGAAGGTGGGGCGGCGTCGGGGAAGTAGGCGAAGCCGGTGGTGTGGGAGTCTTCGGCTTGGGTGTAGAAGTGACAGCCGCCGTCGCGGCGGGTGACGAAGGTGATGGTGTAGACGCCGAGGCGGGTGCGCTGGCCGGGGTTGGCGCAGTCGGTGGCTTGGTTTTCGAGGATGCCCCGGGAGAGTTGCCAGCCGGTTTCTTCGGGGACGTCGAACCAGACGAGGGCGCCGAAGGCGATGAGGAGCACGGGGGTGGTGAGGCCGTAGAAGATGGCACGATAGCGGAAGAGACCGAACAGTCCGAAAAGGAACGCTATCGTGCCTAAGACGCCGATAGCCAGCCAGAGGACGACCTTGGTCGGAAAGGTGCCTTCGGCCGCTAGTTGCCAGAACAGCGCTAGCCCGCAGAGCAGGAGCAGCGCGGTCAGCAAACTCATCCAGAGTACGAACCAACCAGGGGTGCGGCGCGCAGAACCGGCGGTTTTCACTCGATCAAGATACGGGTGCGCGGGCCGACGCGGCGGCGAAATCCCAAGCCCCGCGGGTATCGAGACCCGCCACCGCGCGAAAAAGGTGACAACCCCGGCGAATACACGAATGCCCCGGCCGAAAGGGCCGGGGCATTCGCACGACTAGCGGCTCACCGCGACATCACAGCGGCGGAAACCCGGACGAACCGGTTGCCATCCAATTCCAGAACATCGCCGCGCGATTAGCGAGCAACGCGACAATGTCGAGGACCGTGCTTCCCATAAATCTTCCTCACATCCGACAATCTTCAGTGCAGCGCCCAGCGTATCCGATCGTCACACGGCCTCCCCGCGCGCGAACAACGACCACGGCGGCCCCGACCCGACCGGACAGATGTCGTTGTCGTTGACCTCATTGCCCACCGCCTGGCAGGCCGTTCCTCGAGCACACTCCGACGGGACGCATCAAGGCCGCAGTGCCCCCCGGGGGCACGGCACCTCAGACCCGATACCACCTGCCCAGCAGCCAGCATCTGCTTGATTGCAGAACATGTAAATTGCATACCTAGTGGAATTCTTCATCAATCAACCGACACCAGGCCAGGTTCCTAGGTAGCGTCTCGGCGCGCGAGAGTCTTCACGACGCGCGAGAGAGGAAACCCCATGGCGGACATGGACGTGGCAATGAAGGACATGATGTTGCTGGACGGCGCGCTCGGCGCTGCGATCGTCGACTACGGCAGTGGTATGCCGCTCGGCGTGCTGGGCGGCTCGAAGAACCTCGACATCGAGATCGCGGCAGCGGGCAACACCGAACTGGTGCGCGCCAAGATGCGCACGATCGAGCAGCTCGGGCTCAACGAAGAGATCGAGGACGTCCTAGTCACCCTAGGCGGCCAATACCACCTGATTCGCCCGACGCACGGCAGAAGGACCAGGGGGTTGTTCCTCTATCTGGCGTTGGACCGCAGCCGAGGCAACCTAGCCCTCGCCCGACACCGCCTGAAGGAGATCGAGGAAGACCTCGAAGTCTGAACCGCGGCAATCCTATTCGAAGTCCATGCCGACAGCTGCCAGGACGGCAGCCGAGATGGTGATGGACGCTCGGTCGAGCCCGACAGCCGCTGGCTGATCGCCAGCGGCTGCCCGGCCTCAGGGCTGGCGGTGGCGAATCCGCTGCACCGGAATCGGTTTCGTCCACACCGTTATTCCCGCGAACTTGCGACGCTACTCGGCAAGCATCCCCTGGCATGAACGATGGCCTCGCGGGTATGGGTGAAGACCCGCTCGTCGCCGCCCATCGGCAGTGCACCGATCGCGGCCAGACGACGCCGGTGGTCCGCGCGAAGGCCGGACATCAACACCGTGATGTGCCTGCGTTCGAGCTTTCCGATGACGTCCGCAAGCACCAGCGCACCGGTGGTGTCCAGCGCGGTGATGCGGGACATCCGCAGAATCACCACGTGCACGTCCGCTATCTCGGCGAGTTCCAGCAGGAACCTGTGCGCCGCTGCGAAGAACAACGGCCCTTCGATTCGGTAGGCAACGATGTGGTCGTGCAGAAGTTCGTGCTCTTCTGTCAGATGTTCGGTGTCATCGACCGGTATGTCGAGCGGAACCTGCTGCAGCCGAGCTTCTTTCGCCACTGATCGCAGCGCAAGCAGTACCGCGACCCCGATCCCGACCGCGACCGCTGTAACCAGATCCATCACGACGGTTACCCCGAAGGTGACCATCATGATGGCTGCGTCGCCCTTCGATGCCCGCGCGATCGCTGCCAGTGAGGCCGTCTCGACCATCCGCACCGTAGTGGCCAGCAATACCCCCGCCAGTGCGGCCAGCGGAACATCGGCGACCAGCGGCGCGGCCAGGTAGACGATGGCCGCCAGGACAAGTGCATGGGTGAGCGCCGCGAGCCGGGTACGAGCCCCCGACCGTACATTGACCGCCGTGCGGGCGATCGCGCCGGTGGCGGGCACGCCACCGAACAGGGGGGCGGCAATGTTGGCCAAGCCCTGGCCGAGTAGTTCCCGATCAGGATTGTGCCGGGTGCCGACGGCCATTGCGTCGGCTGCCGTTGCCGACAGCAGCGATTCCAGGGCGGCGAGAGCGGCCACTGCCAACGCAGGCACGATCAACGAGCCCAGCTGATCGAGATGCAGGAATCCCACTGTGGGAATCGGCAAGCCGGAGGGGATGGCGCCGACCGGGACGAGATCGAAATGCAGGAGCCGCGCAGTCACGGTCGCCGCGACCACAGCGATCAGCGCGAATGGCAACCTCGGCAGTAGTCGGCCGCCGACCAGGACGATCGCAGCAACCAGCAACGCCGTGAGCAGCGGTGCCGGGTTGGTCGACGACAAGTACTGACGCACAGCATCGACGGCCGACTGCCACACCTTCTCCCCCTCAGCATGCGTGATGCCGAGTGCGGCCGGGAACTGCTGCAGCGCAATAACAACCGCGATACCCGCGGTGAACCCCTCGATCACCGGCGCGGGCACGTAGCGCACCGCTCGCCCGACCCCGACCACGGCAAGCGCCACCAGGATCAGGCCCGCCAGCAGCCCCACCGCCAGCACCGCGCTTGCGCCGTGCCGGTGGACGATCGGGACCAGCACCACGGTCATCGCCCCCGTTGGCCCCGTGACTTGGAAGCGGGAGCCGCCGAATACCGCGGCGACGGCACCCGCGACGACAGCAGTGGCCAGCCCGCCCGTCGCGCCGAGCCCGGAGGAGATGCCGAAACCCAACGCAAGCGGCAGCGCCACCAAGGCGACGATCAACCCCGACAACAGGTCCGCGCCAGGGGCACGGACCCCTGGCCGCCAGTCCGTCCAACTCGGCAGCAGCGCACGCACGCTCAGTTGGCCACCGCGAGACGGGCTTTCAGCGCGGCGAGCTGTTCGCGCAGCGCGGTAGGCAAGCGGTTGCCGCCGATCGTGGCGTACCACTCGTCGATCGCGGTGGTCTCGGCCATCCATTCGGGGATGTCCACGGCCAACGCGTCGGTGATCAGCTCACGATATCCGTCGGACAAACCCGAGCAGTCCAAGTCGTCGATACTCGGCACGTACCCGATCGGTGTCTCGACCGCGTTGGCGGTGCCGTCCAAGCGTTCCAGCGCCCACTTCAGTACGCGCACGTTGTCCCCGAAACCGGGCCACAGGAACTTGCCGTCCGCGCTGCGGCGAAACCAGTTGACCTGGAAGATCTTCGGGAGTTTTGCCGGATCCGCGGCGGCACCGAGCGTCAACCAGTGCGCGAAATAGTCACCGACGTGGTACCCGAGGAACGGCAGCATCGCCATCGGGTCACGGCGCACCACGCCGACTCGCCCGACTGCGGCGGCGGTGGTCTCCGACGACAGAACCGACGCGGTGAACACGCCATGTGCCCAGCCGAAAGACTCGGCGACCAAAGGGATGGTGGTGGCGCGGCGGCCACCGAAGAAGATCGCCGAGATCGGCACCCCGGTGGGATCATTCCATTCCGGGGCGACCGACGGACACTGTTCGATCGGCGTGCAATACCGCGAGTTCGGGTGCGCAGCAGGCGTTTCCGACGTCGGCGTCCAATCCTTGCCATGCCAGTCGATCAGATGTTCCGGCTTCTCCTCCGTCAGCCCCTCCCACCACACGTCACCGTCGTCGGTCAGTGCGGTGTTGGTGAAGATCGAATTGCCGATGTCGATCGTGGCGATCGCATTGGGATTGGTCTTGGCACCGGTACCTGGCGCGACGCCGAAGAACCCGGCCTCCGGGTTCACCGCGTACAACCGGCCATCCGCACCGAACCGCATCCAGGCGATGTCGTCACCGATCGTCTCGGCTTTCCAGCCGGGCAGCGCGGGTTCGAGCATGGCCAGATTGGTCTTGCCGCACGAGGAGGGGAACGCCGCCGCGATGTAGTGCGTCTTGCCTTGCGGGGAGGTCAATTTCAGGATCAGCATGTGCTCGGCCAGCCACCCTTCGTCGCGACCGAGGACCGACGCGATCCGCAGTGCGAAGCACTTCTTGCCGAGCAGTGCGTTGCCGCCGTAGCCGGAGCCGTAGCTCCAGATGGCCCGGGCCTCCGGGAAGTGCGCGATGTATTTGGTTTTGTCACATGGCCATGCGACGTCGGTCTGCCCCTCGGCCAGCGGGGCGCCCACCGAGTGCAGACATTTCACGAATTCGGCGCCGACGCCGAGCCTGTCCCACACCGGGGCGCCGGAACGAGTCATGATCTGCATCGACACCGCGACGTACTCCGAATCGGTAATCTGCACTCCGTATTTCGGTTCGCTGGCAGCCAACGGCCCCATGCAGTAAGCGATCACGAACATGGTGCGGCCGACCATTGATCCGCGGTAGTGCTCGGCCATCACCGTGCGCATATCGAGCGGATCTACCCAGTTGTTCGTCGGACCGGCATCGTCGCGATCCTCGGAGCAGATAAAGGTACGGTCCTCCACCCGCGCCACATCGTCGGCATCCGACACGCACCAGAACGAGTTCGGCTTGCCTGCCAACCGCACGAAGGCACCCTTGCGCACCAACTCGGTCGTCAACCGGTCCCACTCCGCCCGGGATCCGTCGCAGAACACTATCCGATCCGGTGCCGTCAGCTCGGCCACCTCGGCCACCCAGGACAGGACCCCTTCGTGATCCGTTGGCACCGAGGCCGGTTCGATGGCGATGGATTGGTCCGTCACGTCTGCTCTCCTTCTTAAACTACTAGGTACATACTTTAGAAAACCTGCAACTAATGGCCAGGCGAACACCCCGAACAATGCGCGGAACTCAGGCAGGCTCCTCCAGTGCCTCGACCTGCCCCGCCACGACACCGGTGAGAATAGCCCGGGCCGTGGCCAGCAACTGGGCCACCTCCGGGGAGGTGAGCTCGTACGTCACCGACAGGCCCTCACGACGTGCGCGCACCAGACCCGCCCTGCGCAGGATCGCAAGCTGCTGCGACAAGTTCGCCGACTCCACCCCGATCTCGCCGAGCATCTCCGACACCGCACGCTCGCGCTCACTCAACAGCTCCAGGACGCGGATCCGCACCGGATGGCCCAGCGTCTTGAAGAAGTCAGCCTTCATCTGGTACAGCGGCCTACTCAGTCCCGGCACGTGCCACACCTTCCCTCACGACAGGATCGGTACCGCGACCGATCCTCTAGTTGCGTAGTTTAGCAAGCAGCACAAACAGACCGACCCGGCGTCCCACCCCGATTGCGACAGCCCCGAGTCCGATCTACCGGCTTCCGGAGCGAGCAGGGTCGAATCCGCCCCGTAACGGCGATACAGTAGCCGCCCGCGACCGGTCTCCGCATCAGCGAAAAAGCCAGGCGGCCAGCAGCCGAGGCGGGGCATGAGCAGCAATGTGGCATGGTCGCGCGTGACCCGAGAGGAGACACCGAGAAGCAATACACGGGAGGTCGGTGTGAAAGACGTTCTCCACGTGACAATTACGGTGGTCGTCGGCATCGTGGTGGCAGTAATGCTGCTCTGACTGTGCATACCACCGCACCTCAGCACACCCGGATCTCGGCGAGCGAATCCACCGGTGGGCGCGCCGCTTCAGCACACGCCCGATCGGGATCCGTTCAGCGCCGCACCATTTCGCAGTGATCGAGCACCTCGGCGACCGTGCGGCGCGGCGTGACCGGCAGCGCGACCCCGTCGGCAGGGCCCCAACCGATTCTGACGACGGCCTGCGGATACGCTCGGTTCTCCAGCACGCCGACGCGGATACGCCGGCGCAGCTCAGGCGCTTCCAGTGGCTCGGTCAGCACACCGGTCGCCAAGCCGACGTTGGTGGCGGTCAAAAGAACTGCGCTGAGGGCCTCACCGGCAGACAGGTGCGCCAGCCGGTCATCCGTCGAGGTGCCGAGCACCAGCAATTCCGCGAAGTCGAGCCCGCTGTTCCCCGTCGAGAAGTAGCCGGTCTCGAGTTCGGCCAACGACTGCGCGCGCGGCGGGATGCGTTGGGCAGCAATGCCGTTCGACGGCGTCGGCCTGCCGCTCCAATCGGCGAGTTCCAGCCGATGCTCTGGAGTACGGGAGTCCCCCGACGCCGACTCTTGCAGCACATCGACCAGGCGCTCGCGGGTGGTGTCTACGGCCTGCCGTACGCTTGCGCCCAGCGTTGCGACACGTTCGTTCAACAACCCGACGTAGCCGGGCGGAATCGGCGCCGGATCGAAGCTTCTTCGATCGGTCTGCCTGCGGGAAATCGCATTGCTCAACGCCCGTTCGAGCATGGTCGGCCGATGCCGCACCAATCCGATCCATGCCAGGTGCTGCGGATTGGCAGGGTCCGGCAATCTCCGCACCACTGCCGACCACCCCGCGGCCGCCAACGCGATCCGCAGGTGATGGAGCGCGGCACCACAACTCATGACGGCGTCGCGCAGATCGGCGCCCGTCGACGACTGCGCTTGCTGCGGGTCGAGGAATAGGTGTAAGCCACGATCGCCGATCCGAAAGCGCCACGGTTGCGCGTTGTGGACCGACGGTGCCCGTACCGCGAGCGCCAACGCCGCCCACAAGGTCTCATCATCGGGCCACCCGCGGTTCAACATCGTCCACCATCCCCTTCTTTCGTCGTCGGCTTCCACGCTGCCAGCTATCCGACATTCGGATAAGAGCAGGACGTCCCGAAGTCGAGGGACTTCGGCGAAGCGGTCCGGAAGTCCCTCGGCATCCGCGCCGGGCAGCCGGTCACCGCCCCGGCGACGTCAAGGGACTTCGGTCACCAATCGAGGGCCCAACTCCGTGACGCGGGCGAGAAAATCTTCGTAGGCTGAATCAACTGCGCAGGGAGGTGCATTCCGTATGGTCACCGTGTTCTTGGTGGATGACCATCACATCGTGCGGCGCGGGGTGGCCGATCTGATCGATGCCGAATCCGACCTCGAGGTGATCGGCGAGGCGGGCAATGTGTCTCAGGCGAT
>NZ_JBICTD010000023.1:0-43959 GCF_043197455.1 Nocardia sp. NPDC049149
GAACAGGAGGACCCAGCACCAGCAGAACTCACCGCCTGACCATACTTCGGATCATGCGGTGACCACTCAGTTACACCACGCCCCGGGACTTGACCTGGTGGGTCTCTCGGTGGGTCTTGCCACCATAGGACTCTCGTCAACGGGCACCTTCAACCATATGACTCCCGTCAACGGAGGTCAGCGACCATTTGACTATCGTCAGTAGGTTCGGCAATCCCCGGGATCATCGGCCGGTGGTTCGGCTCAGAGACCTTCAAAGCGATCTTGGAATGTTGGCGTGAGAGAAAAGGTGCGTGTCGCGACGTGTTGCAACCCCTTCACTCACGCCAACCAGGTTCAGCAACCATTTCTCTCACGCCGATGGAGGGCGGCCAACCATTGGACTCGGGCCGATGGCCAACCATTGGACTCGCGCTATGAGGCTCGGCAGCCATTCACGCACGCCGACAAGCCTCGGTAACCGTCCGACGACCGCCGACGAACCTCAGCAACCACCGATCACCGCCGACAAGCCTCAGTCACCACTTCTCTCCCCGGACAACCCCCAACCCCTCACCCCTGCCGCGCAACTGGAATGAAGGGCCTCAGCAACCACTTCTCCCCCGGACAAACCCAAACCCCCAACCCCTGCTGCGCAATCGGAACGAGGATTTCAGCAACCACTTCTCGCCCCCCCATGGCCCCAACACCCAACTCCTCACCCCGGCTACGCAACCGGAACGAAAAGCCTCAGTAGCCCCTTCCCCCAACCCCGTGCCCTGGCTACGCAACCGGAACGAAGAGCCCTCAGTAGCCACCTCCCCCGACACCACAACCCCCAACCCGTCCGCGTAGTCGGAATGAAGGGTCTCAGCAACCACTTCTCCCCGGACAAACCCAAACCCCCAAACCCTCACCCCCGCCGCGCAATCGGAACGAGGACTTTCAGCAACCACTTCCCTCCCCCACAGCCCCCGACACCCCAACTCCTCACCCTCGCCCTGGCTACGCAACCGGAACGAAAAGCCTCAATAGCCACGTCCCCCAACCCCCCTCACCCCTGCTACGCAATCGGAACGAGGAGTTCAGCAACAACTTCTCTCCCCCACAGCCCCCAACACCCAACTCCTCGCCCTGGCTACGCAACAGGAACGAAAGCCTCAGTAGCCACAACCCCCAACCCCTGCCTCACCCCGAACCGAAGAGCCTCAGCACCCCTCACCCCTGCCCCGGCTGCGCAATCGGAACCTGCTGATCCGCAACCTCCGTCAACGCCTGCGCCCAACCATCAAGCCGGTCGGCCGCATGTCGAAGGTCCGCAACGATCGCGTCGAAATTGTGGCGAAGAACAGCACTTTCAGGCACCGCGAGGATGCGCCCCGCAGCGGCGACTACCTGCTCGTATTCGGCCACGCCCGTGTCGAGGCGGTTGAGGGCGAACTGGAGGTTGTCGGTGAGGGCTGCGGCGGCGGGAGACGTGGTGCGGCCCATGGCGCCGAGTGCTTGTTCCATGGCGGTGACGTCGGCGGCGAGGGCGTGTAGGGCGGCGGAGCCGGAGCCTGCGGTCTCGAGCATGTCGACGAGTTCGTCGTCGGGCAGGCGGTTGCCCTTGGCGATTTGAGTGCCGAGGCCGTGCAGGGCGCGTTCGGCGCGAACCAGTTTGGCGATCGGGCCGCGTGCGCGTGACCAGACGGGGGGTTGTTTGCGGGGGACGAAGGCGCCTTGCGGCAGCGGGGTGTTGCGCAGGCGCAGGTAGCGGCGGGCGCTGAGCGCGGTGCCGGTGACCAGGGCGACCGCGCCGCCGCCGATGACGACGACGATCCAGGCCGGTGCCGAAATGACCGCGAGCCCAACGGCTCCCGCGGTGGTGAGGCCGGTGGCGGTGCCGAGCTGGAAGCTGCGGCGGCGGACCCTACGGCGCCTGCGCAGTTCTCGTTCGCGCGGATCGGCCCAGCGGCGCACCGCGAACAGTGCGTGTTCCCCGACCTCACGCAGACTGTCGGGCAGGCTGCCTGGCTGTGGAGCGAGCGCGGCTTGTGCCCGGATGATCGCCGCGTCCCGCTTGCGGACGGGCCGCGCCTTACCGGACTGACCGCCGGTTCGCTCAGTCATGCCTTTTCTCCCACTGATTGCGCGGATCGGACCTGCACGGTCCCGGCGCGGCCGACGGCCGGCCCGCCGGGTGCCGTGATGTCGTCCAGTGAACCAGTCACCACCGACAAAGTCTTCCCCGCGCGACTAACTGCTACCGCAGTGCGGCTAGTTCTTGTCCATCTGCGGCTGCGCCGGATTGGCCTGCGCCGGTGCGGGATTGACGGCAGGCTGGGCCGCCCCGCCCGCGGGCAACTGCTCGCCACGCATGGACGCGCGAATCTGTTCCAGCTTGCTGTGCCCCGCCATCTGAATGCTGGCCTGCTGCACTTCCAGCATCCGCCCCTGCACCGTGTTCTGCGCGAGCTCGGCCGAACCGAGTGCGTTCGCGTAGCGGCGCTCGATCTTCTCGCGCACCGCGTCCAGGCTCGGCGTGGTGCCCGGCGCCGACAGCGTCGAGTCCATCTGCTGCAGCGATGCGGAGACCTGCTCCTGCATCTTCGCCTGCTCCAGCTGGCTGAGCAGTTTGGTGCGCTCGGCGACCTTCTGCTGCAACAGCATCGCGTTCTGCTCGACCGCCTTCTTGGCCTGGGTTGCGGCCTGCAGCGACTGATCGTGCAACACCTTCAGGTCCTCGACGGACTGCTCGGCGGTAACCAGCTGCGCCGCGAAGGCCTCGGCGGCGTTGGTGTACTGAATCGCCTTCTCGGTGTCGCCCGCGGCGCTGGCCTGGTCGGCGAGCATGACCGCTTGGCGCGCGTTGGCGTTGAGCTTCTCGACCTCGTCGAGCTGCCTGTTCAACTTCATTTCCAGCTGACGCTGATTGCCGATGACCGACGCGGCCTGCTGCGAGAGGGCCTGGTGCTGACGCTGGGCTTCCTCGATAGCCTGCTGAATCTGGACCTTCGGATCCGCATGCTCTTCGATCTTCGAATCGAACAGGGCCATCAGGTATTTCCAGGCCTTGACGAACGGATTAGCCATCGATTGATCCCGCCTCCATCTGACGTGCCGCGCGTTCGACGCGACTCCAGTGCGCGACCGTCACGCACCCGATATGGTCCTATCCTCCACCATGCGGCAGGTGAGCCGGGCAAACCCGGCCCAACCGACGCCTAGTGAGAATGTATCCGCTTTCGGCACCGGACCGCAGCCTTGCCGCGGCCGTCACCTCTCGTTGTGTGTCACACGCCCTTCACCAGGACCAACATGTCGGCCTTCGGTGCGGGAATGACAATCCGGGTGTCCATGGCCAGCGGCAGCGGGCGGGTACCTGCTGCGGCCACGGACATGGTCGCGCTCGCCGGGGTGAGCACGGGTTCGGCAACGGGTGCCGCCTCGGCCGGCGCGGCGGGCGCGGCCTCGGCAGCCTGCTCCGCTTCGGCGGGTACCGGAGCGGCGGCGGTGTCGGCCGGTGTGCGGGTGGGCAGGCCGTCGGCACCTGCCATGATCGTGCTCACGTCCCACAGCACCCGCGAGAGTGGGACATCGAGTGCCGCGCAAATCGCGGCGAGTAATTCACTGGAAGCTTCTTTGCGGCCTCGTTCGACCTCGGACAGGTATCCCAGGCTCACGCGCGCGGAGGTGGACACCTCGCGCAGGGTTCGGTTCTGGGCGAGACGAGCACGCCGCAGACTGTCCCCGATGGCCTCTCGCAGCAGCGTCATCTCGTTCTCCTTCGCTCCCTGTCAGGGGACCCGCATGACACTCACGAGTGCCACGCACGCCGTTCTTTCTGGCACAACGTCGGACGAGGCCCGGTTGGTTCCCGCCCGACGCAAATCACTTCCTTACCCGCCCGCTTCGGCCGGACTCGCGTCCGGACCTTGCACACATCGCAGCAGTTCCCGCACCGCGATGTGGGTCGCACTGATTCTGATCGTCCACCGGTCGCCGAGGAGTTTCAACCGCATCACCTCGGTGTGCCCCGGCCCGGCCAGGCCGAGGAAGACCGTGCCGACCGGATGTCCGTCCTGCGAATCCGGCCCGGCGACACCCGTCAGCGCGACGCCCCAGTCCGCGCCGCAGCGGGTGCGCGCACCGACCGCGAGCTGTTCGGCGGTGCTTGCCGCGACGGGACCTTCCGTCTGAAGTACTTCGGCGCTGACGCCGCCGAGGCTGTGTTTGAGCTCTGTGGCGTACACCACGACGCCGCCGCGCAGGACCGCGCTGGCGCCGGGCACGCCTGCGATCGTCGCACTCAACAGGCCTGCGGTGAGTGATTCGGCGGTCGCGACGGTCTGCCCGGCCAGGCTCAGAGCCTGAACCAGCTCGGCGACGGGCGCATCGACGACCAACGGATCGGTGCGCACGGATGCGGGACCGTCGTAGGCCGCGGTGGTCATCGCAGGCTCGCCGCGTTCATGCGCCGCGCGCCCGGCTCGGCCCGCCCGCGAACCACACCCGCGCCGCCTGGCCGACGTAATCGAGCCCGGTGATCACGGTCAATGCGACAGCCGCATACATCAGCACCATGCCTGCGCCTGCGAACCAGCCCGACAGCGGCAGCAGCAGCACCGCGATCGCGAGCGACTGCATGAGGGTCTTCAGCTTCCCGCCGCGTCCGGCCGGGATCACGCCGCGGCGCACCACGGCCAAGCGCAGCAGGGTGATACCGATCTCGCGGCCACAGATGACCAGGGTGATCCACCACGCGAGATCGCCGAGCACGGACAATCCGATCACCGCGGAACCGATCAGCGCCTTGTCCGCAATCGGGTCGGCGAGCTTGCCGAAATCAGTCACCAAACCGTATTTGCGCGCCAGTTGCCCGTCGAAGCGGTCGGTGATCGCGGCGAGGCCGAACAGCGCGGCCGCGACGATCCGCCAGCCGGTCTCGTGCCCGCCGCCGACGAATAGCGCGACCACGAACAACGGCACCAGCGCGATCCGCAGCATGGTCAGGATGTTCGCGATGTTCATCAGCGGCACGGCAGCGGGTTCGGACGCCGCGGGAACGAACCCGGAACGGATCGGGCTGGCCGCCGACCAACGCCGTTCGATCTCTTCCGGTTGTGCGCTCATGCCTGCACCTCGCTACCGCTCGGTTCCGGCATGACTGCATGGGCAGCTGTGTTGATTGTTCGCTCGCTGCGCTCCCTCATGCCTGCACCGCATTCACACCGGCACGACGACATCGGCCATCGACACGGCGCATGTCTTGCCGGACCCGCTGCTCGACGCAATGCGGCGAGCGGGGCGACTGGATGTGTGGCACACGTTCAGCCTATCGGTAACCGACCCGACTACTGTGCACCCCATGAACTCTCGGGGACCACTAGGTGGTTCGACCAGCGACGCACATCCGGGCGTGCCTCTAGGCGCGCAGAGCTCCACACCGGTAGTGCGACGCGCTCGAACCTCCGATGTGCCCGAGATCAAACGCCTCGTCGATGTCTACGCCGGTCGGATACTGCTGGAAAAGAACCTGGTCACGCTGTACGAAGCGGTGCAGGAGTTCTGGGTCGCCGAGCTCGACGGCCGCATCGTCGGCTGCGGCGCGCTGCACGTGCTGTGGGCCGACCTCGGTGAGGTGCGCACAGTCGCGGTGCATCCGGATGTCAAGGGCGGCGGGGTCGGCAGGCTGGTGGTGGAGCACCTGATCTCGGTGGCCAGGGAGCTGGAGTTGCGGCGGGTCTTCGTGCTCACGTTCGAGGTGGATTTCTTCACGAGGCACGGTTTCGTCGAGATCGAGGGCACTCCGGTCACGGCCGAGGTCTACGCGGAGATGTGCCGGTCCTACGACACCGGTGTCGCCGAGTTCCTCGATCTGAGCTACGTGAAGCCGAATACGCTCGGCAATACTCGAATGCTGCTCACTCTGTGAGTCGCCCCCACAGGCTGCCGTCCCTCTGATGAATCTCGACTGTAAGGAATGGATCACGTGCCGATCTTCGCCGTTCACTATTCGTACTCCGAGGCCACAGTCCCTGGCCGCGACACCTATCGGCCCGAGCATCGCGCCTGGCTCGGCGACCATCTCGCGGCGGGCACGCTGCTGAGCAGTGGGCCGTTCGCGGACGGGTCCGGTGCGCTGCTCGTCTTCCAGACCGCGGATGCCGACGCGTTGACCGCGTTGCTCGCCGACGACCCGTTCGCGCGCGAGAAGTTGGTCGATCACGTGGCCGTGCTCGAATGGGTTCCGGTGCTCGGCGCTTTCGCGTCCTGACCGGCGCCACGCGCGATTGTCGTTGATCCCCGCGCGTTGTGTCGACGCGCGGGGATCAATGCAGGTCCCACTATTTTTTGGCGAAGCAGCTAACTTCCGGCGACACACCGGGCTCGATGCGGACGTACCACGCATCTCACACGGCAGACTCGCGGCCATGCGCACTTACGTAGCGGTTTTCGCGTCGACGGCTGCCACGGCGGGGCTGTTGTACGTGTACCTGGGTACTCCGGACAAATCGGACCCAGCAACTTCTTCCTCGGCCCATCCGCTGATCCGACCCGGTGTCGTCGACCCGGTGCACTTCCGATCCGCCGACGGGTACTACTTCCAGACCCCGGATCGCCACATCACCTGCGGCATCCTCGATGAGCCTGTCGGCAGGCCACGCCGCACCGCGGGATGCCAGGGCGCGACCGGGCCCGCGCCGCCGCACATGGAGAAGTGCTGGAGCACCGACCCCGCCGCCGCGGCGCTCGCCGTCGGCGAGGACGCCGGATACCTCTGTGTGAACCAGGGCTTCTACACCGCGCTGCAAACCACGCCGGGTAGCGACGACACGGTCGTCGGGCCCGGGCCGGTGCTGCCCGCCGGATCCATCCTGCACGCGCACGGAATCACCTGCCAGGCCGACACTTTCAGCGTCGTCTGTCGCAACGATGACGACGGGCACGGGTTCGAGATCACGCCGGACAGCAACCGGGTGTTCTGACCGCTCGCCCCGCTCAGACCCGACTCGTGCGGGCGCGGGTGCGCAGCAGACTGGCGACCGTCGCGATGACCAGGATGCCGAGGATCACGCCCAGCGAGACCGGGGTGGAGATTTCCGGCACGCTGACGGGCTCGCCGCCATTGATGAACGGCAGCGTGTTCTCGTGCAGCGCGTGCAGCACCAGCTTGACGCCGATGAACGCGAGGATCGCCGACAGACCGTAGGACAGATACACCAGACGATCGAGGAGTCCACCGATCAGGAAGTACAACTGCCGCAAACCCATGAGCGCGAACGCGTTTGCGGTGAATACCAGGTACGGCTCGCTCGTCAGACCGTAGATCGCCGGGATCGAGTCCAGGGCGAACAACAGGTCGGCGAAGCCGATCGCCAGCAACGCCAGCAGCAGCGGGGTCACCGCGCGACGTCCGTCGACGCGCGTGATCAGCTTGTCGCCGTCGTAGCTGTCCGCGGTCGGCAGCAGTCGCTTGGTCAGCGCGACGATCTTGCTGTCGCGCTGTTCTTCGTGCTCGACTTCGTGACCGCTCTCCTTGATCAGCTTGACGGCCGTGTAGACGAGGAAGAGCCCGAACAGGTAGAACACCCAGCTGAACGCGCTGATCGCGGCCGCGCCGACGGCGATGAACGCGCCGCGCATCACCAGCGCGATGACGATGCCGATCAGCAGCGCCTTCTGCTGGTACATCCGCGGCACCGCGAAGGTGGACATGATGATCAGGAAGACGAACAGGTTGTCGACCGAGAGTGCCTTCTCGGTGACGAAGCCCGCGTAGTACTCCCCCGCGAACGTCGAACCCCATCGCCAGGCGACGATGCCGCCGAAGACGAGGGCGAGTCCGATGTAGACCGCGGACCAGAACGCGGATTCCCGGAAGGTCGGCTCGTGCGGCGTGCGCACGTGGGCGAAGAAGTCGAAGACGAACAGTCCGAGGATCACCACGACGGTGATCACCCACTCGAGTGCGGTTACCTGCATGCGGCGTGTCTATCGATAGTCATGGCGTCCATAATGCCCGATTTGTCCGTTCTGGTCGGCTAGCGGGGTGATTGCTGACCATAATTTCACATGCGTTCACCCGGCCTCGCATGCCAGAGTGGCCGCTGTGACCGACGACTACCTGCTGCTGAACAAGGCGAACTGGGACGAGCGGGCGCCAGTACACGCCGCCTCCCGCGACTACGCGGTCGACCGCTTCCTTACCGAGCCGGACTTCCTCAGCGACGTGGTGCGCTTCGATCTACCCCTGCTCGGCGACATCAACGGGCTGCGCGGCGTGCACCTGCAATGCCATATCGGCACCGACACGCTCTCGCTGTCCCGGCTCGGCGCCGACATGACCGGGCTCGACTTCTCCGCCGCGTCGCTGGCTCAGGCCCGGTCGCTCGCCGAAAAGACCGGCGCCGACCTCACTTTCGTCGAATCAGAGGTCTACAACGCGGTATCCGCGCTCGGCAGAACACAATTCGACCTCGTGTACACCGGAATCGGTGCGCTGTGCTGGCTTCCGAGCATCGACCGCTGGGCACGCACCGTCGCCGGGCTCCTGCGCCCCGGTGGGCGACTGTTCCTGCGCGAGAGTCATCCGGTGCTGTGGTCGCTGGACGAAAACCAGACGGACCGGCTGGCTATCGGCTACCCCTACTTCGAAATGCCCGAACCGATGGTGTTTTCCGAAGGCGGCACCTACGTCGAGACCGACGCCGAGTTCGTCCAGACGACCACCCACGAGTGGAACCACGGCCTCGGCGAGATCCTCACCGCACTGCTCGACGCAGGCCTGACCATCACCGGGTTCACCGAGCATCGAAGCGTGCCGTGGGAGGCGCTGCCAGGCCAGATGACGCTCGGGACCGGTGGCGAATGGCAGCTCACCGAACATCAGGAACGCTGCCCGCTCAGCTACACCCTGCAGGCGACACGCGACGCGGACGCGTCTTAGCCGAAAGCCGGGCACAGCGGTACCACAATGCCGTCATGCAAATCCGAGGAGCTCGTATTGTCGTGCTGCCGTGCGCCGTCACGCTGGCTTTGCTGACCGGGTGCGGGAACGACAAAGATACGGCGACACCGACCACCAGCTCGGCGGCGCCGACCTCGGCCGCGGTGCGGACCTCCGCCGCACCGACCGCGCCGCCGACCTCGAGCGCACCGACCACCACGCGGCCGCCCGCGCTCGGCGAGGTCGACCCGGCGCAGTATCGCGAGCAGCGGGGGTACTACTTCCAATCACCGAGCGGAATGTTCCTGTGCGCGATCCTCGACCAGCCGATCGATGAGAACGCCCAGGCCGGCTGTCAAGGGCCGACGACGCCGGCGCCCGCGGATCAGAAGGAATGCTGGGCAAAGGATCCGAACGCGAGCGGCTTGGCCGTCGGCAAGCGCGCGCGGACACTGTGCCTGACCCAGGGCGTGTTCGTCGGCGAGCCGAGCGACGGCGGAAACCGAGGCGGCGGTCGGGTACTTCCATATGGCGCGAGTATTACCGTGGGCCCGTTCACCTGCTCGTCCGCCGAGAACGGCGTGACCTGCACAAACGACAGCACGGGCAACGGATTTCAGATCTCGCGCGAAATGAACAGAACCTTCTGACACACCAAACCGGTTCCCAAGGCGAAATCCGGATGTTAGCGTCGAAGCAAGCAACTCACACGACCAGGAAAGGCGAAGGACGATGGCCGGGACCCAGCAGCTAATGCGCTCGCTGCGCGCTGCCCGGTACTCGCACGCCAACGCTGCGCTACCGACCGCTGTCCTCACCCATCCTCGGATGAGCGTCCGGAGCCGCCCCTGACCGTGTCTGCATAGACCCGGCAAAGGGGTCACTCCGTGGCAATCGCCAAGGAGTGACCCCTTTTTCGTGGGTCAGCACTCCCTCGTAGCCCAATCGGTAGAGGCACCGGACCTAGATTCCGGCAAGGTGCGAGTTCGAATCTCGCCGGGGGAACCACGGTCAACCCGCCGACCGCCACATCGTTCGACAGCCCGGAGCCAGTCGACGACACACCGCACGACAGGTATGACGCAGCCCACACTCACTCCTCGCACGCTGCGATACCAACACTCGTAGGATGAATCACTGATTCAGCAACTAAGGGACGCTCGCACCAGCCGGGGGCGGGCATGGCGTCGATTTTGTAGTGTCGACAAGATCGTCTGCGTGATTTGGGGAGTGCCGTTGTCTAAGGTTCGCATTTTTGGCGCTGTTGGCGTCGTCGTCCTTCTTATCCTGGCAGGCTCGCTCTACTTCGGCTTGCGCGACAAGTCCGAAGCCCCGGCGAATCAGAAAACGATCTCGGTCGCGGTCGACGTGACCAATCTGCCGCAACGCATAATTCAGGTGAAACAGACGATCCCCGTTCAGTCGGGCGAGATAGATTTGCTTTTTCCACAGTGGCTGCCCGGCAACCACTCGCCGTCCGGTCCGATCGACAAGATCGGGGGCATCACCTTCACCGGGGCCGGGAACAAGCTGCAGTGGAAGCGTGATCCGCTGAACGTGTACTCGTTCAAAGTTACTGTGCCCGACGGCGTGGAATCCATTGACGCGAGCTTCCAGTACCTCACCCCCACCGATTCCACTCAGGGGCGCGTGGTGATGACGCCGAATATGTTGAATTTGCAGTGGAATGCCGTGGTCCTCTATCCAGCCGGCGTTCCCGCCAGCGAGATTCCGTTCGTCGCGAGCGTCACCTACCCGCCGGGATTCGAGGCCGGGACCGCGCTGGACGTCGCGGGCAAGGACGGCGACACCGTGAACTACAAGCCTGTTCCGTTGGACATCCTCGTCGACTCGCCCGTGTATGCGGGGCGCTATCACAAGGAGTTCGACCTGGCTCCTGGCGCGAAAACCCCTGTGCGGCTGCAAGTATTCGCCGACGCACCGGAACAGCTCGCAGCCAAGCCCGAGCACATCGAGCTGCACAGGGCGCTGGTGAAACAGGCTGTGGAGCTGTACGGCTCACAACACTATGACCACTACGACTTCCTGCTGTCGTTGTCGAAGCAGCTCAGCTCCAATGGATTGGAACACCAACGATCCAGCGAGAACGGCCAACCCACGGACTATTTCACCGCGTGGGACCCGGCGGTCGGCAGCGCTGATCTGCTCGGGCACGAGTACACCCATTCCTGGAACGGCAAGTTCCGACGCCCGGCAGACCTGTGGACACCCAACTACAACACCCCGATGCAAGACAGCTTGTTGTGGGTCTACGAGGGGCAGACGCAGTATTGGGGCAACGTGCTCACCGGCCGGTCCGGCTTGCGACCCGCGGAAGTCTCTCGTGATGCGCTGGCTTCGGTGGTCGCCGCATACACCGACAACCGGCCCGGACTCACCTGGCGCACTGTGCAGGACACCACCAACGATCCCATCATCGCGCAGCGGCGTCCGAAGCCGTATCGGTCGTGGCAGCTCAGCGAGGATTACTACCAGGGCGGGCAACTGGTGTGGCTGGGAGTGGACGCGCGTATCCGCGAATTGTCCGGGAACACAAAGTCACTCGATGATTTCGCGCGCGCGTTCTTCGGTGTCGACGACAGTAAGTGGGAGTCGCAGAACACCTACGACTTCGACCAGGTCGTCTCGACGCTGAATGGCGTGGTCGCCGACGATTGGGCGAAGTACCTGCGCGATCGCCTCGACGGAAAGGAACCGTTCGCCGCAAGCGTGGAGAAGACCGGGTGGAAGTTGGTCTACGACAACAACCCTGGCGCTTTCCTCTCGGCTCAGGTGAAAGCGGCTGAGGGCGCCGTCAACTACACCTACTCGATCGGTCTCAACGTGTCCGGTGAAGGCAAGGTCACCGACGTGCGATGGGACGGACCCGCATTCAAGGCGAAAGTCGGCACCGGGATGACGGTGGTTTCGGTCAACGACGCCCCCTATAACCAAGCCACGATGGAAGCCGCGATCGAGGCGGCCAAGACCGACCCCGCACCGATCCGATTGCAGGTGAAGGACTTCGATCAGACACGGACCGTGGAACTGAACTATCACGACGGCCTCCGTTTCCCGCATCTGCAACGCATCGACGGCACCCCGGACTACCTCACCCAGATCCTGGCCGCGCGGAACTAGCGCCGCACGGTCAAGCATCGGGACGTCGCGAGCGCGCAGTCCAGCAAGGTGCCTGGTCCTCGACCTGATCGACCAGTGCACGAACTGCGCGCCGCGACGAACCGGAACTCCGCAATCCAGCGAGAACTCGGGATTCCTCTGTGGCACTTCACAACACAGTTGACTTGTCCGAGGGCGCTGGCGTACGGATGGTCTACAGCAGATTTCGCGAATGGAGCCAACCGAATATGCGAGGTTCCATCGACAAGCTAGGAAGCTACATGATCGTCAAAACCGCTCGTACGCTGATGATCAGCGCATTGACTCTGTCCGCCATCGCGCTGAGCGCCGGGACCGCCGCCGCCACCGCCCCCGAGGCCACCGCTGTCTCCGGGTCGGTGACATTGTGCCTGTCCCTTCCCCTCGGCCCGGCCACCGTGAGCATCTGCCTCTGACCTACGGCGCAACCCACGCTGATGACCGCCCGAAATCATCGGGCGGAACGTCCTGAAACCGGCATGATGGTGCGTTCGGCTACCGTCGGATCGCCCTCGGCTCAAGGCCGTGGACCATTTGAGTCGTAAGGAATCCGTGTCGACTCGCCTAGCAAGCGATGCAATTCGATCCGGAGGCCACGCGGACCTTCCTCCTCACGCCCGGTCCACCCGAAGCCGTGCCGTAGATATACGCTCTCGGCGCTCAGGTTTTCTTCCCGTACCCAGAGAGCTACGCGACGGTAGCCGTTGTCCCAGGCCCAATCCACGACCGATTCGACCAAGCGGTCCGCGACGCCGCTGCCACGGGCTTCCGGCACCACGAACATCGACTTCAACAGAACGGTATCCGGCCGTTCGTGTTTCGCCGCCGCCACCATACCTATCGGTTTGCCGTCCTGTAGGGCCACGAACTCTGCGTGGTATCCCTGCACGGTTCGGCGCCACTCGTCATCGGGGAAGTCGAGCGCCTCTTTGAACGTTGTCTTGTACTCCGCGGGCGCTGAGGCGAATGCTTTCAACGCGATCTCTCGATCCAGCTGCCAGTCGTCCGGGGTCAGTTGCTTGACCTTCGGGAGAAGGACAGCCTCGGGAATTGGCCGTGCGTTTGAGTCCAAGAAGTATCCGTCAGAATCCCGTCGACCGGTCGTCATCCACATGCCAAGGGGGGATTTCGATGTCGCGGCGTGCGACAGGTCCTGTTGGGTGTATCTCTCGGTAATGGTCTCGAGGGCTTTCGCGCCTATGTCCTCGCCGCGTGTGGTGTCGGCGAGGTGCGTCGCGACACGTTTTGCCTGGGAGTCCAGCCAATCCGTCGCATCGCGCAGGAGAAGTCGGAGGATCTCTGCCCTCAGCACCCGCTCTCCTGCCTCTTGTGCGCTCGACGCCGCGACCAGAATAATCCCGAACCGCAGCCCGGCTGACCTCGCAGGTGGACACCTCGTCGAGGGAACCATGCGGGTGAATGGTCGCACTTCAGCCAGTTGGCCATGCTCGAGTGCTGAATTGCCAGCCAATTGGCCACTCTCGAGCTGACGCGGCCCCGGGGGCGGCGGGCGGCCCTACACTCCGAGCATCCAGTCGACCTGCATGAAGGATGAGTAGACAATGACGCGCTTGTTGGCCGTGCTCGGCTCTCTCCGTATGGCACTCACCGTTTTCACTGCCGTCACGGCCGCCTATGTTGCGGTGGTTGCGTTGAACAACATCACCGACTTCGGCACCAATCAGCAGTTCGTGCAGCATGTGCTCGCCATGGACACCACTTTTCATGACGACGACGTCATGTGGCGGGCGATCACCGACCCGACACTGGCCAACATCGCCTATATCGCGATCATCACCTGGGAGACGCTCACCGCGCTCGTGCTGATCGTCGCGCTGATCAGCTGGCTCCGCACGCTGGCCGGGCGGGCCGACGTCGAACGCGCCCGCAGGCTCAGCACGGTGGGCTGGCTCATGGTGATCGTGCTGTTCGGCGGCGGTTTCATCGCGATCGGCGGCGAATGGTTCGTGATGTGGCAATCCAAGACGTGGAACGGGCTGCAACCCGCGCTGCAGAACGTGCTGATCGCGTCCGTCGGCCTGGTCTTGGCCCATCTGCCGGAGCGAACCGCCGAATAGCTCGGTCAGCGGGTGCGGAGGTAGGCGACGCCGCGAGGCGAAAGTTGGTAGCCGACTTCGAGGCTGAGGGTGAGACCGAGCGCCTCGAGTTTGCGCACATCGACTTTGAAGCGGTCCGGTTCGCGACCGAGGCGGGCAGCCAGGTCGGGGGCGCGGGTTGCGGGGAGTTCTTCGATGAGGCGCAGGGTCGGCATGGTCCACGGGCCGATCGAGCTCGACGCGTCCATGCGCGCCAAACGCGCTGTGATCCTTGCGATGTCGTCGTCGGAGAGCTGGTCGGTGTTCGCCAACTCCGTGCGCGGATCCGGCTCATCGACCAACCGGATACGCAGCAGATAGATCGGATCACCTTCCGCGCCACGCAGATCCGCGAGCACCTGCGCTATCGAGGCGTACCCGGCGGCGCGAGCATCCTTGGCACGGATGCGGGACGGGGCGACGATATCGGCCTGCTCCACCATGATTCGGCCCGCGGCGGTCCGATAGATGTTGCCCGCACTGGCTTGGCGATGCCGCCAGCGCCGGAACAGCACCGTGACCGAGCCGTCGCGAATGCCCGCCCAGCGCTGCTTCTCGATCAGCATGTCACCCTCCGATCTTCCGGTAGCGGATCCACCCAGGTCACGCGCCTACCACCCTAGGGGTTGGCCTGCGCGAACTAAGCTGCGAAGGGGTAGCAGCGAGGAGGGACGCGTGGCGGTGACACCCCTGATCGGCCGGGACCATCCCGCGTCGCTGTTGCGGGACGAGTTGCGGCGCACAGTGTCCAGCCACGGCGGGTTCGTCCTGGTGTCCGGTGAGGCGGGGATCGGCAAGACCGCGCTTGTCACCGAGGTAGTCGGCGAATTCGACGAGGTGCTCGTGCTCGCGGCGACCGCGTGGAGCGGCGACGGCACGCCCGGATTCTGGCCATGGGTCCAGATTGTGCGCAATCTGCGCCGTGCTGCCGCACCCGAGCAGTGGGCGGCCGTGGATGATGCGGCGGGCAATGCGTTGTCGATTCTGATCGGTGAAGAGCAGGCGCAGCCGCTGACGGACGGCGCCACACTGTTCCGGATCGGCGACGCGGTGACCGAAGCGCTGGTCACCGCGTGCGCCGTGCGGCCGGTGTTCGTGGTGATCGATGATCTGCATCGGGCCGACCCAGAGTCGATCACATTGCTCGCGTTCGTCGCCAGGCATTCCTGGTTCGAGCGGCTCGCGATCGTCGGCACCGTGCGCGACACGGAGGTGCACGCCGACGCCCATCCACTGCGAAACCTGTTCGGCGACTTGCTGACCGCCGCGCGAACGATCGAGCTGACCGGGCTCTCCGTCGACGACGTCGGTGCCGTCGTCACCAGGATGACGGGCGCACAACCACCCGAGGAGGTGGTGCACCGGTTGCACGCGCTCACCGGCGGCAACCCGTTCCTCACCGAACAGGCTGCGCGACTGTGGCATTCGGGAAGTGCCATCGATACGTTGACGCCGGGGGTGCAGGAGACGCTCGACGCGCGCGTGGCACCGCTCTCGTCTGCCGCGGTCGACACCCTCACCACCGCAGCACTGGTCGGCCGTTAATTCACGCTCGTGGTGGTCGCCGCCGCCACCGGGCGCGCGGATGCCGCGGTGGCCGAGCTGGTGGCGACCGCTGTCCGGGCCCGTTTGGTTGCCAGGCTCGACACCGCACGATTCACTTTCGTACACGATCTGATCCGAGAAGCGCTGATCGCACGGCTGGGCGCGACCGAGTCCCGAAAACGCCACGCCGCCATTGTTTCCGCGCTCGAGCAGCTGCCGAGCGAGCGGTCCGGTGCGACGCCGAGCGAGCTCGCGCACCACGCCTATCTGGCAGGCGACGCCATCGATGCCGAGCGCGCGCTGCGGTATCTGCTGGATGCGGCGCTTGATGCCTGCGGCAGGTTGGCCGCGGGCGAAGTCGCGCAACACTATCGGCGGGCACTGACGCTGATCCCGGAGGAGCAGCACGAGTCCCGTGGCACCGTCGGGCTCGATTTGGCAAGCGCCGAGGCCGCGGCCGGTGAACTGTCTGCCGCCCGCCGCACTTTCGAAACACTGCTCGAACTGGCCGGACAGCACGAATCGCCGGAGCTCTTCGCGCGGGCGGCACTCGGCTTGCACGAGCTGGGAATGCCGCGCCCGGAACGCGATTCCGAGCGGGAGATCGCGCTCATCGATCAGGCGCACGCCATGTTGCTGCGCGATCGTCCGCGCAGCGATCCGCTGGCGGTGCGTGTGCTCGCCGCGGCGACTCGGGTGCGCGTACACACCGTGTCCGGACAACGCGCGGCCGCCGAGCAGATGAGCGCCGAGGCGGTGCGGCTGGCCAGGGAATCCGAGGACGACACGGCGCTCGAACTCGGACTGCTCGCCAGGCACGACGCGATCTGGCGACCAGGCACCGCCCCCGATCGACTCGAGTTGGCCGAGGAGCTGATCGCGATCGGTCGCCGAACACATCGCGACGAGACCGAATTACAAGGCGCCCTTTTACGTTTCGCCGCATTGCTGGAGCTGGGTGATCCGCGGGCGCACACCGAGATGGCCGCGCTGCGCGCACACGCGGACCGGGCGAACCTGCCGCGCTTCCGGTTCGTCGCGCTCTCGCGTGGTGGTGCGCTCGCCACGCTGGCCGGTCGATTCCAGGAAGCCCGCGATGCCATCGATGGCGCCTATGCGTTGGGTGAGCGACTCGGCGAGGTGGACCGAGCACCGTTGTGGCTCGAGCAGCGGTGGTCGCTGGCGTTGGTCACCGGCGATCTGGCCGAGGCGGACACGTTCGTCGACCGCTATCGCGCGATGGGCGCCAACTACACGATCATCACCGATCTCATCACCGCCGCCCAGCTCGGCGACAAGGACCGCGCCCGCCGCCGGGTCGCCGAAGTGCAGGCGCTCTACGACGGATACCCGACGCACTTCCACGCCGCCATCCTGGTGGCGCTGGCGCATGCCGCGCTGGTGCTCGACGATGCGGAGCTGCGCACCAGCGTGCGAGCGAAACTTGTTCCACTGCAAGGATTGTGGGCTGTGGTCGCGGGCGGCGGAGCCAGCTACGGGCCGTACGTGTACTGGCTCGGCAGGCTTGCCGCCGCAGCAGGCGACCGCGACACCGCGACGCGCGAACTGCTGGCCGCCGCGGAATCCGCGCGCCGCATGCGCGCCCGTCCATGGCTCGATGCGGCCGAGCACCAGCTGCGGCTGCTCTCGCACGACCGTCGGCCACCGGCCGAGCCGACCGCGCTGCCGGACAACGAGTTCCGACGGGACGGCGCGGTGTGGACCTTGCGGTTCGCGGGCCGCACCGCGCGCCTGCCCGACGCCAAGGGACTACGCGACCTGCACGCGCTGATCGGCCATCCCGGTCACGAGATCCCGTCCCTGGAACTGTTCGGCGCACCCGGTTCCGGCGACATGCTGCGCGCGGCAGGATCACTGGGCACCGACCCGGTGCTCGACGAGTCCGCGAAGGCCGCATACCGCCGCCGCCTGGACACGCTCGATACCGAGATCGATCGGGCGGTCGACCTCGGCGCCGACGATCGAGCCGCCGAACTCGACCGGGAGCGCGCCGCCTTGCTCGACGAACTGCGCCGCACCGCAGGCCTGGCCGGGCGCACCCGGCACCTCGGCGACGATGCCGAGCGAGCCCGCAAGACGGTGTCCGCGCGGGTCAGGGACACGCTGCGGCGCATCGATCGGATCCACCCCGAACTCGCCGAGCATCTGCGCGCCTGCATCTCGCTCGGCATCGTGTGCCGCTATCAACCGCAGCGCGAGCGGCAATGGCGGTTGTGACGGCCGCCGATCTAGCGTCGCGAGATCGGATCTCGCGCCTCCTAGGTGAAGACATCAACGCACCGAGGAGCACATCATGAAGCAGATCTCCGCCGACCTGTGGCAGACCGAGACCGAGAGCCCGTTCGAGGGACTGACCGTCAACGCCTATCTGTGGACGACGCCGGAGGGAAACGTGTTGTTCTACAACACGAACAAGCCAGGCGAGCTGGACAGGATCGCCGAGCGAGGCGGCGTCACCCACCAATACCTCAGCCACCGTGACGAAATCGCGCCCTCACTGTCGACCATCAAGGAGCGCTTCGGTTCTCGGCTGCACATTCATCGCGACGACGCGGAACTGGTCACGCAGACCAGCGTCGACGACGCCTTCGACACCCGGCACACCGCGTTCGGCGGCATCGAGGTGATCCCGACGCCCGGCCACACCGCGGGCAGTGCCGTCTATCTCGTCACCATTTCCGGTAAGCAGCACCTGTTCACCGGCGACACCCTCATTCTCGGCGGCAACGGGCAGTGGTGGGCAGGCTACATCGAAGGCCACAGCAACCGCGAAACCCTGCTCGCCACACTGGATTTCCTCGCCACCCTCACCCCCGACGTCATCGTGTCCAGCGCCTTCATGAGCGACTCCGGCGTCACCGAACTCGGCGACCGCAAGTGGGCCGACTGCGTCGAGGAGGCACGCAAAGGTTTACTCGCAGCGTGACAGCCGCGGCGTCGCGCACTATTCGACGGCAGCCGTCGGCTCTTGGTATGCCTGCGCCTGCAGGGTGTAGAACTCGCGATAGAGGCCGTTGCGGGCCATCAGTTCCTCGTGGGTCCCGTGCTCGACCACGCGGCCCTGCTCGAGCACATAGATCCGGTCGGCGTAGCGGACGCTCGCCAAACGATGGGTGATCAGCACGACGGTGCGCTGCGCGGCATGCTTGCGGATCGTCTCGAAGACGGCATGCTCGGTGCGCGCGTCCAGCGCGGCGGTCGGCTCGTCGCAGATCAGTAGTGGCGCATCGCGATACAGGCCACGGGCCACCGCGATGCGCTGCCATTGCCCACCGGACAGCTCGACCCCGCCGCGGTAGGTGGGGTCGAGCAGGGTGTCCGGCCCGGCGGGCAGTGCGGCAAGGACCTGATCGGCTCCCGCCGCCTGCGCGGCCGCGGTGAACGCGGCGTCGGACTCCGGATGATCGTGTCGGCCGATGGTGATGTTCTGCCTGGCCGAGAACGGCCAGTGGGTAAAGTCCTGCGCCACCACCGCGATTCGACTGCGCAACTGGGTCAGGTCAATGTCTTCGAGCCGGACGCCGCCGTAAGTCACTGTGCCGGAATCGGGTTGGTACAGGCCGCTGAGGACCTTCGCGAGAGTTGTTTTGCCGGAGCCGTTCGCACCGACGATGGCGACGATCTCCCCGGGCGCTATGTCGATGTCGAGCCCGCACAAGGCCGGACGCTGCCCGCTCGGGTAGGTGAACGTGAGATCCCGCGCGCTGATCCGGTCCACGTCAGCGGGCACGGCGACACCGCCCACGCGTTCCTGTCGCTGCCCGGCATCGGCACAGAAATCGAGATAGTCCTGATAGAACAGGGCGTTCTCGTAACTCCAGTTCATGCTGTTGACCAGTTCGCTCAAGGCGGTCATCGCGGTGCGCAACGCGACCACCGCGGTTCCGGCGACGGCCAGCGGCATCACCGCGGTGAACAGCAGCAGGCCGAGGACCAGATAGACCACGGCGATCCCGAGCCCGGCGAGAGCGGCTCCGAGCGAACGACTTACGGCCTGTCTTCGCTCCAGCCGCAACGCCCTGGCCTGGACGAAGCCGGACAACCTGGTGAACTCGGCGAGCAGAAACGAACGCATGGTGTACGCGCGGATCTCGGCGGCCGGAACCCGATCGGCCATCAGGTTGGTCAGCGTCTCCATCCGGCGCTCGGCGCCGCTGGTCGCCGCGTACATCTCATAGCTCATCCTGGCCGAATGCACCGCGGCCCACCAGGTCGGAACCAGGGCGATCACCAACAGCGGCAACAACACCGGGTGCAGCACGCCGAGCACGCCGACCACCACCAGTAGTCCGACCACCCCCGACAGCAACCGCAGCACGCCGTCGACCAGCGCCGCGACCGCGTGTGGCGCACGCTCCCTGATCCGGTGCAGCGTGTTGTGGAAGACGTCGTTGTCGAAGGCCACCAGCTCGGCGTTGGTGGTCAGCTGCAGCAGACCGGTCTGCAGGCTGCGCCGCAACTGCGGATCGATCCGCGACTTCGCCAAGACCGCCGCTTCCCGCAGCGCGCCGCGGACCACCACCATGGCGGCGATCAGGAGCAACGCGGGCGCCGCCGCCCGGACGCGGTCCGGCGTCGGCCCGGCCGCCAGCAGCCGCTCGAGCACCGAGGTGGTGGCGAGCAGTCCGACCGCCGTGCCGAGCTCGGCGAGCAGGGTGCACAGCACCAAGGCGGCCGTATCGACACGGCTCACCTGCCAGCATTCCCGCAACACCCGCGCGAAGGTGGCAGGCAGCCCACGCGCCATCGCCCAGAATCCGGCGGCAGCCACGGTCGCGTCGTGCGCGGTCCACGGGTCTGCCGTCTTGTCCAGATCTACCGCCAGGTCATCGAGGGGCATCCGCCAACGGTACGAACGGCCGCTCGATCAGGAAACCGGATTTCCGACACACCGGAGACGAGCTCAGTCGTCCTCGTCCGCAGGGCCGGAATCGTCCCCGCCCCGGATCGTGTACAGCAACCCATCCAGCTCATCGGGCTTGATGAGCACGTCACGCGCCTTGGAGCCCTCGCTGGGCCCGACGACACCGCGGGTCTCCATCAGGTCCATCAGGCGACCCGCCTTGGCGAAACCGACCCGCAGTTTGCGCTGCAGCATCGAGGTGGAGCCGAACTGCGAGGTGACAACCAGCTCCACGGCCTGAATGAAGACATCGAGGTCGTCGCCGATGTCGGGGTCGACATCCTTCTTCTCCCCCGCCTTGGCGGCGGTGACGCCCTCCTGATACTCCGGCTCGGCCTGGTTCTTGGCGAAATCGACGACCGCGTGGATCTCTTCGTCGCTGATGAACGCGCCCTGCAGACGGGTCGGCTTATTCGCACCCATCGGCAGGAACAGCCCGTCGCCCATGCCGATCAACTTTTCGGCGCCCGGCTGATCCAGGATGACCCGCGAGTCGGTCAACGACGACGTGGCGAACGCCAGCCGGGACGGCACATTGGTCTTGATCAGACCGGTCACCACGTCGACGGACGGCCGCTGCGTCGCAAGCACCAGGTGAATGCCTGCGGCACGGGCCTTCTGGGTGATCCGCACGATCGCGTCCTCGACGTCACGCGGCGCGGTCATCATCAGGTCGGCGAGCTCGTCGACGATGGCGAGGATGTACGGGTAGGGGCGATACACCCGTTCGCTGCCGAGCGGCGCGGTGATCGCGCCCGATTTCACCTTCTTGTTGAAGTCGTCGATGTGGCGAACCTTGTTGGCCTGCATGTCCTGATAGCGCTGTTCCATCTCCTCGACCAGCCAGGCCAGCGCGGCGGCCGCCTTCTTCGGCTGGGTGATGATGGGCGTGATCAGGTGTGGAATGCCCTCGTAGGGAGTGAGTTCCACCATCTTCGGGTCGATCAGGATCATCCTGACCTCCTCCGGCGTCGCCCGATGCAGCAGCGAAACCAGCATCGAGTTCACGAAACTCGACTTGCCGGAGCCGGTGGAGCCCGCGACCAGCAGGTGCGGCATCTTGGCGAGGTTCGCGGCGAGATAGTCGCCCTCGATGTTCTTGCCGAGCCCGATCACCAACGGGTGGTGGTCGTTTCGGGTCGACGGCGCCTTGAGCACGTCGGCGAGCCGGACCAGCTCGCGGTCGGCGTTGGGCACCTCGATGCCGACGGCGGACTTGCCGGGGATCGGCGCGAGCAGCCGGACATTCTCCGTCGCAACGGCATACGCGATGTTGCGGGCCAGCGCGGTGATCTTCTCGACCTTGACGCCGGGCCCGAGCTCGACCTCGTAGCGAGTGACCGTCGGGCCGCGCACGAAACCGGTAACCGCAGCGTCGATTTTGAACTGCACCAGCACCTCGGTGATCGCTTCGATCATCGATTCGTTGGCGGCACTGCGCTTCTTGGGCGGATCGCCGTCGGTCAGCAGCGACATCGGCGGCAGCACGTAGTCGCCCTCGACCTCGCGGTCGGTGACGAACTCGAGCTGCTTGGGCGGCGGCGGGGTCTGGTCCTCGACCACCACCTTCGCCGGGCGCTGTTTCTTCGGCTTCGGCGCAGGCGCAGGCTCTTCGGAGGCGATCGGCTTGGCGTCGCGCAGCGGCGGCTCCCCGATCACCTCGGTCACCGCGTCGCCGTCGCCGAACTCGTCGGGCGGATAGTTCTCCGCCGGGGTGCGACCGCGCCGCTTCGACCGGGCCGAGGCGTGCAGCGGGAAGCCGTCGGCGTCGTACTTGGCGGGGTCGTACTCGCCGAATTCGCCGTTGTACTCGCCGTATTCGTCGCCGCGACTACCGGTGCCGAAGTATTCCCGCAGCTTGGAGGGCACTTCGCGCACCGTGGTCCCGGTCAGCAGCAGCACGCCGAAGATGATGGCCAGCAACAGAATCGGCACCGACAGCCAGGCGGTGAGCCCGTTGGTGAGCGGCCCGCCCACCACGAAGCCGACGAAACCCGCGGCGCGCGAACGCCCGTGCGGGTCGGTCGGCGCACCGGCGGCGATATGCCAGAGTCCGAGGATCGGCAGGCCGACCAGCAGCCCGCCGAGCACCAGCCGCGGCCGGATCTCCGGATGCGGCTCGGTGCGCATGAGAATGACGGCGATCATGGTGGCCACGAACGGCAGCCCGGCGGACGCGGAACCGCCGACCGCGCGAATGGCCTCACCGACCCAGTGCCCCACCGGCCCGCCCGCCGACAGCCACACCGCGGCGGCGATCACCGCGCTGAGGGCGATCAGGGCCAGCGCGATGCCGTCCCGGCGATGGCCGTGCTCGATCTCGCCTGCCCGGCTCAACGTCCGCGTCGTCGCGCCGAGGCCGCGCGCGAGCATGTTCCAGCCACTGCTGATGCCGCGGCTGAATACCGCGAGCGGCGCGGTGTTCGACGTGCGCCGAACCGGCCGACGGGCGGGTTGACGACGACCGCGCGGCGCCGGCGTCGCACGGGGCGTCGCCGAACGGGATCGTGCCGTGGTGGTCCTCCCCCGCGCCGATCCCGCCCGCGCCCGAGTAGTCGTGGTGCTGCGGGACTTACCTGCCATTCCCCCAGGCTAGCCGCAAACGCCCCATCCAGACCATCCGCAACACTAGTCTCGCGCGCCACTCCACGCCTCAACTATGCAGACGCCCAGGTAGGCGATAATGCCGACCGCCACTCGAACTCGCCGAGCTCAGAGCCGCCTTCCGCGTGTTGCCCGCCCCTTCCTGGCTCCACAACAGCGCGGGCAATCCCCGCCCGCGCCACGCGGACGAACAACACACCGCCACGCCGACCGCCGCCCCCTCTCGCGAGCCACCCTCGCCGTCCTGCCCCGAACGGCACACAGCAGGGGCGATCGCATCCGCGAGGTCAGGACGAACAACACACCGCCACGCCGTCGCCTCCCGAGGCGACCGCACGCGCGATCGCGTCGAAAGGTCAGACCGAGCGATCCAGGCTCAGCACAGCACGCACCGACTCGGGGTCTCCCGTGGTCTCCAAACGCACCTCATCGCGGCCGAAGGCGTGCAACAGCAGCTCCGACGGCTTGCCCGTCAGGATCACTTCCCCGCTCGGCTTCGAGTGCACCACCGCGCGTTTGCCGTCCGGTGTCGCCAGGACGACCGTCACCGGCGAGCGGCGGTAGGCCCGGCGGCCCATCCGGCGAGCGAACGACCAGAGGGCGTTCTCGTCGGCGGCGGGCAGCTCGCGTGGTTCCCAGCCGGGGGTGCCGCGGCGGATGTCTTCGTGGTGGACGAACATCTCGGTCAGGTTCACGATCGCGTCGACCGGTCGCAGCGGCGACCACCACGGCGGCCCGGTGCGGACTTCCTCGAGCAGCTCGGGGAACGGCTTACGGGCCGTTTTCGTCTGCACCCCATCGAGATACCCGGCGAACGGCTTCAGCATGATGCCCGGCGAGGCGTCGGGCCGCCGCTCACGAACCACCAAGTGCGCGGCGAGGTCTCGCACCGTCCATGCCCCGCAGAGAGTCGGCGCTTCCGGACCGGCAGCCGTCATCGCCTCGACCAGTTGCTGTCGTTCGCGCTGCGCCATGCTCATCCACTGAACATACCGACCACCCCATTGCGCGGAACGCACCGACTACCCCATTCCGGACACTTCCCACTGCTGCGAATAGCCGGGTTGACAGTCCCAGCGACACGCCAGTTCACTCGGCCGATGCAACGCCGATCTTCCGCAATCCCGGACGACACCAGGACATGTCGACACGCCAGGCCCCGATTTGTCGGGTAGCGCAATGGGTGTTCGCTATGTACCTTGTCACTCGGTCCATCGGGTCGTGGACTCTTGAACAAGAAGGGCAAATTCCCTGTGAAGAAGTTTGTTTCCGGCGCAGCTGTTCTGGTTGCGGCCGGTTGCGCGCTGGCTCTCAGCGCTCCTGCCGCACAAGCCGCGCCGTACAACTACGGCGCCATCGCGCTTTCCACCTCCACCGGTTTGATCGGTTATTCCTACGATTACCCGGATTCCGCTGCGGCACAGGCGCGTGCAGTCCGCCAGTGCGGCGCAGGCGACTGCCAGTCGGTGGTCTGGTTCGCCAATGGCTGTGGCGCCGTGGCGTATTCCAGCCGTACCGGCACCTACAGCTGGTCGTATGCCGCGTCGCGTAGCCGTGCCCAGAGCAAGGCACTGTCGAACAACTACTCCGACGCGTACATCGTGCACTGGAACTGCACGTCCAACCACGGCTGATGTCCGCGCTTCGATTCAGGGGAAACATCGTGAAACACCGCACTTTCCGGACCGCCGTGGCCGTCGTCCTGACCGCCGCCGCGTGCACACTCACCGCCTGCGCCTCGGGTGACGACAAGAAGACGGACGCGCCGAGCAGCACCGCCAAGGCCGACACCGCACCCGGTGAACTGCAGGGCGGCAGCGACAAGGGTGACAAGGAGACCGGCGCTGTGCCGACCACTCCGTCCTCGCCCGCGCTGGCCAAGCCGTCGGTGGAGCAGCTGAACGAGCGCCTGAACAAGGCATTCGATCCCGCTGTGCCGAACAAGGAGAAGATCAGCTGGATCCAGGCCGCCGAGCAGGATCCGTACCTGGTCGCGAACCTGGTCGACGCCGCCAAGAAGCAGGACGTCAAGGTCAAGGTCACCAAGGTCGGCGACCCGGCGGACGGCAAGCTGAAGGCCGACGCCGAGGTCACCATCGCGGGCACCCCGGTGCAGAACGCCTTCATCTCGTTCGTCTCCGAGGGCGGCGAGTGGAAGGTGGACCACACCTTCGCGTGCAACATCGTCAAGAGCGCGAAGATCGAATCCGCGGCCTGCCAGGAGTGAGCTAGCCCGAACGACAAGCGCCGGATGCCAAGGGCATCCGGCGCTTTCGTGTATCCGGTATCAGACGCCGATCACGGTCGGCACGATCATCGGGCGCCGCCGGTAGGTATCGGCGACCCAGCGACCGACCACACGCCGCACACTCTGCGCGATCCGATGCGTATCGGTGACGCCCTCGGTCGCCAACCGCAGCAGTTCCGCCTCGACCAACTCGGCGGCGTCACTGAGCGCCGTCGGATCATCGGAGAAGCCGCGCCCGCTGACCTCCGGCGTGCTGACCGCCTTGCCGGTGGTCTCGTCGATCGCGACGGTGATCGAGATGAAGCCGCCCTCGCCGAGCACCAGACGATCCGACAGTGTCGACTCGCCGACGTCGCCGACCGAGAGCCCGTCGACGTACACGTGCCCGACCGGCACCCGTCCGACGATCGAGGCGATGCCGTCGACCAGGTCGACCACGACGCCGTCCTCGGCGAGCATGACCCGGTCCTCCGGCACACCGGTCGCGATGGCCAGCGCGGCGTTGGCCCGCAGATGCCGCCATTCACCGTGCACCGGCATGGCATTGGTCGGCCGCACCGCGTTGTACAGATACAGCAGCTCGCCCGCCGAGGCGTGCCCCGAGACGTGCACCTTGGCGTTCTGCTGGGTGATCACGGTGGCGCCGAGCCTGGCCAGTCCGTTCACCACCGCGAACACCGAGTTCTCGTTGCCGGGGATCAGCGAGGAGGCCAGCACCACGAGATCGTCCTGGCGGATGTTGATTTGGCGATGATCGCCGCGCGCCATCCGGGACAGCGCCGACAGCGGCTCGCCCTGCGAACCGGTGGAGATCAGCACCAGCCGATCACCGGGCAGCGTCGCGGCCTGATCGAGATCGACGACCACGCTGTCCGGCACCGTCAGATAGCCCAGATCCTGCGCGATCTGCATGTTGCGGACCATCGAGCGGCCGACGAAACACACCCGCCTGCCGTACTTCTGGGCAACGTCGACCACCTGCTGGATGCGATGCACGTGGCTGGCGAACGAGGCGACGATCACCCGGTTGCGCGCCTTGCCGATCACCGTGTCGAGCACGCCGCCGATCTCGCGCTCCGGCGTGACGAAGCCGGGCACCTCGGCGTTGGTCGAGTCGACCAGGAACAGGTCGACCCCTTCGTCGCCGAGCCGGGAGAAACCGGCGAGGTCGGTGAGGCGCCCGTCGAGCGGCAGCTGGTCGAGCTTGATGTCGCCGGTGTGCAGCGCGACGCCCGCCGGAGTGCGGATGGCGACGGCCAGCGCGTCCGGGATGGAGTGGTTGACCGCGAAGTACTCGCAGCTGAAGGGGCCGTGCGTGGTGTGCTGGCCCTCGATGACCTCGAGCAGCTTCGGCTGCTGGCGGTGCTCCCGGCATTTCGCCGCGACCAGCGCGAGCGTGAACTTCGAACCGATGACCGGGATGTCGGAGCGCAGCCGCAGCAGGAACGGCACCGCGCCGATGTGGTCCTCGTGGCCGTGCGTGAGCACGACGGCGACGACGTCGTTGATCCGGTGCTCGATGGGCCGGAAGTCGGGCAGGATCAGGTCGACGCCGGGCTGCTGGTCCTCGGGGAAAAGCACGCCGCAGTCGACGATGAGCAGCTTGCCGCCGTATTCGAAAACGGTCATGTTGCGGCCGATTTCGCCGATGCCGCCGAGCGCGAACACGCGCAGGCCGTTCTTGGCGAGCTTCGGCGGGGCGCCGAGCCGGTCGTGCGCGGCGGCCGCGGCCCGCGGATCCGGTTGCGGCGCCGACTGTTCGCCACGGCCGCGGCCGGACTGCTGGCGGCCGCGCCCGGACTTCCTCGCAGGCTGGGCCGCCTCGGCACGCGGACCCGACTTCTTCGCAGGCGCCTTGTTCGCGGTGTTCGACTTGGCCTGCGCGGTCCGCATCGCGGCAGGCTGCTCGTTCGCTGTCGACACCGGCTGGGCCACCGCTCGCTCCGCGACTGGCTGCACCGCGGGCGCGGGTTGCGCCGCAGCTACAGGCTTTTCGACGCGCGCCGGCTGCTCGACCGGAGCGGGCGGTCCCGCGGTGCGCGACGCGGTGCGACGAGGACGACGTGCCGCCGATTCACTCATGCGTACACCTCGCTGACGCTCAGTTCGGTCATGCGCGGTAAGACGATTCGTTGACTCATGCGTGCACCCCTGCCGCTCGTAGGTCGGCGGCAAGGAGGTCGAGTTGTTCCGGTGTCGGCATCAACTGCGGCAACCGTGGCTCACCCGCCTCGATGCCGAGCAGGCGCAGCGCGCCCTTGCTCATCGCGACGCCGCCGAGGCGGAACATCGCGGCGTTCAACGGCACCAGGCTCGCGTTGATGTCCCTGGCCCGCACGACGTCGCCCGCGGTGTAGGCGTCGAGCAGCTCCCGAAGCCGTTCCGGCACGAGATGGCCGATCACGCTGATGAATCCGGTCGCGCCGACCGAAAGCCACGGCAGGTTCAGCGTGTCGTCGCCGGAGTAGAAGGCCAAACCGGTGCTCGCGATCAGGTCGGCGCCCGCGTTGATGTCGCCCTTGGCGTCCTTCACCGCGACGATGCGCGGGTGCTCGGCGAGGCGGCGGATGGTGTCGGTGGCGATCGGCACCACCGAGCGCGGCGGAATGTCGTAGAGGGTGACCGGCAGGTCGGTGGCGTCGGCGACCGCGGTGAAGTGCGCGAGCAATCCGTCCTGGGACGGGCGCGAGTAGTACGGGGTCACCACGAGCAGGCCGTGCGCGCCGGCACGCTGGGCGTTGCGGGCGAGTTCGATGGAGTGCGCGGTGTCGTAGGTGCCTGCGCCCGCGATCACGGTGGCCCTGGTGCCGACCGCGTCGACGACGGCGCGGAGCAGGTCCGCCTTCTCCGATTCGGTGGTGGTCGGCGATTCGCCGGTGGTCCCGGAGATCGCGAGCAGGTCGACGCCGCGGTCGACCAGGCGGGCCGCGAGCGCGACCCCGGCATCGACGTTGAGCTTGCCGTCGGCACCGAAGGGGGTCACCATCGCGACACCGACCGTGCCGGAGGCTTTCAGCTCCGCAGGCGTCGATTCACCGTTCGTCATGGTCAGAAAGGCTACCCGGTCGCGAGAACGCACTCGACACCGTCGCCTCCGTAGGAACCGGCCAGTCGGGTGATCCACCTCCTACTGCCGCCAGCATGATGTCATGTGCATCCTTGCGTGACATCAAATATGGCGTCACACTGATGTCATGGATCTGAACAAGTACACCGACCGCCTGCGCGCGGACCTCATCGCAGCCGCCGCCCTAGGCGACGAAAAAACCCAGGCCACCGCGGCGGCGCTGGCCGCAGCAACGGAAAGTTCGGCCAGGCTGGTGCTCTTCGCCGCGCTGTCCGAGCTGGCCGCCGAGGTCAACGCCGAGCTCACCGACCGCGCCGTGCACCTGTCCTTCGACGGCACCGAGGCCAAGGTCGACCTCCGCAAGAAGACGACGTCATCGGAGGACAATCCGACCTTCGAGGAGATGACCGGCGATATCAGCCGGGTCACCCTGCGGCTCGTCGAGCAGTTGAAGGCGAAGGCGGAAGAGGCGGCCGCGCAGAGCGGCCAGTCGCTGAATTCCTGGATGTCCGGCGCGGTCTCCGGTGCGTTGCGTGATCAGATGATGCGCGGTTACGGACCCAAGCGCGACGTGTGAGTTCAGCAGCGGCACAGCGTTTCTCGTGTGTCGCCGCAGCCGGGTGGCCGGCTAGAGAAGCGGGGCCAGATTGCCCTTCGCGCCGACGACCACCTTGTCGAGCTCCAGCCAATCGGCCATGTCCCGGAGTGCCTCGGTGAGGGCGCTGGCAGTGGCGGGCGTGTCGTAGCCGGGTTCGGCGAAGGCACCCGGCACGGAGAGCCTGCCCGCGGCGCGTTCGGCACGGAGGTCGACGCGGCCGACGAGCTCGCCGTTGAGCAGGAACGGGAAGACGTAATAGCCGTGTACCCGTTTGGGTTCCGGCGTGTAGATCTCGATGCGGTAGTGGAAGTCGAAGAGGCGCTCGGTGCGGGCGCGGAAGAAGACCAGCGGGTCGAACGGGCACAGCAGCGCCGCACCTTCGACGCGGCGTGGCATCGGGGTGCCTGCGCGCAAGTAGCCGGGTTTGTCCCAGCCCTCGACCTCGACCGGGATCAGCTCGTCCGCGTCGACGAGGTCGGCGATGGCCGGTTCGGTTTGCCTGCGGTGCAGGCGGTAGTAGTCGCGCAGGTCGGTTTCGGTGCCGATGCCGTGCGCGGTGGCCGCGCGCAGCACCAGCTCGCGCACCGCGTCTTCCTCGGAGACGGTGTGCGCCAAGATATCCGGCGGGATGACCCGCTCGGCCAAGTCGTAGTGCCTGGCGAAGGCGACCCGCTTGTCCACCGAGAGCGCGCCCGCCGCGAACAGCTGCTCGCAGATCATCTTCGTGTCGCTCAAGTTCCACCAGGAACCCTTGCCACGCGGCTTGTCCAGTTCCAGATGCCGTTCCACTTCACCGGCGGTGCACGCGCCGACCTCGGTGATCACATCGAGGATGTCCCGGCCCAGGGTCGGATTGCGGTCCACCACCTTGCGCATGCCGGACCAGCGCCCGTGCTCGTATTGCGCCATCCGCCAGCGCATCAGCGGCCAGTCCTCGACCGGAATCAGCGCGGCCTCGTGCGCCCAGTACTCCACCAGCCGCCGCGGCTTGCGCGCGCCATTGCTCCACACCGCCTCGTCGAGCAGCGTGCGGTCGTAGGCGCCGATCCGGCTGAACACCGGCGCATAGTGCGCCCGCACCACCGCCGACACCGAATCCAATTGCAGCAGTTGGGTTTTCTCCAGCACCCCGAGCACCGACCGGCGCGTCGTCCGAGCAGGCTTGCGCGCCGCAAAACCCTGGGCCGCCACCGCCACCCGTCGCGCCACCCCGGCACTGATCTTCCGCATACCCGCACAATGCCATGCCCCACCGACAACTTTGCCCGCCGTTCGAGCCGGAGCCCGCAGACCCGACGCACAACGAGTCCGCACTCCATGCGCCAGGAAACCGCGGGCGAGGGGCATCGCCCTTCTGGCGACTATGTAGAGACGGTGACCGTACCCGCCGCATCGATCTCGGTGCGGCGGTCCTGAGTCGGCGCATTGGCGAGGACCGTGGCCAGAATGCGACGGCCCATCGGCAGCACCCTGACGGTCACCGAACCGGCATTAGCCGCGTCCAATTCCTTTGTCGCGGCCTCGATTACCTGCTGACGCACCCACCGCGGCACCCCGGCGAAACCCCCGTCGTCCAGCAGCACCACCTCGACGCCACGCGATCGGGCACCGCGGGCCGCGCTGCTGAGTTCGTCCGTGACGAGTTGCGGTGCGCGCAACCCGTCCCTGAGTTCGGCTTCCAGCAGCCTGCACTGCTCACGCTCGGTGGCGGTGAGTTCGACCCCGTCGGCGATGCGTTCCAGGATCGGCCGCGCCACCTTGTCGAGCCGGGCCAACTGCCGGTTCCGTTCCCCGTTCTCCGCGGCCATGGTGGCCTCGGCAGCGGCGCGCATCGCCGACTCCTCGCGCAGCAACCGCAGCGAACGCTGAGTGGGCCGCATGATCACCGCGAAGAGCGACACCCCGGCCACCGTCGCGATCGGCACGAACGATCCGGCGATCACCGCGCCGCGCAACCCGCTCACCACGCCGACGAACGCGATGATCGCCGCGACACCGCCGACACCGAGCCAGGCCGAACCCAGCCTGCCGCGCAACACAAGCACCGCAAGCACATACGACGCCGCGAACGCCGTCACCACCTGCTTCGACCAGCCCGACTCGGCGTTGAACGCGGTGATCGCCGTCGCCGCCGGTCCGGACGCGGCCACGAACACGGTCGCAGGCCACGGCAGCGGATCGACCGGAATCACCAACACCAACACCCCGGCCGCGGCAAGCAGCACCAGGGCCGTCACCGCCGGAATCAACGGCGACTGACCGAAATTGCGCACCATGTACAACACGATGGTGGCCTCGAGAATGAGCAGGAACAGCCCGGCCGCCGGATCCCGCAGGCCGAGCAGATCGCGCAGCCCGAATTCGACGTCGGTCTCAGCCATCACTGCCCCACACCAGGGTCACCGTCGTGCCCTCGCCCGGCTGTGACTCGACAAAGCCTGCACCGCCGGCCAGCTGACGCATCCGGCCCAGAATGCTGACCGAGATGCCGAGGCGATCGGCGGGCACCTGCCCCAGGTCGAAACCCGCACCGTCATCACGGAATACCACCCGGATGCCGCCGGCGCTGATGGTCACCGTGACGGTGCGCTGCACCTCGCGACCAGGCACGGTCGCGTGCCGCAGGCTGTTGCGCACAGCCTCGGTGAGCGCGGCGGCAATGGTGCCCGCGGCATCCACCGGCAGCCGCAGATCATCGATGCCGGACCAGCGACGCGCGGTGAACCGGATATCGGTGTTGACCTCGTGCACCGCCGAACGCAGGAATCCGGTGGCAGACTGCGCATCCAAGCGATTCGGTTCCGTCTCCCCACCCCGGCACTCGTCGAGCTGTTCGAGCGTCCGCTCGGCCTGACGGCGCAGCACCGGCGAATCGGTGCCTGCCCTGGACGCGTCGAGCAAAGTGGACAGCACCGCGTCGTGGATCAACGCGGCGAAGCGGGCCCGCTCTCGATCGCGCGCCGCGGCACCCGCGACAGCAGCGGCCCGCCTGCTTTCGATCGCCGACTCCCGATCCACCCGATCCGCGGCAGCCTTGGCGTACACCGCGCACCAGAGAAACAACGCGCACAGTGCGGCCGACTGCACGAAGTCACCGGCCGACCCCAGCGGCGTCACGCTCGGATGCACCCGATTGTTCGCCATCGCCGCGACCGCCGAACCGAGCACCAGATAGCCGACCGCCAGCGCAGGCCGCCACGCCAGCACGGCCGCGAGCACGCCCAACGCCAGCACCCGATACAGCCAGACCGACGTGCCGGTGGGCGCCGGGGCCGGATACGCGAACGGGATCACCACCATCGAGATCAGGAAGCACACCGCCGCCGCACCCGCGACCAGCTGAGTGATCTGTCTGCTCAAGGTGATCGACACCACCGCGAGCACCGGGAACAACCCGAACGCGAGCACCATCGTTGCGACGGTCCACCCGACATCGATGATCCCGCGCTGACCCGTGATCTCCGGCAGCTCCACCACCGCGACGATCACCCCGGCGATCCCGATCGCCAACCCGAACCGTCGCAGAATCCGATCGGCGGCGCCCTCGTAACCGCGACGCTGGGTCGCGGTGACGAGACGACGTCGCCAACGGCTCGCTCCGGCGTGCTCGAGCGACATCGGGTGAGAGTTCGGCGAGGTGTCCAGCATGCTGGACGCGGTCATGCGTGCAGCTCGCTGCTCGACTCCGGCATGCCCACGTAGTCGACTGTGCATGTCGTGTGCTCGTTCATGCGCGTGGATGCCGCTCGGGCACCGGCAGCCAACCATCCTCCACCGCCCGCTTGTACAGGTCGGTCTTGGTCGGCGCGGGACGTCCCGCGTCGGCATACTTTTGCCGGATACGGCCGAGATAGTCGTTGACCGTCTGTTCGGACAGGCCGGTCAACCGCGCGACCCGGGACGCCTTCTCCCCGGACGCGTACAGCGTGAGCACCTCTTCCTGACGCGGGCTCAGGCCGACGTCGGACAGTTGCGGATCGCCGTCGATGGCGGCGGCCCAGTCGGTGGTCACCACTTGCTCGCCGGACGCGGCGCGGCGTACCGCCGCGACCACGGTCTGCACATCCTCGGACTTGCGCACCACGCCGAGCACACCTGCACGCGCGGCGGATCGCACCAGGAACGCGTTGTCCGCGCCGGTGAAGATCAGCACCTCGATGCCGCGGTCCCGCAGCATGCGCACATTGTCTTCGGGCGTCGACCCATCGGCCAGACGCAGATCGAGTACGACCAGATCCAGTTGCGGCAGGTTCTGAGCGGCGGCCAGCAGTTCCGGCACTGTGCCAGCGGTCGTCATCAGGTCGAGGTCGGGTTCCGGCGCCAACATGGCGGCCAGTCCGATCGCTACTGATTCGTGGTCTTCGACCACTCCGATCCGGCGCGGTGCGTTTTCGCCCCCTTCGGCCAACGTCACCTCAATCTCCATTCCCGAGCAACTCGTACACGTCCCCACCGCAACAACGTTCAACCAGTATGCCGGGCCGCCGCTTCGAAAGGTCAGACACCAGAAATCGGGGCCGCTCGATTACCTGTCAACCGGAAGGTTTTCGTCCCCAGCTATCTCGGGGAGAAAACATGTTTCATCAGCCCATCAGCTGGGCGGCGATGGTCGCGCCGAGCTCCCAGCAACCTTGGATATCGTCCTTGCTCGGCGCGCCCGACACGACAACCGGCGCGGCGGCTTGCACCCAACCGAGGCCGGTGGTCACGCTCGCGATGGCGCGTTCCGCGCCCTCGGTGCCCTCGTTGCCGTGCAGGTAGAAACCGAAAGGTCGGCCGCGGGTGGAATCGAGGACCGGGTAGTAGAAGGTGTCGAAGGCGTGCTTGAGCGCGCCGGACATGTAGCCGAGGTTCGCGGGGGTGCCGAGCAGGTAGCCGTCGGCGGCCAGCACGTCGGGTGCCGTGACGGCGAGGGCCGCGCGGCGGACGACCTCGACGCCCTCGATGTCCGGGTCGGTCGCGCCCGCGACGACGGCCTCGAACATCGCCTGCGTATGCGGGGAGGGCGTGTGATGGATGATCAACAGCTGCGCCACGTGCGGATCAGTCCTCGGCCGTTTCCGTGTCCAGCATCGCCTTCTTCATGGCGATCATTTGCTCGTCGTACAACGCGAGAATCGCGTCGTCGTCCTCGAATCCCGCCCGCATCTTCGTGCCGTATTTCTCGTTCGCCTGCTTGCGGTAGTTCGACCACTCGGCCTTGGACTCGGCGGGAGTGCAGGTCAGGAATCGCCACATACGGATGTTGTCCGGCTCCGCGGATCCGGCCGGCGGCGCCCACTCTACCCGCTGGCGGAACAGTGTGCTGCGGGCGATATTGATCCGATCATAAGTGCCGAAGTCGAGCGGGCTGAGCTTGTACGCCTCGTAATAAGCGATGAGCCTCTTGTCGCTCATCTGCTTGCGCGCCTTCGTCAGATCTTCTCGCGGATTCGCCGGGTTGTCGCACCACACCTGCGCGATGTCGCTCCAGATCTTCTGGTTCGCTTCGGCTTGCGCGTCCGATTGTTCCTCGGCCCGCGAGGCCGGGCTGGTGGCATGGGCGGGGACGGCAAAAGCAATGAACAGAACGGAAATTCCGGCGACAAGAGCGGGCAGACGCAGTTTCATCGAGCTCCCTACCTCGTTCGACGTGGTGGCAATGGTGCACGTTAACGTGTTTGGTCGCGTTCGAGCTTTTCCAGCGCGACGGCGCGGCGCATGGTTTCGCGGGCGCGGGCGCGGTCACCGGCATAGTCATAGGCGCGGGCAAGGCGATAGGAGACCCGCCAGTTGTCGGGGTCGGCTTCCCATTCGGCTTTGACACGGTCGAACAAGGCGTCGGCGGCTTCGCGCTCGATGCGGCCGGAGGCACGGCGCGGCAGGTCGGAGGTGTCGAGCTCGCGTCCCTCGTCGTGCATGCGGCGCGCCAGATGCTGGTGCGCGAGCGCGGCGCGGACCGTGGCAACGACGACCCAGACGCCGACCAGCGGCAGCAGCAGCACACCGATGCCGATCAAGATGCCGGTGACCTCGCCGGAACCGATGAGGCTGAACGCGATTCGGCCGAGCAGCAGGAAGTAGAAGCCGAGCACCAGCACCAAGACCGCGATGAAGGCCACGAGCTTGACGACTTCCCGGTTCTGCCCGGAATCGTTCGACTCGGCGTTGCTCACGTCCACGCCTCGGCGACGCGGCCCATGTGTCCTCGCCCGCGCTCGTTCACAGATCGAGGAACGGGTCGAGTCCGACCGTCAGGCCAGGACGGCCGGCGATCTCGCGGACGCCGAGGAGCACGCCGGGGGCGAACGACGATCGGTCGATGGAATCGTGCCGGATGGTGAGGGTTTCGCCCTGGGTGCCGAACAGCACCTCCTGGTGCGCGACCAGGCCGGCCAGCCGCACCGAGTGCACGCGGACGCCGTCGACGTCGGCGCCGCGGGCGCCCTCGAGTTCGGTCGTGGTGGCGTCGGGGCTACGGCCGACGCCTGCCTGTGCTCGGGCGGCGGCGATCAGTCCGGCGGTGCGGTAGGCGGTGCCGGAGGGCGCGTCGGCCTTGTTCGGGTGGTGCAGTTCGATGACCTCCACCGATTCGAAGAACCTGGCGGCCTGTTCGGCGAAGCGCATGGACAGCACCGCGCCGATGGCGAAGTTCGGGGCGATCAGCACGCCGGTCTCGGGGCGGTCGGCCAGCCAGCCGCGCACCTCGTCGAGGCGGGCGGCGTCGAAGCCGGTGGTGCCGACCACCGCATGGATGCCGTTCTGCACCAGGAACTTCAGGTTCCCCATCACCACATCCGGGTGCGTGAAGTCGACAACGACCTGCGTGTTCGCGGCCGTGAACGCCTCGAGCGAATCGTCCTTGTCGACCGCCGCAACCAACTCCAGATCGGCCGCCGCCTCCACGGCAGCGCAGATCGCCTGCCCCACTTTGCCGCGCGCTCCCAGCACACCGACCCGAATGGTCACCGCATCTCCTCTTTCCGCTTTCCCGTCGCAGCCAGCGTATCGACCGTGCCGCAGCCTCGGCCCTCGACCTCTCCGATCTTGCGTAGGGAGTCACACATTGCTACATGCGCATGTTTGCGCATTGCGGGAAACTGACCTAACGTCGCGGGCGTGACTTCGATTCGTGAGCGGGCAGCGGTTTTTCTACGCGCGCACGACAGCAAGAAACTTGGTGTCGGGCAGCATGATTGGCATTACTACAGCGGTGGGGCCGGGGAGCCGGTGCTGCTGCTGACCGGGGGTGCGGGGATCGGCATCGGGTGGGTGGATTTGGCGCAGGCCTTGGCGCCGCGGTTCCGGACGGTGGCGCCGGACTATCCGTCGAGTGTCGGTTCGTGTGACGAGCTGATCGATGGGCTGGTCGCGGTGCTCGACGCGGAGGGCATCGAGCGGGCGCACGTGGTCGGACAGTCGGCGGGTGGGATGTATGCGGAGTTGTTGTCGCGGCGGGTGCCGGAACGGATTCGGTCGCTCACCTTCTCGGGTACCGGACTGTATGGGCCGGAGGATGTCGATCGGCTGCGGATGCGGATCGAATCCGCGTTGACGACACCGTGGCCCGAGACACAGGAGGCCATCCGCACGTCGTTGCGGAGTACCTGGACGGACTCCGATGACGCCGAGTTCTGGATCGAGCAGGTGATCGCGGCGGGCGAGGTGTCGGGTAGCGCGGGCGCCGCCAATTCCTACGGAATGTTGCTCGAGATCGCCGAAGGTGTCGACGACCTGATGCGGCAGCGTGCGTGGCAGGGGCCGACGCTGATCTTCCGGGCGGACGACGATCCGCTGATCACCACCACCCACACCGAGCGGCTGCGAGTTCTGCACCCCGACTGCGATTTTCGCACCTTCCCCGACGGTGGCCACTCCTTGTTGATCAGCCGGACGACCGACTACATCAGTACGGTGACGGATTTCCTCACGAGATCCTGACCGGTGCGGCGCTCGGGCCGCCGGACATGTTGATTGCCATCTTCTCGAGCACCCGCAGGGTTTCGGCGAACTGCTCGTCGGAGATCCCGTCGGCCATTTGCCGGCGACGAGCCCCGATCCGAAGCCACGCCGCGTCGTGGATCGCGCGCCCCGCATCGGTCAGCGCGAGCAGGTCCACATCCGCGACCACCAGGCCTCTGTCCAGCAGTGCTGTCAGTTCGTCCGTCCAGTCCGCCGGGTCGCGCAGGAATGTGTCCAGCGCGGCGCGGACCTCGTCTGCCTGCTGCGGTCCGTCCGCGAGCGAGTGCAGGATCTGCCAGTGCCGCCTGCTCAGCTCGCCCGCGGCGAGATCCTCGTCGAAACGCTCGTTGATCAGGCGATCGAGTTCCACGAGCCAGTACCCGATTCGGCGCTGAACGGCCATCATTCCTCCACAACATGTCAATAAACAACTACATGTACTATGACATGTATCTGCGGGAGGTGGAAGAGTGCAGGACAAGGAGGCATGACCGATGGACGAGCACGACGCGATCACCGAAACCGTCGAAGCGGCGATGGTCCGCATCCGGCGCAGGCAGACCCGCGGTGCGCTCGCCGGGGACACACCGATCCCCGTAGCGGTATTCCGCGTACTCGACGCGGTGGCCGCCGACGAGTCCACCACCGTCAGCACGATTGCCCCAGCGCTCGGCGTGGATCAGCCCCGCGCGAGCCGCCTTGTCGCACAGGCGGTTTCCCTTGAACTCCTGGAACGAGTAGCCGATCAGCAGGACGGCCGCCGCGCCGTGCTCCGGCTCACCGGCGCTGGGCGGCAGGCGGTGGCGACCGCCCAGACCGGTCGCCGCACCGCGATGGCCGCGGCGATGTCCGACTGGACCGCCGCCGAACGCGCCGAATTCGCCCGCCTACTCACTCGTTTCGTCGACACGATGGACGAGGGCCGGGGTCGCCCGCAGTAGCCGGCGCAACCTCAATCGAAGACGATCACCTGTCGCAGCGCGTGGCCTGCCGCGAGTTCGTCCATCGCCGCATTGATGTCGTCGAGGCCGATATGCGCGGAGACCAGCCGTTCCACCGGCAGGCGCCCCTCGCGCCACATCCGGACATACGCCGGGATATCGCGAGCGGGCACCGCCGAACCCAGGTAGCTACCGACAATCGAACGTCCCTGGGCGACCAGGCCGAGCGGCGAGATGGCCGCACGGGCCTCGGGCGCGGGCAGGCCGACCGTCACCGTGGTGCCACCGGCAGCCGTTGCGGCAACAGCGGTTTCGAAGGCGCGGACGTTGCCCGCCGCCTCGACCACGATCTCCGCCTGCACGCCGAGCTCGGCGACCTGCGCCGGGGTGTAGGCGGCGGTCGCGCCCAACTCTCGTGCGAGAGTGAGCTTTTCCGGCACCGTGTCGACGGCGATCACCTCATGACCCTCGGCCGCCAACGACACCGCGACGAGCACCGCGGCCATCCCGACGCCGCCGAGCCCGACCACCATGATCCGGTCCCCCGGTCCCGGCTTCGCCGAATTCAGCAGTGCCCCACCACCGGTCAGCACGGCGCAACCGAGAACGGCCGCGACCTCCGGCGGCACGTCGTCGTCCACCGGCACCACCGACCTGCGGTCCACCACCGCGTGCGTCGCGAACGCGGACACCCCGAGATGGTGGTGCACCTCGTCGCCGTCGCGGTGCAGCCGCCGCCCACCACCGAGCAGTTCACCGGCGTTGTTGGCAGCACTGCCCGGCACACACGGCGTCCGACCGTTGGTCGCGCACCCCGCGCACTCACCGCAGCGCGGCAGGAAGGTCATCACCACGCGCTGCCCGATCGCGAGATCGCTGCCGCCCGGCCCGATCGCCTCGACCCGGCCCGCCGCCTCGTGCCCCAGCAGCATCGGCACCGGCCGGACTCGATTGCCGTCCACCACCGACAGGTCCGAATGGCACAGCCCGGCCGCCTCGATCCGAACAAGCAGCTCACCGGCTTCCGGCGCACCGAGCTCCAGCTCACCCACCCTGATCGGCGCCGACTCGGCGAACGGCACGGGCGCCGCGATCCGCTCCAGGACCGCCCCACGAATCTTCATTCCGCCGACGCTACCGCCCCGACTGTCCCAGGCACAGCGCTCGCGGGTGCCGAGAGCCGCCTGTCCCCCGCGTGGCCCCGCATGGCTCATCCACCCGCAGCAGACCACGACGACCCGCGTGGACAACCCCCCTCCGATCGAGCAGGATGCGGCTGCCCACGCAGGGCCGGTCACCGGAGTGGCTCGAACATGCAACCCTGCCAGGGCAGAAGAGCAAGGTCAGCACTAGCGCCGCAGCGACGGCCCCGATCACCACGCCCTCCCTGGTCGAGGTGACCGGGTGGCTCATCGCACGCGCCCGGCCACTGCCGTTGCCCGGTTCAGCAACCACTCCAGGGGTCCGCGGCGGAAGAAGTGGGTCCAGCAGTAGGCGAACATCAGGATGATCGCGCTCAGGCCGAGCAGCACCGGGAGGGAACCGGCCGGGAGGGTGTCGAAGCCGAGCACCGCGATCGCGATGACGTGAAACACGTAGGCGGTCAACGACATACTGCCGACCGCGATGAGCGGTGCAGTCACCCGCCGGAACCGCAGGGACCTGTCGCATGCCACCAAACACCCGATCAGGACCGTGAGCGCGACACCGGTGTTCGCGAGGATCGACAACGTAGTTTCACTGTGCGGCACCGCAACCAGCTGCGAACGCCAGCCCGACGGCACCTCGGCCACGTCGGACCACCACGGCGCGTTCATGATTCCGGACCACGTGGTCGTCCCGGGCACCAGATGCATTGCCAGCGCCGAACCGCCGTAGCCGAGCACCGCGAGGCCGACTCCGACCGCGAGCAGCCGCATCCGAATCACTGTGGCGGACAGATCGAATCGCGCCACCGCCATCCCGGCGAGGACGAACGGAAGCCACGCCAGCGCCGGATAGCTACCGGTGAACAGCAACCCCATGATCCCGCCGGGGCTGCCGATCGGCTCACCACGGCTGCTCAACCAGGCGAGCGGGTCGAAGCGATCGATGGCGGCGGTCCAGTCGGAATTCGACCCGGTCACCAAGAACAAGATCTGCGGCAGCACCAGGGCGGTCACCGCCGCGACCGCCGCCAAGGTGACGGCACGCAACCGGTACAACGGCAAGACCAGAACGAAGTACAGACCGTAGTAGGCCAGGATCACCTCTACCTCGGTGCCGAGCGCGGTCAACAGAGTGCCGAGCACGAGCAGAATGCCCGCCCGGATCAGCACCCGCACCACCGCCTGCCTGCCGTCGCGGCCCGTCTTCGGCGCGCGGCGGCCGGTGAGCAACACGATCGAGAAACCCGCGAGGAACGCGAACAGCGCCGACGACCGGCCGTGCGCCACCTCCATGACGAACCCGGTCACGCCGCCCTCCACCGGGTCCGGCCCCACGTGCGCGGCGAACATGCCGAGCACCGCGATGCCACGGGCGAGGTCGACGCCGACCAGCCGGGCGCCCTCCCGCGCGGCAGCCGCGCGGCCCGTACCGTCCCCTCGAACCAACCGATCCGGTTCGGCCGAAAGCGCGTTGTATGCCATGACTTTCAGCGTTGAGCAGGCACGACGGCACGGGTATCCGGCACGTGTCCGGAGCACCTCCGCGGACCGGCGGTCGCGACCCCGCCGATCGGCCGGATCACCCCCACCGATCGGCCATCGCCCGGGTCGTCGACGGCTCCGCGGGCAACCCCGCTCTAGGCTCACACGCGGAACTGGCGGAACAGCGAGAGGGGTGCGACGGGTGATCCGGGTGGTGGTCGTCGACGACGAGGCGCTGGTGCGTTCCGGTTTTCAACTGATCCTGAACGCGGCCCCCGACATCGAGGTGGTCGCCACGGCAACCGGGTCGGAGGCGGTGGCGGCGGTCGAGCGGGAACGCCCCGACGTCGTGCTGCTCGACATCAGAATGCCCGACGTGGACGGCCTGACCGTGCTGCGCCAGATCCGCGCCATGGCCAACGCCCCTGTCGTGGCGATGCTGACGACGTTCGACACCGACGACTACATCCTGTCCGCATTACGTTCCGGCGCAGCTGGTTTCGTCTTGAAAGACACTGAACCCGAGCAGCTGGCGCAGCTGACCCGCACCCTGGTCGCCGGTGGCGTCGTGCTGTCGCCGAAGGTCTCGGCGGCCCTGTTGCGCAATGCCGAACCGGCCGCCACCGCCGACATCGATGCGGATGCCGGGCGCATCCAACGACTCACCGACCGCGAGCGCGCGGTCCTCGTGCTGGTCGCCGCCGGCTTGTCCAACGCCGAGATCGGGCAGCGCATCCACTTGAGCGTCGGCACGGTGAAAGACCATGTCAGTGCGATTTTCACCAAGTTGCGGGTGACCAGCCGGGTGCAGGCGGCGCTGCTCGCGCAACGCGCGGGCCTGCTGGACGGACAATCATGACCAGGTTCACCCCGTGGCTGATCGACCTCGCGCTGATCGCGGTGGCCGTGCTGGATCTGATCGCCGACACCGGCGAAACATCGCTGATCGAACGCACCGTCGGCGGCATCGCCTGCGCGGCCCTGTTGTTGCGCAGGCGCTTTCCGCTGCTGGCCTACCTGCTGACGCTGCCGGGGAGTTGGATCCTCGCCAACCTCGCCGCGCCGGCGATCGCGCTCTACACGCTCGCGGAGCGAACCAAGAACCGGGCGCTGCTGGTGGCGGCGGTGCTGGGCACCTCGATCGCCGCCGCCGCGCCGTTCCCGCTCGGGCCGGTCGACGACCGGCCCGCCACCGTCGTCAGCTTCGCGTATTCGCTGGCCTGGGCGGGCGCCCCGGTGCTGCTCGGCCAGCTCATGCAGACCCGCCGCGATCTGAAGGCCAGGCTGGTCGAGATCGAAGAGGCGCGCGACCACGAACGGCAGTTGCACGCCCAGGCCGTGCTGGCCCGCGAACGCGCCCAGATCGGCCGCGAAATGCACGATGTCGTCGCCCATCAGGTCAGCCTGATCGCGGTGCGCGCGGGCGCGCTGCAGGTCGCGGCCACCGACGCGGACGCGATCGACGCCGCCCGCACTATCCGCAGACTCAGCGTCGACACCCTCGACGAACTGCGCCACATGGTGACGTTGCTGCGCGCGGCCGGCGGGCAAAGCACCGAGCTCACCCCGCAGCCGACGCTCGCCGATCTGCGAAAGCTGCTCGACTCCAGCGGAATCGAGGTCGAGTTCAGCGGCACGTTGCCCGACGATCTCGGCGCGCCGGGCCAGCGCACGATCTATCGAACCGTGCAGGAAGCGCTCACCAACGTCCGCAAGCATGCGCCGGGTGCGACCGCGACGGTCCAGTTGTGGCACGACACAGAGCATTTCGGCGTCACCGTGACCAATACCGAGCCGACCCGGCCTGCGGTGGCGTTGCCGAGTTCGCGCCACGGCCTGGTCGGATTGGCCGAACGCGCCGAATTGCTCGGCGGCACTTTCCGATCCGGGCCGACCATTGATCGGGGATATCGCGCCGAACTGCGCCTGCCGCGATGACGTCGACCGTGGTGTCGGTCACGGGGCACTGGCGAAATTCGTCGGAGGTTTGCTAACGTCGTTCGACGTGACGGTGCTCCCGTTGGCCGCCTTGTACCGAGCCCGGGGTCGGGACCGTCACGGCACAAGGAGAAATTCCCCTGTCAGTACAGTTCAATCACACCATTGTCGGTTGTCACGACAATCGGGTGACCGCCGAATTCTGGGCGGACATCCTCGGTTCGGAAATCGGGGCAGAGTGGGGTCCATTCATCCCGCTCCCATTGGATAACGCAGTCACCTTCGACTTCGCGAAAATCCCCCCGCATGTCACCGAAATCGCACCGCAGCACTACGCCTTCCTGGTCTCCGACGACGTCTTCGACGCGGCATACGCCAAGATCCAGCGCTACAAGCTGGACCATTGGGCCGACCCGCGCCAACAAGGCGTCAGCGAGATCAACCACAACGACGGCGGCCGCGGCGTCTATTTCCTCGACCCGAACGGTCACTTCCTGGAGTTGATCACCGTCCCCTACGGCGGCTGGCCAAGTAAGTAACCCAGGCTGGCCGACCGAGTGACACAGGCTGGCCGAGTATGTAATCCAGGCCGGCCGACCAGGTGACACAAGCTGGCCGAGTATGTAATCCAGGCCGGCCGACCAGGTGACACAAGCTGGCCGACCACGTAACGGACGAGAGGCGGCGCCCACCATGCGCCGCCTCTCCCTTCCGCAATCTGCAACCGTGGTCGCTCGAGGTGCCACCGCCCCGTGGTCCCCTCAAAGTGCCCCACCCGAATAGCTCATAGTCGCACCAACTCTCACCCCAACAGCCCTCTCGGGCCACCAGCTCACTTCGCTACGGGTACGAAGACTTCGATGGCGGGGAGATGACGGTTGCCGAGCCCCATCGACGGTAGTCAAATGGTTCCAGATGGCCGTTGACGGTAGTCATATGGTGGCACGACGGGCCGAGACGCCCACCATTGGACTCCCGTCAACATTCCACGATCACTTCCCGGAAGTTCTTTGAACCGGACCACACCCAAATGACCGGGCCGAATCTTTCGTGACGGTGTGACAGTGTGGCGGCGTGGCCCAGTTGAGCGGAGAGAAATGGTTGCTGACCACCGTTGAGCGGAGTCTTATGGTGGCAGTACGCGCCGAGACGCCCACCATTGGACTCCCGTCAACTTTCCTCGAGATCACTTCCCCGAAAGGTCTTTGAACCGGACCACAGCCAAGCAACCCGGTCTGGAACAAGAGAACCCGCACCTGACAGCGGAGGTCAGCCGGGAACGGCACACGACGCCACCACGCTATCCAGTGCAAACCCCGAAACCGTCCCGCTCGCCAGGAAACCGTCCAACCCGCGG
>NZ_JBICTD010000024.1:0-3226 GCF_043197455.1 Nocardia sp. NPDC049149
TTCGATGTCTGCTGCAGTGTCTGTGTGTTGTTTCAGATACTGCACAGTGGACGCGTAGCTTCTTTGTTGGTAAGTCCTCGGCCGATTAGTACCAGTCACCTACACCCGTTACCGGGCTTCCAGTTCTGGCCTATCAACCCCATGGTCTGTGGGGGGCCTTAACCCTTCAAGAGGGTGAGAAACCTCATCTTGGAACAGGCTTCCCGCTTAGATGCTTTCAGCGGTTATCCCTTCCGAACGTAGCTAACCAGCGGTGCTCCTGGCGGAACAACTGGCACACCAGAGGTTCGTCCGTCCCGGTCCTCTCGTACTAGGGACAGCCTTCCTCAAGTTTCTGACGCGCGCGGCGGATAGAGACCGAACTGTCTCACGACGTTCTAAACCCAGCTCGCGTGCCGCTTTAATGGGCGAACAGCCCAACCCTTGGGACCTACTCCAGCCCCAGGATGCGACGAGCCGACATCGAGGTGCCAAACCATCCCGTCGATATGGACTCTTGGGGAAGATCAGCCTGTTATCCCCGGGGTACCTTTTATCCGTTGAGCGACACCGCTTCCACTTGCCGGTGCCGGATCACTAGTCCCGACTTTCGTCCCTGCTCGAGCTGTCGCTCTCACAGTCAAGCTCCCTTGTGCACTTGCACTCGACACCTGATTGCCAACCAGGCTGAGGGAACCTTTGGGCGCCTCCGTTACATTTTAGGAGGCAACCGCCCCAGTTAAACTACCCACCAGGCACTGTCCCTGAACCAGATCATGGTCCGAGGTTAGAAGTCCAATACGATCAGAGTGGTATTTCAACGATGACTCCACAAACACTGGCGTGCCCGCTTCACAGTCTCCCACCTATCCTACACAAACCGTACCGAACACCAATACCAAGCTATAGTGAAGGTCCCGGGGTCTTTTCGTCCTGCCGCGCGTAACGAGCATCTTTACTCGTAATGCAATTTCGCCGAGTCTGTGGTTGAGACAGCAGAGAAGTCGTTACGCCATTCGTGCAGGTCGGAACTTACCCGACAAGGAATTTCGCTACCTTAGGATGGTTATAGTTACCACCGCCGTTTACCGGGGCTTAAATTCTCAGCTTCGCGCCGAAGCGCTAACCGGTCCTCTTAACCTTCCGGCACCGGGCAGGCGTCAGTCCGTATACATCGTCTTACGACTTCGCACGGACCTGTGTTTTTAGTAAACAGTCGCTTCTCTCTGGTCTCTGCGACCCCACCCAGCTCAGACCGTAAAGGCCGTCACCAGGCGTGGTCCCCCTTCTCCCGAAGTTACGGGGGCATTTTGCCGAGTTCCTTAACCACAGTTCTCTCGATCGCCTTAGTATTCTCTACCTGACCACCTGTGTCGGTTTGGGGTACGGGCCGTGTACCAACTCACTAGAGGCTTTTCTCGGCAGCATAGGATCACTGAATTCGCCTCAATCGGCTACGCATCACCTCTCAGGCTATATGAACGGCGGATTTGCCTACCGTTCGCCCTACAGGCTTACACCAGTACAACCACTGACTGGCCCAGCTACCTTCCTGCGTCACCCCATCGCTTACCTACTACAACCCGGGTCGTATGCAGCCGCTTCCAGTCTCCCGAAGGAGATCCGTCCACATTTGGATACTTAGCAAAGCTGATTCGATATTTGGCGCGGATACACGGGTACGGGAATATCAACCCGTTGTCCATCGACTACGCCTGTCGGCCTCGCCTTAGGTCCCGACTCACCCTGGGCGGATTAACCTGGCCCAGGAACCCTTGGTCATTCGGCGGACGAGTTTCTCACTCGTCTTTCGCTACTCATGCCTGCATTCTCACTCGCGTCACCTCCACAACTGGATCACTCCGCTGCTTCCACGGTGACACGACGCTCCCCTACCCATCCAGACTCCTGGCCCGAAGGCGGGATAATGTCTGAATGCCGCGGCTTCGGCGGTGTACTTGAGCCCCGCTACATTGTCGGCGCAGAATCACTTGACCAGTGAGCTATTACGCACTCTTTCAAGGGTGGCTGCTTCTAAGCCAACCTCCTGGTTGTCTTCGCGACTCCACATCCTTTTCCACTTAGTACACGCTTAGGGGCCTTAGCCGGCGATCTGGGCTGTTTCCCTCTCGACTACGAAGCTTATCCCCCGCAGTCTCACTGCCGCGCTCTCACTCACCGGCATTCGGAGTTTGGCTGATTTCGGTAAGCTTGTAGGCCCCCTAGACCATCCAGTAGCTCTACCTCCGGTGAGAAACACGCGACGCTGCACCTAAATGCATTTCGGGGAGAACCAGCTATCACGGAGTTTGATTGGCCTTTCACCCCTACCCACAGCTCATCCCCTCAGTTTTCAACCTAAGTGGGTTCGGGCCTCCACGACGTCTTACCGTCGCTTCACCCTGGCCATGGGTAGATCACTCCGCTTCGGGTCTAGAACATGCGACTCCAAACGCCCTATTCGGACTCGCTTTCGCTACGGCTACCCCACACGGGTTAACCTCGCCACATGCCACTAACTCGCAGGCTCATTCTTCAAAAGGCACGCCATCACCCCACACTCAAAAGAGGAAGGCTCTGACGGATTGTAAGCGCACGGTTTCAGGTACTATTTCACTCCCCTCCCGGGGTACTTTTCACCTTTCCCTCACGGTACTAGTCCGCTATCGGTCACCAGGGAGTATTCAGGCTTATCGGGTGGTCCCGACAGATTCACAGCAGATTTCACGGGCCCGCTGCTACTCGGGTACTCACTACAAGAGCCGTTGAATTTTCGTCTACGGGATTCTCACCCTCTACGACAGGCCGTTCCAGACCACTTCGACTAACCCAACGGTTTCTGACTCTCGCTCCATCCGGCAGAATGAAGAAAATGAGCCCCACAACCCCAAAAACGCAACCCCTGCCGGGTATCACACGCTCCTGGTTTAGCCTCATCCGCTTTCGCTCGCCACTACTCACGGAATCACTGTTGTTTTCTCTTCCTGTGGGTACTGAGATGTTTCACTTCCCCACGTTCCCTCCACACACCCTATATATTCAGATGCGGGTAACACGACATCACTCGTGCTGGGTTTCCCCATTCGGAAATCCTCGGATCTCAGCTCGGTTGACAGCTCCCCGAGGCTTATCGCAGCCTCCTACGTCCTTCATCGGCTCCTGGTGCCAAGGCATCCACCGTACGCTCTTAAACACTTACTAACAAAGATGCTCGCGTCCACTGTGCAGTTCTCAAACAACACACAAA
>NZ_JBICTD010000025.1:0-2890 GCF_043197455.1 Nocardia sp. NPDC049149
CAAATCCACCAACTGCGCAGACCAATAACCAATCTGCTGCGAAATCAACGACTCCGCATCATCCTCACCACCAAGCACCGCACGCTGCCACACCGCGTAGTCGGCGTACTGCACCGGCAGCGGCGCCCAGGCGGGCGCCTCGCCCGCGGCACGCGCGGTGTAGGCGAGCATGACGTCGCGGGCCAGCGGCGCCATCGACCAGCCGTCGGAGGCGATGTGGTGCACCACGAGCGCCAGCACGTACTCCGACGTGCCGAGCTGGAACAGCCGTACCCGCAGGGGCAGGTCGGTGGTGACATCGAAGCCGGTGGACGCCAACGTGATCAGATGCTCGGCGAGGTTGGCTTCGGTGACCCGGAGCAGTGCCACATCCGGCACGCTCTCGCGCGCGTCCAGCACCACCTGCACCGGCCCGGTGGCGCCGTCGACCTCGGGGAAGATGGTGCGCAGCGACTCGTGCCGCTCGATCACGTCACCGAGGGCGGCCTGCAGGGCGGCGACATCGAGGTCACCGGACAACCGGATGCCGATGGGCATGTTGTAGATCGCCGCGTCGGTGTCCATGCGGTTGAGGAACCACATCCGCTGCTGCGCGAACGACAACGGTGTCGGCGCGGTGGGATCGCGCCGCACCAGCGGGATTCGGCTGCCTTGCCCGGCATGATCGGCCAACCGGACCGCCAGCGCGGCCACCGTCGACGCCTCGAACAGGATGCGGACCGGCACGGTGGTGTCCAGCGCGGCGCCGAGCCGCGCGGTGACCTGGGTGGCGACGAGCGAGTTGCCGCCGAGGGCGAAGAAGTCGTCGTCGAGCCCGACCCGATCGGCGCCGAGCAAGTCGGCGAACACGCCGGCCACGATCTCCTGCACCGGGGTCACCGGCGCGCGGAACTCACGTGCCTCGAACACCGGCTCGGGCAGGGCCTTCCGATCCAGCTTGCCCGACGAGTTGACGGGGAACTCCGCCAACACCATCAGCGTGGAGGGCACCATGTAGGACGGCAACCGGCGCTGCAGCTGCGACCGCACCGCCTCCACATCCACCGCACCCTCGACGTAACCGACCAGCTGATCGCCCGCCAACGTCGGCACGACCTGCACGACCGCCTGGCGCACGCCGGTGCAGTCGAGCAGTGCGGTCTCGATCTCGCCGAGCTCGATGCGCTGACCACGGAACTTCACCTGGAAGTCGGACCGGCCGACGTACTCGAGTACGCCAGAGGTGTTCCAGCGCACCAGGTCACCGGTGCGGTACATGCGCTCACCGGCCACGCCGAACGGGTCGGCGATGAACCGATCCGCGGTCAGATCCACCCGGCCCTGGTAGCCACGAGCCAGCTGCACGCCAGCCAGGTACAGCTCGCCGCGCACCCCGACCGGCACCGGACGCAGCGCGGCGTCCAGCACGTAGGCCCGGGAATTCCACACCGGGCCACCGATCGGCAGCGACGCGGGCAGCGCGTCGCCCACCCGTCCCGAGGTGGCGGTGATGGTGAATTCGGTGGGACCGTAGGCGTTGTAGATCGCCGCATCCGAGATCCGGCGCAAGGCGGTCGCGGTCGCGGTCGGCAACACCTCGCCACCCGCGAAAACCGTATGCAGCGAACGGCATTCGTCCGGCGCAGCGGTGGCCGCGAAGACCGCGATGAAGGAGGGGACCGTGTCCATCACGGTCACGCCGTGCCGCTCGATCAGCTCGGCCTGGTACCTCGGGTCACGGTGGCCGTCGTGCGTGACGATGATCGCGCGTGCGCCGATCATCAAGGGGACGAACATCTCCCATGCCGACGGGTCGAAGGTGAACGGCGTCCGCTGCAGCACCACATCGGTGTCGTCCAGCCCGAATTCGCCGATCGTCCAACTCATCTGGTTGGCCAGTGCGGCATGACTGATCGCCACGCCCTTCGGGCGACCGGTAGAGCCCGAGGTGTACAGCACGTAGGCGGTGTTGCTCGCCCGCAACTCCCCACGCCGCTCACCTGACGTCACCGGCGCATCGGAGTAGCCGGTCAGATCCAGCTCGTCGATATCCCACACCGGAACGGCGCCTGCGGTTTCCGCGCCGATGCCACCGGCAACGCCCGAAGCGTCACGAGCGGTCAGCACACACACCGGCCGCGAACCGGCCAGCACGTACTCGATCCGCTCGGCCGGATGATCCGGATCCACCGGCACATAACCGCCACCGGCGGTCAGCACCGCATAGACCGCGACCAGCATGTCCACCGAGCGGCGAATACCGACCGCCACCAACGCATCCGGGCCGACGCCCGCATCGATCAGCTTGCGTGCCAACCGGTTCACTCGCGCAGAGAACTCCGCATATGTCAGCGTCACGCAGTGACTCGATGGGGGGTGGTGGTCGGGCGACGGGTGGGCCAGCGTCTGGGCTACCGCATCGGTACCCGGATCGAAGATCACCGCGACGGCGTCCGGCCGCAACCGCACCTGGGCCTCGAACAGATCGAGCACACTCACCAGATCCGGCACCGCATGGGCGGTCTGGTTCCACTGCCGCAGCACCACGGCCCGCTCGGCGTCATCGAGCAGATCGATGTCACGCACCCGCCGCTGCGGATCCTCCGCGATCAGCGCGAGCACCCGCAGATACCGGTCGGCGAGCTTTGCGACCGTCGCGCCGTCGAACAGATCGGTCGCATAAGACAATTCAGCGACCATGCCGCTGTTCGCCTCGCCGGATTCCTGGATGTTCAACGACAGGTCGAACTTCTCGGTGCCGACCTCGACATCGATCGCCGAGACGCGCAGGCCGGGCAGTTCGAAGGTGCTTTCCGGCAGGTTCTGGAAGGAGAGCATCACCTGGAACAACGGATGACGCGCCTGCGAACGCGTCGGATTCAACACCTCCACCAAACGCTCAAAAGGCACA
>NZ_JBICTD010000026.1:0-2803 GCF_043197455.1 Nocardia sp. NPDC049149
AACGAATCTGATTGGCAATCAACGAACCCGCATCATCCTCCGAACCCAACACCTCACGCTGCCACAACGCATAATCCGCATACTGCACCGGAAGCTCGGTCCACGCCGGGTACTCCCACAGCGTGCGCGCGGCATAGGCGACCATGACGTCGCGGGCCAGCGGCGTCATCGACCAGCCGTCGGTGGAAATGTGGTGCACCACCATACCGAGCACGTACTCGGATTCGCTGATCTCGAAAAGCCGCGCGTGCAGCGGCACCTCGCTGGTGACGTCGAAAGCCAGGGACGCAAGCTCGATCAGGTGATCGAGCAAGGTGGCCTCGGTGACCGGAACGGGCGTCAGGTCCGGAACAATCTGTGCCGCATCCAGAATCACCTGCACCGGACCGGAAGCGGTGTCCGGGAATACCGTGCGCAGCGATTCGTGGCGGTCGATCACATCAATGACAGCAATCTGCAACGCGGCCACGTCCAGCTCACCCGAGAGCCGGATAGCAACCGGAATGTTGTTGACCGCCGACTCCGCCGCGTCGGCGCTACCCACCGAGAACCGGTTGAGGAACCACATCCGCTGCTGCGCCAACGACAACGGCACCCGCTCCGGACGCTCACGCGCCACCAGCTCCCGTCGCGCGCCGTCGCCGACATGGGATTCGACCCGAGCGGCCAGCGCGGCCACGGTCGAGGCCTCGAACAACAATCGCACCGGCACCGAGGTATCCAACGCGCTCCCCAAACGAGAAGCCACCTGGGTCGCGATCAGCGAATTACCACCGAGAGTGAAGAAGTCGTCGTCGGCGCCGATCCGCTCGACGCCGAGTACCTCACCGAAGACCTGCGCAACGATCTCTTCGATCGGCGTCGAGGGCGCACGGAACTGCCGCACCTCGAACACCGGCGCAGGCAACGCCCGACGATCCAGCTTCCCGGTCGGCGTCAACGGAACCCGATCGATCACGATGATCGACGACGGCACCATATACGCGGGCAAGCGCCGCGCCAGATCCCCCGACAACTCCGTGACATCCACCGAATGTCCCGGCACCGCAACGACATACGACACCAATACCGTCACACCCGCGGGACCCGTGTGACCCACCGTCACCGCGAAATCCACGCTCGGATGCGTGGTCAACGCCGCGTCGATCTCGCCGAGTTCGATGCGGAAACCACGCACCTTCACCTGGAAGTCCGAACGACCCACGTACTCGACCGCACCATCGGCAGTCCAGCGCACCACGTCGCCCGTGCGATACATCCGCTCGTCAACGGCGAACGGATTGGCGACAAAACGCTCTGCGGTCAAACCAGCGCGATCGAGATAGCCGCGCGCCAACTGAATGCCCGACACATACAACTCACCCGCAACGCCCACCGGCACCGGCTGCAACCGCGCATCCAACACCAGCGCTTGCATACCCCGGATCGGACCACCCACGGTCACCCGATCACCCGGGGACAGCACACCACTGATATTCGACGCAACCGTCGACTCGGTCGGACCGTACGCATTGAAGAACCGACGAGACACGCCGGAGCCTTCGTCCGCCGTAGCGAACTTGGTCAGCAGATCGGCCGAAACCGCTTCACCACCGGCGATCACGACCTGCAAGCCGGCCAACGCCGCCGGATCCATCGACGCCAGCACCGACGGCGTCAACATCGCATGCGTGACCCGCTCCGAGCGAATCAGATAAGCAAGCTCAGCACCGCCATAGACGCCCGGCGGCACCACCACCAATGCGCCGCCGCCACCGACCGCGAGCAGGAACTCCAGGATCGAGGCATCGAAGCTCGGCGAAGCGAAATGCAGTGCCCGAGTAGAACTATCGAGCCCATACCGCTCATTCTGCTCGGCGCGGAAGTTGGCCAGACCGGCGTGCGTGAGCACCACGCCCTTCGGCCGACCTGTCGTGCCCGAGGTATAGATGACATACGCAGGATGCTGCGGCAGCAACGGCCGCACACGATCCGAATCCGTCACTACCGCATCCGAATACCCGCCCAGATCCAACTCGTCGAGCACCAGCCAGTCCACCGAATCCGGCAACTGCCCCCGCACCGACGACACCGTCACACCAACCCGGGCACCCGAATCAGACAGCATGTACTCAATACGATCACTAGGCAGATCCGCCGCAATCGGCAAGAACGCCGCACCCGACTTCGACACACCCCACGTCGCCAGATACGACAACTCCGAGCGCGGCACCGTCAACGCCACAACATCCTCAGCACCGACACCACGCTCAATAAGCAACCGCGCCAAACGATTCGAGCGAGAATCCACCTCGCCGTAAGACACACTTCTCCCCTCGAACACCACAGCAGGCGCGAGCGGATCACGAGAAGCCACTTCAGCCAGCAACTCCGGCAAAACTCGTGCCTCCGCAGCCGGAGCCCCGACACGCGCGACCAAGCCCGCACGCTCACCCACACCGAGAATTTCGACATCACCCACCGGGACCGACGCATCTGCAGAGACGGCGTCGAGGAGTCGCACCCAGCGTTGCGCGATATCGGCGGCGGTCGACTCGTCGAACAAGTCTGCGGCATAGGTCAATTCCAGCGTCGCGCCGCCACCCGGCGCGTCCGAGACCACGAATTGCAGGTCGAACTTCGCCAGATCGACCATCAACTCCTCGACCTGGACGCTGGACCCTTCCAACTCCAGTCGAGCCCGGTCCATGTTCTGCACCGAGAGCATGACCTGGAACAGCGGGTGCCGCGCCTGCGAACGCGCCGGATTCAGCACCTCCACCAAACGCTCGAAAGGCACATCCGCATGCCCGAACGCCGCCAA
>NZ_JBICTD010000027.1:0-2651 GCF_043197455.1 Nocardia sp. NPDC049149
TTGGCGGCGTTCGGGCATGCGGATGTGCCTTTCGAGCGTTTGGTGGAGGTGCTGAATCCGGCGCGTTCGCAGGCGCGGCACCCGCTGTTCCAGGTGGTGCTTTCGCTGGAGAACCTGGACGAACCCGCGCTGGAGCTCGACGGTCTTTCGGTGCGTGCCGAGGAGCTCGGCGTCGAGCTTGCGAAGTTCGATCTGCAGTTCACCCTGACCGAAGCTGTCGGTGGTGGCTGGACGCTGCACCTGACGTACGCGACGGATCTGTTCGATGAGTCGACCGCTGCCGGCTTCGCTGAGCGGTGGGTGCGGGTGCTCGAGGAGATCTCCCGCAATCCCGGTGTCCCAGTGGGGGATATCGATATCTTGGGCGCGGGTGAACGTGCGTCGTTGATTGCACGTCGTGGGTCGGCTGCTGCGCCGGCGTGGACGTTGCCGGAATTGTTGGCTGAGGGGGTTGCCGGTGATCCGGAAGCGCCTGCTGTGGTGTTCGAGGGAACAAGTCTGGCCCACCCGTCGCCCGACCACCACCCCTCATCGAGTCGCTTCGCGACGCTGTCGTATGGCGAGGTGGATTCTCGCTCGAATCGTTTGGCGCGGTTGCTTATTGAGCGTGGTGTCGGTGCTGAGGATGTTGTGGCGTTGACGGTGCCGCGCTCGGAGTTGTCGTATCTGGCGACGTGGGGTGTGTCGAAGTCGGGTGCGGCGTTCTTGCCGATTGCGGCGGATCTGCCTAGTGATCGTATTGAGTACATGCTGTCTGATTCGGGTGCCCGGGTTGGTGTGACGGTGTCGTCGGTGCGGGCCGAGTTGCCGGATTCGGTGGATTGGCTGGTGCTCGACGAGTTGGATCTGGACGCGTATTCCGATGCGGCAGTGACCGATTGGACTCGGTCGCGGTCGTTGTTGCCACAGCATCCGGCGTACGTCATCTACACCTCTGGTACGACGGGCAAGCCCAAGGGCGTGGTGGTAACCCATGCGGGCTTGGCGAACTTCCGTGCCGAGCAAAACGAGCGGTATGGCCTGGACGGTGCCACTCGGGCACTGCATTTCGCTTCGCCGAGCTTCGACGCGTCGATTCTCGAGTTCCTGCTGACAGTCGGTGGTGGCGGCGCATTGGTGGTCGTGCCGCCGGGTATGTACGGCGGTGCGGAATTGGCCGAGCTGATCCGCAGCGAGCGGGTCACGCATGCGATGTTGACGCCGTCGGTGCTGGCATCGATGGATCCGGCCGCGCTGGCAGGCCTGCGCGTGATAATCGCTGGTGGTGAAGCGGTTTCGGCCGATCTGATCGCGAAGTTCGCTGCCGTCGATGCGCCGGCGGGTGGACGGCAGTTCTTCAACGCGTACGGTCCGACCGAGGCAACAATCGCCAGCAACATCAGCGACGCGCTGTCGCCGGGTGATCGAGTGACCGTGGGCGGCCCCATCCGGGGTATGCAAGCGCTGGTACTGGATTCACGGTTGCAGCCGGTGCCGGTGGGTGTGGCCGGTGAGTTGTATGTGTCGGGTATCCAGCTGGCGCGTGGCTATCTCGACCGGGCCGGGCTGACCGCCGATCGATTCGTGGCGAACCCGTTCGCTGTTGACGAACGGATGTATCGCACCGGAGATGTGGTGCGCTGGACCGCTTCTGGTGCGGTCGAATATGTGGGCCGTTCCGACTTCCAGGTCAAGATCCGTGGCTTCCGCATCGAACTCGGGGAGATCGACGCGGCGCTGACCACGCATCCGAGCGTTGATTTCGCGGTCACGGTCGGCCATACCGGGACCACCGGTGTGACGATGCTGGTGTCGTATGTGGTTCTCGTGCCCGGATATTCGGTGGATATCGCGGAATTGTCCGGGGACCTGGGCCGACGTCTGCCCAGCTATATGGTGCCGTCCTCGATCATCGTGATCGATCAGGTTCCGTTGACGCCGACGGGCAAGCTCGACCGTCGGGCACTGCCTGCGCCTGCGTTCGAGGTACGCCAGTTCCGGGCGCCTGCCACGCCGATCGAAGAGATCGTGGCCCAGGTCTTCAGCGAGGTGCTCGGTGTCGAACGCGTTGGTGTGGATGATGATTTCTTTACGCTGGGTGGCAATTCGCTGATCGCGACCCAGGTGGCGTCGCGTTTGGGGAGCGCGCTGGATACTTCGGTGCCGGTGCGATTGTTGTTCGAGGCCTCGACCGTGGGCGCGCTGGCCGCTCGGGTCGAATCCCATGTCGGTGACGGGGCTAGGCGTGAGCTGGTGGCGCGTGAGCGTCCGGAGCGGGTGCCGTTGTCGTTGGCGCAGCAGCGGATGTGGTTCCTCAACCGGTTTTCCGCGGGCGCCGATGCCGCCGAGTCCGCGGTCAACAACATCCCGGTCGCGATCCGTCTGTCCGGTGAACTCGAGGTCGCCGCGCTCGAGATCGCGATCATCGATGTCATCGACCGGCACGAATCACTGCGCACCCACTACCCCGAGGTGGATGGGCAGCCGTATCAGGTGATCGCGCCGATCGGCCACGGCACCCGCGAGCTGACGCCGACCGTCACCACCGAAAGCGAACTGCCGCAACACCTGATGGAACTGGTGCTGTCCGCCTTCGACGTCACCACCGAGGTGCCGTTGCGGGTCGAGCTGTTCGAGCTCAGCCCCACCGAGCATGTGCTCGCGCTGGTGGC
>NZ_JBICTD010000028.1:0-1467 GCF_043197455.1 Nocardia sp. NPDC049149
GTGTATTGGCTGGATTCAATCGGTGGAAGCAACACCGGTTTGTTGTAGCGATTGTAGGTACTCGTTGAAGGCTTCGGCGGGTGTCTTCCATCCGAGGGTTTTGCGTGGCCTGGTGTTGAGGGTGTGGGCGATCGCTTCGATTTCCTCGGCATCCCACCGAGACAGGTCAGTTCCCTTCGGAAAGTATTGGCGCAGAAGACCATTGGTGTTCTCGTTCGACCCGCGCTGCCACGGGCACTTCGGGTCGGCGAAGTAGACCTTGACACCGGTGACGACGGTAAAACGGGCGTGATCGGAGAGCTCTTTCCCGCGATCCCAGGTCAACGATCGCCGCAGCTGTTCGGGCAACGTGGTGATTGTCGTTGCCAGAGCATTCGTCATCGTGACCGCGCCGTATCCGGCGAGGGCAGGACCGTTTTTGGTGCGCGGGACGAGGCCGTAACCTTGCTCTCTGGGCAGGTGGACCAACATCGTGAACCGGGTGGTGCGCTCGACCAGGGTGCCGATCGCTGAGCGCTGCAACCCGATGATCAGATCTCCTTCCCAATGCCCCGGAACGGCGCGATCAGCGACCTCGGGAGGACGTTTGCTGATCAGCGCTTCCGGTGTGACATGCGCCCACGCTTTCTGCTTCGCTCGCGCCCGGGGAACACGCAAAGTCCGCCCTTTGCGCAGGCAGGCGACGAGTTCACGTTTGAGAGCGCCCCGGCTTTCGACGTAGAGCGCCTGGTAGATCGCTTCGTGGCTGATGCGCATGGACTCATCATCAGGGAACTCGACCTCGAGCCGACGCGAGATCTGTTCCGGGCTCCACGCGGTCACCCATGCGCGGTCCCCTCGATGAGGTTTGTTGCGCCCCTTCCATTCCGGCGCGGCAGGGCCGTTGAGGACTTTCCCGTCAGCGGTGCGGACAACACCGGAGAGCCGTTCCTGGACGTAGTGGCGGAGCCTGTCGTTGGCGACGAGTTTCGCGGTCTTCGGACGCCGTGCGCGCCGCTCGGCATGCCACTGGGCGGTCGATGCCTTGTAGTCCAGCCGATAGCTGCGTGTGGACGCGTTACGTCGTAATTCGCGCGAGATCGTCGACGGGGCACGACCGATTCGGCGCGCGATCTCGCGCACGCCTGCACCCTGCGCGCGCCACAACGCGATGTCCTCACGCTCACTCGAAGACAAGTATCGGCCCGAAACTACTTGAGACAAACGGGGATTCACGCCGCCAGCATGCCTGAACCACCGGAATCCGACCGGCGAGGACACCCCAGCCTCCGCGGCAGCGTCCTCGGTCATCACCCCACGCGCGATCGCCGCCCAGAACCGCACCCGGTCCTCACGCCACGCCACCGTTGGCCTTCCAGGCGACGGAATCTGCCCCCGATACGCCCGAACCTCCAACTGCCGCTTCCCATACGCCAACACACACCTCCGAGATCAAGGTGTTGCGACGACCAGTTGAATCCAGCTTGG
>NZ_JBICTD010000029.1:0-1421 GCF_043197455.1 Nocardia sp. NPDC049149
GGTTGCGTCCAATAGCGTGGTGTAGCAGCTGTCGCTCGGCCGATGAGGTCGAATCTCGGACGTGAGGGTGGCCATCGCGTGATCCTTCAAGAGACCGCCAAAGTCACTGAAGGAAGAAAGTCCCACGCGATGACCGATATCCAGCGTATCGACCCCAACTCCGTGTTGTCCGACCAATTGGCTGCTGCCAGTCCCGATCTGCTGCGCACGATGCTCTCGACGTTCATCCAGACCTTGATGAGCGCTGAGGCCGACGCCGCCTGCGGTGCCGGCTACGGCGAACGCAGCGACGAGCGGGTCAACCACCGCAACGGTTACCGCCACCGCGACTTCGACACCCGCGTCGGCACCATCGACGTCGCAATCCCCAAACTCCGGTCCGGCAGTTACTTTCCCGACTGGCTGCTCGAACGCCGCAAACGCGCTGAACGCGCGCTGACGTCGGTGGTGGCGACCTGCTACCTGCTCGGCGTCTCGACCCGGCGGATGGAGAAACTCGTCGAATCCCTCGGCATCACAAACCTTTCCAAATCGCAGGTGTCGATGATGGCCCGCGATCTCGACGCCCAGGTCGAAGCATTTCGCACTCGCCCCTTGGACCAAGGCCCTCACACCTTCGTCGCCGCTGACGCCCTGGTGCTCAAGGTCCGCGAGAACGGGCGCGTGGTCAACGTCCACGCTCTGATTGCTACCGGCGTCAACGCCGACGGTTATCGCGAAATCCTTGGTTTGCAAGTGGTTTCCGGTGAAGACGGGGCCGGATGGCTGGCGTTCTTCCGCGACCTGGTCGCCCGCGGCCTGAGCGGGGTCGCACTCGTCACCTCCGACGCGCACGCGGGCCTGGTGGCCGCGATCGGCGCGACCCTGCCCGGCGCGTCCTGGCAGCGTTGCCGCACCCACTACACCGTCAACCTGATGAGCGTCTGCCCGAAATCCTCCTGGCCCTGGGTCCGGACCCTGCTGCATTCGGTGTTCGATCAAGCAGACACCGATTCGGTTGCCGCGCAATATGATCGGATGCTCGACGCGCTGACCGAGAAGCTGCCGAAAGTGGCCGATCACCTCGACACGGCACGCGCTGACTTGCTGGCCTTCGCTGCGTTCCCCAAGCAGATCTGGCGTCAGATCTGGTCGAACAATCCGCAGGAGCGGTTGAACAAGGAGATCCGCCGCCGCACCGATGTGGTCGGCATCTTCCCCGACCGCGGCTCGATCATTCGCTTGGTCGGAGCCGTGCTCGCCGAGCAGCACGACGAATGGATCGAGGGCCGCCGCTATCTCGGGCTCGACGTCTTGGCCCGCTCCCGCGGGCTCGCCGCCACCGACGAACAGGAGGACCCAGCACCAGCAGAACTCACCGCCTGACCATACTTCGGATCATGCGGTGACCACTCAGTTACACCACGCCCCGGGACTTGACC
>NZ_JBICTD010000030.1:0-1410 GCF_043197455.1 Nocardia sp. NPDC049149
GAGTTGCTCGACCAGCATCCTGGGCTGCACTGTCTGATTCTGACCTCGTTCACCGACGAGCAAGCGATGCTCGACGCGATCCTCGCCGGGGCGAGCGGCTACGTGGTCAAAGACATCGGAACGACGGAACTGATCGACGCCATTCGCGAGGTCGGCGCAGGCCGATCACTGCTCGACAACCGCGCCGCGGCCGCGCTGATGGCCAAGCTGCGGGAAGAAACAGAGGCCAAGACCGGGCCGCTGGCCGGTCTGACCGATCAAGAACGCACCCTGCTCGAGCTACTCGGCGAAGGTCTGACCAACCGGCAGATCGCTGGCCGGATGTTCCTCGCCGAAAAGACTGTGAAGAACTATGTTTCCCGGCTATTGGCCAAACTCGGTGTCGAACGGCGTACCCAGGCCGCCGTCATCGCCTCCAAACTCAACACACCACAGCAGCAGGAATGAGTCGCTAGCCACTAGCTCCCCGGAGCGGGCCTGGTCAGCGTGTCGACCGGGGTATCCGGGGATGGGAAGATAACCGCTATGGACGGCACGCTCCCCCTGCCCACCGGGCCCGGTCAGAGTCCGGTGATCGAGACCTTGTCGCAACTGCGACTGCGTGAGCTGCTCGCCGAGGTACAGGATCGAATCGCCCAGATCGTCGGTGTGCGCGATCAAATGGATCGCCTGATCGAGGCAATGCTGGTGGTCACCGCGGGCCTCGACCTCGACAACACCCTGCGCACCATCGTGCACACCGCGATCGAGCTCGTCGACGCCGGCTACGGCGCACTCGGCGTCCGCGAAACCGACAAGGACAGCCTGCAACTGGCCGAATTCGTCTACGAAGGCATCGACGACCGCACCCGGGTACTGATCGGCGACCTGCCACGCGGCCACGGCGTACTCGGCGTACTCATCGAAGAACCCAAACCCATTCGGCTGACTGACCTTTCGGCCCATCCCGCCTCGGTCGGATTCCCAGCACACCACCCACCGATGCACACCTTCCTCGGCGTCCCGGTCAAAGTCCGTGACGAAGTGTTCGGCAACCTCTACCTCACCGAAAAGGCAGGCGGCCAGGAATTCACCGAGGACGACGAGGTCATCGTCCAAGCCCTCGCCGCCGCAGCGGGAACCGCGATCGCCAACGCCCGCCTCTACGAACAGTCCCAAATCCGCCAGCAATGGCTCGAAGCCACCCAAGATGTCGCCACCGAACTACTGGCGGGTAGCGAACCAGACGACGTACTCGAGCTCGTCGCCGATCGAGCGCTGCGGCTCACTCAGTCCGCGGTGACATTCCTTGCGCTCCCTGAAGATCCCGATATTCCCCATGACGAGGTCACCGAGCTCGTCATCGTCGCTGCAGCGGGCAGCGGGGCGGAACAACTTCCCGGACAACGCATTCCCGTGGCCGAGTCGCAT
>NZ_JBICTD010000031.1:0-1389 GCF_043197455.1 Nocardia sp. NPDC049149
GGGACTGTAAGAACAACGGTGTAACTCCGAATCAAGGAGTGGCACATGGACTCTGATGTGATGGCGGTCGAGGTGGCCGATACTGACGCGGTGGCCAGACCGAGGAAACCGAAGACGTCAGCGGTGGATGCGCAGCTGGTGGGCCAGCTCGTGGCTCAGGCCCGCGCGAGCGGGCTGCAGCTGACCGGCGAAGGAGGTCTGCTGGGGCAGCTGACGAAGATGGTGGTGGAGTCCGCTCTCGACGGCGAGATCACCGACCACCTCGGATACGACCACGGCGACCCCGCCGGTCGTGGAACACCGAACTCCCGCAACGGGACCCGCTCGAAAACGGTCGTGACCGATGTCGGTCCGGTCGAGATCGATGTCCCGCGTGACCGCGACGCCAGCTTCGAGCCGCAGATCGTGCGCAAACGTCAACGCCGATTGAACGGCGTGGAGAACATGGTGCTGTCGCTGTCGGCCAAGGGCCTGACCCATGGCGAGATCTCGGCGCATCTGCGGGAGGTCTATGGCGCCGAGGTCTCCAAACAGACCATCTCCACGATCACCGACAAGGTGATCGACGGGATGGCCGAATGGCAGAATCGGCCCCTGGACCCGGTCTATCCGGTGATCTTCCTGGATGCGATTCATGTGAAGATCCGTGATGGGAAAGTCGCCAACCGGCCCATCTACGTCGCGTTGGCGGTCACGGTCGAGGGCGGTCGCGAGATCCTCGGGTTGTGGGCCGGTGACGGCGGTGAGGGCGCGAAGTTCTGGTTGCAGATCCTGACCGAGCTGAAAAACCGTGGTGTCGCCGATGTCTGCATGCTCGTCTGCGACGGGCTCAAAGGCTTGCCCGAAGCGATCGGGCAGACCTGGCCGGCCGCGGTCGTGCAGACCTGCATCGTCCACCTGCTGCGCGCGTCGTTCTCCTACGCGGGCCGTCAGGACTGGGCCACGATCGCCAAATCACTCAAACCGGTCTATACGGCAGCGACCGAACCTGCCGCGCTGGAACGGTTTCACGAGTTCGCCGAGGTTTGGGGCACGAAATATCCAGCAATCGTGCGGCTTTGGGAGAACTCGTGGGCCGAGTTCACCCCATTCCTGGCCTTCGACACCGAGATCCGACGCGTCATCTGCTCGACGAACGCGATCGAGTCGGTCAACGCGCGCATCCGCCGCGCTGTCCGCGCCCGCGGCCATTTCCCCAACGAGCAAGCCGCCCTGAAATGCGTCTACCTCGCCCTCATGGCCCTCGATCCCACCGGCGAGGGCCAGAAACGGTGGATCACCCGATGGAAAGCGGCGTTGAACGCCTTCGACATCACCTTCGACGGTCGACTCACCGCCGGACGGAGATAACCCAACCAACCCGAGCTACACCGTTAACTGGACAGACCC
>NZ_JBICTD010000032.1:0-1179 GCF_043197455.1 Nocardia sp. NPDC049149
GTCTCTTGAAGGATCACGCGATGGCCACCCTCACGTCCGAGATTCGACCTCATCGGCCGAGCGACAGCTGCTACACCACGCTATTGGACGCAACCTCGCCGATATTGAACCGTCCCGGGTTTGATGCCGCTTCCTTCTTTGAGAAGGATGTTCATCATGCCCAAGCCTTACCCCGCAGAGCAGCGTGAGCGTGCGGTGAAGATGGTGCTCGACCACCTCGGTGAGTATCGGTCGGTGTATGCCGCCTGCCAGAGGATCGGCCCGAAGCTGGGTGTGGGGCCGGAATCGTTGCGTAAGTGGGTATTGCAGGCGCAGGTCGATGCGGCGCAGGCGCCCGGGGTTACTTCTGCCGAGCAGCAACGGATCAGGGATCTAGAACGTGAAGTGCGAGATCTGAAGGAAGCCAACGAGATCCTGAAGGCGGCCTCGATTTTCTTCGCGAGGGAGCTCGACCCTCGCCACCGTTGATCTGCCAGTTCATCGACGAGATGCGTGCGCAACACTATCGGGTCGAGTCGATCTGTCGTGTGCTGTCCGGGCACGGTGTGCAGGTCGCCCCACGCACGTATCGGAACTGGAGAACTGCTTCCCCGGCAGCGCGCACGGTCACAGACGCCATCGTCACCGACGCGTTGAAAGCGACCCTGGGCACCCCAGAGGGCCTGTATGGGCGGCGCAAGATGACCGCGTATCTGCGCCGGCGAGGCTATCGGGTCACCGTGGGCACCATCGATCGGCTGATGCGCGACGAGGGACTCGCCGGTGTGGTTCGCGGTGGCCGCCACCGCACCACCACACCAGGGCGCCAGTCCCGGCGAGCACCGGATCTGGTTGATCGCGACTTCACCGCCGCGGCACCGAACCGTAAGTGGGTCACCGACTTCACCTACACCAGGACGTGGTCGGGGTTCGTATACGTGGCCTTTGTCATCGACTGTTTCTCCCGGGCAATCGTCGGCTGGCACGCCACGACAGTGCGCGACACCGCAATGGTCAGCACCGCGTTGAAGATGGCGTTGTGGCGACGCGATCACACCGGCCGCGGCATCGGCACCGAACTGATCCATCACAGCGACGCCGGATGCCAAGCTGGATTCAACTGGTCGTCGCAACACCTTGATCTCGGAGGTGTGTGTTGGCGTATGGGAAGCGGCAGTTGGAGGTTCGGGCGTATCGGGG